>JADMKE010000004.1:485492-560075 GCA_018780035.1 Candidatus Sericytochromatia bacterium
ACAGGAAATCCAGTGGGCACTGCAGTTGGAGCAGCGTGTCAAAGAGCAGCGCTATCAGCCCAATGCCCAGGAAGTGGCCGCTTATGAAAATATCGCCCAACGCCTGAACGCAGCCCAAGCGCCCGCCCAGCAACCTGCACCCCAGATGGTTGCCCAGCAGACGCCTCAGCAGGTCATGATGCCGCCCACGCCACAACAGGTGCCAATTGTGCCTCAGCAGTATCCACATGTGCAAGGTCAGACACCGCAGTATATTGTGTCGCCTCAGCCCTTTGTGCCTCAGCAACAACCGCAGCAGATTCCGCCGGGTTATCAACAGACCGCGGGAATGCCTCAGCAGCCGCCTGGCATGCCAGGTATGCCGCCCCCCGGTCAGAAGCCCGGTTTTACAGACCGGCTTAAAACTGCCTGGAACGCGCTCTGGGGTTAACCTCAGGCCAACGCGACTTCGTCGGTTTTTGTCCCCCTGAGTTTGTTCCCTCCGCGTTCATGCTCAGGGGGACCGTCTTTTGTTCGGGATCTCCAACTGACGGAGTACCTCGGACAGTTCTTTAAAACGTGAATCCAAACCCAGACGTTCGGGAAAAAAACTATTGTAAATAAGTGAACGCTCTCTCAATGAGTGACGATCCCAGTCGCTCATGCGCTGAGACAGCAGCGGCAGTAAGAGTGGGAAAAGCCGTTCCAGTGACAATAGAGGCATGGTTTTTGTCTGTGTATATAAACTCAATTCACTGAGTACCTGATTGACTGACTGAGCTGGGTTTCCCAATACCAGTTCTTGTTCCGTTGGTGGGTGCTGAAGCCAATTCAGGATCAAATGGGCAATGTCTTCGGCATGAATCCAGTGAAAGGCCCCTTCTGCCTTAAGATAGCGCAACCAGGGCATCCAGGTGTGAAGCTCTTTTAAACCTTGACTGGCAGCGCTGAAGGGGTGAGTCTGATCTCCGCCCAGAACCACAGTGGGGTAGAGAAAAATCAGTTTTGATCTCCATTGGGATTGATGCAAGCTTAAATAACAGGCAGCTTTGCTGCGAATATAATCGGTGCCCGCCGAAAGGCTTCGGGGGCTGAATTGGCCCTTGCCGTTTAAGAGGCTGGCAGTGGAAAAATAAAAAATCTGGCGGCAAAGCATTGGATCCAAATAGTTGAATAATTTTAGACTTTGGCTGTGATTGACTTGGTAAACACCGGGTCCGCCCCATTGTACGGCGGTGTGGATCAGGACCTCTGTTTGAGAAATTTCGCTTTGCCAATCAGCAATTGAAGCCAAATCTCCAACCAAAATCCGCAAACGGGGATGGTTTTGAATGGCTTCTGGCAGTTTTTCGGGCTGCCGGATCAAGGCAAAAATGGTGCATTGGGTCTGCTCTAAGAGTGTACTGAGGACATAACTGCCGACACAACCACTGGCTCCTGTCAGGAAGATGCGTGAAGAGAGTAATTTGGCGTTGTTCAAACTATTTTTAGAATTAACCATTTCTTAAATCAAACACAAGACTAAATTAAGAAAGTTTTGGCCAGGGAAGCAGATAAGTACAGTGTGAGCCGGAATCTATTATCCGGAAGAGCGTAGAGACCTTCAACACTTTATATCCCACTCCAGGGTCTTTATTCTCTCTCAATTTCAAGTGTACCGGCAAAATTGTTACAGAATGAAAAGAGGGAAGAAATTATGTTTAAGACTATCAAACTTTTGGCCCTGGCTACGACTGCCTTTGTTGCCCTGACCGCCTGTGGCGCTCAGCAATACCCCATGAATCCTTATGGCTCCAGTTATGGATCCTCTTATGGAACCGGCTACGGCTCTAGTTACGGAACGGGTTATACCGATCCTTATGCGACGGGTTCTACCTACGGCACCGGTTACGGCACGACCCCCGGTTATGGTTCTACCTACGGCACTGGCTACGGCACGACCCCTGGTTACGGTTCTACCTATGGCACTGGCTACGGCACGACCCCCGGTTATGGTTCTACCTACGGCACTGGCTACGGCACGACCCCCGGTTACGGTTCTACCTACGGCACTGGCTACGGCACAACTCCTGCTTATGGCACTGGCTATGGCACGACCCCTGCTTATGGCACTGGTTACGGCACGACCCCCGGTTACGGTACCACCCCTTACGGCACTTACAATGCCAATACCAAAACCACGACTCCTGCTCAGACGACAACCACGACCCAGACCAATACCCAGGCTCGTCGCTAAATCTTACCCTCTTTTCCCCTCATTCTGTTGATCTGTTTAAATCCCTGTCTTCCAAAAGTGTGAAGACGGGGATTTTTTCATGAAAATCAAAAAATCCGGATCAAAATTCGATCAAAACGCTTTACAAAAGACAGAAAATAGATTAAATTAAGATTATGGATAATTAAAAATGAGGTTCGAGCATATGTTTAAAACAGTCAAACTTCTGGTTCTTTCTGCCCTTCTGGCTACCAGCTTTACGGCCTGTGGTTATCAACAGCCCATGTACCCAGGCTATGGCACCGGCTACGGCACTGACCCCTATGGTACCGGCTACGGCACCGGCACCGGTTATGGAACAGGTTACGGCACTGGCACGGGTTATGGCACAGGTTACGGTACGACCCCCGGCTACGGCACAGGTTATGGCACGGGCACTGGCTATGGTGGTGGTTATGGCTATACCGACCCCTATGGCACCGGCACAGGCTATGGCACGACCCCCGGTTATGGCACAGGTTATGGCACTGGCTACGGTACAACTCCCGGTTACGGCACAGGTTATGGCACTGGCTACGGTACAACTCCCGGCTATGGCACGGGTTATGGCACTGGCTACGGTACCACTCCCGGCTATGGCACGGGTTATGGCACTGGTTATGGTACCACCCCCAGTTACGGCACTGGCTACGGCACGACCCCCGGTTATGGTACCGGTTATGGTTCCACCCCTTACGGCACCTATAATGCTGCCAATACAGCACAAGCAGCTCCAGCTGCAACTCAAACTCAGTCAACAACAGCTGCTGCCGCTACCCCCAAAAAGTAAATTTATTGAATTTTAATTATCCAATTGTGCCCGTCTCGAGGAAATCCCGAGACGGGCTTTTTTTATTCACATTTTCTGCTGGGGTTCTGTTCTGATTGGGATTTGCCAATGTTCACGGGGAGATATGATAGAATAGGGAAAGAGCCAAAAGCGATTTGAAAAAAGAACTTCTGCTCTTTGTAAGATATTTGCATCATATATCCAGCGTGCCCGATTGTCTTTTCTTTGAGTAAAGAGAACATAAGGCATCTTTAAAGCACCGGATATTATTTTAACAAGCTCGTATTTGTGTTTGAATCAGGTGCCATTTGTCTTAAATGGTGCTTTTGTACCTTGATAATTAAATAATTTACTCTCCTCCACAAATGCAGCTATTTTTTAAGAAAAGAGGTAAACAGAACTATTGTGTCAAGGGAAATAGTCGTAAGTGAAGCGGATAAAATCGCGGTAGTACTAGATAACGGAGTTGTCGCAGAGTTTTATCTGAGTGAGGGGGAGCAGTTTGTCGGAGATATTATTCTGGCCTCTGTTGAATCCATCGTCCCCGCCATTGAGGCCTCATTCCTGGATATTGGGCGGGAAAAAAGCGGATTTATTCATGTCTCCGATCTGCCTGCCAGCAAGAAGCAACAAAGTGGCATCCGTCAGTTTTTAAAACCCCAACAACACATGCTTGTTCAGGTCACCCGTGAACCTACAGGGAACAAAGGGGCCTGTCTGACGGGATTCATCCAATTGCCCGGTCGCTATCTGGTGCTCACCCCCTTCGAACGACGTATTGGCCTTTCTAAACGCATTTATGATGCCCGGGAACGGGCTCGCCTTTCACGGATCGCAAGAATCATCTGCGGTTCGGGTTATGGTATCGTTTTGCGTCCTGAGGCCGTAGGTCAATCTGAACAGACGTTACGTGATGATTTAAAATTATTATTGGCCCGCTGGAAACACATTCTCCAGATCTCAGAAAAAGCCACCCCAGGTACGACTTTGTATCGGGATCAGGATATTCTGGAACGAATTCTGCGTGAAGGTGCCACCCATTCCGTCAACCGGATCGTGGTGGACAGTCAGGCAACCTATGAACGTGCGCTGAAATACCTGAACAATTGGTCAGATACCCAAGCGCGCAACAAACTGCGCCTCTACAGTGGCAATGTGCCTGTCTTAAGCTATTACGGGATTTATCAACAGTTAGAGACCGCGATTCAGCCTTTGGTGCAGTTGCCCAGTGGCGGTACACTCGTGATCCAGCCGACCGAGGCTTTGACCTCGATTGATATCAATACCAGTTCCATGACATCCACGGACAATCAGCCTGAGACCATCCTCCGAACCAATTGTGAGGCGGCTGAAGAGATTGCCCGTCAATTGGTGCTGCGCGATATTGGTGGCGTGATTGTGATTGACTTTATTGATATGGACAATCCCCGCGATCAGCAGATTGTCTGGCAGAAGCTCTCAGATGCCTTACATGGCGACAAAGCCCAACCTCAGATCAATTATTTTTCTGAATTTGGGCTGGTTGAAATGACCCGCCGCCGTCAGCGTCAGCGCTTGAGTGAGATGTTGACCATGCCTTGCCCGACCTGTCAGGGCATTGGCCGGATCCGCAACCTCTTTTACCGGGCTGATGTGATGACCCATGATGGCATGAAAATGCGCATTCCTGTCACGACCCCTGCTGAAAAGAGCAGCCGTTTTAGAGCGGGTTCTGAAAAATCAACAGCTCCCCCTGTGCCCACCTCTTCTCTGCCTGCACCTGCGCCCAAAACCCGTGAAAACGGGGGCCGGTCGAAGCCTGCTGCGCCGATTGAAAAGACGGTTTCGGCGCCACCCCCCTCGATGCCGATCGTGCAAGAACCCGTGGCCAAAGAAAAGCCTCAAACCAATGAGCGTCCCGAAGATCTGCTCTTTGATGAAAGCTATTTTACGGGTGAAATTACCGATGAGCGTTTGGGTGAATTTATTGAACGCGAAGACTCCCTGAATGTCTCTGGCAAATTGGCCAGCCGTTTGGATGAGCTTTTGAGCCAAATTGACAGCGATGGTTTGCAGAGTATTTTGCAGCCGATGGGATCTCCTGAGCCCGAAGAAGAATTTTCTGGCCGTGAGAGAAGTGAATCGCGGTCTCGCGATGAACGTTCCCATGATTCGGTTTCTGAGCACGGATCTGATGAGTTCGACACCTCTGAAGAGGCGGTCTCTGCTTTCATTGAGGAAGAAGAAGACGCAGCGCCTGCTGACGATGTTGAAGATGCGCATCAATCTGATTCGGCTGATGAGCCCGAAAGTGCAGTTTCTGATGACGAAGATGGATCAGAAGAAGCGGTACCTGAACCTGTCGTCAAAGCCAAACCTGCCAAAAAATTGCTGACCCGTCGGCGTACGATTCGCAGCTTTAAGCCCAAAAAATAGGCCATGCTCAAAGATCTGCCGCTTCCCCGTCAGCCCAAACCACCCTGGCTCAAGGTCCGCTTGGCCGGGGGGGAGAACTATGTCCATCTGAAACAGATTTTGCGCGAACGCAATTTGCACACGGTCTGTGAAGAGGCGCGTTGTCCCAATTTGGGTGAATGCTGGGGGGGCGGCACCGCCACCTTTATGCTGATGGGAGATACCTGTACCCGGGGCTGTCGTTTTTGTGCTGTGAAAACGGCCAAACGGGGACAGCCCCTCGACCCCGATGAACCCCAAAAGGTGGCGGAAGCCATTGCCGCTATGGATTTGGACTACGTGGTATTGACCTCCGTCGATCGCGATGATTTGCCTGACGGTGGTGCAGACCATTTTGCCCGGACAGTGGAAGCCATTCGTTTGGCCCATCCCCGGATTTTAACCGAGGTGCTGATCCCCGATTTTCAGGGAGATCAAGCTGCTTTGGATCGGCTGATTGCGGCCCGCCCCGATGTGATAGCTCACAATCTCGAAACCGTGAAACGGCTTTCGCGGCAGGTGCGTGACGCCAAGGCCGATTACCAGGTCTCTTTGGATGTCTTGGGATATGTCAAAGCGGCAGACCCGACGCGTTACACCAAATCTGCGCTGATGCTGGGTTTGAATGAAACAGATGCAGAGATCGGTGCCGCTTTGGACGATTTGCGCGCTTATCAGGTGGATATTCTGACCATGGGTCAATACCTTCAACCCACGCCCAAACACCTGCCTGTTCAGCATTTTGTGCCACCTGAGCAATTTGAACACTGGCAGCAGGTTTGTGCCGAAAAGGGATTTTTGTTTAGCGCTTGTGGTCCGCTCGTGCGCAGCTCTTATCGGGCCGGTGAGTTTTTTATCAAAAACCTCTTGCAGAAGGAGCTTCCCCATGATTGAAGTTCGTTTGCCGCCGATTGGCGAAGGCATCGCCGAGGGGGAAATTGTCAAATGGATCGTGCAAAAAGGCCAGCAAATTGAAGCCGAACAGCCCCTTTTAGAGGTCTTGACCGACAAAGCGGCGGTTGAAATCCCCGCTCCCCAGGGGGGCATTGTGGCAGAATTGCTCTTTCAAGAGGGCGATTTGGTGCCTGTTGGCAGTGTGGTTGCACGTTTGAGTCAGGGCGAAGAAGTGAAAACGCATTCGGTTGCTGAGACTCTGAGCGTCTCCAGCCCGGCTGTGTCTGAATCCTCTGCAACGGTTTCCCAGCCTCAAGCCAGTGATGTTGCTATGGCTACACCAGCGGTGCGCCAAAAAGCCCGAGAAAAGGGTTTGGAACTCAGTCAAGTCAATGGAACCGGTCCTTTTGGGCGAATTCTGATGGAAGATCTGGAACGCCATGTTCCTGGCTTGCCTGCCTCACGATCTGATGCAGTCATCCAGCCTATTTCTGTTTCTGCTCAATCTGCTGTGCCTCCTGTTCGCTCCGCCTTGCCTGCTGCACAAGAAGAGCGGATTCCCCTGCGCGGGATTCGCCGCAAAATTGCCGAGCAAATGGTCCGGTCCAAATACACGGCCCCGGATTTTCTCTATGCAGATGAAGCGGACTTTAATGAATTGGTCGCCTGGCGCAAAGAATTGTCCGAGTGGGTCAAACCCCAAGGGGTCAAGCTCACTTATTTGCCTTTTCTGATCAAGGCGCTTATTTCTGCTTTAAAGGCCTATCCGACGCTCAATGCCTCACTCGATGAAGCCACACAGGAGTTGGTGCTCAAAAAGGTTTACCATATGGGCATTGCCGCTGCTTCCCCACAGGGTTTGTTGGTGCCCGTGATTCAAAATGCGGATCAGCTTTCAATTCTCGATTTGGCCCGCGAAATTGAGCGTTTGAGTGGGGCGGTGCGCGAAGGCAAAGCCAAACCCGACGAACTCAAAGGCAGTACCTTTACGATCACCAATATTGGTGTGATTGGCGGCTTGATCTCCGCGCCGATTATCAATTACCCCGAAGTCGCCATTTTGGGCTTCAACAAAATTTATCAAAAGCCCGTGGTCTGGCAGGGTGAAATTGTGGCCCGTTGGGTCTGTACCCTTTCGCTTTCGGTCGATCACCGTGTGGTGGATGGGGCCGATGCCGCTTATTTTTTGAGGCATATGATTCAATTGCTTGAAAACCCCAAGCGCCTGTTATTGGCATAAATGTCGGCGTGACTGTTTTGGGTGGCCTTGAAGTTCACGATCTGGGGCTGCGTGACTATGCGGAAATTTGGGAATTGCAAAAAGAGCGTGTCGCTATGCGGGCGCGGCAAGAAATTCCCAATCAATTGCTGTTGGTTGAACATCCTCCCGTTTTGACCTGTGGTCGGCGCTTTCAGTCCCAAAACCTGCGCTTACAACCCCCTGAGCAGATTCCTGTTTACGCGGTCGAACGGGGCGGGGATATTTCGTTTCATGAGCCGGGTCAGCTGGTGGGGTATCCGATCATTTGGCTGCCTCCTGAAAAGCGCGATGTGCTGGCTTTTTTGAAGCTATTGGAACAGACCCTGATCCGCACATTGACCGATCTCCGGGCGCCTGCCCGGAGCCATTCCGAAGCCGGACATACAGGGGTTTGGATCGGGGAGCGCAAAGTGGCCTCGATTGGCATTGCTCTGCGGCGCTGGGTGGTCTGGCATGGCTTTGCACTCAATGTGAACAATTCCCTGGGGCTTTTAAAATATATGAATCCCTGTGGATTTTCGCCAGAGGTCATGATCTCTCTGAAAGAATGGGGTCAAAGCGAGTACAATATGAAATATATCAAGGAACGGGTGAGTGCCCATTTTCAGGAGCTATTGTCGCTGGCATGAATGAATCTACTGCCTACCCTGAATCCATCCGCGTTTTGGTCGTGGATGATTCTGTTTTCGTTCAGCGGCTTTTACGCCAGTGGCTGCAAAATGAGCCGGGGATTGAGGTATTGGAAGCCTCTGCTGGAACGATTAACGCTCTGCAGCGGATCAAACATCTCAAGCCAGATGTGGTCACGCTCTCCCCAGATTTGGAGTCGGATACGGGGATTCAAATTTTGGAGGCCATTGGCCGAGAATGCCCCACGCCTGTGATTGTGCTCAGCTCTCCTTCGGATTCGGATACACTGGTCGCACGCAAAGCCTTGCAATTGGGGGCCTTTGATTTTTTTCCTCGGCCCGTTGAAAATCAGCGACCGATCCAGAGCGTGCGCAGCGAATTGGTGCGCAAGATCCGCTCTGCGGGTCAATGGGCCCAGCAGTCGCGCCGCTTGGAGAACCAGCGTACCCATCGCCGTGTGGTACACAGTACGGGCGGACTTTCGCAAAAAGCCCTGGTTCAGATCAGCACGGGGGTGGCGCGAGCGGTGGTGATTGGTACCTCTACCGGAGGTCCTCAGGCTTTGCGCACACTTTTTGCAAGTTTGCCCGATAGTTTTCCGCTGCCCATTTTGGTGGTGCAACATATGCTTCCCAATTTTACCCAGTCGCTGGCTGAGAGTTTACAATCGGCGTCAGGTCTGGAAATTCGTGAGGCCCGGCAGGGAGATACCCTGGTGCCCGGACGGGTTTTGGTCGCTCCTGCGGATTTTCATATGGAATTGGATCGCCGGGGCCATATTTTGCTCAATCAAAATCCACCCCAATGTGGTGTGCGACCCTCTGTCGACATCACGCTTTTTTCAGCGGCCCGCTATTTTAAAGGCCGGGTTTTGGCTGTGATTTTGACCGGCATGGGCCAAGATGGCCTTGAAGGTGTGCGTGCGCTCAAAGAGGCAGGCGGGCGCTGTTTGGCCGAACACGAGTCTTCGTGTGTGGTCTATGGCATGCCCCGTGCCATTATTGAACACCACTTGGCCCATGGGATTGTGCCTCTGGCCCAGATGGCTGAGAAAATCCAGCATCTCTTAAGTGACTGGCGCTGACTATTTGGGACCTATTATTTGGGCCCATTATTTTTGGCACTGCGGGCAAAAATGGGTGCCTCGCTGAGCCACAACTGTTTTTTCCAGGGTTTTTCCACAGCGCAGACAGGGCAATTTGCCACGGCCATAGACCTGTAAATCTTCTTTGTGTTCACCCCCTTGGCCATCGGGATGTAAATAGTCTTTGAGGGTGGTTCCCCCGCTGGCAATGGCTTGGCTTAAGATCGCCGGAATCGCCACATGCAGCTTTTGGGCTTCACTTTTTTTGAGGCTGGCAGTTGCACGGGTGGGCAAGATGCCTGCCGCAAACAGGGCTTCGTCGACATAAATATTGCCCAGACCTGCAATTTGGGTCTGATCCAATAAAAAGGCTTTGATCGCCCGCTGCCCCTTGAGGCGTTTTTGAAAATAAGACCAAGTATAGTCCGGGCCGAGGGGCTCGACACCCAATTTGAGCAGCCCTGGATGGGCTGCCAATTCAGCCGGGCTGAGCAATTCAACCCGCCCAAATTTGCGGATATCCCGGAAATAGAGTTGAATTCCACCTGAGAAGCTGAGTTTGAGATGGGTGTGTTTGTCGGGCAGATCAAACATCGGACGGCGGTAATAAGTAAAAGGCAAGACCAAAGCTTCGCTGCTTTGATCGGTTTGCGTTTCTTGCAGCAACATTTGGCCGGTCATGCGCAGATGTACCAAGAGGCAATCCTGGCTCAAACGGAGAATCAGGTATTTGGCCCGGCGCTCCAGGGCTTCGACTCTTTGGCCTTTCAGGCGTTTGGACCAGGTCTCGGGATTGGGCAAGGTCATCTGAGGGGTGTAGATTTCAAGCGTTTCAATCTGCTTGTGTAAAATTCGGGCTTCAAGACCTTGGCGCACAACTTCCACTTCGGGCAATTCAGGCATGGTGTTTTCCTTTGGCTAATGGAAGATAATCTTGCGAATACGATTATTGCCGCTGTCTGCGACCAATAAATGGCCCGCAGGATCAAAGAGCAGACCGATCGGCTGATTAAACTTGGCCACCGCTGCATTGCCATCGGCAAAATCGGCATTGCCGTTGCCTGCCACTGTGATCACTTGTTGTTGATCGGCGAAGTATTTGCGGATGCGGTGATTGTCTGTGTCTGCAATATAGAGATTGTCTTGGGTATCAAAGGCCAGTCCCCGTGGAAAGCGAAAACGGGCTTGATCTGCGTTGCCATCCACAAACCCCTCTCGGCCATCCCCAGCCAGGGTGGTGACTTCTCCGGCCAGGGTGATTTTGCGGATGCAATGGTTAAAGGTATCGGCACTGTATAACGCATCTTGATGCAGGATCAAGGCGGTGGGGTGATTGAACTGGGTTTCGGAACCTTGTCCATTGGCAAAACCCGAACGCCCATTGCCTGCCAAGGTGCTAACCATTGCATTGGGGGAAATTTTTCGAATGCTGTGATTGCCTGTATCTGCTACATAAACATTGCCAGCGCTGTCAATTGCAATTCCCCGGGGGCGGTGAAATTGGGCGACTGCTGGATTGCCGTCAGCAAAGCCTGCGATGCCCGTGCCCACAAACGTTGAAACATGACCGTTGGGGTTCAGCACGCGAATACGGTGGTTGTCTGTATCCACAATATAAATTTGACCGGAAGGATGGCGGGCCATTGAAGTGGGAAAATTAAATTTGGCGACAGTTGCATCGCCGTCTGCAAAGGTCAGTGTATCTAGCAAGCCACGTTCTGCACCTGAAAAGGTTGAAACATCGCCATTGAGGGATAATTTGCGAACCAGGTGGTTTTGGGCATCTGCGATCAACAATTGGCCTTGGGCATCCCACACGAGGGCATAAGGGGTTTGAAAATCGGCTTTGAGGGCCGGGCCATTCTGCACGCTGGTGGTTAAGGAGAGGTTTGTTGGCAATTGCCAATTTGCCGGGCTACCGGCCAGGGTCTGGACTTCCAAACTGCCCAGCGGCAGGTTTACCATGCTGGACGGTGGAGCCGATGCCGGTACCGACAATGGCGGCGATGATGCCCTGGGCATTGCTGTTGTTGGCGTCTGAGCCGTTGCAGCCTGATGTGGCAGAGCATTGGCTGTTTTTTGACTGAGCAAACGTGTGACCAATTGAGGGGTAACACGGGTCAAAATCTCTTTGAGGGGGCACTCACAGTCTTGAAATTCCTCGCGGATAATCACCCCTTTTTCGACATTTAAGACCCGAATACTGAGGGTGTAAAGGGTGTCAAAGCGGCTGACAGAGCCTGTGACCAGGCCATCTACACCCAAGAGTTTGCCAATTTGGGCCTTACATTTGGAATCATCACAAAAGGCCGATTGCTGAAAGCCGAGTTCTTTCAACACAGACTCCATTTTTGCCCGTTCTAAGATCTGAAAATGGCCCGTTTGGTGCAATTGGGCACGCAGGCGATCGGTGATAATGCTGGCTTCATCGGCAGTGATGCCGCCTTTGGCATCCAATTCCAAAATGGCGATCGAAGGCTTTGCTGATGCCGCAGGAAGATAAATCCCCGCTAAAACGATCCAAAGGCCTAAAAACAGAGATATGCGAATAGATTTGAGCAGTGATTGCAAACCAAGATCTCCTGGGTCTTATTTCAGCAAATGATTATCTATTCATTATCTCAGACGAAGTTGGTTTTTGGATTAAATCGTTTGAGTGACTTCCGTTTCTTTGTCTGGACCGCTGTGATGTGCCTCGCGCAATTGATTCACATAGCTATTGGCCTGTCGGGTGGTCTCGGGTTGGCGGTAGTCTGGGCTGAGCCTGAGAATCCAGTCAATCGCTGTTTTCAGACTGATGCGGTGACCCGCTGAGACATAAACCGGGCGGATCTGGGGTTGGGTACGCAGAGCGACGCCCACCTGTTCACTCTCCAACCAAATGGGGCTTTGGTCTGCCCGTTCGGGGCCTGGTTCTACCAAGGGCTTCAGCAGGGGTGTTTTGCCACAGCCAATCGTGGGCAGATCCAACAAGATACCCAAGTGAGAGGCCAGCCCCAGACGCCGAGGGTGGGCTTGGCCATGGCCGTCGCAGACAATCAGATCGGGCAAAAACTGGAGTTTTTCCAGGGCCTTGAGCAGGGGGGGCAACTCGCGAAACGAGAACAGCCCAGGCACATAGGGAAAGACAGATGTGCCGATAAAATGGACTTTTTCCAGCACTTGCAGAGAATCCGCATCAAGGATCACCACGCCCGCGATCAACTCCTCTGAGTTTTTGCCATAGGCAATATCTACACCGGCTACCCGTTTGATTTCTGGCAGAGCGTCGTTTAAACAAACCTGTTTTGCCAGGGCCATTTGCAGAATGGTTGCTGCTTCTGGGCTGAGATCCCAAACATGGGGGTGGTGAAGTTGGAGTTGGGGCATTTGACTTCTCTCTATCGGTACTCAGGTGGCAATTCGAAACCAAAATGCTCACACAGGGCGTTGACATCGGTAAAATCTTTGGCGCGCAGAGTATATCCGGTTTTGAACTTTAAAAGCCATTCTGGGGCAATGCAGTCGACTTCAACGCCGGTAATCTGCCCTTTGCCTGTCAGCGATGCGGCTGGATAAGGTACCCCAAAAATACAATGGCCATCGGCGTCAAACGTAAACGAATGGATATCCACCTGCTGGCCGTTTGTATGGGCCAAGACAAAATTGCAATCGCGGGTATCGTCGCGGGGCAGATCTGTAAAACCTTGATTTTCGAGTATCTGGCGCAATTGAGGCACGTCTGCGTGTGCGAGGGCCAGATCCAAGTCCTCGTGGGGGCGGGTTTCTCTGCCGAGCACCGCATCCACGGCCCAGCCGCCATCAATCCAGACCTGAATGCCGTGGCTTTGGAACAGTTGAATCAGATTGAGTACGGCTTGGGCAGGCATATTTGGAGAAATGCAGAAAAATTCAGTCATTGATCATGTCTTCATATTTTATATTTTTTGGAGAGAATGAGTTCAAACGGAGATCACTTTTTAATTTGTTTTTTCAATGGCTTGTACAAGCTTTTCAATAGCTTTTTGTATTTTCTTTGCATTGGGGGGAGGCCATTTTTGAATATTAGCCAAGGCAAGCAGGCAATATTGATGGGCTTGCTCTAATTGAGCTTTGGTTAGATAGATTTCAGCTAGAGACCAGTAGCTTTTATACAGATCAAATTCATGATGAACTGTTTGATACCATGTCAGAGCAAATTGATAGTTTTGAATAGCTTTGTCCCAATTATGTTCTTTTTGATATGCTAATCCTAATTGATGATAGGTGCCACCTAATTGAAATTGATTAAAGGTTTTATGATACCAATTAATTGCCAATTCATAGTGTTGAATAGCTTCAGGATATTTATTTTGCTTTAAAAATACATTACCTAACTGATGATATGAATCGCCCATGCGATATTCATCCCTTGCCTGAATTTTCCATTTTAATGCAGTTTCATAAAATTGAATGGCATCATCCCATTTATCTTGCTCTTCATAAACCATTCCTATTTGGTGGTAAGTACCGCCAATTTGGATTTCCGTGTTTGTTTTTTTCATCCATTCAATGGCAAGTAGGTAGTGTTGAACAGCTTGATTCCATTTGCCTTGAAGTTGGTAGACTATTCCTATTTGATGATAAGAACTGCCTATTTTGGATTCATTGTTTGTTTTTTTCATCCATTCAATAGCGAGTTGGTAGTGATGAATGGCATCATCCCATTTGTATTGCCCTTCATACACCCATCCCAATTGGTGATATGTTGCCCCATAATTGAATGAATTATTTAATTTTTTTTGTTGATTCAGAGACGCTTGGTATGCTTCTAAGGCTTCTTCATAGTTACGAGATTGTAGATGACTCGTACCCAAATTAAAAAAAACTTCCAACAGCTCACTACCATCATCTTTTAATTGTTCTAACAGGGATTGAGCGATACGATAAGCTTTGATGCTCTTTTCATAATCATGCACCTCTGCGTATTCCCGCCCCAATAATTTTTGCAGATTGAGTTTTTCGCGCAGAACTCGCTCTTTGGCTTCTTTGAGGTTGAGCTGGGCATACTTGCTCTCTAAATTGGCAATGCGGGCCTGTCTTTCGGGTGTGAGACCGGGAACCAATTCTGGATAGGCCTGAGGTTGAACGGATTCAGAAACAGCGGGTGTTTCACTTTCAAATTCATAGACATACACCAACCAACTCCACAGATCTGGCGCTTGGCGTTTGAGCACGTCTAAAAAATGGGGGTCAGTCCAGATGATGGTGGTAAAGGGGAAATCCCGAAACAGGGTTTCGCGCTCAAAATTGAGCTGAGCCACCAGCGTACTCACCTGGATTTTGCCTCCTTCGCTGATAAACAAACTGTCTTCTAAGCCCGAGACATGCACGAGATAAGGCGGATCTGTGGCGCTCAGTACCTGCTCAGGCAGGTTTTGACGCAGGCTGCGGTTGAGGGATTCGACTTGTTCCCCGCTCAAATCAAGCTCATACACGGGCTGAGAGGGAAATTGGTCTTGCAAGTATTGGAAAATGCGCGAACGGGTGGTCTGGGAGTCACAGGCAATGAGCACCAAGGTACCTTCTGTGCGCCCTTCCAGGGCAAAACAGAGTTGGGCCAGCTGCGCTGATTCTGTTTCTTTCATGCCCTAACCTGTCTGAATCTGGGCTCTGCGTTCGATATATGCTGAGAGAAAGGGTTGAATCAGTGGGTTGAGTTCGCGTTTGCCATTGTATTTGAGAACAACCAGAGCAAACAAAAGATTTTGGACTTGCTCTGAAGCACTGTAATAGTCTTGCTGGATTAAAATATCCCAATGCTCCTGGGTCAATGTATCACTCATTTGCTGTCCCCAGTAATAACAACTTTCTTTGGCCCGTTCTAAGCTGATTTTTTGCCCCTGTCCCAACATAATTGCTTTGTGTATAATACGCAGCAATTGGCGAGGACATCCCCCCGATTGCTCAAGACTGTAATCCAAGGCCTCAGGCTCTAAAAACAGGGTCTGATCGAGACGTTTTGTGATCAGTTCAGCCAAAAGGGGCTTTGTTTGCGGATTAACTTCTAACATCGGCAAAAGATAATCCGTGAAAAATTGGCCTTGAGCATGGCTTTTAATGTCAAAATAAGCGTTGATGGGAATCGACAAGATCAGATTTGCGTTGAGGGCTTTCAAAAGATGGGCCTCTTGAATACAGAGGGCTTTGTAAATTTCAAAGTGGATTTTTTCGCTGCCATCAACAATAAACAACAGATCTCGGCCTTTGTTGTTTTCAGCCATGACCTGACGAACCTCTGCTAAAAACTCATTTAAGCGCTCAACCAAACGCATCGGGTTGCGTTTGACATTTTCCCGAATGGTATGTGCTGTTGCAGAATTATGGTCAAACACGGACTTGAATTTACTTCCCAATTTGAGAAAACCCCAAAAATCAAAACCCATTCCGGCTTCGGTATTAACTTCAATTTGGTAATGATCTTTGAGTTCTTTTTGAACCGTTTCTACAGACAGCCATTCATGCAAGATCTCTTGTAAACCACCTGCATCAAAATGGGTTTCTGGCAGATCTTCACGCAGCCTCTGTAAGAGTTTGACAATGAATAAAACAAATAAATCTTCTTTTTCAAACTTGCCCACCTCACACTCTTTTTCGAGTTCGATCAAAATCGATGTATAGCGATCAGGGGCATTGATATACCTTTGTATATGTTTTAATTCTGTGGTTTTTCCACAGCCAAGATGACCTGAGAAAACAATTTTCATGAAACGGTCTGGAGGTTCTTTTAACTCATCATCTTCCAAATTCAGGGCAAATTGAAGCTCATCTAAAAATCTGCGGCTGCGCACTTGGTTAAAATCCACATACAATTCAGGATAGGATGTGATATCAAAATCAGGTTCCAAAACATATTTTGATTGGCGTATATTGGTGATCGGGAAAACATATGAAGTCGTCATAACAAATCCTTTTAAAACCGCTTTGTCTTGAGCTTAACACGTTTTTTCGCGTTCAGGGTTCAACCCTTTTCAGGGTGTTTTGGTCGGTGTGGTGAAAGAGTTCTGTGCGGCCTTTCATCTGCATTTGGGTGTCTTCGAAATAGCTAAAACTGCCGTCTTCATGGACTGTCAGCTTCAGTTCATACCTCACAGTTTTGAACTCGCGGTCGAGAAAGGGATTGGAGCAAATACCATAAATGGGTGAACCGAGTTCGGCGCTCAGCTCAAAACTTTTGGCATCGGGTTCAACGGTGCCCCCCGCCAGAACGGTCACGCCACGGGGGACGATAAAGCAGCGCATGACTTGTTTCTCTGCGGGATCCCAGAGCCAATAGCCGACTTCCTCGTGAAAAGAGTCGCTTTCATCCAAGCGCCAGGCCATGGTGTTATAACGCAGACCATAGAGGTGTTGTTCGTGATTGTCGACTGGGCCAAAGGGCTCCAAACTCAAACGTTCGCGGTATTTGTTGTTTTCAATGCCCTGTCGATCATCATCGGGGGCCAAGTCGTCCCCTTTTGTGCCTTCCCAGACGCCTGCCAGAGCTGCCAGTGGGCCGAGTTTTTCCAGTAAATCTTTGCTCATTGTCTCATTTGCTCCTATTGCTACTAAGGGTGGCCCAAAAATCAAACCGTCGGGCTCTCGGCAAGCAGTATAACCCATTGGCTGCATTTAGTAGAGAGCCCTGTTCACAGGTCTTTGCTACCGAAAACGATCGCCTTGACACCTGTATCTGCTGGGCGCATACTGGAGGGTATGAAACCCAACGCAAGTCTCAAGATTTCTGCCTCGAACTGGCGCTGGTGGTGGCCTTCCACTGCCAGTGGCAATTGGCGTTTGGGAAAAAAAGAAATTCTGTTTTAGTTTTCCACCCAAATCCCCCTCCTTGCAGCCACTGTGCCCCCACAGTGGCTGCTTTTGTTTTTGCCTGATTCACCTTACCGAGAATGGAGACCCCGATGCCCTTCCCTGAAACCCTTGCCTCTCCCCTGATTGCCTCTTCTTTAATGCGGATCACCCGTGAAATTCCTGCCGATACACTCACACCCGTCTCGGCATTTTTGCGTCTGCGCAGTGCCGGAGAACCCGGATTTTTGTTTGAAAGTGCCGGTTCGGATTTGCACCAGGCGCGTTACAGCCTTTTGGGTTTTGCTCCTGATGAAACCCTGACCTTGCAAGACGGCGTTTTGACCCTGCAACGGGGCCAAACCACTGAGATTTTACCCGGTGATCCTTTGCTAGAACTCAAAGCCCGACTTCAATCCCAATCGTCCGAAACCGACCCAGCCTTGCCGCCGTTTACTGGCGGCTATGTGGGCTATCTGGGTTATGACTGCGTGACTTATCTGGAGCGGATTCCACTGCAAGAAGCGTGTTCGCCCCTGCCTGAGGCCTGTCTGATGCGCTTTGCCCGGGTCTTGGTCTTTGATCACCTCAAGCGCCGGATTTTGCTGGTGGCGCATTTGCCCCAAAGTGCAGACGCTGAGGAAGTGCAAGCCGCCGAAGCGGCTTTAAAAGATCTCCACCAACGCCTGCGTGTGCCTGTGGCTGCGGAAGCGCTGCTGGATTTGCCTGAAGCCTGCAGCGCCGATTCGGCCCTTTTACAAGGCAGCATGGGAGAAGCTGCCTTTTGTGAAAAGGTGGCCATTTTGCAAGAGGCGATTGCGGCGGGTGAGATCTTTCAGGCGGTGCTCTCAGAGCAGTTTACCAGCCCGCTGGCAGGAGATCCCTTTGCGCTCTACCGTGTTTTGCGCAGCCTCAATCCCTCTCCCTATCTCTATTATTTGGATATTGGCGGGCCGGTGCTCTTGGGCGGCTCGCCTGAGATGTTGGTCAAGTCAGATGGGGCCGCTGCGGCCACCTGCCCGATTGCAGGCACCCGTCGCCGGGGGTTGACAGAGGTTGAGGACCGGGCCTTGGCGACAGAGCTTTTGGGCGATGAAAAAGAGCGGGCGGAACACCTGATGTTGGTGGATCTGGGGCGCAATGATCTGGGCCGGGTCTCTCAACCCGGCACGGTGAGGGTCAGCCGCTATATGGAGTTGGAGTATTTTTCCCATGTGATGCACCTGGTTTCGCTGGTTGAAGGCCAATTGGCCCCAGGCCAAACAGCCCTGGATGCGCTCTTTGCCTGTTTTCCGGCGGGCACCCTGTCGGGTGCGCCCAAAATCCGCGCGATGGAACTCTTGAGCCAACTCGAACCCGTGCGCCGGGGCTGGTATGGGGGGGCGGTTTTTTACCATGGCTTTGAAGGGCAACTGGATGCCTGCATCACGATCCGCAGTCTGGCGATTGAGCAGGGCATGGCCCATTTGCAAGCTGGCGCGGGGATTGTCGCTGATTCGATTCCCAAACACGAGTATTTAGAGGTGCGCAACAAAGCCCAGGTGCTTTTTCAGGCCCTGCAAATGGCCAATCAAATGGCAGAGCAACAGCAAGGAGAACAGCCATGATCCTCTTGATCGACAATTACGATTCGTTTGTGTATAACCTCTATCAGGCCTTGGCGGGAGCGGGTGCTCCTTGTCGGGTGGTGCGCAATGATGCCCTGAGTGTCGCCGAAGTCTTGGCGCTACAACCGCAGGCCGTGGTGCTTTCTCCGGGGCCCGGTCGGCCCGAACAGGCTGGTATTTGCCTTGACCTGATCTCAGCGGTGCAAGGCCGTTTTCCACTTTTGGGCGTGTGTTTGGGCCATCAGGCGATCGCCCAGGCCTTTGGTGGCAAGATTATCCGCACCCAGGCCAAACATGGCAAAACCTCAGATATTCTTCACCAGGGCCAAGGGCTTTTTGCAGGGCTGCCCTCACCGATGACGGTGGCCCGTTACCATTCGCTGGTGGCCGAGCGGGCCAGTTTACCTGATTGTCTGGAGATCACAGCTGAGAGCCAAGAGGGCCTGATCATGGGGCTGAGACACCGCGAGTTGCCCATCGAAGGCGTGCAATTTCACCCTGAGTCGATCGCCACCCAAGCCGGCCCCGCCCTTTTAAACAATTTTCTCAAAGGCCTGGAGGCCTTGGTATGAAAAACATACTTGAAACCCTTTTGGCGGGACAGCCGCTTGCCAGCGAAGCCGCAGAAGCGGTGCTGGATCGCATTCTCAATGGCGAAGTGCCTCCCGAAGTGACCGGGGCCCTGCTCGCCGCTCTGCGCATGCGCGGCGAGACCCCGCCTGAGATCGTGGGCTTTGCACGGGCTTTGCGTGCACGCATGCAAAAAGTCGAGACCGGCCTGCCCCTGACCTTGGATACCTGTGGCACAGGGGGAGATGGGGGTGTGACCTTTAATGTCTCCACGGCTGTGGGTTTGCTTTTGGCCAGTTTGGGTGTGCCTGTGGCCAAACATGGCAATCGCGCGGTCTCCAGCCAGAGCGGCAGCGCAGACGTGCTCGAAGCACTGGGGCTTCCACTTCAGCACAGCCCCGAAGGCGTACAACGCGCCCTGCAAGCGACGGGCTTTGGCTTTTGTTTTGCCCCCTCGTTTCATCCCGTGCTCAAAGAAGTCGCCTCTTTGCGACGCTCCCTGGGTGTGCGCACGATTTTTAACCTGCTCGGGCCACTTTGTAATCCGGCAGAGGTCAGCCACCAATTATTGGGGGTTTACGATCGCAAACTCACCCCTATTTTGGCCGAGGTGCTGCGAGATTTGGGCACCACAGCTGCGCTGGTGGTCTCCTCCGAAGACGGGCTGGATGAACTCAGTCTGGCAGCGCCGACCCAGGTTTCTGAGCTCAAAGAAGGCCGCATTACCACCTATTTGCTCACCCCCGAAGAGGCGGGTTTGCCCCGGCAGTCTTTGGCTGAACTTGAAGGGGGCAGTGCCGCAGATAACGCAGCTTTGCTTGAGCGGATCTTTGCCGGTGAAAAAGGCCCGGCCCGCGATTTGGTCTGTTATAACGCTGCGGCGGCCCTGTGGATCACGGGCCAAGCAGAAAGTCTCAAAGCCGGAGCGGCCCTGGCCGGTGAAGCCCTCGATCAGGGCCGGGTTCAAACCACGCTGAGCGCGTTGCGGAGGTTGGCATGAGCGTTTTGGCAAAAATTGCGGGTCAAACACGGCTGCGGGTGGCCCGTGAACAAGCCCAACAGCCGTTGGCTGAGTTAAAGGCGCAGATCTCCACAGCCCGCACCCCCTGGGATTTTAAAGCGGTTTTTGCCCAACCCGGTTTTCAGGTGATTGCCGAGGTCAAATTGGCCAGTCCATCACGGGGTGCCATTGCCCCCGATTTAAAGCCTGTCGACGTGGCGGGGGATTATTTGGCGAGCGGTGCGGCAGCCCTCTCTGTGCTGACCGAGCCTGACTTTTTTCAAGGGGATTTGGCTTATCTGCGTGCGATTCGCACAGCTTTTCCCCAGGCCCGGCTCTTGATGAAAGACTTTATGCTCGATCCTTACCAGTTTTACCAGGCCCGGCTGGCGGGGGCTGATGCCATTCTGCTGATTGTGGCAATGTTAGAAGCTGCTGAATTGCAGGCCCTTTATACTTTGGCGCTTGAATTGCAGCTCACACCGCTGGTAGAAGTGCATACCCGCGAAGAATTAGACATTGCTCTGGCGTTGGGGGCCGAGCTGATCGGCGTGAACAACCGCGATCTCAAAACCCTGACCACCCGCTTGGAAACCTCGCAGGAATTGGCGCAACATGTGCCACCGGGTGTGACCTTGATCTGCGAGAGTGGCTTGTCCATGGGTCAGGATCTCTGCTTGGCTCAGGCGTGGGGCTATCGGGGCTTTTTGATTGGCTCCCATTTGATGGCCTCGGGCCAGCCTGGCGCTGCTTTGGCTGCCTTGCTGGCGCAAGCAGAGCAGAAGCAACAAACGGACGAACGCCATGACTGAGACTTTATCACTGAAAGGTAAGACCCAGACAAATCTGCCACGCATCAAAATCTGTGGTTTGACCCGCTTGTCAGACGCCCAATTGGCGAGTGAGCTGGGGGCCTTTGCCCTGGGCTTTGTCTTTTATCCGCCCAGTCCACGCGCCGTAGCTCCTTCGGTTGCCGCCCAAATTGTGGCACAATTGCCAGAGCATGTTTGGAAAGTCGGGGTCTTTGTCAATGCCGACGCATGCACCCTGCGCCAAACTGCGCAAACCGTTGGTCTGACCCATTTGCAATTACATGGCAACGAAAGCCCCGAATTCTGTGCTGAGTTGATGGCTGAGGGCTTTCAGCTGATCAAGGCTCTGCGTCCCCGCTCAATTGCGGATTTTGCTCCCTGGCAGGGGGCCAGCGAAGAACCCCGCGAAAACCTCTGTCCGCCCTATTTATTGCTCGATGCAGCGGTGCCCGGTGTCTGGGGCGGCAGTGGTCAGACCGGCGATTGGGAATTGGCACATTCGCTGGCTGTCTTGCGGCCTGTTTTTCTGGCGGGCGGACTCAATCCCGACAACGCTGCGGCCGCATTCCAGCAGGTCCAGCCCTGGGCCTTGGACCTCTCCAGTGGAGTGGAGGCAAAGCCGGGCCAGAAAGATCCTCAGAAATTATCTGCCTTATTTGAAAATATGCGAATCTCTTGCTCAGATTTACCCGAAAGGAAAGACAAAAATGTCTGAACCGATGTTACTCTCTGCTTTTCAACCTTTGTTACCAGGGGGCTTTTTTGGCCATTTTGGTGGCCAGTATATTCCCGAGACCCTGATGGCCCCTGTTCAGGAGCTGGAGCAGGCTTGGGCCGAGGCCCGTCAGGACCCGGCATTCTTGGCGGAACTTCAAGACCTGCTCACGCACTATGTGGGCCGTCCCACACCGGTTTACGAAGCCCGCAACCTCAGTCAGCAGCTCGGTGGGGCGCGGATTTTTCTCAAACGCGAAGACCTCAACCACACCGGGGCTCACAAGATCAACAATTCACTGGGCCAGGCCCTCTTGGCCAAACGCATGGGCAAGACCCGGATTATTGCCGAGACCGGTGCCGGTCAACACGGGGTGGCCAGTGCGACTGTCGCTGCTTTGCTCGGTCTGCAATGCCGGGTATATATGGGCTCGGTGGACATGGCCCGCCAGGCTTTAAATGTCTACCGCATGCGCCTTTTGGGTACCGAAGTCTGCGCTGTGAACAGTGGCTCTGCCACACTCAAAGACGCAATCAACGAAGCCATGCGCGACTGGGTCAGCCATGTGCAAGACAGCTTTTATCTTTTGGGTTCTGTCTTGGGCCCCCACCCCTACCCGGATATGGTGGCGACCTTTCAATCGGTGATTGGCAAAGAGGCCCGCGCGCAGATTTTAGGACAAACCGGCCACTTGCCCGACGAAGTGGTGGCCTGTGTCGGCGGGGGCAGCAATGCCATGGGGCTGTTTCGCGGCTTTGTCCACGATCCCGAAGTGCAATTGACGGGGGTCGAAGCGGGGGGCCGCTCGTTGGAGCCGGGCCAACACGCGGCCCGCTTTGGCGGGGGCAGTCCGGGTGTTTTACATGGCAGTGAGACCTTGGTGCTGCAAGATACAGGCGGCCAGATTCTCGAAACCCACAGCGTTTCTGCCGGTTTGGACTATCCAGCGGTGGGGCCCGAACACGCCCATTTGCACGAAATTGGGCGTGCCCACTATGTCTCAGCCAGCGACGAAGAGGCCCTCGAAGCCTTTCACCGCTTGGCCCGCAGCGAGGGGATTTTGCCCGCTTTGGAGAGTTCCCATGCCCTGGCGTATGTGCTCAAACGGGCTCCCCAAATGCGCCCGGATCAGATTCTCTTGGTCAATCTCTCCGGCCGCGGCGACAAAGATGTGCATCAACTCTACCAAGCGGAGGAAAAACAATGAAATCTATCAACGCCACCTTGATGGCCTGTCGGGCAGAAAGCCGCAGCGCCTTGATTCCCTATCTCACCGCCGGGGTGCCCGACTTGGTCACCACCGCCCGCCTCTTACACGCTTTGGCGGCTGCGGGCGCAGATTTAATTGAATTGGGGGTGCCCTTTTCCGACCCGGTGGCCGATGGCCCTGTGATTCAAAAGGCCTCCGAAACGGCCCTGGCCCAAGGCGTCAATCTGGCCCAAATTTTGGATGTGGTCGCCCAGGTGCGTGCCGAAGGCCTGGAGACGCCTTTGATTCTCTTTAGCTATTACAACCCGATTTACCATTTTGGTTTGGAAAACTTTGTCAAACAGGCCCTGGTCGCAGGTGTCTCTGGCACCCTGGTGGTGGATTTGCTGCCAGAAACAGCCGGTCGCTATTTGGATGCGGTCGCCGGTTCTGGGCTCGAAACCGTGTTTTTGGCGGCACCCACCACGGCCCCTGAACGGCTGGCCCGGATTGATGCCGCCTCGACAGGCTGTGTCTATTATGTCTCGCGTACGGGCGTGACCGGCACACAGGCGCAGGTTCACGTCGATTTACCTGCGACCTTGGCCCAGCTCAAAACCCATGTGAGGCAGCCTGTGATTGTCGGTTTTGGCATTTCGACCCCCGAACATGTGGCCCAGCTCAAAGGCTGCGCCGAAGGCATCGTTGTGGGCTCAGCCCTGATGGCCGCCTTGGATACCGCTTCAAGCCCGGATCAGGCTGTCGAGATTGCCTCTGCCTTGATTCGTTCACTCAAACAGCCCCTGGAGGAAAATTAAATGTTGGTCATGATGCGCAGAACCCACAGTCCCGAAGAATTACAAGCCCTGCTGGATACGATTGAAAAACTCGGTTATACCGCCCATGTCTTGCCCGGCGAACACAGCCTGGCGGTAGGTATTACCGGCAATCACAGCAGCGAAGATCGCGAAAAATTGAACCAGATGCCGGGTGTGCGCGAAGTGATTCCCGTCTCCAGCCCGTATAAACTGGCGGGCCGCAGCTTTCACCCCGAAGATACAATCTTTCAAGTCGGGGATGCGACCTTTGGTGGCAATCACTTTGTCGTGATGGGCGGACCTTGCGCTGTCGAAACCGAAGAACAGACTGTCCGTCTGGCCCATGCCGTCAAAGCCGGGGGCGCACAGATCTTGCGCGGCGGGGCTTACAAGCCCCGTACCTCGCCCTATGCCTTTCAGGGGTTGGGCATTGATGGGCTCAAAATTTTGGCCACCGCCCGTGCCGAGACCGGCTTACCGGTCATTACCGAGGCGCTGGATTTGCCCAGTCTCGACGCCGTCTACGAATATGCCGACATTATCCAGATCGGTACCCGCAATATGCAGAACTTTGCCCTGCTCAAAGCGGCCAGCCAGCTCGACAAACCCGTGCTGCTCAAACGCGGGCTTTCCGCCACGATCGACGAGTGGCTGATGGCGGCAGAGTATTTGCTGGCCGGGGGCAACGAGCGTGTGATTCTCTGCGAGCGCGGCCTGCGCCATTACGATCCCCATACCCGCAATTTGCTCGATCTCGGGGCCGTTTTGGCGGTACGCAAGCTCAGCCATTTGCCAATTGTGATCGACCCCAGTCACTCCCTGGGCCACAAGAGCATGGTCGTGCCCGCCTCGCGGGCAGCGGTGGCGATTGGCGCCCATGGTCTTTTGGTGGATGTCCATGACAGGCCTCAAGAGGCGCTCTGTGATGGGCCTCAGGCAATTTCTCCTGAAATGTTTAGCGCGATGGTGCAAACCCTGCGCCGAATTGAAGCGGCTTTGCTGAGCTGATGTGCTCTGATTGGTTTGTCCTTGTTTTTTTGCCAAAAGAGTGGTGATAACCACCACTCTTTTGAACTTTACGGCACAAAATGGGTGTGCTTAAATGGAGCCAGATTAAAATTGCCTGTACATCAACCATGGAAACTTACTATGAGTAAAAAATTTGGGATTCTGACTTTGATTTTTACCGCTCTCACCGCTTGCGCTGCTCCCGTGTTTCAATCCCCTTTGAACACGTCGTCGTCCGTCCGTTCTCTGAGCGCGCCGACCTCAACTTTGGTAAAAGCCCGTTCCGATCAGGGCTTGGATCAGGTAAGTATTCAGTTTCGCGATATGATGTTTGAGGGGTTGGACAAAAACAAAGATGGTTTTTTGACTGTACAAGAAGCTTTATTGCAAGAAGAAGCTGATTTTTTAAAGTTTGATACCAATCGAGATCGGAAAATTAGCAAACCTGAATTTCTCAACCCTGCTGTGAATGCGCGGGCCACTTTTAGCCGGGAAGAAATTCGGAATTTTGCAAGTGCTTTTTGGAGCAGAATCACCCTCTATGGTATCCCTCTCGATTTTGAGCAGTTTTGGAACGCCCATAAACCTACCTTGATTCAGCCAGGAGCCGAAAATCGTGTACGCCAGGAAGTACGCCTGACGTTTAATCAGACAGATCGCAATTTGGATGGACGAATCACTTTCAGTGAATACGAAGACTATTTTGCGCTGTATTTGTGGAGCATGCAACAAAGTCCGATACCTGTTGCCGAACAGTGAACCTTCCATCGGGCCGAGAGCGATAGCACTCTCGGTTTAATTATGTTCAAGGATCAGTTCTTTAAATGCCTGAGCCGGGGCGGATAATATTCTGTTGTGAAAATGCACAAGCGAAGGTGTGAGACCACAGTCTAAGTGTGGGCCATATGTGCGTTTGAGTTGTTCTTGGGCTAAATAAGGGGCTGCATATATTTCTGGTACAAACCCCATCCCGGCACCACTTAAAGCCAGTTTTAAGGTTAAAGGGAATGTGCCGATATAGCGAAAACTCATTTTCTCTTTAAAAATGCCAGCATATTTTTTTAAATCAGAAAAATCGAGCAGATCTGTTTTTTTTCCACTGCGCTCCAAATAATTTGGCAATGCCGGTAAAAAATAGATCGGAGGGACTTCCTTTGTTGGGTGTTTGACGTAAATGCCGGGAGAATACGTTCCATTTGTATAAGTAAAATCAGGGTCATCCCAGGTTTCTGATGTGACCAGTGCCAATTCTATTTGATCTGATCTGAGCCATTCTTTGATTTCTGATATTTGGCCGATCATCAGTCTGAATTGGATCTCAGGAAAAAGTTGATCAATTTGGGCTAAAACTAGGCTTAGCCGGGTTTCAGGGTAAGAAAAAGAGACCCCGACGGCCAAGCTTTGTGCCTGAGGTTTTAATTGTGTAAGTTGGCCTTGTAAAAACTGGAGTTTTTCCAGAAATGAATGGCTGTTTTGTAAAAGTTGTTTACCCGAAGACGTCAGGATTAACCCCCTTTCTGTTCGCTCTAGCAGCGGCGTTTGAAAATGGGCTTCTAACGCTTTTAGGTTGTATCTTAAGACCGGTTCTCTAAGATAGAGTTTTTCTGCAGCCAATGAATAGGAACCCATTTGGGCTGTCAATGCTAAATAGGTCAGCCATTCAGGCTTCAGATCGTATATTTTCAAGATTGCATGACCTCATTCAGGGCGTTTAATAGTTCAGAAAGAAGGGGGGGAGGGCGTTGCCTTTTATCCAGATGGCCGCTGTTTCTAAGCGAGGTATATTTTCGGGCAGGGGCAAGGCTATCAAGTCCCCTTTGGCGAGTTCAGATTTGACACAGGCCTCCAGGATAAAGCCGATCCCAATACCCGCCAAAACCAATGTTTTCATCATGCGCCAATGGTTGGTTTGGGCTTTGTATTGAATCGGTTGTTTTAAAAGGGAGCTGTCTTGAAATACCTCTGTAATTAAGGGCGTTGAATAATGGATAAAGTCGCAAGGGGGGCCTTTTTGGTACAGCTCAGGTGTGGAGATGACCGTCCAACGCAAAGCAGGTAAATCTGCTTTTTCAAACTGTGCGGGTGAAGGGCCTGTGATCAGAGCCGCATCTAAATATCCCGTGAGCAATAAACGCTGTAAATCAGGGGGGCGCATGGGCAATACGCGTAAATCCACGTCAGGCCAGCGTTGTAGTAGTGTGGGTAAAATATCTTCCAGAAAGAGATGGCCAAAGAGTGGATCGATGCCCAGATGAATTTGGCTGGGATGTGTCTGAAATTCTTTTTCAAGTTCACGTAAGTTTTGTAAAAGCCCGGGAATTTGATCTTTTAATAATTCACCTGCCCATGTCAGCTCATGTTTGCCGCCCTGTCGAATAAGCAGAGCATGCCCTGCCCAGCTTTCAAGAGCCAGGATATTTTTGCTCAGGGCCTGTTGACTGATTTTTAGTTTACGGGCTGTTTCTGTATAGTTGCCAATTTCAATCAATTGTTGGAATTGCTGTAGCCAGTGGAGGGATAGGTTTTTCAAAGGGTTTCTCCAGAAAGCTTTACTGAGATTCTTTTCGAAATCAAACCATCAAAACTGAAGCTAAATAGAGACCCTTGTTGAAACAAAATAGTGGTAAGATCTACTCCTTTTTTGCGCTTTACAGCAAGTAGCTCCAATGATTCACTTGAGTATAAGTCAAGATTAAAAGAAAGAAATAATCACGAGTTGGACATGAAAACTACAAGATTAATTTTGAGTCTGTTGCCCTTTTTGGTCGCTTGTTCTGTAAGCCCCTCTCTTAATATGCCTTTGCAATCCAGTTTGAGCAATCCAGGGCCCGTCCTTTCTGATTCTCCGCCTACGGCAGATGCATATGCACTGGGCTATCGCTTTGAAAACGTCGACAAAGACCAAAGTGGGAAGATTGATCTGTATGAGTTTCTTGAGGCCAATCGCACTTGGCTTTTTAATAATCCCGTTGCTGATACACGGACTTTTCAATCCTTTGATCAAGATAAAAACAATCACCTCAACAGATATGAACATGGCTTGTGGTTGGCCGATAAAATGTCTGTTTGGTGTGTTTCGGATCCTACCGCAGCAATTTGCCAACGAAGATAGATTTCTGAGTGATTTAACCGAGGCCTTTATTTTTGCATTGCTCTGCACAGGGCACATTGACCTGGCAGATCAGTGCCTTTTAAGGCAGCGGCAAAATCACCGTCACAGCGCCGCGCAGATCACCTTCTTTGTAGCCGGTGGCCTGATCGCTCGGGTAGTGTTGCTTGAGCAAGGCCTTGACCTCGGGCTTGATTTGGGCCGGGGCCCCGTGGCATTGCAAGCAGGCTGATTGAATTTTGATGGGTTTGAGATAACGCAGCGTGGATTTGCCTTGGTGAGTGACTATTTCTGCGTGTTCTGCGGGGATATTGCTGGGGCTTTTCTGCCACTGGGTCAGCCATTTTTGCTCGTAGGCATCGGGTTTATTCGCTGGGTTGCGGTGTTTGAGTGCCACCCGCCGGATCTGTAAATGGTGTTTTTTTGCGACATTTTTGGCAATGCTGGGAGCCACTTGGCTGCAGACTTTCACTGCTTCGGGTGCGCCTTTGCTGCTCAGGGTACTTTTGAGGGTGGTTTGCAGTTCAGCGAGCAGGGCTTTGCTGGCTGTGCGCGCCTGTTCCAAGGCTTGGGGTGGCGGCGAAGCTGCCATGAGCAAGAGCATGAATGGCAGGAGCAGTTTCTTCTTCATGGCAAACACCTCTTTTAATACTGTGCCCAGTATAGTATGATCGCCACATTTACTCAAGTCCGTCTTTGAATCAAATTTGCCAAACACGTTAAAATAGCAGATATGTTGCTCTCTGCCTGCCTGATTGTCAAAAACGAAGCTGAAGTTCTGCCGCGCTGCCTGCAAAGCTTGCAGGGAGTGGCGGATGAGATCGTTTTGGTGGATACGGGCTCAATTGATCAGACCCAGGAAATTGCAAGGCGGTTTGGGGCAAAGATCTTTGAATTGCCCTGGTCTCAGCACTTTGGTCAAACCCGCAATTTTGCGCTGGCCCAGGCCCAAGCCGATTGGATTTTTAGTATCGACGCGGATGAGTGGCTGACACCTGCCGCTGGTTTGACCCTCAAAGCACATTTGCGGGTTGCTGCACCTGCGATTTATGCATTGAAGTGGCAACAGCACCCGGCGTTGCCCTGGAGTCAAAAAGCTGTGCTCTTTCCCAATCACAGAGGGGTGGCTTATCTGGGGCGGGTACACGAATTGCCTTGGGATGCCTTCGGTCAATTGGCTTTTGCGCTTTTGCCCGAAATGACCCTGTCTCATGCCCCAACCTCTTCTCCCCTCTCGCCATCCAAAATAGCGAATTACCGGGAATTATTGCAGCAAGACCTCACTCATTCCAACCCCTTGGAGCGCTTTCATGCCCTGCGCCACTGGGCCCAAAGTGAGCTGATGCTTCACAGCGATCGCGCTGCTGAGGAGGCCTTGCTTCAGGCCTGGGCGTTGGTGCCGCAATTGCCATTGGCCTGTCGCTTGTGGGGGGCCTCGGTGCTGGATTCTCTCTTGTTTTTGGCCTGTGAGGCCCGAGACGAAGCCGCTTATACCCATTGGCGGCAGGTCTATGCCTTGCACTATCCCGAAAGTGAGAAGTTGCGGCAATTGCCTGAAAATTGGAACACGATACAATAGGGGGGCGGTTGGTCTCACTTGCCAATCAGATTATTAAAGACGGAATCGCCGATGAAATCCCAAACGTTTGTTTTGAGTCTGTTTTGCTCTGCCTTGCTCTCGTTGTCTGTTCTGCCTGCTATTCCTGTTTTTGCGGCAAGACCCGAGAAACCCCATCCCCTCGATCAAGAAATGGAAAGCTGCATGCAAAAAAATGATTCCACACTGGGCATGCAAGACTGTTATGTGGCTTATGCCCAGCGCTGGGATCAGCTTTTGAATAAATACTACCAATCACTCGGTGGAGACAAAAACGCCACTTTGCGCAACAGCCAAGTGGCCTGGCTCAAATACCGCGATGCGGAATTTCGCCGGATTGAAATCAAGTACCAAGCGCTCTACAAAAAAATGGGGGGTGGGACGATCTATTCGTTGCTGGCTGGTTCAGACAAATTGCAGGTCGTGCGCCAGCGGGTTTTGCTGCTGCTGGCAGATCATGAACTCAATACCTGTGGCATGGAAGGCTGTGATTAACTTGTTTTAGGCTCAGGTTGCTGGGGTTTGGTTTGGTCATATTTGTGGCCTGTATAGCCGATCGCAAAGAGCCAGCACAGCACCACACCCATAGCCAAGCCGAGGGCAATCCAATCGCCATAGTGGGAGGGGCTTTTGAGCAGAGAGACTATTAAAAATCCCAGCACAATTTTTAAGATCGAAGCCGAGACGTCTCCCAAGCGCATAATCGGGCCTTCGATCAGGGGTTTGAGTTTAAAGCGGATATCTTCAGAAGTGACAGTATAGAGCAATTCTTTGCTGGCATTGTTGAGCGAATAATTGAGGGCCCCGCCGACCACCAAGACGATTTGCAGCAGCATCAGATCGAGTGGAAACAAAAAGGCCACCCCCGCGAAGAGAAAAAAGATTGGCAGGATCAAACTGGAGAAGCGCAGCCCCAAATGGCGAAAGAGGGGCCGGGAGACCACCAGCAGCAGGATGGCCCCCAAGATGCCGTGGTATTTATATGTTTGTGAGAAAAAGTCACGCATACCCGCTTCTTTTTCTGATGTGTAAGTTTTCAGCTTTTTTTCAAATTGGGGGATAAGCAGGGGATCCAATTGGTGGGTCTGAAAAAAAGTCTGGACGGTGGCTGTGTGTTTATCTTGCGGGACTTGTTTCAATTGATTCAGCAAAGCCAGGCCTTCTGCAGGCGGTACTTTGAGCCAATTAAAATTTACATGGTAGGTTTTTTCAGAGTAGGTGGTATTGATAATCTTCTGGCTTTGAAAATCCATCAGGGTATTAAACAGGGCCAAGCCAAAAACCATGATGGCAATACCGCGCACATAGCGGTTGCGCCAAATTTCAAGCAGATCGTCGAAGCCTTTGGATGAGACTTTTTCAGCGGCCAAAGTGCTGTCTGTGCTGGCTTCAGATGGGTGTGTTGCTGTTGGAATGGCTGGGGTTGGTGATTTTTCTGCGGCCCGAATGGCCAACAAAAGCAGTCCCAAAGCAGCCCCCATTGACATCGCCGCCACAAGCAGAGCCTGATCTTTAAAACTGCTGCGGGCAATCCAACTGGAGACCTCTGCCCCCAAAATATTGCCAATGGTGCCCCCGAGGGCGACAAAACCAAAGCTGCGTTCGCCTTGGGTGGGTGAAAAAATCGTGTTGATGCAGCTCCAGATCAGGGCCACCGCCAGCAAAAAATAGACCGAGGCCCAAAAATAAAAGATCACCATTGCGGTTTTTCCACCCACGGGCAGATAGACCCAAAAAACCAGTTTACAGGCCATCAAAAGCAAATAAGTCAAAACAATTAAGCGGTACTTGGGAATCAGATCGCAAAAATAATTAAAGACCTTGGTCACAGCCAGTGATAGAATTGGGGCGATCAGGTAGAAAAAAGGCAGAAGACTATCGTCAAAACTGCTTAAAAACTGGGAGTTCCGCAGGGGTTTGACCAAATAATACGAGAGCAGCAGAAAAAATACGCCGAGAAAGCTATAGACTGTCTTGGCGATTTCTCCCCGGCGTGCACCGGTGATCCATTCAATCATCTGCATGGCTCTATTGTACTCCGGCTGCTTTGTGGGGAATGTAGCAGGTGTAACATTGACACTTTTTTTTGTGAATTTACCCAATGACTCACTGAAGGGCTTTCCAGCGCTTATAATGAAAAAAAACGCCCTGTTCCTCAAGATACAGAGACAAAGGATATTTTATGCCAGCCAAAATTGCTGAAGAATTGATACCCGAAGTTTTAACCGAAGAGCCCGCTGTGGGGGATGAAACACCCGCAAAAGAGCTGATTGTGGTCTCAGAGGTCTTGCCCGAAACCCTCACCATTATGCCCTTTCACCCCCGTCCTGTTTTTCCCAATGTGCTGATGCCTTTTACCTTTTCGGGTGAGCGTTACCTCGAATTGCTCAAAGACAGTTGGGAAAATGGCAACCGCATGTTTGGCCTGGTTTTGGTTAAAAAAGAAAACCCCGACGATCTTTTTGCCTCTGAACTCTATGAAGTGGGTACGATTATCAAGATTTTTAAGGTCAATGTACCCAGTGACGGTGTGATCCAGATTTTGGGCCAGGGTCTGCAGCGCTTTTCGCGGGTCAAGACCTTGCAAACTGAGCCACTCTTGCGTTGGGAGGTGGCATACCATCCCGATCCCCAGACCAAACCCAGCGATGAACAAAAGGCCTATACCTTGGCGATTATGTCCGCAGTCAAAGAATTATTGCGGCTGAGCCCGATTCTGCAAGAGTCGGTCAAAATGCTGCTTTCACAAATGACCTACGACAATGCCGTGACGCTGATGGACGTGGTCTCTTCGATTTTGGGGGCAGATCCAGATAAGCTCCAGGATTTACTCGAAACCTTTGATCTCAGCCGCCGCAGCGAAAAATTGCTACTCCTGCTCAAAGAAGAGTTGGAAGTGATGATGATCCAGGAAAAAATCCAGACCCAGATCAACGAAAAGGTCAATAAACAACAAAAAGACTTTTTTCTGCGTGAACAGCTCAAGATGATCAAAAAAGAGCTGGGCATGGAAAAAGACGACAAAACCACTGAAATAGATAAATTCGAAGCCCGCCTGCCCAAGCTCAAACTGAGTGAAGAAGCCGATAAAGTCATTCAAGAGGAACTCAATAAACTGGGCATGATGGAGACCCATTCGGCTGAATACCAGGTGACCCGCAATTATCTCGACACCCTGACCAGCCTGCCCTGGGGAAACTACTCCAAAGACAACCTCAATATCCCCAAAGCCCGGCGGGTGCTCAACGCCACCCATTATGGTCTGGACGATGTCAAACAGACCATTCTGGAGCTGATCAGCACGATCCGCAAACGCGGCAGTTTAACCGGCAGCATTCTCTGTCTGGTGGGGCCGCCCGGTGTCGGCAAAACCTCGATTGGCCGTTCCATTGCAGATGCCCTCAGCCGGGAGTTTTTCAGGTTTTCGCTCGGTGGCATGCGTGACGAAGCGGAGATCAAAGGCCATCGCCGGACATATATTGGCGCCATGCCCGGCAAATTGATTCAGGCGATCAAACGCACGGGCACAGCCAATCCGGTGATTATGTTGGATGAAATCGACAAACTGGGCGCGAGCTTTCGCGGCGACCCTGCTTCGGCCCTGCTCGAAGTGCTCGATCCGGAGCAAAACAAAGACTTTCTCGACCATTATCTCGATGTGCGTTTTGATCTCTCAAAAGTGCTGTTTATCACCACGGCCAATCAGCTTGATACCATTCCTGGGCCCCTGCTGGACCGCATGGAGATCATTCGTCTCTCGGGTTATATTCTCGAAGAGAAATTGCAGATTGCAAAAAAATACCTGATTCCCCGCCAACGTGAGCAACACGGTCTGAGCGAGGCTGAAATTCAGATCTCCGATGGCTCTTTGCGCATGATTATTGACAAATACGCCCGTGAAGCCGGGGTGCGCAATTTGGAGAATCAGCTGAAAAAAATTATGCGCGAAGTGACCTTGCGCATGGCTGAGAAAAAGGGTGAAACGTTTAAAGTCAGCACCCGCGACGTAGAAAAATACCTCGGCAAGCCGCGTTTTAACCCCGAAGAGATTTACGACGAACAGGTGCCCGGTGTGACCATTGGCTTGGCTTGGACCGCAATGGGCGGCGCGATTTTGCATATCGAAGCGGCAGCACTCAGCACCAAAGGAGGGGGATTTAAACAAACCGGCCAACTCGGTGACGTGATGAAAGAGTCCACCCAGATTGCCTATACCTGTGTGCGCGCTCTGCTCGATCAGGAAAAGGCCCACAAAACCTTTTTTGAACAGCATATGATCCATTTGCATGTGCCCGAAGGGGCCACGCCCAAAGACGGTCCTTCGGCGGGGATTACCATGGCGCTGGCACTGTATTCCTTGGCCACGGGCAAGGCTGTGCCACGCCGGATAGGTATGACTGGCGAACTGACCCTGACGGGCAAGGTCTTGCCCATTGGGGGGCTGCGCGAAAAGGCCATTGCGGCCAAGCGCTCTGGGGTCTTTGAGCTGATCTTTCCCGAGGCCAATCGCCGCGATTTTGATGATTTGCCTGCTTATATCCGCAAGGGATTGCAGGTGCATTTTGTCAAACATTTTAGCCAGGTGCTTGAGTTGGCGTATGCCGACTGAGATCTGCCTGCGTTTGGCCAAGGTCACAGATCTGCCCTTTATTCAGCAGGTCTTTCGCGAGGTGCTGCCGCTGTATTCCGGGCTGATGCCCGGCACCTTTGAGGGCAATATTGAGACCCTTGATCAGCTGATCGCGAGCGAACAGCCCTTTTCGGTCACGGGTCTGAGTGCCGAGCTGATTGAGGTGGCCGGCCTGCCGCAGGGCTTTTTGGCCTGGGCCGTTTTGGATGCTGGGCCGGTCTATCTGGCCTCGCTGCATTTTTTGGCCTCGGCCCGGCGCCAAGGCCTGGGGGGGCGGGCACTGGCACTCTGGGAGCAAACGCTCAAAGAACGAGGTTTTCGCAGCGTGTATCTGCTCGCACACCGCGAAGCCACTTGGGCCGTGAATTTCTACCTCAAACAGGGCTATGCCGTGCTGGCGGAGGAACCCTCGGCTATTTTGGCCCTGACCAGTGAGCAGATTGAACATCTGCTCACACCCGGTTTGCTGTTGATTGGCAAAACCTGGGAGCTGAATCTATGAGGCGCCGCATTCCCTGGTTGACCCTGGTTCTGCTTGTGATGGTGCTGATCACGGTCTTCGAAGCGGATTTAGAGGCTGGCCATTGGCTACAGGCCGGGTTCAAATTGGCTGGGCTGGTTCTGGTCTGTGCGGGGATCTGGGGCTTTAATATCTGGCGCAGGCAGCGCTGAGGAGGGCTCTGTGACAGGCAGACTGAAGTTGATATTCGCGGAAAAGGGCAAATTTAGGCTGTACATATCATCCCACCTATAAAAATAGGTTGTATTGGAAAATGGTGAAACCATTAATCCCAATCCCAGACCGATATCCAAGCTCACACCTGGCAGCATTTTCCATTCAACGCCCACTTTGCTGCTCAAAAAAATCTCTGCGGAATAATTGGGGGCTATGTACGGATCTGCCCAGGTGCCGGTATAACCCAAGATTTCAACAAAGGGATTCAGGCTGTGTGTGGAGGGATTCAGATACCAGCGCCCAATTAGGCCGGCCCCTGTTAGCAGTTGGGGTTTGCTTTTGAGAAAAAGCCCCACAGCCCATTGTGACTCTCTGTACCACAGGGTCCAATCTTGAAATGGAGAAGGTGAATTAGCGGAACGCACGATAGAACTCAATCCATTGTGGTAAAAATGTGTACCAGCACTTAATTGAATCCGTTTTTGCGGCAAGCTGTATTCTTCTACTGTTTGTGTATATTCAGGAGAAAGGGGTTGGAGAAGGTGTAGACCCATGCCGACCTGAATATGAGGCGTAATAAAAAGTTGGTTGTCCTCTTGTTTGCCCGATACAAAGTAAGTGCTTCCCAACAGAAAGCCTGCAGATAGGTGGGTACTGCTACCCAAAAGGCGAGACTCAAAGCCAATATGGGAGGATAGATAAAATAAACGATTGTCGATCATTGAAAATGGTGTGACCGCGCATTCCAGGTACAAACGGTGAAATGGCAGGTTCAATAGTTCGGGAATGAGGGCTGCAGGCAGATAATAACGGGATTGAAGAAAAAAGGTAGAGTAGTATGATGGCAGATTACTTGGTATGCCCAGCCCCATTCCCCATTGCCAATCGGGGTGCGTCATTGCCACCAGACTGATTTGGCTCACGCCTGACCCCAAATGAAATTCAACCCCCAGATTCAAAGGGGCCCAGGGCTCTGTGCGTAAAATTTGTAGTTCTTCTGGAATCGCTTCTAATTCAGCAAAGACAGGTGCTGTTTGGCTGGCTATCACGGATGTGCTTAAACAAAGACTTAGGCCCAATTTGACCCAGTTGATAAACTGATGTGGACGTTTTTTGTCTCCAATTAGGTGCTTCATACCTGTGTGTTCTTCAAGGCTTTCGGCAGATCTGGGCCAGATTGTGATCTGTCAGATATAGTCTCAATTCTGCGCCATTGAGTTGAGCATCTTTGTTTTGATCGGCACTTTGAAACTTCATTTCCAAATAGGCATCGCTGCCCACGCCCAAATCGGCTGGGGTCAGGCTGGCTTTGTTTTCGGGATTGGCAATCGCCAGGTCTTTTTCCAGTTCGCGGGTAAAAGGCGTGCAGTCTTGGCGAAATCCACCACCGCCGGGCATCGGCGTACCACTGGCCTGGGGCGCGGAAGCCGTGCTTTGGCTAGCTGAAAGCCCCTGCTGACAAGCACTTAAGAAGAAGATCAGAGAGACAAACACATAAGCGGAAGGGTGAAACATGGGCCAAGGCCTTTCTGGATTTGGGGTATTTAAAATCCAGAATAACATAGTTTACAAAAAATTAAAACTCGGTTGAATTGACGTGCTTTTGGGCCAAGTTTTCCCAGGCCTGCACGCGCACATTCCAGACGTGCTGGGTCTGGGCCCAATCGGCCTGTTCTTGGCGCGTTTGCTCCCAAGCCGAGGCGCCTCGGTACCAGCTCTCAATCTCGTTGCCCAGGGCGTGCAAATAACTCTGGTAAAAGACTGAGGGCTGCTTGTGCCAAGGAACCAAGCGAGCATAACCTGCCGTGGTTTCGGGCAGCGCGCCCAGGGCGCTGGTGACCACGCGGCAACCCGCAGCCAAGGCCTCCAGGGCGGCTGTGCAAAAGGTTTCAGGAAAGAGATTGGGGTAGGCCAACAAATGGGCCTGGTGCAGGGCTTCTGCCAGAATGGGTTGGGGTACGGCCCCCCGGTAGCTCACACCGGGCAAACTGCGGCACAAGCCATAAAGAGCGGCAAAGCCGTCTGCCTCTTCGGGGATTTGGTAGACGGCAAAAGAAGAAAAGATCTGCAATTCCAGGGCGGGGTATTCCCTGCGCAAGTCTTGGTAGATCGGCAGGAGCATTTCCAAGCCGCGTCGGGGCGTGGATGTATAGGCCAGCACAGGATTACGGCCCAGGGGAGCCGGTTTGCCCGCAAAGTGGGGAGCGATGGCATTGCCAATCACCTCGGTCGGCAAGGAGCCCAGTTCGTAGCAATTGAGATAACCCTGTTGCTGCCAGTGTGAGACAAAAACCATGGCGGCACAGTGTTCTTTCACCTGCGCCAGGGTGCTTTGGGAGAGGGTCAGCGGCAAATGTTGATTCCAAAATACGAGCGGTACGGCGGGCAATTCCACTTCGCCGATAAAATCTGCCTGATTCAACAAAAGAATCAGGTCAAAGTCCTGTTGCCAAAAGCCCGTTGGCAATGTCTCTAAGGCATAAATAGGCACCGGGCTGTCTGGCGGTGGCTGGCCTTTGAGCACAAAGCTGACCCGGTGCCCCCGTGCCTGGAGGGCCAGAGCCAGATAAGAGAGGGCGGACTGGGAGCCGCCCAATGGCGCATTGAGCGGTGTTCCGGGATGATAAGACATTCCCGATGGATCAAGCAAACACCAGTGCATCAGCGCAAGGGCCGCATCGTGACGCTTTCGCCTTCCAGGCAAAGCTCCACCCGTGTCTGTTTTTCGAGAAAATGATACGGCGTGGTTTTACCAAAGCGCAACTCCACCCCTGGGTAGATCAGCTCAGCATAGACTTTGCTTTGAGGTTGCAGTTGAATCCGCAGGCGGCTGCCGTTGGGGCTGCCCAATTCGCGCACAATCACATGCCCTCCCGCTTCGATCAGGCCTTCACGGCAATAGCCCGGTGTGCCCGTGATCAAGACATGTTTGCGGGCGTGTAATTGTGAGTTATAGCAGCCTTCGCCAAGAATATAGATATTGCCCTGAGAATAGATTTCCGAGGCCTGAACATAATTCAGATAGACATGGCTTGCGAGATTTTCAAGTGCCTCAAGATCGAGCAAAAAATCACCGAGTTTATCCACCCAATCGTGGTAAAGCGAGGCGCTAAAGTCTTTTTGCTCAAGATTCATCAGGTGCGACAAAACAACTTTGAGCACCATGACCTTGCGGGGATGGAGTTTTTTGAGTGTTTTGAGTTGTTCCCAGAGTTGCTCGGCATCGTTCAAAAGGCCAGGAAATTGGGTTTTGAGCAATTGCAAAAAGACGGCTTTGTCTGAGCGATTGGCCAGTTGGGGAACGGTTTTTTTGAGTTCGGCAAATAGTTTTTGCAGCTTGAGCATCTGCACCAAGAGATTTTTGACCGGCACAATCAGGCGCATACTGGCACTGGCATCTCCTCCCGAGGCGATTTTGGCCTTGACGGTATTGCCATGTACGATCATATTTTCATCGGCTTCGAGTTGGGCGTGGCTGACCTGACCGGCTATTTCGATATGCTGGCTCGACCAGATCTGGGCTTGGTCGGTGACATCGGCTGCGATTTGGACGCTGCCCTGCACATCAACGATATTGCCGCGGTGCCCGAGGATCGGTTCTGTGTAAATATGACAGCCCCTGACCCGTGCGTCTCTTCCATTAAAAGAGGGGATGCCTTCCAAACTGGCGACAATTTCACTCCCCTCTTTTTGCAAGCGCACAGAACCATCGGCTGCCAATAAAGGCCTTTGGATCTCTGGGGCAATGAGGGTTTCTCCTTTGAGATTGCGCCCCTCGCTTTCGACTCTGCCGGGAATTTTTTTTACCAAGATTTCACCGGCTTTGCAGGGCCTGAGAACGGGGTAGATCAGCTCCAACGGTGGCAGATCCAAACTCTGTGGCCCTTCGGGCAAACAGGGAAAAGCATAACGCTCTTCAAAGCGATCCGTCAGATAAACGGGCGGCTGGCCTTTGGCAATGCAAATGGGGGATTCGGGGGGCGATTCGAGCGCTTGATCAAGGTTCTGGTCTAAAATCCCAAAAACCACGCCCCGTTTTTGGATCGTGCCCAAAATCTCCGTGCGGATTTCTTCGAAATCCTTGAGCAAAGCGGGTTTTGCAATGGTCTTGATCAGCAAGTCTTGGGTGGGTGGGGTGTCTTGTAAATGGTAAAACAGGCCCTGCTTGAGAACTTTGAGTTCAAGCCAAGCGCTCATCCAATCGGAATCAACTTGGATCTTGGCTGTGTAGTGGGGCAAGGTGAAAAGTGGGAGGGTTACACGAATAGAAGTGCGGGAGAACACTTCAACGGGTTCCGTGATTGGAACTTCGTTAACAAACACCAGAACTGAGTCATCTGCCTGTAAACGGGCAGGTGAGCCTCCGGGTTGAGGGTCCCGGATTTGGATATGGCCATCTTCAACGCTGGCCACACCATTAAGTTCGGGGGATTCCTGAGGGTCTGACATAGTTCAGCCGGTGTGTTTAGAGGTTCTCCCGCAGTGCCAAATTAATATTTCTTCTGCTGTTTTTTCAGCTTCTTTTTGGCACGACGCAAAATTTCTTTGCGTTTTCTTTGTTTCTTAGCACTCGGGGGCTCGTAGAAGCGTTTTTCTTTAATTTTGCGAAAAACGCCGGCACGATTGAGTTTCTTTTTGAGGGTCTTAATCGCTGCGTCGACTTTTCCGTCTTCAACTTCAACTTCCATCATACCCGCACTCACCTCCTCTCTGATTCTAAACTGTTTGTGCTACTTTTCGGCTTTTCCAAGCCACTGAGTCGAGGGTCCAGTTGAGAGTTCACATTGAGCGTTTACAAGGAGAATCAGAACGAGAATCAGATCAGGGGGAAAGTTGCTTTTAACAAGTAAGCTCATTCATTCTAACAAGAAACAGCGCCCGCGCCAAGAAAACTGCCGCTTTAGTCGAGGGCAATCTTGAGACCCGTGTTGTTTTTGAGTGCCAAAAGGGCTTCGGCATTGCCTTTGGCATCGTCGAGGGCATTGTGGGTATGGGCTGTTTTGCGCAGGTGTTTAAAATTCTTAAAGCAGTCTTTTTCAAGCCCTTTGTAAAGACTGCCCAAATTGGTTGAACTGTGCCCAAAGGGGTTGCGGCCCAGAAAATGGTGAAAATACCAGCAGACAAACATCCAGTCAAAGCCATTGTTATCCGAAATAAACATCGGTCGGCCCTGGCTGTTTTCTTCGACCCAGGCTGCAAAATGCGCCATCACATCAGGCGGTTCGGCAAAGGCATAGGTCTGTTCGCGGCTGAAGCCACTGGGAGCCAATGATTCGGGAATCCAGCTATCAGAAATAGGCCGCATTTGTGCATAAAAGGTGGTTGAAAGGTCGGTCCTCACCAAGACGGCTCCCAAAGAGATCATTGAATAAGCACCGGGAATGGGCCCATCGGCTTCGATATCTACCATGAAATAGCTCATTGGGAGAAGCTCTATTTGTTTTCGTTGTTTTCGGACGGAGGTTCTTCAGCTTCTGGCACAGGCTGTTCACTGCTTGTTGGCGAAGCGGCTTTTTCAACTGTTTTGCTGATTGGTTGGGCCAGACTGTCTTGCAAACTGGGTGCCGAAGGACGATTGGCCCAGACCAACATGGCCAGTCCACCGAGAATCATCGGCACACAGAGCAGATGCCCCATGGTCAGCCAATTGGTTCCGAGCAAATAGCCCAGCTGTACATCCGGAATACGCGTGAACTCAACCACTGAACGACCCAGGCCATAACCGAGCAAGAAGAGGCCTCCCAGACTGCCCTCTTTGAGATTTTTGGCATAGCGAAAGGCCAGCCAAAGCACAATAAAGAGCAAAGCCCCTTCCAATCCTGCCTCGTAGAGTTGGGTTGGGTGGCGGGGTTCCGGGCCACCGCCAGTGGCATTAAAGACCACACCCCAATTGCCTGCGGTGGGTTTGCCCCAGAGTTCGCCATTGATAAAATTGCCCAGCCGACCAAAGAGCAATCCCAGTGGGGCGGGTACCGCCACAATGTCGAACATGCGCAATATGGGGATTTTTTTATGACGGGCGTAGAGCATAATGGCGACAATCGAGCCAATTAACCCGCCGTGGAACGACATGCCGCCGGTCCAAACCATCAGAATTTCCCAGGGTTTTTGCAGATACATGGGCAGATTGTAAAAGAGCACATAACCCAATCGGCCCCCCAGAATGACACCCAAAAAGCCATAGGTCAAAAAATCCATGGCATCGTCTTTGTTAAAACCCATACCCAAAAAGCGGGGGTTGCGGGCAATCAGCTGGTAGGTAGCAGCAAAACCCAAGAGGTACATCAAAGCGTACCAGCGGGGCTCCAAAGGGCCCAATTTAATCAGGATGGGGTTGAGGTTATGGGTATAAATCCAGTTTGGCATATGTTCTGACAGTTGTTCTGAAAGTATGTTTTAAAATATTCTAAAAATTTGTATGAAATTTGTATGAAGTCACAATAGTAGGCTAGAATAATACCACATCACGCATTGAAACTCGAAGTTATATGGGCCAAGACACTGAACAGGGGCTGAGTACAGGGCGCTTCTCGCCGATTAAGGCAGAGCGCTTCTATTTCTGGTCTGTACTTGTTTTGGGCCTCGTTGTCTTTGCTTATACCTGCCGTACCACCCATGTATTTTGGGCCGTCAATGGCTGGGACTTTTTGGTCTTTGCGCTCTTGAGCATTTTGGCTGAGCAGACCTATGTCACGCTGCCCCATGGCAGCAAAATTTCTGCCAGTTTTTCGGTTTTGCTCACGGGGCTTTTGCTCTTTAATGCTCCTGTGGTCATTGTTCTGGCCGCTTTGGGCAATTTTTACACGATTTTGATTGTCCAGCGCCGGGGCTGGGACATTGCCTTTTTTAATATGGCCCAATACGCGATTACCTATGGTGCTGCTGGGGCAGCGCTGATGGCCGCAGATGCGCGCATGGGCATGGTGCTCTCGGAGCTGCCACTTTTGCACATGATGGTGTCCGCTGGGGCTGCCACTGTGACCTATCTGCTGATCAATATTCCCCTGGTGAATGGCTTTGTGGCGATCAAAAGCCAAATCGGTCTGACCTGGCAAAAATGGTTCAAGTCGCTGCTGGTCTTTCAAGAAGACAAAGTGGAAATTACCCAGACCCTGTTTTTCTTCCCGATAGCTGTGATGGTGGCTTCGTTTTACCAACGTGATCACAATTTGGTGATTTTGGGTGTGCTCATGGCCCTGATTTTGGGCGGGCTCAAATTTATTGATCAGCGCCGCAGCATGGAGGAGCAAAACGACAAGCTGCGCACCTTGTATGAGATCAACAAAGAGCTGGGTGAGTTTATTTTACACGAGGCCGAGGTCGAGATCACCCAAAAAGATCTCTTCCACAATTTGCTCAAGCAGCGCAATTACCAGCAAATTGCCCGGGTGATCTCCAATCAGCGCTGTTCGATCTACCGGGTCGAACACCTCGGCGAAGATTGGCGCATTGTCCACGAAGTGTCAGACCATATTCCTGAGCCTGAAAAAAACTTCCACATGGAAGACGAGGGCCCACTGCAGGACATGGTCCACAGCAAACAGGGGGTGATTACCAATCATTTGGGCCATTTGCCCCTGCCTTATGTGCTCTGGAAAAAAGCCTACAAAGCCTTTATTGCCCAGCCGATTTTGCTCGACGATACTGTGGCGTATATCATGGTGATCTTTCGGGAGCATATGGAGCCCTTTAGCGAGCGCGATGAGCGCATGCTCAAATTGCTGATCAAGCCGATGGAGATCACGCTCAAAAATATTCAATTGCGCATGAAAATTCAGGAACAGGCGATCAAAGATGGTCTGATGGGCGTGTTTAACCACCGCTACCTGAAAAACAAGATGGAAGAAGAACTCAATCGCTCCAAACGCTATAAAAAGCTGCTTTCTCTGATTATCTGCGACGTGGACTATTTTAAAAAATTCAACGATACCCACGGCCATTTATTGGGCGATCGGGTGCTCAAAGAAATTGCCGGTATTTTGCAAGATTCTGTGCGCGAAACGGATATTGTGGCCCGCTATGGGGGCGAAGAACTGGGAATTCTCTTGCCTGAGACCCCTTTGGGTGCCGCCTGTGAGGTGGCCGAGCGCATCCGCCGCAATGTGGCCAGTTATCCCTTTGTGGGCAAAGACAACCAAACGGTCTCGCTCTCGATGAGCATGGGGGTGACCTGTACCGACGATGACCCCAATTTACAGGTTTCAGAATTGATTGTCAGAGCTGATACGGCCCTTTATAAAGCCAAAAACCAGGGGCGCAACCAAATCTGCCAGGCCGAGGTCGAAGAGGGCAAATTGATCATTGAGACCTATTCCCGGGGGGCTTCGCCGCGTCCAGCAGATGCGGTTGTTGTGCTGCCCGCTGATTTGCGCCCGGAGACACGTCAAATCTGGCTCGAAGCCTTGGATAAAGACGCCCCTCTGCTCTTGGCGACTTTAACTGAATTTATTCAGGCCCAGCCCGATCTCAAGCCGGTCTACCAAACCTATTTCTTGAATAAAATTTTGCCCCAATTGCCTGAGCTGTTTCGCTCGTATGTGCAGACGCCGCGCACTGCCAGTGGCCCCCACGCCTGGGGGGAAGCCGTTCAACAGGCCTTGCAGCTCTGGAAGCAGCGGCTTCAGAACAAATTGCAACACCAATCCCATGTTTTACTTCTCAACGAACTCTGTTTGCAGGCCTACCGCCATTTTGTCGAACAGGCCTTGGCCCTGCCCATGGCTGAGCCCGAGAAAAAATTCATTTTTGAAATTTGTTATGCCTTTTTCAAAGAGGTCAGTATGGTGCTGTTGCAAAGCTCCTGCACCTATCTCGAAGAGCAACGGACCCAAAGTATGCATCTGCTCGAAGCTGTGCGTGGGCTCAATCAGTTTCAAACCGGTCTTTTGGGTGAAGAAGAGCTGTTGGAACATGTCTTAAATGAAATTCAGGCCGTAGTGTCCCAGGCCGAAGGTCTGCTGATCAGCTTTCCTGATTTGAATTCGGGTCAATTCCTGACCCGTGGCTTTCGGGGGCTTTTGCCACGGGCTGTGGCGGCGCTGCAAAACCAACTCAGTTTTCGTTGGCCCTTGCCCGGTTATTCGGCTTGGCAATTGGTGGAGAGTCAATCCCCCGAACTTTGGGGAACAGCCCGCGCCAGTCTCGAAGAACATTTGCCTGGGCTCCAGGCCGCGATTTTCAGGCCGGTCAGCCATGAGCGCGATGTCAAAGCCTTGATTGTTTTGTTGTTTAACCAGCCCTTGCCTCTTTCTAATCGCCAATTGCGTTGGCTTGAAACCTTTTCCGATGAATTTGCAATTGCCTTGGCAGGCCAGCGGCAGACTCTGCAATTGGAGCAGCGAATTGTCAAAGTGCTCAAGCAGATGATCGATATCTTCGAGTCGGGGGCTTCGCCCTGGCGCTTTCACTCCGAGCGCGTCAGTTCTCTGGCCGGTCGGCTGGCCTTTAAACTCAGTTTATTGCCCCACGAGCAACAGCAGGTGCGCGAATTGGCGTATTTGCACAAAATTGGCCAATTGGTCAGTTTGCCTGCCGGCCAAAATAACCTGAATGAGACTTGGCAAGACCAGCAGCACGTGCTCTTGGGCGGACGTATTCTCGAAATGGTTCCCCATTTGCGGCCCTTGGCACCGGCCATTCGCCATTTTGCTGAACACTGGGATGGCAGTGGCTTTCCCGATGGCTTGGCAGGCCCACAAATTCCACTCTATGCTCGGATTATTGGCCTGGCCAATGCCTACGAGAGCCAATTACAAGCAGGTCATTCGATTGCTGAGGCGGTTGAATCCCTTCTCAAAACTGGCTATTATGATCCCAGTTTATGCACCCTCCTGAAAGATATGGTAGAAGCAGATGAAGTTAAAATTTAAGTGGTTTTTACCGGCTTTGCTGGTTTCTTTGCACGGGTTTCAACCGATGCAAGCCTGGGCTGAATCGGACACCTTCCTCAAATTGGTGAGAGACCCCAGCGCTCAGCGCACCTTCACCAATCGGGTTGTGCAAGAGGTCAAGTCCTGGTCTTCCCAGCAATCGCCCGTCAACGCAGTTCAATTGTCAGATACCCGCTTGGCCTTTAATCTCTCCCCCCGCCATCCGGTTTTGCGTCAAAAATTGGCAGAAATGCTCAAAGCGCAAATCCGGACAGAGGGGCACCCTCAAGATTTAGAGTTGGCGTATAATCGCCTATTAAATCTCGCTCCCCGCGACGAAAAACTCCGCCTGCAGCTCTCGCAACTGCTTTACCGCAAGCATGGCAAAGCCTCTGTCGAGCAAATCAAACGCAGCCATACCTTGCTCAACGATGCCTTTAACCGCTGGGATGAGCAAAAATACGATCTGTCTCTGGGCTATTTTAAAGAGGCCGCTCTACCGGGTTCATCTGAATTTAATACCCTTTTGGCCATGCACCTGCGCGATCGGGGCCGGGTGGCTGAGGCCCAGGCCCAGCTCAAAGCCATGACCGGGCAACCGGATTATCTTTTCATGCGGGCTGGTTTGGCTGAGCGCATGAACCAAGCCGAAAAGATCCTTTTGGGTGAACCCGCTCCCGAAGCCAAAATTGGCGCTCAAATTGAATTGGGCCAATATACCGAGGCCGAAGCCATCTGGAAAAAATTGCCCCAATCGGCCATGAAACATTGGTGGCGCGCCAAATTTTTGGAAAAACAGGCCCGTTATCACGAAGCTGCGGTTGAGTATCAGGGCTATTACCGGCTTAAATGGGAAAAACAATTCCCTGATTTGGTGCCGGTGGTCTACAAGGTGCAACTCGAAGACATCAATTCCCTCGATTTGGTCGCACTCAAATTTCGCACCTCATCCGAATTGCTGAAACAGGTCAACGAAGGCCTGAATCAAGACTGGCTGGAAACCTACCGCATGGTGGTGGTACCCATGCCCCGTCACGGCTTTAGCTGGCCGACCGTCGGCTATGTCTCTTCCCATTTTGGCTATCGCCTGCACCCGATTCGGGCCACTTGGCGTTTGCATGAAGGCATCGATATCGAAACCTTTGAAGGCATCCCCGCTTCGGCTGCGATTCCGGGCCGTGTGGTTCAGCGTGGCTATGACAAAGAATGTGGCAATATGGTGCGTCTGCAGCATGAACCCCAATTGCAAACGGTTTATTGCCATGGCGAGAAATTGCTGGTTTCCCAGAGCCAGTCTGTGGCGCGCTCCCAGGCCCTGATGATCACCGGTAATACAGGTGCCAGTGCCAGCAACCACCTGCATTTTGGGGTGCGTTTGCAGGGGCAGTACACCGATCCGATGGATTGGCTCTAACAATATAGGTTTTTGCAGATGCGCTTTTATCAAGCGGCGATCTTGGGGGCCATTCAGGGCCTGACAGAGTTTTTGCCGGTCAGCAGCACGGCCCATCTGATTGCCGTGCCGCGTCTCTTGGGTTGGAAACGCCCAGGCTTGAGCTTTGACACCTCTTTGCATCTGGGCACACTTTTGGCTGCTGGGATCTATTTGCGCAAAGATTTGCGTAACGTATTGGCTTCTTTGCGTGGGGCTCCGGGGCAGAACGAAGCTTGGCAACTACTTTGGGGCAATATCCCTGCTGGTTTGGCGGGTTTACTTTTGGACAAACCTGTCGAAAAACACCTGCGTTCTCCAGCCTATATGTCTGCGGGCATGGTCTTGGGGGCCCTGTTGATGGCTTGGGCCGATCAGCAGGCAGACACATCTGAAAACAGAGATGTCCAGCATGGGGCTCGTTTTTTCGGGCCTCACTTCTTCTTGGCAGCCAGTCAAGCCTTGGCGCTGTTTCCAGGAATGTCTCGTTCGGGCATGACGATGGCCACAGGGCTGGCCACCGGTTTGAGCCGGACCGAGGCCGCCCGTCAGTCTTTTTTGGCGGGTTTTCCGATGATTGCGGCAGCGGGTCTGTTTAAGCTCAAAGACCTGTTTAAAGAACCCCCTTCGCAGCGGGAAATGGCTCTTTTGGCCACGGCTCTGGCCACGGCCACGGTCAGTGGCTATCTGAGTTTAAGGCTATTGTTCACCTTCTTAGAAAGGCATTCACTGCAACCCTTTGTCTGGTATCGACTGGGCTTGGCGCTGTATTTATGGGCCCAGAAAAACCAGCCCGAGGCGTCAGATTGAAATCTTTCGGGCTATAAGAATCACAGGCGGCTTGATTAAAATTCAAGCGCTTTGGGTATAGAATGGTTAATTGGGCTATCGATAAGGAGAAAATAGATTTATGTCTGAAATTGAAGATGTTCAAGCCATCGAGAAATCGAAGCCAGGAAATGCGTATCAGCGTCAAGCCGATTTGATGGCGCAGTCTGGCAAGATGTGGGTTCCCGGCAAAGGGATCATCGATATCCCCAAAGAAGGTGGCTCCAGTGGCTCGGAACTAAACGACCGAGGCAATCGCAATGAACGGATTCAATCCTCGATCAAAGAGGGCTTTGATGCCGGTGCTGCTGGTTCGATCAACGGAAATGCGGCAATCAAACAAGCCCAATCTTCTGATAATTCCCATACTGGGGGCGATGGCTCTGGTTCCAGTAGTCACAAACATCCCGATGCAGCCAGTATTTCTGCTGTGGCTCGGGCCCAAGATGCCAGTACGATGAAAGCCGCTGTTCAGGTGAGTTTTGATCTCGATCCTGAGGAACGCGAATTAAAAATTGGCCAAAATCGCCTGATTCAGCAAACCGAGCAGCGCTTGGGCATCACGCTTAATCGCGAGGATATTCAAGGCATGGACATCTCTGATATCAATACCGCGATCAAAGCTTTGGCCACCCGGACTCGCCCGACTGAGAACAACCCCGCCGTTGAAAAATTCTTTCAGCGTTCGATTCCGACTCAGGATTTCTTTGACCCTGTGGCTGTCGATCCCCTGCCCCAATAACCCCTGATTTAAAGACTTTTGCCGAAGTATCTGAACACGGTATTTCGGCTGTCTTTTTGGGTTTTTTCGGGTTAACTTATGGTAAAATTATGCTGATGTTTTAAGCAAAGGAACTCTGCCTTTGTTTTTTGCGTCCCCCTAATTGTATTGCTTTAGGTGAAACCCATTCTGTTTATATGTTTCGCCTGTGATAAGGAGAATTTCCAGCGTCCAAAGCTGGAACAACTGCAATGATAAATAAATTTTCGGCTTTGGCCTTGCTGGCCCTTTTGCCCACACTCTTGCTCACAGCTTGTGATGTTGAGCCCCCCTCTTTTGTGAATCTCAATCCCGGTTCGACAACCGCGACCGGCGGCGCGGTTAATACCCGTCTGCGTCTGCCTGCCCGCTATTTGGCCAAAAATACCTCTGTGCGTCTGGCCAAAATTCAGGCCCGCCGTTTTGAAATGGACCCTGCTCTGATTCTGGGGGTGATTACCCAAGAATCTGGCTTTAATGCCAATGCTGTGAGTTGGGCCGGGGCCCAGGGCCTGATGCAATTGATGCCCGGCACGGTTGAACATATCCGCAGCAGCAGCCCGGTGCAGATTTCTTCCCCGTTTAACCCTGTCGACAATATGGCGGCGGGTACCTGGTATTTGCGCTCACTTTATGACCAATTCCGGGCTTATCCTGAACACCAGCGCCTGCAGTTTGCCTTGGCCTCTTATAATGGGGGTCTGGGCCGGGTCAGCAAAGCGATTCAAAAGGCTGCGACACTGCAAAAAAAGGCCAAAACCAAAGTCAATTGGCAGGATATTCGCGGCTATTTGCCAAGTGAAACCCGCAATTACGTGCCCGCGGTCATGTTACATACCCATTATTACCGCCAGAACCTCAAGAAAATCTGAGCTTCGACCTGCTTGTCTTCTTTTGTGGGACAGGTGCTATAATTTGGGCATGTATTCACCTCTGCCTCCGGGCGATTCTTTACCGCCAGATACAGCGCTTTCAGAAGCAGATTATGCCTATTTGCTCACCCACTTAGAGGGACGTTTAAAACATGAAATGCGTGCTTTTTTCAGACAACGTACCCTGTACCTCGTTTTGCAGGGGTTTTCGCTGCTGATTTTTTCGGTGGTCTTGTTTTTAAATGCCCAGCGCTATCACAGTCCGGTGATCTGGGCGATAGGAGTCTGTTTGCTGCTGTTCAGCCTGATCGAGTTTTTGGAATTGGACAGTCAGACCTCGGGCAAAGGTGTTTTGGATAAATTACTCCCTTCGTCGGGAATCCCTGTTTTGGAGCAAGAAGAAGATCATGCCCGCTAAAGTTGAAGTTTACTCTACGACCTATTGTCCCTATTGCCGAGCCGCTGAACGTCTGCTCAGCAGCAAAGGGGTTGAGTTTACCCTTTACGATGTCACCCACGACACCGACAAACGCCATTGGCTCGTTGAAACAACGGGGCAAACCACTGTTCCCCAGATCTTTATCAATGGCCAAGCCATGGGCGGTTTTACTGATATCCAGGCCCTGGATCGGCGCGGGCAATTGGTGCCGCTTTTAGAGGCCGAGCCGGTTTAAATCCGGTCTCTCGCCTTAAGCGGTTCTGTGGGGAATTAAGAGTGCATTCAGCTCTTTGCTGGTCCGTTGCACGCTGCTTTTGAGCATTTGATCGATGCGTTCAGTTTGATGAAGATCCAGGGCTTTGAGTTGTTTGATATGGTATTCTAAGCGGCGTAAGGCTTTCTGGGCGTTTTGGCCTGAAAATTGTTTCTCAATTTCTTCGTTTTGCGCTTCTTGTTTGGCCTGCTGTTTGAGTTGGGTTTCGAGTTTTTCTAAACTGCGCAACCATTCTTCTGTCATTTTGGCTGTATTGAGGCTGGCCGGACGGGGAGTCAAACTCAGGGTCTGAGCCAGTTCATTGGCCTTGGCGATCAGAGATCGGGCTCCCTCACCCAATTGGCTTTCCTGGGCTGTATCAATAGCTTCCAGGGTTTTATTGCTGTTCGCCAAGATGGTGTGAGTGCGTTCGTTTAATGTTCGGGTCTGGGCAATGGCTGCCAAGGCCTGTGCGTTTACCTCTTCAGCTTGGGCCAGACGTGCCTCTTCTTCTTCCAGGACCAGGTATCCATCCCGCAGCAGGGATTCGACCAGGGTCTTTTCTTCGTCAGACAATTGTGCCCACTGTGCAGGATCTGCTTTGAGGGCTTCCAATTCAGGCAGGCTTTTTTCGCGCAACTCCCGCAATTTGCCGCGCTGGTGGTCGATCAGGGAGCCTTGCTCATTTACCAATTCTTGTAGTTTTCCTGCAATTTCATTGGCTTTTGACTGCCATTTGCTTAATTCCTCGCGATCAAGGCTGAGTTGGTCGCGCGCTTGGGTTAATTTGTCGCTTTTGGCTTGGACCCAGGCTTCCATTTGCTGAGAGAACGTGTCTTCATTGAGAACTTGTCCTGCTTGATTGATTACCACATTTCCATTTTGGATATCCACAGAGATATTCAATTCTTTCAAGAGTCGGTTGATTTCTAAGAGACCTCCCTCCTGGGCTTTTTGCAAGAGAAAAGCAAACCCCTGGGATTTGAGCTGTGACCACAAGGCCCTGGCTTTTTCGTAATCGCTTTGGGCGGTTTGGGCCACTTGATCGGAGCCTTGAACCCTGTCCTGAGCAATTTGAATCTGTTCGTTGGCCACAGCCAATTCTTGGGTCTCTTTTTGAATTTCGCTCTTGTTTTTTGCTATGGTTGCAGACAGAGCTTTGATTTCCCGAATACCTTGGAACACTGTTGCTATATCGCTGCGCAGCGTCTTCATGGCTTGAACCGAAGAACTATCCCCCAGCAGGGTCTTGGACAGCATATGCTGGGCGACCTGGGCAAAAATTTGTAAATCATCGGCATTGATGGGCTGTTTATTGGCCAAATTATATGCACGGCCCTGATGGATGGTGATACCGGCTCTTTCTAGACCCTCAAGCTCGGTTTGTGAGAGAGGGCCACCCGCCTGAAATTTTTGCAGAGTTTGAATGAAGGCATTGGCCTGAGCATCATCACCCATACTTAAAATTTGAGTTAATATGTAATTTTGCCGATCTTTTAAGTCAGTTTGTAGTGAGTTTGGGTCTTTTTTTGCTAAAACTGCCTGCAAGATCTTGGTGGCTTCTGAACCAGAGCGATTGAGTAGGTATAAAAGACCATCAAGGCCCTTGTCCTTGCTATTGAGACTGGAGGCATCTGCGCGTGCGACCAAGACCGCATGCTGAAGGGCCTTCGTGCGCTGGTTTAGTTCGGCTTTTTGGCTTTCGACCGCTGCGACACGCTGTGCATCGGGGCCTTTGATTTCGACTTCTGTGTGACTTTGCCCTGTGGCCAGATCAACCACTTGCACTTCTTTGTAACTTGGCCGCAGGGCTAAGTTATCTTGGCTTTGTGTCAAACGGTTGGCTGCGGACAGATTGTGGGCCTGATCAATGGCCACGCGAAAATCCTGGGTTTTGCTGTCCAAGAGGGACAGGGTATTTAAATTCATGCTTTCAAGATCAATCAAATGGGCAAAACTCTGGGCCGCAAGACCGCATTGGGCCACAGTGGTCTGAATCTCGTGCTGAAGTTCTTCGGGTGTCCAGCTATTGAGATTGGCATTTAAAACCAATCCCTGTATGGCTTTTAAGAGGGAGCCAATCTCTTGTGAATTGTAGGTGATATTGTTTTCCAGGGTTTTGACAGCAAAATCCACTGCGGTATGATCTTCAGCCTGATGGTGGCCACTGGAGAGCTGCAATTTGTTTTCTAATTCTTGGCAAAGCTGGTCGAGATCGGTGGGCTCAAGGTAAGTTAATCGCAGGGCTTGGGCCAAGGTTTGGGTGTCTTTGCTACTGCTTTGTAGGGCTGTTTGTAGCAATTGAGCGATTTCTGCGCCAGAAGCCTGGGGATTTTTTAGGACGGCTGCTTGTAAGGCTCGCGTGACCTCTCTAAAGTTGCTGTGATTGAAGGGGGTTTGGGTTAATATTTTTAAATTCTGGCTAACGGCTGGGCGAAGATCTGGAAAGAGAGGACCTGTTGCCATATCAAAATTTTGAACCTTGGCAGAACCTTGGCTTAAATCGGAAGTGGCAACCTGGTCTTGGAGTGAGATCGTCTCTGATGACGCTGTGGTAGGAAAATCCACTGCTTTGACTGAAGCGGAGGGTGTGGATGGATTCATATTTACTGGGAGTTGTAATGGGCTGGTTGAGCCGCTGACTTTAAAATTACTGGGGGTTTGCATGGTCTGATGGATCCTTTCCAGATGACGCGATCATTTTGCTGTGTTGCTTTTATACCCTTGGCACACAGCTCTGAAACAACCTGAAAAAGGGGTTAATCAAAAATTAACCCCTTCTTTTTATAGAAGAAGGATGAGACGGTGTTTTGTGCCTCAACAAGGAGGCTTAGTCCCAGGGGGGGCTGTTATCGTCTTCCGAAACGGGGGCATAGCTATTGCTGACAGGGATTGGGCTGCTGCCACCCAGTTCTTTGAGCATTTGCAGGGTCTCTTGGATCTCTTTCATGCGGTTTTGGCAAAGATTCAGCAGCTTTTTTAATACTTCTTGTTCATGCAGTAGGTTTTCCTGTGAAACTTCGCCACCGAGGCGACCCTGATCCTGCAACAACTGCCCATAGAGCTGGTAAAGGCTGTCTGGCAGCCATTGCAGTGGCGTGGCTTCGGGGGAGGTCTGAACCGAGTCAAAGCGCAGGGTGTCGAGTACATTGTCGAGCTGGGCAGCTGGAATACGCCCCGAACTCAAGGTGCGGCGCTCTTCCAATTCGTATTCATAACAGGCATGGCCACTGCCTGAACCGTAAAAATGCCCATCCAGCTCTTGTACCACGTCGACCCAACGGCTACAGCGGTCGCAGCGGCTTTTGCCTTGGCGTTTGATCTCCTGGGAGGCCTGTTTGAGTTCGCGCAGATTCATTTCGTCGATGGTTTTGATCTGCCCCTTTAATTCAACCCCTTCGTTGATAATGCGATCGCGGTCAGCGGGGGGCAATTTGATCAATTCCAGCATTTTTGACAGGCCCAAAGCTGCCTGTTTGTTGAAAGTGGGGTCTTCAGCCAGAGACATAAAGCGCTCGGCATCAGCGGGGGCGATATCGATGCGGGGGTCATGTAAAAAGGCTGCAAATGAGGTGTGGCCTGCTTCGCGGTAAATTTTTCGGCTTTTGACTGTGCCCAAGGCCTGACCTATCGTGAGAAAATTGGCGGCAATATTTTGCCGGGCTTCGACAATGGTTTCGACCAAGGCGCTGAGAGCCCCACTTTCGGGGGGCAAGGGCTGGGTTTCAATCGTTTGGATTTGCATTTTTTTACCTGTTATTGGGGATCTTTGAGCTGGGAGGCGCGGTATTCAACTTGACCTTTGCTGTTGAGGATTTCAAAGTAGAGACGCCGGGGACTGACTTCAAACCAAGCAAAGCCAAAACTACTGCGGGCAAAACGGGTATCTTCGCCCCGGCCCACTGGGCGCAGGCCGGCACCGGTGCCGACGATCAAATACTCGGTACCACAGCGCGATTTGAGATGCTGTTTATCGTGTTCGTGGCCTGATAGATAAAGCTGTACCTGGCCACAAAAGCCGTCAATCAAACTGCGCAGGGCTGAACTCTGGCTGTTGTGATAAAAACTGTTGGTGTGGCGGGGATGGTGGCCAAAGGCGATTTTCCAAGGGGTATTGGCTGTTTTGAGGCGGTTTTGGAAGTGTTTCTGTTGTTCGGGCGTGGGCTCGTTGGTGTCCAGCGCCAGAAAGGTCACTGGCCCCGCTTCAAAATCATAATAGCGTTTGGGTAAATACCATTTTTTGCTCTTTTGGGTATAAGCCACTTGGGCATCGACATTGCCACGGTAATCGTGATTGCCCAAAACCATATAAAAACGCTGGGGCAATGGGGCATAGGGCTTTTCAAATTTGCTCTGAAATTGGGCGTCGTTGACATTTGAAACGCCATCATTGTAAATATTGTCTCCGAGGGTCACGACAAAATTGCAGCCAGCTTGGTCGCATTTTTTTTTGACGGCCTCAGCCACTTCATATTGGGCGGCACCCCCGGTGCCCATATCGCCAAAAGCGACAAAACGCAGGGTCTCCGACTCTTTGTTCTCGGGTTTTGCTGGCGGTGTTTTGCTGTCCGCAGCTTGGTCGCAACCATTGACCGCAACCAGGCTTGAGAGCAGCAAGGTCAAAGAAAATAGACGAGAAAAAAGCTGAGAATTTTGCATGCCTGTATTATAACCCACTTGCCCTTGGAGGGCAGCCGGGAGTGTCGGACCTATTTGTACGCGCAAGCTTTGACTCATGCGATAATAGTTGCGACAACGAGGAATAAAGATATGAGTGATTTCCCTCTGACAGAGCCCGCAGCAGAGCTTCTGACGCCCCCCAAACAAGTTGAATTGCCACAGCGCAAAAAAAAGCGCTGGATTTGGGCTCTGCTCCTCTTGCTGATCATTGCTGCCCTGATCGGGGCTGGCATTCTTTGGCAGCGCAACTCAGCTCAGGAACCTCCGCATTTCCTGGTCAAGCGCCAGGATTTAAAAGACCGGATTGATGTCAGTGGGGCCGTTTTCTCTGAACGTGATGTGGTACTCAAAGCCGCTGTCAGTGCCCAGGTCTTGGGGCGGCTCAGCGCTGAAAACCAGCGTGTCGCTGTTGGTACTCCCCTTTTGCGCCTCGATGCTTCAACCTTCGGTTTGCAATTACAACAGGCCCGTACCAATGCCCAAGCCACTTTGGCCCAGGCCCAAACAGAATTACAAACTGCTCAAAAAGCCTTGGAAGATGCCCTGCGCCGCAAGGCATTGAATCAGCAGAATGTGGCCAATCAAGAGCGCAAAGCACAGAAAAATCTGGATTTTCAGGAGTCCGAATATTTGCGACAGGTGCGTCTGGCCGCAGAAGGCATTGTGACAACCCAAAAGCTGGAACAACAGAAACAGACCCTGGATCAGGCCCGGATTGAGCTCAAGGGCGCTTTGGATAATTTAAAGACCCAGATGCGCGATCAGACTGAGATCAGCACGACCCGCAGCCGGATTCAACAGGCCCAGACCGCCTTGGCCAATGCCCGCAACCAAGGTCAGGCCAGCATTCATTTGGCTGAGGACAGTTTGAGCAAAAGCGCGATTCTGGCTCCTTTTAACGGCACCGTGGCCCGTTGGCAGGTCAATCGTGGGGACTACGTGACGCCAGGTACGCCGCTGGCCCGCTTTTTAGACACCCAGGACCTGCGACTGACTTTAAATGTAAACGAATTGGATTTGCCCAAGGTGCATATTGGTTCTGTGGTTGAGATTATCTTTGATGCTTTTCCAGATCAGCCCTACCCAGGCAAAATTGTTTGGATCAGCGAATCGAGTATTACCAACAGTGAAAATGTGCAGGTCTTTCCAGTTAAAGTGGGATTTGCCAATCCCCAAGGCAAAGTGCGACCCGGAATGAGTGCCGATGCCCGAATTACCGCCTCTGAGCGCAAACAGGTTTTGGCTTTGCCGATCACCAGCGTGCAGAAAAAAGCGGGCCGTTTTTACGTTGACCTGCTACAAAATGGCAAAACACAGTCCCGCGAAGTTAAACTCGGTCTTTCAACCCTGGAGAGTGTTGAAGTCCTCTCGGGCCTTCAGGCTGGGGACAAGGTCTTGTCAGAACCGCTGGCGCTGGCCTCTCCCATAGGTAAAAAGTGACGACGCCGCTGATTGATGTACGTGCCCTGAATAAAATTTATCAGGGAGCCGTGTCTTTTCACGCTTTACACGATCTTGAACTCAAGGTCATGCCCGGTGAAATGATTGCGATTATGGGCTCCAGCGGCTCGGGCAAGTCGACCCTGATGAATATTTTGGGTTGCCTTGATCGCCTGACTACGGGAGAGTATCAGCTGCAGGGGCGCTCAATCGCGGCATACAACGACAATGAATTGGCCGTGATTCGCAATCGTCTGATTGGTTTTGTCTTTCAGAATTTTAATTTATTGCCGCGTTACAGCGCTGTGAAAAACGTCGAATTGCCTTTGCAATACAGCGCCGTTTCGGCCCGTGAACGGCAAAAGCGAGCCACAGAGGCTTTGCAGCGGGTGGGGCTGGGCAGCAAACTGGCCAATCGGCCCAATGAAATGTCGGGCGGGCAAAAACAGCGGGTGGCGATCGCGCGGGCCCTGGTCAATCGACCTGCCTTGATTATGGCTGATGAACCCACAGGGGCACTGGATACGCAGACGGGCAAAGAGATTATGCGTCTCTTTCAGCAACTCAATCGCGAAGGCATTACCCTGATTATCGTCACCCACGAACCGGATATTGCCGGATATTGTCAGCGTGTCTTGCGTATGCAAGACGGCCGTTTGATCGAAGATCGGCAACAAGAAGCGGTGATCTTGGAGAATCTGGATGCTGTCTAAGTATTTTTCAATGGCCTTTGAGGCGCTGGTGCTCAATAAGGTTCGCTCGTTTTTGACGACCTTGGGTATGATCATTGGGGTCTTTTCGGTGATTGTGATGATTGGTTTGGGCCAATCTTCTCAGGCCAATATCACCAATCAAATCAAAGGCCTCGGCGCTGGGGTGTTGATCATTACACCGGGAAATCCCAAAACCCAGAGTTTTGGACCTCCGGGGGTCAATACAGCCAAAACGCTGACCCTCGATGATGCCAGTAGTTTAGAAAGTCTGCCAGGCATTCTCTATGTGTCACCCAACGTCTTTATTCAGGCCATGCTCAAATTTGAACGCAATAATGTGCCTGCTTCTGTTTTGGGCTCCAATCCCAATATTGTTCAGGCCCGGGGCTTTAAAATCGCCAGCGGACGTTTTTTTACAGAGCAAGAGGCCCGTGTCGCGGCCCCGGTGATTGTGGTGGGGTATAAATTGGCCCGCGATTTGTTTAAAAATACGCTCGAAGAACCTCTCGGGGCCAAAGTGCGAATCGACAACGCCCGTTACCGCATCATTGGGATTTTGAAAGAGCAGGGCTCGGGCTTGTTTGGCTCGGTGGATGATCAGGCTTTTATGCCCACCAAAACCTTTCAGCAGACGATCAAATCGGGCAAAGGACTCAATTCGATTCTGCTCAAGGTCGAATCTGAAGAACTTTTGCCCGCGATTGATCTGCGCACCAAGACCCTTTTGCGTTACCGTCATGCGATCCGCAATGACGAAGAAGACGATTTTAAAATTCAAACCCAGGCGGAATTGCTCTCCACGGTACAGGTTGTAACCCAGGTCTTTACCTTTTTATTGGCGGGGATTGCTGCAATTTCGCTGGTTGTGGGTGGGATTGGCATTATGAACATCATGCTGGTCTCTGTCACGGAGCGCACGCGCGAAATTGGGGTGCGCAAAGCCGTGGGGGCCAATCGCCGCGATATTTTGCTGCAGTTTTTGATTGAAGCAGCTGCGATTTCACTGACTGGGGGCACGATTGGGATTGGACTGGGTTTATTGGTCACCCGTTTGGCGACCCAAGCCATGAATTTGCCCTTTGTATTGTCGGAAACGGCTGTGATCGGGGCGTTTATCTTTTCGGCGGGGGTGGGTATTTTCTTTGGCATTTACCCGGCAAATAAAGCCTCTAAACTCGATCCGGTTGATGCTCTGCGCTATGAATAGCGCCTGGATGCTGTAAGAGCTGATACCAACGCCATTGGCCAGGCAATTCGGTCATTGCGGTCTCTCCTCCTGACCAAAGGCTCTTCGTCTTATCCATTTGATTGCTGAAGCTGGGATCTTGCCAATACTGGTTTGCCGCCTGTGCGAGGTGTTTTGCCACACTCAGATAACCGTTGGCCTGCAGTTGTGTCAGTATCATCGGTAGGTATGCTCTTTGAGGGAAAAGCGAAAGTGCCACAAAGGCGTATTTGAACCATTGCTCGGGCTGTGCTGGCGTGCTCTCTGCCCAGAGCCGTAAAAGGAGGGGGGCAAGCTGTTCTTCGCTGCTGCCGAGGATCTCCAAGAGCCGCTGGCGAATCCAGGCCTGCCCAGGGTGGGGCTGGATTGCTTGCAGGGCCTGCAAGCTGCAGAGGGCCAGCCAGCCTTCGCGTCGGGCCAGATAATAGTCCAAGAGCGCTTCTTGAACCAATGCTGTATAGCGTTTTAAATGGCTGTGCACAGCCGGCAGACCTGGTTCAAAAAAACCGTTGAGCAGACGATAGCCTTCATTTAAATGCCCGCTTTTGATCATGCTCCAGCCTCCCAGAGCGCGGCTTTCGGCCAACGAGAACAAATCTGTGTAGCTTTGACCTATTTGGGCCATGGCTGGAAGGGCTTTTTGCCAAAACAGGCACTCCAGCAAATAATAGAGATTGAGTCCCAGCGGTGCCCCCAGCCAAGTGGGACTGGTGGGTAATTTACCCTGGGCCTGGGCTGTGGCCTCAAGCGCTTTTTCCAGCCAGATCCGGGCTTCGGCCAGGGCTGGGGGCTGGGTCTGGTAGAGCAAAACATGGCCTTTTTGAAACCAAAAATAAGGGGTATTGTATTCGGCTTTTTGCAGGGCCTGATCCAAGAGCGCGTTGCGGCTTTGTTTTTGATGTTTTTGGCGCATGACATCGAGCTGGCCGCTGTGTTCGACAATCACCTCGGGCAAATAGACCGGGTATAAAAACCAGGGAGGGGAGGTGTTACAGAGTTGTTCGTGTAAGGGACCATGAAAAACCAATCCGGGTTTTTTTGCAAAAATTCTGCCCAATTGTGCCCAGTGGTTGTGGCCGGGTGTATCACTCAATTGGTGTTGTCTGATTATAAACAGGTTCAGGCCCAGCGGAGCGTAGCCAAAAAAGGCCTTTAAAAAGAGCTGGCTTTGGGGCAAAAGAATTTCATCGGCGTCCAAAACCAGGACCCAATCGCCTTGGGCCGCTTGCAAAGAGACATTGCGGGCTGCCGCAAAATCGTTGGGCCAGGGAATTTCGCTCAGCCGCACTTTGGGCGAAAAAGATTGTGCCAAAACAGGGGTTTGGTCTCTTGAGCCTGTATCGATCAGCATCATTTCATCGACCAGACTCTCTGCACTCCGCAGGCTGGCGAGCAGGGTGTCTTCGGCATCACGCACGATCATACACAGACTCACAACTGGGCGTTTGGGGGGAGACAACCAATTGATAAGCCACTCTGGGGCTTCTGTTTCTGGCGCTAAATCTGGCTCAGCGCAGGCCAAAAAGCGTGTGGGAAAACAGAGCCAGCCCAAGTGGCGAATCCGGGCAGCCAAACCGGGCCAGTTGAGACCTTGTACCGCAATATGCAAATGAATCAGGGCTTCAGCGGTCAGGCATTGCTCCAATTGCTGCTGACACAGGGGCAACACCCCGAGATAATCACGGGCCTTTAAGGCCTCTAACAACTCCGCTGTGGGGCCATGGTAAGCACTGTGGTCTGTGGGGGGCCGCATGGCGATGGCCTGCCCCTAGCCTTTTACGCCACCTGCTGTCAAGCCCGAAATCAAGAAGCGCTGAGCAACCAAAAAGACCACCAATACGGGAATCGTCACAATAATCGCGCCAGCGGCCATTAAATGCCAAGCGGTATTAAATTCAAAGACGTAGGTGCGCAGGCCTACGGGCAAGGTGTAATTGCTTTCCCCAGTCATGAAAGTCAAGGCAAACATGAACTCGTTCCAGGCGGTGATAAACGAGAAAAAGCCGGTCACAGCCAAACCGGGCAGCGAGAGCGGCACAATGATTTTGATAAAGGTACCAAAAGCCGACATGCCATCAATCATCGCCGCTTCTTCGAGCGAGATCGGAATGGCATCAAAGAAGCCTTTGAGCATCCAGACGCAAAAGGGCAGTGAGAGGGTGGAATAGGCAATGATCAAACCCGTAAAGGTATTGAGCAGACCTAAGTCTTTCATAATATTGTAGAGAGGCACAATCAAAATCGCGCCGGGAAACATCTGGGCGACCAAAAAGGCAAAGAGCACACCTTTTTTGCCCCAAAATTCAAACCGTGACACAGCATAAGCGGTTGTGGCTGCCAGGATAATCCCGATCACCGTGGTCAAGAGCGCAATCATCACACTGTTGAACATCCACTGCCAAAACATCCCCCCCTGTAAGACCTGCTCATAATTGGCAAAGGTCACAGTCTTGGGAAAAATCGTCAGATTGGGGCTGAGCACTTCTTCTGCGGGTTTCAGCGAGGTGGAAAAAATCCAAAAAACAGGGAAGACCGCGATCAGCGAAGCCACCACCAGGACAAAATAGCTGAACCAGGAGGGTTTGCCAAGGCTGGGGTTCTGTTCCATTGCGATCCCGCTTTCGGTGTTTATCAATTGTTCAAAAAAATCCTTCAGGGATCCATTATAGTACAGAAGCCATTCAGCCCCAAGTTTTCAATGGCTTTGGATGTTTTTAGAGGGGATGGGTATACCTGGATATGTAATTTTATTTGCTTGAATGACAATCAAACCTGATTTTTTCATCAGGGCTACGATTTCGGCAATTTCTGTTTCTGAAAGCTGTTTTTGAAAAAATGAGCCAATCGCATTTTGAAGTGTTTTGATTGAACCGGGTTTAGAGGCTTGGGGGGATTGAAGTCGTGTGATAAACAGTTTTGCTTTCTCATCGATAGATTTTGCCTCTGTTCTTTTAATAAAGGGGAGCTCTGAAATGCTTTTTGAACGATGGATCAGGACTTTCTTTGTTTTTAAGTGCTGTATTAACGGATCAAAGCCAGTGTCTTTTGAAATGATGTGAAAATAGCCCTGTGGATCTTTTTCTGTCAATTGCCCGAGATAGTAGGTAATGTGGAAATCCAGTGCGTTTTTGCCACTGCCAGCAATTTTGATATATTCAGCATTGTTTCCCATGACTTGAAGCGCTGAAGCAATTTCAAAAGGTACCTTTGTTTGGGTTGCTCCTACAAACAGAAAGACCTTGAGGTTTTCTACTTGCAAAAGCGCCAAAGATTCAGGCTGCACATTTTCGAAATCGATCAAAACATAATTAATGCGCATCCAGTCATTCTCCAATGAGGGTGATTTGCTATTTTAGTATAACTTTGCCCCATGAAAAAAGCCCGGTTCATCATTGAACCGGGCTAAAGGGATTGGAAATTAGCTGCCGAAGCTGATGGCCACGGTGCCAATCGATTGGATTTTGATCTTGGGTGCAATCTCGTTATACGAGAGCACGGTCAACATGGGGAAGTTGCGGTCGGTCAGTTTTTTGACGTGGGGGCGGATCTGCGGGTTGCAGAGCACCACGGGATTGTGACCGGCATTGGTGGCCGCTTGCACTTCGTTGGCCAATTTGGCCAGAATCTGTTGACTGACCTGGGGATTGAGGGCCAAGACGGCGCCCTGGGCGGTCTGCTGAATACTTTCCTGAACCGCCTGCTCGACTTTGGGGTCGAGGGTGATCACGGGAATAATATTCTGTTCATTCGCCAGGTTATTACAGATTTGGCGCGAGAGTGACTGACGGGCCAGTTCTGAGAGGGTATCGGGATCCTGGTTGATCTTGGAGAAGTCGGTGAGTTTTTCCAGAATCGTGGCCAAATCTCGAATTGAGACGCGCTCGCGAATCAGATTCTGCAAGACTTTTTGCACGCCACCCAACGAGAGCAGGTCGGGAATCAATTCTTTGACCACAACGGGGTGTTTTTCTTTGACTTTGTTGATCATGACCTGAACTTCTTGGCGGCTCAAAATCTCGTGGGCGAAGGTCTTCACAATTTCGGCCACGTGGGTGATCAAGACGTTGGTGGGGTCGGTGACCATATAACCCAATTGGGCCGCACGTTGGGCTTCGTAACCGGCCACCCAAACGGCAGGGGTGCCAAAAGCGGGGTCTTTGGTCGGGAAGCCAACCAGCTCTTGTGAGACATCGGTATCGGGCTGTTGAATTGCGAGCATATAACCCATGAGGATTTCGCCGCGGGCCACTTCGATGCCTTTGACCTTGATCGAGTATTCGTTGGGGCGCAGATTGAGGTTGTCTTTGAATTGGATACCGGGCATGACAAAGCCCAATTCCATCGCGATCTGAACACGCATCGGGACCACGCGGTCGAGCAAATCCCCACCTTGGGAGGGGTCGACGAGGGGAATCAGATCCAGACCCATTTCCAGGGCCAGAGGATGAACTTCCATGACCTGAAGCACGTTTTCGGGCTTCTTGACTTCCTGTTCGGGAATGGCTGAATCTTCTTCTTCCTCCACCACCATCTGGGCTTTTTTGACCGATTTGCGGTAGACAATAAAAGCTGTAATCAGCAGGGAAACGGAGATGGCCACAAAGAAATAGGTGGGCATGCCGGGAATAAAGCCGAAGCCGAAAATAAACACCCCGCCCATCACGAGCGATTTATACGAGGCGAACAATTGGGTCTTTAAGTCAAACGCCAAGTTGCTTTCGGAAATTGCACGGGTGGTGACAAAGCCCGATGAGATTGAAATTAAGAAACCGGGGATGATGGCCACAAGGCCGTCACCGATTGAGAGGGTGGTGTAACGGGCGGCCGCTTCGGAAAGCTCCATGCCTTTCATCAAGACGCCGATGGCAAAACCACCGAGAATATTGACGAGGGTAATAATCATGCCTGCAATGGCGTCCCCACGAACGAACTTATTGGCACCGTCCATGGTCCCGAAGAAGTTGGAACCTTTTTCCAAATCTTTGCGGCGTTTCTTGGCTTCTTCAGCATCGATCAAACCGGCGTTGAAGTCGGCGTCGATACTCATCTGTTTACCGGGCATGGCGTCCAAGGTAAAACGGGCCGCGACTTCCGCAACGCGCTTGGCGCCCTCTGTAATAACGATGAACTGAACAATCATCAGGATGATAAAGATAACAACGCCGACAACGTAATTGCCACCAATCACGAAGTTGGCGAAGGTATCGACAACGTGACCGGCATCAGCGTTAAGCAAAATCGAACGGGAGGTGGCGACGTTGAGCGCCAATCTAAACAGGGTGGTGACCAGCAGCAGCTGGGGAAAGACCGCAAATTCGAGCGGGTCAATCAGGTTCAGAGCGGTGAGCAGGATCAAGATCGAGGCAGACAGATTGATGACCAAGAAAAGATCGATCAAACCGGTCGGCAAAGGAATCATCAGAATCACGACAACCATGATCGCCAACGATGCCAATGAAATATCGGCGATTATCGAACGTCCCGCATCTTTGTTTACAGCTGCCATCGGCTCAAACTCTTAACCTTTATTAGACATAATTTTTTAGTATTCTAACAGATTCATGCAAATGAGACTGTGAGATTTAACAATTCGTAGCGAAAAAATGAAAAAGGGGATTCCCTCAGGATGAGTGGGGCCCAGAGGCGGCCCCACTCACTGTGAGAAATTGGAATCCTAGGAAACGCCTGCGGACATCGCTGCCAAACGTTTCTTAAGGGATTGGCTGACCATCTTTTGCGTCATCGGAGGCAGGACGGGGTTCTGAGACAGACGGCTGCGAACCTCGTTCTGAATCTCGGGATTCAGCAGATTGATAACGTCTTCAGCTTGACTGGGGTCGAGCTGGGCCAATACGGCGACCAGGGTTGGCAGGCGCTCTGTGGAGAGCAACTGGGCCACGGTCTGAGGGGTGACACCCTGCAGGAAACCGAAAGGGTTGTCCGGCGTGGGAGGCATGATGGGCGCACGGCTTACTTCCTGGGCCTGTTGGGAAGGCATGGGAGGCATTCCGGGGGCGGCAGGCAAGCCGGGGGCTCCTTCAGATCCAGGCAGGCCAGGGGCGCCGGGCATGGCTCCGGGGATGGCGGCGTACTGGGGAACGCCAGCGGCAAACTGTTCGGCTGCAGCGGCTTTCTTCTTGCCGAGCAAGGCGCCACCGATACCGGCACCGACGACCAGACCACCGAGACCGATCAGGATAAAGACCCAAATCGGGGTTTTCTCGCGGGCTTTTTCCATTTCAGACTTGAGTTTGTCGTAGACAGAGGTATCAAATTTGACCTGGCGAACAAAGATTTGGTCTTTGGCCCCTTCGTCAAAGTTGATGGCTTTTTTGACCATTTCTTCGACTTCTTCTTTGGTCAGAGGAGCAGGACCGCCTTCAGCGGCTTCTTCCCCTTCAACCTGGGGTGGCAATTCAAACTGAACAGAAATGGATTTCCGTTCAATAAAGCCGGTTTCTTTGGAGGTCAGCTGCTCGATATTGTCGTAGTTATAGCTGATCTGGGTATTGTTGCGGTTGGTTTTGCTCTTGTCGGTTTCGGCAGGTGGCTCTTGACCTGGAACAGGGTTACCTGCACCCGGCAAAGGTTTAGTGGTGTTGTTTTCATTAGACTCCGTCACGCTGCGCTCAGCCACTTTGGTCGGAATTTCTTTGCCATTTTCTTCGAGCACCACAGGTTTGTGCAAACGGGCGCGCTCTTGAATGCGGTCAAAATTGGGCTGAACTTCAGCGGTCGCTTTGACTTTGCCGGGTCCGAGCAATTGTTCCAGCATCACGATAACTTTGTTTTCGAGTTGCTGTTCCATTTGGCGTTTGACCTGCATTTGCTCCAGCAGCTGTTTGTTGAGCTTTTTGCTGGAATCTTCGCCGTAGAGGCCCTCTTGGCCTTCTGCCAAAACCTGACCTTTGTTGTCGACGACAGTCACGTTGCCGGGTTTGAGACCGGGGGTGGCACTGGCGATCAGGTGGGTAATGGCCTGAATATATTCAGGTTTGAACCCGCCGCCGCCCGCAAATTCGAGCAGCACAGAGGCTGTGGTGGGGAGCTGTTCTTCTGAGAAGAGGGTGGGCTCGGGAATGACCACATTGACGCGGGCATCTTTGACACCTTCAAAACGACCAACCATGCGGGACAAATGTCCATCACGGGCGCGTTGCAGGGCCACACGTTTTTCAAAATCGGTACTGATAAAGCTCTGTTTGTCAAAAATTTCATAACCCACAATGCCACTGCCAGGCATGTTTTTCTGGGCCAATTTAACCAGGGCTTCTTCGGCTTTGTCTTTGGGTACGCGGATTTCGGTACCGCCATTGGCCAGTTTCACCGGAATCCGGTATTCTTCTTCGAGCCAGTCCTTGGCATTGCCCGCTTCTGCCATCGGCAAATTGCGGTAAATGGTGCGGAACCCATCATCTTTCTCTTCTCCGTCGCCGCGCATAAACAGGAAGGCTAACAATCCAACTACCAGGACAGCTGCCCCAATCAATACGCCTATGCGTACATTGGGGGGTAAGTTGCCCAGGAAGCCACCTCCTACGGCTTGATCATCAACGGCCATTCTAAAATCTCCCTTCTCAGATTCGCTCGCTTAAGGTTCAGGTTGCTAGACCTGCATATTCATCAAGGTTTGGTACGCTGTCGTCAGTTTGGTCATCACGGTCGAAGCCATGGTGACCATCGTATCCAGTTTGGCGCCAGCAATCTGGATGGAGTGAATGTCCACATCTTTGCCTTGCAGCAAATCAGTCATGAGTTTCTCACTCTCGGATTCAGCTTCGTTTGTTTCTTTAATCGCTTCATTGAGAACCTCGGTAAACGATGAACGTTTAGCGGTGATCTCATCTTTGGGCAATTCAAAGCTCATGGGCATCATGGGCTGTGCTACCCGTAATTCACCGGGGAAAAAGGCTTGCAGTGCAGAAACGCTTCCTGAAGTTGCCATAATTTACTCCTTATTTCCCGATTTCCAGGGCTTTGTTGATCATCGATTTGGCGGCATTGGTGATCTGCACATTGGCGTCGTAGGCGCGCTGGGCGGCGATCATGTCGACCATTTCTTTGACCACGCTGACATTGGGCAAAGAGACATAACCCTCTTGGTCAGCGTCGGGGTGGCCAGGCATATAGACCACGCGCAGGGGGGAGGGATCTTCGACCACACCCTTCATTTTCACGCCTTCGCCTTTGGATTTATAGGTCGAAGGATCCTGCATATCGTCCATCACGGCAGCGGTAATGCTCTGTGCCAAAGACTTGTCACTGCGTTCGCTAAACTCGTCATCCATGCCTTGCAGGGCATCTTGGACAGCTTCTTGGAAAACGGGCATACGGCGGCGGAAAGGGCCCCCTTCTGCTGTGCGTGTGCTGTTGGCATTGGCAATATTGCCGGCAATGGTGTCCAACCAGAAACGGCTGGCAACCATGCCTGTGGCGCTGGTATTAATAACATCAAATAAACTCATGCTGACTCACCCCTCTCTAACGGTTCGAAATAATGGTTTTGAAGGTACGGAACTCACCGGAAATCGAGCTGACCAAGACATTGTAGAACGAGGTGTTCTTGATCATCTTGGACATTTCCATTTCGGGACTGACATTGTTGCCATCCTGGCGAGCAGTCCCCTGCATTTCTTCTATGGCGGGTTGTACAGCCGAAATTTGGTCAGCACGGCTGAGGGACTTTTCGGCTTGGTGGCGGGGATCGAGATCGACGCCCGGTACGTATTGATTGTACATCTGTTCAAACTTGGTTGAGGCCAAGGAGTGGCCGACGCCCAAATCGGTTTCGTATTGCTGTCCCTCTAAATAGAGGTGATCAATATTTAAGCTTTGAAGCAATTGGTCGTTGATGCTGCGGGTTTTCATTTCCTCAGTCACATCGGGGCCTTCTTCGTCTTTGGCACTCTGCTGGATGCGATCCAACGCATCTTTAAAAGAGACCTCAGAGCCTTTAAACCCAGGGGTGTTGATATTGGAAATGTTATTTGAGATGACTTTGTGACGGCTGGTGGTCACATCGAGCATTTTCTCGGTAAAAGCCATCAAGGGACTGAATAAGACCATTTTGCTCCTCCTACATCGTTAAAAAATCATCCACAGATTTGCGCTTGCCTAGTTTCATGCGCAATTGCTCCAGGGCCCGCTTGTGGATTCGGCTGACCCAGGACTCGGATAAACCGAGCCGTTTGCCTATTTCATTAAAAGGCAATTGCTGAAAGTAATATAATTTCAGCGTCGTGCGCTCTTGGGTGGGTAATTGTTCGATTACCCAGGTCAGGGTTTTTTGCAATTGCTCAAACTCAATATCGCGCTGTACTGAGTCGGACCCTCCCAATTGACTTAAAAGACTAAAACCTTCATCTCCATCGGAAGAACCGGTTGGGGCATCCAGTGACAGAATATAACTGTATGCCAAACGGGTCACCTGACTAAACAGGTTGGCGGAATCCGTTTCTACATCTTCGGGGTCTTCGTAGACCACTTCATCTTGGTTCTTGGGCGCTTTGGGTAATTTGGGTAAATTGTCGAGAATGGCACCTTTGATGTAATACGTTGCAAAGGTTTCAAACTTAACACCGCGACCCGGATCAAAACGCTCAATTGCCAACAGCAATCCAACCACACCGTCACTGACTAAATCGTTGAAGTCGTAATGTTTTGGCAACTTCATCGACAGCCGACGGGCAATCGAACGCACCAGCGGCATATAGCGTTTTACCGCATCGCCACTGTTCGTGGGGGCATTTGGGGCTGTACTCATGGCCTGTGCGCCCATTTAGCTCTTCGACACATCCCGATTGGTCATCTTGCCTATTCTATCATTCCCGCCTATTTAGTTTATATAATTCTTCCATGATTTGTCCTGAATTATCAATGGAAGCCGGTTCATCCGACGCAAAACCTTCGCTTCGGGTATCAAATCTGCCCGTTGGCAGGGGCCCCGCTACAACCCCTTCGAGCCGCTCATCAAAACGAACTGCATCGTCGGGGCGTTTGGTAATCACACCTTCGAGACGGGCATCAAATTTACCCATGTTTGCAGCAACATCACTGGGAAGTGTGCTCTGCAGCGCTTGTTCTGGATTTTGCAGACCCGTCATCTGGGTCATCATTTCTTTGGCCAAACTGCCGCCCTGTGAGCTGGCGAGGTCTTTGCCAATTTCCTGATCGAGAAAGCCCATCAGCATTTCCACGTGCGGGCCGCTGAAAAGACCGTCTTCTTCATTGCTGGAATTCTCACGCATTTGCGAAAACATATAAGAATACAACATGCCAACGAAGTCTTTGCTGGCCTCGGCCAGATTGGGGGTGCGGGCAGTGGGTACATTAATGGCACCATCGCCAAAACCCGTTGTCAGGGAGCCTACCAGAGGTACATTGTCAATCATCTTGATTTCTCCCTATTGGATTTCCAGATGCGCGTTGAGGGCACCTGAGACTTTGATCATTTGCAAAACGGTGATCAGATCCCGTGGGGGAATGCCCAGGGAATTGAGTGATTTGACCAAGTGGCCGACGGTGGAGCCTTTGACCAGTACCAAGGTGTCCCCTTTGTGCTCTTCAAAACTGATGGTTTTATTGGTGACCGTTTCGGTGGTTCCCTGTGAGAGGGGGTTGGGTTGAGAGACGGTCGTGACAGCATCGATTTTTACAATCAGGCCGCCGTGGGCAATTGAAACAGGGCCAATGCTCACGTTCTGACCGATGACAATCGTGCCAGTCCGCTCATCCAAAATGACTTTGGCAGCCCCGTTCTGGGGAGAGATGGTCAGATTTTCAATCCGGGCAATCAGCTCAGGCACATTGTTGCGGTAGGTAGAGGTCACAAAGACCCGCACCGTAGATGCATCGGTGGCTTTGGCATTGCCGAGCAAATTTTTGTTGATTTTATCAGCCAATTCGGTGGCTGTGGTGAAATCGGGATTGTTGAGGTAGGCCTCGATATAGCCGTTTTCATCCATCAGGGTGACAGGGATTTCTTTTTCGACAATTCCCCCGTTGGGAATACGGCCCACAGTGGGAGCGTTTTTGGTGATTTGGGCACCCGTGTCGGTCCCAAAACCAAAGCCGCCGAGCGAAATCGGGCCCTGGGCGACGGCGTAAATACGACCATCGGCACCGCGCAGGGGCGTCTGAATCAAATAGCCGTTCTGCAAGCTTTTGGCATCCCCCGCTGAAGAAATGGTGACATCAATCAATTGGCCAGGTTTGGCGAAGGGGGGAATATTGACGGTGACAAAAACCGAGGCCACGTTTTTGGGGCGCATTGCCCCCTCTGGCATTTGCGGCATGCCGAAGCGCTCAAGCATATTGACCATGGCCCGGCGCATATAGGGAATGGCGTTGGCGGAGTCGCCCGTGCCGTCAAGCCCTGAGACCAGTCCAAAACCTTGCAATTGGTTGAAACGGGCCCCACGGAAATTGACCACGTCTTTGACGCGTACCGAGACCGGTGGGCTGATATCCATGATCGGTTTGACGGGGGCGCTGGCCTGTTGATTGGCTGCTGGTGGTGTGACCTGAGCCAAGACGGGCAAAGAGACTGCTGCCAGCAGGGCCGCGGTGAGGGAGGAAAGGATGCGAAGGGTCATGATTGTCTCCTTTAAATTAAAGCAGGAAGTTGAAGATACGTGTCATCAGACCCGCAGTGGCACGTGCGCTAACGGGGCCAGTGCCCATCACGTCAATACGCATATCGGCAATCCGCGAGGATTCGACCAGATTGTCAGCAGTCACATCATTTTGGCGCACAACACCGGTCAGCACCATTTCGTTTTCTTCGTCGTTGACACGGAAGTTTTTATGGGCAGTGATAATCAGGTTGCCGTTGGGCAGGATGTCTTCAATTCGGGCTGATACCAGGAATTGAATCACACCCACGCGGGTGGTTGAACCGAGGTCATTGGCTTGCATCTGACTTTGGGCTTGGAATTGACCTTGTAACTGCAGTCCACCGGTTTGAAAGCCTTGGGGGAAAGACCAGCGGTGCTGGTTTTGCAATTGTTTCTGGCCGATCAAGGTGGCCTGTTGGCTGGCGTTGATTTTTTCTTGAACCATGACGGTGATGATGCCACCAATCACAAAGGTCGGACGGCGCTCGGTGAAAAGCGTTGCTGTGCTGGTGTCATTCCAGATCGAGTCAGCCTGGGCGGGCAGCGCTGCGCCTACCAGACAGAGGCCCCCCAAAAGAGCCGTTTGCATTAATTTGCTTTTCAAATTCATTCCCAAAGCTTCCTCACTCAATTTACTTAATATCAAGGGTGATTTCACCCCGGTCACTGACGCGACCCTGAACAATTTCATTGCTGCCAAAATTTAATATTTTAACTGAAATCATCTGATCTCTGACCCCATTTTCTTGGGCCTCTCCCTGCGCCAGCAGGCGAAGGGTGTCGTTGATTACCACAACCCGCACCTGCTTGCCTTTGTAAACCAAGGCCTGTTGCTCCAGGGCTGTGCGGGTCAAAATGGCACCTGAAACAAAATCCCGGGTGGCTTTAAAGTCTTCAGGGTGGGCCAGCACCCTGAGTGAACCATTCGGCGTCTCCGAGAGTTTTTTGCGTGTTAACTGTACGCTGTCTGAACTGAGAAACTCACCCCTTTGAATCGCTTTGCGGGCCGTAAAGACCTCTGCCCAACCGTCGACTTTGACGCTGACGGACATGGCTGCCCGGTAGCGGTTGCCTTCCATCACCCTCAGGGTAATGGCGGTTTTGCCAATCAGATTGGTCAAATCGCGCTCTTCGATTTCGAGGGACAAATTCTTGCCCAATTTTGCCAGTTTTTCTTCGAGGAGTGAATCGTTCCATAAAACGAGAACACTTTGTGCAGGTACCGCGTACTGATTCTGAACAGACTGGCGCAAGCGGAAAATCAGTTCGTCGGTGGTACCTATGCGAATCGGGGAGGCATTGGCGCTTAACTGAAATAGGCAAAATGCCAAGAACCAGATAAAGCTGCTGATACCTCCCCTTTTCTTCATTCCAAATCTTAACGAGACAGGTTGTTGGCAGTATCCATCATCTTATCGGCCACGGTGATGACTTTTGAATTGGTGTCAAAAGCTTTCTGCGTGGTGATCAGATCGACCATTTCTGTGACGATCTGGACGTTGGATGATTCCAAAGCGCGGCCATGAATTTGGCCGAAACCGTTTTGAGCGGGCTGACCCTGCTCGGGAGAACCGGAGGCGGTGGTTTCAGCGAAGAGGCTATTGCCACGGGCTTCCAGACCAGCGGGGTTGGGGAAACGGGTCAAGGTGATATTGCCCAACTGAGACAGCAAGCCAGTACCTGGCTGGGTGGCCCAGAACACGCCTGTGCGGTCGATGTGGAAATCAGTCGTTCCAGGGGGGATCGTGATCGAGGGATCCAGGGTATAACCGTCAGCATTGACGATTTGGCCGTTGTTGTTCAGTTTGAACAGGCCTTTGCGGGTGTAAAAACGCTGACCGGAAATGGGGTCCAGGACGGAGAAGAAACCGATTCCATCAATGGCCCAATCCAGGTTATTGTTAGTGGCCTGGAGCGAACCCTGTTGATGAACAACGTTGGTACCGGCAATACGTGCGCCCAAACCAAAGTGGATACCGGACGGATTGTCCACGGTGCCCGGACGGCGATAGTATTGGTACAAAAGATCCGTGAATTCAGCGTCCGAGCGCTTAAAACCTTCGGTTTGAGTGTTTGACAGGTTGTTAGCAATGACGTCAATTTTAAACTTCAGTGCTTCCATGCCTGACGCGGCGGTCCAGAGTGCATGCATGTGATTCTAACTCCTCCTAAGTCCTGATAAAAAAATTTATTTTAGCCTAATTCAATTAATTGTAACAGCTCTATTGCATTCTGCCCATTTCATTAATGGACTTATCGAGGATTTTGTCCTCGGCTGCAATCACTTTTTGAGACATGTCGTAATCTTTCGAGGTCATCATCATCATTACCATTTCGTTGACGATATCGACGTTCGAGCTTTCGAGATAGCCCTGTTTGATCAAATAGGGCAATTCGGTGGCTTGGCCGGGGTTGGTATTTTTGGCTGGCAAGGGATCCAGTACCTGGGCCAAGGGGCTGTTGTCGTGGGGCATACTCACACCGTATTTTTTGAGCAATTCAAAAGTTTGGGCACGGTCATCCACGACATTGGGGGCATCGGTCCATTCGACCATTTTGATCTGGGCGCGGGCCACACGGCTGGCGGGATCTCCTTTGTCACGGCGGTCAAAAATGCGACCAAAACGGTCGATTTCGATGGCGCTGTCGGGCATGGTTGCCCGCGAACGAACCCCATTGGGATCGGTGACAGGGACATCTGTCAGAATGATACGGCGATTATTGACATCCAAGAGATAATCACCATTGGTGTTGACCACTTCATTTTGATCGTTGATCATAAAGTGACCATTGCGCGAAATGGTATAGCGCTTGTCGGCATTGGGAATCAACTTGCCATCGGCATCTCTGGGGGGCTTTACTTCCATTTGGAAATAAATCTTTTCACCCATCACAGCCAGGTCCATGGCGTTGCCTGTGGTTTTGAGTGTGCCTTGAGACTGTTTGACTCCGGCACCATCGATATAAGATCCTTGGGCCAGAGGTGCTTTGTCCTCACCTTCAGACATGTCTACTAACATATCCGGAAAGCTGTGAACGGCATAGGTTTTCTTTTTGTATCCGTCGGTCTGAGAATTTGCCACGTTCTGCGCAAAGAGATTCATTTTTTGCATGGACAATTCCATGTTGCTAGCGGCGGTGTAGATACCCCTTAACATCGCTCTAAAACTCCTCCAATACCATTTCAATCTGTTTTTTATGGGCCTGATCCAGGCTGTAAACAAAGACCAGTACTTCGGCAACGGCCTTGTACAATTCGGGCGGCACCATGCTGCCCAGTTCCAGCTGACCCAAGGCTTTGGCCAGGGAAGGATCGTGATAAACAGGTACCGCGTGTTCTTCGGCAACTCTGACTATCTCTTCGGCAATTTCGCCGCTGCCTGTTGCAACCACTTCGGGCGCTTGGCTGGCGGATTGAACATCATACTTCAAAGCCGTTGCCTGTTTGAGAGGCTGGCCCGTCGGCATTTTGTTCTGATCTGCTTCAGCGTTCACAGGCACATAACTCCATCTTCAAGTTTTAAGCGTAACAAATCTGTAGCACTTCATACAAGTGCTTGAAACATTACTTAAACTGTTACATCAACACTCATGTCATCATCTTTCTTGCGACGACGGCTTGAGCCCTTTTTCCAAGCTGCTTGACGAGAGGAAAAATCCGTGTTTTGGCCGCTCGTATTTCCACCTTGGGGTCCACGGGCAGGGGGAATTCCCTGCTTGATTTCAACCTGACCTGCAACCAGGTAAGATTTTTGGATCATCTGCTGGATATCCTGAACATAGGTCTCCAGGGTTTTGGCTGCCACCGCGTTGGGGGCGTACAAACGGACGATCATTTCATTTTGTTCACGCAGCATGAAATGGGCGTTGACTTTGCCCAGATTTTGAGGGTTTAAAGTGACTTCGATACTTTGCAAGGCACCGACCTTAAAATTACGGGTCTGTAACACCTGGTTAACAAATGCCGGGAAATCACTGACTTGGAGTGGAACCCCTTGATTGTGCAATTGAATCGCTGTCTGGGCACTCATGGCTGATTGGGGGGCAGCGGAGCGATCCTGCTGCAGGGGCTGCTGAGATTTGGCTTTGCTTTCACCCACAGGCCCGGGATTGGGCTCTTCTGGGCTTGCCTTTGCCTGGGGGGTGCGCACAGGATTGGCCATCACTTGAAATTTAAGCCCAGACTGCACCTGTTGATTTTCGTTTCCGTTCACTTCCGGGGTCACTTGGCTGGTTTCTTGGCTGGTATTAGGGGCAGAAATAGGTGCTGGGCTTTCTACCTTGCTCCAGCTCAGCAAGGCCAATCCAGCTGAACGGGGTGGCGCTTTGTGGAAATGCATGGGCTGGGGCGGCAGGCTGAAGGGCAGCGGTGCCAAGGGAGCCTGAGGGGGGGCTGTATTCTCTGGCTGAAAGCCTGTTTCTTCCCTGTCTGCTTCTGCGGTCTCAGGAACGAAAGGAAGCGAGATCGGCGTTTCTTTGGCCAGCGGGGGCGCGCTGAAAAAGCGGATCTGTGGAGTGGGGGCAGAGCGTTGGGGCACAGCAAAAGGAGGAGCGGTACTGGCCTGAAGCAGAGGTTTAACCAGATCTTCCCAAGGGAAACCAGACTCCTCTTCTTGTTCCGCTGCATTTGCCAAAACGGCTTGCAGGCGTTCTGGAGAAGGGGTTTCTTCACTTGCGGCTTCAACTAACTCTAACCACCAGGGTTTTTCAGAACTGAGCGCCAATAAGTGGGGTTTTGCTGCTGTCTCCATGGAGGCAACAGACAACTCACCCTGGGACCAGCTTTGAGAAATCAAAGGCATCTGGTATGGCTTTGCCTCTTGCGAAGGCTGTTCAGATGATTCTGATTCATTTTTGAAATTTAAGAAACTGGCAGCCAAGCCTGCAGAAACGAGCTCCAGTGTAAACGCCACTGTGGATGAACTTGACTCGGTTGGCTCTGCTGGACGCGGTAAGCCTGAAATCGGGAGTTGTGGCACAAATTCTGGATGATCTGTCTGGGGAGGCTGAGCTGAATCCTCTGCCAGGTTATGTGTCGGAACGGGAGGCAGATCGTTAAAATGCACCCCTTGTTTGGCCAAGAGTAAAATCCGGATCCGGATTTCGCCCAATAATAATTCAGATGCAATTGGCGCTGGAGAAGCCTGGGGGGAGGATGCTTTTTCAACGGTGGGTGCCTGCGCAACAGGAGCGGGTGCCGCAGGTGTTTCAACAGCCGGTGCCTGGGCAACGGGAGCGGGTGCCGCAGGTGTTGCAACGGCGGCTGCCTGTGCAACGGGAGCCGGCGCCACAGGTGTTGCAACGGTGGGTGCTTGTGCAACGGGAGCAGGTGCAACAGGTGTTGCAACGGTGGGTGCTTGCGCAACGGGAGCGGGTGCTGCAGGAGCTTCAACAGCCGGTGCCTGTGCAACGGGAGCGGGTGCAACCGGTGTTGCCACGGTGGGTGCTTCAACGGCGGGTGCTTGTGCAACGGGAGCGGGTGCAACCGGTGTTGCAACGATGGGTGCTTCAACGGCGGGTGCTTGTGCAACGGGAGCAGGTGCAACAGGTGCTTCAACAGCGGGTGCCTGTGCAACGGGAGCGGGTGCCTCAGGAGCT
>JADMKE010000059.1 GCA_018780035.1 Candidatus Sericytochromatia bacterium
CATCGCTCAGAAGTTGCTTAGAAGCCCATCCCGTTCACGGGATTGGGAGTGTCACCTGGATTGTTTAACTCAGCTGCAAACTCAGGTCCACGCGGCCAATGGTCTGAATCTGGGCCTCTTGGGCCATGACTTCGTTGTACGAGAGAATCGTCATCATCGGCAGGGCCCGTTCGGTTAAGCGGCGCAAGACCAGCCGGATTTTGGAAGAGCAGAGCAGAATCGGCTGATGATAACCCTTGCCCGCCGTCTCTTCGACCTTTTGGGCGATATTGTTCACGATCTGTTGGGCAATTTGGGGCTCCAAGGTCAGGGTCAGGCCCTGATCTGTGCGGGCCACCGACTCACTCATGATCTGTTCCAGCTCAGCGGCCAGGGTCAAGGCCGGCAACATGCCCTGGGGGCTGCGCAAAGGCATACAGATCGAACGGGCCACAGAAAAACGGGCGTGTTCGGTTAAGAGATCGGGGTCTTTGGTGGCGCGGCCATGGTTGGCCAGGGCCTCTAAAATGGGAATCATATCGCGGATCGAGACCCGCTCGGCCAGCAGATTTTGCAAAACCCGTTGAATCTCACCCACGCTGAGCAGGCCCGGTACCAATTCGTCGACCACGGCGGGGGCCTCTTCTTTGACCGTGTCGAGCAGGCGTTGCACGTCTTGGCGGGTGAGAATATCCGAGGCATAACGTTTGACGATTTCGGTCAGGTGGGTGGCGACCACGGTGGAGGGATCAAAGACCGTGTAGCCCAAGATTTCGGCACGCTCTTTTTGGGCTTCGCTGATCCAGACCGCAGGCAGATTAAAGACCGGCTCAACCGTTTGCACTCCTTCGAGCTGTTCGCTGGCCAAACCGGGATTCATGGCCAAATAATGGCCGACATGCACCTCTCCTCGGGCCACTTCGACCCCCCGCAATTTGATCGAATAGTCGCGGGGTTTGAGCTGAATATTGTCGCGGACGCGAATCGGGGGCAAAACCAGACCCAATTGCAGTGCCATTTGGCGCCGAATTTTGGTGATGCGTTCGAGCAGGTCGCCGCCCTGTTCGGCATCGACCAGCGGGATCAGGCGGTAGCCAATTTCCAGCTCCATCGGATCGACTTTGAGCAATTTGATCATGTCTTCGGGTTCTTTGCGGCTACTCATCATGCCCGTTTGGGCGGGGCTCAAGGCCGGTGTCATTTCTTTGCCACCGGACAGGGCTTTGATATTGCCACTGGTATTGGGGGTTTCGCCATTGTCGATTTGGCGTTTTTCTTCGCGCAACATGACAAAGGCAATGCCTGCCAAGACCGTGCTGAGAATCAAGAAGGGGATTTTGGGCAGAGGCGTAAACAGACCCAGCAAGAGCAAGAAAAACGAAACCACCAGCAGGCCTCGGGGCATGTTTAACAATTGGCGTGAGACCCGCTCACCCAATTGGCTCTCGCCAGCGGCCCGCGAAACCAGAATTCCCGAAGCAATGGCGATTACCATTGCCGGAATCTGGCTGACCAGGCCGTCGCCAATCGTGAGCACGGTATAGCGCTGCATGGCCTGCACCACAGGCATGCCCAATTGAAACGCGCCAATCAAAATCCCGCCAATGATATTGATAAAGGTGATAATAATGCCCGCAATGGCGTCGCCGCGCACAAATTTGCTGGCACCGTCCATGCTGCCATAAAAATCTGCCTCGCGTTGCACATCGCGGCGGCGCTCTTTGGCCTGCTCTTCGTCGATCAGGCCGCTGTTGAGGTCGGCGTCGATCGCCATTTGTTTGCCGGGCATGGCATCGAGGGTAAAACGGGCTGCCACTTCTGATATGCGGCCTGCGCCATTGGTGATGACCACAAATTGCACGACCACCAGAATAATGAAGATCAATATCCCGACGATATAATTGCCGCCAATCACAAAGCTGCCAAAGGTTTCAATCACCTTGCCCGCATCGGCCTGTAAAAGCACCAAACGCGTCGAAGAGATATTGAGGGCCAGTCGAAACAGGGTTAAGACCAAGAGCAGGGTGGGGAAGGTCGAAAAATCCAAGGGGCGGTCCACGTAGAGCGAGACCATCAAGACCAGCAAACCCAAGGCGATATTGAGGGTCAGCAAAATATCCAGAAAAAAGGTCGGCAAAGGCACCATCATCAGGCCGATGATGGCAATCATAATCACCGCAATGCCCAAGTCCCCCTGTTTGAGAATGCGATCCAGCCACTGGGCGGATGCGGAGGGGGAAGAGGGTTGTTTAGAGGGCAAAAGGGCCACCCGTGCTGCTCCTTGCTGGAAATAGGACAGATTTCATTATAGCAGGGGAGGGGGGAACCGGTTTTCGGTTCTGGGTTTTAGGTGTTAGGGAAATGCCCTGAGCATTTTCAGAGCGCCGTTCCCTGTTTTACCTAAAACCCAACCACCTAAAATCCAATTAAGAAGCTGTCACCGTCACGGTAAAGGTCTTGGTTAAACCGCCAAATTTTACGGTCATCGTGGCCGTGCCCACACTGTTCGCACTGATCAGGCCTGAGCCTGAAATACTGGCGATGCTGGTATTGGAGGAGGTCCATTCGGCTTTGGTGCGATCGTTGACCAATGCCACGTCATTACTTTGCAGGGTAACCGTCAAAAAGACCTGGGCGGTTTCAAAGGTTTTGAGGGGGTAATCTTCTTTGTCGACACCCAGGGACTTATACGCGCTTAAGTCGGGGGTGGCTGTTGGGGTGGGTGTGGGAACGGGGGTGGCTGTGGCCGCGGGGGTGGGCGTGCTGCTGGTTGCCGGGGTGGGGCTTGGACTTGCGACGGCCGTTCCGCTGACTGTTACTACCAGGGTTTGGGTAATATTGCCCAGTTTTAAGCTCACGGGGGTGACGCCCTCTTTGAGACCTTTGATCACACCTTCTTTGGACACACTTGCCACGCTGCTGTCGCCCGCTGTGATTTCAAGCAGGTCAAACTTTTTTAAAACCGAAACACTGTTGTTTTCAAGCACCAACACGACCATCTCAATCGGTTTTTCTTGGCCGGGTGCCACTGTAATCACCGCGGGCTGGGCTTGCATGGTTTTGACGGGAATGGCGGCATCGCCAGATACGGTAGCGACACTCGATGAGCTGCTGCTGGGGCTGGGTGAGGCGCTGCCTTTGGTCAGGGCCTTGAGCTGTTCCTGGAGCAGGGCAATTTGTTGAGCATCTGTGCTGGTGGCGGCGGGTACGGTCGGCCCACAGGCTGTGGTGATTAAGCTCAGAAGCAGGGTTCCGCAGAGAGGGGAGAGATGGCGCATGGGGAAGATTACCTTTGATTGTGATAAACGCTTGATAGATTCACTCAAGATCCACCTAATTTTAGCACAGGGGTTTGGCTCATTGGCAAGCAGGGGACTGAGACGGGCCAAAACGCACCCAGGCATCTTGTACCAGGGCTTGAATCACATCGGCATCGTCACTCCATTTAGGCAAGTTGGGCAGGCTTTGGGCTTTTTCAATATTCAGAAGTGGAGGGCCTTGGCGAGATGGCGTGATCGTCTCTTGGCAGATAAGCGGACTTTCCCCAAATGTCTCAGTAAATGTTTGCAGCAGGCTTGCGAGTATGGGTTTTACAGGACGGGGTTTTCCGCTGAGATTTAAAATACCCGGCCAGACATCCGGGCAATCGAGGAGGTAATCTATTTGTTTCACCAAATCCCAAATATACAGATAATCCCGAATCTCTTCGGCCTGCGAAAAGACAACCCTTTCGCGTTTGAGTAAATGCCTTAAAACCTGTTCAGGAAACGTTCTCCCCCATTGGGCGATCCCCAGGCCAAACACGCCGCTGAGTCTTAAGATCAAATAAGGGAAGCCGCTGGCCACAATCTTTTGCTCAGTGGCCCATTTTGACTGGCCATAAGCTGTTTGGGGCTGCAGCAGATCGCTTTCGCGCCAACCTGATTCGGAGCTTGCAGAGGCATAGACCATGCGACTGGAGAGAAACAGCACAGGCGTGGGGGCAGACAGACTTTCCAGCAAACGCAAGCTGCCCAATTCGTTGCTTTGGTACAAAGCCGTTTGCGACGGATTTTGGACTTCGCGGTTGGCCGCACAATGGACAATCAGATCCGCTTCCCGCGATTTTGGGCGCAGCGCTTCCAGACGTTCAGAGATAATTTCGACCTGAAAGCGCTGGGACAAATGCTGGTAAAGGCAGGCACCGATATACCCTCGGTGCCCGGTTAAGAGGATCTTTTTTGCCATTGCTGTTCATCTTTTAATTGCCTGATGGCATCATAAGGGACGAAGTCATCTTTGAGCGAGCGCATGACCAGTCCTTGGCTTTCACTTTGAAAGGGGTCAAATGGGAAGGCGGCTTCGGGAGCGAACAGGCTTAAGAGCAGGCCCAGTTCGTCATACCCCAAAAGCCGCCGAGCAGATAAACTGCCTGTCATGCGTGGGCTGAATTCAAAAATCTGCCATTGTTGTTGCTGATTGCGTTTGGTTTGCAGATTAAACGAACCCCGCCAGCCCAGGTCGCGAAAAGCCTTTGCGCAATTCAGGCCCAAGGCCAATAAATCGCTGTGATATTGGCGTTCAACCTGCTCAATCCGACCCATGACCAATTTCATTTCGGCACAAAAACCCTCTCCAATCTCGCCTTGGGGCCCAATGATGCACTGAAAAGCGTGTTGATGCTCTTCGGGAATCTGAAAAAACAAGGGCATGGCTTGCTGGTATTGGCTGAAATAAGCAGCCAGATCTGGTGGAGGGCTGAGATAGGGCTGAAGCAGCATGGGATGCTTAAACGGCCACAGCGCTTCGAGTTGATCGGGATCTGTCAGGATACAGACGCCGTTCGAACCAAAACCAGTCAGTGGTTTGAGTATCAGGGGGAATCCCACCTGTTTTAAAAAGGCCTCTAATTGGGTGCGGCTAAGTGTGGCGTCGAGTAAACACGAATCCACAAAAGGCAGACCGTGGCTTTTGGCAAAATCATGGCTTTTTAATTTGTCTTGCATGATCTCTGCACACAGAGAATCGCCATAGGGAATCTGGCCTGCCAACTCGGGCTTTTTTGCTTTTAAATCACTCAAAAACAAAACATCGTCATCCCGTCCGGCCAGAATCAGATCCGGTTTTTCCTTTGCCAAAATTGCCTCAAAGTGTTTTAAGAAGTCGCGATCCTGGGTGGGGGGGACCAAATAGGCCTGATCACAGTGAAAATTGCGGGGATTCTGAGCCAGGGAGTTAAGCCCCACCACCCGAACGGCTTGACGGCGATCGGCCAGGGTATCAAGCATGTTTTGGCCCAATAAGCTGCCGACACTGGTGAGCAAAAGGGTGAACGGAGACTTCGATGACATCTTAAGCCACCGCTTGCCGGATAAAGTTGGCATAACCCAGGCGCAAATAGAGCTCCCGCTGGGGGTCGCGAATCTGTCTGCGGCCATGTAAGAAGCGGGTATTGTCAATCACCAAGATATCCTTGGCTTGCCAGTGAATTTCTTCCTGTTGGGCTTGTGCCTGGGCCAGGATTTGAACTATCCATTCGCTGGGAATGGACTCTCCGTTGGCAAAGCGCACCCTTGCTTGGGTTTGTTTGGGGGTATCAAGCTCTCTCAGAGCAAAGGGCAAAAGATTGTTCACAAAGATCTGTTTGCCTGCCCGATGGCGAATCGCACAACTGCGAAAACGGCTTTCAATACTGCCATCAGGCAGGTATCTGCTCTCAATGCCCCGCTGCTTAAAATGGGCCTGTACGTGGCTGGGGTCTTTGCTGCCATAGAGTTCTTGCCAGGTGCTTGGGGGATGGATGCGGGAGTAGACAATCGCTTGTTGCTGCAATCCCGCTTGAATGGTCTGAGGCAGACTTGCGAATAATCTCTCTCCATCACAGAGCAAGGTCTCTCCTGCTTCTTGGGGGGGGGTTGCGCAAAAAAACCAGAGCAAATGGGGCGGATCGCTAAAATGAAAATAGCCCTCTCCGTGTAATGGCAGGGCATAGTCACCCCCTGTGGCTGAAAACAAGCTGTCAAATCCGGAAATCGGTTTGCGCCCAAAATTGGCCCCAATTGCTCCCATGGCCCCTTTTTGGGGGTCTACCCGCAAAAGCTGATCGGTGAAGTGTTCTGAAACAGCCAAAAAATCAGCCAATGTGTGGCTGGGGTGGCGCAGCAGAATCGCACCGGCCTGAAGCAAGGCCGCTTGAAAGGCTGTTTTATCCAATCCGATTTGTTTTTTTTCGATTAATAACACAGTTTTTCTCGTTTATTCGGTACTGGGATCAATAATGCTGGGGCCCACCAAATCGGGCAAGAACGACTTGGCGGCCAGAATAAAAATCTGGTTGTGGCGGTCAAACAGCAATTGGCCTCTGTTTTCGTGGGTCAATTGCTGATAGGCAAAACGTCCGGTATCAAAAAAGCGCTGCATGCCATCCGACCAACTGTAGCGGTGGCCAGCCACATAATAATTGTGAAAACCCGCAGCCTCAAGCTGATCGAGAATCATGCCTCGGGTGAATCCGGGGGTGAATTTCTCCAGATAGACATTGGGGTGCAACTCCAAAAACAGGTATTCCAAAGAGCTGCTGAGAATCTGTTGCATTCCTTTGAGCACCTTGCCCTCAAAGCCGTGAATGTCCATTTTGATTACCGTGGGTTTTAATTGCAGGCGGTCGCAAACTCCATCGAGGGTCTCTGATTCAATTTCCAGTCCCCCTTCATTGCCAATCGCTGAAACACTGTTGTTGATAATCCGCAGGGTTTCAACCTGGTCTGAGAGTGCGGCATGAATGATCTCCACATTGCGGAGCCCGTTAAGAGCGATTCCCTGTTTGAGCAATTCCACATGCTCCGGATTGCTCTCAAAGGCATAGACTTTGTGTTCTTCGCCCAATAATTTGGCGGGGAAGAAGCTAAAATAGCCGATAAAGGCCCCCAGATCAAAGTAGACGGGGTTGGGCGTTGCCAATAAAACCTTTTTTAAGAGTGCAGATAGCACAGCTTCGTATTCATAGCCGGGCCGCTCTTGATAGACCCGCTTAAATTTTTGGGCATAGGGGTTGTCTGCGGGGGTAATTAACTGAAAGGCGGTGTTCTGAACCACCAGACTCATTGTTTCGTGCTGCATGTTGCGCTCCTTCAAACGGGCTTTAGGAGATTAACCTGGAACGGTTAAGCGCGTCAATTAACTTCTGAGCCGGGCTGACTGCTGTTAAAATGCGATTGTGTTGTGCTGCTTGAATGTGCCGCTTGAAAAGGAGAATCCCATGCCCGAATACCGCCGCGATCCAGGCACTGGCCATCTACACTATCTGGAATTTGGTCAGGGAGAGCCTTTGCTGCTTTTACATGGTAATGGGGCTGATGCTCAGCTTTACATGCCAATTCTGGCGGCTTTAAGTCCGCATTTTCAGATACTCGCGCCTGATTTGCCAGGGCATGGTTTTTCAAAAAAATCCAAACCGCGTTCAATCGAAGAATATCTCAACTGGGTAGAAACCTTTATCTCAACCCATATTCAGGGTCCTTTTCGTCTGATTGGGCACTCACTGGGCGGCCTGGTCTCTTATTTGCTGATGCAAAAGGGACTTCCGATTACTTCGGCTGTCTGGATGGAACCTGCGATTTTTGAGCTGCGCCCGTTGGTTAAAGCCTCTCTGCCGCTTTATGCCAAGGCCTATGCCCGCGCCCGCCATTACCGTCCCGAGGTGGTGCGCCATTTAAATTCGCTGGCTTGGGATGCCCGTACGGCTGACCCTGTGAGGGTGGTGGCCTTTGTTGAGGCCTATATGCGCTCCGACCGCGAAGTGCAGGCTCTGTGGTTGCGGGAATATCCCCAGCTTTTGCCCTGGAAATTCGATGCGCTGCACCTGCCGATTTTGTGTATTCGCGGCCAAAAAGAGACCTTTATCTCGCGGGCCACCTCGGCACTCACACCCCATTTGCCCCAAGGCCGCGAGGTGATTCTGCCGCGCACAGGCCACTGTCTCTTAAACGAGGACAACGAAGGGCTGGTGCGCGAAATTTTGGGCTTCTTTGCCCCTCAGCCTGGGCGGGCCGTGGCTTAAGTCCTTTTCTTAGGCCCTCAATAAATTCCTTTTGCTGGGCTCTGCGGTGTTCAACGCAGGGGTGCCTTGACTGGTTTTATGAAGTTTTTTCGCAAAAAATCGGCTATGCTGTAAATATGTCTGAGATGATTTGTCCTGCCTGTCACCGCTCTCAGCCTCCGGCGGAGTCCTGTGCTTTTTGCCATACCCGTTTGCGGATTGCCCCCCTCTCAGCAATGCCGCAAGCTTCTGCCGTGCAAACCCAGGGCTATGTCCCGGCCGCTGTGGCTGCTCCGCCTGAAACCATCCCGCTGCTCTCTGTTTTGGGGCTGTTTGTGGCCCAGGAGATCTATTTTGAAGAGGGGATCACGTTGGGACGTCTGGGATTGGGGCTGGCTGGGTTTCTTGGGGGGGCTCTGACCGTCTCTCAAATCTGGATCGCGGTCACACCTTTCTGGGGCTGGGCGCTCGCGTCCTGTGGTTTTGGGGCTTGGGGAACCCGTTGGCTCTATCAGCGCTTTGCCCGATCTTTGCAACAGAACCGCTTTGGAGAATTCAGCTTGGATCCCCAGCGCTTTTCATATGTCTTTAAACAGTCTTGTTTGCTCTGGCTTTTTTTGAGTTTATTGGCTTTGGGGGGGACACTCTTGCTCAATTGGGGCACCGCTTGGTTTTCTCAGACCCATCAAGTGGTTTTGCAACAGGCCTGGACCCAGAGCGGAAAGTCGCGCAGTTATTACGCCGAATTGGCCCCTTGGCCTGGGCACAGCCAGCCTGTGCGGATCAGCCTGTCTCGCCAAGAATTTGAGTCTTTGGGCCAGAGCAAAGAAGTCCGCATTTCCACACGCAGGGGTATTTTGGGAATTGAGCTTCGTGGAACCGTGATCCCTGTTCCGCCTGCTGCGGTTACGCCTTCAAATTGATCCGGCGCGGCAAGAGTTCAAAGCTGGCGGGCAATTTGCCGGGGGATTCGCCGTCCACCTCTAGCCAGATCGGGGCCTGATCCAGGGCCTCGGCCACCAGATGACGGCAGCGCAAATAACGTACACAGGGGGCCTCTAAGTGCTGGCCGACATAGACCCGAGGCAGGGTCATGGCCGCTTCAACAGGGCCTACACCTGTCAAAATAACCAACTCAAACCAACCATCGTCAATCTGGGCTTTGGGGGCCACACGCATCCCGCCCCCATGGGCCTGTCCATTGGCCACAGCGACTTGCAAGATCGATTGCTGAAAATCCAGAGTGTGGTCAATTTTGAGGCGCACCCGCTGGGGACGAAAGCGGGCCATGCTCTGTAAGGTGGCCAATAAAAAACCGGGGGTGCCGCCCAGATACTTGTGTAAGGGGGAGTTTTCAATCAAATGAACCACGTCACCGCCCATGCCAAAGCTGCCGATATTGATAAAATAGCGTTTGATGGGCAGCCCATCTTTGCCTGTGAGCGTGACTTTTCCCACATCCACACGCCGGGCGGGGGTCGATGCCAGGGTATCGAGATAGCTGTTTAAATTGTTTTCCAGGCCCAAAGACTTGCGAAAATCACCCCCTGTGCCGCGCATAATTAGGCCCAATTCGGCTTCGGGATTGAGAGGCTGATCGTCTTCGAGCCAGCCATTGAGGACTTCGTTGAGGGTGCCATCTCCGCCGACGGAAACAATCCGGCTGGCCCCACTTTTGAGCACTTCACGGGCCAGGGCGGTGGCGTGACCGGGGCCTTCGGTCAGGTGCACATCAAATTTGCCAAAACGTGCCTTGAGTTGGGTTTGAATCCCTGGCCAGTTTTTGCCGGTTTTGCCACTTTCGGAATGTGGATTGACAATAAAAACGGGCTGAGTTGGGCCCTGGTGGCTCATGCTAGGGCTTCTGTTTCTGCCTGGTCGCTGGCGCTGGCAGAGGGCAATTCAAAGCGCGCTGCCACAGCTGCGACTTCTGCCGCTGTTTTTTCTGGCGTCCAGCCCAATTCACTTGCCATTAAACCTGCGGCTTTTTCCAGGGCGTTCAAGCCCGGATGCCCCAAGGTGCCCAAACCTGTCCGCCGAAAGACGGCATCAGCGAGGTTAAAGGCCATTTCTTCGCGCACAGCATAGAGGATTTCGGCCCCCACTTCTTGACGCAGGGGGGAGAGGGGTTCGAGCAGTTCGGGATCTGCTTTTCCCAGTTCGAGTACCCGCTCTGCACGGGCACCATAATTGCGGCAGAGATGGGCTATTAGGTCAGGGGAGTACAGGCACCAGCGGTTTTGCTCACTTTCGACAAAGTCCTGAAAGCGCTCAATTTGTCCACCGCTGATCTGGGACTGGATTGTGGAACAGTGAACTTTGGGGGTTTTGAGCTGGTGATAGACCTGATCTACCACCTGTTCCGCCAGGTGGCGAGCGGTGGTGTATTTGCCGCCAATCACCGAGATCAGACCGTGTATGCCTTCTTCTTCATGATCGTAGACCTCGTGTTTGCGTGAGGCCTTGTAGCTCTCGGTTTTCACCTTGGTCTCTTTTTCAACAATCGGGCGCAGCCCACCATAATAATAGAGCACGTCAGCGCGGGTCAATTCAGCCGCAGGGTACATGCGGTTGGTTTTGTCGATCAGCTCATCAATGTCATCGAGGGTGACTTTAAAATCGTCGGGATGACCCCGAAATTCACGGTCAGTGGTGCCAATCAAAGTGTGGCCGCGCCAGGGAATCACAAAGAGGTGCTCTCCAGCTTCGTTTGTCAGGGTCAGGGCCTGTTCGAGGGGGGCAATCACACGGGTGACGATATGAATGCCTTTGGAGCGCATCAGGTGGCGGGCAGGTTCTTGTTCCATCAGACCCAACAAAAGATCGGCCCAGGGGCCCGAGGCATTGACCACGACGCGACCCGAGATCGTGTGGTTTTGGCCACTGAGCAGATCTGTGACTTCGACCCCTGTCAGGGTATTTTCTGTGCGGACAAAATCCGTGACTTCGGCATAATTGGCCAAATCGGCGCCGGATTCAGCGGCAGCCATTAAAAAATCCAAGCTCAAGCGCTCGGGGGAGTGCATCAGGCAGTCGTAATAGACCAGGCCATTGACCAATTCTTCGGATTTGAGTTGGGGCACGCGGCGCAGGGTCTCTTTGCGACTGAGGGGCGAGAAAGAGGGCAATTGTTTATCTGGGTCTTCGAGCCAACGCTTGTCGTAGGAGAGCAGTTCATAGAGCGTCATGCCCGCCAATAAAACCGGCGCACTATTGGGGCCGTGTTTGTAGACCGGCAACAAAAAAGCCAGTGGGTCGACTTGGTGGGGCGCAATTTGTTCGAGATAGCGGCGCTCGCGCAATGACTCGCGTACCAATCCAAATTCCAGGTTTTTGAGGTAGCGCAGGCCGCCGTGCACCAGTTTGGAAGGGGCAGAACTGGTGGCTGCTGAAAAGTCATTTTTTTCGACCAGTGCGGTTTTGAGTCCGCGCAGAGCGGCGTCCCAGGCAATACAGGACCCGGTAATGCCTCCGCCAATGATCACCAGATCGTAGCTGGTTTCAGCCATCTGGGGCAGGTTGCGTTTCATGGGGGGCTCCTTAATCTGGGTGCGGTAATCTGGGTGTGGTATATGCTGCTTGTGTATTGTAACTCAGGCCTCAGCTCGCTTCCAATTGTCTAAGTACGTATACTGCAGACAGTGCCAAAAGAGGAGGTTCTGCTACCTATGTCAAACGCTGCTGAACAGAGTTTGCGCAATGCGCTCTTAGAGCCGATTTCTGGCAGTGAGCAAGCTGCCCGTTGGTGCGCGGAGAGCGCACAGTGGGTCTGGCCTTTACAAACCTATTTGCAGCGTGGTCAGCGCAGTTTCTCATTCTCACCCGCTGAGTTGAGCGCTGATTTGGGTTTAGAGCCAGGATGTCCGTTGCCAGCAGAACTTTTTTGGACCCAGACTTACAAACGCCAAACGGGCTGTCCTGGCGATTTTGCCTGGCTGGATCTGCATGCTGTGCCTTGGGCCTCCAATGGGGTTGTGTTGGCGTTTGCCTTTGAGCAGGTTTTACCACAATGGGGGGGCAGCGGACGACCCCTGGCAGAAGATCGCGGGGTACTCTGGCTTTTACCGGCTTTGCTGAAAGGACTGATCGACGGTCTTCGGGCCGAAAAACACAGGGGATTGCGCCTAGAAATAACCGGCATGCGGGTACATTTGGTCGATTCTCGGCCGAGCAGCTTTTATCGATGTGGTTTACAGGCCTTGGCGCATTTGTCGCGCTCAAACACAGGCCTTTTGTGAGCATCTTTCCTGTGCCTTCTAAAATGGCGTACACTGTTAGCATTCTTGGCCTGAGAAATCAACAGACCGCTCCAAGGCATGAGGTTATGTGATGACTGAATTTGAATTGCTCGATTTTGACGATATGTCTGAAGACCCCGTAGAAAATGAGGACCCAGAAGAGTCTTTCCCGACCTCTTTGCCCGAAGATGATGTCTTTATGGTCTCTGCGCGTGAGCGTTTGGCCGAACACAGCAAATCGCTCAAATATCTGCCTGTTCCGCTTTGGCAGGAGTTGCTCTCTGAACTTCAGACCTTGCCCAGCGATTTGACTCAAAAACTGGCGGTAGAACCCTGCTCCATTCCGCAATTGAACCTGGAAGACGGGGGCCGGGTTTTAGAGGCTTTGCAGCCTTTGCTCAAAAAGCCGGGCATTAACCGGTTGGTCTATCCGCTTTACCATGGCTTGGCTGCAGAACATTTCCTCAATTTTTACAGCGCTTAATTAATTTGGCTTTAGCTTGACCAGATTTGCTTGAAAGTGCAAAATCGCGGTTTGTAAATTGGCCAAAAGTTGAATGGTATAGACGCGGGCTCTCAGGGCCTGTTCCAATTGGGTTGCTGCTTTTTGGATTTGACGAATGCCCAGTGTCGATGCCGCCCCTTTGATTTTATGCACAGTTTCTTCGGCCTGTCCAAACTCTTTTTGCCCCAGTATTTGGCTTAAGATGGGCAGCTCGGATTGTATGTCCGTTTCAAAATCCCGTAGTAATTTTATATAACTGTCCATATCTCCACCCAACATATAGAGCGCGGATTCACAATCTATGTCACTCAGCTCAAGGCGCTTAAAATAACTTGAGGGCTCTGTTTTGTTGGCGAAGTCGGGACTTAAGTCTTTGGCAAAGAGCCATTTTTGTAAAATTTGATCGAGACTCTGCGGGTGCAGGGGTTTGGGGATCAGATCATTGATGCCCGCTTGCAAGACTTTGTTGAGGGTGTCTCTTTGAACATCTGCTGTTAAAGCAATGATCGGCAAACTCCGATATTTTGGCTGTGAGCGAATCACCAAACTGGCACTAATACCATCTAAAACAGGCATGTGCAAATCCATAAAGACCAAATCATAATCGATGCGTTCCAATTGGTTAAGGGCCTCTTGACCATTGGGGGCAATATCTACCTGAAGCCCTTTGATCTCAAGCCATTCACGCGCGACCCGTTGGTTGATCAAATTGTCTTCGACCAGCAAAATGCGCTTTTTGTCTGACTGGACTTGTTTGTGTTGTGCTGGGGGGAGGTATTTGGCGGGAGCCAGCACCGGCTGTTTTTCTTTTGCGCCGTTTTCGGGCAAGGTTTGCAGCAAGCGCATGATTTCGTCGAGCAGCAGGGGCTTTTTCAGAGCGAGACCCTCGGGTGTTTCGTCGCTGCCCCGGCTGATCAGTCGGACCAGCCGTGTGGTCGGGTCTCTTTCCAGCAATTGCGCTGTTTCTGAGTCCAATTCAATCGATTCATCGAGCAAGAGCAGGTCTATCGGGGGCGTCTGCAGAAAAAATGCTTGAAGTTCTGACAGGCTGGTCTTTTGCCATAATTTTCCGCTGACCTGAACCTGCAGAGCTTGAAACAGCTCAACCATTGCATTTAAAGCTTTGGGGTTATCTTCCAAGATCAATAGCTGGAGATTTTGGTGTTTGAGCGGTGGGAACAGGCTTTGACTGCCAACCCCCTGGAGGGGGACATCAAACCAAAAGGTACTGCCCTGGCGTTCTTTGCTTTTAAAACCCATTTCACCTTGCATCAAGGCGACCAGGTGTTTGGCAATGCTCAGTCCCAACCCTGTACCGCCATAAGAACGGGTCGAAGTGGCGTCTACCTGTGTAAAGGCCGAAAAAAGTGTGGATTTTTTGGCATCGGGAATACCAATGCCTGTGTCTTGAACCAAAAAATGAAGTCCTGTTTCAGAAGGGTGAATATACAGACTGACCACGCCCCGATCTGTGAATTTGATGGCGTTATTAACCAAATTGAGTAAAATCTGCTCCAGGCGATGGCCATCACCGAGATAGGTTTCTGCCAAGCCTGGGCTGGGACTCCAGATCAGTTCAAGCCCTTTTTTCTGAGCAGTCAAGGCGACCATATTCAAGACATTGGCGCATAATTTGCTCAAGCTAAAGGGGGCCTGCACCAATTCCATTTGCCCGGCTTCAATTTTTGAAAAGTCCAGAATGCCGTTGATCAGGTTGATTAAATGATCTGCTGCTTGCAGGCTATTTTCGATATAGTCTTTTTGCTGGGGGGTGAGTGTCGTTTGCAAAATTAAGTGATTAAAGCCAATCATGGCATTGAGAGGGGTTCGAATTTCATGGCTCATGTTGGCCAAAAACTGGCCTTTGGCCAGAGAGGCCTCCTCGGCTTTTGCGATCGCCTGTTGCAGCTCACCCTCTGCGCGTTTGCGCTCGGTCAAATCTGTAATCACCCCGACCAAAATTTGCTGGCCAGAGGCGTCTAAAAAGGCTGATTTGCGCGTTAAAATCCAGCGTTGAACCCCATTCGCATCTGTAAACGACTCTTCATTTTCGTTGATTTCGCCACTGCTAAAGACCAAATCATCTTTTTCCCAAAAAATGGCGGCTTCTGCTGGCGGAAAAAAATCATAATCACTTTTGCCCAACATTTGCTCGGGCGTTTTGCCAAAAAAACTTGAAAAGGCTTCATTGAGCATGATCCAGCGGTGTTGCCGGTCTTTGACAAAAACCGGATTGGGCAAAAAGTGAATGACGTCTGCCAGGAGCGAATGGCTATTTGCAGGCAAGTCTGCGTCAAAGACCATCGGTGGTTCTCAATCCCCGGACTTTTACCGGCTTGTTTTCAGAATGCAGGGCCTGTTTCGTTCTTGCATTATAGCTTGTAAATTGGAATCGCCGCTCTCGCCCCATGTTAGAATGGTGTGGCTTCTTCCTGTATTCCTGAGTGCATGCCGCTCTGAAGAAGCTCCGAATTTAAAGAGATGAGTAAGCACAAAGTGAGGATCGATTGATGAGTCGCAAATCTGTAAAAGTTGCTGTGACCGGCGCTGCTGGTCAAATTGGCTATGCCCTGCTGTTTCGCTTGGCCTCGGGCGAAGTTTTTGGCCATGACGTAGATGTCCACCTGCAATTATTGGAATTACCCCAGGCCTTGCCTGCCCTGGAAGGGGTTAAAATGGAACTGGATGATTGCGCTTTCCCCAACCTGGCTTCGATTACCTGTAGTGACGATATGAATGTGGCTTTTAAAGACGCCGATTGGGCCCTTTTGGTCGGCTCTGTACCCCGCAAAGCGGGGATGGAGCGCAAAGATTTGTTGAATATTAATGGCGGGATCTTCACCAAGCAGGGGCAGGCTCTTGATGCTGTGGCCAGTGCCGATTGTAAGGTCTTGGTGGTGGGCAACCCCTGTAATACCAATGCCTTGATTGCCAAAAGCGTCTGCAAACGCCTGTCTCCCCAAAACTTCTTTGCCATGACCATGCTCGATCAGAACCGTGCTTTTTCGCAGATTGCGCAAAAAGCGGGCGTTCACAGCACGGCAGTTAAAAATGTGGCGATCTGGGGCAACCACTCGGCCACCCAATATCCCAATTTCTTTGACGCCACCGTCGATGGCAAACCTGTGCCCGAGGTGATTGCTGATCACGATTGGCTCAAGGGCGAGTTTTTGGCCAATGTGCAGCAGCGCGGTGCCGCGATTATCAAAGCCCGTGGCCTTTCTTCTGCCGCTTCTGCCGCCAATGCCGCCATGGACACAGTTAAAAATCTGATCAATCCCACCCCTGCCGGTGAGTATTTCTCGGTTGCAGTCAGTTCCGATGGCAGCTATGACGTGCCCGAAGGTCTGATGTTCAGCTTTCCCATTCGCAGCGACGGCCAGAATTGGGAAATTGTGAAAGGGCTTGAGCTGAATGATTTCTCCCGCGAAAAAATTGCAGCGACACTGCAAGAATTGCTGGAAGAAAAAGAAGCCGTAAGTGAGTTGCTCGGCGCCTAAGTCGTTTAACTTGGCTTCAGATTTAAGGGGCGGTGAGAATCACTCTCACCGCCCCTTTTGTCATTGTTGGGATGCGGTTTAAACGGTTGCCAATTGGCTTTCTGCGCCAAAACAGGCCTCACTCAAAACCGGTTCCAATTTCGACTCGGTTTCAACGGGACTGAGTTTGAGCGCATATTTGAGCGCAATTTTGATCGTGTTTTTGCTCCTGTCAGGGGTCTCTTTGGCGCTGTTTTGTTCCCGGCTTTGGTCTTGTGTGGCAAAAATCCGGAAGCAGACTTCGATCTCGCGATTGGTGGGGACCCGCAGCCGACAACCTGAATATTGACCGGGTTGGACATCGCCAATTAAAATGAGGGCGTCGGCCTGTTCGGCCACTTCTAAATCCAGAGAAATATGTTCGTCTTGGGCGGATTCCACGAAAATTTGTATCCGTTGATAGTCGAGCAGTCCCGGCAGGGGCGTGCAGCGAATAATCGGCGTAAAAACAGCACTGCTCGAGAAAGATGGAGCAGCTGGCCGGTATTCATAAAACCAGCGGGCCTGTTCGTGTAAAGTCTTTAGGAGGGGCGTGGGGGCCTGTTCTGCACAAATTTCTGCCAGCGAAGGGGCCTGGCTAACCGCCCTGACAGGTGGGGGGGAGACCCGAACCGGGGCGGCTTTGAGAGACGCTGCTTTAAAAAACTCACTTTGCAGAGGTGCCATTGGGCGGGGCAAGGGGGGGAGGCTCGTCACTGGCTCTGGTTTGGGCGGTGCTGCCAGTGAAGCGGGCAATTGCAAGGGGGGCCGTTCGGGCCGCGCGACCTCTTCAGAAAAGAGAATTGCGGCCTGGGCTGCCTTGTCTGCGGGGCCAGGATGAAAAGCGGTATTCAGCATTTGTTGAAAACGACGGAGCATGAGCCTTAACCTTGCTAATATGCGTGTTTTTAAAGGGCTTTTAAAACAGGGGCTAACCCTTTGCTGATCAGCATATCACGCGGGTTTGATTCAAAGCTGTGAGGGATCCACCTGAATTTTAGCCAGATCGATCACATGCGCCGATCTGTTGGGGCTTTGGCTGAGATCACTTCATGCAGCCACAGTTCGAGGGCCATGGCGGGATTTAAGCGCAAACCTTGGCGCATACGGGTTTGTAGATCTAAAAGCCGCCGCAGCCCCCCGTCGATCTCTTTGAGACTATACCCCTGCCAGAGTTCGAGATTTTTTTTGAGTCTGAAACTGTGTTGGCCCAACTCTTTGGCGATTTCTTCTTGGCCCCATTTTTGGGTTTGCAGGTATTTGGCCCTGTACAAACTGCGCAAATTGGCGGTCAGAGAGGCCAGAATGCCCTCGGGACTTTCATGCAATAATTGCTGATGTAAGTCTTGCAGGGCTTGGGCTTCGCGGCGTTGGGCCAGACATTCTAAGAGACCAAATACATCCGCTTCGGTGGGGGTGACCAAGGCCCTGACGTGGCTTTCTTCGAGCATCGTTTCGCTGCCCAAAAATGTCAGCAGTTTTTCAATGCTCTGTTGCAAGGCGAATTTATCGGTCCCCAGGGAGCGGGCCAGGTATTGCAGCGCGGGGCGGCTGATGCGTTTGCCTGCTTTGCGCAGTTCTTCTTCGATCCAAGGATGTAATTCTTTTTCAATATTCCAGCTTTTGATGGCTTGAAAATCGTGGTGCTGGATTTTTTTGATCAGGGTTTTGGTCTCTTTGCGTCGTTTGTCGACACTTTCGCTGAGCATCACCAAATAATTGGGGCTCTCTGGTGCATGTTTATCGGTGTAGTCGCTCAAGACACCCATCAAGGTATTTAAGGCTTCTGGGCTGCGCAAAAATTCGACCTGCAGTAGGCGACATTCGCCCCAAAACGGCGGGGTCAACCAGCTTTCCAAAATACGCGCAGGCTCTGTTTCGTCGCCATTAAAGCGTTCCAGATTCAAGTCTCGCCATTCTGGGTCCAGATGTTTCTCGATCAGACTGTGTAAATATTTGCCCCGCTGCCACTCATCTTCTCCCGTAAGCAAAAAAATCCGTTCCAAAGACATCTTGTTAACGACCTGAGGCCTTCGGAGCCGGATTGATCGGAGCCGGGCTTAAAAAGGATTTGCGTGGGCTGAGTTTGAGAGTGACGGTGCGCGGGCGCAAATCCTTAAACTGGATATCTGGGGGCAAGAAGACCGAGAGCGGTAAAATTTGTTCTGTTTTGCTGAGATCTTTGACCTCCACATAAATTTTAACCGCTTCGGGTGCGAGGTTTTTGAGAGCGGCATTTTTGCCGGTTAAGACCACGGTGGCTTGAAGGGGCGTGGTTTGAACCTGGTGTTTTTGAATATTGCCCTGAATGCCAATTGGCAAGAGCACTTCGCGGGTATGGGCTTCAAGATCGAGTGTGGGGGCTGGAGGGGTCGGTGTATTGTGATCGGTGCCCATGCCAATTGCCAGGCCCCAGATAATCGCGATCAAAATGGCGATAAAACGCAAATTGAATAAAAAACTGTCGGACAGGCGGCGCGACAAAGCCAAAAAGGGATTGGCACGGGCTTCTACCAACTGGCCTGAGCCTGCGCTGGCCGGCACGGGAGGCGGGGTTTTGCGCAGTGGCAAAAAACTCCAGAGATTAAAGCCGCCAGTTCTGTCTTCCTGGGGCTGTTGCATCTGAAAAATTTCGAGCAATTTGCGTTCGAGGGTCTCTTCACCCAGATTGCGGTGAATTTTACCCCCTTCGATCAGCGAAATACTGCCGGTCTCTTCCGAGACCACGATACAGGCTGCGTCTGAGGCATCGGTAATCCCCAGGGCTGCGCGGTGGCGGGTGCCCCAATAGATCCCCGCAGGAGATTTGAGGGTTTCGATCAGCGGCAAAACAACACCTGCGGCCACCAGCCGATCTCCCCGCAAGACCACCGCGCCATCGTGCATGGGGGTGCCATCGTGAAAAATGGTCAGCAGCAGCTCTTTTGAAACCTGGGCATCAACAGGGTAGCCATCGGAGGAATACTCACTCAGGCCTATTTGGCGCTCAATCACGATCAGCGCCCCCGTGCGGTTTTCAGACATTTCTTGAACCGCGTTGACGAGGGCATTGGTCACGTCAAAGAGTTCTTTGCCTTTGAGCCGTTCGCCCGGAAAGAGCGAAACCCCGCGTCCGAGCTCTGACAGGGCTTTGCGCAACTCGGGCTGAAAGACCACGGGAATGGCGACAATGACCAGTGTGGCTGCGTTTTGCAGCACCGAAGTTAAGATCCGCAATTCGAGGAAGGTATTGGCAATAAAATAAATGATCACCAGCAGCAGCACACCGCGGATCAGGTGAGCGGCGCGGGTTTCTTTGACAAAAGAAAAGAGCTTGTAAAAGACAAAACTCACCAAGGCCACGTCGAGAAAATCCTGCCAGCGCAGTGATGTCACGAAGTGAGCAAGCCATTGTGTCAGTCCCTGTAGGGATTCCACCGCCACTTTCCTTTCAGAGCATGAGGGCGCCGACAGCTCTGATTTTTGCTGTGCGCCCGAATCGTATTCAAAGTTTAACAAATCTTAAGCGGCCTTCTGGGCCTATTTTAAGTTTAAAGCTTATTTAAACGGATTTCGGTGATCAATGTTAACCAAAGGCCTGGGTGTACAATTTCACACTCTGTTTGACAATTTCATAGGCTTCTTCACGTCCCACCAGTTTTTCGATCACCACTTGCTTGTTTTCGAGCTTTTTATAATCTTCGAAAAAACGCTGGATCTCTACCATGGTATGGGGGCCGAGCTGAGAAATATCCTGGATATGGTTGACCGACATATCGTGGCTGGCCACGGCGATGATCTTGTCGTCGTGTTCTTGGTTGTCTTGCATTTGCATGGCACCAATCACAGTCGCTTCGACAATACACATCGGCATGATATCTATCGAACAGAGTACGAGAATATCCAAAGGATCTTTGTCGTCGCAATAGGTCTGGGGAATAAAGCCATAATTGGCGGGGTAATGCACCGAAGAAAACAAGACCCGGTCGAGTTTGAGAAAGCCACTGGCTTTGTCGAGTTCATATTTGGCTTTGGAGCCTTTGGGAATTTCGATCACGGCATTGACGCGTTGGGGCATGGCCTCACCATAAGGCAGGCTGTGCCAGGGATGGCTCTGTAACATTAGGTCTGATCCTCGTTTTTTAATAGCGCTAAAATAAGGGGCAAAATCTGGCCCGAGGGGCCTTGTAGCAAGAGATCCACTTCGGGGGTTAAATCGCTGGCCTCCAGGTTGATCTCAATCACCTGGCCTTGGCTCTGGTGTTGGTAATGGGCCTGCAGCAAGCCAGCCACAATCCAGACCATGCCCGAGGTGCCTGCGACCAGAATCAGATCCGCTCGAGAAGCGGCTTGCTGGGCCTGGTGAAACAGATTGGGGTTATAGGCCTCTCCAAACCAGAGTACATTGGGTCGGGCCAGGGCGCCACACGCACAGTAGACAGGCAGGGTCTCAAAGATCTGGCGGTCGGTCCAGATTTTGCCCTCGCGGGTGCAGCGCAATTCCCAAATGCTACCATGAATTTCGACCATTTTCTCGCTGCCGGCTTGGCCGTGGAAACCATCCACGTTTTGGGTCACCAGCAAAAATGAGGGGAAGGCTTTTTCCAAAGCGGCCAGGGCAAAATGGCCAGGATTCGGCTGGCTGTTTAAAATGGCGATGCGCCGCTCGTTGTACCAGCGCCAGACCAATTCCGGATCTTTGGTAAACCCCCTGGGTGAAGCCAAATCTTCTGCGCGGAATTTTTCCCAATAACCCCCCGCGCCGCGAAAGGTCGAAATGCCACTCTCCGCTGAAACCCCTGCGCCGGTAATGGCGACAACGGACTTGGCCTGTTTTAAGATGTGTGCCAGATCTTTCCGCCGAGCGGGATCTGCCAGAGCGGCCAAGCTCAGGTGCGGCGTCACAGGCGGCGGAGCAGGGCCTGCAGCAATTGATCGAGGCGGGCCGAACTCTGTTGGGCCACTTCCACCACTTCTTCGTGGGAGGTATTGGCCAGGGCCAGGGGATCATAGGTCACGTTGGTCACACAGGAGAAACAGACCACACCCAGCCCCAGGGCCTGGGCCCAGATCGCTTCGGGAATGGTCGACATGCCGACAATATCACCGCCCATGCGGCTAAACAGGCGCAACTCGCCGTGGGTTTCGTAAGTGGGGCCCAGCAGGCAGACATAAGTGCCTTGGCGCAGGGCCACGTCGGAGTCGTGAGCGGCCAGCCGGGCTTTTTCGAGCAGGGCCGGATCAAAATTAAAGTACATGCGCTCGTTGCCGAGTTTGAGGCTGAGGTAGGCCCGCTCTTCTTGGGTCACCGGCTGCCAATAGATATGGTCGCGAATCAAAACCAGATCGCCGGGGGTGTAATAACGGTGAATCCCCCCTGCGGCATTGGTCATAATGATGTTTTTGACACCCATGGCGTGCATCAAGGTGGTGGGGAATACCACGTTGGACCAAGGGTGGCCTTCGTAGCGGTGCAGGCGGCCATGAAAAATGGCAACCGATTTGCCCTCAAATTTGCCCAGGGTGATTTCCCCTTTGTGGCCTTTGACGGAGGCTTTGGGAAAACCCTGGATTTTTTCGTAAGGCACCACTTCCTGGTCTTCCAGGTTTTCAAAAATTTGGATGCCGGAGCCCAGCACAATCGCCACTTCGGGGCGAATGGAGGTTTGGCTGAAGAGGCTGTCTTTGGCGGTTTCAGCGGGCGTAAAAAGATCTTCGAGGCGGTATGGCTGTGTGGTCATGAAATCCCAATTGCTTTTTTAATTAATCTGTTTTGGTTAATCTGTTTTGGTTTTTTTTTCGATTTTCTCATTATAACCTGCCCGGCCCAATTGGTTAAGCCCTGTTTAAATATTCTCTTTGCTGCGGGCAGTGCAGGGGCTGTGAGAGTCAACCCATATGCCGGATCCCCCTTCGTGTTAAAATAGCACCAGAATCAAACAAACACCTGTGTGTGAAAAAACGATGAAAAAGACCTACCGCATTGCCTGGATTGGCAAAAAGTCCCCCTTCTGTGGCAACGTGACCTATTGCAAAGAACTTGTGCGCGGGCTCTCCGAACGGGGCCACGAAGTGCTCTTTGTGCATTTTGAAGACCCTGAAAATGCCTCTGAGACCCCGATCGAAGAGAGCCACGAAGTCAAAATCCCCTATCTCTACAAGTCTCAGATGTACACCATTCCCAGCCCGACCTCGGCCAAGATTTTGACCCAGGCCCTGCAGGACTGGCAGCCCGATGTGGTTCATGCCTCTTTGCCTATTTCAGCCATGGACTTTAACCTGCCCGAGATTTGCCACAAATTGGGCATTCCCCTGGTTTCGACCTTTCACAATGCCTTTGACCGCCGCCCGAGCTTTTTTAGTGGCACGAGTTATCTGACCTATCAGCTCTATGCCCAGCAAATGGCCGATTCCGACCGCGTGATCATCTTCTCGAATCTGCAAAAACAATTGCTGATGCGCGTGGGGGTGAGTGAAGAGCGGATCGCAATTGTGCCCAATGCGATCGACACAGAGCGGTTCTCTCCGGGGCCCTCGGCCTTTCGTCAGCGTTACCCGGACAAATTGATCATGACATATATGGGCCGGATTGCCCCTGAAAAAGGCCTCGATGAATTGCTCAAGGTCTTTATGCGCCTGGCCCTGCCCCAGACCCAATTGGTGATGGTCGGTGATGGCAGCCAAAAACAGCTCTTGCAGTCGCTTTACAGCGAAGTGCCCAATTTGGTCTGGACAGGCTTCTTGGGCGAAGCCGAGCGTTTGGACGTGCTGCGTGGCAGCGATATCTTTATTCTGCCCTCCCAGGTCGAAGGACTTTCGATTGCCCTGCTCGAAGCCATGGCCTGTGGTCTGGCCACGGTGGCCACCGACGTGGGCTCCGATGGCGAAGTGCTGGAACAGGGCGCAGGGGTGATTATCAACCCCGGCAAGGTCAAGTCCGAGTTGAGTTTTGCCCTGCAATTGTTGCACCAACACCCGGATTTTGTTGCCAACCTCAAATTAAAGGCCCGCGAGCGGGTGGTCGAGCGCTACCGGCTCGAAACCAATTTGGCCGCTGTTGAGGCCGTTTACGCTTCGGTTTTGAGCAGCCCCCGCCCCGTCAATGGCTCGCCGCTCTTGATGGCAGGATAGATGTCTATGCTGAGGGGATGGATGCTGGTTCTCGCATTGAGCCTGGCGCTGGGGCTGGGTTTTCAGCCTTCGAGTTGGGCTGCAGCTCAGCCGCTGCGCTTGGCCCAAAACAGCAGCACCGTCATCTATCTCAACGACAAGCCCATCACCCAATTGCAGTCCCCCTTTACCAGTGCGACCATGCTCTATTTGCCGGTCAAATTACTGGAGCATCTGGGTCTGCGGGTCGAACTCGACCCGGCTCACCACAGCGCCCGTCTGATGCGCCCTGGGGTTTTTTATCTGGTCAAAGAGGGCTCCCGGCAAGTGACCTGGAACCAACAGGGCATGATGATCTCCCACGCGCCCATTTGGCAGCAAGACACCCTGTTTGTGCCCCGTTCGCTTTTGGCCAATTTGGGCATCGGCTTTAGCTACAACAAAGCCAATAACGAAATCCATATCAGCAAAGAGTTAAACACCTTTCGCGCCGTGAATCTCCTGCCCTCGGATGTGTATACCCGCCTGGTGATTGAATTTCAACAGCCCCCTGTCTACCAATTGCAGGAGAGTGAACAGAGCATTACCCTGGATTTTTATGGGGCTGAGGTGCCCGAGCCCGAGCAATTTACGCCTGAGAGCAGCGATGTGCTGTTTAAAGGGCTCAAAATCCAGCAAATGGGCCGAGGCATCGTGCGCCTGCAGATTTTTAAAAACTACCCTTCTCCCCACCGCCTCTTCTGGCTCGACAAACCCGACCGCCTGATGGTCGATTTGGTCAAGGTCTTTCAAGAGGACAAACGCTCCCAGGTGGCTCCAGGGGTCAAATATACCCGCACTTACCAGGGCTTTGGCTTTGGCCCCGTGACCTATTACAGCCTCGAGATTCAGCCGGGTTCGGGCCTGAAATTGGTGCCTGAGTTGGCCGGCCAAGGTACAGGCTCTGGCAAGGGGTTTGTCAAGGAGCCGGTCAGCACGATGGCGCGCCGCAGCAATGCTTTGGCGGCGATCAATGCCGGTTATTTTAATCAGGCCGGTGTGCCATTGGGCATCTTGATCAAAGAAGGGGAGTTTATTTCCTCTCCCATTTATGGGCGCACACTTTTGGGGCAGAGCCAATCAGGCGCATGGTTTATCGACCAGACCGAGCACAGCCTGGCGGTCGAATTTCCCCTGCAAAACCGCATGCGTATGCGCTTTAATGCCGTCAATCTGCCCCGTCAGAACCAACAAATGGTCTTGTACACCCCCCGCTATGGTGACAAGACCGGCACGGCCCCCAGCGAAGATGCGCTCGAACTTCAGATTCTCTCCGATGGCACGGTTCAAGCAATGGCCCCCGCCAATTTGGCGATTCCTGAAGATGGCTATGTGATCTCGGCCCACGGCCAGGGTGCTCGCTGGCTCAAAGCCAATGCCTATGTCGGTATGCGGGCCCTGATCTATTCGCAGGTTTTGGGACAATGGGAGCAGATCTTACATATGGTTGGTGGCGGCCCCCGCCTGATTAAAAACGGCCAATTACACGTGACCTCAGAGCAGGAGCGCTTTCAGGCAGATATCGCCAAAGGCCGTGCCCCCCGCACCGCTTTGGGCTTGGGACCCAATGGGGAGATCATTCTGCTGGTGGTCGATGGCCGTCAGAGCCAAAGCAAGGGCCTGACTCTCTGGGAATTGGCGGGCCTGCTCAAAGAAAAAGGGGCCGTAGAAGCCCTCAATTTTGATGGCGGTGGTTCCAGTGCCATGGTGATTCGCAATCAATTGGTCAATCGGCCATCCGATGGCCGAGAAAGACCTGTGGCCAGTTCGCTGGTGCTGGTCAAACGCTAAATTTTACCTTTAAGGAGCCGCTTATGAACCAGGCCAAATACATGCAAATCGTGATTTTTAATACGGTCCTTGATCTGATTATCATTGGCCTGTTTTATTTTAAAGTCTTGGTCCCAGATATGGATATGACGCTGCGTCTGATGGTCTGCGGCATGTTGGCCCTCAATCTGGTAATTGTGCCTCTGGCTTTAAAATTGGCGGTCAAAGACTGACTTTGGGGCGAGAACGCGAACAGACCGAGGTGCTGATTGGCACCCACGCCCTCTCCGTTGAAGTGGCTTGGCTGCTGGAAGACAAACGCCGGGGCCTCTCTGGGCATGCGCCTTTGACCGAGAGCCAGGGCTTGCTCTTTGTGTTTGACCCGCCTGAGTATGCGGGGGTGGGCATGACTGAGATGGACATGGCGATCAGTGTGGGCTTTATCTCTCCCTCTGGGCTTTTGCTCTCCCATCACGATCTCTCCCCTGGCGATCCACTGCTGATTCCGGCTCAGCCTGTGAGGGCTTTTTTGGAGGTGGCTTATGGGTGGTTTGCCCGGCACGATCTGCAAGCGGGGGTGCGGGTCGAGATTCCCGAACTGTCGCGTTGGATTCAACCCCCCCGGCAGATCGGTTTTCGTTTAACTTAAACTTCCGCCCCAGTCCACTTTGCGGGCTTTTTTGTAAAGGGCGTGGCTGCGGGCGATGGAGCTGGTTTTCCAGCTGCCATCGCTTTGGCAGAGCGTGAGATCGACCACCCCTTTGCGGTAAACAGGCCGGCGCAAGACCCGTGCGGCAGGGGTTTGCAGCAGCGGCGTTTTGCTGACAGCCAGCCAGGCAAATTTTTCATCTTCGTAAGATTCAAAGCCGTCTTTGAGGTAGCGCTGAACCTGGGTGCGTGCCACCCGTGTGCCAAAGTGGCACCAATCGCCCGCTTGCAGGGGGCAGGCCTGGGCATGGGGGCAGGGGCCAACCAGCTGCAATCCGCTTTCGAGCGCCAATTGACGCGCCGCCAGGATATGTTTGTATCCCAGCGGTGTGCCGGGTTCGACCAAGAGCAAAACCTGAAAGGGCTGTTGATACATTTTGCCCAAGAGCTGGGTTTGTGAACTGGGGTCCAATTCGTTGAGCACATAAGACAGACAGTGCAGGTCGGCCTGGGGCCATCTTTGCAAGGAGAGCAGATCGGCAATTTCCCAGCGGGCAGCCGCTAACAATGGGTTGCCTGATTCTGCAAAGAGCTGCTGTCCCCAGCGCACCTGTTCGCGGTCGCGTTCACAGAGAAAGATCTGCTCCAGGCTGGCAAAATGTTGGGCCAGGGCCAAGCTGACCGTGCCAGGGCCAGCACCCAAATCCAGCAGCGAAGTGGGGGCAAAATCCGGCAATTGGGCCTGAAGTTCTTTGGCCAGGGCTTCGATCACCGCATAAATCGCGGGCAGGCGGCTGAGCCGGTAGACCTGCCGATCGGCCTGGGTATTCAGGCGCACGCCACTTTGGCCACTCTGATCGCGGTAATTTAAACTGAGTTGTTCGTGGGCGGGTTTGAGATGTTTAAGGGGCTGTTTTTGGGCTTCGAGCAGGAGAAAATCTTTGAGAAAATCCGGTAACATGGGGCCTCTGTCTTTCTATTCGGGGCGGCGCTCTGATCGCTGGGGGCTGTGTAACGGCCTTTGTCGGGGCCAGAGTATCATGCTTTTTTCCTGTTTGTTTCGCCAAATCAACAGGCTGATATATGCAAAACCCAAGCGCCCAGGTTGTCGCTTGACTCCAAAACTGTCTCCGGGCTGCATCCGTTTAAACAAGCTGTGTTTGTAACCGCTTAAGTTCAGTTTCAGCCTGGGGCCTTTGGCTTTTTCCAAGGGTTCTAACTCAAGGGTACTTTCACGGATGGTGGCCAAACGGTATGTCTTGGGAGTCAGCTCCAAGGGGGCGGACTCATTATAGTCCAGAATGACCGACCAGAGGCAACAGAAAAGCAGGGCTGTGCCCAGGATAATCCCTGTCAGAACCCGGTCATCGCGGCCATCGTTGCGGAAGGAGATCCCCTGTTCTGACCAGAGTTTGCGGGCATGCAACCAAACGGCATAAGCCCCACAGGCCAAAGACAAGCCACTGACCCAGGCCACTTGCGCCAAGCGGGTCCCAGCGATTTCGACAACAGCAAAACTGCTCTGATCGAGCTTAAACAGCAGCCAAAGCATACTGGCCAACAGCAGCAAAGCCAATACCCCGTTGTGCCATTGTTGCCAGCGACTGGGAATGGGTTCTAACTGGGGCAATTGAAGCTCAGAAAATAGATTTTCCATGGTTTTTTTGTCTGTTTTTGTTATCATACTCGATTTTTTTGCCTTTGGAAAAAGCTTTTGAATCTTTTTTTGAGACAGGCCGGGAACTCCGACCTGGATTGATCAAAATCAAGCTTAAATTTGATTCACGCGGGGTGTAAAAATCACAAATTTCAATTACAATAAGGAAATCATCAGTGAGTTGGTGGCCCAATTGACAAGTCCACTTTTACAACCCGTCCATTCCCTTTCCGATTTGCAGCAGGTGCTGACTGAAGGCGGCTATGCTGCCCTGCAGACCCCTGGCTCCAGCGGTCTGGACTATTTGCGTCTGCCGATTCCCGAAACCGATCTCTTTCTCGACATTCGCCCTGCCTCAGACAATCTTGATGAGCGCTGGGAGTTTTATCTGGCTTATCCGGTCAATGTGCCCGAAAGCCGCTTTGCCCATCTCACCGACGTTTTGGTGGATTTTAACCGCCGTCTGCCTTGGGGCAGCACGGGTCTGGCCGAAGACGATACCCCTTATTTTCGCTGGTCCCCCACCACGGCACTCAGTGCTATTTCGGGCTTTCGGCTTTTGGAATTGGTGCAGATGGTGCTCTTCTTTGGCCGCCAATTGGCCAGTCAAATGGCTGAGATGTTGCTCAAATTTGCCAACCTAGATCCGTCCATTCCAACTATTCCCAACACGGCCCCTGCCAACGCGCCCGCTTTGGGCTAAGGCTCTCATCAAAGGTTAACAACCGTTTAATTTTTCTTTAACAATTGTTGAGATCTGACAAGATCAAGATCAAGATCTTCTAAACCTTTAATTAAGAAACAATTAATTTTAGGTCAAGCGAGGTTACTATGCTCGTCGATCAGGTCCGTTCCTTTTTTGGTTATAACCCCTATTCAGGGAATAACCCAACGCAACCTGCCGCAGCGGCCGTCCGGCCAAGCACCGCTGTGTACGGCGCAGATACTGCTTTCTTTGATACCAACCGCGCGGCCAGCGGAGACGGCGCGATCACCAAAATGCTGGTGGGCGGCTATACCGGTTTTACCTATGCCAAATCTGGCTCCGGTCAACCCCTGACTCAGTTTATGATGAGCTCTGTCGGCATCGGCGCAGCCATCAGCGGCTCTGTCTCAGTTGTCAAAAACCTGGCTTCTCTGACCCATGGCAAACAATCCGCTTCAACCACTGTCGGGAATATCCTCACGGATACCCTCCAGGGTGGCGTTAGCGCCATCGGTGGCGTGGCCGTTGGTGGTGGCACCATGGCGATCTTCAAAGCCCTGGGCGCAGCCCCCGGCAATCCCCTGATTATCGCTGGCGTGGTCGGCGGTGCCTTGGGTGCCGTTTTGGCGAATAAAATCCTCAATACTGAGGGCATTCGCCGCTCCTTGACCTAAGTTTAAGTTCTCTTTTTAAACAGGGCTGGCATTGCGTCAGCCCTGTTTTGTTTGGGACCCTTACTTCTGCTGGTTATAATAAAACACATGTCACCCCCTCTCACTTTTTTAATTGCCCATCACCGCTATTTGCCCGAGGCCTATCTGACAGGCCAGATTCGGGCTTTAAATGCCCAAGACAACGCAAACTTTCAGGTCATTTACCTGCAGCAGGGGGCCGAGGCGGCGGAATTAAAACAGGCCTTGCAGCAGGCCACTTTTTCCCATCAGGTGGTGGCAATTCCCTATCCCGAAATTGCGGGGGTCTGCTGCTGGGATCTCGTGCGCTATCTCGGCGGCATGTTTGGCCATTCGGTTTGGGGCGATTATTGGACCTATTTGCACCAAGAGTGCTGGCCTGCCCCGGATTTTGTCTCAGGCGTTTTGGCGGGCATTGCCATTTGCGAGGCCGAACAGGGCCCCGAGGCGGTTTACCGGGTCAATCAATTGCGCTGCCCACTCACGCCTGACGAGATTCAACCCGAAACCTGGCTTGAGCAATTGGAACAGAGTGGGGCCGTGAGCTGGATTGAACGCAAGCCCCATCGGCGCGATTTTGTCTTTAAGTTGGCCCCCTGGTCGGAGGATGCCTTTGTCTTGCCTGTGGCATTGACGCGCCAGTACAGGCTCTTTTCGGCTGTGACTGTGCCGCTGTATTTTCAGGATCTTTTTGATCTGTTTTTGCATTTGCCCGATCAAGCCTGGTTTGCTTCGGTCAAATGGGTGCAGCTCGGGCAGCCGGTGATCTACCATATCAATCATCCCCGCGCTTTTGCTGAATATACCTTGCCCTTTTTGCTGGCGGTGCGGCAGAGGCCCGATCTCTTTGGCCATTTGGCGCTGTTTGAATTGGCCCAGAGCGATTTTGACTACCACGAGGGCTTTGATGCCGATGGGGAGCGGGTGATCTCCAGTCATTTGCACCGCTTTGTGCAGTATATGCGTTATGCCGAGCGGGGCACGGTGGCGCATTGGTTGCGGGCGTTGAACCAGGCTCATGGTTTGCCGGGTGTGAGGCGGTCTTAAAGGTTTGGAGGAAAGGTTTTGCTCCATGGGCCTGGGCATTCGGGCCGCTCCCTTCGACTCCGCTCAGGGAGCGTAAGGAATTGAAGGAGAGTCCTGAGCGAAGTCGAAGGACGGGGTTCCTGTTGCCCTCATTGCCCAGCCCAGGGCAAACCTTGCTCTCATAGTTGTTCTCTTTTAAGGCTCAAATTTGTAGACATTGGAGGGGGTATTGTACCCTTGTGAACCAAAATAATTAGCAACAGCAATTAAGTAGAGATTATTGCCTACACTTGCAAATTCCCAGTCAATATTGCCATTGCTGGCAATGGAGCGAAAGACCTCAAAAGCACTGCCGTTCCAGCGGTAAATATACGAGAATTGTTCGTCACTGGACAGGATGAGATAATGGGTTCCGTTGACTTCAAAATGTTTCCAACTGGTTGCTCCGTTGGTTGCAATGGGCTGAAATTCTTGAAATTGGCTACCATTCCAGCGGTAAATAGAAGAAGTTGCCCTGCGATCCACTTGATTGTCCCCACTGCTGATAATTTCTCCACTGCCATAATTGGCCACTGCTAGATAATGGTCATTGCCGATAGAGAATGCTTCCCAATCATAGGCATTTAAGGTGGGAATATCTTGAATAGGCACAAAATCGTTGCCTATTTTTTTGAAAACGCGAGAAAGGGTGTTGGGATTGCCGCCATAATAAGCGGCATAAGAAGCCAATGCGAGGAAGGCGTTATTTCCTATTTGGAAGGCTTTCCAACGAAAAGCGCCTGTGGTGGAAATGCCCTGATGTTTGACAAAGGTGGTTCCATTCCATTTAAAAATAGCAGATTCTAAAGTCGGCGTTCCCAGCCATAGATTGGCAATGGCCAAATAGTGTTCCCCATTAAACTCAAAGTGTTCGGCATCGGTGCCCCCAAATGTAGGCAAGGACTGAAACTCTAAAAATTTATTTTGCCCTGCATCCCATTTGAAAATTTTAGAGTTTCCACCCACATGGTTGATCAAGGCCAAAAAAGTATCATTGCCAATTTTAAACGGTTCAACATCATAAGCGCCAGACGAAGACAGAGAATGGTCCAGTAAGTATTGTGGCTGATTGGGGTTGTTGTTAAAACGGTAAATATCCGAAGCAATTTGATGGCTTGAACCATTGTAAAAATTGGCCACAGCCAAATAGTGTTGCTGGTTAATAGTAAAGGCTTTGACTGCAAGCGCTGAATGCGTGGGCAGCGATTGAATGGGTTGTAGAATGGTTCCTTTGACCAGTCCCAGTAAATGAATTTCATTGGCGGGAATATTGGGGTTATCCGCTTGGAGCCAGCCTGAAAGAGTCACGGTATCTCCAACCTGGAGGGTCGGGTCGAGGTCTAAATAATTGGGCTTGGTGGTGTAAGTGCTGCCGTTGATCAGCACGGTGCCATTGGCCTGGGCGGTGCCGGTGTAGGTTTGGTAGGGCTTGGCATTGATGCTGGGGTGTTTGATGGCGGCCAGGACATCGAGGCCTTTGACGGTGACGGGTCTAAGTGTGCTGAGAGGATAAAAACTTTTATTGGCTGGCGTGTTTGCCGGTTCAGTAATGGACATAGCCGTATCATTCAAAATCGCTTTGGCTTCGGAACCCGTCAGATTCTTTTTCCAGCCTTTGAGCAAAGCCAATGCTCCGGCTACTTGGGGTGCGGCTTGGCTTGTTCCTGATTCTTTAGAAAATAGCTCTGTATAATTTAGGAATATGTTGGTGTTCTGATCACCATTAAAAAACCAATCTATTGTATTAATATCTTTGCCTGGAGCCCAAATGGTAATAATTCCGGGAGCCCCAAAATTAGATGCTACATAGATAGGGGGATTTGGATTAGTAAAAAACGCGCGATTGTTATTTTTATCAAAGGCCCCCACTGAAAAGACATTGGGGCTGTCGACACTTAATGTGGACGGAAAATTTCCCTTCAGTATTGTCGGTTGAGCAGAATCAAATTCTCCATTTTGTTTGTTTTCATTTCCTCCTGAAGTGACCACAAAAATATTCTTTTGGTTTAAACGATTGAAGACCTGTTTATATCTTTTTATGATTGCGGTATCAGTATTTCCATTGGATGTTTTATTTGTCCAATAGTCATAAAAATTGGCTGATCTTCCTTGGCTGATATTTACTACATCTGCAATATTATTACCATTGGCGATTTTGTCAAGTTGCTCAACTATATAGGTATCTATTTTTCCATTGGAAGCCATTGGTACAAGGATTGATTGAGGAGCTATTCCTGCGATACCAAATTTATCACCGCTTCGAGCCCCTAAAATATTAGCAGTCACCAGTCCATGGCCTGGTTCTATGAGTAATTTGGTTGGAAGTGTAGGATTTAATCCTTGATCATCATAACTAGGTACCTTTAAATATTGAATAGTGTCAACTCGGTTTTTAAAATCGGTATATTCCTGAATCAAGCCGAATTCATCATCAATAATAGCTACTTTGACACCATGTCCCAAGCCGTATTGCCAAGCTTGATTGGCTTTGGTTTTTTCTATCCACCATAAATCTGAGGATTTAATGGGCTGAGTAAATCCCGCAGGACTATAAATAGCTGAGCGGTTTTCTTCCTCTGTCACTATTTTGCCATTGCTGTTTTGAAAATGCTTCTCGGCCTTGTTTTGCAGGCCAATATATACCAATCGCTCAGATTCATGGGCCAGAATTTCACTGAGAACAGCCACGGTTTTGGCTGTATTGACCGAAGAAAAGACCACCTCTTCCAGAGCCAGAAAACCAGGGCGTAAGTTTAAGGCTGCAATGGTTTCTGGCAGATTCTGGAGGCTTGCTTGATCCATTTTGATCTTGAAAATGGCCTCAGTATGTTCTCCCAAAATATAGCGCTCAGTCAATTCTATCGGGTAGTTGGCCAATAAATACTGTAAATTTTCTTCCACAGGCTCAGCCAGGGTGACATAAAATTCACCAACAAATATGGTCGCTTGCGAGCCATTTGCCGTGCTGACGCCAATTTTAGATGAATTGGGATTGTCTGGATTGAGCAATTCATCCCCTTCATAGGGCTGCAATTCTCCCAAACTGTCTGGCTGATTGGGATCAAAGATGTTGGTGTCATTGTTGCGAATGCGATCGGCTTGGGTCAGGTCTTTGTCTTTTTCCCAGCCCCGGCGGCGCAATACAGTGCCTGCTTCACCCGCCTCAACGACAGTCAGAGTTAAATGGTTCCCTGTTTTTCCTTTAAAGCGGATTTTGAGGGAATTGTTGGCATTGAGCAACAAACCTGTGGTTTGAAACTCCTCTTCTCCCCGTTCAAAGTCTTTTTCGCGAATGACCCAAGCCCCATTGAGATTGACTTGGACCCGGCTATCGCAACCCTGTTGGGGCTCTTGTTTGGCAACATGTACAATATAGCGCTTGCCGGTGTTGGGTACTTTAAACAGGCGCATAAAATCCTGATTGGGGCGGTTGATCTGCAATGTCTCTGAAAAGACCACAGGCCCTTGCGGCACTGCCTGGATTTTAAAATTGTCCTGTGACTTAATTTCAACCACTTTGCCGGTACTCTGCTGCATCAGACCTGTGTTGATCTTAATGCTGACAGGGCCGGTATAAGGCCCTTTGCGCTGGTTGAATGCCATTTGTGCTGGGCTATTGAGATTGGCTGTATTGGTCTTGATACCGGAGGTGGACGGTGTTTGCATTTGACAGGCGCTGAGAATCAGCAGTCCAGCGAGCAAGGTGTGAAAGACGTATTTGATTTGCATGGGGTTTGCTCCTGTTAAAACTGCTTGAAAGTGGTGCCAAAGGGGGTGGCGTAGACCAAGCTGTGCTTGGCATTGAGGTCAAAGGAATCTGGATCGGGGATATGGATCAGGGTTTCGTATTCTCGGCCTACTTCAGTGCTGACGATCTGGCTTTGGTAGACAAAGGCAAATTCAGAATCGATCAGGCTGTAAGCAAATTTGCCTTGGGTCATGTTGAGACCGGGGCCTGTGCAGCGCAAAAATCGCGGTTGGCCTTTGTCATTGCGCACGACTTCAATGCTGTTAAATTGAGGGGTTAAAACCTCTTGGGGTGGGGGTGTGAGGGGCTCTCCGACTTGAATCAGGGTGTCGGAATAATAATTTTTGTGAATAACTGTGATTTTGTGCAGCCCTTTGAGCAAAAGTTCTCCCAAGCCTGCTTGGGGCAATTGCACCCGAATTTCTGTTCCCGAAACCGCCAGGGGCGTCAGCAAAATGGCATCGTCCAAAAGCACCCGCGAAGCCGGTTTGTTTTCGTTGGGGGCCATGGACCTGAGCAGGACATCAGGCTCCAAGGTGAAACGAAAGGCATTGAGATTGAGGTCTTTGTCTTTTTTGTTTTCAAACTGGCCTTTGATCAGCAATTCATGGGGAGTTCCTTCCCAATTTTGGCGCAGAGAGCTGGGAGCCTGTGGGCCTTGAATGCTTTGCCCATTGAGCCAAACATCTTGGATGCTGAGATCGGGTGTTTTGCTATAGCTAGCCAAAGGGGGGCGATTGTGCCAGTCGGGGAACCATTTGGGCGCTTTGGGGGCTTGCCCCGTTTGTTTGAGCCTTTGCAGCACAAAGTCCTGCACCTGTTCTACTGAAAGGGGAGTGATTGAACTTGATGTGGTGATTTGTGTTTGGCTTGGAGAGAGTGTCTGACAGCCTGAAAAAAAAAGCAAAGTAAGCAAAAATCTGGATTTAAACATCATTCCCCCATCTGGTCCGCAAGTGATAGTTAATGATAGATTTATGGCGATAAATTTGTCAAAGTAAATAAAGATTATGCCTGTAAAAAAAAATGGTTAAATATGCTTATTTTGTTTATGGGTGTTGAGAATATGTGAGAATATGGTAAAATGGGGGTAGCTGAGATCTTGGGGGTTTATCATCAGATGGGACGTATTTGCGCTGTGGTTGTTTGTCTGCTTGTGGCAGCTTGCCAGCCTGTGCCAACTAATCCAGGATCTTCTCCTTTACCTAGGGCTTCTACAAGGCCATCACCGAGCCTATTCCCTGGCTCGAAACCGACACCCAGTTTTAAGCCAAGTCCAACGGTTATGCCCGTACCCAGCCTGATGCCGACCCCAAGTGAACCTCTTCCTATTCGTACATTACCCCCCGAAGCCCGTCCCACGCCGCTTCCTGATTTCGCTCTGCTCAGTTCAGCTTTAACTGTCCTGGCTGGTTCAGATACTTCCGGTTTTCAAGATGGAAATGGCGAACAAGCCAAATTTAATGAGCCCAAAGGGCTAGATATTGATTCTTATGGCAATCTTTATGTTGCTGATACTAACAATCATACTATTCGCAAAATTTCCCCTCAAGGTGATGTTACTACCTTCGCTGGTACAGGGCAGGAAGGGAATTCCGATGGTATAGGAAAAAATGCTCAATTTAGATTTCCTCGCTATTTGACTGTTGATGATAAAGGACAGATATTTTTGATTGAAACTGTCAAGAAGTTAGATAGAATTTATTCTGGTGGCATTCGCAAGATAAATGCTCAAAATGAAGTTTCTACAATTCGTTTGAGTTTATTTGATAGTTTGCAAACATCTTTTTTCAGTATTTTCTGGCACAGAAAATCTAATCAATTTTATGTTACTTCTGTTGATTCCGTATTTTCGATAACAGGAGAATCAGATGCCAAAAAGATTGTTGGTAAAGATGTCTTTTCGCTTGAAAACTCAGGTTTAACTGGAGCTGTAAATTCGATAAAAGAAATTCAAGAGAGAGATAGATCTCTGGGGCGCTCTATTGTGGAACGTTATCCCACCTCCCCTTTTTTATCTAGTGTAATTGTCGATGAAAATGATAATATAATTGTTTCTGATGATAACTCACATCTGCTTTGGAAATTAACACCCAGAGGACAAATCTTTTTTTTGGCCGGTGGAGCGCATTTCTGGTGGGATGAACGTTCTGTTGATGGTTGTGGACATTTGGCTGGATTTTATAGTTTTGGGTATCTTACTCAAGATAAAGCAGGTTATATCTATGCCTCAGATCGTAAAATTATCCGAAAAATAACACCAGAAGGCTGTGTCTCAACGATTAAGATTCAAGGTAAATCTGAAAGTCAGACAGAATCGATAATTCAGCCTTCAGATCTTGCCCTTGACCAAGTCAAAAACATCCTCTACATCCTCTCCGAAAACAAAATCTACAAGCTCGACCTCAACGCCCGCGCCCCGTCCTGAGGAGGCCCTTCAGAATAGGGTAAAATGGGATTAGCTGAGATCTTGGGGGTTAATCATCAGATGGAACGTATTCGCGCTGCTGCAATTTGTCTGCTTTTGGCTGCCTGTCAGCCTGTTTCACCCAACCCAGTCTCTTCACCCAGTCATATCAGTACCTCCCAGATACCTGCTCCGCAGCCCACAATGGTTTTGCCCTCTTCAACTGCATTTCCCACTCCTATTCCCACATACTCAGAAGAACCGATACCCATTCGCACACTGCCCCCCGAAGCCCGTCCCACGCCGCTTCCTGAGCCACCTTTGCTCAGTTCTGCTTTAACTGTCCTGGCGGGCTCAGACGCTCCCGGTTTTCAGGATGGAAAGGGAGACTTGGCAAAATTTAATGAGCCTAAAGGACTAGATATTGACGCTGAAGGTAATCTCTATGTGGCAGATACAAATAATCACGTTATTCGCAGGGTTTCTCCTCAAGGAGAGGTGATAACTATTGCTGGTACGGGGCAACCAGGAGACGTTGATGGGGGGCGTCAACAAGCGCAATTTAAATTTCCGCGTCGTTTAACCCTGGATGATTTCGGTCATATTTTTGTAATAGAGGATACCAATGTAGAAAAAGATCCTGATACGGGTCTGTTTATATATCTCAATACCCCAATCATTCGACGTGTCCGAAAAATACATATATCTAGCCAAAAAGTATCTAATCTTATTTTTTTAAATTCAAATATTTTAAAGAAAAGACTTTTTGATATTTATTGGCATAAAAAAAATAATAATCTCTATATATCTGGGGATAATGTTGTTTTTGAGATTCAAACCGAATCCAAGGTAAATCAAATCACAAATGAGAAAACCTTTGATGCTAGTAATGTTGGTGACTATGGTAACCTTCCTCGCTGGCCACATAACCAGAATCCTGACATAGACAATATCACTGTAGGAGTAAATGATTTACTTTTATTGACGGATTCATCAAATCAAATTCTTTGGGATATGTCATTTGATGGAAAACCGTCTTTTTTTGCAGGAGGAAGAAGGTCTAAAGATGAGGGTTTTGATCCTGATGGTTGTTACGATTATGCTCGGTTTTTTGGTTTAGACAGTGTCGTTAAGGATTCAAAAGGAAATATATTTATTGGGCAATCAAATATGTTGAGAAAAGTTACGCCTGATGGGTGTGCCTCAACCGTTCAAATAAAAGAAAAAGTATCGAATATCAATTCTTTGTTCTTACCTAGTAAAATTAACGATTTGGTTATGGATTCAAAAAATATTATTTATATTCTCTCGGGCAACAAAGTCTACAAGCTCGACCTCAACGCTCGCGCCCCATCCTGAGGAGAGTCGTCTGCCAGAATAGGTTAAAATGGGGGTAGCTGAGATCTTGGGGGTGAAGATGGAGCGTTTATATGTTGCTGTGATTTGTTTGCTTTTGGCTGCTTGCCAGCCGCTGTCTGCCAATCCGGGGGCTTCGCCTAAACCAAGGGCTACAGCAAGTCCTTCTCCTACGGTTGTTATCACCAGCCCAACTACTTTGCCTGCCCCAATACCCTCTTTGATTCCTTCTCTTGAAACGACTACAAACCCTGATTTGCTTGATGAGTCAATGTTTGTAACTACTTTACCTTCTGGGGCACGCCCAACTCCGATACCGCAGCCCCCGTTACTTCATTCAGCCTTAATCTTACTAGCTGGTTCAGATACCCCTGGTTTCCAGGATGGGCAAGGCGAACAAGCTAAATTTAATAAGCCATTGGGAATTTCACTAGATGGTCAGGGTAATATTTTTGTAGCAGATAGTGGTAATCACGCCATTCGCAAAGTTTCTTCTGATGGGAACGTTTCAACAATTGCAGGAACAGGGCAACCAGGAAATAAAGAGGGCCAAGCCAAACAAGCTCAATTTATATATCCAAATCGTTTAATTATAGATAATGCGGATAATGTTTTTGTTCTAGAATATCTAGATTCAAATTCAATTGACAAAACAGAAAATAGAATATTGAGAAGAATTAGGAAAATAGATAAAAAAAACAATGTTTCAACTATTAATCTCAATAATAAAAGTATTTTAAATAAATATATTTCTAACATTTATTTTCATAAAGATTCTAACCAAATTTATATTAATTCAAATAATGAAATTTTTTCTATCCTTGAAGAAAATCAAGTGACACAAATCGCAAATCAAGAAAAATTTTCTTTAAAAAACTCAGGCCTTCTTGATGCTGCCCAAAAATCATCATTTCTTTCTGGTTCTTCTAATTTTTATGGTTTTCGTGAAGAGCCTAATATAGATGGTCTTGTTATTGGTAAAAAAAACCATATCTTTGTATTGGATGTCTATCGCAAGCTGGTATGGAAAATCGACTCAGAAGGAGAATCTTCTGTATTTATTGGAGGCGGCCAATTTTTTCAATTAAGTACATGGGATGCCTGTGATTATTATTCAAGGTTTTTCAATGTATCTCGTTTAAGTCTTGGTTTTCAAGAAAATATTTACATGATAGACAAGACTTTTATTCGACAAATATCATCGGATGGCTGTTCCACAACCCTTAAGATCCAGGAAAAAACAGGAGGAGCTGCATCAGTTCTTTCTTTAAAAGTCAGCGACTTAGTCGTAGACTATAAAGGAATTCTCTACATCCTCTCCGAAAACAAAGTCTACAAGCTCGACCTGAACGCCCGCGCCGCGTCCTGAGAGGAGCCTGCCAGAATAAGTTAAAATAGGGATAGCTGAGATCTTGGGGGTGAAGATGGGACGTATTCATGCTGCTGCGATTTGTTTAATTTTGGCTGCTTGTCAGCCTTTACTCCCTCCCAGCCCTACGGCCTCACCTTTGCCTGGAGCGTCTCAAAGCCCCTCGTCAAGTCAGCCCAGCACAACACAAAGCCATTCACTGCGGCCTTCTGCAAGTGCTCTGCCCACCCCAACAGCCTTTCCAAGTCCCACCCCTGTGCCCACATACTCAGAAGCACCGATACCCATTCGCACACTGCCCCCTGACGCCCGTCCAACTCCCATGCCTGATCCTCCTTTGCTCAGTTCAGCTTTAACTGTCCTGGCGGGCTCAGACGCTCCCGGTTTTCAAGATGGCAAAGGAGAAGATGCTCGGTTTCAAGGGCCACAGGGGTTGGATTTAGATCTTCAAGGCAATCTCTATGTGGCAGATACTGAGAATCATGCTATTCGCAAAATTTCCCCTCAAGGAGAAGTCTCAACGATTGCTGGTATGGGCCAAGCTGGCGATGCTGATGGTCTGGCGAAACAAGCACAATTTCGCTATCCGCAACGATTGACGTTGGACAATGCTGGTCATATCTTTGTGATTGAAAATATTGCTTTAGAAAAAGATCCTGCGACTGGCCAATTGAGGTATATGAATGTACCTGTTTTGCAGCGCATACGAAAAGTGAATTTATCCGAACAAAAAGTAACTCAACTGATATTATCTAACTCAGATGTTTTGAAAAAAAGGCTATTAGACATTGTCTGGCACAGTTCAGAAAAAAAAACTGTATATTTCAGGGGCGAATACAGTTCTTCAAATCCAAGATGAATCCAAAGTTAGCCTAATCACTCAAGATAAAACTTTTGATTCTACAAATGTAGGTTATTATGGCTCTATTCGTTCTCCTCATTGGAGAGATCCTGATCTTAATAATATTATCATCGGTATAAATAATTTACTTTTTTTGGCAGATTCATCCAATCAAATTCTTTGGAAAATGTCAGGTGATGGAAAGCCTAGTTTTTTAGCCGGGGGAAGAAGATATGCGGACGAAAGCTATTTTCCTGATGGGTGTGATGATTACGCCAAATTTTTTTATATCGATAGTTTAACCCAAGATTCACAAGGTTTTATATATATTGGTTCTCAGTGGATTCGTAAAGTCACTCCTGATGGTTGTGTTTCGACAATTCGCAGAGATAAAAAGGATCCTGTTTATGGGCTGTATGAGCCATTTGCATTTAAGAAAATCAGTGATATAGTTTGGGCTTCTCCAAACATACTCTACATCCTTTCCGAAAACAAAGTCTACAAACTCGACCTGAACGCCCGCGCCGCGTCCTGAGAGGAGCAAGCCAGAATAGGGTAAAAGGGGGTAGCTGAGATCTTGGGGGTGAAAATGGGTCGTATTCATGTTGCTGTGATCTGTTTTATTTTCGCGGCCTGTCAGCCTGTGCCAGCCAATCCAGGGGCTTCCCCGGAGCCAAGTGCTACAGCCAGGCCCATACCCACAAGTGCAAGACCTTCCATAACAAATAGCTCACCCCAACGAACCCCAGTTGTCAGTATTTCACCCCAACCAACAATAGCGGGAACACCCTTGTCTGTTAAAATGCCGATAAGTTGGTATTCTTTACCCCCCCCAAGCGCGCCCCACCCCTGCTCCTGAAAAGCTTTTTCTGAGTTCTGCTTTGACCCTCTTGGCGGGCTCAGATAGCCCCGGTTTTCAAGATGGGAAAGGGATGAATGCGAGATTTAATCAGCCGAAGGGCTTGGTCTTAGATAATCAGGGTATTCTTTATGTGGCCGATACAGAAAACCACGTTATTCGTAAAATATCTCCAGAGGGAGAAGTTACAACCCTGGCGGGCACAGCGTCAGAGGGCGATGCCGATGGCGTTGGAAAAGAAGCCCGTTTTAGACGGCCTTATTGCTTAAGTTCAGATGGGCTGAATCGTCTTTTCGTGCTTGATCGTTTAGCGGCTTCTGAGACTAACCCCGGCCCCCTACAACGCATACGTCAGATCGATACCCAAGGAACAGTGGTGACATTGGGTTTAGAACCAGTGGGGATATTAAACAAGTTCATCTATGATATTCAATACTCAGCGAAACTAAGTGGTTTGTATATGATAGCTGGAATTGACGTGTATAAAGTAGAGAAAAACAAATATATTTCTAAAATTACCTCTTCAGAAACATTTAATCCTGACAATACAGGGATATATTGGGGTGGAAGATTCGATGCTCCACAACCAACTTACCTAAGCGAAGTCCGCGTAAATAGTTCAGACGAAATTTTTGTCCAAGATGCAGACCGAAGGGCCTTTTGGAAAATAACGCCTGATGGGCAAGCTATTTTCTTTGCCGGAGGTATGATTTATCGTGATGAGGATTATGAGCCAGATGGCTGTGAGAAGTTTGCTAAATTTTTTGCTTTGTTCGGTTTTGCTATTGATGCCCAAAACAATTTTTATGTCGCAGATTTGAATATGCTTCGTAAGGTTACGCCTGATGGTTGTGCAAAAACCCTTAAAATCCAAGAGAAAGAGGGAGACCCCCCAATACCGCTTGCGATTCGAGCGTATGATCTTGCCCTTGACGAAGCTAAAAACATCCTCTACATCCTCTCCGAAAACAAGGTCTACAAACTCGACTTGAGCGCCCGTGCCCCATCCTGAAGATTTTGCTGAACACGTGAACCCCTCTTTCTGATAGCGTCCCCAAAATCCCTGGTTCTGTCTCGGCTCAGAGCCCAGGGTTCACTCCAGTTTGGGGCAGCCCCAAATTAATGGTAAAATACCTTCCTGTGTAAACACCCCTCACACAAGCAGATGACACGAGCAAATGTCATAGACAGAGACGAAGAAAACAAGGCAGAACCCATGGTTAAACACTGGAAAGAATTGGCGCTCGGCGGATTTATTCTGACCGCAGGCGCTTTATTGGCATACATGTCGCTCACATTGGGCCGGTTTCAATTTGGCGAGACGGTCAAGTTTACTGCTGTGTTTAACAGTGCCGTGGGCGTGGTCAAAGACGCCCCGGTGATGATGGCGGGGATCGAAGTCGGCCACGTCGAGAGCATGGAAGTGCGCCAAGGCCGCGCCCTGATGCATTTGGTGGTGAACCCCGAGATTAAAATGCACAGCGACGCCCGCGCAGAAATCCGCTCCAAAAGTCTCTTGGGTGAAAAATACATCGCGATTGATGCGGGCTCTCCCCAAGCGCCCCCACTGCCCAATGGTGAGCAGATCAAAGACACCATGACCCCCGTGGACCTCGACGAGGTGCTCAACCACCTGGCGCCGGTCTTGACCAAACTCGACCCCGATGATCTCAACACCCTTTTGCACACCTTTGCGGTGGCCGTCAAAGGCAAAGAAAAAGACATGGGCGATTTGATCAAAGGCACCGCCTCGCTGATGCGGACGGTCTCAGGCAACGAAAACGAAATTGCCCGGATTGTGAAAAACCTCGATGGCGCTGCCGGTCAGGCCAATCGCCTGCTCAGCCGCAATGGCGCTTCGATTGAGAGCATTATCTCCAATCTGCGTGTGGCCAGTGCCAGCCTCGGCAGCGATGCCCCCGAATTGCTGCGCAGCTTGCGTGCAGTCTCTGGCGAAGTTCACACGATTACCGGCCCGCTCAGCGAAAATGGCGAGCAAATTGCCAAACGGATCGACAATATTTCGCGCGATGCCGAGCAATTTACCGACAGCTTAAGCCGCCATCCCGACCTGATTCCCAATTTGAATACCTCGCTGTCTGAATTGCCGCCTCTGCTGCGCAAGGCCCCGGCGACCCTCGATCGCCTGCCTGCGGTGCTCGACCAGCTCACCCCTGTGCTGGGCAATGCCGACAAACTCATGACCAAAGTGGGCAACAGTCTGGATCGCCTCGATCCGGTGCTCGACAATGCCAACCAATTGCTCAACGAGAAAAAGATCCGCCAGCTCTTGCAAGACGAAGGCGTGAAGGTCAATATTGAGAAATTTAAGCTCTTTTAAGGGGGCGACGCCATGTTTCGCATTGGTCTGACGGGCGGCATTGCCTCGGGCAAATCGGCTGTGGCCGCCATGCTGGCGGAAGCCGGTGCCAAGGTCGTGGACACCGATCGGGTGGCCCATCAGCTCATGGAGCCCGGTCAGCCGGTGTATGAGCAGGTCGTGGCCCATTTTGGCGCAACCATTTTGGCCCCCGATGGCCAGATCGACCGCCGGGTCTTGGGCGGGATTGTCTTTGCCGATGCCACTCAGCGTGCGCAGCTCAACCAGATTGTGCATCCCGGTGTGAAAGCCGCCCTGCGCCAATTGGAAACAGAATTGCGCGCCCAAGAGACCGAAAGGGCCCAAAGCGGGGCAAAAAAGAATTTTCTGCTGGTGCTGGTCATTCCCCTGCTCTATGAGGTCAATATGGCGCATTTTGTGGATAAAACGATTGTGGTATACTGTCCTGAAGCTGTTCAGAAAGAGCGCCTGATGGCCCGCAATGGTTTTTCAGAATCAGAGGCCCAGGCCCGCATAGACGCACAATTGTCGATTGAGATCAAGGCTGAGAAAGCCGACGAAGTGATAGATAACAGCCGGGATCTGGAAAGTACCCGGGAACAGCTAAATTGGATTTTAGGTGAACTGACATGGGACCCATATACCGCATCTTAACCGGTGGCCTGCTGGCCTCCCTGCTCTTGCTGAACCCCACCCCAGCCCAGGCTGCTGAACCCGTTCCCAGTGCCTATCTGGTAGATATCTCTGCGCCCCATTGGTGTTTCGACTGTGTGGGCAAAGTGGTCAACGATTACCGCCTGATGGATGGTTATACCGACCACACCTTCCGGGGCGACTGGAAAGTGACCCGTTTTGCCCTGGCCGCTGTTGCCAATAAACTTCTGAACCAGATCCGTCTGACCCACGCCATCGACATTCAGCCGGTGGTCAAACGCGACGCGATTGTGCCGGCTCTGCCCGAGCATTGGGCCTATCCCTATGTGCGCACCCTTTTGCAGGAATACGACCTGACCCAAGTCATGTTCGACAAGGCCCAAGCCAAAGACGGCGATCAGCCCGCAACCCGCAAACATGTGGCGTATGTGCTGAGTGAGTTGCTGATGCGTGCCGAAAAAGCTTCAGGCAAATCTCTCGGTGAAGGCATTCGCATGGCCGAAAAATCTCAGGACATGGAAAGCCGTTCTCAATATACGCCGTATATCGCAGCGGCGCTCAATCGCTACCAATTTATGAACCTCTACCACGACCATACCTTCCGGCCAGAAGCTCCAATCAGTCGCTACGAAATGGCGGCCGTGCTCTGCCGGGTGACCCATTTGCTCGAGACCCACTTGAGCAACAAAAGCGCTGCTGAGTCCAAAAGCGCAGCCCAGTAATTGAGCCTTGCGTTGAGCCTTTCTTCAGGCCTTGAGTTCCGTCTCTAGCCATTCCAGGGCCTGGGTATAGTCGTTCCCATAGGGATTGTTTATACCCTTTAACAGGGCCCTGCTCGCCTGCAGGGCCTGTGGGTACTTTGGCGATTGAAGTGTCTTGAGCAGCCTCAGCCATTCCCAGCGGTAGGGAAAGGTCAGTGGGTGGCTGGCCACCAACTCGGCCAAAAGGATTTCCGCTTTTGCTGCTTGCCCCATTTCCATGGCGCTCTGGGCCAGTAACCATGTGAGTTCGGGCGATTCCGGGTAGAGCTGCAATGCTGCCAGATAGGCCTCCTGGGCCAAGGCGGGTTGTTTTTCTGCGCGCAGGGCATGGCCCTGGAGTTGGGCAATCTGGCTCAGGATCAGGGCCTGCAAGGGCCAGGCTGAAGCGTTGGCGGCTGAGGCCAAACCCGAATTCAAACTCAGCGTTTGCAAACGCCGGGCATAGGCCATTTGAAAATGGGGAATGAGTTTGCCACTGTGTCCCAGCGGCAGAATCAGGCGGTAATGGGGATCGCTGGGGCTCTCAGGAAAAGGCAGAGACAGGGCCTTTTGCAGGTGCTGCCGGGCCTGGGCATAATCTTGCAAATAGCCTGCGGTCCACCCCAGATGGTAGGCCAAAAATGGGCTGGGGGTTTCGTTCATCAGCTCAGACAAGTGTTTTAAACCCCTTGTAAATGCGGCTCTCTGTTCTGGCGAAAGGATTTCCCAGAGTCGCTTCTGGGCTTGGCCCGCCCTTTCGGCCTGGGCAAAATCCACAGCCTGATTGATCTGAAACAGGGCCTGGGTGTATTTCAGCAGGCGGATCTGAGCGCTTGTACTTGTCTGTGAGAGGTCTGAATCTCTTTTCGGGGTGGCAATGGCTTGAGCCAAGACCCGCTCGGCCCGTTCAACCCCACCGGGGGTGCGGGAAAAATACAATTGCCGGGCCGTGATCCAGCTTCTCAAGGGCGGTGTGGCACTCTGGGGGGCGCGAATTTGGTGTCGGATTTGGTGTCGAATTTGGCGCATGGCTTGGATTTTGGGCCAATGCTGCATGAGTTGGGACAGCAGTTGCCCCCATTGAGCCGTATAGCTGTGGGCTTGAATCGCTCTTTGCCCGTTTTGGGCCAGACGGGCCAAACGCACAGGGTCGGCCAAGATCTTTGCCAGCGTTTGACTCAAGCTCTCAGGTTCAAAAAACAAAGCCGCCCCCGAGCCCGATTCGTCTTCGGGCAAAAATGCCCGGATTTCGCGGTTGCTTGCTTCGCTCAGCAACAAAGCCCCTGCTGCAGGCGCTTCATAGGCCCGCAGGTTCATTTCTCCCCTGGCGCTGGGGTTCAAGACGACTTGGCATTGGTTCAGCAGTCGGTTGTATTCATGGGGATCGCTGATGCCATCAGCCAATAAGACCGGCCATTGCGCGTTTAGCAGAGCGACCTCTGCCAAAAGTCGCTCGCGCTCGGGGTAATATGGCGAGGCCAAAGTGCCAACAAAACCCACGGCATAAGGGCGGGGGCCTTTCTCTGGCACGGGCTCAGGCTGCCAGGGCAGGGCATAACTGCGCTCAGGATCCAAGCCATAACAGGGCCAATACGACAGGTGCTGATGCCCTGCTGCGGTCAAAATCGCTTGCAGACTTTGATCGCAAAAGAGCCAATCAAAGTCTGTGGCACAGTCCAAGAGTGTGCCCAGGCCCTGGCTGTGCCAATCGTGAACCAGGGCCACCACAGGCACAGGGCTCTCTTCGATGCCCGGCGGCAGGCCCTGAACCGCCGGGGCCAACCAGAGAATCAGATCCGGTTGCCACGCGGCAGGCAAGGGCTTGAAGAGATCTTCAAAATGGTCTTGGTTTAAATCGAAGCTTAGGTCGTAGGCCTCAAGCGGGTAATTGGCAGCTTGGCTGAGCAAACGTGCAAAGGGCCGGGCCGTAAAGGTTTTGACGTTGGGGCTGTAGAGATAGTCCCCCAGCAGGGCCGGATCGGGCAGGGGGCCCACCAGCAGCTTGAGCGGGCACGGCGGGGGCCCCCAAATCGGCAGCGGTTTGGCCTGTGCGGATTCTGCGCTGTGTGGGGTGGGGGATTTTAAGCACGTGGCGCGGGCCGAGGGAATCAAATGCACAGTCTGGGACGCGCTGGGGGGTTGGGTTTGCAGCCAGTGGTGCAGGCTCTGAATGCAAGCCTCAGGCCTATCTTGACTTAAAAAATCGGGCTGGGCTTGTAACAAAGCCTGAAAAGCCTCCGAGGGCAACAACAGACCCGAAGCAAAGGCCTCATCGGGGGCCAAAACACGCGAATCAAAGGCATCAGGCTGAAAGGGAGGGGGCATGTCGGCCTGTGTGAGTATCTCCTGCCAAATAGCCGGTAGCGGTGTGGGCCAGGTGCCCACTGCTTGCAAAAGCCCTGCGGGCTCAGTCGTGCGGGCGGCTTTGAATTGCCAAAGCAGGTCGCGGTGGGGCCTAAAATCTGCCTCCCAGAGCAGAATGTCTCTGGCTGGCTTTGATGACCCGAGCGCTTTGGCCTGTTCTGGGCTAAGCACCCCGCCCGCCAAGCCGTTTGGCCAATCGATGTCTGCGCTGTTTTCTCCCTCTGGCAGCACCACCCAGACCTCAAATTCTGAGCGTGGCAGGTTTTGCCAGGCCCAGGCTTTGAGAACGTGGGGCAGCAATGATGGGGTTGTGGGCAGGAGTAAGATGCTGAACATATCAGAGTTATTGGGAAAAGGTCAATTTTAGTTTACCGATTAAATCGGCAGCTAAAATACGCGCATGAGGAAGGCCTGTTTCTAGCGTTCTAAAAAGAGATTCTTTTCCTTCTGTGGCTTTCATTTTTATCAGTGCTTTGGCTGCGGCTGAACTGACGATTCGAGATTCATCGTTCAAACTGAGTATAAGAGGTTCAATTGAACGATGATCCTTTAAAATACCCAATCCCTTAGCAGCCTCGGCTCGGATCATGACATCAACATCGTTTAATGCTGATATCAATACGGGTACTGCTAATGGTAATTTTAATTTTCTCAGGCCCTTAATTGCCAATTTCCGTATTTCCGTATTTTGGTTTTGATAACTCAGTAGAAATATGTCAGCAGCTTGGGGTGTTTTAAAATGAATCAACGCTCTCAAGGTGGAGGCTTTTAATTCTGGACTCAATTCTTGCGCCACTGAAAGTAAAAACGGAATGACAGAATGATCTCCAATTAATCTTAATGCTTTGAGTATGTGGTTTTGAGTCTCGGGGTCCTTTGTTTTATATATGTGTATCAATGGACCCACTGCATTGTTGGCATGAAGAACCCCCAAAGCATGTGCTGCCCATTTCGGAACGAATTTATCTTGGTCTTTTAGGGCTTTGATCAAGGCTTCAACTACTTTTGGGTCTTGAAATTTTCTCAGAGATCTCACTGCAATTCTGCGCAAATCCACATTTGGTGATTGTAAGGCAATGATGATAGCGTCGATTTCCCGACTTTCAATCAGGGCGTAGATTGCAGAATGATAGACATTATAGTTTTTGTCTTTCAGTGCTTTTTGAAAGGCATTTACAACCCGTTGTTGAGAAAGTAACCCAAGAGCTTTTGCGATTGAGTATAGGCTGATTGCTGCTGCAGAACGATTTGGCTCAAGATCTTTTTCTAGGGCTGTTATCAGCAAATCAATTGAGCGAGGATCTGGTATGTATTTCAATGCTTCAAATGCAGCTTGTCGGATTTTTAGATCGGTATCTTGGCTGGCCTCTAATAAAGTATCCAGGGTGGATTCAATTTTATTATTGCTGAGATATTCAGGCAGTGTACTTTGAATTGCTGAGTCTTTTGCTAGACGTTGTGCTATTATCGAGGCTAAATTCAATTCGTAACAGCTTTTTCCTAAAACCCTAAGAGCTGTATTGCGGACAGCATTATTTGAATCTTTGTTCATAATAAGCCCCCAATCAAGGGCCTTTTTAGCATTTTTTTTGCTCAAACATTCTATTGCGCAAATACGCACTTCAGGATGAATATCATTCAAAGATTTTATAAAATGTTCCAATAAGTCTAAATCGTTGTATTCATTTAGGGCTTGAAGAGCCCCTTTGCGAACTATCCAATTGAGGTTGTTTACATATTTAAGGATAATCGGTATATGCTCTGCTTGATTTTGGTAACCCAGTAGCTTAAGTGACTTTGCTTGGATGGATGGAGATGCATCTTGGACGGACGCAAGGAGGGGCTCGATTAGTTTTTGATTTCGTGTATAGCTCAGATTAATTAAAGCATCTTCTCGATCGGAAGATTTACTTGATTTTAAGTGTTTTAATAAGGAATTAAAGCACTCTTCCTCCCATTGTAATCTCTCTTCCTCAGTTTTTGGCACAAGTTCGTTTTCAATTATTGTAATCTGACATTCGATAACAAGTTCAATCACGAGGGGTTCAATATCATTTTCATTCATAAGACAGGTTGTAACTGTCAAATGGGGAATATCGTCGTTTCATAGTCCAGCACATCCCTCCAAAACATTATTGTAGCGACCAACATCTTTCATTCCCAATTAATAACCAATTGAAACCAATTGTGGGCCACAGATATTTATTCCATTCGGGAGAGAATTCACATGCAGAATCGGAAAAAGTACAGAGGAGGACGTCTTCTCACTTCACATAAGAGCAAAGACGGATCGGCCTGGTCTGGGCAATGAGGGCAACAGGAATCCCGCCGTGCCAGGATGTGTTGTGTCTTCTGTCAAGCCCAGCAGTCAAGTTTGTA
>JADMKE010000058.1 GCA_018780035.1 Candidatus Sericytochromatia bacterium
GATCAGGAACTTAAAATCACGCTGATTCTGTCTTGTTTCTGGGGAGCAGTATAAACCACGAAAATGACCCAAACAGTTTAAATTTTTCAAAATTCAATCTAATAAATGAATCTAAAGATCTCCTGTCAAGGGCCTCCTTCGGATTATTTGGAGGAACCAACAAGACGACCCATGAAATCACCATCTATGATGGCAACTTACCCCGCACCGAAAATCCCACGCAGACAACGAATATGACTGACCGTCGGGAAGTTGATCGCAATAATTTGATTTCAATGTTGGGACCTTTGGATCAAGAATTAAAAGCGGGTTTGGCCCCAGACTCGGATGTGCGCAAACGTCTGGGTGAAAGTTTGGGATTAGATCCAAACAGTGAAGAGGTCACGGCAAAGATCAAGGGATTGTCTGATAAAATTACAGCCTTTAAAAGAGATCCCGCAAAAGCAGATTGGACAGCGTCATCAGATCTTACAGCTCTGATGAACAGCTATGCACAAAATCCCCCAACAGATAATCCCCGTATCAATTCCGCTTATATGAGTTCACTTTTGGGTACTTTCTGGAATGCATGGGACGCCACTTCATTGGAAAATGAGCAAAAGGTGAACCAGGAAGAAGGAAATATTCAGGTTCCCGCTTCCCTTGAAGAAATCAATAAGTCCCTTGAATCGGTCAATAATTTGGCCAAGACCGATACACAAGCAGCTCTGGAAAAAGCCAATACCTTGCTGGCACAACTGGACAAGCTCAAAGAAACAAATCCTGCACTCTATGAAAAAGTATTGCGTGGCAAAGATGAAAGTGCCGTAAACCTCCTGCGAGATCAGGTAAGTGTCCTACAAAAGCATCTTCAAGATGGCGGCAGCATGGGACAAGCCCAAATGGCCCAGCTCAACAATATTTATGCCAATTTACATCAGTTACAAAAAACAGTTGACATTGAGCTGCCCAGTTCAGACATTTCAGAATTGGAAGCCCAAGCTTCAGCCACGGCTCTCCCAGCAGGTTCACAAGAACAGCTGCAAGCCCTTAAAACAGCCATGGGAGAAGCAAAAAGTGCCATTGCAAATGCCACTTCTGCAGCCCAAGAATCTACAGCTTCGCGCAGCAATATGATCAATGATCTGCAACAGGCCGAATCCACTTTGGCAAATCTCTTAACCCAGCACGGGATTTCGGATACGGGGCGGGCCCAATTGCAAGGCCAATTAGATGCCACCCGTGCTGCTTTGAGCCAACTTAAAAACAATCAAGATGTCAAGTTTGAAAAGCCAGAACAGCAAGAGGCCTTTAATAAGGTCTTACAAAACTTGCAAAAAATGAAACCTGCACCAGTGGTGTCATCCCCCCCTGTTGGAGCAGGGGATTCCCAGGCCGCTCTCTCGCCATTGGATCCGGCAACAGCGGCCCTCCTCGGACCAACAGCAGCAGATACTGCAGTGCCCGATTTGAATACAGGGTTTCCGCCAATGATTGGCCCAGCACCATACAGCCCCTCATTCACAGACAGCTCAGCTTGGGCATTGCCCGACTCGACCCTCTCCTGGAATGCCTTTTCAGGAAGTTCACTGTGGGACAACAGCAGCCTGCTGTATTCCCCCTCATTCAATTCTGGTGGCTATTCATGTGGGTTGGGCAATTACAATTTGGGCACCCCACTGCTCTCTTTACCAAGTATGAACCCTGCGCCAAGCTCAGATGCGGCTGCCGCTCCCCGTCCCTCCATGTCCAATGTCTTTCTTGAAGGAGTGGGGGTGGATCCGACCAATGTCAAACCCCTGTCCCCAGAACAAGAACAGCGTCAAGCCGAGGCGCTTAAAACCATTGCCGCCATTAATACCAGTGGTTCTCCCGAAGCCAAAGAAGCGGCAAAACTGCTCGAAAAATTGGTCAAGAATCCAAACAATGGCCCCATTCAATTGGACAATGGGCAAACCCTGACTCCTCCACCAGGTTCATTTGATTCCAGTTTGGCGGTATTGGAGTCTTATCAAGAATTGACGAACAAAGGGATTGCTCCCCAAGATGCCGAAGCGGTGTTTGTGCTCGCCGCTCGCTTGGTACAAAAAGGAGAATCTCCTGAAAATATCAAAACGCAAGTTCAGCAAATCGCCAGCAGTGGAAGCAAGGAACAAATTACGGCAGCTTTGCAAGAGTTTCGCGTGCAACATTTTGTGGGTGATCAACAAACGGTTGCACGGATTGCAGATCGTCTGGATAATTCTGAACTCGCGAAAAGCCTTGCAACAAGTGTTCTTGGCGCTGATTTTGTCGGCCAAGTACAAAAACTGGAAGGCGGTGCAAATGTCAAAACGGTTGAAGAAGCCGTTCAATTTTTACAAAGGACCGGCAAAGATACCTCTCCCAGTTATATTGTGCAGGTCATGCAAAGTCCCAATTTCAACACCCACTACACCCAGGTTCTTAATACAGCCAAGACAGACTTACAAGCTTTAAATTCACAAGCCACAGCTTTGATAAATGAAATCAATAGCAAGAATATGGTGAAGACAGGTCAAGTCAAAACCATTGATGAGGCGATTATTGCCTTGGGCAGATCATCAGCGCCTGGGGCAAGTGAAATGCTCTTAAAACTGCAGGAACTAAAAACAAAACAGACACAATTGGCTCCTCAAATTGCCGGTATAGAGCAACTCAAAGCGGTAAATACAAATTACCAAACCGTAAAGTCTGAATTGACAAAAGCCATTTCTGAGTTGGAAAAACTCCCTCAGAACGACCCAAGACGTGCTGAAGTCGCCATGCTCAAGACCGTCCTGACAGAATTAGAAACAACAGGCCAATTGTCTCCCACCTCTGCGGCTGATTTTGCCGATTTTAAATTTAAACGCCGGATGAATACTGCAGAAGCGGTCTTAAATGCGGATCCCCAGCAGACACAAGAAGGAGGGAACAAAATTAGGCGCATTTTTGGGACATTGAGAACAGGCACCCCCCCTCAAAAAGATGCAGCAGTGGCAGAGCTCATTCAGGGATTTACAAATGGGACCATTCGGGTGCCACACAATTTGGCAAAACAAAATGAACTCTTATCAGCACTGGATCTACCGACCAGCGAAACCCAATTGTCGTTTGAAGCGTTAATGGAGCGCTTGGGAAGATTTCAACCTTCCCAGGTCATTTCATCAGATATAGATGCTTCACTGACAATGGCAGATGCCATGGATATTGCCCGCTCCCAGTTAACGGGTAAACCGCCAGCCGCAGAAATCCCAACCCTGGCCCAGCGCAGACGGCAAGAGAGCATGACTTACCTCTCAGATCCCGAGCGATTGACAAATCCAAGTAATCCCACGGCAGTCGCGCTGAGCCGATATGATGAAGCCACAGAGGTTGTGAGAAACCACAATTACAGCCTGCCACCTGAACAGCGTGCCGCAGCTTGGCAAAATACCTTGACTGATTATCAAGCCAGCGATGCGATCATCGATCGCATGAATCAAAATATTGCCAAAAGCTTGCAGGGACTCACTCAGGCCAATGATAAATACATGGTGGCAAATGGTTACCCTCCTCTCAGCTCAAATGATGGTATTGATTCTGTGTCCCCTGGAGCAAAGCTGAGTCCCAAAGCCCAAGAATTGGTGGATAAAGCAGATGCACTTGCAAATGCATTGCTGTCTCCAATCCCCAAAGGTAGTGGTAAAGAGTATTTGAGCGATTTGTTAGGCAAATTTCTCACAATTATCCGCGATCTCGATTTTAAAACCCGGCAATTGGTCTTAAAACAACTTGCACAAAAAATGGTCAACAATGCCATTACGCAATTTTATAAAGACAAGTTAGATGAGAATAATAAACATCATCAAGAAGCGTTACAGCGACTTCAAGTCAACCTCAAAGCCCAAATTACGCAAATGCTTGAAACCAGCCTGGCTAACAATTCAAACTCGACCCAAGGTGTGGCATCCATGAGTGGTCAAGTTACAGGCTCAGCTTTAGCATCGGCTTTTGATCAGGTCGATGCCCAAAGTCCAATTAATCAAATGTTTGAAATCACCGACAAAATGACACCGCCCCTTTCAAATGCTCAGAAACAAAGCATTTTGGATCAATTAGCTCTGGTAATGGCCGCAGCAGGAACGCCTGATATCAACGACGATAGAGTGGCCTTGAACAATCTGAATACAGATTTGTCAACCCAGCATTTTAATCGCTAATCCCCCTTTCAGACACAAAAACACCGGGCTGTTAACCCGGTGACAAGTGTTAATAAAGAGGAGGGAGACCCCACCCAAAGGTGGGGCAAATCAAACTATTTTTTCTGGTAAGCCTGGAGAATCTCGCCTGAACGGTCGGCGATATTGGCTGCGCGGCCACGGATGCCGTCGATATTTTTATCGGCCACCTGGGCACGGTCAATATCACGGGCAGAGCGAGCTTCAAACAGCGAGTTATACAAATTCTGGTTTTCAGCCATGGCTGCGGTTTTGTCGGCCTGGGGATTGTAGCTTTCGACCTTGTCAGCCAAGGTGCGCAGACCCGAAGCCTGATCTTTGAAGCCCTGGTCTTTGCTGTGGCCAATCAGAGCGCCAATACCAGCGGCGGCAGCAGCCCCAATGCCTGCACCAATCGCAGCGTTTTTGACATTTTTGCCACCGGCGAAGAAACCAATGGCACCACCGGCGACAGCGCCGATACCGGCACCCACACCAGCAAAGGGAGCAGTGCGGCCTGTGGCCTGGGCATCAGTGGCATCCGCTTCTTTGCGCAGTCTCGAACCCACAGCGTTAGCAGATTCAGGGCTGTTTTCAATCGCGGTAATATTGCTAAAAGCACGGCTGATAGCGGCATCGGTGCCCCGGATATTTTGTTGCAGATCGGGCAAGTCGTTGGTCTGCTGCTCAATCGCTTTGAGGCTGTTGTTCATGGTGGCATAAGCGGCTTGCAGATTGGTGTTGATCATTTCCTGTTCATGGATATGGGGCTGGAGACGATCATAATAGGGATCTTGGGGAATCACGGGCTGACTGTTGTCGACATTGTTGCCATTGCCGGGTTTGAAGGGGTCGACACCGTTGGGCGAACCATTGTTGCCATTGCCGGGCTTGAAGGGATCTACACCATTGGGTGAACCATTGTTTCCATTGCCGGGTTTAAAGGGGTCCACACCATTGGGGGAGCCATTGTTGCCACTGCCGGGTTTGGGTTTAAAAGGATCGGTTCCGACAGCATTGCCACTGCCATTGTCTTTAAAAGGATCGCGGGTTTGGCGCATACCACCACCGCTGCGGGGGCTATAATCATTGAACCAATCACGGGTATTGACCACACTCTGCTGCATACGTGCAGTCCAGGTGCGCCAGCCAGCGCTGTTGAGGGTGGTTTTGGCCTGAATATGAATACCACGGGTGGTGGCATCATTGCCATTGGCGGTCATGTCTTTGATTGAACGCAGAGAGCCTTCCAGCTTGTCGATGGCACCGTCATAAGCACGGTTGCTGTCGAGCAATTTGTAATAGCGATCGCGGGAATTGTCATCGCTGTAAATAGTAGGGGCCCAAACATGAGCGCTGGAAACACCATTTTTTGCAGTGGCGTTGACACTTTTGAGGGTTTCGAGCCCTTCAACATAGACACGGAAACCTTTGCTCTCTTGGATCACGCCCTGACGGACTTCTACTGCATCGGCTTTGATCGCGTTGGTGAGTTCAGAAGAACTGATCTCCCCATTTTTGTCGGTATCTACTTTGTTCTTGATATTGCCATCGGCCTGTAATTCGTCCATAACCTTGTTATTGTTGCGGTCAAAAGAGCGAACCAACCACTCAGCATTACTAAAATTGATACTTCCTGCCATTTTCGGAATCCTCCACAGAATGTTTAACACTTGATTTGTATACTCTCTATTTCGCCCCAACTCAGCAAAACATTCTTAAGTAACAACCAAGTTTAGATTAAAGAATATTTAATCTTAGATAAAGTTAATTAAGCTTAAATCCCAATGAATCTGTTGCAGACTTGCTGAAACAGGGGGGATACAGGCTATAATCAGCTATGGCACATACACAGATCAACATTGGCTTGGCCCAGATCAGCCAACAAGTCGGCGACAGTTTTTATTTCCCCTATTCGGTCGGGCTGCTGCAGGCCTATGTTCAGGCCAAAGCACCCACTCCAGAGCGCTACAGATTTTTGCCTTTGGTCTACCACCGCCTGAATGTCCAAGCGGTCTTGGCTCAGTTTGCCCAAGCCCAGGTGGTGGGATTTAGCCTCTATGTCTGGAATGAGCGGCGTTCATTGATCTTGGCCAAAGCCCTCAAAGACGCCAATCCCGATATTCTGATTGTCTTCGGAGGTCCCCAGGTACCCGACCAAGCAGAGGCCTTTTTGCGCATGCACCCCCAGGTCGATCTCTGTTGCCATGGGCCAGGAGAACAGACTTTTTTGGAAATTCTGGAACGCTTCCCAGAGCGCAACTGTCAGGACATTGCCGGGGTGAGTTACCTTCAAGAAGGGCAGTTTGTCCATCAGCCACCGGCCCCACGGGCCTCAGACCTGAGCCAATTCCCCTCCCCCTATTTAACAGGGGTCTTTGAACCGCTTTTGACCCAAAACAGCCAGTGGATTGGCCTGCTCGAAACCAATCGAGGCTGCCCTTTTGCCTGTACCTTTTGCGATTGGGGCTCGGCAATCCAAAGCAAGGTTTACCGCTTTCCCCAGGAGCGCGTCTTTGCTGAGATTGAATGGATCGCTCGCAATAAAGTCGGCAATGTCTTCACCTGTGACGCCAATTTTGGCATTCTCAGCCGGGATGTCGAAATTGCCCGCTATGTGGCCAGCATGAAAAACAAATTCGGCTTTCCCTTGAGTTTTCAAAACCAGACCGCCAAAAACGCCTCGGAGCGCGTGATCGAAATCCAGCGCATTTTGCATCAAGCAGGCTTGGCCACCTATGCCGCCATTTCGCTGCAATCGGTCGATCCGCATACCCTCAAAAGCATCAAACGCGAGAATATCTCGCTGGAGGCCTACCGCAAAGTCCAAGCCGCCGCACTTGAAGCGGGAATAGTGGCCTATACAGACATGATCTTGGCCTTGCCAGGAGAGAGTTATGCATCGTTTGTAAATGGGATCAACACGGTGATTGAGAATGGCCAACACACCAAAATCCTCTTTCACAATGCCACCATTTTGCCCAATGCAGAAATGGCCGCCCCCGCATACCGCCAGCAATTTGGGCTTGAAACCGTCTGGGTCAGCCTGCCTGGCCATACACCCGCAGAGGATGGCATCCCCGAATTGATGGAAATTGTGGTGGCCAGCAAAGATCTCTCCCGTTCAGATTGGCTCAAGATGCATGTTTTTGCTTGGTTTACGGCCTTTCTTTACTATACCCACAAGCTGCTGCAACCGACCTTGATGGTCTTAGAAAGTGCCTCAGGGCTTTCTTACAGAGAGCTGATCACCCATTTTTGCGAGGCCCCGCTGGAGGGATATCCGGTTTTGCAACAGATACGCGCAGGTTTTGAAGACACTGCCCGCAAATACCAGCAAGGCTACCCGACCAGTCAGCAAGAAACCCTGATCTGGACCCTCTTTGACGGCATGTATCTGACCCCCGACAACGCCATGCAAATTCAACTCTGGAATGCCAATTTGATCGATACCTTCTACAGTGAAGCTGGAGATCTGCTGGCCCGGCTGGTTTTGAAAAAAAAGCCCGACTTTGATCTGCGTCTGCTCGAAGAAAGCCTGATCTTCAACCGCAAACTCTTTTTGCGTCTCTTCTCAAGCCAACGCTTTCCAGTCGATATCGCCCCAAGGCAGATCCAGGAAACGCTCTTGCCCCTGCATTATAATCTGCAGGAATTTTACCAAGGGCGACAGCAATCTCTGCCGATTTTATTGCGCGAAACGGCTGAAACGCAGATCCGCATTTAACCCCTCTTGACAAAAATATACAATCCGTATAATCTTGTATACGAACAATTCATGTAATTGTTCACAGACACCATTACAGACACAATTACCAAGGGGTTTTTATTTATGGCCAGCGTCAGTACCTACCTCAATTTTGCCAATCAGACAGAAACAGCCTTTCTCTTTTACAAATCTGTTTTTGGCGGCGAATTTACCTCCTTTCAGCGCTTTGCAGATATTCCCAATCTGCCAGGTTCAGAGCAAATGTCCGAAACAGACAAAAACAGCCTGATGCATGTGGAATTGCCCATTTTGGGAGGGCACAAACTGATGGGCACCGATGCCCCTGAATCAATGGGTTTTAAACTCAATTTTGGCAATAATATCTCGATTAACCTGGAGCCAGATACACGAGAAGAAGCCAATCGGTTGTTTGAGGCCCTGTCAGCAGGAGGCAAGGTTACAATCCCCTTGCAAGAGATGTTTTGGGGCGCCTATTTTGGCTCTTGTGTCGATCAATTTGGGGTCTTGTGGATGGTAAATTGCAATAACTAAAACCCAGGAATAGACATCTAAGCAAAAAAACATCGTCCCGCCCACTCAGAATCAAATTTCTGGGTAAGCGGGGCGTTTAAAATAAAGCTAAAATTATTGGATAAAAATCGGCTGACGCTGCTTGGTTTCAATCGCATCGCCAATCGGATGGGATTTCACATCCTCTTCTTCGCGCAAACGCCCTTGCAGCATCAGCAGCGCTTCCAAGACGGCCTCAGGACGTGGCGGACAACCGGCCACATAGACGTCGACAGGTACAATTTGATCAATGCCCTGAACAGTACAATAATTATTGTAAAAACCGCCGGAACAGGCACAGGCCCCCATTGAAATCACCCATTTGGGTTCGGGCATTTGCTCATAGATCCGTTTGAGAATCGGGGCCTGTTTGTAATTGATCGTGCCAGCCACAACCAAGAGATCGGCCTGACGGGGAGAAAAGCGCACAACCTCCGCACCAAAACGGGAGAAGTCAAAGACCGAAGACATCACACTCATAAATTCAATTGCGCAACAAGCCGTGCCAAAAGGCAGAGGCCAAAGGGAGTGTTTGCGGCCCCAATCCAAGACAGCGTCCAGACGGGTCGTGAGATAGCCCTCACCAGCAAAATCTTCTAATCCCATTTTAAAGCCCCTTTCTTCCAGATATAGACAAAACCGGCCAAGAGCACGGTCAGAAACAAGAGCATTTCAAACAGGCCATTCATGCCCAAATGTCTAAAATTAACCGCCCAAGGGTAGAGGAAAACGGCTTCGACATCAAAGATGATAAAAATAATGGCAGTTAAATAGAACTTAATTGAGACCCGATCTTCGGCAGTACCCACCGTTTGCATAATCCCTGACTCATAAGGCAACCATTTGCTGGCACTGCCGGGATGACTGCCGCCCAAGACTCTTGAAATAACAACAATCACCAGGGGTACAGCCAAAGCCAGGAAGAGCACGGTGATCATGGCCAAGGCATTTTCTGACATGGTTAAGTGCATTCTTTCTGTTTAGTCTGCCCTTATTATACCCCGAGGAGACAGTCTCCTGAAATCGATTATAATAAGGGAATGGCACATACTCTCAATTTGCACCCCAAACTCAGTAACGATCCCTTTGCCCCAGAAGTCTGGATTTTAACCCTGGCCTCGGACCAAGATTCAGGTCTGGAAAGCATTTGGGAAGCCTTGAGCCAGCTCTTTGAAAAGACCCGTGTTTACCTCTTGATTGTTTTCCACCAACAGGAGCAGGTCTCCCCCAAGCTCTTGCGCACACTCTTACATCTTGAAGAATTGGCCTGTGAGTCGGATTTGCGCACTTTTTGGTGTGAGTTGCCCCCGGCTTGGAGACAATTTTTACAAGAACAACACCTGGAGACCTTGCTCGATATTTACAGCACACGCTCAAAGGCTCTCCTGGCCATCAAATCTCTTTGGGAAGAAGAAAAACAGCTCTTCGGCGACATCCCCGCTTAATGCTGTTTTCAAGCGGCAGGTACTGGCAAAGGCAAAGGCTGAGGCAGGGGCGGCAGAGGCACATCAATCGGTCCTGGCGGTTTTTCTTGGGTGGGGGGCAAAGGCCGATCAGGCTCTGTGCCCACGGGTTGCAATTTATCTGTGCCTGGGGGAATCGGCGCATTTTCACTGGGTGAAATCACGGGACTGCCATTTTCATTCAAAAGCTGAGATCGCCATTCCTGCACAGACCCATCAGGACGTTCTTGCAGGTAATTTTTGCCGTTGCTGCTGCGATAGATATCTGAGTCAGAATCCAATTGCCGATCCCGGTTCTGGTCATAACCCACCTGCACCTCGCTGATTTGATCGCCTTCGGAATTAAAGGCCAGGATCACAAGAATATTGAGAGGATCATTGCCACTTTTTTCAGGCACCACCACGGGTATGCGTACGGACTCTTTGAGTTTTTTAAATTCGAGTTCGAGCAAGTGTTCACCGCTTTGAATAAAAGGCAAATTTTGTTCGAGTGGTTTCTCTCGGTCCAAAGCTGAGCCATCTAAACTAAAAGCCGTGTTAAAGCGCAGGGTCTGTAGCGAGGAAGAGACCAGCGGAACCGTGGTGCCACTCGGCAGGCGATTCAAAAATGCAATCCGGACCTGTTGCAAATTGACTTTGTTTTGGGCCAGAATCGTGCCAACCCGTTGAATCAGGGCAGGAGGCAAATTGGCACAGCCTGAGAACCCTGTCAAAAGGGCCAACGCCATTGCACATTGTTTTAATCGTCCAGGTGGTCGGGCAAACATAGCTTTAGTTTCTCATTTCTGGGTATCTGCATCAGTGACGGGCGTGCGCAATCGCAAGTTCCGCTTTGGGCAAGACCCGACAGATTCAAAAGCAGATTGCAACCTGATCATACTGCGATTGAGGGGGTTTACCCAAGCAGATTGTCATCAAATGCAACAAAAAAGATCACCCGAATATGCGGGGTGATCTTTTTAAAATCAAATCTGTGTTGAGACTGAAAACCTAGGTGATAAAATGACCGTCTTTGACGAGGGAGACATAGGCATTAACTGAGAAGCCATCATTGCCCAAGGTTTTCAATTGCTTGTCATTGATGCCTTTGGTTTTAAGACCTTCCATCAAGACATCCAATAATTTGCGTTTTGTTACGCTGCCGGTTTTGGGATCTTTGAAGTCAATCTCGCCACCTTTGTTGCCTTTGCTTTCATAGGTGGATACCTGTTTGATAAATTCACCCACATTGGCAATTTCTTCTTTGGAATACCCTTGGGATTTCATGTAGTCCAAGACAGCAGCAGTGGCAGATTGTTTGTTTCTAACCGCTTCAGAAATGGGTTTAATCGGGGCGCCACCTTTTTCACCAAGGGCGAGCCAATTTTTCTTCATGGCTTCTTCATCATTGGCTTTGAAGACGGCCTGAGAAGAACCACCTGGGGTTTTGGTCACTTCCAGATTTTCTTTGGGTTCTTGGGAAGCGCCTTGAGACTCAAAGTTTTTAGGGGCTCCTTCAACGGTTCCGGCTGGTTTCTTTTTGAGAATGCTCATGGGATCCAAACCATTGGTACCGAGGGACTTATTATTGATAAACATAGCTTATCTTCTCTTTTCAGTTGATGCTTATGATCAGTATAGAGTTGAGACAGACGATTTATGCGTCAATTAACAGAAATTTAAATTTCAAATGCCAAAGTCTTGATTTCAAAGCGCTTTAGCAGAAAGTGAAACAACCCCAAATTTTAGGCTTCTTGCAATAGATCTTTAACTTTAACCACCACCAATGTCATATCGTCATCCATGCCCTGGCCTTCGATGTGGCGCTCCCAGTCTTCACGCAGGCGATCGCGCAATTCATGGGATTCTAATTCATGGTACCAGCGCAACATCTTCTCAAGCCGTTCATGCCCATATTCTTCACCTTTGGTATTGGCCGCTTCCTGCAAACCATCGGTGTAATAGAGCAGAATATCTCCTGGCTCCAATGATATCTGATAGGACTCACATTTAAATTTGTCAGGCGGGCGCTGCCCAAGCGGGAAAGCCCCTTTAAATTCAGGAAAACTGGTCAACTCTTCTGTGCGAGCCCGGTAGTGATAGGGGAACCAATGCCCGGCACTGGCCATCTGGCAGGTCATCGTCTCAGAGTCAAAGTAAGAATAAATAAACGACATCAACTTGCGGTTGCTGCGCTCGGTATATTTGGCAATTTCGTTGATCGTGCGGTTGAGAGCGGCCATGACTTTGGCCACATCGGGGTCGCTTTCGGCTTGGTTATATAGGCAACTTTTGGCCATACTCACAATCATGGCCGCATCAATGCCATGGCCCGTCACATCGCCCAGACCCACCATAAAGCGGCCTGTGCCAAGGTCGTACCAATCATAATAATCGCCGCCCGTTTCATCAGCAGATTCCGACCAACCCGTGATTTCAAACTTTTCGAGTTCAAGCTCATTTTGTGGCAACATCGAACGCTGAATCGCACGGGCCTTGAGCAGGGTCTGTTTCATGGCCTCTTTTTCAGCCACTTCGTCGGCCAATTGGGAACTGTGCAACGTCAGCGCCAATTGCTGGCCAATGCCCTGAAACAATTGGCGATCTTCAATTGTGTATTCCAGTTCCGAGCGCTTTTCACCGAGGGTTAAGAGCCCCAAAATTTCATCATGGTACCCCCCCGCTGCATTGCGGGTTTTGACAGTCAAAGGCAAGGTCAAACTGTTGCGAATCGACTCCATCACCGCTGGGTCAATCAATTCTCCGGTGATGCGCTTGGCCAATAAAAAGGGAATCGGCGAAGCCACAGGGCCTTGCTGACCAATGCCAGCCAGGCTCAATGCCCCGGTTAAACGGGTGGTCAGGCTCTTGCGCTTCATCAAACCCATGGCCGTCATCAGGGCCACATCATCCATTGGGATTTCATCTTTCATTTTCAGGTCGATGCCATGGCTATAGGCCTGTTGTAACGAATTCGTTTCGGGATTTTTGAGAAAGATCATCACGTGTTTGGGGTGGATCGTTTTTTCGATCGTATCCACAAGTTTGGGCAACAGTTCGTCGCGGTCAATTGTGGCCCTGGCTGCATCGACGAATTCACTCAAAGCTGTGCGGAAATCATAACCCGAGCGGAAAAATTTGCGGTCGATAAAGCTGCGGATATTGAGTTTAAGCGGTTCAAACAAAATAATTGCAACAGCGGTGGTGAGCATATACGAAGTCAACTCACTGGAATTGGCCATCAGTGGTTTAAAGGCCTGCTGCAAGCCGGTAGCGACAAGCACATAGCCGCCCCCGAGCAGGGCCACCAAGGCGGTATAGGTCATGCTCTGCTTGAGGATAAACTCAATATCAAACATCTTGTGTTTGATAATCGCGTAGGCAATCGCCAAGGGAAAGACAATAAACAGAATCCAACAGATATTGGCAATGTCCCGGCTGACAGAAATATGCAGGGTCTGATCGAGAATCATCCAGAAGACGGTCATGGGGATATACGCCACCAGAGCGCCGAGCAAGGCCACTTTGGCCTGGTTGCGAATGATCAGTGATTCGGACTTCCAGAGCGAGTGGCCAATTAGGATAAACAGCGAGAGGAAGCCAATTCCCACCGACCAGAGAATTGAAAAGTCGTAGGCTTCAAAATAGAGATCAAACATCCAGAGCAGGTTCTGGGCTTCGTAACCGGCATAACCCATTGGCCGGAAAGTGGCCTGCCAGGCCCCCATAAACAAGAGGCTGATGCCATAGGGAATCGCCAAAATCCAGGGTTTGTTCTGAACAATTTTCTTTTTCTGAGGAAAATACAGCCCCAAGTGAATGCAGGCCCCGCCGGTGAGCGAAGCGACCACAATCCAGAGCCGAGGATAAAACATAACCGAATCAAAGTCGCTGGAGAGGGTTGAAACGCAGCCCAGACAGAGGGTCATATACAGATGGGCACGGGCTGCAGGGCTGCTGGGCCGGATCAGGTAGGCCACCACACCCACCAAAATATGCAAAAATCCCACAATAAAAATAATCAGAAAAGAGCGGGTAAAATCCTCAAAAGAGAATTTACGCACAGGGATTTTGAGTTCTTTGCTGTTTTTTTCACCTTTGGAACGAATGGTATAGGTCAGGGCTTGACCCTCGGAGGTCTGGTTGACCAGGGCCTGCACCTCTTGGGGGGTCATGACCGTTTTGCCGTTGATCTTTAAAATCCGGTCATAGGTCTTGAGGCCCGCTTTGGGCCCCTCCCAATAGGACTCATTTTGGGCCGAGACAGTCAGGGTGGGCTCCATGCGAAAACCCGAAAACGGCTGACCTATCCAGCCAATCGCAGAAAAAAGGGTAATCAGCGAAAAGAGACTCGCCAAAAAAATCAGAATCAGCGAAAAAATACCTTTTGGTTTCATCAATTCCTGACGATTTTCAGAACTGATCAGCTTCACAATAATACCTTATCCCTAAATTCAGATAAAAATTCAAAATACAAGTTAAGAAAATTTGTCTATAAAACAAAAATTAAGTAATAGCTCTCAAAAAATAATGAAAAATTGCAGCAAAGACAAATTCACCATCAACAAAGATTCCATAATAGTAAGTGTTATTTCGAGTTTTCGCAAAATGAATATAAATGCAAACATAAATAAGCATAGTAATCAATGTGAAAAATAAAAAATGTTGATAACCAAAAACAAAAATCATAAAAAATAAAATAAAATTAATAAAATGGCAAAATATTTTCGTCCATTTTTCACCAAATTTTACAGGTATAGTAATTATACCTTGTTCAGAATCTCCAGGAATATCCTTTAAATCAAAAATCGTTGAATTAACAATCCAAACAAATCCGACAAATAGAGAAAAAATGAAAATGGAATTATCATAAGTTTGATAAAAAGCCCCTGCAACAAGAGGTAAAACACCCCATCCCAATCCCACTGTCAAATTTTTAATTAAAATTACTTTTTTTAATCCTGAAAAATTATATAATAATCCAATAATTAATGGAAAAAACATAAGTATGGAAGCAACTTTACTATAAGGCCAAATCAAGAAAACTGACAAAAAAAACAAAAGTATACTTATTATCAAAAATAAAAATCCGATTTTTCTGACAAAATAAACTCGATTTGGGGAATTAATTTCATCCTCTTTAAGATCAGAAAATCTATTGGAAGTATAAACAAGAAACATGATAGAAAAACAAGCCAAAGCAAGCTGAAAGCTTAAATTTTTATTCAATAAAGAACTTGTTAAATAAGCAATAGACATGGCTGAAAATGATATAAAAATATTCCCATGAACCATGGCATTGACAATAAAGCTATTTTCATTTATTAAGATCATAAATTTCTGTAATCCAAATAAAATTTCCAGTCATAAATAAATAATAAATATTTAATAATCTACAAATTGCATCAAAAAAAATAAAATAGCAATAATCAACCTTACATAAAAACAATGTGGCATCCTCGTCTATCGCCATTTTGTTACGATAAATGCCAAGCCTATTGAGGAGCAAAAAACTTAAAAACAGACAGGTACAATTATACCCCAAAGAATTTGGATAACCCTGAGAGTTTGCTTAATGTCCTAGTATCCATCGTCTATTGAGTTTGCTGCATATTATTTTATATTTACTTTACACTTTTTTCTCCTGCATTGAAATGCATCCAGCTGAACACCCAGCTTTTTTACAGATCCGCTCAAAATGTTCTGGGCTGACCGGTTGCACGGAGAGCCGAGAACCACGCTGCAAGAGCACCATGCCCGCCAACTCAGGTAGGTTTTTGAGTTCGGCCAAACTCAGGTATTGTTGAAAAGTTTCGACATATTCAATCTCCACCATGATCCAGCGGGGAGTCTCGGGGGCCGATTTGGGATCGTAATAATCGCTCTGGGCATCAAATTGCGAAGGATCGGGCAAACCCGTTTTGCTGATCCGCGCCAAACCAGCCACACCCGGCGGTTCTGTACTGGAATGATAAAACAAGACCAGATCGCCCACTTGCATCAGATCGCGCATGGTATTGCGGGCCTGATAATTGCGCACACCTTCCCAACCGATTTTGCCATCGCGGGCCAGATCTGCAATCGAGTAGACATGCGGCTCGCTTTTCATCAACCAATACTGCATAGAAGCAAGATCCTTTTGTTTGAGACTTGCTTCGACTTTACAATGCTTTGGCTCCCTCGGCAAGCCACAGGCCAGCCAAAGGACAGCCAAGGGACAGCCAAGGGACAGAGAACTAGGTTGCAGCCACTTCCAGCGAGGCGGCGCTGAGATCTTGCCACTCGCTGCGCTTTTCGCGAAATTGGACAATTGGCATGTCCAGCAGCATTGAGCTCTGGTCGGGTTTGCGAAAGACAAAATGCACCGAGGAGATATAGGGCTCGACGATATGGGTCTTGTCGTTGGGGGTCACGACCAAGAGCTGCAAATCCAATTGGCGGCAGAGGTCCATCAAATAGGTGGCCTTTTCGTCGTCCTGGTTGCTGAAAGATTCATCCACGGCAATAAAGCGGAAAGAATGCCCCGGCTCGTTTTGGGTAATCCCAAATTGGTAGGCAATCGCCGAGCCCAAAATGGTATAGGTCAGCTGGGCCTTTTCACCGCCAGAAAGCTCACCCATGCTGCGGTAGACTTTCATCTGTCGTCCGGTTTCGCGGAAAAATTCTTCGGCGTAATACTCGTTCCAATTGCGGACATCGGTGACATAGGCCTTCCAATGCTCCTCTTGATCAAGGCGTTCGATCAATTGGCGGATGGCCTCAAAGCTCTGACGCAACTGAGCCAGGTCTTCGCCAGAGCCCGGCCCAGCAAGTGCTTCTGGCCCTGCCTGACTCGGCAGCCAGCCTTCGAGCATCTCTTTAAAACGCTGCACATGGGGCGCTGCGTTGCGCTGGGTCTTGAGCTGGATAAAGGTCTCGGGATTGTTGCGGAAATTGATCTTGGCCAGTGAATCGTTGAGATCTTGCACTGTCTGCAGAATTTCCTGCTCGCGGATATAAAAGCTCTCGCGGAAATCGGCCATTTTTTGGATCATGTGGGTGGTCAGATAGCGCTCAAACTCCTTGCGGTAGCTGGGCAAATCGTCTTCTTCGATGCGGCGGCAGATATTCAGGTAATCCTGCACATAGGCGATGTCTTCAGAGAGCTGGTAGGTATCCGCCGACCAGTCTTGAAAGCGGTAGAGGATCTCCTTGTCGGGACGTTTGAAGGCAATCATGGCACGCTCCAATTGGCGTTCCAGTTGCTCACGCTGCTGCCGCTCCTCGCGCACCTGTTTTTCGATCCGGTCGTGAATGCTTTTGCTGATGCGCGGCAAATTGTCGAGATTGAGCCCTTCGAGGCTCTCGGCATAGCTCTGGGCAAAAGCCACAAAACGCGCAGGCAAAGCCGCTTTGTCGAGGTCTTCGTCGGCAAAGGTCAGGTTGATATCTTCGACCTGGGCCCGGTAGTCGATCAGCAGACTGCGCACATCTTGCTCGCGGCGCAGCAGATCGTCACGCTGGTTTTCGAGCTCTTGGATGCGTTTGACCAGGTCTTCGGCTTGGGTGCGCAAACCCTGAAGATTTTGACTGCCACTTTCGAGCAGCAATTGCTGCTGTACCAGTTTTTCCTGTTCGCGCTGGAGAGCCTGCCAGTGAATCAGCTCAAAATCAACATATTGCTCAAATTTGGCCAAGTTGCGCAAGAGCCAGTCGTAGCGCTCTTGTTCCTGCTTGAGTTTTTCTAAGCTGCGCTGCTGGGCCGAGATCATGTCTTGCAGGGCATCGAGCTGATCTTTGTAAAAATCGACTTTGCCCTGGCTCGACCAACCCAAAACATACTGGCTGCGGTTAAAATTCTGCTCACGGTCGTCTTTTTCGTGACGGGCACCCGATTTGGTCAGACCCTGACGGGTGATGGCTTTTTTGTAGGTTTCGAATTCGCCCAAATTATCCGCACAGAGGTAATCGTATTGGCTTGAGATCTGGTGTTTGACCCAATTGGTATACGGGGAATCGGGGTGAAATTCGAGTTTATTGACCAAAGCTTTCGGCGGGGCAAAAAACTTATTTGGTGGTTCAAACGCCTCGGGCACCTTAAAATAGACCAGCCGTCCGCCAATATTGATGCGGTTGAGGTAGGCATTGACGCGTGAATAGAGATGCTCGGGCACAATCAAACTGGTGGCGAAGCCGCGCAACAGTTTTTCGATCGCCCCTTCCCACTCGTGTTCGCGGCGCAAGACCTGGGCCAACTCACCGACATAGGGCAAAGCAGCGGAAGAGACCTCAAGATAATCCGCGAGTTCTTGGCGAATCTGACTGAGGCGGCCGGGAATATTGTTGCGCTGACCTGTCATGGAGCGGATTTCCAGCTCTTTTTCGCGCAATTGGCGCAGGGTCGCCTCTTGCTCTTTTTCGATGCTAAAAATGCGGTGTTCCTGTTCGCGGCGCTCCTGCTGGAATTTTTTCTCGAGTTCCTGAGAGGATTTGAGTGAGCGTTTAAAACAGGCCTGATCGGGATTTTCGGGGAAATCGAGGGTCTTGGCCAGCAGGTTATAACGCACGAGTTCTTCTTGGCGTTTGCGTTTTTCTTGCTCGTGGCGGCGACCGGCCTGCTCCAATTGCAATAATTGCTGACCCGTGGCGTCGGTTTGAATCGCATGGCGCAGGGTTTCTTTGAGCTCGCGCTGTTCGTCGAGGGTTTCACGCAGATGGGCAGCCTGCTGGGTGAGTTCGCGTTCGCGTTCGTCGAGGGTCAGAATTTCAGCCAGCAAAAAGCCTTTTTTGCGCTCAGCAAAATACAGATTGACCACCTCGTGGGGGTCTGAGCCCAGGGTATTGATCTGTTTGAGCTGTTTGAGCGCTTCCGCATGCAGGCGAATGGGCCTCAACAATTCAAGCTGGCGTTCGGCTTTTTCAATCGCGTTTTGGGCCGTAAGCAGGAGTTTGTAGGTGTCTTTGAGTTTGTTAAACTCTTCGTCGATGCTGCCCGCTTCGAGCATGTTCTGGCGGATAAAATCAGTCAAATTGCCCAAAACCTTGATCCCGACGGTCTGGTTAAACAGGGTCAGGGCTTTGGGTGAACGCATGCCGAAGACCCGCAACATGCGGCGGGCGTATTTGCTGGCACTGTCGAAAAACATCAGCGGATCGCCCTCAGCTGTGGCGGGGTATTTTTCGCGCAGACGCTTGCGCCAATTGCCTTTGGGATCAAAGGGAATAAAATCTTCGCTGATACTCAAGGGCACTTCGGCGATCAAATAAACACGGCGCAGCTCCTGATTGACAAACCAGCGGCACTGCACCAGGGTCAAAAATTGACCGGCTTGATTGGAAAAATGGGCCAAAAGAATCGAAAAGGTGCTCTGTTTATCCGCCCGCAATTGCATCGCAGTGGAGTGGCTGCGGCCCTCTTCTTGAATGCTGCCGTATTGACCCAAAACATAAGATTCTTCGGTACGCTCGGTCTTTTTTTCGCTGCCTGAAGACTGGTTGTAAAAGCGGTATTTGCGCTCGGGCACCAAAAGGGTGAGCAACGAGTCGATCAAGGTGGTCTTGCCTGAACCGTTGGCGCCGGTCAGCAATGAGGAATGTCCCTGGGGGTTGATCGTATAAATACGGTTGTCAAACGTGCCCCAATTATACAGTTCCATGGTCTGAAGGCGGTAACCGGTTCCCACCGGCTCAGCCTCAGACAATGGAAGCATCTTGTTCCATGGCGTAGCGGATGTCTTCGAGTACATCATTGGTTATTTTTGCCTTAATGATTCTTCGGATTTCATAAATGCGCTCATCCAGCAGCTCACCTTCTTGGATCACCCGCAGGAAACCCAGTTCAACAATCTGCTTAATATAGCGGTCAAGCTGGCGCAAAAGCTTGACCTGATTGGATTTTTCTTTAAAAAAGAGCTCAATTTGTTCGCGAATTTGCTTGTGGGTGACATGGCAATAAGGAGAGGTGGCGGGGCTCATGTCAAAGTCTTCAAGCATTTCGCGCAAGACCACACAGATCAGTGTGACCTCATAAGAGAGGGGATTGCGTTTGATTAGGCCAATCGTGCGGCCTTCTTCATCGAGTTCAACCTGGCGCAAAAAGGCAAAGCCCTCTTTTTGGTCGATGACGACTTCAATCCCAATCCGGGCCAGGTATTCCCCCACAGGCACGCGGTAATGCAATAACTCATTCCAGAGGCGGTCATCTTCGGTGATCTCGCCACCGAGCAATTTGACAATAATGGCGGCGTAAGGTTCAACTTTTTCGGGGGTACTCATGGATTTACTGGTTTCCTCTTAGCGGTTGAATCGGACTTCGGGCATGACCAGGGCCCGCTGCTGTTCGTGATCAAAGGTGATCAGATCGCGTTTGTCTTCATCAATTTCGTGTTTTTCAACCTGGCTGGCCAGGGTGAGATAGGCAAAAACTTCAGGCAGCCCCTTTTCAATCGGGTGGCTGCGCAAAACGTCCTGCAGGCTTAAACTGCGGTTTTCTTGCAAGAGATGGCCCAATTGCTTGCGCAGGGCTTTTTTATCGACAAAGAAAGTCTGAAAAAGGCGGTCCATGACCTCGGGTTCTTCTTGCCAGCCCATTTCACCATCGGGCTCTTCGGGCTGCTGGTCAAAGACGGGCTCAACACTGGGGCGGCCGAGCTTACGCTCCAAAGGCATCGAGATATCTGGCTGGCCATCAACCCAGAGGAAGCCCTCTCCCGAATAGTCGTTTTCGGCCAATTTTAAGGCCAGCTCTTTGATCGAACCAATCGTCTCTTTCAGGCGGCGGGTCTCTTGCGGGTCGCGTTCAATAATAATTCTGCTGAGCTTTTCGGCCATGCGGTCGTTGGACTCAAGCACTTTTTGGGCGGCTTGGTGTAAATAGGTTTTGATCGAGCGCAGCAATGAGTCTTGGGTGGCCAAATTGCGCCGGTCGAGAATCTGGTAGAGTTCGTCGGCCAGTTTTTGCAGTTCTTGCGGCCCAGAGGTGCGCAGAAGCGAATCCCAGAAGGCATAAAAGCTCTTGCCCTGATCGCTCTGGCGCAATTCTTCAATCGCGTCAAAGGCATAACGCAGAATCTGGCCTTTGCGGCTCTGCTGCTCGGCGTGTTTTTGGTAAATCGTGCGCGTGATCTGGCGAAAATTGTCTTCGACTTCTTTGAAATCGGCCAGCAGGTCGCGGGCCAAGCGGCTGAGTTCCTGAAAGCGGGACTTGACCTGGTAATCATCGAAGGAGCTGACTTCGTTGTGTTCACGGATGCGCAGAATCTCTGCATCGATCTCGGCTTTTTTGCGTTCGAGCTCTGTCACCCGCCGCTCGGGATCTTCAACTGTATACTCCAGCAATTCGCGCAGCTTGCTGACAATATCGCGAAAGCGCGATTCAGTGCCCACAAATTCTTGTTTTTCGAGCGATTCAACCCAGCGCAGGGCCTTTTCGCTGTCTGCCGTGAGTTCGTAGCAAACCGTGCTCTCCTCGGTCAGAAAATTGCGCAGAAAGCCCTGATCGGTCCAACGGGCCAGCAAATGCCGAGCCTGGGCTTCGTAGCCCCGCTCAAGCCCTTCACTGGCGCGAAAACGGATGTCTTCAAGCAACTCAGCCAAAAGCTCGTGCAGGCTCTCTTCTTGCAAGACCAAGCGGTTGCGGTCTTTGAACAGACATTGAAAGGTACTCAATATCACCGGCGCATAGTCGGATTTAAGCAGGCGCAATGGCAAAGCATCTTCAAGCAGAAGGCTGAAGCGATGGTACTCCTGGCGATTGCGATTGTCCATTGGCTGATGACGGGCCCACAAATTGTTTTGATACGTCTCGCCGATTATCAATTTGCAGGCCCAGAGGCAGGTCTAAACAGGCCCAAAAGGCTCATTCCAGACATTTGCACACACAGCTAGAATTACACAGCGTGTATCAAAAAAACCCCAAAAAACATACAAGATTGATCAGCTAACTATACATAAGAATACAGCACCCGGATCTAAAGAAAAAGTACTTGTGACACAGATCGCAAGAAAAATACAGGATTATTTTTGGTTGCTGAATTTGCCCCGCTTCCAGAGCTGAAGTATCCTGAGTTTGAGAGCAAAAACAAGGAGGCCTGAGGTGTGAAATTGGGTGTGAAATTTTATCTGGCCGGAATTCTTTGGGTCGGACTCGGAGGGGGATCTGTTTTATCTGTACAAGTGGCTTCAGCCAGTGTTCCCGCCCATACAAGACCTCAGGCTCAAGCCCATTGGCTCAATCGCACAACCCTGGTCTGGAAAGCCCCTGCTGCAGAGCATTATCAGCTCTGCCACCACCCACAAGCCCAAATGTATCTCGCCCAAGCTCAATTGCGGGGAGGTGCGGAATGTATTGCTCTCAAACCGCAAGACAGGCCCCCAAATAAAGCGCTCAACCCAGCCTTCTTGCATTTACACAGTCTGCCCCACTTTGAACTGCCAGATTTGCCAGAAGACACACTGAAAAGCCTGATTCAGCAACAGCTCTGGCTGGTGGCTCGCAATAAAAAAGACCAACTCCTCGCCCACACAAGCGTACAATTGGCCCCTTTGCTCGATGCCCACTTCAGCGATCTGAACCTGGATTTGGGCCTGAGTTTTACCTCTGGCAAGCCCCAATTACAGCTCTGGACCCCCACAGCCCAAGGTGTTGAATTAGAGCTGTTTCAAGCCGAGAATCTACATACACCCAGCCAAACCCTGCCCATGCAAAGAACAGGGCGGGGCAGTTGGCAAATTCAAGGGCCAGAAACTTGGAAAAACCTGTATTACCGCTATAAAGTCCAAGCCTATCGCCCCGATACGGGAAAAGTCGAAAGCCACAGCGTGACAGATCCCTATTCGGTCTCTCTCGCCGCCGACAGCACACACAGCCAGATCGTGGATTTACAAGACCCCACTCATCAGCCCCCAGGCTGGCAGCAAATGCAATTGCCCCCCCTGGCCGCCCCCGAAGACAGCATTGTTTATGAATTGCATTTGCGCGACTTCAGCATTTCCGACCCCAGCGTGCCCGAAGCACTGCGCGGCAAATATGCGGCCTTTGCGCTCCCAACCAGCACAGGCCTGCGGCACTTAAGCCAATTGGCTCAATCGGGCCTGAGCCACATTCACCTTTTGCCCATTTTTGACATCGCCACCATTCCCGAGCGCTTTGTACATACAGCCAAAATCCCGTCAGCCCCGCCCGACTCTCCCCGCCAGCAAGACGCCCTGGCCCTCGTGCGCGACAAAGATGCCTTTAACTGGGGCTACGACCCCCTACACTATGGTGTGCCCGAAGGCAGTTATGCCAGCGATCCTCAGGGCCCGGCCCGTATCAAAGAATTCAGGCAAATGGTGCAAAGCCTGGCCCAGCACAAATTGCGCACCGTCATGGACGTGGTCTATAACCACACCCACACCGCAGGCAACGGCCCCAAATCTGTGCTCGACAAAATTGTACCAAGTTATTATTACCGCCTCGACGCCGAGGGCCAGATCCAGCAGAGCACCTGCTGCCCAGATACCGCAACAGAACATCGGATGATGGAAAAGCTGATGCGAGACACGATTTTGCGCTGGGCCAAGGCCTATAAAGTGGCGGGCTTCCGCTTTGATTTAATGGGCCACCACACCCGCGAGAACCTGAAACAGATCCGGGCCGATCTCGATATGCTGACCCTTGAAAAAGACGGCATAGAGGGCAAAAGCATCTTGCTCTACGGCGAGGGCTGGAAATTTGGTTCACTGGATGCCATCCAACCCGAAAACGCCATGAACCAGGTCTTTGGCAGCGGCTTGGGTGTGGGTATGTTCAACGATCGCCTGCGCGACTCGGCCCGTGGCGGCAATTATGACCACAGCACCCGCTCAGATCAGGGCTTTGCCACAGGACTCTACACCGATCCCAATCTGAGCCCGTTTAACCGCGATACCCCTACCGCCCCAGAGGCTCAAGCGGCTCTGCTGCGCAATTATATGGACAATCTGCAAGTCGGTCTGGCGGGAGGGCTTGCAGATTTTCCAATCCAAAACGCACTGGGCCAACTTCAAAAAGGCCAAGCGGTGCTCTACAGAGGCAACCCCGGAGCGGGTTTCGCCCACGACCCCCAAGAGACGATCAATTATGTCGAGGCCCACGACAATTACAGCCTCTGGGATCAAATTGCCGCCAAAGCGCCGTTTGAAGTCGCTGGGCGCACGCCAGCGACTGCCACTGCCGAAGAGCGCATGCAGATGCAAGCCCTGGCCCTGAGTTTGCCCTTGCTGGGCCAAGGCATTCCTTTTTTGCACGCCGGCAGTGAATTGCTGCGCTCCAAATCCGGCGATGGCGACAGCTACGACTCAGGCGATTGGTTCAACCAGATCGATTGGAGCGGCATCAACCACACCTGGGGTCGGGGCCTTCCGCCCGCCTGGCGCAATGCCCAAGAATGGGACTTTTGGAAACCCCGCCTGCCCCGGCCCGAATTTAAGCCCGATCAAACATTGGCCCTGACCCATTTGGCCCAGATTCACCGCTATTTGCGCATTCGCAAAAGCTCTCAGCTGTTTCGCCTGCGCACGGCTGCAGATATTATTCAACGCCTGCACTTTCACAATACAGGCCCCCAGGCCATTCCCGGCCTACTGGCCATGGAAGTGCGGGATGATCTGCCTGCACTGGACAATTTGGACAAAGAGCGCAAAGCCATACTCGTGATTTGGAATGCCACTCAGACCAGCCAACGCCTCTGCAGCCCCGAGTGGGCAAAACGCCAATGGGAGCCTTATCGTTTGGGCAATAATCCGCCCATTTTAGAGAGCCCCCTTCAACTCCAGGTGGGAGAAACAGAATGGCTCTTGTCTCCGCCAGCCTTTAAACAGACCGACACAGGCCCATGGGGCCAGGGCCCTGATCCCACCTGCCTGACCGTTCCCTCTCGCGCGGCCTTGGTGTATCATGAACGGGAAGACCAAGCTAAAAATAGGCGTTCACCATGATCAAGGAGATTTGATATGCTTTCTGGATCCACTCACAAAATACTCGCTGGGCTCTTAAGCGCCAGTTTAATTGCCTTTCACACCCCTGCCTGGGCCTCCAGCACAAACATGCCAGAAGAAATTGGGCAGATCAATTACACCCAGATCGTCCAAGACGCGTTCCTGCAAGTAGGCGGAGATCCCAACTCTGGTGGCATGAATCAGCATGTGGTCTCCAAAGCTGTGGCCGTGGTGGATTTTGCCAATGATACCGGCGAAGCCCGTTTTGACAATCTCAAACGCGGCATTTCCGAATCTCTGGTGACAAAATTGGCCAAACGCCCCGAATTACATCTGGTCGAACGCAGCCAGATCGACAAAGCAATCAAAGAAATTGGCTTTGGTCAAACCGCTTTTGCCGACAGTTCAAAAACAGCGCAATTGGGCAAAATGGCGGGTGCGGGTGTGATCGTGACTGGCAGCATTGTCAAAGGCGGCTCGCGTTTTGAAATCAATGTCCGCATGCTGGAAGTCGAAACAGGCAAAGTCCTGGTCAGCGAAAGTTATGCCTTTCAGTCCGAAAACGAAATTCTGCCTGTCACCAATTACCTCTCCTTGCTGATTCCGCAAAAGCTCGGTCTCTATGTCAGTGATGCCGAATTGGAAATGGCCCGCACCCAAATCAAAGGCGGCGTGACATCCGCTGACAATACCTGGATTTATTGGACCATTGGCGCTGGTGTTTTGGTGATCGGCGCCATTGTTACGGGCATCGTTTTGGTGGCCCGCGCCAATGCCAAGGCCAATGAGGGCCCCGACATCGTGATTACCAATCCCCGCGATGGCTCAAAAATGACCTTAAAGGCCCAAGAACAGCCCCTGTTCTTCAATTTACCCTTGGTCAAGTTTTAAAGCCTGTAACCATGATGATTCGCCACTTGCCATGATTGTGACACCGCTCCCGCGCCAGTATTACAGCAAGTGGACCGAGATCAGTCCGGCGGCCCTTGAGCACAATTTAAAGCAGCTCAAAAGGGCCTGCCGGGATCCACAAACCCAGATCATGGGCGTGGTCAAAGCCAATGCCTATGGTCACAATGTCTCGCAGGTCGCGCCCGTGCTCTGGCGGGCAGGGGTGAGTCATTTTGGCGTGGCCACCCTGGGAGAGGCCCTGTATCTGCGCCAAATTCTGCCCGAGGCCGAACATATCCTGATTCTCGGCGCGCTCACAACCGACCAATACCATCTGGCGCTGGAAGAGGGCTTTGCCTTTATGTTCCACACCCTCAGCCATTTGCCCATTTTGGAGGGCCTGGCAAATGGCACGGGAAAAACAGCAGAGGTCCATCTCAAGGTTGACACAGGCATGGGCCGGGTTGGGATTCGCCCCGAAGACATGGGCCTGGCCCTGGATCAATTGGCAAAGACAGAGCGGATTAACCTGCGGGGCATCTGCTCCCATCTGGCAACCTCCGACCGCCCTAACTGCCCCCATATCGCCAGACAATTGCAGATCTTTGCTGAGGTCGTGGCCTATGCCCGCAGCCATCTGCGCGAGCCCAGCGCTCTGATGTACCATATCGCCAATAGCGACGCAGTCTTTCAGTATCCCGAAGCCCATTATAATCTGGTCCGCCCCGGCATTTCGCTCTACGGCTACGGGGGTATTCCCGGTCTGGCTTTAAAACCCGCTCTGGCGCTTAAAGCCCAGATCACGCAGCTCAAAGTGGTGCCTGCCGGAACAGCCCTGGGCTATGGCAGAACCTTTATCACGCAACGGCCCAGCCAGATTGGTGTGGTCGCGATTGGCTATGCCGATGGCTTAAACCGGTTGCTCTCCAATCGCCAAGACGTTCTGCTGCGCGGAAAGCGGCTGCCGCTGGTCGGCAGGGTCTCGATGGATCAAGCCGCGATAGACTTGACAGATTTAGCCGCCGAAGTCAAAGAGGGAGAGGTGGTCACCCTGATTGGCAGCGAAGGCCAACACAGCATCACGGCCCAAGATTGGGCAGACCAACTGCAGACCATTCCCTACGAAGTGCTCACCAGCTTAGGCACACGCTTGCCGCGCTGGAGCGTGGATTAACGCCCAAAATTCCCCGCAAAATTTGACAAAGCCTTAAAAATCGGGTATTTTTCCATCATTATGCAAGTCAAAGAGATTATGGATCAAAAAGTGGCCCGAATTGGGGTTTCAACCTCAATGCAAGTAGCTGCTGAACTGCTCGTTTTAACCCAGGCCAGCGACCTGATTGTGGTCAATCAAGCAGGTGATTTTGTGGGCGTGGTTTCCGAAGGTGATCTGCTGCGCTTGCTCATGCCCGATTATGATGAGGTCGTCAAGGCCGGAGGCTCGCTGCAAGACGCCTTTCGCTTTTTTCTTGAAAATGGCCGAGACTTAGCCCAACAGCCGATCACTCGTTTGATCATTGCCCATCCGATTGCGGTTTCTCCCGAAGACGAATTGCTCAAAGTGGCCACGATTATGATCGAAAAAATGATTCGGCGCTTGCCCGTGGTGGCTGATGGCAAATTTTTGGGCACCGTCTCACGGGCAGATATCGCCTGGGCGATTTTGTCTAAAAACAGCGGCAAATCATGAATCTGGCGGCAAGCATAGCCCAAGGCGACTTGACCCAAAGCACCCCCGGCCACGCCCAAGAAGGCTTTCTCTCGTTGCAAGCGGGTTTTTTGCCCCTGCAGCCCCCGCTGACGCATTTGCCCGATAGCCACTTGGCTTGGGATCAACTGGCAAGCGTGCTGCCCAGTGTGGTCGAACAAGGGGCAGTAACAGCCAGCGTGCAGGATTTGCCCCATTTTGGCAGCAGCGAAGCTGAATTGCCGCCCGAATACCTCTGCCGGGCTGCCTCTTTGTTGGGTATTTTGGCCCATACCTGTATACGCGAACAAGAGACCCGCTTGCGCCTCAAAGCCCAAACAGGCAGCCACTTGCCCGAGCATTTGAACCAGGCCTGGGAAGCGGTTTGCCAACGACTCGGTCGCCCAGGAGCGGGTATGACCTACAGCGATTTAATTCTCTATAATTGGCGCTTAAAAGATCCCGACCAGCCCCGCAAAGTCGAAAACCTCCAGCTCATGATTCCAGTCTACGGCAGTCCCGAAGAGCGGATCTTTTATATGACCATGGCTGAAATGCATGACGTCGCCAGTCGCAGTTTACCTGCGCTATTATCACTGGAAAAATGCCGAAAAGAAAAAAACACAGAAGGTCTGGATAGCGCCCTGTATGAATTGCAGGCCTGCTTGCAAACCATGACCTATGACTCGCTGCTCAAAATCGATCCCAACCCCTATAGCGCGCACCATGTCGATCAGTTGGTCTGGGCCAAAACCGTTGCCCCTTTTGCCTTTCCGATTCGGGCAGGGGAACTGGGGCTGAGTGGGGGAGGCTCACCGGTGTTTCACTGCTTGGATTTGCTTTTTCAGCGCAAAGACTACCAGAGCCAAATCGGGCAGGAACTCTTGCACCTGCGCAACTGGATGCCGCCTGAGCTTTTGGCCTTTTTGCAGGCGGTGAATGCCCTGCAATTGCCCCAATTTGTGCAAGAATATGGCAGTTTGAGCCAGCAAAACCTCTACCGCCAAACCTTTGAGGCCTATGCGGGCGAACGGGGCTGGCTGGGTTTACACCGCCTAAAAGTCTACGGATTTATGGAAGTGGGCTTTAAAGCGGGCCGCACCCAAACCAATGGGGGCTTTACTGGCGAAGTTGAAATGCGCTCTTGGGAGGCCCTGGATCAGTCGATCAACACCTCTCGTCTGGAGCGCAAGAGTGCTCCCCCCGTAGGGCGTTGCCCCTTTGCCCAGCACAAAGCAACGGCTGCCACACCCCAACCCGAAAGTCCTGTGAAACATGTGCAATTGGATCTGAAAGACCAAGGTCTGAGTTACCAAACCGGCGACCGTTTGGGGGTGTTTCCCCTCAACAGTGAGACCTTGGTGGCAAAAACCCTGCAAGCCCTCAATGCCAGCGGCCAAGAGATGATTGAACTCAATGGGGTCTGGCGCACGGCTTGGAGCGAAATCCAGCCAGAGGCCACACCTGCAGAAAGCGTCTCGCTCAAAAGATTTTTGGCCAGAGCCAAATTGCGTCCTTTGTTGCGCCCAGTGGGCAAAGCCCTGTACCAACTCAGCCGCTCCCCCCAATTGCACCAGATCTTAGAGAGCCGCAGTGAAGACCAATACGAACTCTGGCAAATCTTTGAATTGCTCAAGGGCGAAAATTTTGACCTGCGCCGCCTTTGCAAAGCCAAGGCCTGGCAGCCCGAAAGTCTGGCCAAGTTAATGCCACCCGAGCGCTTTCGGGTCTACTCGATCTCGTCAGCCGGGGACCTGCTGACCCCCGCCGAGGAAGTGCATCTGACAATTGGTCAATTAAAATACCAGAGCCAAACACCTGAGCCCGTGCAGCAATACGGCACAGCCTCTCAGTTTTTAAGCAGCACCCCCAGCGAACCCATTCCGGTTCAAGTCGTGCGGCCTTCGCGCTTTCGGCTGCCCACAGATCCAGAGCGGCCGCTGGTGATGTTTGCCGGCGGCACAGGTATTTCCCCCTTTCGGGGCTTTTGGCAAAGCCGCCAAACCACCCGTTTAAACCAGCCCGACTGGCTGTTTTTAGGGATTCAAAGCCCTGAGCACCTCTATTACCAAGAGGAGCTTGAAGACGCGGTCAGCAAAGGTAAATTGCAAGTACGGGCGGCTTTTTCGCGCAGCGAGCTGTGTTTGACCTGGAACCCAGCCGCCCAGCAATTTGCCTTTGAAGCGGGCGAAAAAATGCGGATTCAGGCCCTGATGCAGACCCCCGAAAATGCCGCTGTGCTCTGGCAATTGCTGCGCCCAGAATCAGAGGGGGGCAAAGGCGGCTATTTTTATATCTGTGGTCAAACCCATTTCGCCCATTCAGTAATCGCAAGCCTCAAAGCCATTCTTGCCAAACATTTGCCCGAAAGCCCCGGCTCAGAAAATGAAGCCGTGCTTAACTATTTTCGCAAATGGGTCGCAGACGGACGACTGATGATGGATATATTCACGACCTTTGCCCCCGCCAACAGCCCAGGAGTCACAGATTATCAGGTCTATGACAATTCAGACGTACTCTTGCACAATACCCCCCAGAATGGCTATTGGATGGTGATCCAGGGGCAGGTCTACGATCTCTCCGAATTTATGTATTTACATCCCGGTGGAGAGCGTTTGATTCGCACCAATGCCGGATTGGATGCCACATCCAGCTATGAACAGGTCGAACACCACCTCAACTCCGAGGTTCATGCCCTGTTGGATCTCTACAAAATTGGCAAGATTCGCCGCTTGAACTTTGGCGATAAATGGGGAGTAGCGGTGGTTCCACACAGCCACCAGCGCTTAGAAACCGCTGCAGTTGCGGCCACGGGCATGGTCTATCTCAGCCTGCACGATGCCTATCGCCATTGGATGCGCTATATTTACACGGTTGTCGAAAGTGAAAATGCCCTGCGCAATAATCTCAGTCTCAAACAAGCGGCTCTGACGGCCCACGATGGCAGCCAATACCTCAATTTTATTAAAGCCAGTTTGCTCTTAGAGGTGCAACAGCTCTTTCTCGAAAATTATTTACCCCAATTGACCGGAGCGAAACTGCATTTTCTCTGGTGTATCACGATTGGCCTTTGCGATGCACAGGCCCAAGTGACCCATTTGCAGGCAGAATTACACACTGTCGCAGAGAGCCCACATGCACAGCGGGCCCGCGAAAAAATCGCCCAGCTCAGCGTCTATCTCGACTCGGCTGAGAATCTGGCCGAATCTCAATTGCAACTCTCTCAAGAATTGGCTCATTTACAACGGGCGAGCCTGCGTTTTATTCAAAGCCTCAAGCTCAAACTCAGCGGGGGACTCAAGGCCTTTGAAAAATACGAACAGGCCGTGATGGAAAAGGGGCGCCAAGCGCTGATGGAAGCCCTGCTCTCTGTGCCTGTGCTCTTGGAGCGCTATTACGAAGATCTCAGCCAGGAATGGGAAGATCTCTAAAGAAGTCTCTCAGCCTCAATCGAGCGGAGGCAGGCCGGTTCAGGCTGGCTCAGGCAGGCCAGAACCTTCGCGGCTTTCTAAAGAGCCGTTGAGTTTGCGCAATTCCAGACAGAGAATTTTGGGCCCCATCACCTGGGTCACTTCAATTTCAATTTCTTGGTACTTAACCGAGGCCCCCTGATCGGGAATATGCCCCAATTGGGCTAAAACAAAGCCTGCAATCGTCTGGTACTGGCCTTCGGGCAAATCCAAATCGAGGGTTTCATTGACCTCAGACAACGGGGTTGCTCCCTGAATTTGAAAACTGTCGTTGCCCAGGGGCTGAATGAAGTCCTCGACAGGCACCTGATCATCATCAAACTCGCCAACAATTTCTGTCACTAAGTCGTCCAGCGTGACCAGACCTTCGGTACCGCCAAATTCATCGGCAACAATGATCGCACGGGTGCGGTTCTTTTGCATCATTTCCAGCAATTGCACCACATTTTTGGTTTCGGGCACAAAGACTGTGGGCCGCATGTATTTTTCGAGGGTATCCCCTTCGCGGTACTGTCCGTTGACCTGGGCCCGGAAGAGATCTTTGAGGTAGATCATGCCACGGATATCATCAATCGAATCACCATAGACCGGGTATTGGGAATAGCCCTCTTCGATCATTTTCGGCAGGGCATCCCAGACTTTGGATTCACCTTCAAAAGCCACAATCCGGGTACGGTTGGTCATCACCTCTGAGGCAACCGTATCCCCAAATTCAAACACCTTGTGAATCAAGTCACGCTCTTCGCTGTCGAGCACGCCCTCTTGGCTGGAACGATCAATGATCATCCGCAATTCTTCTTCGGTAATCGACGGCGAATATTCTTTGCTGCCAAAAATCCGATCCAGTCCACGGATTAAAAGCCGCGAGGGAATCACAAAGGTGTATTTAATCAACGGATAGAGCAAATTGACGATCAAATTCAGGGGCCGTGAAACCAAAAGAGCCATGCGGGTCGCATGCCGAGCGGCATAGGTCTTGGGTGTAATTTCACCAAAGAGCACGATCACAAACTCCAATAAAAAAGGCACCAGGGCCAGGGCTCCGATGGTTGCAAATCCCAAGGGAATGATGGCATTGGGGCCGAGAATATTTTCAGCCGAAGAGACCCCAAACGAAGAGCCAAAGATAATAAACATGTTTTCCACAGCCAAAATCGTGGCAAACATTTTGTCTTCATTTTCACGCAATTCACAGAAGGCTTTGGCGCGTTTATCGCCTTTTTCAGCCAATTGCTGAATTCGGATTTTATTGGCCGCTAAAATCGAGGCCTCGGAACTGGCAAACGCCGCGACCATCACCACACAAAAACTGACGGCACCCATTGCCAGCGGCAGCGAATCGGTACCAAAACCATGACCACCTGACATTGAGGTTAAATGGCCTGCCTTGAAAGAGATAAGGTTGGCCAGGGAGAATGTCGAACCATAAGTTAAGCCAAATTCGCCCAACTGGCGGTCTTGGTGCCCAGAGTCTTAACTGCATTGACCGTATCCTGGAATGGCGTGGGATCGTGAATACCCTGCCGTCGGTAACTCTTAATCTGGTCAATCATTGAGATCGCGTGGTCAATATCCGCATTTGAACCGCGCACATAGGCCCCGATATTGATCAGGTCAACCGCGCTCTCGTAGGTCGAGAGGATATTGCGAATTTCTGAGGCTGCCGCGCGGTGTTCGGGCGTGGTTAAGACGTTAAACAGACGGCTTACACTGGGCAGCACATCGATGGCGGGAAAAATATTGTCTGAGGCAATTTTACGACTCATGACAATATGGCCATCCAAAATACCACGGACCGCGTCAGCAACGGGCTCATCCATATCGCCGCCCTCTACGAGTACGGTATAAATGGCTGTAATTGAACCCGTTTCGCCCATACCTGTGCGTTCCAGCAATTCAGGCAGCAGTGCAAATACCGAAGGGGTATAACCTTTGGTCGCAGGGGGCTCGCCGATGGCCAGACCAATTTCACGCTGGGCCATCGCAAAACGGGTGACCGAGTCCATCATCAGGAAGACGTTTTTGCCCTGATCGCGGAAGTATTCACAGATCGCGGTGGCGGTATAAGCACATTTCACACGTTCCAGTGAAGAGGTGTCAGAGGTCGCGGAGACAACCACAGAACGGGCCAAGCCCTCTTCCCCCAAGCTGTCTTCGATAAATTCCAAAACTTCGCGGCCGCGCTCCCCGACGTTACAGACCACGGCGATATCGCACTTCGCATTGCGGGCAATCATGCCCAAGAGCGTCGATTTACCGACCCCGGAGCCTGCAAAAAGCCCCACGCGCTGGCCTGTGCCAATGGTCAACATCCCATCAATCACGCGCACACCCGTCGGCAATACTGTGTCGATGCGTTTGCGCTTCATCGGGTTGGGAGCGCCCGCCCGCAGGGGATAGTATTTTTCAGCCACAACGGGCCCTTTACCATCAATCGGGTTGCCCAGACCATCGACGACCCGGCCAAGCAAACCAGGGCCACATTTGACCGAAACCTGTTTGCCCGTTGCGATAACTTCCGCACCGGCGCCGATCCCTTCGAGGTTGACAAGAGGCATCAGCAAAACGCGGCGGGAACGAAAACCGACCACTTCGCAAGGATAGGTCCGCTTGCGATCCGCTGAGCGGATATAACAGAGTTCACCGATTTCTACCCCTTGCAAAAGGGCTTCGAGCACCAGACCGACAACCTGAACCACAGAGCCACGAGCCCGCACCAAATTGGTGTTGGAGAGCGCTACTGCGTAGTTCTGATAGTCAAAATAATGTTCATAAGAAGAGTCAAGACCTGTATCCAGAGCTAAATTGCCCATGTTTAGATTCCATCCTCCTCCATTTCACCATCATCGTCAAAGTCGTATTCACTGCGGATCTGCTGGAAGACCTCTTCAACAACTGCCAATTGGGTGTTGACCTGGGCATCAATCGTGCCTGAGTTGGTTTCAATATGACAGCCACCGCGCTCAATTGAGTAGTGACCCGTGATAATAAAGTCCTGAACGTCCGGCAGCAATTTGCGGAAGAATTCCTGTTTGGGCAAGACCAAATCGAGATCGAGGGGGTTGACCTTGATGATGACTTTTTCGAGGTCGCTGACCTTGCCAATCGCACGCTCGACACTCTTGAGCACGATTTCGGGCTTCATCGCCAATTCGTCTTGAATCACTTCGCGGGAAATTTCGAGAGCCAGCTTGATCAGCTTGTCTTCGTTTTGTTTGACGGCCACAGGGAAAGCAGCATGTAGCTTGTTGAGGGCATTGGTGGTTTCCATGAGCAATTGGGCGTTTTCTTTGATCGCTTCTTCGCGACCCTCTTGATAGCCCACATTGAAACCATCCTGGGTGGCTGCTTCGACGATTTCTTGGTGAGACTGCTCTGCCGCTTCGATAATACGTGCCGACTCCATATTGGCCTCGGAAATAATCCGCTCGGCTTCGGCTTGGGCCTCTTGGGCCATGAGTTCGACCTGGGCTTCGGCTTCCTGCAGCATCTGCTGAGCCTGTTCCTGTTGGCCGTAGGCATCTTGAACGATGCGGGCATGTTCGGCTTCAGCTTCCTGAATCATCATCAGGGATTTGTCGTAGGCCTCGTTCAGAATCGATTCGCGCTGCGAAATGATCTGGTTGGCCGCTTTGATAAATTCGTTGTCTTCGTTCAGCGATTTTTTGTATTCCTGAACCGTCGAAGAAATATACTCTTCGGCTTCGAGCATCATGCTTTCGCGCTGCTCGTGAATCGAATTTTCGACGTACTCTTCGACGTTGGCCAACATCTGAGCCCGTTCGTCTTCAAGGTCCTGTTGGAGTTTTTCGGTGTGGTGCCAAGCCAGATTCTCGATATAGTCGGCAATGTCTTGGAAGATCTTTTCAAAATCAAGCTCAGCGGCTTGGGGAGAATTGCGCAGGCTGTCTAAAGCTTCGCTGACGAGACGTTGTTTTTCTTCGGCAGAGACAAACGAAAGTTGCTCTTTGGATTGTTCTTTAAAGGCGGACTTTTGTTCGTCCATCATCCGTTTGACTTTGTCGTCCAAACGGGTCAACATCGTATTGCGTTTTTGGGCGGCCCAAGCAGAAGCAGCTTCTTGGCCCGACTCATCATCGGGAGTGGACATGGCCGCAAAATCTTTTAAATAAGCGGGCTCTTCTTCTGTGCCCTCTTCCATCCCCGTTTCATCGTAAAAGCCTTCATCAACGGGGGTTTCTTCGTAAGTTTCTTCGTAAAAATCTTCTTGATAACCGCTGTCATAGCCAGTTTCATCGGTCTGGGCAAAAGAGGCCGAGCCGCCCACCGTGATAGGTTCACCCAAAGTCACTTCTGTGTCTGCGTTGGTAAAAAAGACAACGCCAGCCATATTGTCGGTCAGGAGGTCGAGAGAATCAAAATCAAAGTCGATACCTTCGCCACCAATAATAATCGGAGCGGCAAAGTCTACCTGACGACCAGCGCGATAATAGGACTCACTTTCGCTATAAGCGCCATCTTCTCCCTCTTCAAGAAGATACTCCTCGTCCTCTTCGAGGGTGAGATATTCAACATCTGCTGCTTTGAGGAGACCCATTCATCCAACCACCTTTTTTGTTAAATTCAAGCATATAATTGGCCCAAAAGATGTGAAGCTGTCTACAGATGCCCACAATCCCAAACGGATCGAAAGCGCAATCCGTATCAACACACGATGCAACACTCAGTGTCTTCACGCGCAACGCCTTCACGCGCCACGTCTTCACGCATTACCGGTACGGAAAATATGCCTGAGTTTAAATCTTCAGAGGATCATTATATCATAAAGATTTTTAAGGCTTAAGCGGGGGTTTGAGAGAAAAACAGCCAAACTTTTAGAACGGCCAAGCGGGATCTATTCAGCGTATTTATCGACCTGAAAACGGAAGAGTGAAATGGGCTCCCCGGGCCGAATGCCGGCTTTGTACATGGCATGGCTCACCTGCTCTTGAACTGTGCGAATACTTTCAATACCAGGTAAAAGCAATCCCCGTCGCCCAGCATGGGTCACAATCACACCATAGAGATCAACATTGAGTTGCTCTAAACCCGAGATCGGTTCAGGCTCATGCAAAACACTGACTTCGTAAGTCAGCCCAGGCAATTCAGGTTCAGACACGGGTCGAAATCGGGGGTCTCTTACAGCCGCAGACACGGCATTTTGCCGGGTTTCTTCAAGTACATTGGATTGAGTCGGAGCAATTGTGCCAATACACCCCCGCAACTCACGCAGAGAACCCGGAGAGTGATACAAAGTGACAAAGACCCCCGCCTGCTGAGAGCGAAAAGCAGGCAGTAGATCAACCGGCAAATCAGGCAAAACACCGTTTTTAATATAGGTCTCAACCGTCAAGCGAGCCAAAAGAGGCAGGGAGTCAGGCATCGTAGTCATGCAATTTTAATAAAAAGCCTCAAACGGCTTTTTTGCTGCGGCGGCGCCGTTGTTTGAGCTCACAATCAGCGATTTGGGCCAGCTCTTGCAGATGGCGCAGGCGATCCTCCTTGATCTGATCGGCGTAAATTTCTTTTTCAATCCGCCGTTGATGAAATTCACGAATCACCTGTTCAAACGTAGTCATGGCTATGCATCCTCTACTGTCGGTATAAAACCATTGTACCCAGCCTAAGCAGATTCGGTGTGAGCTGGCTCACACCGGCTTACAAATCTGTTTTGCGTGTGTTTTTCAATTGTCCGATACAAACGTTAAAAGCCCCCACCAGTCTGCATTAGCAAGACCAACAGGGGCTTATTACTCAAGACGAAATTTTATTTACTAAAATAATCAGCGTTGATTTGGATATAGTCTTGCTGATCTTCGGGCACATCTTCTTCAGGGAAAATGGCTTCTACCGGGCAGACAGGACCACAAGCACCACAATCGATGCACTCATCGGGATTGATATAGTATTGGTTGGCATTATCATCCGAGTGAATACAATCCACCGGACAGACTTCCACACAAGCGGCGTCTTTGGTATCTACACAGGGGAACGTAATAATGTATGCCATTCAGTTATCTCCTCGTTTTTCTATGACGGTATGCATTTTTATTCATTGCGCTTTTATGATTTCAAGCGGCTTTTACTATTCAGAGCGGCGCCTTTAATGAGAACCGGTCAAATAAAATTAGCTAAATTAAGACCAGTATAATCAGGAGCCACAAGAGAGGCAGTACAAGAGAGGCAGTACAAGACAGCCAAGCTTACGGATGACATATTACTACACAACGGCCGGTCTGTACACCAGCTTAATCAGATAAAATGAGGCCAAAATCGGGCCACCTCATTCACGGCCTGAGAAGCCCAAGCGCAAAAAGCTATAATACAGACATGAGCAATGAACGTTTTTACCTGCTTTTCCGCCAGGTCTTTCTGGAGGTTGAACAGGTGCTGCGCCAGTGGCAGATGGACACCGCCCAAAGCCGCCAATTGAATGCAGCCTTGGATAAATTGCGGCGCGATTTTTTTTCAGACAAGGTCTTTCCGGCCCTGATTGGCCCCTGGTTGGCTTGGCAAGCCCTGCATTCAGAGAGTCAGACGTATGCATTGGCCACGCTGGGAGCCGCACATACGCTCTTTTACGCCTTCCTCGATTTGACTGACGATGTCGAGGACAACGAATTATCCGCAACCGATTGGCCCCCTGGCTCAGAACCTGTGGCGATCAACACAGGCACAGGCCTCTTGTTTTTGTCTTTGCTGGCACTGGAGCGTTTGAGCAAACAAGGCGTGTCTGATGAGATGATCGCACACCTGCGCTTGATGTTCTGTCAAGCGGGCTGGTCTCTCACGGCAGGTCAACACCGCGATCTCATCTCCCCCCAGGGGGTGTTTAAAAGCCCTGATGATGCCATTCTGACCATGAAACTCAAAACAGGCACCTCGGTCAAACTCTATTTTCAGACAGCCGCTCACCTGGCTGGTGCTTCAGCCAAAGTCGAAGCTTGTTTTGCCCAATTGGGCGAAGAAATTGGGATTATGTCGCAAATGCGGGGGGACTACTTGAATATTTGGGAGTATCTGCCCAGCAGCGATCTCAGCAATCGCTGTCAAACCCTGCCTGTCTTAATTGGTCTGGAGCAATTGTCGGGGGCAGATCGCGAAACCCTGCTCACAGCCCTCGAAAAAGCCGATCAGGATCAAGCCGCCCACACGGTGATCCGCTACCTTTTAGACAAATGTCAGTGCCGTCGACACCTCAATCGCTATTTGGAAGAGCATCTGCTCAAAGCCCGAACCCATCTGAAAGAACTGGCCGAAGCGGGCGTCCAGATTGAAGAATTGGACTTGTTTTTGGCACGCATAAAACCCATCGATTAGAATTGCCTCCCCAATAAATCGAGCCCCTGCATCTGGATGCAGGGGCTTGCAAATGAAGACCGAAAGTCTGTTAGACCTGAGGGCCGACTGGCGCATCCACCTGGACAGCGTCTGCGAGGATCTCAGCAATATCGCGCACCTTGACGGTATCGCCCTTGCTGTGGTCATTGACCCCATCCTGAATCATGGTTTTGCAGAAAGGGCAGCCCACGGCCACCAACTCGGCACCGGTATCCAAGGCCTGTTTGGTGCGGGCAATATTGACACGGGTGCCCGTGTTTTCTTCTTTCCACATCTGGCCGCCGCCAGCGCCACAACAGAAGCTGGTCTTGCGGTTTTGCTTCATTTCGACCTGGGGCAAGCCCACCGCCGCAATCAGCTCACGGGGCTGGTCATAGACATCGTTGTGGCGCCCAAGATAACAGGGATCGTGGAAAGTGGTCAGGTGTTGGGCGGTTTCGGTATTGACCCGCAACTTGCCACTGAGAATCAACTCCTGCAACAGCTCGGTGTGGTGTTTGACCTCATAATGGCCGCCAAAATCGGGGAACTCGTTTTTGATCGTGTGGAAACAATGGGGGCACGACGTAACGACATGTTTGACGCCGTATTCATTCATGACCTCGACGTTCTCAGCAGCCATGGACTGGGCCAAAAACTCATTGCCACAGCGGCGGGCGGGATCGCCACAGCATTTTTCCTCTTTGCCCAAGATCGCAAAGCGCATACCTGCGGCCTGCATCAGCTTAGAAAACGCGGTGGCAACCTTTTTGGCATTGTCGTCGTAAGAACCGGCACAACCGACCCAATAGAGCACATCAATTTCGTTGATGTCTTCAATTTGAGACAGCGTTTTGACTTCCAGGCCTTTGGCCCAGTCGGCACGGGTAGATTGGGCCTGGCCCCACGGATTGCCCTGGCGCTCCAAATTGTTGAAGAGCGTGGTGAATTCCGAGGGAAATTCTTCGGCTTCCATGAGTTGGTGCTGACGCATACCCACGATGTCGACAATATGTTCAATGCCCATCGGGCACACTTCCATACAGCCGCCACAGGTGGTACACGACCAGAGTGCGTCTTCTGTCATGACGTGACCCACCAACGGGGTCTGCGACTTTTCACCCTTGAGCAATTTGTCTTTTTCGTCGCTGATCAGGTGCTTCATGTTCACGATCATCCACTTGGGCGACAGCTCTTTGCCGGTGGCATTGGCCGGGCAGACATCGTCACAACGGCCACATTCAATACAGGCAAAGGTATCCAACACATTTTTCCAAGACAGATCGTGCAGGTATTGGATGCCGCCCATGCTCATATCGTCATCATCGGCATCTTCATTTTCGAGCATGGCCATCAGGTCTTTTTTCTTGTCGACCTTGCCATAAGATTTCTGGCGTTTGAAATAGAGGTTGATCGGGCCTGCCACCAAATGCAAATGTTTGGAGAAGGGGATATAACAGGCAAAGCCCAAGACACAGAGGATATGCACCCACCAGGAGAGGTGGTAGAGCACGACCTGGGCCATCTCAGGCAAATGCAATTGAAACAGCACCCAACCAGTGGCAGAACTAAAGGGCCGAAACAATTCAAAGTTAAAGCTGGAATTGGCTTTTTGCACCCAGACCATCGCCAGACCTTCGGTGCTCAGGTAAGAGAGCATCAACAGGGTAATAAAACAGATCGTGATCAGGGATTCCAGCCAGGGATTGTCGCGGGACTCTTGATTGACCAGGATATTCTGGTTTTCGGGCGGGGGATACAGGGCTTTGGGTTTCATGACATAGCGGCGATAGCCCAAAGAGACAATACCCAGCAGCACCAAAATGGCAAAGCCATCCGCCACAAAGGCATACCCCTGATCGAGCACGGGGCTGATCAATTTGAGCAGGGAAAATTCCACATCGTTGGTATAAAGACGCAAAACATGGTGGGTGGTCGCCAATAAAAAGGCAAAAAAGCCCACAAAGACAAAGGTGTGCATCAGGCCCACAATCGGACGCATGCCGCGAAGGGCCCAGTAAAAGACATCGTAAACAGTGCCCCAAAGGCGTTTGGGCAAATCATCGGGCTCAGGATGGCGGTTTTCGGCTTGGCCAATTTGGACCAATTGGTATTTGATCGAAGTACCGTAAGCGGAAAGACCGATCAATCCCAGCATGACCACTGTATACAGGGCCATTTCAAGCGGCCCAAAGAAAATACTGTGAGAATGTTCCATTGGTTTATTTCACTCGTTTGTGTGTTTCAGAACCGGCTAGATAGCCAAGTGTTTTGAAGAATTATTTGAACAACTAAATTTGAACAATTTAAAAATGATGAAAGAGTCATAAAGGTTCTTTCATTTTATACACTGCGTCATCAGTCAATGTCAAATGATCAAAGCTCTTGAAGCAACCGCCCGGCTACCGGATTTCACTGCTGACAAAGATCTCTTTGGGGCCATCAAGCCCTCCTGCAAGATACAAGCAGTTATTCAGGCTTGCAACGCCGGGAGCATAAACCCCTCTTGGCAGTTCTCCGACACGCTGGCTCTCGCCGGTCTGGGGATCAATCCGCAAAATCTGATTGTGATAAATCAATTGACCGTTCTCTGTCTCAGAGACACCCCCGATCAGATAAATCGCGTCATGAATGGCAACAGCCCATTGTTGGTTGTAGCCCCCTCCCATCGGCAAAGGCAATTGTCCAATCTGGGTGATTTTGCCTGTCTCTGGTTCGATTGCGAGAATGGCATCCAAATACGGATACCGGGTCTCTGTTTCTTTGAACTGTTGTGTTTGTCCCCCAATGGCATAGAGTTTGCCCTTGATTTCTAAGACAGCCATGCCCCTGCGTGGCGAGGGCAATTTACCCACCACCCGAAATTGGCCCGAGCTGGGTTGAAAGGCCAAAATTTCGTCCAGGTAGTTGCCGCTACTGCTGCTCCCAAGCGCTTGGCCACCAATCGCATAGATTTGTCCCAAAGCTGCCACCAAACTGGTCAGACGGGCTGTGGGCAAGGCCCCAATCTGAGTCGCGTGCCACGTATCTGGCTGCAATTGAATCATTTGCGTATAATCAAAGGCATTGGTAACACCTGTATTGGCACCAACCAGATACAATTGCTCATTTCCAGCAACCAGCGTACCCAAGTTAGGTTTTAAATCAAAAAAAACGGACAACGATGATCTTAAATTTCCCTTGGGGGTAAGCACTGGCTTGGTCGGATCCAGTTTATAGACATCCCCCGCCAAGGCCTTCACCGTTTGGTCCTCAAAATGCTGATCCGTAAAAATATAGAGCTGCCCCTGTAAAGCGGTGACATGCCTGACAGCCAGATCCGCTGGCAGCTGGCTAACCTGTGTAAATTCCAGCTGCGGAAAACGCATTTGTGACATAGGGACTTCAGGCTGGAGCGTAAAATCAAATTGATTACCTCTACTGATACCTGCCTGCAGTCCCACAGCCGTGTTCAAGGTCTGGAAACCTTTTTTGACAATCGACAATTCTACCAAAGCACCACCAGGGGCTTTTAAAACATAGTCCCCAGACGGGCCCGTTTCGGCAGTCTCAGCTGGGCAAATTGAACGAAAATCCGGGTTGAGTATTTGCATTGAGAGCTTGGCTCCGGCAATCGGCTGTGCACTTGAATCCAGCAGTTTGCCTGTGACCCGAGAATTCAGACAAAAATCATTGACCGGCGCAGACGCAGTGGGGCTCGGTGAAGTGAAACCACTCAGAGGTGTTGGCAATACAGAGAGTTGAGGCAAGGAAGAAGGAAGAGAAGAGGCTCTTGGCTGCAAACGCGACGGCACATTTGACTTCGAAGCAGAAAGCGGGCTGGGCTGAGCAGTCTCTGTGGCTGGATGCAGTCCCGTGGCGGCTCCCTTTGCGGGCTCGGCAATCGGCGTCAGACCCGAAGCGCAGGCAGTGAACCCCCCTAAAAAAACCAAAGTAAGCAAATGCAGGGACAAAGAAAAATGACGCATTTTATTTTTCCGACACTTTGTTTTTATTTCTGATGATCTGCGCAAGAAACCGGCTCTTGGTCTTGCTCTGCCGCCCCGGCACGATTAAACTGGGAACAGACCCCTTTTTAAAACGTCAGCCAAGGAGATCCCACCATGCCCGGGCCCACTGCTCAGGAATTGTATATTGTCATCTTTCGACTTGGCTCCGAAGAATATTCGATCCCCGTCAGCCATGTCCAAGAAATTCAGCGCTGTCATCGCCTTAGTTTACCACGTAATATGCCGGATATTCCCCCTTTCTTTGAAGGAATTATCGACCTGCGTGGGCAGATCATCCCGATTCTCGACCTGCGCAAGCGCTTCCATTTGCTGCCACTCGAACCGGGCCGGGAGAGCTGTTATATTATTGTCGAGACCCGCGAAGACGTGGTGGGCATTTTGGTCGATGCGGTCTCAGAGGTCTTACGCGTCCCGGCAGAACTCTTTGCCCCGCCACCGGCCCGGCTGCGCACGGCGATCAGCGCGCGTTATATGGTCGGCGTGGGCCGTCTCAAAAACAAAGACGAAAACAGCCGCAAAGAACGGCTGGTGGTTTTGCTGGACATTGAAAAAATTCTCAATGAAGACGAACAGTCCCAATTGCAAAGCGGTGAGGCCCTGGTCAATTAAGGGGCCAAAACAGCCCCAGCCCGCAAAGCATCCAAAATTTGGTTGCGCAGGGGGCCAAAGTCCGCCCATTCGCTGTTGCTCATCAGAACCACACCGTTCTTTTCCTGGGGCATCAAGCTCATCCAAGTCCGGGTTTGGGTTTGGCTGCCACTGTGTTCAATTAGGAGTTGGTGATCGCGCTCAGCAATGCCAAAACTGAGCCCATACCCCGTTTTTTTGCCGTCCAGAGTCTGTTGGGACTGCCAGAGTGCTTGGCTGCTGGTGGCATTGACCAGTTCTTGGTTGAGCAAAGCCTGCATAAAGCGGGTCAGGTCGTGAATATTGGAGGTAAAACCGCCCCCGGCCAGCTTCCAGGCCACATCATCAGGCAAACGCTTTTTAATCACCTGATGATCGCGGTAATAGCCACTGACCCGATAGGGAATATGCTGACCTTGGCGATCGGGTTGGGTGGATGTCAGCCCAAGCGGTTGGGCAATTCGGGCCTGAAATTGCTCGAGATAAGGCCTGCCACCTGCCTGGGTTAAAACCGCGCCGGCCAGCATGGCACCAAAGGTGCTGTAGTGGTATTGGGTGCCGGGGCGGCTCAGCAGCGGGGCCGAAGCAAAAATCTGGCGGGCAGCAGCGACCATGTCTGCCCCGCCATTTTCTGGGCGAGAGTCGTTTTTGAGATAGCGTTTGAGCCCCTCGCCCCAATTGGGCAGATCGTCATAATGGCCCACGCCGCCCAAATGGGAGAGCAATTGGCGCTGGGTCACTTTCCAGCCCTGGGCATTGTTATAACTGCGCCAATAGCTGCGAATATCTTGATCGAGATCGAGCTTGCCCTGTTCGACCAATTGCAGGCTCAAAACCGCGGTCACAGGTTTGGAGAGCGAGGCCCAGCGAAAAGAGGAATTTAAAGTCACCGCTTCGCGGCTTTCTTTGTCTGCCCAGCCATACCCTTTGAGATAGGTGAGTTTGCCATTTTCAACCAGACCGAGGGCCACACCCACCAAGTCCTGCTGATCCATGGCCCGTTGCACCAAGGTATCTATTTGCAAATAGCGGCTGGGAATCGGGCTGCTTTGCGCCTCCTGCAGGCCAGGCTGACGCGACGTTTGGGCCAGAACAGCAGTGGGCAAGCCACTGAAGAGCCCCAAACCCAGCGCGGCCACGAGGAGCGTGAAGCGCTTGCGGGCCTGAACAGGCAAAAGAACAAATAAAGGGGCCATGGCATTACTCCTCAGACAATTCAAAACTGTCTTGAAATTATAGCCTGGATAGTCAAACTTGGCTAAGCTGCTGTTTCATGCTGGGCATTGAGGCGTTTTAAGACCGAGACCACGCGCTTTTGCACCCCCAGCAAAGAATCAGACAAAAAGACAAACTCCGACGCCTCTCCCCGGATCCAGGCCACAAAGGTTTCCAAATCGTGGGTATCTAGCCCCTCTTCGCGCTGCAACCAGGCCAAATCCCAGATCAGGTGCAGGAGATAATTGAGCCACTGGGCCCGTTTGAGCAGTTTTAAGAGCTGGGCATGGGTCTGCCAGTCTTTGCGAAAAGCCAATTCTTGCAGGGTTTGCCGCATCTGGTGTTTGAGTGTGGCCAGCAATTCAAAGACCTGATCGGCTTTGGCTCCCTCGCCCGCTACCACAGCGGGCAGAACCGCATAGACCTCTTTTTCGGCCTTGGCCAGCCGCTCGCTGAAAATATCCCGGTAGATCAGCGATGAAACCAGGGTATTGACAATAAAACTGCTCACCGCCGCAATTGAAAGCGCCAGCAGGCGCACCTGCAGGGTATGCCCCGGCGACTGAAACTGCACCAGCACCACAAACAAGGCACTAAAGGCAGCAGTGGCATAACTGCCCCCCATTTTAAGCCCAAAAGAACTGGCAATCGACAGTCCCACGGCCAAGGGCAAAGCCAATTCCATCGGCCAGCCCAAGAAGCTCAGGGCCGTGCCCCAGCAGGCCCCCAAAAGCCCACTCACAAGCTGATCGCGGGCATGCCACAAACCCATGCTGACCGTCGGCGTCAGGCAGAGCAAAGCCACAAAGGTCGAAGAGACATGATCGGGATTGCCGAGGAGCTGATCGAGCATCAAAACCAGCACACAGGCCAGCAATGCTTTAAAAACCAGAAAGAGGGGATTGGTGAGTTGAGAGGTCATGGGGGTATTTTAACCTGCTCGCAAGGGCCGATGAGAAGGGGGTGCCAGCGGGACTTGGGGGGGTGAATTTAACTTAGGAGTGCCATTAGAGCAATTAACCAAAATTTAACCAAGAAATTTGGCCAAACCGGCCCCATCTTTACAGAATCTTTATAATCATGTTTTACGCTTGAGATATGCGCTGCCAAATGGCTGCAGAAATACGAAATAAAGCGAGAGTCTTTGACATGGCCCAAAATTACAACTCACTCACTCACTCACTCACTCACTCAAACGCAGCCCTATTCTTCGCTTAAGTGCAGCAGTCAGCTTGGTGGGAATGCTGACCCTACAGGCCTGTACTCCCCCGGCCAATCAAGTTAAACCCACACCCACCGCATCGCCTATCTTGCTCGAAAATGTCCCCAATTTACTCGCGCCAACAGATACCAAGAAAGACAACCTCCACTTTGGCTTGGGGGATTTTAAAGTCCAGGCCCTTATTCTTTGCGGATGGACTACCGAAGAAGCTCAAGCCTCTTATGGCGGAGCAAATTCTTGTTATAGTGCTGGGGGAAGCCCTCTCTGGAACACAATTACCTCAGGTTCAATGGTTGGGCCGGATGGATACTGCCATACGTATGCCGGTTGCGAATGGTCTACTGGCGATGATGGCGGCGGGGGAAACGACAATGATAACAATAACGGTTCATGCCCTGAAGGCACCCCTGCGATCTTTGACCCAGCAACCCAAACGATCATCTGCGGCGCAAGTTGCCCCCCAGGTACTGTGCCAACAGCAAGCGGTTCAGGCGACGGCACAGAGCTTTGTGAACCCGTTGCCGATGAACCCTGCGAAGATGCCCAAGCCCTCTTCCCGTCTCAATTAGCAAACTCGGTTAACGCCGCCCAAAATCTCGTACAACCGATCAGCGACCCCGCCCCCATGAACCAAGACCTGGGCGATTGGCAAAAACTCATGAAAAAGCTCAAAGACCGCCAGGCCAAAATGGCGGCAGAGCAGGCCAAACCCAATCCCAACCAAAACAAGATTAACAATTGGCAGGCCGAGGCCAATGCCACTCAGGCTCAGATCGATGTGGTCACTCCCCAGATTCAGAACCGCGTCAGCCAGATGGACAGCGCCCGACCCACTCTGCGCAGTGAGCTGAACAGCGTGGCCATGCAGCCCGACTTTAGCCAAGATGCCCATGCGGATGTGCAGGCCCATCCCCTGCCGCAGACGCTGGAGGGTTACAGAATGGCTGTGGCCAATTTGGTGAATCAATTTGAATCCCAAATCGCTTCGACAAACACCCATGAATTGATGGCTGCTATCAATACATTGGCAAACGAACAAGAACTGTATGGTCATTTGGTGCGGGATATTTTGAGCGAAAAGCTGACTCTCACGCCAGAAGAAGCAGATGCTGATCCGAGTGATGAACCATTAGAAAAAATGAATACCCCGCGTAAGCTCGTGCGATGGTTAAACAAACGACTGGGGCTACATGCAGCCAAATTGGCTGAACAACAGCAATATTTGCACCAGTTTACAGAAGGCTCCCTCCAAGCACTAAACATTTCACCGTCTGACTTTAATCAAGCCTATTACGAACAAATCAACAAAAAAACGTTTGATAGCATAGATTCAACCAAGGCAAGCATCGAAGAGTTGGAGCTGTGGCTTAATCAAGGCTCTTTTACGATTCAAGGAGAGGGAGCTGGTCAAGCAGATCCTGCCCGTGCACGGGCACAAATGCAAAAACAGTTGGCAAAAATAAATCAGGATATGCAAAATATAGAAAATGGAGTACTGAGCTATGCTCATGACTTGAAAAATTTTGCAAGTCGAAACCCTGCCCCATCAAAAGTAGAATTTGATCGGATGGTAAAAAATGGAGAGCTTCTAATTAACAATGATTTTCAGAGTCTTACCATTGAAAATTCTAAGCTACTTAAAATGGCAGAAAAGTATCAAGATGAACTGGGTACTGACACAAAGTTTATACCTGCAGGGGTATGACGTGAGGGACAGAAGAATTGAAAAGG
>JADMKE010000039.1 GCA_018780035.1 Candidatus Sericytochromatia bacterium
CAGATCAGGAACTTAAAATCACGCTGATTCTGTCTTGTTTCTGGGGAGCAGTATAGCCCCTCCATCTGAAAAGCTTCCCATAGGTAATTATTCAATTGCATTTAAAAATACCATTACCAATAAAACCAGCAATTTTGTACAAAATATGGGTATTTCTTCCTCCGGTGGCGGCGGTCAGGGCTTTGCCCTAACCGATCTCTCCCAAGTCACCCCCTACCACCTGCCCACAGGCATCGAGGTCTACCTCAAGCAAGGCAGCCGCGAAGTCGAAGTTCAACCCGATGAGGTGATTGGCTTTGCGGTCAAAGAGAATATCGACCTCAGCCAGCTCGAAGTCGAGGTCGCAGGCCAGACCTTTAATGTGCAGCAAATCTTGCACGATGCCAGCAGCGGCTTTAAATACGGCAGTTTTAAACTGCCCAGCAATCTCCCACCGGGTGTGCAAGATGTGATTATTCGCCTCGCGGGCACGCCGGGTGTCACGCTCGAACAGGCCCTCAAGGTGCTCTTGCCCTCAAGGGTCAATATCCGCATGAGCCGCAATATTCTCTTCTCCGATGGCAACGAAAAAGCCGAGGTCTATATCACGGTCAGAGATGCCCAGGGCCAAATTGTGCCCGACGGTTCTCGTTATTTTATTTATGGCGCTTATCCGGGGTCCAATCCCAATTTTTACCTTTACGACTATCTCACTCAAACGTCTTCGTGTATTGGCTATTATTGTGGCCCCTACTTACAAGGCTTTGAAGTGCGCAATGGGCGTATGCACTTTAAACTCGGGGTGGGTTTTTATATCAACCCCATGCTGATCGTAGATCCTTGGCCCACCATCGACTCACCCAGCTTTCAGCTCCGGGTTTGCCAGGGTTCAAGTGCTTCTTGTGACCAAGACCTTGGCCCAGCCAATCAATCTGCGGGTCGTTTTTTTATGCACCATGTTGATTCGATCAGTGTGGTCAGTCGAACCCCTGAGGCAGGAGGCACACGGATTGAAATGGAGGTCAAAGATGCCTTGGGCAATCCAATCCCGGTTGGTCATGTGCTGACCTTCGAAAATGGGGGTTATGCCCACTGTTTAATCCGCCAAGATGGCACAGGGGAATTCGGATACTCGCGTGTTCCCGTTACAGAGCCAGGAAAAATTATCGTGAAATGGAACAGTGAAGATATCTCTTGCAACCGTTCCACTTACTTTAATGTGCTTCAGGGCAGTGTATCGGGTTATTATCTCAAAGGCTCTCCGATCTTTCTTGGCCCCTAACAACGCTTTTTAACTCAGCAAAACAGGCCCCAAAATCACTTCAGGGACCTGTTTTGCTCGAGAACCTTTTACAAAAATGGGCCCTACAAAATCGGCTCTTTTTCTTCCACCGGCTCCGCTGAGAGCGCCTCTGTTTCAGCGGGAAGCGCTAAGTGAACTTCAGCCGCCGCCTCAAAATCACCCTCGTGAAATTGGCGAAAGTGAATAAAGCGCCCCACAAAGGTCTTTAAATCATCGACAATCGTGTAGACCGAAGGCACCACCACCAGGGTAAACAGAGTGGAGGTGATCAGCCCCCCGATCACGGCCACCGCCATCGGACTCTTGGTCTCGGTGCCCACGCCCCAGCTCATGGCAATCGGCAACATGCCCGCAATCATGGCAATGGTGGTCATCATAATCGGGCGCAGACGGGCCAGACCCGCTTCGATAATCGCTTCGTCACGTTTCACGCCTTTTTTCTGGGCCATGATTGTGTATTCCACCAGCAGAATCGAATTCTTGGTGACAATGCCCATCAGCATCACGATCCCGATCAGCGACATCAGCCCCAGGGGTTTGCCCCAGGCCAGCAGGGCGACAATGGCGCCGCCAATTGAAAGCGGCAGGGCCACCATGATCGTCAGCGGGTGTAAAAACCCACCAAAGAGCAGCACCAACACAGCATAGATAAAGAAGACCGCTGAGACCAGGGCCTTGGCAAATTCAGAGAAGACATCGGCCATGACCTCAGCTTCCCCGAGGGTATCTTGAATCACGCCCGCTGGCAGTTTTTTCAGCGCAGGCAGTGCTTTGATTTTGTCCATGGCCTGCCCAAGCGGGGTGTCGTTGAGATTGCCGCTGATGGTCACATAACGCAAGCGATCACGGCGGTTGATCTGCACAGGCCCACTGCCCATTTCGACCTGGGCAATACTCTTGAGCGGAACCAGCCCTTTTTTACCGGGAATCAGCAAATTCTCGATTTCGTCCAAATGTGTGCGCGAATATTCGTTGAGTTGCACGCGAATATTGATCAAGCGCTCACCGGTATTAAATTTGGGCATATTAACGTCAATATCCCCCTGGGTGGCAATTCGGGCAATCCGGCCAATCGTCATCACCGAAATGCCCTGCTCAGCCGCGCGCTCAAAGTCGGGCCGCACCACAATTTCGGGCCGCAGTTCAGCCGCAGACGAAGTCACATCGCGCAGCGCTGGCAACGCCCGCATTTCGCTCAATAATTTTTCTGAGGCCTGGAGCAGCGGGCCTGCGTCATTGCTGCTCAAAACAATATTCACAGGTTTGGAGCCCCCACCGGGCCCAAAGTGATTAAAGGCCACACGGGCCCCTGGAATTTCACTCAGCAAAGGGGTCACTTCTTGCTCAAATTTGGCCAACGACACCTGGCGTTTGTCAGGGGGCACCAACAGAACATAGACAGTGCCCGAATTGACCCCTCCCCCGGCACTGGCCAAGCCCACTTGAACGGCAGAGCCAATTGTGGCAAAGGTTTTGCGCACTTCCGGGCGGCGCATCAAAATCTGGCGCAATTGCTCCACTTTGACCTGGGTATCTGCCAAGGTCGCGCCCGTGGGCAAGGTGACAGAAATACTGGCTTCGGAGATATCTCCTTCGTCAAAGAAGGTCTTGGGCAGAAATGAGACCAAGCTCAAGCTGCCAACAAAGATCAGCACGGCCATCACCATGGTGATCCAGCGGTGATGAATCGCCCAGATCAGAATCTGTTTGTAGAAGCGTCGGATCGGACCGACTTTGTCAACTTCAGCTTCGGCATGGGCCGGTAGCAGATAGGCCGCCATCATCGGCGTCAGGGTGCGGGCCACCACCAGTGAAAAGAGCACAGCCACAGCCACAGTGACCCCAAAGGCCTTAAAAAACAGGCCGGGAATGCCGCCCATAAAGGCCACAGGAATAAACACCGCCACAATCGTCAGGGTGGTAGCCACCACCGCCAAGCCAATTTCTTCGGTGGCATCTGCTGCCGCTTTAAACGGCGCTTTGCCCATGGCAATATGCCTATGGATATTTTCCAAATCCACAATCGCATCATCCACGAGTATGCCCACGACCAGAATCAGGGCCAAGAGTGTCAAAAAGTTCAGGCTGTAGTTCAAATAGCCCATCACAATAAAGGTGCCCAGCACCGAGAGGGGAATGGCCAGGGCGCCAATCAAAGTGGCTTGCCAATTGCGCAAGAAGATAAAGATCACGACAATCGCCAGCACCGAACCCAGCACCAGAGCGTCGATCGAGGCCAGATAACTTTCGTAAATAAACGGGGCCTCTGAGCGAATCAGGGTAAAGGTGACATCTTTGGCCAGGCGTTTTTGCAGTTCTGCAATTTTGGTTCTGACCTTTTTCTCGGTACTGACAATGCTGGAGCCCTGGGCCCGGATAATCGAAAACGAAACCACAGGCGTGCCATCGACCATCGCCATTTGGCGGGGTTCGGCGGTGGTGTCTGTGACGGTGCCCAAAGAGTCCAGGCGGGTACTCAGGCCCGAAGGCAGCGGAATCTGAAGATTCTGTAATTGTTGGACATCGCGGGCACTGCCCAGGGTACGGATCGTCTGTTCTTGGCCACCAGCATCCGATTTACCCCCAGGCATATTGATATTCAGGCCTTTGACATGTTGACTGACCTGATCGGCGGTCAGGCCCAAGGCCCGCAGCCGAGAAGAATCCAATTCGACTTTGATCTCGCGGTCGAGGCCACCCGAACGGCGCACCAGACTGACCCCGGCCACCGTTAAAAGTTCACGCCCAATCACATCATCAACCACCTTGGTCAATTGGGGAATGTCCAAGGTCTGGCTCGAGACCGAATAGGTGATGATCGGCTCACCCGAAAAATTGGGATGGGTGATCGAGGGTTCGGTGATGTCTTGGGGCAGGTCTTGGCGAATTTTGGCAATCGCATCGCGCACATCGTTGAGAGACTGATTAATATCTGTGCCCAATTTAAATTCAACCACCGTGGAAGAGGCCCCATCGCTGACGGTTGAGGTAATATTCGAAATATTTGAAATACTGACCAGGGAATCTTCGACTTTTTTGGTCACATCGGTTTCGAGTTCAACCGGAGAGGCGCCGGGCTGCGCAACAGTGACCACCACCAAAGGGAAGTCCACATTGGGATTGGCATCTATGCCCAGCTTGTTAAAGTCTTGAAAACCGGCAAAGGTCAAGACCAGGAAAAAGAGAATGACGGGGACCGGGTAGCGAATCGACCAAACAGAGATATTCATGAATGGGGTTTGCTTTCTGGCGCCGCTTGGGTTTTCTGAGCGGAGGCACTGACAATTTTGACGTAGTCTCCGTCTTTGATAAAGCCCACGCCATCTTCGATGATCTTTTCATTGGGCTTGAGTCCACTCAAGACCTCAATCAGATTGTTGCTCTGGGCACCGGTTGTGATTGTGCGCGCTTTGGCCCGCGAGTCGACCAAAACAAAGACCTGACTGCTGCCATTTTGGTGGATCACGGATTTAAGTGGCACCGCCAAAGTTTGGCCGGTTTTTAAACGAATTTCCCCGCGCACGAATTGCCCCACCTTGAGACCGGATCCGCCCATCACATCAATTCTGACAGTGCCGAGACGGGAAGCAGAATCAACAGTGGCCCCCAAACGCCTGACCACACCTTGGGCTTTGAGCGAAGGATTGGCATCGCTGCGAATCACAACCTCTGCCCCGATCGGCACACGGTTGAGATCCGTTTCGGGAATCTGGGCCCGGAATTCAAGTTGACCATTTTTGACCAAGGTAAAATAAGGGGCTGCAAAGGAAGAAATGGCACCCAAATTGACTTCCCGGCTAATAATCAGGCCCGAAACCGGTGCCCGCAGTTCAGACTGCTCGACCTGAATGCGCAATTGTTCCAATTGGGATTGGGAGTCGGCAATCGAGAGACGGGCCATATTCACATCTTCTGAGCGAGAACCGGCCAAAGCCAAATTCAAGACTTGCTGCTGCTGTTTTAAGACCTGTTGTGCTGTGGCCATGGCGGTTTGACGGGCATCGAGTTCGGCGCGCGTGACCACATTCTGGCTAAAGAGTTCAGAGGTACGTCTTTCGGTGCGAACAGCGTCATTCAAGGTCACTTCGGCCTGGCGCACGGCCGCTCGCAAGCGAGAAATATCCTGGCTGCGGTTGGGCTGACGGGTTTTGGCGTATTGGTACCGAGAACTCTCAAGGCGGTTGCGGGCCGAAGACAATTGGGCCTGTAACAGGCGATTATCGTGCATCACAAGCAATTGGCCTTTTTGGACATAATCACCTTCGTCCGCCAGAATGCGACTGACTCTCAAGCCATTGGCGCCGGGTTGAAGTGTGACCAATTCTTTGGCCTGAATCGCTCCCGTTAAACTTAAGCTGTTATTGAGCGGACGCGCAGAAACGGTGTATGCACTCACCGTCAAAACCGGCGGGGGAGTGGCTTTGGCTGAATGACTGTCTTCTTCGGATGGGGGGTGACAGGCATGCAAAAGCAAAGGGGTCAATAAGCTGAAGAAAAGTAAGAATGGTTTGTTCATTGCAAGGTCCTTGTTGCGCTTTTGCTGCGGTGCATTACAGAAATACACTGGCAGTGTATATGTATATATTTTAGCTTGTAAATAGTTTACAAGCTAAAATATCAAGGGAAATTGCAAATGAAAGAGCATGGGAATGTTTGAGTTTCATTTAAAAATACCACGTGATTGAGGTTGTCAGAAAAAATACCTTGGTTGAATCTCACCCCGCATTTTGTTAGCATAAGGGAATCCACATCTGCAAGGAGGCTGAATATGCGCCTCGGTCTGTTGTATCTACAGGGCAAAGGAGGCAGCACGGGCTGGACCTTGGGCCCACTGGGGTTGAGTTATCTCTCTGCCACCCTCAAACGCGATTTGCATTTTCGCGATCAGGATCTCGTCCTCGAAGTGGATGATCCCGACCGCCTGCTCAGCCATGACCCCGACGTGATTGGGATTACCTCTTTTACCGAAACCTTTGAACATGTCGTTCGCCATGCCCGCTATTTTAAGCGTTTGGCCCCCAACGTGCCGATCATTGTCGGCGGAGAACATATTTCTGCGGCCCCACAGAGTTTGCCCGAATCTGTGGATATTGGCGTGATCGGCGAAGGCGAAGAGACCCTGAGAGAGCTGATGCATCTGTATATGCGCAAAGAAGCCACCCCTGAAAATCTCGAAAAGGTCAATGGCATTGTCTATTGGCACAAAGGCCAACGCGTCCAAACCGCTCCCCGCGCCTGGATTATGGACATGGACAGCATCGCAAAACCCGACAGGGCCTTTATTCACAGGCCCGACCAACTCTGGCAGCAGCCGCTCTTTACCGCGCGGGGCTGTCCGTACCAGTGTACATATTGTGCCTCCACCCGTTTCTGGCAAAAGACACGCTACCACTCGATTCCGCGCGTGATTGAAGAAATCGAAGATATTATCCGCGACTTTCCCCAACAGAGCCTGATCGCGATCAACGACGATCTCTTTCCTCTCAACCGCAAACGCCTGCGCACAGTGGTCGAAGCCATTCGCGCCAAAGGCCTGCACAAAAAAGTCGGTTTTACCCTCAATACCCGCGCCAATGTCTTCGACACCGAAATTGTCGAATTAATTGCCGCCATGAACGGGCAAATTGTGGGGTTTGGCTTTGAATCGGCCAGCGATAAAATCCTCAAACAGCTCAAAGGCAAAACCAGCTCCCGCGAGGCCCTCAAAGCCCTGCAACTCTGTGAAAAATACGGCATTGCCGTGGTCGGCAGTTATATGGTCGGGTCTCCCGATGAGACCTGGGAAGATCTGGCCCGCACCTATTGGTTTATTCGCAATAACCGCGACCGCATCTGGAAACTCTCGGTGCTGCTCTCGACGCCCTTTCCAGGTACAGAGTTCTGGCACGAAGCCGAAGCGCGCAAATTGGTGGATGAAAACTTTCAGCGCTGGAATTCACTCGATCTGGGCCTCGAACCCGGGGAGTCGGTCTACCTCAACCAACATATCCCCGTCAAAGAATTTGTGCCGATCTATGACCGCTTCCGGCATTTTCAGTCCCAGCCCGAGAGCGATCGGCAGGCCTTTGCAGACATGCATATTAAACGGGCCTATTACCAATACCTCTATGGCCGGATCAAATCTTTGGTGGGCGATCAGAAAATATTACTGCTCTCAGCCCAAGAGCTGGGTGTGCATGAACATTTCCCTGCCGAGCAGGTCAGCTATTTAACCGTGGCCGATGGCAAAGTGGATCTGAGCAGTTTGGGCGAGGAGCGCTTTGTCTGGATTGGCTTTTTGCATGCCCTAGAAAAACTGCGCAACCCCGAAGCGGTGGTGGCCGAGTTGCGCCAAAACCACTTGGCCGCCCAAGGTGAGTTTATTGCGATCAGCTATAATATGCGCCACCTCTCCGTGCTCTACCACCTGCTGCGGGGCAATTGGCAGTTGGCCCCGTTTTCAGTCCAAGAGCACGGCGCTTGTCACTTTTTCAGCCCCGACAGTCTCAAAAAACTGCTGGGCCAACAGTCACTGAAGGTGACAGATATGGAATACCTCAAATTCAGCCAGGCCAATTTTAAGCCCTTTCAAGAGCAAGTCATGCCCCTGCTGGGTGAATTGGGGCTTCCGCCCCAAGCAGAGCAAGAGGCTTTCAGCATTTGGCTGCGGGCCTGCCCGGCAGGTCTGAGTTTGGCCGATGTCTCGGTGCAGGTGATCTCGCGCGATCTGGCGATTGGTCAGAGCGGTGTACACGAAATGGCCCCGATTCCCTTGCCTCATACCCAGTGACACTCCCAATACCCATACGGGCACAATGTCCACTGAAGTGGATGGGCTTCTAAGCAACTTCTGAGCGATGACCAGTCTCTTGCGAGACCCTGCAAGCAGGTGGCTGATGCTCAGACTTCCTCAGACAACAATGCTGTCCTGTCTCATAATGCTTCTCTTGTCGCAAACGATTCAGGCAACCTTGGCCCGTGTCCAGGCTACTACTACGTCTCTGGCTGAGATAGCCAGGTCGTAGATACGTGATAATTTGAGGGAACCCTACCTTGGTTTTGAATGCAATGGGGTGCATGTTGATGCTTCCAACCACATCTCTGTGGCCAGAAAATCCACACTTGCGACATTTCCATTGCCTGCCCTTGGGCTTTTGTCGGTGCGAACATTCTGGACACTGGCTTGAAGTTCCCCTTTCAGAACCAGAGCCTTGGTTGTTGGCGAATTTATGAGCCTTACAACCGAGGACAGCATTGCTGAAACATTGAATGTCCGCTTTTTTCGACTTCTCTTTGAGATACTGAATGTCCCT
>JADMKE010000049.1 GCA_018780035.1 Candidatus Sericytochromatia bacterium
AGCTTACGGTAACGCTTGGAACCCTTTTTACAGCGACTACGCTTTTGGGCAATTTTTCCCAAGGCTTTTGACCTTTGCCGCTTCAATGTGCGAATCCCACGACCGGAAACAACAATCGCTTGGCCTGAATCGGTACTCACTGCGGCTTGATGGATTTCACCCAGGTCGACACAGGCTTTGCGAGTTCCTGCTGACTCCTGAGCACCTTCCTCATGGTAGGTCACATGAAGTTCATAACCATCTTTAAAGACCAGTTTGCAAGCTCCTGCTCCCTCTGGCAATTTGAGTTTCAACACCAGATTTTCTCTGCCTCTACCCATTGGCAAAATCACCCGATTATCCTTGACTTTGACAGCCTGAGCAGGCCACATCAAGGTGTAGGTTCGTTTGGTTTTGTAAGGATAGCGAATTTTCACCCCAGATTTGCGCAATTCGCGAGTAGTGTCGACATTCTGAATAAATGTGTGGCAAATCATCTGTACACTTTGGCTGTGCATGGCGTAAAGCCCTTTTGTCGCCTTCTGCAAATCTGTACGATTGGGCCAGTGTTGGCCTGTACGCGTACTGAGAACAGCGTCGCCCAGAGCGCGTCGAAGGGTCGAAGTACGCGCCTCAAGATGAATGTCCCGGCATTGGTTCCATACTTTACCGGCTTCCAGACGAGCTGACCAGATTTGCTCATGCTGAAAGTGAGTGAGGTGTTTGAGTGGGAAGATGCGGCAGGCGTTGCCCGAGCCATGGTTGTTAGCGAGTTCACGAGCCTTACAACCATGGACAGCAGCGCTAGGGCTTAGGTCTGGCGACAACATAGCTTTTACGTATTCCATAATATTTTATTATATCATACACAAGAATACACTCTGGATTTTATTTTGGTCTCTCACTCTGAATGTCAAGTTCACTCAACCCCAACATTCTGATGACAGCTCACAGAGCTGTCGCTCTTTTCATCCCAATCCCCTGAAGTGGATGGGAATTCCCAGAGCGTCCTTTAATCCGACTGCATCTGAAAGACGCCGCCCTCTTTCGACTGATACGAGAGCGAAACAAAGGCCACGTGAATCGGATCCCAGGCATTGCCCCCTGATTGTTTGACAAAGCGCAGCATATAACTCAGATTGAGGCGCAAACTGGGATTGAGCTGATAACCCACCCCCACCACAGAGCGGTTCTGGTTCAGGCCCTCGCCGCCAAAATCAAAGAAAAACTCACTGGAGACAAAAGGTGTCCAATCACTGCCGGGCTGATTAAAGCTCAAAGCCAAGCGGTTGCGGTAGCGCCAGCGCTGGTTGTCGGCCCGCACGCGGTACTCAATCCGGTGGCGATTGGCCCAGCCAATCTGTTCGCCAAATTTGCCCCGAAACAGCGGTTCCAATTCCAGGCGGTGCTCTTCGATAAAACGGCGGTTTTCAAGGTTTTGCACTGCCGAATTGGTAAAATGGGCGGCGACACTGAAATGGGGTGTGAGATTCCAGATCGGGCCAATGCGCCAAAGCAATTGATGGATATCCGGAAAAACCGGCCCTTCTTGTAATTCGGTATAAAAGCGCATTTGGTCGGGGATAATATCGTGCCAGGCCAAATTGGGGTCGGTTTCAGGTGAAAGCGTGAGTTGAAACTCATTGGCCAGCCAGAGCTCTGTCTTGAGGTTTTGGGCCTGGGCTGGTGGCAGAAATACTGAAAGTGTAAAAAAAGCCAACAACAAACCCACAGACAAAACCTGTCGCAAAGACTTTATAAGCCATGAAGGTGCATGCATATTGAATCTACCTGCGCAAATATTGAGCTGCTGATTTTTGAGGGGTCAGCCCAAATTATAACTCAAATACAAGTCAGCGGGCTTTGCTCAACCACATGCGGTAATTTTGAAAGACAAAGGGCTGCACGGGTTTTTTAAAGATCTGAATCGCCGTGCCCACAGGCACATGGTTAAAGACCCATTTGGCCCCGCCAATATTGAGCCATTCCCCGCCCTCCTGCACCCACTTATTGCTCAGACGCAGACAGCCATGGGAAGCAGGGGCCCCGAGCAAATAGAGATAATTTTCACCCACCAGCCCATGATTGCCATATTCAAAGCTAAAATTGGGCACCAGAATGGTGGTCCAAAACGGCATCAGGGATTCATACAAAGTGGATTTGGGGGAGGCAATCTTGGGCCCGAGCTTAAACTGCCCCGTGGGTGTGATTTTGCCCGGTGCGGCACTGGAGGTCAAAAGACGCTCCAAAATTTCATCTTTGTAGGTCACCAAATAATACTGGCGCTGGGAAACGCCGTTTTGGGCATAGTGCAAATTGACCCACACGCGCCAATCGGCGGGCTTTTTACTCAGACCCGTAATCTCAACCTGTTTGGGAAAAACCGAAGCCGGAAAAGGCTGAATGTACAGGCGCAAATTCCGGGGGGCCACGCCCGGATAATTCAAACTGAGCTTGACGTCTCTGCGGCCCGGTGACTTAAATAGCGCAGAAATCTGCACCTGACCTGAGGCCGGAATCTCAAAGGCCACTTTGCGGCGGGGCAGTGCAACTTGATCATAGCCTTTGTCGTCATAACTCAGCTCACCTTTAATCGGAAAGGCCGAAGCCGGCAGACTGGCTGCGTTTTCGATCCAAATTTTGACAGGGCTACGCAGCCCTTCTTGGGGGTTGGCAAAATCCGCCATCAGACGCAGACCACTGACAGGGGTGGGAATCGCCGTGGCAGCAGTGGTCGGAACCGGTGTAGGCACAGGACTTTGAATCGGCTTGGGTGTGGTTGAGGGAATAATTTCGGGGTAATCCGATAAATCGGGGGAGGGAATGGGTTCTGCACCGACAGCAGCAGCAATAGACGTAAACATTACGCTTGTTAAGAAAAAAGGCAAAAAATATCGCATGATTCGGGTTCCAATCGTCAGGGAGTGCGGTCAATTTTCTCTAGCTGGAGAGGTTTTTGTACCTCTTTCAATGATGGTACAATGTGCAGGGCTTGTCAATGAGATGAGCCCGCCGCAGAGCAGGAAAAAGGCACCCCAAAACACGGGCATTCAGGCGGAAAAAATGGCATCACAAGACGGTCTGGATTTAGCAATCAGCATGGTCTCCCCGATGATCTTTGGTCTGGTGGTGGGGCTTTATCTGGACAAAGTCTTTCACACCCCCCCTGTCTTTATGCTGGGTCTCACTTTGCTCGGTGTGGCCACCGGCTTTTGGAGCATTATTAAACGGGCCTATAACATGGCTCCCCCGCCAATTCCCCCTGGCGAAAAAAAAACGAAACCAGATTCCAGCGACGGGCCTTAAAAGCCGCGGCAGAAAATAGTCAAAACAGCGTTATAATAAATTATTAATATGTGTTAGGGATCCACTAATTCCAACGGGGTATAGGCAATGGCGCGCGGAGACATCGATGATCGCATCCTCAAACAGGCCTTAATTGATCGCCAATTGGTAGATAAAACAGCGCTGGAAAGCCTGATTCAGGACCAAACAGATTGTTTTCAAGCCCTGAGAAAAACCCTGCCTGGCAGTTCTTTTTTAATCAACCTCGCACAACAAACCCTGGAAATCACCGATCTTGTCAGCGGGGAAACGCGCAAGAAATTGTCGCTCAAAAGTGGCAAAGCCGAGGCCTTTGACCCAGAAAACTGGGAACAGTGGGGCAGTTCGCCCCTCTTGGTTCAAGGCAGTGATGGCAACCAAGTCGGCCGCCTCGATGGCGAACTCACCCCCACTTACGGCCTGGTTACGCTCTCCGACAGCAGTTATGTCTACAACAACGGCCGTTTAGATACCGAATACCTGGGCACCAGTGAGTCGTGTTTCTTTGCAGGGCTCTACAAAGGCAAACCCACTGCCGCGCCTTACGATCTCTTTCTCTCCCGCGACCGCTCCTTGCTCTGTCTCAGCGACCGAGGGGCAGGCACCCTTCGCCTGATCTCAACCCAAGATTTCAGCGATCAGGGCCTGGTTCAAATTCGCGAAGCGGGCAGCAATCTGGCCCTCAATGTCGCGCCAGACATCGCCCAAAAACGGATCTTTATCACGGACAACCAGACCTCCAATTTGTATATTCTCGAATTGGAAAGTCTTCAGGTTCAGCGCCAACGGGTCGGATTGGGCATTTTGGGCAATATTTTGCTCTCACCCGATGGCCAACATCTCTACTTACTCACGCTCAAGCCCAATCAAAACCTGGTTTACCTCAATACCAAAAGCTTTGAGACCGAAAAAAGTGTCAAACTCAAAGGGGATCTCTTTAAAGCCAATAGCAGCGACCCCTCCGACCTCTTTGCGCTCTCTCCCGATCAAAAACAATTGTTGGTCATGACCTATCTCAATGAGCCAACCCCCTTCACTCCGATCATCACGGTTTTGGAGGCAGATGGTGTCAAAACAGTCAGACGTTATTCGATCAAAGAAGAGGGCAAACCCAGCCAAATTTTCTTTGCAGGCAAAAACCCCTTTCGAGAACATGCTCGCCGCCTCGAAGATCTGGTTGTGGAAGCCCGTTTGATTGAGCCCCGGGTACTCTGGGAACTCAAACGCGAATTGCGGGAATTACAAGGTCTCGATCCAGATGAAGAGGGCCCTCTTCAGCCACGCAAAGCCAGCGAAAAAAGCGAAGTGGAAGCGGAAGCCCCGGAAGAAACCTCCCCCCGCGAAGAAGAAACGCCTGAGGTCGAAAAAGAGCCTGAATTTCTCGAAATTGAGCAGCATATTATTGATATCGCGGTCACAAAAAAAGACCAACAGAAAAAAGACGAAATGGGGATCACACCCGCCAAGGCCCCCAAAATTGATCTGCCCCACGAGGCCCTGGAAGAGATCATCGACATCATGATCAATACCTTCCAAAAACAGGTCGAAGAGGATATCTCCGACTATCCCGACGTCATGATGCGTCTGCGCGAAGAGGCTGAAAAAGCCCGCCAAGAGTTGGAAAACTACGACTCCGTGATCGTCCAGATTCCCGATCTGTTTGAAGGAAAATCGCTGCGCACCGTCATTTTGCGCGAAGCAATTGTCATGATGCTCGATCTCAAGGCCTCGATCAAAGCAGCAGGGGCGCGTACTGTTCCCACCCATTGCCCGAATTGCCGTCAACCCCTGCTGGGAAGTTGGGACTGCGATGCCTGCGGCTTCGAAATCGACAACGCTGAGCGGGCCTTTAAACGCCGCACGGCCTCTGCTGAACCCACCGCCAATTTGGCGCGGGGCCAAATTTTGGTGCCCGATCCACTGGGTCTGCGCATTTTACAGCTCAACCCCTTTAAATTTGTGAGCTGGAGCCTCGACCCCGATCAGCTCTCCTGTGACTATCCGGTGGACTGCCTGATGTTGCCCAATAACAATCTGCTCCTGGCAGACAAAGACGGGCACAAGATCATGGAAGTCGGCAGCCGGGGCAAGATTTTTTGGACCTTCGACACCCACGCCTCGGGCCGCCATGCCCTGCGCAATCCTGTGCGCATTACCTACCGTTACGAAGACGACAATTCCGTGCGCCTGCTGATTGTCGATCAGGGCAATCACCGCGTACTTGAAGTAGATAAAAACCACGAAATCTACTGGGAGTTTGGGGTTCAGGGTGAAGCGGGAGATCACGGCAAACACCTCGATACCCCTTGCGATATCCAATACACCCACGACAATACTTATTTGATCGCCGACACTGGCAATCACCGCGTGCTCGAAATCAAAGGCGGAAATATTTACAAGGAATGGGGCGAAAATCTCGACCTCAAATCCCCGACCTGCGCACAGCGCCTACTCAACGATCACACCCTGATTCTCGACTCAGGCAATTACCGCCTGCTGGAGTTGGATGAGCGGGGCCAGATTGTGCGTGAATCCACCTATTATAGCCGAGAAATTGACGAAGAATTCCGCGTTGTACACCCCATCAAAATGATTCGCCTGCTCAACAAAGACATCTTGATCATGGACGAAGACAAATTGATTCAGGTGATGTTGAATACCAATAAATTGGTCTGGTATTCCAAACTCGACGATCTGGCTTTTCAGCCCCAGGTGCAAGAATCCGAAATTGTGATTGACGAAAATGGCAATGAACGCCGGATTTACAAAGTGGTCGACCATGGTGAAATGCGCCCTGTGCGCCTCTCCCAAAAGATCAACTTCAAACGCATGCAGCAATTGATTGCCGCCCGTCTGCACAATGAACACGTCCCCGGCGAAGAAGAAGACCCCGATAAAATGAGTATTGGGGCCGCAGATCGTCTGCGCAGCCTGCTGGCCGATCGCAAAGCCGAACAGGCCCGCACCATGCAGGAACTCAATCTGGAGACCTTTCAACCCTCCGAAATCTTCCAAAAGCCCGATACCGAACTGCCCAATATCCGCCGCTACTGCATCGACCGCCACCACAATGCCCTGATTCGCATCAACCGCAAGGGCGAAGTCAAATGGCATTATGGCTTCGAGGTCGGCCAAACGCTTTCGCGGCCCTTCCACATTGCAGAGACCAAACGCACCCTGCTGGTTTCAGACACAGGCAATAACCGCATTCTCGAAATCTCCAAAGCGGACAAGGAGATCATTGCCGATTTTCGTGGGCCCGCCGACTCCCCGCTCTCAGGCCCGCGCAGCGCCAATCGCACCGCCATGGGCCGAACAATTATTGCCGACCAGAAAAACAAGCGTTTGGTTGAACTCGATTCCCGCGACCGTGTCGTCTGGGAGTTTAACAAGCCTGGCCAACTCTCTTCGCCCCAATACGCCGAAGAGGTGGATAATGGGGACATTCTCTTTGCCGACTCGATGATGAACAGCATTCGCCAGGTCGACAAAGAGGGCAATTTGCGCTGGTCTTATGGAAGCAGAATCAAGGGTACGGGCCCCGGCCAGCTCTTTGCCCCCGAATATGCCACCCGTTTGCCCAATGGCAATACCCTGATTGCAGATACACGCAATAACCGCATTGTCGAAGTAGACATGAACGGCGCGCAGGTCTGGTTGTACGAAGGTCGGGGACGCCAAAAAGTACTCAACCCGACCCGCTGCGAGCGCACAGAAGACAATACCACCTTGATTATTTACAACAACAACCGCGAAATGATTGAGGTCGATGCCAAAGGGGAGACCCTCTGGTACTTCCGCATGGGCAACGATGTATTTTTACCCCCCGTACACGGCAAAGGTGCCAAACAAATGGTGGAAAAACTCAGCACCTATTACAACCCGATTGAAAAACGCCTGGTGCGCATGGCCGCAAACGACGGTATGAAAGGGGTCGAAGTCCATGTCACACTGATGGACAATGTGCAGATGAAATCTGTGCGTGCCTCTTTGGTGCTGATGGCGCTGGAAAAATCGGGCACCGTGATCAAAACCTTTCCGACCCCCGAAGAATTGCTCGCGGATAAATTTGGCAAATTTATGATTGTCTCGTTTATTCTCAACCCAGATATCGGCATGGGCACCTTGGAACTGGATGTGGCTGCGATAGCTGAGATCGAAGCGGTCAAAGTCGAAGAGATCAGCTTTGAAGAAGCAGCTGCGGCAGGGGCCCGTTGATGATTCTCTACAGTGTGACCGTCTCACTGCCCGAAAGCCGCGAAGACGAGTGGCTGCAGTGGCAGCGCGCCGAACATATCCCCGAAGTCATGGACACAGGTTATTTTAGCAAACACAGTTTGCACAAACTCCTGGAACCGATCATGGAAGTCGGCTTTGTAACATACAACGTACTCTACACCACCGATTCCCTCGACAGCCTCAACCGCTATCGCGAAGAGGCCGGCCCACGCCTGCAGCAAAAGCATATTGACCGTTTTGGCGAGGAAATTTTTGCCATTCGCTCAGTGATGCAAATCTGTTAAATTTGATTGTTTTGAGCCCGATTGTTTTTAGAAAGTGAAGCCAAGATGCAAATTGTCCTGCTCGACCCCCAACTCAAAGAAAAAACCTATTTGCTCGACGAAGACAGTTTGGGGGTCGAAAAAATCAAGCTCCCATTTACCGACGGTTTGCCTCCCGGATTTGACCGTGAAATGGTGGGCCGCTTGGGCTACCGGGTCAAAGCCCAAATGGCCTGGAACAAAAACCAAGCTGAGATCTTTGAAATGAGTTTTTTGTATATGCATCCAGCAGATCGGGTGCTCAACCTGGCTGTGCCCAAGCGCCACCGGGTCGAAGACCTGACGGATTTGTTGGCCTATGTCAAACAGTTCATCGCAACCGAATTGACTAGCGGTTCTTAAGCTCGGCAATCATTTTTTTGGCCAGGTCATCGGGCATCCGGGCATTTTGGACCTTAAAATGGTCAACAGAAAGTTTGGCATGGTCGCCATACAAGACGATTTTCCAGGTTTCATCGGGCTTTTTGCGCAACAAGACAAAATAGAGCAAATGGTCTTCGGGCCGGGTAATCCGCAACAGGGCCCAGCCTTTGCTCGCCACCAGGGCCTCGGTATAACAGATCGGCTTGCGCTCACCTTTGCAAATAGGCTGTTCAGCCTGAGCCATCAGCCGCTGTTTGGGGCTGTCCTGGGCCTTTTCGAGCCGGTTTTTTAAATTGCGAATGTCCTGGGTTTGGGCCTGGACCGCAGGCCAAGCGTTCCCCAAAACCAAGAGAACAGTTAAAACAGATAAACCCATCCGTTGCATACAAACCTTCCTTCAAGACAAAAATTCACTTTCCAAACCCAAAGAATGAAACGCCAAACAGGCATTTTTCCGTTTTTCCTCTTCACGCCAAGCCCGCAATAATGATTGCGTTTCAGCAGGGTAAGTTTGAGCTAAAAAATCGACCTGCTGAATGCGATCCGTACGAAAATGCCGAAATTCTCTGCGCAGTTCACACCAACCGACCAACAGACGTACAGCCTCAAAATAGGCCACACAGATCGGCCAAATTACCCGCTCACTCACCATACCCAAATGATCTGCGTAGCGCAATTTAAGCTTTTCGCGATGGCGAATGGCCTCTCTGATTTTTCCCAATTCCAACTGATCTGAAACCAAACCCGATTGGTTGACCGCCATCACCGTACTCTCCAAAATCAGTGAGCGCAAATGAGAGGGAACGACATCCCGAATTTTATTTAAGAGATCTCTCGCACTGCGTGCCAAAGCAAGATCACCGCGGGTAGAGGCCCATTGGGCGCCCAAAACAGCGGCTTCTATTTCTGCAGGAGTTAACATCAGGGGAGGCAGGTCATACCCTTTTTCAAGGCAATAGCCCACGCCCGCTACCCCTCTGATCGGGACCCGCTGGGCCTGTAATTCAGCAATATCCCGATAGATCGTACGCACAGAGGTTTCCAATTCAGCCGCCAAAGCCTGAGCCGTTAACGGCCTGTGCCGCCCGCGCAGAAGTTGAATAATCTGAAAAAGCCGTTCGGTGCGTCTCATTTTTCTCCAATTAAAATCCCTGTTCTGTCAGCATAACAGCATCTGGAACAGGGACAAAATCAGCGAGTAACTTTAAGCAACCAAAGCCTGAGGCAAAGATTTTTGAACCCCCTTCAATGTCAAAACTCTTTGGTACCACTCTTGAATCACAGGGCTTTCTGGCACAATTTGGGCCAATCCCAACTGGACCAAATTAGAGGCGATAGAAAGATCCGCCAAACGGGGTTCTGCTCCAGTCAAATACGCTCGTCCATCCAAATGCCGGGCCAAAATCGCCCACAATTCAGGCAAAGCTTGAAGACCTTTTTCAATCGCAGCAAGATCTCCTTTTTCGCCTAAAAAAACTTGATTCATCACGATCTGTACCACAGGAGTAGCCAAGCGACACTGATTCCAATCCAGCCACTGATCTACCTGGGCCCGCTCGACAGGGGTATCTGGATACCATTGATTGAGCTGATGCTTGTTGGCCAGATACCTTAAAATAGCGTTGGACTCAGTTAACACCAAATCGCCATCAAGCAAAACAGGTATCTGGTGATTCGGATTTAGGGCCAAAAATGCATCAGAATGGTGCTCACCTTTGTCCATTTGTACTTTTTTCAGGTGATAATCCAGCCCTGCTTCTTCAAGCAGAGAAATCACTCTGCGCGCATGTTGGGAATAGGGATGATAATAAAGTGTGTACATTTTTTCTCCTTTAAATTTAAGCCACTTGGTCTTGTTCACCCATGTGTATACATAAGTATAAAAAACACCTACTGACAACGGTCTGTCAGTAGCAAAAAATTATTCCCCCGGCATCCAGATCACAACCCAAATCACAGCGCAAGCCAGACAGACCATGGTAAAATCAGCGCAATAGACCATTCACCATGCAAAAAGAGTATTATCAGATCGAAAAAGAACTGGGCCAGGGCGGCTTTGCGACCTCCTGGTTGGCCCGCGATACGCGCAGCAAACAGCTCTGTGTGCTCAAAAAAATCAATCTGGCCCAAATGGACACCTGGAAAAGTCTGGAGCTGTTTGAACGCGAATGTAAAACCCTCAAACACCTCAAACACCCGGGCATTCCGCGTTTTATCGCGGCCTGGAGCCACGAAGGCAACGAAGAGCAAGCGCCCGAAGCCGTCTTGGTGCAAGAATATATTCCTGGCAAAAATCTACAACAATGGCTCGAAGACGGGCGGCGCTTTACCGAGGCCGAAGCGCTTGACTTGGCCCTGCAAATGTGTGAGATTCTGAGCTATTTACACGGTTTTTCGCCGCCAGTGATCCACAGGGATATCAAACCCGGCAATGTAATTCTCAACGAGCATCAGCGTCTGTTTTTGATTGACTTTGGGGCTGTTAAACAGACCCTGGCCAACCAGGGTCAAAGTGTGACTCTGATTGGCACCTTTGGCTATATGCCCCTGGAGCAAATGGAAGGCAAAAGCCTTCCCGCCTCAGATCTCTACTCCCTGGGTGCCACCTTGGTCTATCTCTTGAGTGGGCGCACCCCGGCCGAGCTGGAGCGAAAAAACCTCAAGCTGGATTTTCGTCCCCACACCCAATTGTCAAATAAATTCAACCAGATTCTCGACACATTGCTCGAACCCGATCTCAGTAAACGCTATGCAAATGTGGCCGAACTCCAAGCAGACTTGCTCAAGCTCAAACAGAAAAAACACACGGCCCCAGCACTCAAAGACAGGCTCAGCCAATTCTGGCAAAAAGCCCCCACCCACAAGCGCCTCTGGCTGGGAGCGGGCCTGCTTACCCTCTTGGGCATTTTTTTGCTGGTCGGATTTCAAAAACGCGGAAATGCCAGGCATGTACCCCAACAAGCAGAAAAAAAAGAGCCCAAGCCAGAGTACAACCAAACAGCGCAACTCAGTTGGCAAAAAGCCCCGCTGGCCCCTTTTGAACGGCTGGATCCCATCCCCCGCATCGACAGCCTGAGCGAAGCTCCCGATGGTACAGTCTGGGGCCTGTCCAGCTCGGCCCTCTATGCCTTTGCCAACGACAACCCGGCAGCGCAGAAATGGACGGCCCAAGCCCTGACCGGCGGATACGCCAGCCTCAAATGGCTGGAAGCAGGCATTCGTGGAGAGGTCTGGTTTGGCACCTACAACAGCCAACTCTACCGCTTTGCCAAAGACGCCACCGAGGCCTTCGACAAACCCGACAGTGCCGACCTCAGCGCCATCGGGCATTGGCAAAACCAGCTCTTGGCAGCGTATGGCAAACGGCTCTATATCTGGAATGCTCGTTTGGGTCTGTTTCAGGTTTTAAAAGAATTTCCCGAAGAAGTCACAGCCCTGCACAATCAGGCTTCAGCTGAACTTTGGGTCGGGGCCAAACACCACCTGTATCGCTATGACTCCAAACAGTGGACACCCATTTGGCAGGGAAAAAGTGTCTACGACGACCGTATTCGCACCATTCGCACCACCGAAGCCCATGTTTATCTCGGTTTGGAAAAAAGAGCCGTCGAATTTGAGCGCCAACGCAAAACCCAAGCCCCGCTCTTGGTGGGCGGCACGGTCAAAGCGCTGGAAGTGCAAGCCAAGCAGGCTTTTTGGCTGGGTACAGCCGACACCCTCTCTGAGGGGCTCTATTTACGTGTACCTGGCTCGCCCCATCTCTACAGCCTGGGCTACCGCGAAGGCCTGCCCGGCGACCGCTTCGAAACCCTGCTGCTGGATCGGCAAAAGCGCCTCTGGCTGAGTTTTAATTATAGCGGGCAAGGGGAGTTGTGGCGGGCCCCAGCCGAACAAGCCAAACAACAGCTCTTAATGCCCAAAAGCAAGGCCCTGCCAGCCCAATACTTCAAAGACGCCTGCACAGCCTGGGAGACACTCAAACCGGCTGCCTCAGAGCAACTCGCAGGAGAGGTCTTTGCCCAGGAAACCCATGTCTTTTGGCAGCAAGAACTGGTTTGCCCCTTTGGAGAAGGCTTTCGCCGCCGGGATGGCGCGGCCCTCTTGCACAACTTTCAAGGGTTGTTTCTCTGGCGGCAGAACAAACTCAGCCACCGGGCCCCGCCCCACAATGTCTATGGTAGCCACAGTCTCTTGCTCGATCAGCAAGATCAGATTTGGTTGGCGCGCAATTATCCCTACCACGTCTTTCGCAGTCAATTTCAGAACAAAGGCCCCCAATGGCAAGCCCAGACACGCCAGGAGGGCCTGTCCGAAGAGCGGGCTCCGCTGCTTTTCCAAACCCGCAAAAGCCAAATTTTGGCGGCAGTGATGGTCAAAGAACATTTGCCACTCCAAATCTGGGACCCCGCCAAAGAACACTGGCAAAACACAACCTTAAAAGCACCTGAAAACTATATCTCAGCCACTGCCCTGCGCGAACTCAAGAGTGGCGAACTGGCCTTGGCCACCGACAAAGGCCTGTTTATCCTGAGTGCCGATTTGCAATCTGCCAAAGCAGTCAGTGGCCTGCCCTACCCAGATATTCAAGCCATGGCCGAAGACAAACAGGGCCAGCTCTGGATCATTTACAACCGCTTTGGTCAGGGGCGCGGTCTGAGCGTCTGGAACCCCCAAAATGGGCAAGTGCGGCATTTGGATGTGCGTTCAGGTCTGGTACCCGACCGCTTTCAAGCGCTGACAATCGACAAAGAAGATCGGATTTGGCTGATGGAAGGGGGCATGGCCGTCAAGGTCTATCCACTGCAAGACCTGCGCAAAGCCTTAAAAATCCCCGTCCGGCCTTAAACGCACTTGATAGCCCTTGAGTCAACTGTTAAGCTGTGGGCAAACCTGCAAGATTGGCGCTATTTTACCCATGCAATTATCCGTCTCCGCCCTGTCTTTTCCCAATCCCGAACGCCGCAAACAGATCTTTTTACTGGCACTGCCGATCATTGGCGGCATGGCCTCACAAAATGTGCTCAATCTGGTGGATACCGCCATGGTGGGCTCTTTGGGCAACCAGGCCCTGGCGGCCACAGGCATTGGCGGCTTTGCCAATTGGATGGCGATGGCCTTTCTGACAGGCCTCTCGGCTGGGGTGCAGGCCATGGCTGCCCGCCGCATGGGCGAAAAAAAAGAAGGGGAAATGGCCATTCCGCTCAATGGAGGGTTGCTCTTGGCCGCGTTGATCGCGATCCCCTGGTCCATTCTGCTCTTTTTTCTGGCGCCGCTGATCTTTCCCTTGCTCAACCCCGACCCCGGCGTGGCCGCACACGGCGTTCCCTATTTACAGAGCCGTTTGGTGGGCATGGCCGCTGTGGCCATGAACTTTTCATTCAGGGGCTATTGGAACGGGATCAATTATTCAGGGGTGTATATGCGCACCTTGATCGTGATGCATATTGCGGATATTGTCATCAGCTATATCTTGATCTATGGCCTGTTTGGCCTGCCCGCGCTGGGCACAGTGGGTGCGGGCATTGGCACCACCCTGGGCACGTATATCGGCACCAGCCTGTATTTTATCGAGGCCCTCAAGGTGGCGCGCAAGAATGGTTTCCTCAAGGGCATTCCCCAAGGTGAAACGCTATTGACCATGCTGCGGCTCTCGATTCCCGCCGGCATTCAGCAATTGTTTTTCTCAGCTGGTATGACGGCTTTTTTCTGGATTGTGGGCCGGGTGGGCACAGCCGAATTGGCGGCCTCAAATGTCTTGATCAACCTCTTATTGGTCGCCATTTTGCCGGGCATGGCCTTTGGCATGACCTGCGCCTCGCTGGTGGGCCAGGCCCTGGGCCGCAAAGATCCCCAAGATGCCAAGCGCTGGGGCTGGGAAGTATCCTGGTTGGCCAGCTTGTGCGTGGGGCTGCTGGCCTTGCCTGCGGTCTTTTTGCCCGATCTGGTGCTGGGCCTGTTTTTACACGATCCTGCAACAGTGGCCCTGGCGCGTTTGCCCCTGCAAATGGTGGCCCTGAGCATGGCCCTCGACACCCTGGGTTCGGTCTTGATGCAGGCCCTGCTCGGCGCTGGCGACAGCAAACGCGTCATGCTTGTATCGATCGTCTTTCAGTGGGGGATTTATCTGCCTGCACTTTTTGTTTTGACCCAAATGGGTTGGCTCGGCCTGACCGGGATCTGGCTCTTGCAAATGGGCTACCGCGCCCTGCAAACCATCGTGTTTACAGGGCTGTGGAAGCAAGGGAAATGGCAGAGTATCAAAGTCTAAAACAGCCCCATTCGCCCCTTGATCTTGCTCGAATTAAAAGTTAAAATTAGTTTAATAAAACATTAAGCTAGGTAATCAATATGAAACGTGCCTTCTTGCTTTCGACACTTGCAGGCCTATTCTTGACGTCGGCCTTGAGCGCTTGCCAAAACAGCCCCGTACAACTCAGCGCCAATCGGCTCTCCGCCCAAGCGGCCCCCCGCTCAGCCGCTGCAATTCGCTCGGACGAAGGTCTGCGCAAAGGGGTGATTGAACTCCGCAAAGTGCGTTTCAGCAAATGGGACAAAAACGTCAATGGTGTCTTGACCCGTGACGAAGTCACCGACCAAGACATGGCACTGCCTGGTGTGATCAGTGGATTCAAAGACTACGACAGCAATGGAGATGGCCAAATCACCCTGACAGAATTTTTGCGCGAAGACGTGATTGTCTTCTGGATGAATCTGATTCGTCCCAAAGTCGATGAACTCTTCAGCAAACACGATCGCGATGGCAACCGCCTCCTAACCGTCGGCGAGCAGGACAAGGTCAAACTCTTTTTTAGTCCCTGGCCCAAACTCAAAGGCGGTGATCTCAATCAAGATGGCGTGATCACCTTCAGCGAGTTTGAAGACGCCTATCTGGAAGTGCTGCCTTTTTTCCAACAACCTGTGGATCGGCAAGCGCTGCCAAGCATTTAGATCCGGTGTGGTCTCAAACCCACAATCCCATTTAGAAAAGCCCCTGCGCGAAAAACGCAGGGGCTTTTTTTATGCGGAGAGACAACAAACCGCAGTCATTCCCAACTTAAGGCGGCGGGAGATCTTCAGGATCCAGTGGCGCAGGCTCGATTTTGGGAGAGGGCTTCTGCCAGCGCTGAATCAGGGCCTTGATTCCAGCGCCCGCTCCCAAGAGGGTCGCAAAGAGCAGAGTGGCACGAAAGAGTTCTTTGCCCCCGAGGGCCAGCGGGAAAAAGAGCAACCCGAGCAGATAGGCAATCGCCAAAGCACGTGGACTCAGCAATGCCAGACGTTGCACCAGAATCAGCTTGAGCAAGAGCCAGAGCAGCCAAGCCGAGCCAAAGTAGATCAGCAGAGGGGGCAGCACAACCAGAATTTCGACCAAGAGCTTGAGTGTGTCTCCCAAGGCACGGTTGAGCTTGTATTGAATCTGCTCGCCCACCCCTTCAAGATTCCAAAAACGGCTGGGCGCTTTTTGCGTCAATTGCAGCTCGACGCTGGCCATGCGCAGCATTTGTTCAAATTCCTGGCGTTTGAGTACCTGCTCGCGCAATTGGCGTTTGAGCCTGCGCAGGGAAGCTTTGTCTGTGGTGTCTTGAATTTGAATTTGCAGATCATCTTGATCCAATTTCTGGGTTTGGACCTGTTTCCAGAGATCTTCGCTGCGGATATTTTTATTGCGCACCTCACCGGTTTTTTCAATCTTCTCAATCACCGTCAGCAAATGCTGTTTGGGTACCTTAAAACTGATCTGGGCAGAGGCCATCCCATTTTCGGGGCGGGACATTGTCGAGCTGACAATATAACCATTGTGTTGATTTACAATCAGACTGGTGGCTGTGAAGGCCTGGGTCAATTGGGGGACTTCCACGCCCAAGGTGGCGCTTTTCACCAGATAATCGGCCTGGTTATACCCCTGCAGCAGGGGAATCGGGGAGGAGGGGGCAGCAATCGTCGCCCGCTCTTTTAGGTCTTGATTTGCTCGCCCTTGATTTGTTTGACCTTCTTGGCGATTGGCCAATAAATCATTGCTTTTTTGTTTTTTTAACTCTGTTTGACTGCGGGAGAGACTGTCTGCTTCATTGACAGACGCACGTTCTTCTTCTTTGGCAGCCCCCAAGACCATGGGTGGGGCTGCAGCAGGCTGGTTTTTATCCTGCCCCACCCGCAGGCGGCTTTCGTCACCGATCAGATCGGGATGGGTACCCACCTGTCCGCCACCGGGCAGGCGTTTGGCGTGGGTGGTATCTAAACTGCCACTATTGCCCTCCAATTGCAAAACAGCAGCAGGAATTTCGGCCTGTTTTGTGGCCCGATCAAAGAGCCCGTTTTGCTTAGGCATCAGAAAGGCCACAGCCAAAACCGCTGCCGCCACCGAAATCGCAGGCGGAGACTTGATCAATTTGAGCACACGCACAGACCAGGGCTCGGGTTTGAGCGGGATCAGGCGGGGGTTGAGTTCGCTCCAAAACTGCTCAAAATAATCCGGGGGAGGCGCTGTTTTCACACCTTGCAAGAGCGAGCGGAGTTCAGGATCAAGCGGGGGATCCTGGGCCAAAAACGCAGGAGACAGTGCGTCTTCATCCGAATCAGACAATGGATTTTCTTGGTTCGGGTTCATGGGGCGTCTCCTCTCAGGGCAAAATACGGTTGCAATAATTCTTTGAGTTTCTTGCGGGCATAGTGCAAACGGGAGCGCACCGTGCCTGCCGGGGTGCCCAGCACCTCCGCTGCTTCCGCGCAGTTCAGCTCTTCGAGTTCCACCAGGGTAACCACCTCGCGGTGCTCTGGTGAAAGCGTCTCCAGGGCCTTAAAGATCTGGTCGCGGACCTCTGCCTGTTCCAATTGCTCGGGGGTCTTGTCAAAGTCCCCCCCAGCCTGCCTTGCAAATTCTTCGGGCTCGGTGGGCAATTCACGCCGGGCCTTGCCACGCAGGTGGTTGCGGGCCGTATTCAGCGCAATGCGAAAGACCCAAGAGCGAAAAGCCTGTTTGTTCTGGAGCTGGGGCAAAGCCCTATGCACCTTGACAAAGACTTCTTGCAAGATATCGTTCACATCGTCGTGCTGAGGAATGATCCCATAGACCATCCCGTAGAGCTGCGGCATAAATTCTCTTACCACCTCTTTAAAGGCCTGTTGATCGCCCTGTTGGGCTCGGTTGAGTTTTTGGATCAGTTCGTTGTTCACTGCTGTCCGTTTGGTTTCTTCGGGTTTCAAGTGTTAAGACCCTGCGCCTATCAAAAGTGTTCAAAACTCGCGAATCTGTTTTTAAAAATCTGCTTCAGGCAGTTTACAACATCTCAAAAATTGAATAACATTAACCTGTGAAAAAAAAGCCAATCACAACGTATGAGATTGAAAGGTTTTTAACACAAACCTAAATTGTTCAGCATTTCAACATTCAAACATCATCTAAATTAAAGAGGAAAACACGATGGGTATACTTGGTATGATCTTGAGCCTTCTCGGCATCGGTGTCAGCCTGGTCTTTGGCATCATTTTACTGGTACAGGCCTTCAAAGAGTCCATTATTTGGGGCTTGGTCTATTTGTTCGTTCCATTTGGGGCTTTTGTCTATATCTTTAAATACTGGGACAACGCCAAGAAACCGTTTCTATACTCCCTTTTGGGTATCCCTCCCATGATTCTGGGTGGCGTTCTGGCAGGTATGTCCGCAGGGGGTTAAACCACAGACCACCGCTTGCAATGCCAAAATTGGGCCTCTGACTTCTCATTAAAGTCAGAGGCCTTTTGCCATTTAAGTGGGGAAATAGAGTTGCTTGGCCACTTGCAGGGCCCGCGAATCGGGCAATTCAAGATCGCCCCAACGCAGATAGTCACCCGCTTCAATCGGCCGCTGTACGCTGGCCGCCTGAATCAAACCCATCGGCAGGTGGTCGGGGTATTCAGCCAAGCGAATGGCCTCGCCCCGCAAAACAAAGCTGCCGATGGCGTTGTCGATCCGCTCTCCAGGGACCAAAGCACGTTTGGCAATCGCCCGAATACCGATGCGCGGAGCAGCACTGTTATTCAGCAGAGGAGCTCCCCCCTGGGCCATTCTCCTCACAGTTCTGACCATTTCATACTGGCAGAGATGGTAGGGCCGATAGAGCGTATACCAGGGGCCAAGGCCCATTTTTAAATAGGCCAAAGCAGCCTGATCTGCCGGGTCGTGGCTGGCAGTAATAAAGACCCCCGGCGGCAAATTGGGTGCCAATAAATAATCCGACACCCTTTCCAATTGGGCAGCCTGGGCTTCTTCGGCCAATTCTGCCGCCCCCACTTGCAAATTCTGTGTGACCAAACCGCGCAAGCCGGGCTTGAGAATATCGGCATCGAGGCCATTGGCCACCAAGGCCTGTTCAAATTGGACTTTGGTGCCATCGGTAAACGAGGTCGTTTGGCGCAGGCGAATGCCCTGGCGCTCAGACCAGAATTGCATCTCTGCGGGTGTGGGCTGATGATTGAGAAAATGTTTAATATTGCCATAGACCCGTGGTTCAAATCCCATGGCAAGAACCTCTTCACGCAACACGGCCAAACTGCCCGGCTGATCCCCTTCCGCTTCGCTCAACACACCTTTGCCGACAAAAAACGAACCGACCGTCACATGCCACTCACAGTGCATTGTCACCACAGGTTTGCCCAAGATCAGCGCAGCTTCGATCACGGATGTGGCATGGCAAATGTCCCCACTACACTCCACGACCAGATCACAGGCCGCCAAAAAGTCGTCAAGGGCCTGCTCGGCATAATAAAAGGGCTGCAAATGGGGTGCAATGTGAGTAGACGGGCGCCGACTTAAAACCGCAGTGACGGGCAAGTCTGGGGCCGTTCTGAGCAAGAGCCGCGCAAAAACAGAGGCCACAAAACCTGTGCCCACAACCCCCACACGGCAGGGAGGGACAAAGGGCGATTTGGGCAAAAAAGGCATGAAGCATCTCTCAATTGGGCTGTTTGCTCCATGATACACTAGAAAGGCATTTCAACCCTATTCAGGTTCACAAAACAGGTTCATAGCCATGGATTTTCTTCCCCCCCTTCAAGCTTGGGAGCTCTATACCAAAGGCGTTGCCGCTTTGCAACGGAATCAGCATACCCTCGCTCTGGATTTTTTGGAACAGGCCGAAGCCCAGCTCAATCAAAGCAAAACCCCGGATCCCAAATACCAATTGCCCCTGTACGAGATGCTGGGGGTGGTTTACGCCTATCTCAGTCATTATCCGCAAGCCCGTCTGTCTTTCAAAAAATGTCTACAACTGTCACCAGAACACGTTCCAGCCCTGTATTATCTCGGTGGTATCGCAAGAATATTGGGCGATTTAAACCAGGCCCAAATCTATTATGGCCGCGCCCTGATGCAGGCCCAGCACCAGGATTTGCTTTTTGCCCATGCCAATACTTTAGACGAAATGGGTCAAACAGGTGAAGCCCAGGCCGGTTATTTGCAAATCCTGACTCAAAATCCTCACCACGCATCAGCCCATTTTTTTCTTTCACAATTATTGGCACAAGCAGGAAACAACCCAAACGCCCAGACCCATTTTCTTCAGGCCTGCCAATTGAACCCAATTTACCTGTCTTTTAGCCCCGATTTGGCTTCGGTACAACCCGCACTGGACAGCCTTTTGACCCAAGCTCAAACACCTGGTCCAGACAGCTTTAAGCACTTTGAGAATCTGTTGACACAGCTTTACCATCTGCCTTTTTATCCCTTAGAAGCCCACGCCAAGCTCATTCACAATTGGGGCGAAAGCCTCAAATCGCCAGCGCCGGTGGCTGAGCGTCCAGATAGATCGGGCCAGAAATTGAAAATAGGCTATCTCTCGTATAAATTTCGCAATTTTACCTCAGCGGCCACCCTCAAAGCCTTTCTGCGGCATCATGACCACAGTGCTTTTGAAATTCAGTTTTTTGCCGAAGTTGAATTCGAAGATGCAATCACCTCCGAGTTTCAAGCCATGGCCGATCACTTTACCAATATCTGGGGTTTGAGCCATCAAGCAGTGGCGGAGCTGATTCGCACCGCAGGAATAGATATTTTGGTCGATCTTTGCGGCCATGCACCTCACTCGCGTTTGCCCGTTTTGGCCCAGCGTCCCGCCCCAATCCAAATCTCAACGCCGCTGGCCTTTGCAAGTTCTTCTGGCATTGCCGATTATTACCTTGTCGACGCACCACTGCTGATGGGTGGGGGCGAAAAAATGTTTAACGAAACCCTGATTCCAATGCGCACGGCTTTGGTCTGGGAGCCTGCCCAGGTCCGCCCAGAAGCCCTTCCCAATCGCCAAGGACAGCCACTGGTCTTTGGCTTTTGCAATCAGGCCCAGAAAATTTCCCACAGCCTGGCCCAGGCCTGGGCGGAGATCCTCAAGGCCTTGCCAGAAGCACAATTGACGCTTAAATGCCCCGTCTTTAACGACCCCAGTCGCCGCTTTGCCTTACAACAGATGCTCCAAGCCGCAGGTGTACCTCTGGCCCAAATACGCTGGGACGGCTATTCCGATTATGCCGAACACCTGCACTTTTTTGAGCAGATTGATCTGCTCTTGGATGCCATGCCCTTTCAAGGCGGGGTCACGACCTGTGACGCCCTCTGGATGGGGGTACCCGTGCTGTCGGTCTTGGTGCCTGGCCGCGTGGGCAATGGCTTTTTGCTGCAAGCTGGCCAAGCGGATTGGCTCTGTCCCAGTCTGGATGATTATGTTGCCAAAGCGATTGCTGTAGCACAAGATCTCGAAGCCTTGCGTGCCCTGCGTCCCAAAGTGCGCGAAGCCTTTGACGCCTCTCCGCTCTGTCAGGGATCCGCTTTTACCCGTGAATTAGAACAGATATATACTGATCTCTGGGCCGGAAAATACCCGCTCAAAAAGGAAATTGCATAAGTCCAATGCCCACCCAAGAACAGATTCAGCAAGCCCTTGCCACAGTCCAGTGTTGGGATGACGCCGCCCAGATTAGCTACGAAGCGCAGGGCGTGCCTCCCGCCTGCCTCTTACAAAACCCCCACGAATTGGCGGATTTTTGTGCCTGGATCGCCGCTCATGGGATACGCTCATTTTTGGAAATTGGCATTTGGAGCGGCCATTTGACCTGTTTTTTAGACCAACTCTTTGATTTCGAGCGCTTGGCGATTTGCGATGCACGTATGGCAGAAACAGTGGGTAGGCACAGTATTGTCGTGCCCGCCAAGACTGAATGTTTTTGGGGCAGTTCCCATTCGATTGAATACATGGCCTGGCGCCAAGAGCTGGGCCCTGTCGATTTGGTGCTGATTGATGCCGAACATACCTATGAGGCCGTCAAACAGGATTTTCTGATCAATCAGCGCTACCCCCAGCGCTATATCGCCTTTCACGATATCGCAGGGGAAAACCCCGCGACAGCTGGCAGCCGCAGAGTCTGGCAAGAATTGTCGGGAAAGAAGACCGAAATTATCCATCCTGTGGCCTACCCCCATCCGCGTATTCCGATGATGGGTTTTGGCATTTGGTCTCCCGATGTCTGAAGCACGCCGACAGCAATTACTTGAATGGCTTTTGGCACCCAGTCTGCCTTCAGAGGCCGACATTCCCGAGATCTGCCGCGAGGGCCGCAGCCTGAATCAACGCGCCTGGCTCTTAGGGGAGATCGTGGCCCTGGGCGATTTGCCGATCGAAAGCTGGGAGCCAGTCTCAATGCGCGAGCGCTATCTGGCAGGTGCCAATGCCCTGGAGCAGATGCCTACGGGGATCCATTGCCGGGACCTGAGCTGCCCTGGACCAAGCGGAAAGCTGGCAATGCGCTTATATACCCCAATTGTGCCAAATACATTGCCCAGCCAAGAGCCCTTGCCCTGCATTTTGTATTTACACGGGGGAGGCATGGTGATTGGCAATCTCGACAGCCATGCTGGCCTCTGCGCCCGCTTGAGCCAGAACAGTGGCATGGCGGTCTTGGCACTCGACTACCGTTTGGCCCCTGAGCACCCTTTTCCGGCGGCCTTGGAAGACGCCCAAGTGGCTTGGCACTGGCTGCGGGCCCAGGCAACAGAACTGGGCATCCACCCCGAAAAATTGGCTGTTGCAGGCGACAGCGCCGGTGGCAATCTGACGGCAGCCCTGGTGCATTTGCTGCTCAGCCAAGCAGCACCCGGCCCCCAGGCTCAGATCTTGCTCTATCCCTGGCTGGATATGGCCCTGGATTGGCCCTCATTACAGAGCATGGCCGAAGGCCCCGTCTTAAGCCGTGCGGGAATTGACTGGTTTCGGCAGCAATACCTGGGCAAATCCAGCACCACGGCCCTGACAGACCCCCGGCTCTCTCCCCTTTTGGCGCCTACCTGTGGCCAAGAACCACCCAGTTTTGTTTTGACCTGTGGCTTTGACCCCTTGCGCGATATGGGCCAGGCCTACGCGCAGAGTCGCCAGGCGGCAGGCGTGGATGTCGAGGCAGTGGAGTATCCTGGGCAGATTCACGCCTTTTTACAGGCTCCAGCCGTCTTTCCCGATGCCCGACTCGCCTTGGCACATATTTGCGCTTGGCTAAAGACGAAACTCTAAACGGCTGCCAGCGGAAAGCGCAAAACCCAATGGGTGCCATCGGGGCGTTCAACCTGCCCACAGGACCCATCCAATTGCCGGGCCAAGCGCTCGACCAGATGCAAGCCCAAACCCTGGTGAAACTCACGAGGTAAGCCCTGCCCATTGTCCAAAACATCCAATTGTGCGTCACCCCCATCTTCGCTCAGGCGCAGGGTAATGCAGTCCCGTTCACCTGTTTGAGGAAAGGCGTATTTAAAGGCATTGGTCAGGAGTTCATTGGCAATCAGGCCGCAGGGCATGGCCTGATCCATGCGCAAAACAAGAGGTTGAAGCGCCAATTCCAATTGCACGGGCACAGTCCGTGCATGTTGGGCATAGAGTTCACGGCTGAGGACCTGTAAATATTCGCCAAAGTGTACAGTTGCCGTAAAGCCCTGATTATAGAGTTTTTCGTGAACCAATAACATGCTGTGAAGCCGACTGCGCACATCTTTAAGTGATTCCCCCACCTGCACAAACGGGGTGCGACGGATTTGCATATTGAGCAGGCTGATCATGATCTGAAAATTATTTTTGACGCGGTGATGAATCTCCTGCAGCAAAATTTCACGCTCGTTAAACGCCGATTGCAAGAGTTCGGCATTCACCCGGCGGCGGCTGATATCTTTCATGCTGCCCAACATGCGCACCACAGTCCCCGTTTCGTCTTTGAGAAAGAGTCCTGTATCTTCCACCCAGACAAACGAGCCATCTTTGCGCTGCAGGCGGTACTCCATCGAAAAATGGCCATCGGCCCGTGCCGCTTGGTCCAAGACCGCCAGGGTCGCAGCCCGCTCAGCCTCATGGATCATCGATTCCCAAACTTCAATATTCACCCCTTGATAGGCTGCGGTCTCAAAGCCGGTAATCCGCTCAATCGCCCCAACCCACTCAATTTCACCGTTGGTGACATCCCAGTCGTAAATCATTTGGCCTGTCTGTTCGGCCACAATTCGGTAACGTTTTTCACTGTCTTGGATCTCCGACTCCAGCTGGCGCCGACGTGAAATATCCCGCGAAATCACGACAAAAGCTTCGATCCCCGGCACATCCAATAAACTCTGCCCCAGAGATTCAAGCAAAACATAGCCCCCATTTTTGTGGATGTGGCGAATTTCAAACATCACGGGCTCTCCAGGATGGGTGCGGCTCCATTCCATACAGGCAAAGACATTGGCCTGATCCTCTGGGTGGACAATCTCCAAGGCGCTTTTGTCCATGAGTTCAGTTGGGGTAAACCCCGTAATCCGTTCAATCGCCGGGCTCAAATAGCGGGGCAGACCATCTGCCGCGAGAATAACCAGAACATCCGACAAATACTCTAATAATTGCCGAAGTCGGGCTTCACCCAGCGTAAAGTCTGCCGGACGTGATTGTAGTGCCAGCTCAATTTGCACAAAAACCGCAACAGGGTCAGCCAAAGCTGTCGCCAAATCCAGCCGGAGACAGGCACTCGGCAACGTGTCCCGTTTTTCAAGCGGCAGAGTGACATTGTCAAGCAGCACAAGCTCGGCTTCAGCCACTTTAGCCAAAGGCAATTCATTTTTTGAAAGGTCACAGGGCCCCCAAACGCGGTAGCCACGCTCGCTCAAGAGTGCAGCAAGTTGCTGCCAGCCTGGCTCAGGAGACGCCAAAATCAGCAATTGAGCGTTAAACATCTCCCAATTCTCCTTGTCCCTGCGCTGTCTTCATTCTTCCCAAATTTCGCCCAATTGAATCGACCAAGACCTGCACTGCCGTTGAAATCGTACCTGCAGCCAGCAATTCAGACAGATTGGCCTGAATGTATTCCCCCAAGGTAAGATCTCCGAGTTGGTCCAATAGCAAATCGTATTCGCCATCAAAACCCACGAGCAGATTGTGATTGATCCGGGCCCAAGGCGCTTCGGCCTGAAAGAGAGGCAGCGTTTCGCGTTGCAAAAGGACCACAGGCACCGTTCCCACAATCGCCGATTGAACGGTGCGGGCCGTATGAAAAAAATAGCCCGAGCGGGGTTGAAGCTGGAAGCGAAAGTGATTGGCCGCAGCATAACACTGGCGAAAGGTATAACTCTGTTGGTGCCCTTCAAAATAGAGGCGGTCTTGGGCCAAAAAATACTCCAATTGCTGCAAACGCTGCCAAGCTTGGGGTTGCAGGCGGGAATAGCCCCAGGCTTCCGCTTTGCCCAGGTAGAGCAATCCCTGTTTTTTTTCTGCCCAGGGCAAACGCTGTCCCCGAAACAATTCGGGATCAGCAAGAGAGTAAAGATAGCGCTCAAATGAGGCCCGGTATTTTTTTTCTGAGGGCTGAAAATCCAGCAGACTGTTAAAAAACACGCTGTGGGGCACAAAGGTCTCAATAAAGCGCTCGTGTTTGCGGGCTGCATTGTTGTATTCATCGACATAAAAGGCCGCAGGAGAATAGATCGGCTCAGAGGTGAGCAGGGTTTTGTAGAGATAGGTTTTTTTGACTTTTTGCCAGGCCCTGAGAAAATCCAGATCAAAATGCTGATCAGCGCCACAGACGATCAAGATCTCCGCATCTGAGTGATTGAGCAATTCAGGGCGCAGGCAGAAATCGTCCAAGCCAAAGATCAAACCGGGTTTGAGTCCGTGTTGGGCCAATTTTTCGAGCAAAAACTCGCCATGGGAAGGCATGTACATGGCCATGTGCACATCGCTGTGGGGGCGTTTGAGATTTTGCTTTTGGAGCACGATATCGAATTGCAGCATGGCTTATTCTAGCCTGTTTTAAAGGCGGTTTACCAGCCTCTGCTTGAAGCTTTTGCATCTGCCTTGTAAATCTAGCGGAAAGAGCAGAGAAGGGGCGATTGCCGTGCCAACCAAGCTTGCAAGCCCAACAAAAGCGACGTCAGCTATCAGGTGCAAAACAAAGCGTACACAGGCCACTTGGTTCGCCCTGAGTTAAAAACGGGGCAACGCTTTCTGGTGGTTTATGCCCCCAGCCAACCGGCCTTTTATCAGGCGGCCGATTACCAGGGCCCCGCCTGGAACGAGGGTCTCCAAGGGCGTCTTTTACTCACATTGGTGCTGGGGGCAATCTTTACAGGAACCGCCGTATATGTGTTCAGGACAATTTGGTTAAGTTTAAAAAAGCCCGCTCCCCCAAATCGTTTAAATCATTGACGGATATCAAACATTTGCTTTGATTTAGATCAAAACAGAATAAACACCCTGATTCTACAATAGGATCAGGTAACAAAGGAGGTAACTCACCATGTCACTGATAAAATGGAATGATAAGGAATTTGGCTTTCCCACGTCTATAACGTCTTGGATGGATGATATGTGGGGGAAAGACATCTTTGGCAAAGATGTTTCGGGCATGATGGAAAGATTGGGTCGCATGGGCACGAGTGTTCCTGCGGTAAATATCCATGAGACTCCTGAAGCTTATACCTTGGAGTTTGCGGTTCCCGGTATGCAAAAAGAGGATTTTGACATTGCCCTCAAAGGTCGGACCCTGACCATTTCTTCACAGAAGAAACAAGAAAAGGAAGAGAAGGACGAGGGCAAGAATACCCTGCGTCGGGAATTCAGCTTCAGCTCCTTCAGCCGCAGCTTTGACCTGCCCGAAAATATCGAGGCGGATCAGGTGATCGCGAAGTATGTAGAGGGCATGTTACAGGTTAACGTTCCCAAAAAAGCGAACCAGCCCGACGCTTCGGGCCGGAAAATAACAATCGATTAAACAACCACAAGGCAAGCTTCTTGCTTGTGTTATCTTCCCTGTCCCGGCAGCTTTCGCAACTGCCGGGTTTTTTCTAGGCTAGCGGCGAGGTGCGGGCGGTTGTTGGGCCAGTTCTAAACGGCGTTTCACTTCCGTGCGGATCTCGTCCAACCGATGATGCACCGAGTCACCTGGGCAGCTCTTGGTACTGAAATCGCGGTGCCCGTAAAATTCTTGGGTGGCAATTCCATATTCAGAGGTCAACCAGGTCATCAGATCGAGTAAAGCGGCATACGATTCAGGGGTCAGTGGGTCTTGACCGGGATCATAATCGCCAATAATACAAATGCCAACATAATTGGTATTGGGTGTAGAATGTGCACCCACCACGGTTTCAGGCCGTCCCTGATAGATCACCCCATCTGGACCAATCAAGAAGTGATAGCCAATATCCGACCATTTATTGTCATTCATGTGGTAGTTCTGAATCCCACGGATGGTGGCATCTTTGAGATATTGTGCCGAAGTGGGCTTCCAGGTATGGTGTAAAACAATCGCAGCAGGGGTGTGGGGGGTGTATTCACCCTTGGGGGGACGGGCCCGCCAGGCTTCTCGCGGCAGCACTTCGGGTTTGGGCACCAGCGCTTGTTTGCGACCCGCGCGGCTCAGACCTGCATTGGGACGGGTTTTGCCAAATTGAAAGCTGATGCCCTCAAAGACGGGCAAACGGGCGGCGTCAGGGCTTTTAAACAGCACCTGATACTGAATAAAACGCATCTGTTGTGGCAAGAGAATACTGCGCTCTTGAAACAGCGGCAGCCAACTTCCCCAATTGTGGCCATCGTTGCTGACACGGGCCTGGACTTCGAGCTGGGCCCCGGCGGGAATCTGGGCCGTCCAAGCGGGCATCACAGCGTTAAAGGCAAAAGGGGCGGTATAAGCGCGCGAGAGATAACGGCCCTGACGGGCCTCGGGTTTGAGTTGCAGAGGTCCTTGAGTGCGCAAATTTAAGTTTTCTTTTAAGAGCCCCTGATCAAAATCGCGAAAACGGCTTTCCAACCAGCGATCCCCTGCCCCATCGACCTCAAAGAGAGATTGAAATTCAAAGGCTCTGGATGGGGCCTGTTGGGCCTGAAGGGCGGCATTAGAAGGGGATTTAAGCGGAGACAACGATTGACAAGCTGTGGTCAAAGCCAAAAGAGCGCAGGCTCCCAGCCAAAGTGAACGCACGGTCATGACTTACTCCCAGCTATCGTTTTGGTCGGTCGAACCCTGTCGGCTGATTTCAGACGATACATCTTCATTGGAATAATCCGAACCCTGTTCGGGAGTGCTTTCTACTGCAACTGTGGTTTTACCACTGTTGCGGGTGGCTGTCGCAGAGGCAACGGGGGGGCGGGCGACACTGTTGCTGCGCAAGGCGGAGGAGCCCACGGTTCCGGGAGCGGTCAGGGTGGGGGCTTTGCTACAAGCGCTGGAAAAAGCCAAGAGACAAGCTGCCAGCAAAGTCAGAGAATAACGCATAAAAAGATTCCTCATTCATACACTTGATATATAAAAAGATTATCGGGCCTCAAGCGCCCAATCATTCTTAAAATAAAATTAAGACAAGAACAAGGAATGATTAATTATTTACCGTTTAAAAGCAATTGCACCGTGCGGAAAACCACTTTTAAATGCTCATCGGGCTGAGGGGCTTCGGGTTTGGCCAGCAGGGCCTCTGCCATCTCAAAATGGCTGAGACTTTCCTCTTTTTTGCCCAGGCGAAAGGCAGTACGGGCCATAAGCAAACGTACCCGAATGCGGTCCAAGGGCGAAAGTGTGTCTTGTTGCAGGGATTTTTCGTAGAAGCGCATGGCCTTGTGATGATTGTCGAGTTCCAATTCATACAATTCCCCTGCTCCCCAGAAATGACCGGTTTGCTCATAACAAAAAGCCAAGCGGGCAGGCAAATTATGCTCACGAAAGACCTCTATGGCCTGCTCCATTTTGCCCATTTCAATCAGCAATTGACCCACTTTGGCCCAGTCCTCTCCTTTTTGAGAAAAAGCCAGTGCCTGACGCAGATCACCCACCTGTTCCCAAGCAAAAGCGGCTTGTTTGGCATAGACATCTGCGCCTTCCATCAACTCCTGCCAATGGTAAATGCGCTCATACAAACGCGCGGCAAAGGCATAGTTTTTCTTTTGCATGGCCCTCGCTGCCAGCAGTTTAAACAGCGGTGTGCCCAAGGGGCTAAACAATAAAAGGCCCATGATCGCAGACAACAACAAAAGCAGCGGAAAAATAATCAAAATCGCGGAAGCATTAATCAGTGTGGCGGCGTGTTGTTGCATGATTTAGCGCCGCAAAAACAACAACCGCGAGCCATCTTGTTTCAGCTCATAGTGTTTTTCAAAGGTCTGAGACAGGCTTTTCAGCCATTCTGTCGGGCTCTCTTTTCCGAGCGTAATTTGGTATTCAGCCCGATTGGCGCCAGATTGCAAAAGCTCCACTTCCAACCCCAGTTTTTCCAACTCAGTCTGAAAGAGTCTGCGCGCTTCACCGTCTTCATAGCCCTGCAAAACCAGGGTATAACTTTGAATGGCCTCAACGCTCTGACCCGAAGGGGGTGTCTCATCCGGCGCAGGGGCTTGGCGGCAGCCCAAAAGTAAAAAAACACTCACAAGCAGTACCCGTCCTGCTTTACTCAACCTTTGAACCATCCCGCTCTCCTCTCCTAAAACCTATTTCCCGACTTGAAAATAAGCTGAGCCCAGATCAAATTGCTGAACACTCAGCCCTATTTTATCCTGAAGGGCCTCTTCGAGTAAATCTGCCAAATCGCCTAAATTGCCTGAATAGCGCACAAGATAAGAGCCATCGGATTGGAGAGCGAGCGAACGCACATGTTCACTGGCTGTTTCTTCAAAGAGCTGCTTGTGGCCCCCTTTGAGGCCTTTGAGCACCAAGCGATACTGATTGCCCTGGGCCACATTGGTTTTCCAATGGCGCAATAAATCGGCCTCCAACATCGGCATGACACCTGCTACGGCTTCTTCAATCACCACTTTGGCACTCACATCGAGGCTGCCTTTGACAGCCAACGCTTCGGGTTGTCCCTTGTTGTCGAGCCGCTGATAGGTTTTGACAATAAACGGAGAACCCGACGAACTCTCAAAGGCCTGCACCTGCACCGGGCTTTGCACATAGGTATAATCTCCGCTGCGGCCGACCACCTTCGGTTCAATTTCAATCCGGATATAAAAGTCGGCACGGGCTTTGAGTGCCATGGCCTGGCTCAAACGGTCTTTGCGACCCGCTGTCTGGGCCAAAACCTGATCATCTTTTTGCAAGGCCTGCATCACACCTGCATCAACAGCTTTAAACTGATGTTCAAGCAGGAAATGATTGATGCGATCAACTGACCATTGGGCATAGGTGCTGCGATCGGCAGGATCTTTGTAATAGGCCATGATCGTGGGAAATTTGAGCTGCTCACTGAGTTGGCGGGTCGAAACCAAGACCCCTGCTTTTTCGAGATCTGAGCGCAAGTCTTTGACCCCAACTTGATAAAGCACCTTGTAATAGCGCCCCCCCTCTTCGGTGGTGCCTTTGCCCAAAATCCTGAGGCGTTTGAGGTATTTTTCGCGCCCGGCCAACAATTGTTCGCGGATTTTGGCAAAGGCCTGTTTTTCGGCATCAGTCTGAATCAAGCCCCCCAGAACCGCTTCCAGGGCCTGAATTTCCGAATTGAGCAGGGCTGCATCTGCATTGCTGCCCATACCAATTGCCTCGACCTCCCGCACAGCATAATCCAGATTTTGGACATCGGCCCAGACCGGGGCCTGTGAAAGGAATCCCGGCAGACCTAGAAAACAAGCAAAAGCCAGAGACAACAGAATGCGTTTAGACATGTTCTCTTTTGCCTATTGCCTATTTCTTGAGAATAAACAGGGCACGGCCTCCGCGAATGACGGCCTCGTTGTTCACAAATTTGAGCCCTTGGCCCTCAGCATCATCAATCACAGCATCAAAAAAGTCCACAGGCCGGGTGGTGGAATAGACGCTGAACTCAGCGTGACTGCCAGCGGCATTGAGTTGTTTGACCTCGGTCACACCTTCGGCTTCTTCGAGCACTTTTTTGAAGGTACGGCGATCTTTGCCGTCTTTATAGCCATCGAGCACGATGATATATTCTTGACCATTGGTAAGTACGTCTTGCCAGTGACCAGAGACCTGGCCGAGGGTTTTTTCCATGCTCGAAGTCACGGCAGAAGCCACCGCCGCTTTGGCATCGGCCACAGAGCCCGCGCGCATGGCACCATAACCCGTTTCAGAGCCAAAAATTTGGCCCGTATAACTGTTGTACATTTTAGTGGAGACACTGGCTTTACCCGCCTGCAAACTGCCATAGGTCGTCACGTAGATATCCGCTTTGAGTTTATTGGCGATCATTTGGGCGACTTGATCAAAATTGGATTGCTGAACCGCACCTGAGGCTTTGACAATGGCCGCATCTTCTTTGCGTAGTTTTTCGACCAACCAACCATCGACCACTTTATAACCGCGTTTGAGCAGAGAGCGATTCATGGCTGTTACCGCAAAATCATTGACTTCATCTTCGAGGCGGTTGCGGCCTTTGTACCAGCCCACAACCGAGACCGTCGGATGGCCGACATTGCGAAACTCAGTGCCGACCACATCTTGCACATCCTCTTGCAAAGGCTGGGTCGAAACCTCTATCCGGTAAGTACCAGAGACAATACCTTGCTCTTTGCTCTCGTTGAGCAATTTAAAACTCTTGATAAAGCCTTTGCTATTGGTGCGAATTTTATCGCTTTTGGTGACGTAATTTTCGACCACGGTATCTGCTTGGACATAAACACCCACAGCCTGGGAGATCGCATTGCGGAAGGCATCCAAACGGGCTGACTCAGCAGTGGTCCCCTCCCCCGTCACCGCGTCAATCACGACAATGGGTTTGATCCCCTTGGCTGCCTCACCTGGTTGCCCTGACAAAACCAGAGACCCTGCCAAAACGGCTACCGCCATGAAAGTTTGAATCATTCTTCTTTTGAGTACCATGGTCATTTCCTCCAGATTTGCATGTTTCACAAGACGCTGAATCCCCCCTCACGGGTTCCCTTTTGCGGGAGGACACCGCATAAATAACTGAGCAGAGACCTAAAAAGTGTACCCCGCATACAGCCCCAACACAGGTCCAATGCTCTGCAGGGGATTTTGAATCAAAGGCGTAAAGGGAGAGGGAAAACCAGCATTGGTCATCCACTGCCCACCATCAAAATAGCGAAAACCGGCATCCAGGCCGACCATCAATTCGGGCGTAAAATGATAAGCCGCTCCCAGCAAAGCTGTGCCCCCAAAGGCCATGGCCGTCGGATCGGGCTGCTGGGGATTGGGGATAAAGCTCGTGGCCTGCATGATCACAGCTCCCAACATGCCGCCCCGCAGACCCGCGCTCAAACTCCATTGTCCGATTGAAAAGCGTTTGAGTATGCCCATCTCAGCGTTATACGCCAAAATCTGGGCCTGGGGATTGGGCAGCCCCCCACCGGGAATGCCAAAGCCGGGAAAACTGGGCTGGGCCAGCAGGGTGTATGCCGGCTGGGGCACGGTCGCCCCCCCGGAAACCGTTAACATCAGCTCGGGCCAGCCAAACAAAGCACCAAAATCATATTCCAAATCCAATTGGCCCTGCAACACAAAATACTGGGGCACATAGCCCAAAACACCCAGTGTGCCACTGCCAAATTTGAGAATGGGGGTCAGGCCCAGCCCGCCTTTGCGGGCGGCTGTGGGCTGTTGTCCGCCATCAGCGGTTTTATTGCCCAAGCCTTCAACACTTTGCAGCCCTGCCACCAACGTTTCAAAACGGGCGGCAGAAATTTGTTGATTGATCTCAGCCTCCAGATACGCCATGGGCTCTGCAGCCTGAATCTCTTGAAAGGTCTGCACTTTTTTGAGGGTATCCAAGACCAACGCAGCCTGGGAGGGGCTGTTGAGATCCACATCTACACCCGTGGCTTGGCTGACCAGCGCCACGAGACGGTCCATATCGGGAATCGGGATTTCTTTGCGCACAGTCCAGGACTGGGTGGGAGCCCCCGCCAATTGGGCGTAGTCCCCGCTGGTTTTGAAGACGGAGAGATTGAGGGTCAATACCGACTCCACATCAATGCTCCAATACTCTCCGTCTTGGCCTTGGCGCTTGTGGGGGCCTGTCAAAGTCAAAGGCCCTTGGCTCCAATTGGGAACCAGCGCATAGGCCGCCAGGGCCAGACGGCGAACGTCGAGACCGGGCACATCTAACTCTCCGACACGCACCATCGCACTGTCTTGTAAAAGGGGTAATTCTCCAGAATGCTCTTTTTGCCAGCGTTTGAACTCTGCCAGAAAAGGACCGGGAGGCACGGTCTGGGCCTGAGTCAGCAAAAGCGGCGTTACCTGAGGAAAAGCCTGACGCAGGGCCTGACTCAAAACCCCATTGAGCGGGGTGTCTTGGGTTGGCAAGATAGCCATCTGTCGTTGTTGCTGATTGGCTTGAGCCAAAGCCGGAGCAAGAGGCAAAGAAAGATTCAAAAGGGGTACCAGAACTGCCACAGAAAGGGCCAACCCCACCAGGGACCGCGTCAGCATAAAGCATTCTCCTTGAAAATGGACCTGTTTGCTAGACTACCATAAAAAACAGCCGCTCAACAGCCCAAAAATGAACCGCAAACAGACACAAGGGAGGCCCTCAGATGTGTTTGTCGAAGTTCACTGTCGGGTTAAAAAAGCCTTCGGACTGCAAAGCCTCTTGCCCTGTTGGCAATTCTAGTTTTTCAAGGGTGTCGCGCACCATCAAAAAATCGCCTGTGAGTTTTTTAAAACCCGTGGCCTGAATCGCGTCCTGCTTGGCCCGCTGGCACTCATAACAGCCAATCAAAACGGGATTAAGTGAAACCGTGGCCAATTGATGCAGCGCATATTTCAGCAAGGGCTCAGCCAAATGACCATGGCCGGGATGCACCGTCATCTGAATCACATGGGGCAGGGAACGCAATTGGGCAAAGAGGTCCAGAGAGGCCACCAGACGTTTGCGCGAATCTTCCACCACCAAATGCAGGGCCTGTGAGCGCTTGAGCGATTTTTTGAGCCATTCAGCCCCCTGTTGCATCGGTGTCAACGCGACATCCTGTTCACTGCGGTCTTCGACCACACGGATATAAGGTGGAATGGCATCTTGATACAGTTCCCAAATCGGGGACGTATCTCCGGCCTGACGCTCGCGCAGCCCCTCGGGCGCAACCAGCTCTTCGGGGTCTTTGAATTTGGCCAATTTTTTAGCCGAGAGTTTGGAATAGGTCAAGGTCGAATAGCGGCGAAAACCCAATTTTTCGTAGAGTTTGATCGCCGGGGCATTGGCCACATCGACCTCCAGGGTAAAGCGCAGGGCTCCCCGTTCACGGTAATAATCAAACACGCCATTGAGAATGCCCTGGGCCAGGCCTTTGCCGCGAAAATCGGGGTGCACAGCAATATTATCGATATGCCAGCGTGTCCGATTTTGGTTGCGGGGTGAGACCTGGGCCATGGCGGCAATTTTATCCCCGTCTTCCAGCACGTGTACGGTAAACACGTGCTGGTAAGGATTGGGAAACAGCGAAAGCACTTTGACAAAGGGATACAAAGACTCAATCTTTTCAATCCGGTGAACAATATTCACCTCGCGGCGCTGATACTCCTCGGTAAAAGCCAACTCAAAGATCTGCTTGATACCCGCAAAATCTCGCTTGCGGGCGGGCCGGACCTTCATGTCGCGCTTTCGACCTTGGCCACTTTGGCAGAGCGCACGATCACGATTGGGGTTTGCTCGGCAGAATTGCCATGGGGGTTGCTGAGCAAACTGCTCATCAATTGTTTGATGTCGATATTCTTGGTGGCAGCGACGATCGCGGCCCTGCGAATATTGTTGACGTCGGCAATGGCGGCTTCGAGACCTGTGCGGGCTTTGACTTCGTTGACCACCGACTGGGCGTGGGCCGGGCCCAAGACAATGTATTTGTCGTAAGGCGGCATGGTGCCTGTCAGATCGTCGATCAGCTCAGAGGGCATCCCTGCAATGCGGTAGAGCCAGCCATGTTTGCGAAAGGCCACTTTCATAAAGCCGCCTACAGCCACACCTGCCAGCATTTTGGGCAGGCCGACCTCATTGATCGCGCTCTGCATGCCATAAGCCGAAGAGAGGCTGCCGACATTGGGCACCAAAAAGCACAGGCGGCTGGCCCAAAAACCAGGCCGGATATGTTCATCGGGAATCAGGTAACGGCGCTGGGTGATTGCCACCACACTCTCAGCCATCACCACCACATCGCCGGACTGGGCCAGGGGAGCTGCGTATTTGGCGATGACTTCGGCCATATTGTCGGCATCGGTGAGGATATGGGTTTTGACGGGAATCAGGGTGACGTCGCCTTCAGAAATCGCATCAGGAGAGGCGGAGACATCCTGTTCAGGAATCAGCACAATCTCTTCGTGACGGGCAAGCTTGCTGCGGCGGCTGTAGGTGATATAATCGAGGTCAATCACAATCGCGTGTAAGTCTTTGAGCTTTTCCAGATCACCTGTACATTCAATTGCCAGCTCAAATTCCAATGTGGTTTGGGGCGTGAGAATATACGCGGGCCAATAGCCATCTTCGCGGGTCTCTTTGTGCCAGGGACGAATCGTGGCGGTGACTTTAATTGCATCCGGATCAGGCAGCGCCCCTTTGCCCAAAAGGCGCACACGGGGCTGCACATCAACGACGGTGCACTCGTATTTGCGGCTGAAATTGCGAATCGGAATATTGGTGCGGTAAATCCGTTTGTCGGCGGCATAATTGTGAATCCGCCAGGGGTGGCGGTGTGCAGGCAACATCAGACAGGGTTTGTTTTCACGGCTGCGGTACCAGAGTTCGAAAACACCCAAAGCGCCACCCAGACCCAGCGCAGCACCCAAAAAAGCTTTTCTCATAAGATTCTTCCTTGTTTAAACAATTCAGCCCGGAATCTGCATCATGCAAAAGTGAGAGGGTACAGTCCAACGGGATTCCGATCTCCTTCATTATAACGCTATGTGTGGCGCTTAGACAGGGTGCAAAAGGGGAGTGTGGTGCTGGTTTGGAAAAGAAGAGATCTGATGACTAACCCTGTTTATGAAAATGATGCCGGAAAGGATATTGAGTGACAGAAAGCGGTCAGTAGCTCCAGTTGGCACAAGCCCATGAAGTTCAGGTGCTTGCGCCAACCGGAGCCACGTACCTGCTCTCAAACCATCAAAGCAAACAGCCCTGAAAAAGCCTATCCCGCTGCAGAAACACAGCAAAATGAGGTATTCTGAAGTCTAGTTTTGGCACAGAGGTAAAGTCCCATGGATGAAAATCAAATCGATCGCGAAGATCCCCAATATCAATTGCACTGTATCCGTCACTCAGCGGCACATATCATGGCCCACGCGGTTCAGGACCTCTTTCCTGAATCCCAATTTGCCATCGGCCCCGTGATCAAAGACGGCTTTTATTATGATATGGACCTGCCCCGTGCCCTGACCACAGAGGATCTCGAAGCGATTGAAAAACGCATGAAAGAGATCATCAAGGCAAACAACCCCTTCATGCATGAAGAATGGGAAAAAGACCAGGCCCGCACGTGGTTTGGCGAAAACAAGCAGACCTTTAAACAGGAAATCATCGACGGCATTGGCGACGAAAAAGTCTCGATCTACAAAGAGGGCGACTTTACCGATCTCTGCGCCGGTCCCCACGTGCGTTATACCAAACAGTGCAAACACTTCAAATTGCTCAAGGTCTCAGGTGCCTATTGGCGCGGCGACGAGAAAAACCCGATGCTGCAGCGCATTTATGGCACGGCCTGGCAAACCAAAGAAGAGCTCGACAAATACCTCTTCCAGCTCGAAGAAGCCGCCAAACGCGACCACCGCAAGCTGGGCAAAGAGCTAGATTTGGTCATGTTCCATGAATATGCCCCCGGAGCCCCTTTCTGGTTGCCCAAAGGCCAGACGATCTTCCGGATTCTCTCCGACAAAATGCGCAACTACAATCTGCGCAACGGCTATGTCGAAGTTGGCACCCCCCAAATGTTCCGCAAGGATCTCTGGCAAACCAGCGGCCACTGGGACCATTACCGCGAAAACATGTTCATCTTTGACGACGAAGACACGCAGATTGGCCTCAAAGCGATGAACTGCCCCAGCCACATGCTGATCTTCAAAAACGAGCACCACTCCTACCGCGATCTGCCCATGCGCATTCACGATCAAGGCGTCTTGCACCGCAACGAAAAATCTGGGGCCCTCTCAGGTCTGACCCGCGTGCGCAAATTCTGCCAAGATGACGCTCACCTCTTTGTCACGCCTGAGCAGGTCGAACCCGAATTGCGCACCCTGCTGGCAATGGCCAAAAACACCTACGAAGTCTTTGGCATGAAATTCAGCAAGGTCTATCTCTCCACCCGCCCCGATGACTATATGGGCGAGCTGGAAATGTGGAACCAGGCCGAAGCCAGCCTGACCAAGGTGATTGAAGAAGCGGGGCTGAATTACCAAATCAACGCCGGAGATGGGGCTTTTTATGGCCCCAAAATCGACTTTATTATCGAAGACGCCCTGGGCCGGGAATGGCAAACGGCTACGGTTCAGCTCGATTTTCAATTGCCGCTGCGCTTTGAGCTCAAATACATCGCCCAAGACAACAGCGCCAAAACCCCGATTGTGATTCACAGAGCAATCTATGGCAGTTTGGAACGCTTTATGGGTGTCTTGATTGAACATTATGCAGGTGCTTTCCCGACTTGGTTGGCCCCCGTGCAATGCCATGTGATCAATTTGGGGGAAGGGCAGATCGACTACGCAACCTCCGTTCACAAAGCCCTGCTCAAAGCGGGCTTACGCTCCCATTTGGATCTGCGCAACGAGAGCGTGAATTACAAGATCCGCGAAGCCCAATTGCAAAAGATCCCGTATATGTTGGTGGTGGGCGACCGCGAAATGGAAGCAGGGACCGTCTCTGTAAGGGCTCTGCGCGAAGGCAACCAGGGTTCGGTCCCGATTGCCGAATTCATTGAGCGGATTGTCAGCGAAGCCGACGTGGACTTTGCGGATCCAACCTAAATGCCAAAGCGGGCATCATTAGGATGAGTGAAAACCAAAACACCTGGGGCCTGGCCCCGGCCTTTAAGGGCCCCATGGTGACGGTCAGTTTGCTGTTTATCCTGATGCCGATTGTCTTGAACCTGATGATGTGGCCCCGTCTCTTGGCTTTGCCCCCCAGCTTAAATCGCTATCTGGCTTTGGGCCTGATGGCCCTGCCCCTGCTTTTTTCACTGGGTATGGCCTGGCTCTTGCGCGCCACCCTGGCAGAGACCCGTTTGTGTTTAAACAGCGACAGGCTGGAATACCACAGCCCGCTGCTAAGCCTCAAAGCCACTTGGCAACAAGCCGAAGCGCTGGTTCCCAGCGATCTGAGTGCCCAGCGCTGGAATTTGCAATTAAACAGCCCAGCAGAAGTGCTGAGATACCGGCTGCTCAAGCCCCCCGAAGCCGGGCGGCTGCAGATCCCGCTCTTTCCCTTTGCAGGCAACGAGATTGAGCCCCTGGAACAGGCCTTAAAACAACACTGCCCGGGTTTGGTGCGTCTGACCGCCCCAAAGCCTGAGAGCTAACCCAAACGGGCTGTCACCAAAGCCAAATATTCTGCCGTCAGCGACATCCCTCCGACCTTTTGGTAGAGGGGGTTGTCTGGCTCAGAGGCCTTTTCGACTGCCTGTTGATGCAGCAAATTTGCTTTGAGACGCGCCAATTCCTGTGGATTCAATTGTTTTACAGCAGCTTCAAACTGTTTCAACCATTGCTTGCTCTGTTCAAATCCCTGGGGAGACACAGCTGCGTAACGGTGTTCCTCACTCAATTGATAAGCCTGGGACAAAGCAGGACGGCTGCGTATGGCATTTAACTCTGCCTGTACAGCACCCAAAAATTCGGGAGTCAAAGACAAACTCCCTGTCTTTTGGGCCAAAGGATCCGCTGAGTTTTCCTGTTCTTCGCGGGCCTGTTCAGCCAGCAGTTTCTGTTTTAATTGATTTAGTTCAAGTGGCCCCAAACTGGTTAGATACTGCTTAAATTGAGCCACCCGTTGCTCTCCCTCTTTGTAACCCTGAGGCGAAACAGCAACGTGATTTTGTTCCAAAGCCACGGTTTGGGCCTTCTGAAAAGGGGCTGAAGCGGTTTGTTTATCCAAGGCCTTTTCCACAGCAGCCAAATAGGCCCCATTGAGAGACATGGCTCCGACACGCATTGTCAAAGGATCGGCATTTTCAAGCTCTTCTGCGGCCATTTGGCGCAGAAGCACCCCTTTGAGTTCCTCAAGTTCAGAAATCGAGAGCTGGGGCAAGAGAGATTCAAATTTTTGGATCCGCTTTTCTCCTTCTTCAGCCCCCCAAGGAGAGACGCCCACATAATTTTGATGTTTGATCATATTCAATGCTTCTTGTTGAGTGGGGCTGGTCGCTGTATCTACAAAGCTCAGAGAAGCAGGGGATTGAAGTGCCTGTTCTCGTTTCTGGACTTGAAGTTGATCTTTGGGATTGACTGTTGTTTCCGTTTTTGCAACAGGGCTTGGTTCAGAAGAAGTCCCTACATGAGGGTGAACCAGGCGATTGACGCGCTGCAAGGTCTCTGTCCTGGCTTGTAGTGGATCTTGCCCACCCGCGGCATGAATGGTCATAAAAGTCTCCCTTCTGATTTAAAATAAGGACATCATCTCAATCCATGACCCGATTTAAGGCGGCGATCAAGGTCTCAGCCGTAAAAGGCTTAATCACATATTCTTTCACGCCCGAATCCAAGGCTTCCATGACCTTATCGATGGTGCCTTCTGTGGTAATCATGACTACTGGAACAGCCTCTTCGTCAGTACGGTCCCACGATTTCTCACGTTCACGCAATTGCTGTACAAATTGCAATCCGCTGATACCGGGCATATTCCAATCGCTGATCACGACATCAATGCTGGTGTCAAAGAGGGCCAACCCCTCTTCGCCACTGGGAGCTTCAAGCACCTCTGCAGCCTCATAAGCAGGTGTGGCCTGAAGATGTTTGGTCACAATGCGACGGGCAACTCTGGAATCGTCGACAACGAGGACTTTCAAGTGAACGAACCCTCTTTTCTGAATTACTTACACAGTATTCAGTACATCTAATCACATCCCTGGTTCTGAGTAAAGAGTGGGAATAGAGAAGAAAATTAGAAGAGAAATCTTTTGAAGGAGGTTGAGAAAAAAGCATTACAGCAAGATAAGCTGCGAAGTCCGCTTGTTCTTGCTAAAAGTTGTATTTGGGCAGGCCAATTGCAGCATTGACCCAGGCAGAAACCATGCCCTGATTGGGGGCTTCCATCATCAGGCCACGGGCGGCGGCAGCGCCAGCCAAACGTTGAGCCAAGACAGCTTGGTCAGCGGGATTGGTATAGAGGGTTAAATTTTGAACATTCCAAAGACCGACATCTTGCATCATGCGGGTCTGATTAGGACTGGCGCCTGTGCGCATCAGATCAGCAGAGCTGATCCAGCCAAAAACATTTTGTTTGATCTGGGTCTGTTGAGCAGAGGAGGTAAACATCGGCACACTGCCCGAGAGCACATTGACGAAAAAGCGACCCACCACCCCCAAACCAGCACCCACTTTGAGCAGGCGATCAGGCGTATTGATTAAAAAGGCACTCAAACGACTGGCTGCAGCTGAATCGCCCACAATCGAGCTAATGCCACCTTGGGCGGCCATGCTCATCGGGGAATAATCACTGCCACCGGTATACGAATCCGCCAAATAGGGATTCACGCCGGAAGAGGGCGTCTGTGCGACAGAAGCAGAACGCTGCACAGGGGCATAACCGTAGTAGGAGGAAGAACCACCAACTGCCTGTACCATTTTTTTCTGTCCTTTTTAATAAAAATTTATCTGTGCTTGAGCTTAACTTAATTTGATTATAGTCGAAAAAGCCGTGTTTCCTGCGCTCCCAAAGTTATCATGGCTTTAAGTTTAGTTAAAAAAAGATTAAAGAACAACTCTTCGATGGAACAAAACAAAAAAGCGGATCCGAGGGGATCCGCTTTTAATCGTGTTTGATCGGGCTTAAATAACTTCGAGCGCCGTGATCTTTTCTTCTTGACCCGGCACGCCAAAGAGTTGGACAATCTGGGGATCGTAACGAATACCCGCATAGCGGTTGAGTTCATCGACAATTTGCTCAGGGCTCAAAGCCGAGCGATAGGGCCGATCTTGACTCATGGCACAGTAGGCGTCTACAATTGCCAAAATCCGGGCAGGAATCGGGATCTGCTCACCGGCCAGGGCATCGGGATAACCGGTGCCATCCCAGCGCTCATGAGACCAGCGCACCCATTTGGCGGCCTTTTCATAATCAGGGCCCAGACGCTCCATAATAAAGCGGTAGCCGTGCAGGGGATGTTCTTCGAGCATGCGCCATTCATCGTGGCGCAGGGCCCGCTCCTCTTGGACAAAATCATAATTGTCCATTTCGCCAATGTCGTGCAAGAGCGCGGCAATCTTCAGGGATTCCAGATCGGAATCGCTCATTTCAAAGTGAGCGGCCACTTGCAAACAGAGATCGGCCATATACTCAGAGGTATAAGGCTCTTGCACCATTTCAAAGGCATCCGACTGGGCACTCAGAGCCAAAATATCGTCGAGACTGAATTGGCCCGGCTTTTTCTTGAGCAGAGAGCCACCACTGCGGGATTGCCCTCCCCCCATTCGGGGCATGACAAACAGGGCCAGCGCATAAATAAAGAAAATTGCGTACAGGGCAATAGAGGCAAACATCGTCAGGCTTTTTAAGCCCAGACTGACCCCCAATAAACTTTGAAGACTTTCCATAATCAGGTTATACCTCGCATGAGTTCGAGAAATGCAGCTTCGTCGAGAACCGTTAGGCCCAATTTTCGGGCTTTGTCTAATTTGCTGCCAGCTTTGTCTCCTACAATAACATAATCTATTTTACTACTTATAGTGCCTTTGACACTCCCCCCCCACTTTTCGATCCACTCACCGGCCTCGGGACGGCTCATGGCTGCAAGGGTTCCGGTCAAGACAAAACTTTTTCCAGAAAGCGGCAAACCTTCGGGTTTGGCAGCGGGCAAAACAAAAACCAGCCCCAGATCTGAAAATTTTTGCAAAAGCTGAGTGGTTGCTGGGCTCTGAAAATACTGCAGGGTGCTCTCAGCGATTTGCGGGCCGATGCCATGAATCGATTGAATCTCATCGAGACTGGCCCGCTGAATGGCGTCTAGGGCCCCCAAATGCTCAACCAAGAGCTGAGAGGCCTCTTTGCCGACATGGCGTATGCCCAGGCCAAAGAGAAAGCGCTCCAGGGGTACGGCCTGGAGACGGGTTTGCAGTTGCGCGAGCAAATTTTCCGTCGATTTGGGTCCCATGCGCTCCAGCGAGAGCAATTGCTCAGCGTTTAAGGCAAAGAGATCGGCAAAGTCTTTGACCAGCCCCTGATCCACCAATTGGGCCACCAAGGCCTCGCCCAGCCCTTCGATGTCCATCGCATTGCGTGAGACAAAATGCTGGAGCTTGCCTTTGAGCCGATCGGGGCAGGATTCATTTAAACAGCGAATGATCGGTCCATTGGGATCGGGGGTCAGGGATTGTGCACAACTGGGGCAGACTTCAGGATAGACAAAGCTCTCTTCTTGGCCATTGCGCTTTTCGGGCAGCGAACGCACCACTTCGGGAATGATCTCCCCGGCTTTTTGGATCACCACCACATCGCCTTTGCGGATGTCTTTGCGGTGGATCTCTTCTTGATTGTGCAAAGTGGCGCGGGAGACCAGCGAACCCGCCAAAAAGACCGGCTCCAACTCTGCCACTGGGGTGACGGCGCCCGTGCGCCCAACTTGCAGGGAGATATGTTGAATCCGGCTCAGGGCCTGCTCCGCCGGGAATTTATAAGCGATTGCCCAGCGTGGGAATTTGGAGGTGAAGCCCAGTTCTTTTTGCAGGGCCAGATCATTGACCTTGATCACCACGCCATCAATCGCAAAAGGCAATTCCGGCCCGATTTGGGCCCATTCTTGGCAGGCCTCCCAGACCTGATCGATCGAGGAGCAAAGCTTAAAATGGGGGCTGGTGGGAAAGCCAAGATCACGGAAATAAGCCAGGAGTGAGGAGTGAGTCGGTAATTGAATTTCAGGGGGCAAATGGCCCATATAAATAAACAGATCCAATTTGCGGCTGGCTGTGATCGCCGGATCCTGTTGACGCAGCGAACCGGCAGCCGCATTGCGGGGATTGGCAAAGAGTTTTTGCTCTTTGGCCAATTGTTCGTGGTTGAGCTGGGCAAAGGCCTTTTTCGACATATAGACTTCGCCACAGGGATTGAGCCAAGTCGGGATTTCTTTTCCTTCAACGGGCAGCAAGCGCAGAGGCAGGGAGCGAATCGTGCGCAGATTGGCAGTGACATCTTCGCCTTCACTGCCATCGCCGCGCGTGGCACCCAATTGAAAGGCCCCATTTTCGTAGCTCAGCGAAATGGCCAAACCGTCGATTTTGAGTTCGACGACATATTCCACTTCTTCGCGGCCTGAGAGCTTGAGCACCCGTTGATGAAAGTCTTCTAATTCTTCGCGGTTAAAGGCATTGTCGAGGCTAAAGAGGGGAACTTTGTGGATCACAGGTGGAAATTTACCCGAAATCTTGGCACCCACACGCTGGGTTGGTGAATCGGGGGTGATCAGCTCGGGATGGGCTTGTTCCAACTCAACCAGGCTGCGGTAGAGCCGATCATAGGCCGTATCGACAATGGACGGCTGATCCAAGACATAATATTGGTAATTGTGGTGTTGAATTTCGGCCCGTAAACGCATTGTCTCAGCGTGTAAGAGCGAAAGATCTGTGCTGACATCCACCACCCGATCAGACCTCGTCTTCGTAAATCGAGACGCGGTTCCGGCCGCCCCCCTTGGAACGATACAGGGCCACGTCGGAGGCCTCCATCAATTGTTTGGGGGTAGAGCCATGGGCCGGAAAAGTCGCAATCCCAATACTGACGGTGATATTGCGGCCCGTGACCAAATGGCTGACATCGGTGACCTCCACAGCCTGGCGAATGCGCTCGGCCACCATCAGGGCCCGCTCTGTATCGGCTTCGGGCATGAGAATTGTAAATTCTTCACCCCCATAGCGCGAGGGAATGTCCACCTCGGTGCGAATATTGCGCTGGATCGTGGTCGCCACCAATTTGATCACCTGATCGCCAATCGGGTGCCCAAAGGTATCGTTGACATGTTTGAATTTGTCGATATCCATAATCAGGAGCGAAAAGACCTTGTTGACCTGATTGGCTTTGTCAATTTGTTCGACCAAACGCTGATCAAAGAAACGGCGTACATAAAGGCCCGTCATGCTGTCTTTGGTCGCCAATTCATAATTGCGCACATTTTCGATCAGAATCGAAGCGTAATTGGCAAAGGAAACCAGAATGGCTTCATCGCGCTCGTTAAAGGTCAAGACGCCGCCCCCGCGTTTTTCTTTGTCGAAAACGGCCATGACATAAGAGACCAGGGCACTTTCATCATCGCGATTCTTGTTGTGGATCGGTACAAACAGAGCATATTTGGCCTCGACTTGCCACATCCGTCCGCCATCCACCATGCAAATATGTGGGTCGCCCGATTCAATCGTGCGGGCCAAGGCTTCGTAGGAGCGATAGGGCAATAAATTGCGCTGGGAAAAGGGCTCGGTGTTTTTGCAGCACATCATGGTCAGGGCATCACGGCCATGATCAACTTTAAAAATCACCCCTTTGGTGGCAGAGGTCGAGGAGAGCATCTCTTCCAGAATGGATTGGAAGAGTTTGTTTTCTTCCAAGATAGAGATAAAGCGCATGCTGATCTCACTCATCTTTTGCACACCCAGATTGGCTTCCACCAATTCGGCCTTTTGTTTGCGCAATTTATCCGAGGTCTGTTTGAGCTCTTCGATCAGCGAAAATTTGTAAATATCCATGCTGACCTGACGGGCAATCATGGTCAATAAAATCTGATCCGTGGCCGAGTAAGTGGTTTTGTCGAGCTTGTCGCCGAGCAAAATACAGCCAACCAGATTGTCTTTGACCACCATCGGCACCATCATCTGAATCTGGTAACGCAATAAGCTCTCCTGATGGGCTTTAAAAAAGGCCGGCAGCTCGGATTCAACTTCAGCCAGAGTCAACGGCTGACGCAATTCCATCCAACGCGAAAGTTCTTTGGGATCAAGTCGCAGATAAAAATTGGCATCAATGCCTTTGGCGACAATCGATTGCATGGCATATTTGTATTTGGCGTAAGAAAGCACCGCCGCTTTGGTGCAAAGTACCGTTCCCATCAACATGCGCAAAAGATTGCCCATCGAGATGCGCAATTCGGGGGACTCACTGGAAGTCACTTCTTCGCCGATATCATAGAGCGAAGAAAGGGTATAGAGCAGGCGCTCTACTTCAACCCGATTAAATTCTTCGAGAAAATTATCGAGGGTCAGTTTACCAAAATCCAGTTGGTGTTGCTGTTGGTTTTCAATAGGCATATGTGACATCAGAGGGTCTCAGAATCGGGTCCCAACAAATCTCTGACCAAATCAGCCAGTTCATCAGGATAATAGGTCACAGAGGTGCCATCTTGGGAAATTTTGGCAATGCCATTGCCAATCACCCAGCCTTGATCGCCTTGGCCGTAAAAGCGGGAAGCATCGCCCCCCATCAGGGCCTTGGCATCACGCACCAATTTGCCCAATTTTTGCGGTTGGGGGTATTTCACAATCCGGGCCCCATCTTCCAATTTGGCCACACTCGCCGCACCAGGAGAAAGATAGGGATCCCCTGTGCCTTCAATTTTACGCGGGGCCACAACCGGCGGAGGTTCTTTGCGCACCGGACCGGCCTGGCCGCTGACCTGAACGCTGTCTGAGCTTTCCAGCGAAGAGCGTTGGACCGGAGGTGGGGGCGGCGCTTGCGCCGGCTTGCCCAATTGAGGCAGACGCCCAGTCTGGCCCGTGCGCGGCTGCGGAGGGCGCTGCTGTTGAGCGGGCTGAGGTATAGCTTGCCGCTGAAAAGGGGGTTTATTGGGCGGATTCTGGTTATTATCCATGGGCACGGAGCCTAAATCGATCCTATCGCTTGGGCTTCGGTATCATAGATTTCGGCGTATTGGGTCAAGCCCATGATATTAAAGGTCTTGGCAATGGTTTTGGTCAAAAAGCAAAAACAGATACGACCGTCCACATCAACAATTTTTTCGATCACTTCAATCAGAATTGAAATCCCAATGCTGTTGACCACATTGGACTTTTCAAAATTGAGAACCAGCTTTTTTACCCCTTTTTCAATCAGGGCATCCGCTGCCTCGCCAATTTTTTCTCCGCCCAGATTATTGACATAGCCTTCGGTCCGCAAAATGGCAAAACCATCGCGCTCTTCGACCGTTAATTGAAATGTATCAGACAAAGTGGCCTCCGCAAATTCTACCTAGTTCCTGTTTTTAGACATCACCAAGGTGGTGCCGTGCTCGTTGGACTCAACATAGACAGTGTCCATCAATTTCTCGATCAACATCAAGCCCCAGCCGCGTTTATAACTGGCGCGAAGCTTGCTGGCAATTTCAGGTTTTTCAATTTCCTGGATATCAAAGCCCTGGCCATGATCCTGAATAATCACGGTAAGGTTGTCATCGCCAATCAAAAACTTGATTCTGACTTTGCCATCCCGGCTTTTGCTGTGCTCAAAGGCATTGATAATTGCTTCAATCAAAGCCATTTTTAATTCATCAATGCGATCCGCATCAAACTTCATATACTCAGCCACCGAAGTGGCTGTATGTGTCGCCGTAATTTCCATATCAGGCAAAATGGGAATTGTCAGTTCAATTTCTCGAATCAACTGTTTCCGCTCATCATCACCGGCATTTGGCTCAGGCATATTGTTGCTCGCTTGGATATGCATAAAGTACATTATACACTGGACTTGGACAAGCTCCGAGGCTCCCAACCCAGGTTTTAGAGAAAAAGAAGCCCTGAAAAAAGAAAAAATAGAAAAAATTGCCCAACGAAAAAAAACCTTCTCTTGCGAGAAGGTTCTTTTTCAAGGTATTCCCTGGCGACGGGCTATCTTCCCAGGCAGTCTCCCGCCAA
>JADMKE010000032.1:0-15929 GCA_018780035.1 Candidatus Sericytochromatia bacterium
AGACGGTCAAGGACGCACGAAGTTTAAGTTCGCCGGGGTTCTTCCCCTTTTTTGCGTCAAGTTTGTGCCAGTGGAGGCACAATTTTTATGTTGTACACGTTTAATCAGGTGATCCAATCTGTGTCTGCCCGCCAGTATGAGCGGGCTTTGTTGCTTTTTTTGCCTCTTTTGCCTTTGCCCCATTTGCCGCCACTTGAAAAACGCACACCTTTGGCACTGGCCTGTTTTCAATTGGGGCTCTTTTGTGAGCAATCTGCCACCCGTGCAAATGCCCCCGTAGAAAGTGAAGCGCTCTACCGACAAGCGGTGGCGTTGGCCCCTGACTTTTTGCCTGCTTGGTTGGCCCTGACTGCCCTTTTGGCGCAGCAGACCCGCAGCGCAGACGCAGCAGCAGCCTTGGCCGAGGTGGAAGCTTTGGCCCCTGACAGTCTCGAATTTTGGCTTTTAAAAGGCAATCTGGCCCAACTTTCCTTGCAGCTTGACTTGGCTCAGGCGGCTTATCAGCGGGTATTGGAGCTGGACCCCGCTCACGCTGGGGCCTGGAACAATCTGGGGCTGTTACATTGTTTAAACGGCCATTGGCAAGATGCCTTGCCCTGTTTTCAGAAGGCTGTGGATCTGCAACCTCACTTTGCTGAAGCCCTGTGTAATCTGGGGTTGGTGCTGCTGAATCTGGGCCAAGCAGCCTCTGCTTATGACACGCTCCAAGCGGCGCTGCGTTTGCAACCCGAACGCGCCGAAACCTTGGCCACGCTGGGTATTTGGGCCCAGTCCCAGCAAGAGCGCTCCCTGGCTGAGGGCTATTTACTGGCCGCCCTGGACAAAGATCCCAACCAGAGCGCAGCGGCGATTCAACTGACTTGGCTCTATTATCGCATGCAGCGTTGGTCTGAAGCGCTTGCGCTTTTGCCGCCTTTGCTTGAAAATTCCCGGCTTTTACTTCCTTCGCGCGCCGATCTTGCTTATACCCAGGCGCGCTTATATGATTTTTTGCAGCAACGTCCCGAAGCTGAGCGCTATTATCAGACCAGTTTTGCTCTGCGTCAGCCCACGCTTTTGCGCCAATTGCAGGCGGCTTTGCCCGGCCCAAGCGACCGGCTTTTTGACTCTCAAGATGCGCTTTTGGCCTGGCAGGCTGATTTTCAGCAGGTCACCCGGCAATTTGAGCCCGGCTCTCTGTGTTTAGAGGATTATTTCCAAGAATTGATGCAGCAACCGCTGGAAACAGGCTGGGGCTTGCTCTACCAGGGAGAATGGCCGCTGGCTTTGAAAGCCGATTATACCCGTCTCTTTTCTGCCCCTGCTTATGAATTGCCTGCACGCCGCTCGGGGACTCGTTTGCGTTTGGGGTATCTGGTCAGTTGGGAACACGAGGGGATATTCCTGAAATTTTCTCAGGGCCTGATCTCCCGCTTGAACCCTGAGCAATTTGACGTCTTTGTGATATGTGGTGCAACGGCCATCCCAAGAATGCAGCAGGCGTTTAAAGCTCAATCTATTCAGTATTTGCCCCTCTCGCCGTTTTTACCCGGCAATCTGGAACGCATCCGGTCCCTGGATCTGGACGTACTCGAATATTGGGAAGTGGGCTCAGACAATACCAATTTTGCTTTGGCCTATTATCGCTTGGCGCGTTTACAATTGACGTCTTTGGGCACACCTGTCAGCCCCTGTATTCCCGGTTTGGATCTCTATCTCACGTCAAGGCACTTAGAATCGGCGGAACCCCAGCAACATTATCTTGAGCCTCTGGCCTGCTTAGAGCGATTGCCAACCTGGTTTCCCGATCTCTCTCTCAACAGGCCTTTGCGCACGCGGACTGAATTGGGTCTGTCTGAGCAAAAGCATCTCTATCTCTGTGCTCAGAATCTGCTCAAATTTCACCCCGATTTTGATCTGCTTTTGGCAGGGATTTTAGACCAGGATTCAGCCGCCCAAATCGTGATTTTTAAAAGCAAAGATCCGCATCTTAATGCTGTTTGGCAAAAGCGCTTTGATACCTCTTTCCCAGGTTATCTGCCGCGTTTGACTTGGATTGAGACCTTGCCTTACGCGGAATTTTTGAATGTATTGGCTGTGGCCGACGTGGTGCTGGATACCCTCTATTACAGTGGGGGCAATACCGCTCACGAGACCCTGGCCTTTGGCACGCCGATTGTGACGTTGCCTGGTCAAGCCGCTCGCAGCCGTTTGACTTTGGGGCGTTATGCCCAAATGGGACTGGGACATTTGGCTGTTGAAAACCGGGAGGAGTATCTGGCTCGGGCCTTGCTTTGGGGGCAAGACAAAGATACCAGAGATGAGGTAAAAGCAGATATTTTAGCCAGGAAAAATTTACTTTTTGCGTCTGATGAGTCTGTTCGGGAATATTCCAGTTTTATGCTTTCTCATGCGTTCTGAATTGGCTTGGCCTTTTCTGAAAATTGCTTAAAATGCAAAAAAGCTCAACAAAAGCTCAAAATAGGGCTTTAAATTCTGAAGGGCGTATAATAAAGGCGGTGGAAGACCTTCCCCCAATGTCTGCCCAAGAGGAGCTTATATGCCGTATCCTATTTTTTTCGTTATTGCGGTCTTGCTGGTTGTGAGCAGTTTTCGCATTGCCCAAGAATACCAACGGGCGGTGGTTTTTCGGCTCGGACGCTTTCAGGGGATCCGCGGCCCTGGTCTCTATTTTTTGATCCCCCTGTTTGAATGGGACCGCAAAATTGACATTCGTACCATCACGGTGGATGTTGAACAGCAGGAAACGATCACCAAAGACAGTGTCACAGTCAAGGTCAACGCCGTGCTTTGGTACAAGGTGATCGATCCTGAACGGGCGCTGATCAGTGTGGCCAATTATGGCGAAGCGGTTTACCAAGTGGCGCTGACCTGTCTGCGCAATATTATTGGCCAACACGAATTAGATGAGGTGCTCAAAGACCGTTCAGCAATCAATCAGGCCCTGCGCCAATTGGTCGATGATGCCACCGATCCCTGGGGGATTAAAGTGGAAATGGTCGAAATGAAAGACGTTGAAATTCCGACCTCGATGCAGCGGGCCATGGCCCGTGAGGCAGAAGCCGTGCGCGAAAAACGCGCCCGACAGATCAAGGCCCAAGCTGAACTCGACGCCTCGCGGCTCTTGGCCCAGGCCTCACGTGAGATTGCCGAAAACCCTGCGGCCCTTGAATTGCGGCGCATGCAAATGATCTCAGAGGTCGGTGCTGAAAACAATACCACTACGCTGATCATGTTTCCCTCGGATTTTGTCACCTTGGCAAAAAATGTCAGCACCCATTTGCAGCAAAAGGATCGGGCTGCTGAAGCCAATTAGGCCTGTCAAGCCAGCGTGTGGGTCTGTTTAAATAAAACACTTGATATACTATGGGGGGTATGGTATTGTTGAATTAACAAGATACAACCTGGGAGAAAAAAATGAAAATCGCTTATTTCAGAAAAAGTACCCGTTCCTATGAGGAAACCCTGGAAGCCCTTCAGGCCAAAGCCCTTGAACAGGGTTGGAAACCTTTGGGCACCGCCCCTCTGCCCGATGATCAGGGGAGCTTGGTTTTGCTCTGCCGTCCCGACTGGTTGGCCCAAGTGCTGAAAACAGATCCTCAGATCCTGGGTTTTGTGCCCTGTTCTGTTTCGGTCTTAAAAAAAGACAATCAGGTTTTGGTGGGCGTGAGTCACTTGATGCAACTCTTGGCGCAAACGCCGCATATGGCCGAAATGGCAGATCAGGCCATGGTCCAACTCAAAGAATTGGTACATACCGCAGCTGGGGTGGCAGAACCCAAATTGGAAAAGGTCAAACTCTATTCGACCAAATCCTGCCCTTATTGCAAAATGGAAAAATCCTGGCTCGAAGGTCAAAAAATCGCCTTTGAAGAGGTCTACGTCGATCTCAACCGCGAAGAAGCGGATCGCTTGGTGTTGCAGACCGGGCAAATGGGCGTGCCTGTGACCGAATTTGTCTACGACGAGGCTGAACCCGAATACGTGATCGGCTTTGACCGGGAGCGCCTCAAAGGCCTGCTCAAATTAGAACAGCCCATTACTGTCTAATCGCCGTTTCGCCTTTCTCTCTTCGATTTTCCGATTTCTGGCCCGGGGTGTACCCTACTTTGCGCTCCGGGCTTTTTTACAGCGCTTGAAAAGCCTGGAAGATATTCAGGGCAATGGCTTCGGGGCTCAGCTCCCATTGTTCAAAGACATATTTGCGGTTGCCGGTTTCAGAGAAAAAACGATCCGGCGTTCCCAGACGCAAGAGGGGCGCATGTTGGCCTCTGCTGCTCAGCCATTCTGCCACTGCTGAACCCAAGCCACCGATGGTGCTGTGCTCTTCTAAACTCACCAGCAATTCAAAATTGGCATTGAGCTCTTCCAAACAGTGCGTGTCCAGCGGTTTAACCGTGCCAAAATGCACGACTTCCGCATCAATCAGGTGATGTTGACTTAAACTTTCAGCGGCGTTTAAAGCCAAGTGGCTGGCGGTGCCCGTGCTCAGAATCGCCACACGTTTGCCGGCTTTTAAACGCTGAGCGACCCCAATTTGAAAGTCAAAGGGGGCAGCATGTACGGCCGGTTCACCTTTTTTGCCCAGGCGCAGATAGACCGGGCCAGGGGCTGTCAGGGCCGCCGCCAAAGCCAAACCGGTTTCAAGCGGATCCGCCGGGCAGAGCAGGGTGAGATTGGGCATGGCCCGCAAAACGGCCAGGTCTTCGCAGCTGTGGTGGGTGGGCCCCAGCGCTGCATAAGACAGGCCCGCGCCCACGGCGACAATCACCACGGGCAGATTGTAATAACAGAGATCGACGCGGATTTGTTCCAGACAGCGGTAGGTGGTAAACGGTGCGATCGCGTAAGTCACGGGTTTGAGCCCCGACATGGCCATGCCCGCCGAGAGCGAGATCATATTGGCTTCTGCAATCCCACAATTCAAAAAACGGCTGGGGTAAGCGGCTTTAAAATCGTCAAAGAGGCGGTTGCCGGTATCACCTGAGAGCAAAACCAGCTCTGGATGGGCTTCTGCGAGGCGGGTAATTTCACGGGCAAAGGCGTTTCTCATATATGGCTCACCCCCAGTTCACTCTGGGCCAAAAGTACTTCTTCGTAGGTGGGAATGCGGTAATGCCAATTGTTGTCGTCTTCCATAAAGGTCACCCCTTTGCCTTTGACCGTGTGAGCAACCACTGCCACGGGTTTGCCCGAGCCATCGGGCACGTTGCGCAAGAGGTCCACCAATGCGGGCAAATCGTGGCCATCCACTTCGTAGGCACTCCAGCCGAAGCTCTCCCACTTGGCTTTGAGCGGTTCCAGGGCCATGACCTCTTTGCTGCGGCCGGTGGCCTGCCATTTGTTAAAATCGACAATGGCAACCAGATTGCCTAATTTTTGAGCCCCTGCCAGCATGGCGGCTTCCCAGACGCTGCCTTCGTTGCATTCACCGTCACTGAGCAGGGCATAGACCCGGTAAAAGCGCTCCTGAATGCGGCCTGCGAGGGCCATGCCCAGTCCCACCGAAAGGCCGTGACCGAGCGAGCCCGTGGCCAATTCCAGTCCGGGGACCGAGCCGGGACTGGGTTGTTCGGCCAAAATTGCGCCGTTTTGGTTATACGAATTGAGCAGCTCTTGGTCGAAAAAACCACTTTCAGCCAAGGTGGCATACAGGGCCGGGGCGGCGTGGCCCTTGCTGAAAATCACGCGGTCGCGCTCTTGGGCCTGGGGGGTTTGGGGATCGACACGCAGAAATTCACCTGCGTAAAGCGCCACAAGGATGTCGATACACGAAAGGGCCGAGGCCAAATGGGGGGTGCGGGCCTGGTACGACATTTCCACCGCTCGCACCCGAATGCTGCGGGAGAGCTGATCCAATTTGCGAAAATCTGGGCCCATCTTTAGCGGCCTGCTTCCAGAGCTTGGCTGAGCGGGCTCTGTTTCATGACACGCAGATTGTAATAGCGATCGTCTGTCAGGGAGTTGGGGACCTGTCCTTCGGAGAAGGCTTTGACCAGATCGGCAATGGCATCTTCGAGGCTGTGACTGGGTGCAAAACCCAGTTCGTCGCGAATTTTTTGCGAGGAAATATGGTAAGAGCGGTGATCGTCACTGGGCGTAACGACAATTTCAACATCGGGGCCCACTTTGTTTTTGACCATCTCGGCAATTTCGCGCACGGTGTGGTTTTCGTAGCCGACATTGTAGATTTTGCCGTCGATCTGGGCATCGTCCCAGCGCAGGGCTTGCAGGTAAAGTGCGACCATGTCGGCAATGTGAATATTGGGGCGCATCTGATCGCCGCCAAAGACGGTGATCTTGCGGTTGAGATAGGCGTGGTGGGTGAGGATATTGACGGTGAGGTCCAAACGCAGGCGGGGAGACATGCCGCAGACGGTGGCTGGGCGGATAATCAAAGTGCTAAAACCGGGGCGGCGTTCGGCCAATAAAATTTCTTCACATTGGGCCTTAAATTTGGAGTAGTCGGTGAGTGGGTCCAGGGGCAGATCTTCGCTGACGTTGGGGACGTCTTTGATGCCATAGACACTCGAAGACGAGGCGTAAATAAAACGCCGAACACCGCTCTCACGGGCGATTTGTACCAAGGGCCGGAAGGCGTCGTAATTGATCGATTTCCCCAATGCGGGGTCGAGTTCAAAGCTGGGATCGTTGGAGATACAGGCCAGGTGAATCACGGCATCGACCCCGGCCAGGGCCCGTTTGAGCAGGGCCTGATCGCGCAAATCGCCTTGGATCACTTCCAATTGGGGGTGGGGAGCCAGCACAGTCTCGCCATAGAGCAAAAGATCGAGCACCTTGACCTGGTAACCGGCGGACAGCAATTCGGGCACCAAAACGGCGCCGACATAACCGGCGCCGCCCGTGACGAGAATGGTTTTAAACAGAGGGGTTGAAGAAGGGGTCATGATGAAGTGCCTGCCAGGGTAAATAATCGGTAAGAATGCCCTCAGTATATCATCCTCGTTTCGGAGCGGGACGGTTCTGAGTTGCTGTGCCAGCTCTCAACGAGAGGGGGTAAAATACCAATAGACCAGATTTTTGGCCTTGAGGAGGTGTTTATTGCTCTGATGTCGCTGAGTGTGATTATCTCCTTCTCACCGGGGCGGCAGGCCAATTTATTGAGCTGTTTAAAACTGCTGGCCCAGCAGAGCCTGCCGCCGGATGCGGTTTGGGTGGAATCTGATGGCGAAGAAATCGCTTTGCCCGAAGGCTTTGAGGCCCCTTGGCCATTGCTTTGTTCTGGTCGCCCCCGCGATTATGCTGTGGCCCGCTCGCGCAATTTGGGAGCGTCTCGCTCGCAGCACGATCTGCTGGTCTTCCTCGATTGCGATGTGCTGCTGCAACCTGAAAGTTTGGCAATTTATACCCAATTGGCCCAGGCCCATCCCCAACACGCTTTTTACGGCTCGGTCACGCATCAGGTCGAAGCGCTCAGGCCTTCGCAGTTTTTTCCTGAACAGCAGGTCTGCGCTGAAGATCTGCGCTTTTTGTGGCGCGAAGGCCAATGGCAGATCTTGCCCACGCTCTGGCAATATCCCCAGCTCTTTGCCTGGACGGGCAATTGCTGTATTCCCCGCCCACTCTTTGACGCTGTGGGTGGCTTTGACGCGGGCTTTGTGGGCCCTGGCTGGGAAGACGTGGACTTTGCCAATCGCCTGCTCAAAGCGGGTTTTGGTCTGGCTTTTAGCTTAGATGCTTGGGCCGAACACCAGGATCATCCCAAAGGGCCGGCTGCACCGCTGCAAAAGGCCCGCAACCGGGAGCGGGTCGGACCACTGGTGGAGGGGGCACAGGCGTTGGTTTTGCCTTGAGAAACGATGCGCTTGGGTTGTCGTTAGGCTTTCTCATCCAGCACTTCTTGCAAAATCCGCACCAGGCCCAGGAGTTCGTGATACGTTGTCTCCAGTGGCTGGATCGAGATCTTGCGGGTTTCGAAATCGTCCAATTGATCGGCCAAAGAATCACAGGCGTCGAGCAGGAGATCAAAGCCCTGACCGACTTCTTGTCGTTGATTGGCTGCCTGGATCAGCCTGCAGGTCTCTTGTTTTAAACCTGCGATCTCTGTTTCTAGGCGCAGGAACTCCGCACTGGTCTTGAGCGCCTTTTGATAGCGGCGCAGGATCACCTCCAGCGGGTGCAATTGAAAATACAGGGGGGTGGTATCCACATCGTTTTCGAGCAACACAATCTGTTTTTCGATACCCGCTTTGAGTTCATGCAGTTCTGCGGATTGTGCCTGGAGATTGGCCAAAGCCTCAGGAGAGAGCACCGGTTCTGTCTGATGGGGAACAGACATCACCTGTTTGAGGGCCGTGGCAATCATCTTTTCCAGGCTTTGGTATTGCAGATCGGGATCGCTGCCGGTCTGAAAACGCTCAAAACGTTGCAGGGTATCTTGGGCCTGTAATTCAATTGCTGCGGCCTCGGCCATGCTATCGAGAAAATTCTGAGCCGTCTCATTCTGGGGATCCAATTTTAAAGCACTGAGAAAATAGCGTTTGGCTCTGTTGCGATCGGCGCTGATCATCAAAAGATAGCCCATGGCAATATACGGTCGGGGGTTGTTGCGGTTTTTTTGCAGGGCAGACATCAGGCGTTCGCAGGCCTGCTTGAGCAGGGTTTTGTCTTGAAAACCAGCGGCCTTGGCCCGCGCCAGGGCCTGAATACCCGCTTGGTAATCCTCTTCTGAGCGGTGATGCCGGTTTTGTGTCAGGGCATTCAGTTGATGCTCAAATCCTGCCATTGCTTTCAGTTGGGGCACCCTGCATCTTCCTTTGCTTCAGATTCAATCAGGGCTTCAAGCGCCCTGTCTGCATTATGTTAACAGGTGTTGAATCAGAAGGGAATTGTTCAACCCAGAGGGGCGTCTTTCTCTGCTTTTGTTTCTGTGTTAAGATGCAGCGCATCTTCATTCAAACAAGTGAGAGCCGTGATTATGCAGGTCAATCAACCGAAAGTTTCAATTCCGACCCAAATTACCCCCACTACCCAAAAACAGACGGTTTCCAGCCCTCAGCCCACTGTTTCCGAGTCGCCTTCCCAGCCCAAAACCACTCCCCAAACCACCGAACCCCCGCCGTTGGGCAGTTCCCAAGAAGGTCAGCAGATCCAGTCCCAGCTTTCCAGCACCCCGCCAGAGACGATCCAGACAGAGGTGCAGACCCTCGAAAAAACCGAAAAATTTAAAAAAGGCGAAGAATCCATTTTCGGTGATGTCAAACTCGAAGAACAGCCCAAAAAATTGGGAGATATCATCGCCAAAAAGACCCAACAGACCGTTCCGCCTGAAATGCTGGGGCAACAACCACAAGATCCCTCCACGCTGCCTCCGGGCCAGCAGCCCCCGGATCAAATGGGGGTGGGTGGTGTCTTGATTCCCACCTCCAATGGGGTGGTCGCCCGTTTCCGCCTTTCAGATAAGAATATCGCCAACACGGGTCTGACTGCCGTGCTCAGCGGCGGCTTTGCCGTGATCAACCAGGAGAACCACCTCGACGACGGGCGGGTCTTGCTGGTGCGGGCCCGGCAGGTGGATGTCAATGTTGGTGTCAAACTCAAGGGCGCAGAAAGCTCTCTGCCCGTGGGCGGCTCTTTGAATATTGGCGTGGAGGGCAGTTCCGATGTCGCTTATGCCCGCAAACTGCAAGAGGGTGAAACCCTGATTCAGGTCAGAGAGACCGATCCGCCCAGCAAAAAAGAGATTCAGAAAGACCCGGTCGGCAGCTTGGCGCCGGGGGATGAAATAGCCTACCGGGGCATGCTCAAGGTCTCTGTCAAAGCGGGGGTGGTTGAGCCCCACAGCCACGTTAAATTTTCAGTCGGGGGAAGTGTCGAAAATGAATTTATTACCTCGATCAAGCGCATGGAGGGAGACCCGCCCAAATTTTTGCTGCATATTGAGCCCGGCAACCGCAAGATCGACGTCAATGCCAGTGTCGGTTGGGGCCCTTTTTCTGTGACCGGCGGCGGCGGTTTTGCCTCAACGGTACATTACCAGTTTGAGATGACCCCTGAAGCCCTTTCCAAGTTTATGAAAGATGGCAAATTGCCCCAAGTACCCGATCCCAATAAATACCTGCGTTCGATGGACTCACTCAGCCAACGCAAACAGGAAAAACTCTTGCAAGCGTTTAAACAGGAGACCAACGGCGTCAAATTGGTGACCTTTGGTGCGACCAAATCGATGGAAGGTTATCTCGAAGCCAGTGCCACGGTGGCCAAGGCCAAAACCAGCTCCACCCGCATGGAAGCCATTTATATCCGCAATGGAGATATCTTACACGAAGATATTCACACCATGATGGCCTCCCATTCTGCTTGGTTTCATGGCGAGCTGAAAACCTCGCTGAGCCTGAATCAGGCCAATCGCTTTACCCTCGAAGAGGGCAAAGAGCCGGTCAAGACCTATCAGGGTTTGGATGTCGGTTTTAAAATTGGGGATACCAAAACCAACGACAAAGATTTGCGCAAGCGCATCGAACAGTTCAATACCCTGCTCGGGCCAGTCAAAGATTCCAAGGGACAAACGGGAGATGCCTTGGTTCTGCCCACTCGTTCAGATAGCAGTTGGGGGGAGACTTCGGTTTCGATGAAGGCCAATATCACCCCCGAGATTCTGGGCAAATTGGAAGAACTCGGCTCTGAGCTGATTGCCCGAGAATCCCAATCGACCCCCACCATCAGTGGCACCCGCTCGGTCACGGCCACAATTGAACACCTCAAAAACGAGCACGGCATTTCTCGCACCGAGCTCAAGTCTCTGCTCAAAGATTTGCGCGCGATCAGCGAAAAACCCGAGCTGCAGGGCAATCAAGACGAAATCCGGCGTGAGCAAGGCGTGCGGGTGGCTGCGTTCTTGGCCAGTGGAACCACCTCCCATGTGGGTGACGAAGAAATGAAGCGCGTAGCAGCCTTGCAGCGTCTGATCGGGCCAGATACTTCGCTGGTGGAACTCACCTTCAGCAGCGATATCCACACCCGCCGGATTGATGGCTTGGCGATTGAGGGGTTTCTCGCGCCCGAGCGTTCCGATCAGCTCTCAGAAATGACCCACACCCTGCCGACCAGCTCCGATGGTCTGCAGGATCTCAAATCGCGGATCACGGGAGACCCCTGGGATCGCTTCAATGTGGGCGCCCAAAAGCTCAAGGCCCTCGAACAAATTCGGGTAGATCTGGTGGCGGACACCACTCTCGAACCCGAAGAAAAAACCAATCTGCTCAAAAAAGTCGATGAATTCCTCGATGGCCTTGATTCCGCAATTACACGCCAGCTCGATACGCCAGAGGGGCGTTTGGCGGTAACCAAGGGTCTGATGGCCGCTGGCCCGATTCTGCCCAAAGAGTTGAAGAAGCTCTACAGCTCGCCTGAAAAAATGTATGAAGACGCCTCGGTCAGAAGTGAATTCCTCGATATGGTGCTGCTGACCACCCTGCGGGATATGTCACCGAGCAATACCTCCGAAGTGGCGAATTTGATCAAAGAAATTGCAGGCGAAGACAAAGGGACCATCGGCATGGAGCATGCCTTTAAGCTGCTCAACAGTGTCAAAGAGTTCAGCCCCGAATTGCAGGGCGAGGTGATTCGGCAAGTGGGCGTCAAAACCTTTGCCAGCATGGTGCCCCGCATGACCGATGATCAGAAGTGGAGCCTGCGCAATGAAATTATTCCTGCGGGTTTTCCTGATGATAAAAAAGCCCTGGAGACGATTGATAAGGCGATTATGTCTGCCAGTGAGTCCGGAGCCAAACGCTTTAAAGAACTCGATGGCCGCCTTGATAAGATTGAACACGAAATAGATAAACTGACAGATAAACAGGACAAATTATTGGGCCGCACCTCGGGCATGACCACGCTGACCTCGTCAAAAAGCGAAGACCTGCTGGAATTGGTCAAAAATAATTACAAAGAGACCCAGATTCCGCTCGAATCGGTCAAAGAAAAGATTGCCGAAGACTTCTTTGTCTTGGGTGGGGTGCGCCACCAGCAATTGGTGAGCCGCTCTGAACAATTGACCCAGGAGGTCGAGACCCTGATCGGGGGCATTGACCGCATGGAGACCGGGCAGCGCAAGGCCCTGTTTTCAGAAGTGCTCAAACAAGACATCATGGGCGATGTCAGCCAGTCGATTCTCAAGCGCCTGATCGGCAGCAGCCAGGATCAGGGTGAGTTAATTGGCTTTGCCCGCGCGATTGAGCAGAAAATTCGCAAAACCAATACCACCACCGGAGATAAAATTTCTTCGCCTTTCCGCAATTACAGCAAAAGTGAAACGCGGGAAGGGCTGCAGCAGCGGCTCTTGGAGATTCAGTTGATGGTGGGTTAATGGGCAAATATGGCTTAAATGTATGCCAACATCTTTGGAGAAAGGTCAGAGCCACTGATTTGCTAACCGCAAAGATTAATCAAATGGGCTGTAATTGAGAAACTCCTCATCGGTCATTTCTATTGCACTGTTGAGTAAATCATCAAAATCATAAGCTATCAAGGCAAAGCCAATTTTACGTAATTCTTTCTCATTGGCAGTTCGCTTGGCCCGCCTTTCATTGTATGAAGGTTCTGAGCCCAACTCCTCGTGCCCACCATAAATATACCCATAATCTTCTTCAGCTACAGACAGCAAGAAATCATTGGGAACACTGGTTGTGGCTATCCGAAGCATGAAATCAGGCATATTACAGGAAGCTTTTAAACAGTCCCACTCATAGAGAAGATTTCCTTTGTAAAGCATAAAATGATTGGGAAGAGATTTATCAATCTTTTCATGGATATTTAATGAAAAAAATCTTTCTATGTTTTCTATGACTGTAGGATCAAGTGGTCGTCTGAAATATTCAGGCTTAGCCCATCCTCCATTGATTTCCCTTAGAAATTTTTTATACGATTCAGGCAGTTTATATTTTAGGATTTTTTCAAAAGCTTCAATATCAGAATCTGTCACAACAGGAAATATTTTATTTGTAAAGGGTCTAAATTTAGGTTTCATTTATTCCTCTTATTGCCTCGATATCAGAGCAAACGAGCCCTCATGTTTGAATGCATTGTGGAAATCTTCTTGTACAAACTGAAAGCTGATAATACCATTTTTTTTATTTTCAAAGACAGAATGATGACCTTGAAAACCCTCCAAATAGTCCTTAATTAAATCCTGATTCACCTTTTGCCCTGGATAAGCCTGCTGCAATTCACTAATGAATTGGGGATCTTTAGACAAGGATGCGATTGCTTTTGCTTTATCTTTTTTTCTTGCAGCATCTTGTGCTTTTTCAATCTCCTTTGGTGTAGCCTTGGTTCCTGCCGTTTGATGCTTTTTCAGCAATTCCTGATAATCCGTTGAGGGTGTAATTTTGGTTTCGGCCCTGACAATCTGCTTTAATTCTGAGCCATTGAGTTGACGACCTGCAAGCTTAATTTTTCTGAAATCAGGGATGGCATCACTGTCAAAAAATATCGAATAATCTTTGAAATGACCATACTTAGCCAAAAAATTATCTATTTCTTGAGGGGTTTTATGCAATAAATATTCAGAAAAACTTACAAACTTTTCTTTATAAGCACTGTAGTATTTGCCAGCAGCACCACAAGGACTGCAATTTTTTTGAAGGGTTTCTAAACGCTTTCTCAATTGCACAATCAAGATGTCGATATGGCGGGCCAAATCAGGGCTATTTTTCCCCAATTTTATTTGCAAATCCTCAAAGCGTTTGATTGCTTTGGCCAATTGGGGAATAGATGCTTCCGCAACCTTAAAGCCTTTGCCCACGGGCAAAAATTCTACGGCACTTTCAGGCAATACAGCAAAAACCAATTCTGAAAAGGCTGCGATCAACGCTCTCTTTTCAACAACTCCGACCACTGCCCAACTGGCTTTGTTATAGCCAGTGAGAATGCGTGCCCCTTCTTCCAGATAGAGGTCTTTGTGTTCTTTTAAGAAATCCTGCAAGGGGGTTTTTCTATTTTTAAATCCCTCTACAAGCGCTTGTAAATCGATTTCTCGAGCCTGACTAAATTTTTTCACAACTTGATCTTGATTCTTTTTTATCAAGCGGGGGTTTTGAGGTGAACAATCGATGCCAGACTCTATACATTTAGCAAATCTTTCTCTTGCGTTTTGAACTGAAAAACCTTGGTCTTGGGGGGGCGTTAATTCACCTGTATCAGGGTCCATAAGCCCTTCTTCGATCCAGGCATCAAACAAAGCAATCAAAAATAAATCTTGGGTCAGCGTGGTTAATTCTTTCAATTCCTGAGCCTGCTGAAGCATTTCAAGATTTAAATCAATTTTTAATTGCTCTGGATAAATACGAAGCTTGGGGATTAGAGCTTCAACCTTTTGCGTTAAGATTTCAACCTCTTGAAGACTCAAACCTTGCAACTGATTTGTGTTCAGCATGTCTAAGAGCCGTTCATAATACTGAAGCAAATTCGCAAAGCTATGAGATGCGTCTATTAAGCCCAGTGTACTGTCCAAACTCAATTGATATAGACTTGCTTCTTCCAAATGTGTAAGATATTCTTCGTGTTCAGCTAATCCATTCAGAATAACTGACTCATCTTGACTGTAAGTAGCATTATTTTTGAGACGGTTTATCTCTGTACGAATCAATTGTCTTTTCTGAAACACGGATTGAATGTGTGAATTCAAAGTACCAACCAAAACCTGTGAGCTTGGCTTGTTTTTAGCCGCCATTGTCTGAAAACTGTTGACGCGATAATTAAAGAGAAAAGGGAATTGGGTGCTGCTAATCATACCAGCCAAGCCAGCGGTTTGATCTGGCAGAATAGTAGCTTCTTCACATAGGGGCTTCTCACTGGGAGATGGACTGGGCGTCGGTGTCGCCACCACCGGCGGCAAAGCGATGCTGAAACTCTCAAAGTCATCCCAGTTATAGCTATAGGCAAAGGCCACATAATTGCCGGGGGGCAGGTATTGGCCTTGGGTATTGCGACCATCCCAAACCACGGTGCGCGAGCCTTCGCCATCGGGCTCTGCGACCTGGGCCAGTACTGGCGTGCGTTTCCAATAGGTTTCTCCATTGGCATCAATATATTCTCCGTAGATCTCAATCCAGGTCTCTTCGTTGGGGCCGGTGTCTAAGTGAAAATTAATGAGGCTTGGCCATTCTGTTTGGGCAGAACCTGGATAAAATGCCATTGGTTCCACTGTAAGGTCAACATGATAAGATGGCTTGACAGATGCAGACCATTTATTGAGCAAATAAAGTTTTGGCCAAGACCAAGTAAAATAGTCGATTAAATAAAAAGTATGGAGGCCGTCAGTGTTGTAAAACCATTGTTCCTCACTTGGTGAGGGAACTGTAATAGTACGTTCGAGAGTGCAGTTGATTGACCCTGAATAATTACCTCCCCGCTCTTTTAATACCTGGCCTATATTAATTGGCATACTTCCGCCATTTCCAACTTTAAAACGATGACTTAAATGATAAGGTATGCCTGTTGAACTAAAAAATACAGGTCCCCCAAAACTGCACATAATATTATCTTGTGATTGCCCAATATTTACCCCACCAGTTCCATCTGGCGAACTTGAGAGAATAAGAGCGTCATAGGGAGATGATGAACTGAAATGTACATTGGCAGTGGCAGAACTAACAAAAGGGATGAGATACGTGAGGGTTTTTCCGATATCTGCAGCTACTAAGCTGTGGCAATTGAGGCAATTTTCATCTTCAAAAAGATAATGAGAAGGGGTCTGTGGCATTCCACCCTCAGTTACAATTACAGAAGTTGTGGTGGGGGGCTGCCAAACAGCATCCACATGGTCTTGAATTTTAAAATCTGCTTTTTCTTTGAGACGCTGTTGGCGCAACTGCGAGAAAAAGGTCTTGCGTTTTTCGGCCAGGGCCTCGGGGGTAATCTTGACCTGATTGATGCTATTTTTAGCCGTTTGAGTGAGGGGGGGGGGG
>JADMKE010000032.1:15947-46486 GCA_018780035.1 Candidatus Sericytochromatia bacterium
AAGAACAGGAAAAAACGCTGATGGAGCAGGTCAGGGCAAAAATACGGCGAAATACCATGGGGTTAACCTCTGTGTGTTTAAACATTAGCTTGTCTTCTGTGAAAGGGAGTAATAAAAATTCACAGGTCTATAAACAAATTGTAAAATACGATTATAAAGATTCTGTAAAGGCAAATTGTGCTGGGTGAGACGCTGCACACTTGGGCATAACAATTGCGACAAAAGAGTTTACGGCCGTTTTGAGGTCGGGTTTTGACGGCCATCACCGTTCAATTTAAACGTTAAATTTTGGTAAACCTTTTCAACTCGGATCTCCCCTTGACCCCCCGCCAGTTTTCTGCCAATCTGAAGCAATGCAAAGCTTACCCCAACCCACCCGCGCCCGCGATCTGGGCCTGAACCTGCCCGGCTTGCCTGGCCCGCTGAATGCCATCACCGACGTGCATGGCCTGGAAGTGGGCCATTGCACCCGCATTGCAGGTACAGACCTGCGCACGGGCATCACCGCGATTTTGCCCCAGGGCCCAAAACTGTCTGCTTTGCCTGCCGGCAGCTTTGCCCTGAATGGCAATGGCGAAATGACCGGGCTGGCCTGGGTCGAAGAGTCGGGTTTTTTAGAGGGGCCGGTGGCACTGACCAATACCTGCTCGCTGGGGCGGGTGCGCGATGGCGTGCGGGCCTGGCTGGTCGAGCGCCTCGGCGCAGATGGCTTGCTCGGGGGCGGTTTGCTGCCCGTGGTCGGCGAAACCTGGGACGGGCGGCTCAATGCGATTGAAGCCCAGGCCCTGACCCGCGATGATGTCTTTGCGGCCCTGGACAGCGCCGCTGCAGGCCCGGTGCCCGAAGGCAATGTCGGCGGTGGCACGGGTATGGTTTCTTTTGGCTTTAAAGCGGGCATTGGCACAGCCTCGCGCCAAGTCGAAATCATGGGCCAGACCTTTCTGGTTGGGGTTTTGGTGCAGGCCAATTTTGGGGCGCGCAGCAATTTGCTCATGAACGGCCTGCCCGTGGGCCAATGGCTCAAAGACAGACTTTTGCCCCAGCTTTTCCACAGCCCCAACAAACAACCCAAACAAGATGGATCGATCATTGGCGTTCTGGCCACCAACGCGCCCCTATTGCCCCAGCAACTCAAACGTCTGGCCCGGCGCATGGGCCTGGGGGTGGCCCGCACCGGCGGTGTGGCCTACAATACCTCCGGCGATTTTTTCCTGGCTTTTTCAACGGTGGCCCCCACGCTGCAAAAGGGCATGGAGCAGTGGCAGGTCTTGCCCAATACCCAGCTCGATCCCCTGCTCGAAGCGGCTACTTATGCCACCGAAGAGGCCATTTTAAACGCCCTCTGTGCTGCCGAACCCATGGTGGGCGTGTTTGGCAACCGGGTCGAGGCCCTGCCCCACGAACAGGTGCGAGCCTGGATTGCCCAGTACCAGCCCCCTGTCAATCTGAGTCCTGCCCCTTAAATTCCTGAACAAGGGAAGAGAATATGCCTAAAACCCCGCAAACAAAACAGAACAAGCCCTCTCCGCCCGACTACCCGATTCTGGCCTTTGCCAGCGAGGCCGAATGGGAAAGCTGGCTTTCAGAAAATGGCGCTCTGGTTCCCGGTGTCTGGCTGCGCTTTTACAAAAAGGCCTCAGGTATTGCCAGTGTGAACTATGCTCAGGCCCTGGATGTGGCCCTCTGTTATGGCTGGATCGACAGCCAGGTCCAAAAAGGCGACGAAACGTCGTATTTGCAAAAATTTACGCCGCGCCAAAAGCGCAGTCTGTGGTCCCAGGTCAACCGCGAAAAAGTCGCAAAACTCATTGCCGCCGGACGCATGCAACCCTCCGGCCAAGCTGAGATCGACAAAGCCAAGGCCAATGGCCAATGGGAGCAGGCCTACGCCTCGTTTAGCACCATCGAAGTCCCCGGCGATTTACAGGCCCAGCTCGATCAAGACCCCGACACCAAAACCTTCTTTGAGAGCCTGACCAAGACCCAGCGCTACTCTTTGCTGATGCCTCTCTCGATCGCCAAAAAGCCCGAAACCCGCGAACGCCGCCTAAGCAAAGCACTGGAGCTGCTGCGTGCGCGAAAAAAGCCCTGAGGGGGGGATTAGGTTTTAGGTGTTAGGTTTTAGGCAACAGCCTTTGGGTTAAGGGTTTTAAATCCAAGTAATTTATCAATTATTCTGTAGATTTTGCTGCAAGCTCTGTTTTCTCAGGCTGTTTTTATTGTCTTTGAAAACGCAGGGAAACCTTCCTCCGTTGGCCAAGCCCCTGAAAAGTGAGGGCAATTGAACAGCCCGCGTCCCAGGATGGGACAGACGCGGGCTGTGAACTTAGCCTGTTGCACGCAGGACGCGTGCGGCAGTCGGCCCGAACTTCAGGGGCTTGTGCCAACCGGAGCCGATTACCCACTCCTCTTACTCTCAATTGAAACCACAACCAAAGCACAGGCTCCTCCCAGAGGCCTTGAACACTCTCCCTACCACAAGGGTCTCATTCTAAAATACCTTCTGTTCCCCTTGGCCATGCCACGTTCCTTGTGCCTTCTGGCAAGCTCGCTGCCCCAAACCCATTTGGGAGATCACAGTAGAGCACCCCCATGGGCAGTTTTGAACAGAGAGGGTATAGTACACAGAGAAACTTTGCTGGAGGAAACCATGAAACCCCTTGCCCTGCCCCTCTTATTGGCCCTGAGTCTGCAACCCGCTCTGCAACCGGCCTTACAACTTTCCGCACAGGCCGAAACCATCACCGAATTGAGTTCTTCGCCCATTTCCAAGGTGATCGCCTATCAGGGCCAAGGCATCGTCAGCCGCGAAGCCCGGCTCAGTTTAAGCAAACCCGGTGATTACCGCCTGCGGGTCACAGATATCCCCCTTGGCATGGTGGCCGACTCGCTGCATGTCAGCGCCCAGGGCGCACCGGGCATCAGCATCCACAATGTGCAGGTCATGCCTTTGCCGCCGGGTGAAGAAAACAAAGAAACGCTCAAACTCAAGGCCCAACTCAAGCAGCTCAATCAGCAAATGGCCCGCCTCGAAAATACCCATACCCTCAACGAACGTGGCCAAGACTGGCTCGACACCTATTGGGAGCAGGTCTCCAACAAGACCCCGGCTTATCCCCAGCCCGCTGAGTGGCAAAAGACCCTCGATTTTCTCAACCAAAACCAGGCCAAACTCTTGGAGAGTGAGACCCAATTTCAGCAGCAAAAGCAGGATTTACAGGCCAAAATTGCCGAGGTCAACAAAAAGCTTTCAGAGCAGGCCTCCCAATTGGCCCACAAAACCCAGGCTGCGGTGGTCTATTTTACGGCCAAAACGGCAGGTCCTGTCAGCTTTCAATTGCGCTACCTCGTGCCCGGCATTCACTGGACACCCTCTTATGATGCGCGTATGGACGAAAAAGCAGGCAAACTCTCTTTGACCTATTACGGGGATATCGTGCAACAGACCGGCGAGCCCTGGCAGGATGTCGATGTCAGCCTTTCAACGGCGGTGCCCCAACTCAATGCTGCCGTGCCCATGTTGGAGCCCTGGGTGATCACCCACCACCAGCCACAGCTGGAAAAAGGCATGTTGAACAATGCCCCACGCGGCGGCTTCTCCGATGAAGAAGAAATGCGCGACAGCGATGGCCCTGTCTCTGGCAGTGACAATTCAGGCTTTGTCGAATCGGATGTGCAAACGCAGGGCCTTTCGGTGCTCTTTGCGATCCCCCAAAAGGTCAGTATCGACAGCTCGCCCCATGCCCGCCGGGTCTCAATTGCCACCCGCAGCTTTAATTACGAAGCTGAATACCAGGTGGTGCCCAAACTCTCGCGCCGGGTCTATCTGCGCGCCCGCTTCCGCAACAATGGCGATTTGCCTTTGCTCGCGGGCCAAATTCGCAATTATGTCGATCTGGACTATACCGGTACCAGCCAGATCTCCTTGGTGCGCCCAAACGAAGAGGCCAGCTTGAATTTTGGCGTCGATGAAAATATCCGTGTGGCTCGCCGCGAGGGGTCTGAGCAGACCACCCTGACTGGCCTGATGCGCGATACGCGCCGCCGCGAAATGAGCTACGAAATTGAGGTCTCGAATTTTAAAAACAAACCTGTGCAGGTGGTGGTCTGGGACCATCTGCCTTTGGTACGCCACGATCAGATTCGCATGACTGTGCTGAAAATGACCCCCCAGCCCCAAGAGCAGACCCGCGAGAATGTGCTGCGCTGGGTACTCGATCTTAAGCCCCAAGAAAAAAAGAAGATCAGCGTGGCTTATGCGGTCGAACACCCGATCAGCCTCGAGGTCTATAGCAATTTCACCAACGAAATTCAGGCCCCCATGCGCCAAAACAAGCAGCGCCAATACGAAAAATTTTAGCTGGGTTTTGAGCTAAGCGACTTTTGAAAGGCGTTAAAGCCCTGATCAAATGCCGCTTGGCCTGCTGGGCTTAACCAGGGGTAAAGCAACCCAAGCAAGACCGCGCAATAATGTTGCAGCAGGTCTGGCTTGGGTTGGGGATTTAAAATGGCAGCTTCTCCCATCCAGGCATTGCCGACAATAAAATACTGTTCCACCAAACGCTGAAAGGCCGGGCCCTCCAGCGGCAAATGGGCCATGCCCCGCGCGTTGAGCTGTTTAAACAGCAATTGCAATTGCTGGTGGCGAAGCGCCTGCAGGGCCCTGAAATGGCTGTTAATCTCGGGATAGGTCTGCATGATGCGCACAAAATCGTGCATCAGAAATTGGTAACGGGACTGAATTCCCAACATTTGGTGGGTCTGAACAAAGGCCTCTTCAAAGCTGTAGTCGCGCTGCTGCAGGTTTTTGAAGGTCTGGTCAAATTCTGCCACCAAGGCCTGATACAGCCCCATGACCAGATCTTTTTTCTGGGGAAAGTGGTAACAGAGATTGCCCTGGCTCATGCCCAGGGCTTGGGCTATTTGGCGCGTGGTCACGGCTTCGTGGCCCTCAGCGTTAAACAACTCCAGGGCCTTGGCCAGAATTTTGGCTTTGGTCTTCATATAAATTAGTATACTTGACCTAAAAAGAAAAATTTAGTACACTTGACCTAAATTGGATCGAAGATGCAAAAGAGTCCGCACGAATAAGGAGCACGTATATGAAAGTTTTAATTGTGGGGGCGGGAATTGGTGGGCTGGGCGCCGCTTTGGCCCTCGAAAAAAAAGGCATCAACGTTGAGGTCTTTGAAGCCGCTCCCGCCATTCGTGCTGTCGGTGCGGGGCTGTGGGTGGCCCCCAACGGTTTGGAGATTCTCAATCGCATTCAGCCGGCCCTCAAGCAGGCCGTGATCCAAGCTGGCTGGGAGTTGCAGGCCTCGACTGTGGAAGACTTACACGGCCATAAACTTTCGGGCTTTAACGCCCAAGACCTGCGCTGCCGCTATGGATCCGGGCCTTTGGCGATTCGCCGCTCGGCCCTGCACGCAATTTTAATGGCCGCCCTCAAACAGACGCCCCTGCACACAGGCAAGCGTTTTCAGGCCTACGACATTCGGCAGGGGCAGGTCGCTGTGCAATTTGAAGACGGCAGCAGTGCCACAGGGGATTTGCTGATTGGTGCAGATGGTCTGCGTTCGCGGGTGCGCACACAGCTTTGGGGCGAGATTCCCCTGCGTTACAGTGGGCAGAGCTGTTGGCGGGGGCTGGCACCTCTGCGCTTGCCCGAACCCTGGCACCACAAGGCCCAAGAACTCTGGGGCGATCGGCCGGGTTTGCGGGCCGGGTTTTCTCAGGTCAATGCCGATGAGGTCTATTTTTATCTCACGCAATCTATGCCTGCGGGTCAACATGACAGCCCCGAGCACTTAAAACCCGATCTACTGAGGGCTTTTGCCGACTTTCCCGAACGGGTTTTGCAGATCATTCAGGCCACCCCCACAGAGGCCTTTTTGCGCAACGATCTCTCAGATTTTGTGCCACTCAAGAGCTATGGCCAAGGCCCAATCTGGCTTTTGGGAGACGCAGCCCATGCCACCACGCCGAACCTGGGCCAAGGGGCCAATCAGGCCCTCGAAAGCGCTTGGGCCCTGGCGGAAAGTTTGGCGCCAACCTTGACACCCCGTGATTTGGAGCAGGCTTTGCAGCATTACCAAAGTTGTCGCTTGGCCCGTGCCCGTTTTATCACCGAAACTTCGTGGAAAATTGGCCAGATCAGCAATCTCAAACATGGTCTGCGCCTGCGCAATTGGCTGATGGCCCATCTGCCTGAGCAAATGGTTCAGCGTCAATTGGATCAGGTGTTTAGACTGGCCTGAGCGGTGTGTTTGAAGCTGCTTTGAGCCGGGAGCGAGCCGCCTCAATTTGGCCCAATTTCTGCCACAGTTTTTGCAGCACAGGGCCCATGGGACTGGCTTTGAGCACGACAGCCCGCAATTCAATCGTGCGCACCTCAAATCCCTCTAAATTGCTAAAAGGCACGAGCTGACCTGAGGCCAGCTCCTGTTCGATCAAATGATACGGCAAAAATCCGTAGCTGCGCCCTGAGAGAATGATCTGCTTTTTGAGGTGGACATCGTTGACGTACCAGCGCTGGCTGTGGGGATTCAGGTTGGAACTGCCCAAACGAATATACTGCTCCTGGGTGCGTTCCACCACTTGGATATACGGGGCGAGTGCTTCAGCTTGTACGGGCTCATCCTGTTGGAGCAGCGGAAAATTGCCGGCAACCACGGTGCTGGCTTGAATGTGGGCCAAAGATTGACTCAAAAACTGAGACTGGTTGCGGTATTCGGGTGCCCAGGGCACAATCACCAGATCACAGGCTTTTTCGACCAATTTGCCGATTGCCCCGCCCAAGAGTTCACAGCTGATATGCAATTGGGTGCAGGGGAATTCCAGATTGGTCTCGTGAAAGGCACAGAGCATTTCCGGCAGCAGAAAATAGGTATCTATGGCAACTTTGAGTTCGGGTTCCATGCCCTGGGCCATTTGCTGGCTCAAAGCACTCAGACTTTCGACCTGTTTGAGGATCTGCTGGGCTTGGCTGTAAAAGGCCTGGCCCTGGGGGGTTAATACGGGGCGGTATTGCTCGCGCGAAAAGAGCGCAAAGCCAATTTCGGCCTCCAGGTTTTGCACAGCACGGGTCACGGCGGGTTGGGTTACAAGTAAAATCTCATTGGCGGCTTTGGCGAAGCTGCCTGCTTTTACAACGGCATCCAGGGCTTTGAGCTGTTCGAGTTTCATGCTTCTCTGCTTTCAAAAGGAATTTGTATAAATAATTTTAATGATCTTTATAATCAAGCAATACTTTTATTTATATGTATTTGTCAATTATACTGCAAACAGTGAAATACACAGGAGCCTGAAACATGAACAAATCCAAACGTTTACCCGCTTTTTTTATTCCCCATGGAGGTGGCCCCTGCTTTTTTATGGATTGGACGATGGGGCCCGCAGACACCTGGGACGGGCTTGCTGCTTGGTTGCGCCAAATGGCCGATCAGGTGGGCCAACGCCCCAGTGCCATTCTGGTCATTTCCGCCCATTGGGAAACCCCAGCAGTCACGATTACTGGCCATGCCCGACCTGAGCTGATCTACGATTATTATGGCTTTCCCGAACATACCTATCACTTGACCTATCCCGCGCCTGGCGCACCTGCCTTGGCAAAACAGATTCAGACCCTGCTCAATGCTGCAGACATCCCCGCTCAGGTGGATGCCGAGCGCGGCTATGACCACGGGGTCTTTATCCCGCTTAAGTTGATTTACCCCGATGCGGAGATTCCCGTGCTGCAGATTTCCCTGCGCGCGGATCTCGATCCGGCCTTTCACCATCAATTGGGGCAGGCCTTGGCGCCTTTGCGCGAGCAGGGCGTGCTGCTGATTGGCAGCGGCATGAGTTTTCACAATTTGCGCGTCTTTGGGCGCGATGTGCGGCCCCAAGCACGGGAATTTGATACCTGGTTGAGTCAGGCTGTGGCCCAGACTTCGACCGATCGGGCTGAGCAACTCAATGCCTGGGGGCAAGCGCCGTCGGGGCGTTTTTCGCACCCACGCGAAGAGCATCTTTTGCCGCTGATGGTGATCGCTGGAGCCGCTGAGCAAGAGCCCGGAAAAAAGGTCTTTGAAGGTGAGATCATGGGCTCGGTGATTTCGGCCTTCCAATTTGGGGCCGCCTGAGCTAATCTTTGCTGCTGCTGTGGTTTTTCAGTTCAGTGCTGTAGAGGGTCTCAAATTTGATTTTGGCAGAGACACCAAAGTGGTCTGACAGGAAAAAACCTTCAACGGGTTTGTTGTGCGTCACTTGCACTTCTTGCACGCTGGTTTTGTAGGTGTTTTGCTTGAGTACGAAGATATAGTCAATCCGAGCGCCTTGCTCTTTGCCCGCTTTGTAGAGATTACTGGGGTCGGAGGTGTAACCGGGTGCATTGCCATTGGCCGTGCGCCAAGTGTCGATCAGGGGCAATCTGCGGTTGAGATCCAGGTATTCGGGGAAATCGGGTTTGCTATTAAAATCGCCGGTGATGATGGTGGGGTAAGGGGAATTGTTCTGGCCCACAAATTCCTGCATCACTTTATTGTCTTCTTCAATCCGGATTTTTTCGGCCACGGGTTTGGCTTCGGCTTGATAATGGGTGGTGTAGACATCAACTGCACCCAAAGTGGGGTGATCGATGCGGGTGAAAAGCATGCCTTTGCGGGCCAGACAATCGGCCACAGTGCAATTGCCAAACTGGCGGAAATCGTTGCGGATGATCGGGTATTTCGAGAGCACATAGAGGCCACTGCCCATACGCAGGCCGGTATTGTTCCAGCGCAGGTGATAGGGAAAGCGGGTGCTCTTGCGCAGAATTTCGATATCGTTGGAGAAGGTCTCTTGCAGAGTGACGATATCGTAGTCATTTAATGTCTGGCCCAGGCGCTCAAAACGCGCTTTGCGGTCTTTGCCAAGCAGGCTGGGCAGGCCCCAGACATTTAAGGTTAAAACCTTAAATTCGGCACTGGCATCTTTGAGCTGGGCGGGGATGGGGACGGGTGTGGCTTCGGGGGCGGGTTGGTTGACAATCGCTGCAGGTGTTTTGGGTTGGTTATTGACTTCGGGCAAGGGATAGCTGGCGTTGCCTGCAGCCACATCGGGCGGCAAGGCTGTGTTGTCTGGGTAAGTCGTGCTGTTGTAGGCATTGGGGTCATACTGGGAATTGGGATAAGCTGCGTTTGCTCCATAGGCGTTGGGGTCGGTATTGGCAAATCCATAACCCGCATTGGGGTCGATGCTGCCATAAGCACCGCCGGGCTGATTGGGTTGACCCGTGGTGGCATAGGCATTGCCGTAGGGGTCGCTGCCCTGCTGCCCATAATAGGGAGACGTCATCATGGGAGACTGACCACAAGCGGTCAGTAAACCCAGAAGACCCAGCAAGACTAATTTTTTTATAATCACAATTTTACCCAAACATAACCTTATCTTGGAGTTATCCCGCTCTGCATTCAAAAACTTGCCTTTTCCCTGTAAAAAGATCTTAAGCGGCGATTTTTTGAGAGCCGAAGGTTTTGAGCAAACCATCGCGCACCCCAGTCGCTTCGAGCAGTCCGCTGCCAACGGAGGCACCAATAGCGCCGCCAATAAAGGTAATCACTGTGCCAAAGGTGCCGGTGGCTCCCATGGCGCGCATGGCCAAACCTGTCAGCCCGCCTCCGGCCGTCGCCCCGAGCCCGGCTGCACCGCCGCGCAGGGTATCTGTAATGACGTTGGCAGCCGCACCAGCGGCATCTTGTTTGCCACTCATTAAGCCAAAGCCCTGTTTGAGCACAGAAAGCCCGCCGTAGACACCTGCACCAATGCCTGCATTCATGCCGGTCTGACGCACATAGCTGTTTTTGAGGATCCCGCTGAGATCGGAGCCTGCCGGATTGCCGTTGTTAAAGACCAATTTGCCCATGTTTTTACCGGCAATGCCACCAAAAATCGTGGAAGTGACAAAACCATCCACGCGGGTATTGTAAGGATTGCCAGCAGGTGGCGTGGTTGTGGGGGGATTTCCATCAGTCTGAAGCCGAACAGTGGGCAGATAAATCGGGCGAATCAGATCAGAAACGTTCATACTTTATTTCCTCTTTATACGAAGTCTCACAAAGAGCACAAAACACTTGTTTAGATAAACAAGTTATAGTCGTTTCTTAATCTAGCCATGTTTGGCTTAACTATTAATTTCCCGTATGTTAATTGAAAATTAATCTTTTAGCCCATCAGGGCATGGGCTATTTTAGCCTGAAAAAGCCCGGAGGTCAGACTAAAAGCCTGGAAGACGCTTGCACCACTTGGATGCAAAGCCTTCCAGGCTTGGGGAAGAGTTGTTTGTGGCTGTTTACATCACAACTGCGACGTTTAATTTGCTCAAAAACGGATTTTTGGCGTCTTCGGCCTGAATCTTGGCGGCGTCTTCTGATGAGACCATCAGATCGACACGGCCTTCGCTGGTGCCTGTGGCTCTGACCACCAGTGGGTTGCTACCGGCCCTGCGAATATCTTTCATGCTGCGGTGATAGACAATAATGCCTTCGGCAATTACCCGATCAATATCCAATTCAAAATTGCCGATATAGACCTGTTCGGACTCACTCAAGACCATCGGGGACATCGCCGGTTGGATATCCAGACCGCTGGCATCGATAATCAAGCCGGTATAACCGCTGGCCTGTTTGATGACCGGTTTGGGTGTGGGTTTAACCACCGGTTTCGGGGTGGGTTTGACCTTGGGTTTGGCGGCCAGATTCCAAGGTGCCAGTGCGTATTGTTGGCCGGGAATCAAGACAGGTTGCTGAGCATCGCTGGCACCCGGCCAAAAGCCCTGTTGGTTGAAGCGCTCTTGCTGTTTTTTCAGGGTTTGCTCCAGCTCAATTGCTGAAGACAGGCCCTGCTGGCCATTCATGGACATGGCCAAATCTACTTCCACAGAGCCATCACTCAAGTAGCGTTCAGGGCCAGCGGGTGTGGCTTTGATCAGGGCTGAAACACGTAAACGCACGGTATCACTTTCGGTGACAAAGTCTTTCACCACGGTTTCGGAATCGACCTGAACACCGTTGACGATCTCCGCCAATTGGCGATAGGCATCAGCCTGGGCGGCCCGTTTGGCCATCAGGCGTTTTTGGGCGGCAGAGCCGTTGGCCGGCGGAGCGCCGCTGCCGGTGACTTTGATCATTTGGTGGGTCCAGTCAATGCTGCCATTGCCGATATTTTGCATCACAGCCGTATTTTGGGCCTGGGTGGCCTGGGGCAAGCAGACAAAGCTGCCTGCAGTCAGCAAGAGGGCGGAAGAGAGCAAAATCTGAAGTGATTTTTTCATGGTGTTTGATGATGACTCCTTGGGAATGTGACTCTATTATAGAAAGGGTGCAAAAAATGTAAAGCGGTCTGGCTTACATTCTGAGATAAAATTACCCAAACTGGGGCTTTTGCTGTAAAGTTTTTTTAAGCGATCAGCGATTTAAAACGCATAGCCCAGCATGGCTGTCGCATCAAAAATCGTGGGATCATAACCGAATGGCACTATATTGGGACCCACGGCCATCCCAAAACTCAAACCGCTGGAGGGATTGCGGTATTCAAAGCCCAGTCTTGGCTTGAATGAAATGCTATTAAAACTGATCATGGGAAAGACAGCGACCAACTCAAGAAAACCTGCCAAATCATGGGGATTAAAATAGACCCTGGGAGCAAGGGCCATGTGAGGGCTGATCGTAAAACTCCCGGTGGTCACACCCGCGCTGGCGCCCAGGGCAAAATAGGGGCCAAAATGATAAAAAGCGCCGACACTGGCATAACGGGGCCAGCCGCCTTCGAGAAAAATCAGCCAGGGTTTGGCCTCACGCACGGGCAAACCAGACACGACCTCGGCGCTGGTTGCTGGTTTGGCGTCAACCGCTTTGGCGTTGTTTAAGACTTTGCGTACCAGTTCGGGGGCTGTTTGGGTCATTAGCGATTCCAAAGGGCAGAGGCAGTCGACGTATTCTTCTTTTAAAATAGAGCCTTTTTCAACATCGATAATCCGCAGGTTGAGAGAGTATAAATTACCCAGACGGCTGGCGCTGCCAGTGATCATGTGGCGGACCGAGAGAATTTTGCCGATGGCCACAGAACAATCGGTGGTATCGCAGTTTTGGGTAGCCTGAAAGCCCTGTTCGCGCAGAATACGATCCATATTTTCACGTTCGATCACTTCATACTTCTGGCTTTGCACAATCAAACTGCGAATGCGATCGGTGATAATGCTGGCGTCGCTGGCGGTGATATTGCCTTTGGAGCTGAAATCGAGAACTGCGGCCCGCTCTGAGGCCCAGGCTGGTAAAGATACCCCAAAGCAGAGGGCGGTGAGAGCAGCGAGGGCTGTGATTTTGAACATGGCATTTGCTTTCTTGAGCTTGAATTAAATCCGATGACATAAGCAGTTTACCAGGGCTTGTAAAACAAGTCTTGCCCACGGATGAGCAGGGGCTTAAATATTATTTCAGATTTTATTTGAACACTTATCCAAAGCCCTGTGTCTCCCTTCTGTGGCAGTCAAAAAAGCGTATAATTGCTTCACTGCCAAGCAAATAATCAAGCAATGTTCTTTAAAGGAGTACTGCAATGAAACGAAATACCCCCTATCTTTTGGCTCTTTCCCTGACGGGAATCCTGGGGCTGGGGGTGGGGTTGGCTGCGCCGCAGTTGACCTCCCTGGTCACCCCACCCGTTGAGGCCCAAACCAGTCAGTCTCAAAAAAGTGTGCCCACCCTCAACAAACTCAACGAAGATTTTATTGCAATTTCTGAAACGGTCACCCCGGCGGTGGTCAGTATCTCGATGAGCAAGACCCTCAAAGCACCCAGTCGCTCACATCCCCAGGTGCCTGAAGAATTTGAGGAGTTCTTTGGTGCGCCTTTTCCCGCTCCCCGCGGTGAGCAAAAACAGCAGGGCGTGGGCAGCGGTGTGATTGTTGATGCCGCCAAAGGTTATATTTTGACCAATAACCATGTCGTGGCAGATGCCGACGAAATCAAAGTGACTCTCAGCGACCGGCGCACGTTTAAAGCCAAAATCATTGGTACAGATCCCCGCACCGATTTGGCTGTAATTCAGGTCAGCGGTGCCAAAGGTCTGCGTCAGGCCTCACTGGGCGATTCCAAAGACCTCGAAGTCGGAGAATGGGTGCTGGCGATTGGCAATCCCTTTGGGCTCAGCTCAACTGTGACTGCCGGGATTATCAGCGCCAAAGGCCGCGCCAATGTAGGTGTCGCAGATTTTGAAGACTTTATTCAAACCGATGCGGCCATCAACCCCGGCAACAGTGGTGGGGCTTTGGTCAATATCAAAGGGGAGCTGATTGGGATCAATACTGCGATTGCCACCCGCTCCAAAGGCTATATGGGGATTGGCTTTGCCATTCCCAGCAATATGGCCAAACAGGTCATGCAGAGCCTGATCAACAAAGGCAAAGTCAGCCGGGCCCAATTGGGGGTCTTTATTCAGCCCCTCGACGATTCGATGGCCCAGGGGCTCGGACTCAAAGACAGCCGCGAAGGCATTTTGGTCAGCGGCGTGGTCAATGGTTCCCCTGCTGACAAAGCCGGAATCAAAAAATACGATGTGATTCTCAAATTGAATGGCAAATCGATCAACGACAGCAATCAATTCCGCAACCAGGTGGCCATGACACCTTCTGGTTCGAGTGTTGAGATCGAGATCCTGCGCAATGGCAAAACCATGACCTTTAAGCCGCTCTTGCGGGAAATGGAAAACACCGGCAAAGCTGCCGAAAATATGCAAACCCCTGCGCTGCAAGACAAACGGGGTTTCCAATTGCAAGATCTGAACCCCACTCTGCGCCAGCAATTGCAGGTCCCGCCTGCTCTGCAAGGGGTGGTCGTGACCGATGTCTCTCCTTCGAGCCAGGCCTATGAAAAAGGTCTGCGTGAAGGTGATCTGATCACCGAGATCAACCGTGCTCCCGTGCGCTCATTGGCCCAGTTCAACGCCGAGTTTAACAAGCTCAAAAGCGGAGATGTGGCACTTTTGGCTGTACAACGGGAACAGGCCTCGGTTGTGATTGCCTTTGAAATTCCTTAAGTTGATGTGAATCCCCAACGTATTGTTAGCTCGCTTAAGTCCCCTGGCAAATTCCCTTGCCAGGGGTTTCTTTTGTCTAAAGCTGGCCGCGCATCATGCCATTCCAGTACATTTGCGGCAGGCCATAGGCTTTGAGCATATACATACTGAAGCGCTCTTGAGACTGGTCAAAGGGGAACGACTCGACAGGTTTGCTGTCGTAGTCAAATTCAGCCAGGATCAAGCTGCCATAGCCTGTGACCAGGGGGCAGGAAGAATAGCCGTTATACGCTGCTTTTAATTGGCGGTTTTGCATCAGTGCGAGCAGGTTTTCAACTAAGACGGGCGCCTGTTTGCGGATCGCGGCACCGGTTCGGGCAGTGGGGGCGTTGGTGCAATCACCCAGAGCAAAGATCTCGGGGTATTTTACGTGTTGCATCGTGTGTTTATTGATATCCACAAATTGAGCGGCATCTACCAGTGGGCTGGCTTTGATAAAATCAGGGGCGCTCATCGGTGGTGTGGCGTGTAAGAGATCGTATTTAATGACCTGTTCCACGCCCGTATCCAGATGTTTAAATACGGCTTCTTGTTCGGGGCCACGCACTTCGATCAACTCATTGCGGAAATGGGTGTCTGTGATTTCTTTGCGTTTGAGCACTTTTTCTAAGGCGATTTTGTATTTGGGTACGCCAAAAATACCTGCCAAACCGCTGCAGAAGACCATTTTGGTTTTGGCCCGCACGCGTGATTTGCTGCGGAAATAATCCTCGGTCATATACAGGGCTTTTTGTGGCGCGCCACCACATTTGATCGGGGTACCCGGTTGGGTAAAGAGCGCCGTGCCACCTTTAAAATTTTTGACCAAGTCCCAGGTGCTGTCGACGGTTTCGTAAGAATAATTGCTGCAGACATTGTATTTGCCAATGCTTTCGCGCAGGCCGGGTACCTTTTCCCAGTTGAGCTGCATCCCAGCAGAGACCACCAGATAGTCATAGCCAATTTTTTGGCCTGAGGCCAGGGTCAAGGCTTTTTCTTCGGGCTGAAAACTTGCCACTTTATCCTGCAACCAATCCACACCCGCAGGGATATAATCTTCTTCATTGCGTTCAGAGATCTCTTTGGCAAAAACCCCGCCGCCGACCAAGGTCCAAAGCGGTTGGTAATAGTGTTTGCTGGAGGGCTCAATCAACCCAATATCCAGGCTTTCGGAGGCGTTGCGCAGACGAGCAGCCACGGCGATACCGCCGGTTCCGCCGCCCACAATCAGGATTTGGTAATGGTTTTTAGACATTTTAATGAACCTCTTTTAATTTTTTGAGTGGGGCAGACGTTCGGTCTGCAAAGAATGGCTGAAATGACGAATAAAACTGAGTAAAAAGCCCATGCTATTGCGGAACTCAGGTTCTCCCAAGGCCTTGAACATCGTAAATAAGCTTGCAGGCTTATAATCTTGTTCACTGCTGGCCAGGGCTTCTCCTGCAGAGGCCACCAGGGCCACGGTGTGGATATCCAAAATGCCGTGGCGCAGACTGTGTAATAAGTGGCCAAAATCGTGACCGCTAAGATCGTAATGTTTATAAAATTCGTCCAGCGAATCCACGGCCATGCTCACAATGCCGGGGATATCGCGCATGGCATGTACCCCCATCAAAAGTGTGTCGCGCTGGTGCAATAATTCGGAAAGCAGATGCAACGTGCGGGGGTCGCTGGCCTGCAAGGCCACTTGCATCAGGGCCCTGCCTCGCTCTTGCAGATCGATACCATTGTTTTTTAAGTCGGCCATATTTTCATCAAGGCCGTCCACACTGGCACTGAGCAGGCCAGGCACATCTGCCAGCATTTTGATCCAGGGCACAAATTGATCTGCATGTGCGGCCACCACTTCCAGGGCCTCCAACACATTGGGTTGGGTCAATTTTTCGGCCAAATTGAGCAGTGAAGGCAGTCGTTCGGGCCATTCACTGCCTTCGAGCCGCAGGGGAGCGCTCAATTCATCCAGGGTATTGAGGGCGGTGGCTGCTACGCCGGGAATTTCCTGCAGGGCTTTTTCACTTTTCTCTAAACGCGATTCCAGCTGGTCCAAGCGATTTAAAATTTGGTCAAGACGGCTGATAATGGCTTCAGAGGCTGATTCAGAATTGCTCATTGTGCAATACCCCTTTATATACTATATAGGGTATAATACATGATATTGCAAAAAAAGCAATTGATCCATGTCAATGGAGCCTTAACCGGTTTTAAACGATTGGAGCAAAATGGCTCTGGCGTTGGGCCTGAGCTGTGATTGACTGATCAGAAATTTGGGCCTGAAGCTGAAGTTGGATTTTGCCTTGAGCCGTCCACTGGGCTTGAACCTGTAATTGGCTCTGTAACTGGCTTGGGCTGCGTTTGAGCAATCGGCTGATTTCCGTTTGAAAGGTATCGCGGGCCAGACGTTCTGCTTCGGCTGGGGTTCGGCTCTGGGCTGCGCGCTGAAGGGCGCTGTCCAAGGCTTGGGTCAGGGGGCCTACCAAGCGGGCTTGGGCGCTGCTTTCCACTTGGGGATTGGCAGTGGTGGGCAAAGGGGTTTGGCAGCCAGAAAGGCCCTGAATCCCAATCATCAATATAAAAGATAAAATAAACTTGTGCAGCATTAACATATCTTAACACTCTTCAAATAATTCAGAGAAGATTAATAAAAAAAGATTCTGTTTTGATTGCGTTTATTTTTTGCCAGACAATCTTGGCAGCATTTTAGGTATAAGAGAGACACCCGGTAATCTCGAGAATTTGCCCAATATGCTGTGTACCTGTGAAAAAAAACACAGGAGAAGAGACTATTATGAACTGTCCACGTTGTCAAAAGGCTGAACTGCAGGATAAATCCCGCAATGGCCAGGGCTTTCTCGTCTGTCCGGCGTGTAATTTGGTCAAGGTTGCCCTGCGCAGTGGCTTGTCTGTACCGCAAACAGCTTTGGATCATCAACCCCGTTTGAGCCTAAATAAATTGGTCTATGAAAACAAACAAGACCATCTGGCCCAACAAGAAACCCAAATTCGCCATCGGCACGAACAGCAAGAGGCGCGCCAGGATTTTCAGGCGCAAACCCAAGTGCTGTTAGAGCCTCAACTTGAAGCGCTTTTGGCCCACCAGCACCTCTGGTCTTGAATCTAAACACACCAAAGGGCTTCGCTTGATATCTATCAAAGAAAAACGACCCTTTCTTGGTCCTTTGTTTTGAGTTCTTTGTGCGAGAATAAGAACGTGACAAAATATACCCAAAGGGGTATTAACCATGTTCTGGAGACATCCTTTTTCGATTGGGCTGGCCCTGTCTCTTTTTCTCGGGGGGTGTCAAGCACAAGACAAAGCTGTGCAAACCAATCTCAGGTGCGCTTGGGTTTACAAATTCAAGTTCCGCCTCTCCCCGCAATTTTCAGATTCAGCAGGCGGTGGCGGGCTCTATTCAATGGGTGCGTTTGCGGGTGAGCAATTTGGCGGGAGAAGCCCTCTCTGGCAATAACCAGATGTCCTGTGCCACTTGCCATGATCCCCGCAAAGGTTTTTCCAATGGTGAAGCCAATGCTGCTGGCATTGATGGCATTCGAGGCCCCCGCAACGTGCCTGCGTTGTATACTCTGGCTTATCAGCCTGCTTTTTTTCACGATGGCCGAACCGCGACTTTGGATGCACAGGCCTTAGAGCCGATTCAAAATCCAATTGAAATGCACGAGAGCCTTCCTCAGGCGATCGCGGATTTACAGGCCATTCCCATTATCCACAAAAATTTCAGGCCGTCTTTGGCACCGGGGTTTCGTCCGAAGGCATCGCCCAGGCTTTGGCCAGCTTTGAGCGGGCCTTGGTCTTGTACGATTCCGCTTATGACAAGCGCAGTTATGTCAGTGGCGTTTTTTCAGCAGCGATGTTGCGTGGCTCCATGTCGGGATCAGTGTGGTTCAGGCCCAGCCCGATCTGGGCCGTATATGCACGACGGTTCTTTGGCCACGCTAAACGACGTCCTCGATTATTATATTCGTGGCGGAAATGCCGATCCCAATCTCGATCCCAATAAAGCCCCACTCAATTTGAGTGCCGAGCAAAAAGCGGATCTCTTGGCCTTTCTGGAAAGCCTGACTGGGCAGAGCAATCTCAAACAATTGCTTGATTTGCCGGGCACGCGTCTGCCAGGTGAAACACTGGATTTACCACCACTGGATTAAATCACAAGCGCTGGAAAAATTTTCGCTGCCAGTGGTATGATCGGTGTATGTCCAACCGCTTGACGTTTGTTTCTGCTTATTTTTGTCTGGGCCTGGGGCTTTTGTGGCCCTCTGCCCCTGTACTTGCCAATCCTGTTGCTGAAAAGGCCTTGGAGGCCAAAATTCAGGGGCAATTGGAGGCTGTTTTGGGGCCCGGCAAAGCCAAAGTCACTGTTTCGGGGGGAGCAGAACGTGCGCGCCGCCAGAGTCGCTCTGTCACCCATCACAATCCACAAACGGCCCATGAGCGCATCGTGAGCGAAACCCGAGCCGGGGTTACCCGCCGCAAAGTTGAGCGGATCTATACCTATGATCACAGCGAATCTTTGGCGACAGAAGCGAGTGGCACGCTCACACAAAAATCGGTCTCGGTGATCTATGAACCACCCGCGCCGGGGGAAGATCCTGAAAATGCGCCCCCACCTTTGGATCCCGCTTTGGTGGAAACCATTGTCAGAACCACGGCGCGGATCAATGAGTCGCAGGGAGATCAATTGCAGATCAGCCAAGTCAAAATGGACACCTCAGCTTATGACCGGCTCAAAGCTGAAATGGAAAAAGCCCGTCAGGGAACACCCTTTTGGCTCTACGGGCTCTGTGCCCTGGGCGGTATCACCGGGGGAGTGGGTTTGGGCTTTTTCTTGGCCCGCAGGCGTCAGCGCAAAGCCATACCCGCTTGGGAAAATCCGCCCGCTTTGCCTGTTTACCCTGGGATTATGGCTGCTGAAGCCAGACTGAGCGTCTCAGCAAATCAGGCCCTGGAGCAACCCAGGGCCTGAAACAGGTAACAATATCGGCGCTTGGCTTCTTAGCGGGGGCTGGCGCCGTGAATGGCACCGCGTTTCCACTGTTGAAGTTCGCCCGGATTGTCTGACAGGCGCAGAGCTTCATCAAAGTCGATGGTGCCCTCTTCAAAATGTTTAAACAGGGCTTGGTTCATGGTCTGCATGCCGTCCATGGCCCCGCGCTGGATCAGATTATAAATGGCATCCAGTTCGTGTTTGTACAAATGGTCGCGTACGGTTGCGGTGACAACCATAATTTCATCAATCGCGACACGGCCCACCCCATCGGCTTTGACAGCCAGACGCTGGGCAATTGTGCCACGCAAAACGGCTGCCAATTGTTTCAGAATCTGGGGCTGTTCGTGGGGAGGGAAGGCGTTGATAACACGGTTGATGGTCTGAACGGCGTCGTTGGTGTGCAGGGTGCTCAAAACCAAGTGGCCGGTTTCCGCCGCTTTGAGTGCCGATTCAATCGTGTCGCGGTCACGCATTTCCCCGACCAGGATGATATCAGGATCCTGACGCAGGGCGTATTTGATCGCCGTTGGAAAAGAAGCGGTATCGTTGACCAGCTCGCGCTGGGTAATAATGCTCTTTTTATTGCGATAGACAAATTCAATCGGATCTTCAATCGTAATGATATGCACGTCATGATTGGAGTTGATCAAATCGATCATGCCTGCCAAGGTGGTGGTTTTGCCCGAACCCGTGGGCCCGGTCACCAGAATCAACCCGGTGCGCTCATCCGTAAATTTGCGGATTTGATCTGGCAGGCCGAGATTGTCGAGATTGGGCACATGAATGGGAATAACACGCAGAACAGCCCCGACGTGGCCCTGCTCCATGAAGATATTGACACGAAAACGCGCCAACCCGCTGATCATGAACGAAACGTCCATTTCGAAGTTCTTTTCAAAAACCTCTCTTTGGGTATTGCTCAACATGCTGTAGAGGGTGCGTTTGGTGTCTGCTGGGGTCAGGGGCCGCATTTCGGTGGGGACAATGCGACCGTCAATCCGCAACATGGGCGGGCAGCCCACACGGATGTGAATGTCTGAAGCGCGTTTTTTGACAGCAACGCGCAGAAACTCATCGATATTCATGGGAAGGCTCCTTTACCGGCACTCGGCCAGGGGTTTACCCATCATTTTACTCAGGGTCGGCAGCATTCTGTAAAGAAATTTGATGTCTTCTGGGCGAGAGGCATCTTGATTCCACTCTTTGACCGTTTCGCCGTGTTCATTGACAAAGATGGCTTCCAAACGGATTTCAAGGGGGTTGAAGCCCCGCTCTTCAGCCGTGGTGGCATCCCCTTCACCTTCATAACCCGTGGCAAAACGGTTGGTCAGGGTGAAGGATGCCATTTTGTGAATGTCTTCAGCCATGACTTGGTGATAGGTCGGGAAAAATCCCAGGGTCAGAAAGCGCAGCGAGGTGACCAAACGGATCTCGCAACTGCCCATGAGCACACGTTGTTGACCGACTTCTTCACTCACTTCGAGGTGGTGATAGGTCAACAAAATGCGCTCTTCAGGCTGAAGGGCGGTTTTGAGCGTGCGGCTGATCAAGGTGGCAATCGGGCCCAGGGACTGCAATTTCTCCATCAACTCGTTGACGGATTCAGGGAAAGCGGGATCGGTACTCATACAATCAGATTGGCTCCTCCCATATAGGGTTGAAGTACGTCGGGTATTCTGATTGTACCATCGCTTTGCTGAAAGTTCTCAATCACGGCGGCCAGTGTGCGGCCAATTGGCAGGCCTGAGCCGTTGAGTGTATGGGGAAAGGCGGTTGAACCCCCGGCTTCAGGGCGGTAGCGCAACATGCCACGCCGGGCCTGAAAATCGGTGCAATTGCTGCACGAAGAAATTTCTCGGTATTTGCCTTGGCTGGGAAACCAGACCTCAATATCGTAGGTCTTGCTGGCATTAAACCCCGTATCTCCCGAACAGAGCAAGACGACGCGGTAAGGCAGTCCCAGGGCCTGTAACAGGCTCTCTGAATCGGCGACCATTTTTTCCAGTTCGTCAAATGACGACTCAGGTTCGACAATTTTGACCAATTCCACTTTGGCAAATTGGTGCAGGCGAATAATGCCACGGGTATCCCGGCCTGCTGCACCCGCTTCCGCACGGAAACAGGGAGTGTGGGCCGTAAAATATTTGGGCAGATCTTCTTTTTCGAGAATTTCGCTGCGGTGCAAATTGGTCAGGGGCACTTCGGCAGTGGGGATCAAGAAAAAGTCTTTGAAATTGAGGGCAAAGAGATCCTCTTCAAATTTGGGCAAATTACCATTGGCGGTCATGGTTTCGCGGTTGACCATGGCGGGGGGAGAGATTTCGGTGTAACCCCTGCCCGTATTGTGATCGAGCATAAAATTGGCCAGGGCGCGCTCCAGGCGGGCTCCGAGGCCTTTCATCACCACAAAACGTGCACCCGTCAGACGGGCGGCCCGTTCAAAATCCATGATATTCAGGGCGGTGCCCAGATCGTCGTGGGCCTTGGCTTCAAAGCCGAAATCGGCAGGGCTGCCCCATTTGCGCACTTCTTGGTTTTCGTCTTCGCTTTTGCCTGTGGGCACGCTCAGATCCAAGGTATTGGGAATATTCATGAGCAGCTCTTTGCGCTCATCTTCACAGGCCATCATGCGCTCTTCGACCGCTTTGGTCTCTTCGGTAATTTTGCGCACGGCTTCCATTTGGGCCGAAGCGTCTTGGCCCTGTTTTTTGAGGTTGCCAATTTCTTTGGAGGCTTGATTGCGTTCCATCCGCAGCTGATCCACGCGGGTCTGGCAGCTGCGATGTTCCTCATCCAGGTTTAAGAGCCGGTCCACAACAGTGGGGTCCGCTTGGCGACGTGCCAGCGAATCCCGGACCGGCTCAGGGTTGATCCGCAGATTCTTGAGATCGAGCATCTGTTTAGAAAACTTTGTCCGCCAAAAAGTCGCGATCAAGCACTTCAATCCGCTGGTGGCTGATGGCGATGGCGCCTTCGTTTTGCAGGCGGTTCAGAGCGCGGGTGACGGTTTCACGCGAAGAGCCAACCATATTGGCCAGATCTTGGTGGGTCATGCGCAGGGAGGTCAGTGGGCGACCGGCATTCTGCTCTTCGATTTCGAGCAATTGAAAGAGGGTGCTGGCAACACGGCCATGCACATCTTTGAAAGCCAAATCTTCAACCTGTTGGTTGATCTGACGAATACGGCGGGTCAAATCTTTCATGATCCGCAGCGCGATCGAGGGGTTTTCGTTGATCAGGCGCTCAAAATCACCTTTGCTGATGGCGAAGAGATGGACATCGTTGTCGATCGCTTCAGCAGTGGCGGAACGGGGCAGATTGTCAAAAATGGCCATTTCGCCAAAGAAATCGCCGCCCTGCAAAATCGTCAGGGTTTTTTCGCGGCCATCAATGGCCACTTTGGCAATCTTGATCCGGCCATTTTTGATGATGTACAGCGTATCGCCATGATCACCTTCATGGAAGACAATGCTTTTGCGTGAATAGAGCTTCTCAGACATAATTGCGGCAACGCGCTGCAGGCTGTCTTGGTTGAGGGCTCCAAAAATGGGCACCCGGCGCAGAAATTGAATCTTCGCTTCTAAATCCGTTTTTTTACGTGAATCCATTACCATCGGTTCTGTTTTCTCCTGAAAAATTATCGCTCAATGAACCCAAGATTAAAAATAGATCATGGGGTTTATGCAACTATTCTAGTACAAGGTGCTTATCGGGGTTGGTGATCATCGTAACCAAAATAAAAATATTTGTGAGGGACTAAACTCACAAACGTCCTAAAAAATTCTAGCTTATAATTTTCTCAATTCAAATATCTTTCAGATCTTTTCTTAAAAATTTATTAATCACCCAATATGGCCATATATTCAAAAAATAGAGATTGATCATGATCTGGATCTCGGCAAGATCTGCCTGATCGAATTCACCCCAAAAACGCCCCAAAAAGCCAAAATTTGATCACTTCTGATCTAAACTGATCCAAAGTGATCAAATTCCAAATTGTGAAATTTTTTAAAAAAGTCCCAAACCTTTTCAGGTCGGGCAACAGCCCGCGATCAGGACCACTGAAAAACAGGTCAAAAACTAGGCCTTTTTGTCGGGGGTTTCACAGCCGGTGATAAAATCCGAGAGGCAATCGACAGCGTCATAGAGATCGCTTTCGGCATAAACCAGGTTATCTGATTCATCCTCACCCAGGCTTTCTCTGAATTCTTTCAACAGAGCCTGAAGCTCTTGCTTGATTTTTTCTGCTCTTTGGGCAAAGTCTGCGCATTTTTCTGCTGAGAGGGTCATGGCTTTTTCCTTCAGTCCAATATTGGGGCAAGTATACCAGATCTCTTTTGCCCGAACTGTGTCTTGGATCCTGAAGACGTGCTTGAATGCGGCAGGCTTCCCCTCTGCCGCAGCAGATCTGCTAAAATCAGAGGTATCAGATCTGTGTTTCACCAATGATGAAGGTAGAGATTCATGAAAAAATTAAGCCTGCTGATATGTTTGAGTTTTGTGCTGAGTTTGCCGGTCTTGACATCGTGCAGTGGGATTAAAATCCGGGTCAAAGAAGAGATCACGATCAAAAAAGACAATGGCAATCACAAAGGCCATAACAAAGACAAAAACCATGACAAAGACAAAAACAAGAAACCACACCCAGGTAAAGGACGTGGCAATGGCCGCAATAAATAGCGAGCAACACGTGTTGCTCGCTATTGTACGGTTTTGGATTTAACCGATCAGGGCCTTTTTCATGCGGGCAAAGCCCGTGCGGATGTTTTCTTCGTTGGTCGAAAAAGAGATCCGCAAATGGCCGGGCGCACCAAAAGAGGAGCCGGGCACAACCGCCACATGGGCCTCTTTGAGCAGGTATTCTGCCAATGCATCGTCATCGGCAAAGCGCTCACCCAGGTATTTTTCCACGTTCGGAAAGAGATAAAAGGCCCCGCCGGGTTTGACACAGTCGAAGATCTCACGGCAGAGCGGGTAGGCCACATCCAGGCGCTTTTGGAAAGTTTCCTGCATTTGTTGCATGATCGCGGGATCCATTTCCAAAGCGGCCAATGCGCCAAATTGGGCAAAGGTGCAGACATTGCCGGTCAGGTGGCTGTGTAAATTGTTGATCGCTTTGATCAGGGCTTTGTCGGCGATCATAAAACCGACCCGAAAGCCCGTCATGCAATAGTCTTTGGAAAACGACTGCGAGGTAATGACCCAGGGAGCAAAGCGGCTGTCTAAGGCGGCCAAACTCAGGTGCTTGGCGCCATCGTAGGTCAAACCGGCATAGGCTTCATCGGAAACCACGTAGATTTGGTGTTTGAGCGCCAATTCACCCATGGCGCGCAGATCTGCTTCGCTGTACACCGCGCCGGTGGGATTGTTGGGGCTGTTGATCAAAATTGCACAGGTTTTGGGCGTAATGGCCTGTTCAATTAACTCAGGCACGAGTTGGTGTTCGCGGGTATCGACAAAAACCGGCACACCGCCAGCCAATTTGACAATCTCGGGAAAGGTCACCCAATAGGGCGAAGGAATGATGACCTCGTCGCCAGGATTGCAAATGGCCTGAAAAATATTGTAGAGGATCTGTTTGGATCCATTGGCCACCAGCACATTGGCAGCTTCAGCGGCGATGCCATTTTCTGTTTGGACTTTTTGGGCAATCGCTTTGCGCAGGGCAGGCAGGCCAGGCACGGCTGAATATTTGGTCTTGCCACTTTTGAGGGCCTCAATCGTGGCGTTTAAAATGGGTTCGGGGGAGTTAAAGTCGGGTTCTCCTGCATTAAAAGAAATGACGTCAGTGCCGCCTGCCTGCATTTTTTGGACCAGATCCATCAGGCCCGTGGTTTTGGATTCTTCGATCTGCAAAATGCGTTCAGACAGTTTCATGGCATGTGTGCTCCCGGTTGTAAACAAGATAAAGTATGCGCTGCATCATACCACAGGGGGCCTTGGCTGAGGGGGGAGAACAGAACTCCCTCTTGACAAAAAGGGCTTCAGACTGTATATTTACTTTTATGTAAATATTTTGAGGTAAAATCGATGCGCATCCACCCTTGTCTGTTCGGCCTCTCCGTTTTATTTGTCTTTGGCGGTTGCGCCGCTGCTGTGGGAACAAGCGCAACAGCCCCACACACTTCATCCCAAGCTGTGACCCGCCCTGTTTTGTCTGCCGATCTGCTGATTCAGGTCGAAAAAAGATACCAGGGGCAATGCAACCCCGATTTGCAGGCCATCCCCTATTTTCAGGTCAGCAAAACAGGCCTGTTTGCCTATGGCAAAACCACCTCTTCGCTGCCCGAAGATGGCACCCTCCCGCTGCTGCAAAAGCAGCTTGAAAGTGCTGACTTAGCAGCATTAAACAGCTTTGTGAATGCGCTTAAACCAGAACTAGAGGCCTTTGCAACCCAATCGTTTCAGATTCAATCAGAGAGTTCGATCAAAAAAGATTTTGAAACAGAACCCTGCAAAAATCTTGAAAGCTTTGAGCTGAGGGGCGATGGGGGGGCTAAAACTTTTCTGCGCCCTGAGCTGGGGACATATCTTTTGCCCACTCCCAAGTATCCCCAAGCCCTGATCGATCAAACCGAGTCGATTCTGACCCGGTTGCGCGAGCTGAAGAAGAAATATGAATCGAAATAGGATTCTTGTTGTTGCTGAGGAAAAGCGCTTTTGCTTTTGATGGTGTGTGCCTGTTTTAACCGACTTTCCTCAGTCTTGATTTGCGCACTTATTTTAGGTTGTCGCATTATCCTAAAACAAGAGTTTGGCTTATTTTAGGTTCAGGTCAACTGTATATGAATCGTAAGATTCGATCCCCTGAACGTTCTGGGGCCTCTTGCCAGGAAATACACAAAGCACTTCAGGAGATGCCCATTGCGACTGTGAATTAAGGCTTGGGACACCTGATCCGATTGGGCCTTGTGCGTGAATTGACTTCACAAAAGCGCAATCGCCTATTCAGCTATTTTGAGATTATGAACCAAGGCATTGAATTGCCTGAAAGATAAGCTGTCTTTTAGGGGCTTGCTCTTATTCAACCAAATTCATTGGGTGCCCAGGCCCTGGCCTCGTCTTCGTTGCAAAGCCCGTCCAAGAGTTCGCGAACCGAATCCGCGACTTTTTCAGAACGGTCTCTGACTTCGCCTTTTTCTATATAAGGCATGTCTAAATCATGGATAAACCAAGAATCTGAAAACTCACTCGTTATCCAGGTATAGACCTTACCAAAGGTTTCACCCGAAATGCCCAAACACAAATAGCGGGTTCCACTTCCTGCTTCTCCAATGATAAGCAAATGGGGAGGCATTTGGTCTTCTTGGGCCAAACCAGCACTGTCCTCATCTATGAATTCAAGATTCCAAAATGAGCTTATCTTAGTTGCTGTTTGAGTTCCAGAACGATCAATAGAGCGGAAATAAAAAAACGGTTTTTCATAATTTTTTAACCTAAAATAACCTCCATTTCTTCTTAAAAGTAAATTTTTGTAATCTTCAGGAAAGTTGATTGAATATCTCTGCTCGAAAGATTTTAGATCTTTTGCTGTAATGGGTTGAAGCTCATCATCAGGCTCAAAACAAGTTAAGTCGTCGAAATAGCCCATTTATCCAAAACCTTTTTAACGCTGCTTTTGAGGCAAGGGCTCGGCTACCCTCAGCAATGAGATCAGTTCAATCAAAGTTTCATACAGTTTATTTAAAATGAGGGGGTCATAAATGAACGCTGATGGAGATAAAGACTGAACGAGTTTTGTATATCTCGGATCAACGGTCAATTGAGGGTAAAATTGTTGGATATTTTCGAGATCTTCATCCAACAGGCTATCCAATAACCAAGGTGCTTGTTTTTGAGTCTGTGCAAGAGATTGCTGAAAGATAGGAATGGCTTGGTCTCGCTTGCCTTCCAGGGTATAAATCCAGGCTTGGGTATTGAGTGTGTAGGGGTCATTCGGGCTGGCTTGCAAAAGCGGGGTTAATTCTTGCCGGGCCTGTGAAAATTGTTTTAAGGCCCCCAAGCTCAAAATATACATGAGGGTTCCTTGCGATGACTCCAATTCTTTGGTGTGCTGAAAGTCTTGGAGCGCAGAGGCAAACGCCCCTTTTCGGAAGGAGAGATATCCTCGGGTGTTTAACGCAGGAATGAGATTGGGATCTTTGTCCAATTCAACCTGCGCGATTTTTAAGGCCAGATCCTTTTGTCCCAAATGGCTCAATAAATACAATTTATACTCCAAAGCATCTTCATATTCTGGGTCTAATTTTAAAACCAGAGAAATATCTTCCAGTGCCTCGGTAAATTTTCTCAGCTGGGTTAACGCTTTTGCCCGCCCCATCAAAGAATCGGGATGTTGGGGGTGCTCTTTTAAGAACATTGTGTAATCCAAGGCCTGTTCAGCAAATTTGCCCACCAAACCATAGCCAAAAGCGCGGCCAAACAGGCTTCTTTGATCTTTTGGATTGCGTTTGAGCGCTTCACTAAAATCGTGAATCATGGGAGAGAGTTCTTTTTGCATGTGTTCGAGAGAGAGAAGCATTGTGTCTACGCTATTGGGATTTGACAGTAAAAGAAAACGGGTATAGCCCCGGTCTGACCAGGGTTCAAAAGGGTCGGAATCTAAAGCGATGGCTTTGTCCAAAAGTGGCAAGGCCTTCTCTGGCTCACCGAATAGATTGTGGTTTTTGCCAAAACGCGCATAGATGCTGGCCACTTGTGGGGCCAGGGCCAGGGCCTGGTTAAAATCTGCTTCAAATTGAAAGTTCTTTCTGAGGGCCGCATAAAGGGTGCCCCGAGCCAGATAAAGCTCATGTTCTTTTGGGTATTTTTTTAAAGCTTGGGTATATGTTTCGATGGCCATATTCAACCTGCCTTGCTGGGTATATTCCAGGCCTGTTAACATCAGCGCAGCCAGCGAATCGGATTGAGCCCTGATTTTCTTAGCCGCCAAGGCATCGACCTGGGCCTCCTTTTTTTTTCCTGCCAATTGGTAGCTCATCGCTCGGGCCATGAGCAAGTCAAAATTCTGGGGTTGCAGTTTGAGGGCCTCACTTAAGTCTTGGCTGGCACGGGCATAATCACGTTTTTGGATATAAAGTTGGGCCCGGCGCTGCCAGAGGCGGTACTCTTTGGGAAAGGCTTTGAGTGCCTGATGGCAGGCTTGGAGCTGTTCTGCCGGTTTGTGTGGCTCTGTGCTGAGACAAATCGAACGGAACTCCTGAGCAGAGCGTGCCTGGGCGGGCAATGCGATGGAGAAACCCAGAATGACGAGCAACAGATAGGTGGGCTGTTGGAGAGGGTTTTTATACCGCCAGATCATTGAGCCTCGGCAAACGTGGGGTGATTTCTTCAAGTATCTCTAATACAAGTTTATCTGTGAGGTACGGTGCGAAGAGCCGATCCCATAATCTTTGGATTAAGGAAATGTTTATTTGTTGTATTTGTCCAAAGAAAGAAAGAAAAAAATCATGATCCCAAGGAACAGATGCATTATTTGCTAAAATTTCCCAATGATAAGAATCAAATGAGGTAGCATATTTTTTAATTAAAGATACACTCCATTTTAGTCTCGTGTTTTTGCAAAATTCAGCATTTAATCTGCGTTTATCTGAGTAAATAGCATACTTTTTGATTTCATTCATTTTTTCTTCACTCATTCCTGGAAAATCATTCATTTTTATTTGTGAGGAATGCTTGTTTGCCATCTGGTAAAGTTCGTCGATTAATTCATCTGTCCAAGGAATAGATGGATTTCCTATCAGAGCAGGAATGTCCCAGGCTTCGATGTATTTAAAAATAAAGTCGTGAGACCAGGGAATACCTATATGGGCATTTCCACTCAGATTGGGAAATGAAATTCTGTGTTTATTTTCTTCAATAAATCTTTCAGACCAGGGAAAATACGGATTGTGAGTCTTGCTCATTGTTTGCCAATCCAGGTATTCCCAATATTTTTCTAATAACCCTAAATCCCAGCGGATATGTGGATTTAAATAGATTTCTTTCCAATCAATTTTTTCGGCATAGTCCTCAAATACAAGCGGATCTCCCAATATCTGTGCATGGTCAGAGAAATAAAACCAATTGATCTCATCTACATGTTTGGTTAACATGTTTTTTGACCAAATGATATTTTTGTTTTTTTCAAAACCAGGCCAAAACCAGTGGTCTTCAAAAGGCATTAATTCAGCTTCAGACCAAGGTAAACTCAGGGATTTACTCAATTCAGCCCAATTTAGTTTTGTCTTGTTTTTTTCCAATAAATTGGGCGTCCATTGTACTTTGGGGTTGAGACAGAGAGATTCCCAGGCTGGATAATCAAAGCCTTTCCAATCATCATCCCATTTTGGTGGATAGGTGTCCAAGCTATGAGTCCATTGATCAATCGTTACTTCATCCCAAACCCAAAAATCACTCATGATTAAATCTGGTAAGGGATAATACTCGGGATGAGCTTGAAACAGATCAGGAATCCACCATTTACAGCCTGATTCCTGATCAGGATCTGGTAAATAATTTAAACCAATGGCATCTTTGTATTTGATCAACATCTCTTTGCTCCAGTTGAGTCGAGTATTTGCATACCAGCCACTGGCGTCAAACCAATGCAAATAGCTTTCAATTTGCGCTATATTCAAAGGGTAAAATCTTTGCAATACATTTATTAGCCAATCTGGGTGTTGAGATACAAAAAAATGAACAAAAGGATGAAGTGAGGTCATTTTTGTTTATTGTTCACACGCTTTTATTTCTGGGACAAATTCTCTCAATTTAATGATGTCTCTATCAGGGTTGAATTTGTTAAAACCGGAATTAGTAGCAATTATCTTTAAGTCATTTTTTAATTCTTGATCAATCCGATTGGTATCTAAAAGATAAATAAAGCGATCGGCGTTTTTTTCATTAGCATAACTAAATTTATTTGCGGCATTTTCTTTATATTTCTTTTGTGACCCTGTTTTAATTTCTCCCATGGTGAAAATTCTTTCTATATAGTTAACATTATTTGGAATACCACTAATTGTAAAGCCTGTCATAAAATCAATCTCAACTCTATCTTTACCCGTTAGTTCATCTTTGACTTTTATCCCTGCCTTATGGAGTGCTTCATTTTGCAAAGGTGTTGTTCCCGAGCTTAATTTTAATGCAACTATTCCCTCTGCTGTCTGACCGTATAATTGTCCTTGAACACCTGTTGCACTAACACCTTGAGCTATTTTATTTTTCATCTGATTCCGAGAATTTTCAATTAATGTTTTTAGGTTTTGTAAATTATTTTTAAGCTCAGGATGCTGTTGTTGATTGATATTATTAATCAAATGATTCAGACTGTCTATGGTGCCTTCGGAGCATTCTAATAGTTTTTTCTGCTTCTCTGTGCCTTCAGGTTTTTTCGGAGGTGCCTTCTGACAATTTTTTTGCAATATACACAAAGTTTATACCTGCAGGGGTATGACGTGAGGGACAGAAGAATTGAAAAGG
>JADMKE010000013.1 GCA_018780035.1 Candidatus Sericytochromatia bacterium
TTCCCTCAATGATTTCATGCGGTTTTGTGCCTCATGATTTCTCCGAAACTACAGACATTCATTCCCGCTTTTCGTTTGAACCCGAATTTGAATCCCAATTTGAATCCAGGCCCAAAGGTGAATTGCTCCAGAAATTGGGTCACCAATTGCTGCAAATGGGCGTGCATGAATTGACCCGCGAGTATTTTAAAATGGCCCAACAGGTCCATCCCAACCTGGGGAAAAATCTACTGGAAGAGGCCCTGCAACTCAATTTGGCATTTCTGGATGAACCGCGCCCAGGGGCGCAACACAGAAAAAGGCAACAATATCCCTGAGCCCTTCAGGCAAACGATGGGGTTCAGCTCAGTGATAGTGGCTGAAATGCCTGATCTGAAACGTGAATATTTAAAGCAAGCCCAGCTTGGTCATCACCTACAAGCAAGGTATAATAAAAAGATAAGCACAATTATCCAGGTTTATAATCCCCCATGCGAGACAATTCTAAGCGTCCCAAAACCCGTTTTCTGGCCGGTTTGGCACTGGTTTTGGCTGCTTGCAGCCCCTTTGCCCAAGTCACAGCTCCCCCACCGGCAGCCCAAAACCCCGCCACATTAACGGCCCAACGCGAGGCCATCTCGGCCATTGTGGGCGATGCCCCCAATTTTGCAGCCAGCTCCAATGGCGACTTTTTGAGTGTGGTCTCTGGCCCCGATGGCCGAGGCGCCAAGTCGGGAGCCTTGGTCGAGCTCTATTGGCCGAACCTGGGTGAAGATCATCTCTGGGACGCCTACAGCGGCGTGTCTTACAATGGCCAGTTTCTCTGGCTGCACCAATTTAAACTGGAGCGACAATGGGTTGAGCCCGACACAGATATTGTCGTCAGCCGTTTTGTCAGCCCCGATGGCAAACTGCAGGCCGAGACCCGCGATCTGGCCCTGCGCAAAGCCCCTGTACACGTGCGCAATTTGACCTTGACCAATCGCTCAGCCACCCCGCTCGAAAATGTTGAGGTCTTTTTCTACGAATACCTGACCGCCAATTTGCTGCCCCAGGGCGACCACCTCGAATTTGTGCCCGCCAGTGGCAGTTTGCACCATTACGACGGCAATAGCCACTTTGCGATTGGCATGGACAAACCCCCAGCTCAATACCAATGCGGGGGAGTGCAAAATTACCTGACCCAGGCCACCGATGCCCGCCACGACGCCCAAGATGGCAAACTGAATAAAAACGCCAAGGTTTCGGCCTATGTTGGCTTGGGTGTCAATGGCACCCTGGCCACAGCCCCCCTGCGTCTGGCCCCTGGCCAAAGCCTGAGTGAGCGTAGCTTTATTGCCGCAGGCAATAGCTTGGCAGGCTCACAGCAGGCCTTGCAACAAGCCCGGCAAATGCCCTGGGAAGCCATGGTCCAAGAAAATATCAGCACTTGGAAAAGTTATCTCAGCCAATCGCGCATGCCCGCTGGCCTGAGCCCCGAGGAGCAGGCGGTCTACCGCCGCGCCCTGATTGTTTTGCAACAGAACTCCGCAGCCACCGGCGCGCATATTGCGGCCCCCACCAGCACCAGCCCACCCTATCGTTTTTCTTGGCCCCGCGATGGCAGCTTTATTGCCCTGACCCAATTGCTGACCGGCCATGCCGACGAAACCCGCAAGTTTTTGGAATTTATGGCCCGAGGCCAAAAGAGCAATGGTGGCTGGGCGATCAATTACCGCACCAATGGCCAGGCCTGGTACGATTTTGGCGATCGCCAGAACGAACACGACCAAGTCGGAACCGTGCCGTGGATGATGGTGACCTATGCCAAAGAAACAGGCGATTGGGCCTGGCTGCAACAACAATGGCCGAGCATTCGCAAAGCCTGTGAGTTTTTGCTGCGTTACCAGGATTTCCGCACCGGCCTGATGGGCCCGACCCGCGACCTGTGGGAATTGTCCACCGCTGACAGCTGGACCTACAGCAACGCAGCCGTTTATGCAGGCTTCAAAGCCGGGGCCGAAGCCGCCCGCAGAGCGAGCGCAGCCGCAGATGCCCAGCGCTACGAAGCAGCTGCCGAGCGCCTCAAACGCGGAATTCACGAACATCTCTGGAGCGAAAAAGCAGGCATGTACGTGCGTGGGATTAATATCGATACGCTCAAACAAGACAACAAGACCGAAGCCGCCAATCTGGCACTGGTTTGGCCCTTTGGCGTCTTCGAAGCCCAAGACCCCCGCATGGTCAAAATGGCTGAAAAAATTGGCGTGGATCTGGCCTCCCCCCAAGGCGGCATTCGCCGCTATACGGGCGACCGCTATTACGACGGCCAACCCTGGCCCGTGACCACCTCCTGGTTGGCCATTTATTATGCCCGCTTGGGCCAGCCCGAAAAAGCTCGCCGCCTGCAGGCCACCAATACGGCTTATGCCCAAACCACAGGTTCGCTGCAATTGGGAGAGCAATACGATGAACGTCTCAAACGCTGGGTCTCGGCCACACCGCTGACCTGGAGCGAAGCCAAGTATATTCTCACCGCCCTGGCCCTGGAAGACCCTGCCAGACTCAAACCTTAAGGGAAAATAAGCATGATCATCCGCAATGTCCTGGGCACCAATTTAGAGCCCTGCTGCATGAATCCCCTGACGGGTTTTTACCGCGATGGCTTTTGCCAAACGGGTCCCGAAGATCGCGGTTCTCACGTGATCTGCGTGCAGGTCAACGATGAATTTTTGAATTTCTCCAAAAGCCGGGGCAACGATCTCAGCACCCCTGCACCGATGTTTCAATTTCCAGGCCTCAAAGCTGGGGATTGTTGGTGTTTATGTGCTCTGCGTTGGCGCGAAGCCCTGGAGGCGGGTATGGCCCCACCTGTTAAGTTGGAATCCACCCATGAATCGGCCTTGGAGTATGTCAGCTTAGAAGATTTACAGGCCTACGCCCTGCCCCACAAAGAACACAGTCAGGCCTAGAGCCACCGGCTTATTTTTCTTCCCTACGCCCGGTTTACCACTGTACGTTGTCGCCTTTGGACTTCAAGCGCTTCACGCTGCTGTCGTTGCCTGTGTATTTGACATCAAAATTCTGCCCGGCTTCGTCGGGGAAAAAAGCGATCTGGAAGGGTCCTTCGCGCAGCACCTGGCCATTTTCACGATCAAAGAGAGCATAGTCCCCGTTGGGCAAATCGATCCGCACATGGTGCTCAGCCGTGAAGCTGATCTGGCTGGGTTTGTCTCCATTGACATGAAAAAAGACATTGGGAAATTTACTTGGTGAGGGAATATTAAAATTCATATCGGTCAGATTAAAGGTGTCGCGTTTTCCGTCATTCTGGCGCAACATCACACACAGGCCTTGGTCTGAGAGCAGGTAATAATAATTGCCGGCCTCCATTTTGACATGGGTAATTTGCACCCCGAAGGCATTGCGGGAATAGGTGTAATTGTCGCGTTGCACCACTTCTATCGGGGGCAAAGCAGGTTCCGACTTTTGAAAAAGCGGCGCCAAAGCGGGAATGGCCCCTTTGGGGGCTGAGGCCGCCAAGCGGTCTTGGGGCGCCAAAACCGCAGAGGATTGAGATTGAGCAGAGGGCGTGACCGGTTGATGCTGACGTGCGGGCAAAACCTGAGAAGGAGCCCGTAAAAGGGGGGATTTAAGCGCTTGAACTTGCAACTGAGCCTGCATAGCAACAACCTCTAATTTACCTATATTTAATCTCTCCTTAACTTATAGAGGCCACAAACTCAAAACTTGTCTCAAAAAAGAACAAAAACCGGAGGGTGTTCCGGTTTTTGAGCATTTAAAGTTGAGGCAAAAGCTGTTCTGGGAAATTTAGCCCAGGGCTTTGAGATTGGAAATCTGAATCAATTGCTGACGCAGGCGAGAGGCGTAAACCTGCCAGCTTTCGCCATTGGGACGCAATTGCTGTTTCATGAAATCCAAAGAAGTGGGGTAGAGTTCAATCAAGGTATTCAGCGCGTCATACATATAATAGCTGGCATCATCAAATTCCTGGCAAAACATGCCCAATTGGCTGAAATGATTGGCGACCTTTTGGGGGGTCAGATAGAATTTTTCGCCATCAAAATTATCGATAAGAAATTTATACGTCAGGGCATTAAACACTTTGACATCGACGTATTTGACACTGAATTTGCTGCTCCAGGTGCTGCGGGAATAGGTATTGCGCAATACGCGAATGGTGTAATGCACCAATTTAAGCTCTTCGGTGGCACTCAAATCTTCGATTTTGAGATTGGTGCGTTTGGTGTATTCATCGATCAATTTGGCATTGTCGTAATTGTCAGAACCATCGGTCATGGGGGTCGAGACAGCCATATTGGCAAGGGCCTCAACCGCGCTGCTCAGCACCATATAGGTTTGAACGTGATTGTCAGCTGCCCCCCGAGGCAGGGCGCGCAGGGCCACGCTGAACTCACGGGGCGCTGGGTTAAAATTGGGATCTGCGCCACGCACAGCTGGGGTGCGGAAGGTCAGGGTTTTAGCTGCACCTGCGGCATTCGGAGCCGCAAAGCTGCCGACGCGATTGGGGGCGGGCAACGCACCCCCCTGGGGAGACAGGGGCAAATTGGCTGAACAGGCCACCAGACTAAAAGCCGTTAAAGCCAAAAGGGAAACAGAAGCAACAGATTTGAAAGATTGAAACATGGGGACTCTCCTTGATTTTCTCTACGCATTTAATGTTTATCGAAACCGATTATTTTTTCAATATCGGGCAGTGCTTGGCAGATATTGCCTGATTAAAACTAAAAATAACCGAGGTTTAAACAAAACATTAACTATTCGCCGCGAAGCCGCTCGCCAATCGCCCGGTGAAGTTCTTCATGCAGGCTGTGATTGGCTTCGCGCTGCGTGCTGACTTCAATCAAGGTCGTGGTTCGGGTCGCAAAAGCCCCTTGATAGGCCGCTTTAAAGGCCTCTTGATCGCTTGGAGCAGCGTAAGCCAATCCAAACATCGCCGCAGCCTGTTCAAAACGCAAATTGTGGGGCGTGCCCCAAAAGGGCTCAAACAAATCAGGAACAGCGCTGGCCACGGGCAAAAATGAGAAAATACCACCGCCCTGGTTGTTGATCACCACCAACACCAAGGGCAACGTCGCCGATTGCACCAAAGCCAAAGAATTTAAATCATGTAAAAGCGCCAAGTCCCCCAAGAGAAGGGTTACTGGGCAAAGTGAGCCCGCCATCAGGCCCAAAGCCGTGGCCAAATTACCATCAATCCCACTGCAACCCCGGTTGCCTGCCATACGAACCTTGGCCGCCGATTTGCCCGCAAACATATCCCAATCACGAATCGGCATGCTATTGCCCAAAAACAGCGAAGAGCCCTGGGGCAATAATTCACAAATCTGACGGATCACCGCCGGTTCACTTAAGTGCGAATTTTGATCCAAAATCTCACTCAAGGTCAAGCTGGCCTTTTCTGAGTGGGCAAACAGGGTTTTGACCCAGACCCGATTGATACTCGGCGCCAAAAGTGGTTGCAGCTCGCGGCAAAACACCCCAAGATCGCAGACATAACGATCGGTCACATGGTGTAAATAGTCTTCGCGTTCAGGATAAGCAGCCACACGCAGATAGTGCTCTGTGTGGTAACTGGCCAAATGCTGCTGAACCCGTGTGGAGATCATATCTCCCCCCAAATGCAAAATGGTCTCGGGCTGACAGACGACCTGAAACTCAGGATGCAATAAAAGCGGATCAAAATGGCTGATTTTGTTTTCCAGACGCGGATCCTGGGCCAAAGAAGACAGACTGTCGGCAAAAACCGGCCAGCCCAGGCAATTGGCCAAAGCCAAGACCCCTTCCCGCTCATGCTCGGAAGCAAGGCGACCCACCAACAACAAGCCCCGGCGGGCAGGATTGAGCATCTCGCTAATTTCAACAAAGGTCTCAGGGCTTAATTGGGGCATCCCCACTCCATAACGGGTATACGCAGACGTCCCTTGCAGCCAATGACTGACCGAGTCCAAATAATGGGGAGGCATGGCTGGGCCACCCGGGGCCAGCGGTTCGCGAAAAGCACAGTTGAGTTGAACAGGGCCAGCCTGGGCGCCAGAGCAACGGGCCACTGCTTGATCCACGGTCGTGAGTACCATCTCAGGGGCTATCGCGGTATCTGGACAGGGCAACGCGGCATCCCAACGCAGATAATCCCCATACAGCCCCATTTGGCGAATTGCTTGGTTGGCACCCGCCTGCAAAAGTTCGGGCGGGCGATCCGCAGACAGAATCAAGAGCGGTACATGATCTTGAGAGGCCTCAATCACAGCGGGCAAATAATGCGCAGGAGCCGTGCCCGAGGTGCAGATCAAGACCGCGGGCCGCTGGGTCGCACGGGCATAACCCAAAGCGTGAAAGGCGGCTCCCCGTTCATCCAAACAGATCTGGGTCAGCATGTCGGGGTGTTGGGCTGCCGCCAAGGTCAAAGGTGTCGAACGCGAGCCCGGAGAAATGCAGGCATAGTTGACACCTGAACGGACCAATTCTTCGATAATGAGACTGGCCCAGGCCAGATTGATATTTGCAGCATTTAGGATCATTGCGGATTTTCTCTAGCTTTGTCAGAATGTCATGGAAAAAATGTCATGGAAAAGAAATGAATCACTTCAGTGTAACCGATTCAGACGATGCTGTGTCAAACGCTCATTTTTCTACCAAGAACCTATTGGGCAAGGGGAAGCAGATGTTAAGATACCTGCTGCGGAGGAATCATCTACTATGTCAGCAGCACAATCTGAGCAAATCGGCGTTTTATTGGTCAACCTGGGCTCTCCCGACTCGCCCAAAGTCAGCGATGTCAAACGCTATCTCGACGAATTTTTAATGGATGGCAAAGTCATTGATATTCCCTGGCCCCTGCGGGCCTTGTTGGTCAAAGGGATTATTCTCAACACCCGCCCGAAAAAGTCAGCCGAGGCCTATGCCAAAATCTGGACACCTGAAGGCTCTCCCCTGATCAACCTGAGCGAGGCCCTGCACACAGCGCTAAAAGCCCAAAATCCCTTTCCAGTTGAACTTGCCATGCGCTATGGCAATCCCAGCATCCTAACAGGCCTGAAAAAACTACAAGCCCAGGGCGTGACACGTTTATTGCTGCTGCCACTATACCCCCATTACGCCATGTCCAGCGTCGAGACGGTGGTGGACAAAGTCTATGCAGAGTTGTTACAGCTCAAGTCAAAGATGCAAGTGGAGATCTTCCCGCCCTTTTACAACCACCCCCGCTATATCGAAGCCCTGGTCGAAAATACCCGCCCCTGGCTGGAAGAACCCTATGACCTGCTGGTCTTCAGCTATCACGGTTTGCCCGTACGCCACCTGCTTAAAAGTGACCCAACGGGCAGCCATTGCCAAAAAGTCGCAGACTGCTGCAAGGTGCCCTCTCCCGCCCATGCGACCTGTTACAGGGCCCAGGTTTTGGCAACAACCCAAGCTTTTGTCGCAAAAATGGGCATTCCCCCAGAAAAATACCGTGTCACCTTTCAATCCCGTCTGGGCCGCACCCCTTGGTTGGAACCCTTTACAGATATCGAACTGGAAGCCTGGCCAAAACAGGGATTCAAACGGGTCAAAGTGATGTGCCCTGCTTTTGTCTCCGATTGTCTGGAAACCCTCGAAGAAATTGCAATGCGTGGCAAAGAGAGCTTTTTGGCCGCAGGTGGTGAAGATCTGCAGCTGATCCCCTGTTTAAATACCCACCCCCTCTGGATTGAGGTCGTGCAGGAGTGGATTGAGGCCTTTGCAGAAAAAAATACGGCTCTGAGTCGGACCTAACAGAAGATGAGTAAGACAAACAGCCCCCTTTGGCAAGATTTGCCGACCGACTGGCAGAAACTTTTGGCTGAAGCAAAGGCCAGCGACTGGTGGCAAAATCTTGCGAGCTTTGTCGAGGCCGAGTATGCCCAGCACACGATCTACCCCCCTCGCTCAGAGCTGTTTCAAGCCCTGAGACTCACCCCTGTTGAGCGGGTGAAAGTGGTCATTTTGGGCCAAGATCCTTACCCCGGAGCAGGACAGGCTCACGGTTTGAGTTTTTCAGTCGCAGCGGGGGTTCCGCTGCCACGTTCGCTCAAAAATATCTACAGAGAACTCAGTACCGATTTAAATCTTCCCGTGCCAACAGAGGGCTGTTTAAACAGCTGGGCTGAACAGGGGGTGCTTTTACTCAATACCGTCCTCACAGTGCGCGCTGGAGCAAGCTATTCACACCGCAAACAGGGCTGGGAAAGATTGACAGATCTGCTGCTCAAAAAACTGGCCGAACGGGAGGCCCCCTGTGCATTTTTGCTCTGGGGCAATCCCGCCCGAGCAAAAAAAGCCATGATCCAGGCGCCCCAACACCTGATTTTAGAAAGCGCACACCCATCCCCTCTCTCAGCCCATCAGGGTTTTTGGAGCTCACGGCCTTTCTCAACTCTCAATCATTGGTTAGAAACCCAAGGACAAACTCCGATTCGCTGGCAAATCACCTAACGCCGTCTGAGCGCGACCAACATCAACAGAGCCAAAAGAAAAGAGCCCCAGAGGGGCTCTTTGACCGTTGACAATCAATAAATGGGATTAACGAATAATGCTGGTAAAGCTGCGGCTTTCGTCTTGAATGGATTCAAGCAGACGCACCAAGAGCTGAACAGAGGCGCTGATACGGCTCATTTCGTCCTGGGCGCGGGCCAAGGTCGCGCCTTCTTTGGCTTTGAAGGTAATACGGCCCACTGGACGGGCGTAGTGAGCAATGCTGATCGGGCTCGGCACAGCTGCCAAACCGGTCCCGCCGAACGGCGCACCCGTATTGGCCACACGCCACTGACCGGTACCACCGGGCTGAGCGTGGACAAGACTGTCATACACAACCCCATCTGATTTCACAATAAAGCGGGGGGTGGATTGCAATTGGGCAGAACCACCGGCACTGGGATCTTCAATCATGATCTCTTTGCCAGAACCGTCGGTGACCACATAGCGGGGACCATCAGCCGTTGAAATTTGTTTAACGGCAACCGGGTCACCATCAATCCCGTTGTTGAGACTGACATAACCTTCTGCGTCTGCGTCAGTGATACGCCGGGCCAAACCATTGGTGTTGCCAATCGCACCGCCAAACATCGGGCGGGTGGGATCATCCAGGTCGATGGCGGTGGAAAAGAATAAATTATCAGCGGCTTTCAGCTGGGAATCAAATCCCACACCTACAGCCAGGAGCAAGTTGCCAACGGAAAGGGTTGCCATGGTGTATCTACCTCATTACAGATATACGTATCCGTTTCGGATTGTCGAAAGAAAAGCATTCAACTTGTTTGGGCCATTTCATATTTAACAGAGTTTTAATGAAATGGCCCAATGGATAACAAGCTTTTAATTATTGCTGGCTTTGATCTGTTTCACAGCTTCGGTCAGCTGCGGCAGAATCTCAAAGACATCACCCACCAAACCGTAGGTGGCCGCTTTAAAAATCGGCGCATCGGGATCGGTGTTGATCGCCACAATATTCTTTGAAGAAGACATGCCAGCCAAATGCTGCATAGCACCCGAGACGGCACAGGCCACGTAGAGCGTGGGGCTGACAGTTTTGCCAGTCTGCCCAACTTGCTCACCATGGGGACGCCAACCGGCATCCACCACGGCACGCGAGGCGCCAACAGCACCGCCCATAGCGTTGGCCAACGCTTCCACAAGGTGGAAATTTTCTGGGCCTTTAAAGCCACGGCCACCGGTGACCACGATATCCGCTTCAGCCACGTCGAGTTTGCCTGCGTCGGCTTTTTCGACAGACACCACTTTGGCGCGGATGTCTGCATCACTCAAATTGACAGCAAAGCTCATCACTTCTGCCGAGCGAGACTCATCAGGCGCAGCCACGGGGGTCACATTGGGGCGCAAGCTCACCAAGGCTTTGCCCTGAATCGAGACTTTGGCATAGGCTTTGCCGGCATACATCGGGCGAACAGCGACAAATTTGCTGCCATCATGGCTCAATTCAATCGCGTCGGAGATCAATCCAGCATCCAGGCGGGCAGACAGGCGGGGAGCCAGGTCTTTGCCATTGGAAGAGGCGGCAAAGAGAACCAGATCGGGCTGAATTTGGTCGACCATGTCTTTGATGACTTTGGTATAACCATCGGTCGTGTAGTGTTCCAGCAGATCGTGTTCAGCCACGAGCACTTTGTGAGCGCCATAATGGCCCAAACGGGCGGCTTGACCAGCCACGCCTTTGCCAATCAGGGCTGCGGTAATCGAAGAGCCATTCAGGGCTTTGGCCTGAGAGAGCATTTCCAAACTGGTTTTACGGAGAGTTCCGTCTTTGGTTTCGGCAATGACTAAAATATTCATAATTAATGCTCCTTTGCCTTAAATAACCTTGATTTCTTCGTGCAGGGCTTTGACCAGCTCTGCAACACTGCCAACAATCTTGCCTGCCGGACGGGCCGGGGGCAGACGCAGCTCTTCAAGCACTACGCGGGGAGTCAGATCGACCCCCAGTTCAGCAGCCTTGAGCTCAGTGATCTCTTTTTTACGGGCTTTGAGAATCCCCTTCATCGAAGGATAACGGGGCTCGTTGAGACCTTTTTGAGCCGTGATCAATGCGGGCAGGCGGGATTCAACCACTTGGGTGCCGCCTTCAATGGTACGGGAAGCTTTGATCTGTTCGCCGTTGATTTCCAATTTGATTACCAGTGAAATCTGGGGCACATTCAGAAATTCAGCAACCAGGGAGCCAATTTGCAGGGCATCGTCATCAATGGCTTGACGGCCACAGAAAACGAGATCATATTTTTTGCCTTCCAACGCTTTGGCGATCAGCTTGGCGGTGGTCAGGGAATCCAGCTGAGAAGGGGCACCTTCATACACCACATGAATGGCTTCATCAGCCCCCATGGCCAAGCCAGTGCGCAGGGCTTCTTTGGCAGATTCGGGTCCAACAGTCAGCACGGTAACGGTGCCATCGCCCGCTTCTTTGAGCTTCAGGGCTTCTTCAATGGCAAATTCGTCATAGGGACTGACAATATAGGTAATACCATCACGGACAATATCTTTGCCCGAGGGGTCAATTTGAATGACGGTCGTTGTATCGGGAACTTGTTTGATGCAAACGATGATATCCATTCGTCTCCTCCTTGAAAATATACACATTGCATCATACCACTGGGCAAAGGTTAAGACAATCTTATATTTACTTAAAATCAGCAAAAAAAGCACGAATTCAAATTCCCCTGCGTCCATGCTAAAATACGCATACATACAGACTGGAGCCGTGTTTTATGACCCACTCTCCCCCACTGACGCCTTTGGCCGAACGCATGCGCCCGCAAACGGCAATGGCTTTTATTGGCCAAAGCCACCTGATGTCCAGCGCTGCCCCCTTACAAGAGATCCTCAGTACGGGCCAACTCACCTCATTGATCTTTTGGGGTCCACCGGGCTGTGGTAAAACCACCTTGGCCCGTCTGATCGCCCAGAGTTTAGACGTTGCTTTTTTTGAATTGAGTGCAGTCTCAGCAGGAGTCAAAGAAATTCGCCAAGTGATTGAACAAGCAAAAGCCAATCAAAGCGGTCTTTTTGCCAAACCCACACTGCTCTTTATTGACGAAATCCACCGCTTCAATAAATCCCAACAGGACGCCCTTTTGCACAGTGTTGAAACTGGCGAGGTTTTTTTGATCGGGGCGACCACCGAAAACCCCTCTTTTGAAGTCAATCCGGCCCTGATCTCCCGCTGTCAGGTCTATACGCTGCAGCCCCACAGCCCGGCAGAGTTGGCAAATATTCTCGAAAGGGCCCTCAGAGAAGATGTCTGGCTCAAACAATTCCAGATCGACTTTGAAGACCGGGATTTGCTCTTTCAATATGCCGGAGGAGATGCCCGTATTCTGCTCAACCGCCTGGAATTGGCAGTTAAAATCGCTTCCCGTTCAGGCCAAAGTGAGTTGAATCTCGACAAGGCCCTGTTGCAGCGGGTCTTTCAAAACCCAACCCTCAAATACGATCACAGCGGTGAAGAACACTATAATTTGATTTCAGCCCTGATCAAAAGTGTCAGGGGCTCTGACCCGGATGGGGCCGTCTATTGGCTGGCCCGAATGCTGGAAGGCGGCGAAGATCCGCTTTTTATTGCCCGTCGTCTGCTGATTCTGGCCAGCGAAGATGTGGGCAATGCCGAACCCTACGCCCTCTCACTGGCCAATGCCTGTTTTCAATCGGTACACGTGATTGGCATGCCCGAGGCCCGGATTTTATTGGCCCAAGTGACGACGTATTTGGCGGCCTGCCCGAAAAGCAATGCGGCTTATGTCGCCATCGAAGCGGCCCGCAAGGATGTCAAAAAGTATATGCACCTGCCTGTGCCACTGCATTTGCGCAATGCCCCCACCACCCTGATGAAAGACCTGGGTTATGGCCAAGAGTATCAATACAGCCACGATCAGCCTGAACATTTCAGCCAGCAACAATACCTGCCCGATCAATTGCGCAAGCGCAACTACTATAACCCCACCCAGCAGGGCAAAGAAAAAAACCTGCGCCGCCATTTGCAAAACCTCTGGCCAGAACGCTACCCTGAACACGCTCAAAAACAGGAACCAGAGCAGGAATAGAACACATTTTGCATGTGCCCCAGCGCACGCCAAACGCGGCAAAGTTCCCCTATAATCGCCTATAATGGTAGAGATTATTTTTTGATGGTGCAAAGGATGCTTGGTATGAAACACATTTCTCACTCTTTATTGACAGCCCTGGCTGGGGCTGCGTTTTTGCTGACAACGGGATGTCAAGAACAAAATACCTTAATCGCCCGTTCCAAAGGCGCTTTGAGTTTTACTGTGGCTTGGCCCAAAGCCCCTTCCGCGACTCAATCAGGTTTTGTGATCCAGGCCATTCCCGAGCAAACCCAAAAAATTAATCTGCGAATTGAAGGCGAAGGCTTGGCTGCGCCGATCGAGCGGAGTGTGACCCGCGATGCCGGAGAAAGCAGCGACAGTCTGCGAATTGATCTGCCAACAGGCCGCAAAGTGGTCAAAGTAGAGGCTTTCGACGCCAAAGGCCAAGCCCTGGCCGTGGACGTTCGCAGCGTGGTGATCGTGGGCGGCCAAACCCAGCGCTTGGAAATGACCCTCCAACCCCTGGGTGTGCCTACCCCAAGCCCAGAAGCCACATTGATTCCGGTTCTGCCCCCCGGAACCCCACCCGCAGCCGGCACAAATAATGGTGCCCCCTCACCCACGGGCCTCCTGCCGATTCCCCTGTCACCCCCGACAAACACCACGCTGCCGCCCTCTTCGGCACCGATCGCCCCGCTGCCAGCCCCAGTACCTGTCGCACAGCCAATCCCCATCAACCCCGCTCCCACCAACACAAACACCAATACCAGTAGTTCTTCCAGTTCAAGCAGTTCTTCTTCATCCAGCTCCAGTTCTTCCGAAAGCGCAGTGGTGCCAACAATAACCGGTTTTACCCCCAGCAGCGGATTGGTGGGGGCCACAGTCACCTTGACGGGCACCCAATTCAATAAAGTCACAGGGGTTGCCTTTAACGGGACAAGCGCTTTGTTCACGATTGTCAGCGATACCCAGCTCACCGCCACCGTTCCCAACGGGGCCACAACGGGTGGAATCAGTTTGAGCACCGGAGCCGCCAGTGCCTCTAGCTCAACCTTTACGGTCAATACCCAGGTCGAGAATCTGCGCATTCAAGAAGTGGCAGCTGTCGTGGACAGCAACGAAACCCAATACATTGATATCAAAAACACGGGCACCACGGCTGTCAATGCCAGTGGTTTGAGTCTGTATTACACCCACAACCCGGCGGGAACCCCTACCACCAAAAACTTTATCATCCCCACCACCCCTCCGCTTGCACCGGGAGCCATTTTAACCGTTTGGATTAACCAAAACGGCAGCAACAATGCCAATAATGTCTATACGGGCACCTTGAATTACGCCAAATTGACCTACGATCCGGCCCAGGTTTCAGAGGTATTTTTGTGCAAAGCCACCCCCTGCACCAGCACCAATATTTTGACCTACATGGCCTTTGGCACACCCGCTGCTGGGGCCAATTTGGCTTTGGCCACAGGCGCAGTGCCAGCACTCTGGACAGGCAACCCACGCTCTTTGAGCAATACCACCCAGGCCATTTTGAATGGCAATATACATCCAGGTGATGGCGGCGCAGGGTTTGGCATTCAAGTGCCAACCTCTATCACCGCTTTCACAGCAGGTGAACCCGTTGTGATTTTTGACGCCACCACAGGCTTAAAATACAGTTCAACGATTGCAGCAGCAGCTCCTGCAGGTGTCAACGACATTCAGATCACCACCATGCCCAAAGCCACGATCAGCGCCAGCAATACCGGCGATGGGGCCCTCTCGGGCAATATTCTGATTAACAGTCTCGGCGGATTGGTCAACAATGCCAAGGTCAAAATCAGAGGAGAAGTCATTCCTATCACATCGATATCGGGCAATAGTTTGGCGCTCCAGGTGCCTGTCAAACGCAATGCCGATCCCTCAAATGCCGGTGGCGGCTTCAATGAAGAAATCATTTTTTCGGGCGCTCCCGCCATTCCCGCCAATCAAACCTATGCTGTCAACGATTTGGTCAAACTCAAAACCACGCCAGCGGCGGAACCCGGCGATGCCCAAATTCGCACAGTGACCACAACCTCTGTCAATGGCATTAAAATCAACAGTGCCTTCGCCACTCTGGGTTTTTCCGCAAGCAATACAGGTTCAGGCAATACCGAACCCGTGACCATGGCCAGCTTGCCAGGCGGGTTTGCGACGGGACAAAGATGGGGAGGTAAAAGCAATCTCTTTTTTACAGTTGTAGGTAGTGGCACACCCACAGCCACCAGCGTCTTGTTTGACCGGGACTTTGTCAATTGCAACATTCCGGGTACCACCGGCAATGGCACCATCGGCACCCCAGTGGTCACTGCAGCCTGTGCAGGCAGCAGCGTCAATTTGGGCGTGGGTGATATTGTCAAAGTCAACGATGGTGGCACACCTGTTCTGCGCACGATTCAAAGTTTAACTGGTAGTACTGCACTTGGGTATTCACTGGTCTTTACCACAGCACTGACCGCCGCACCGAACCCCGGAACGCCTGTCAAAGGCACCCCTCAAGGAGGGAGTATGGAGTTTGTGCCCTATACCCAGTTAATCACCCCCTTTGATGTCGATAGTGTGCTGGTGATCCCCCGCAGCGGCGATATCAAACTGGTTCCCCAGGGTTCAGGCAGCGCCTTTATCAAAAAACAGGCACTCAAACTGGGAACCTGTGGAAGCACTCCCGATGCCTCCTGCTTTAATTTTGGCACTTTGAGCCACTAAATTCAAAAGCGGTCGAAAGTAGGCTCTCATCGGCTCTTGGGGAAGAATGTTATCCCAAGAGCGGATCATTCAGTTTTAAATCCAGACAAAATACTCTGCTTTTCAGTTTGGGAAATATGGTAAGCTGTCTCCCAGATTAAAAGTAAAACAATAGAAACAAAGAGGCCAAAAGTATTGCCATGATTCAGCACGGACTGTTCACCTCAGAATCAGTAAGTGAAGGGCATCCCGACAAGATGTGCGACCAAATTTCAGACGCCGTTCTGGATGCCATTTTACAAGCAGATCCCGCTGGACGTGTGGCCTGCGAATGCCTTACCACCACTGGCTTGGTTGTCGTTTCGGGCGAAATTACCACCACCACCTATGTGGATATCCCCGAACTGGCCCGGCAGGTGATCCGTGAAATTGGCTATACCGGTGGTGGCATGGGTTTTGGTGCTGACGATTGCAGCGTAATTACCGCCATCAACCGCCAATCTCCAGACATCGCCAATGCCGTCGATACCGCCCTCGAAGTGCGAGACAGTTCTCTCGAAGACGAATTTGATCGCATTGGCGCTGGGGATCAGGGCCTGATGTTTGGCTATGCCTGCAACGAAACCCCCGAATTGATGCCGATGCCGATCACCCTCTCCCACAAACTCATGCAGCGCACCAGCCATTTGCGCAAACAGGGTGCCTTGACCTATTTGCGTCCCGACGCAAAATCCCAGGTGACTGTGGAATACAAAGATGGCAAACCCCACCGGGTCGATACCATTGTGATCTCGACCCAACACGCCCCCGAAATTGAAGGCATCACCGATACCAAAGCCATTCAAGATCGCATCAGCCGCGATTTACAAGAACATGTTATTCCCTGGGTGGTGCCCGAACATCTGCTGCTTAATACCCGCATTCTGATCAATCCCTCGGGCCGCTTTGTGATTGGGGGCCCCGTCGGCGACGCTGGCTTGACCGGCCGCAAAATCATTGTCGATACCTATGGCGGTTATGCACCCCACGGCGGCGGCGCGTTTTCGGGTAAAGATCCGACCAAAGTGGATCGCTCTGCCAGTTATGCTGCCCGTTATGTCGCCAAAAATGTGGTGGCGGGTGGTTTGGCCAGCCATTGCCAGGTGCAATTGAGTTATGCCATTGGGGTGGCCCGTCCCGTATCTGTTCGGGTAGATACCTTCGGCACAGGCAAAATTTCGGATCAACAAATCCAAGAATTGGTGGCCCAACATTTTGAACTGCGCCCGGCTGGAATTATTCACAGCCTCAATCTGCGCCGTCCAATTTACCGTCAAACAGCCAGTTACGGCCATTTTGGCCGCGATGATCTGGATCTCCCTTGGGAACATACCAATAAAGCCGAAATTTTAGCCCAAGCCCTTCACTAGGCAATTATCCGGTTTTCAATAGCGCAGCTTGGACGCAGTCCCACGGCGGGCAGGGGTGTCTTTCTGTTATACTGCAGTCGAAAGCACTGACTCAAAACAGGTTGAACCCAGCCAGCGTTGAGTTGCCAAGAAAGGAAACCAGAACATGCCCGAGCAGCGCACCCTGCTCTTTCAGACCCTAACGAGCCTCCATGCAGGTACAGGCCAGCCCCGTGGCGCCCTGAAGAACCCCCTCTTGAGAGAAAGTGACACGCGCTGGCCTGTGGTTTCTGCCTCCACCGTCAAAGGTGCGCTGCGCAAACAAATGCGCGACGCACTCTACTCTCAATACGAAGCGAGTGACGATTGGAAAAACCAAGCCAATAGCGATCCCCAATTGCTGGAAGTCTTTGGCACCCAAGCTGAGACCAGCCCCACGGCACTGACCTTTGGTCCTGCGCGCATTTTGGCCTTTCCCTTGCGTTCAGCTCATGGCATTTGGGGACTGATTACCTGCCCAAGCGCTTTGGCACAATTTGCCCAAAGCATCAGTCAGCCATTGCCAGAATTGCCCCAGCCCGAAAAAACTCAGGTTTTTTGTGATTCTGAAAGCCCTTTTTTAATTGAAAAAAAAGTGGTTATCCTGGAAGATATTGAACTCGGTTTTCAGGGAGCTTGGCCAGAGGGAATCCAATGGCTACAGGCACAATTGCCAGCAGAGTCAGAATTGCAAAGCACCCTTTCAAACCGGTTGATGTTGGTCAGTGATACCTGTTTCAACCTGCTGGTACAAAGCAAAACTGAACTCTTTGACTTTCACACCCAGCCCAAAGAGAACAAACAGGCCCAACCTGTGGAGTTTTTGCCTGCAGAAACCCTGCTGTATACCCTGATCACCTCGGAACCGGCCCCACTCCAGACCCTGCTCAGCCAATGCCCCGAATACATTCATTTGGGTGCTTACCAATCGCTGGGGAAAGGCCTCTGTGCAGTGATACCGCTTAGCAAGGAGAAAACAGATCATGTCTGAGACAGAAATCCAAACCACCCCAGAATTACCCATTGCGCCAGCCGCGGTGGCCGAGGCCGCACCCGAGGCCGCGCAAGAAGCAACACACACGCCCGCTGAAATCAGTGCAGAAACGTCTGCCGAAATCGCGGCAACAGAACAGGCCGCCCCGGAAGCCACAGCTCCAAGCCCTGGTTTAGGCGGCGAAAAACCTGCAAGCCCCCCGCAAAACAAACGCTCTAAACGTGGTCAAAATCGCAAAACCACGCCGGGCGGCAAAGATGTGTCAGGAAAAGAAGCGGGCAAAAAAGGCAAAAGCAAAGACAAGGGCCGGGATAAAAACCAGGATCCAAGTTGGGTCTCTTACCAACCCGCTGATATTATCAAACGGATGCAAAACAAGCGTTCGATTTGGGATGCCTATATGGAAGATGCGGGTGCCCTGTCCCTGCAAATTCGCCAATGGGGCTTGGGGGCCAGTTTGGCTATCTTACTCGCCCAGACCCAAAGCAAACGCAAGCGCAGACTCTATTGGGATCTGTCCAAATGGATGCTCAAAGAGCGCAAACTCAAAGGCAAAAATTCCCGCAGTTTAATCGAAAGCGTGCTCTATGGCGATGCTTTCTATTTGTTGCGGGCCACGGAAGCCAGTTTGGGCTTTTTAGAAGAAATTCTGTTCTTGGGCCAACAAAAAGCCTATCAGCCCATGATTGGCAAAGAAAGTGGTAAAGAGGGCCTTAATCCACAAGAAAATGCCCCCGAAACAGTGGCCGACAGCGCCTCAGACCAGCCCAAAATGGAAGTTTCCAGCGAAAGCGAAGTTGAAACAACCGTTGAGGTTGAAGCCCCCCTTGAAGTTGAAAACCACAGCGAAGTTGAAGATACAACCGACATTTCAGCTGCGCCAGCAGTAGAAATAGAAGCTGAATCTGGCGCTGAAACAACCCCAGAGACAACCCCAGAAGCAACCCCAGACCAGAACGATGAAACCCGGAGTGCCCCTGTCCATGCTTGAGAGCCAAGAAGAAACCTTAAATGACATTCCCGCTGCCTCCGAACAGCCCGAAGCGCCTTTGCCCGAGATGGCATTGACTGAGGCAGCTCAGACCGAAACGCCTGAGCCAGAAAGCGCTGGGCCAGCACCCTCTCAGGCATCCCCGGAAGCCAAGGGTGAAACAGAGCCCCCCGCATCTGCAGCTCCTGTCAAAGCGGTGCCCCCAGCCGTCAGTCGTTCAATCCAATTTATCGCCCTCCCCATCAGTAGCAGCCAATTGCTGAAAAAGCAAGGCAGCAGCCATCCAGGTTTGCTTTCAGCCCCTTACGCCAGCCTCTTGGGTATGACTGATCGTCAATTGGATTTTCCCTTTAACCAGGAAACCTTGCGTCGCGTTTGGCAAAAAACGGCCCATGCACTCAACACCTCAGTTGAATTGAAAAAAGAATGGGAAAACCAACGTTCTCGCCGTCAAAAGGTTCTGCAGGCTCAAAAAGCACGTCTCTTCAGCTTGCAAACCCTGGCCCCATTAATGGTGGAAGCCAGCCATATTTTGGGTCATACAGGCCTGGAATTTCATCCCATCTATGGTTTCCCCTATTTGCCCGCCTCCCGGCTCAAAGGCCTGATGCGCGAGTACGCCGAAACACATTGGCTGCCTGAGCAAGAGGACAAAACCCAGGCTGAGCAACAGATCAGCGCATTACTCGGTGGTGCAGCGAAACAGGGTGGCGAAGGTGGAACCGTGATTGTACATGACGCCTGGCCTGAACAATGGCCAAGTGTCCAAACAGATTTACATGCCTGTCATCACCGCCCTTATTACCAGCGCCGTGAAGCTGCTGGTGATTGGCAAACCCCCGATCCCCGTTATTTTTTAAGTCTGCGCAGTGGCGCTCGCTTTGGCTTCGCCCTGACCCCCCGCCGCCCTGGTCAAGAGGCTGGTCTGGCCTTGGTCGAAACCTGGTTGGTTTCAGCTCTTTCCACCTATGGCTACGGCAGTGGGCGCCAATCGGGTTACGGCCTGATGAAATCCCCCCATGGGGCTTCAAGTGGAGCCGCAGCAAGTGACTCTTCACACCGTTTCTCCGTCTCTGTCAGCTTAAATACCCCTGGGTTTTATCGCGGTGCAGGCACCCGTTCTGAAGACTGTCAATTGCGTGCCAGCAGCCTGCGCGGACTCTTGCGTTGGTGGTGGAGAACCCTGCACAGCGGCTTTTTGCCCCAGCGTTCACTGGTTTTGCTCGAAAATGCCCTCTGGGGCAATCGCGGTAAAAAAGGCGCAATCAGAATCCAGATTCAACCCCAGGGCTCCTTACAAGCTCGGCGTTTTCAGGAGTTTGAACTGGCCCAACAAATGCCGGCACCAGAACACCCCAAAACAAAACCCGGTTTGAGTTACCTGACCTACGGCACCGGTGACAATCAAGAGCGGGCCTATTATTTGGCTGCCGGAACCCGCTGGCAGATCAGCTTAAGCTGTGACAGTGCCCAGTTATTGCCCGGAGGCGAACACCCAGGTGTTTCAATTTCAGCAGAAACGGTTTTGGATCAGGTCAAAGCAGCGCTTTGGCTGTTCTGTCAGTTTGGTGGCAGTGGGCAGCGCATGCGCAAAGGTCTCGGTTCTTTTCAACTGCCAGCCGAATTGTCGGACTCGCTGGAGAATCTCCAAGCCAAGAGCGAACAATTGCGTGAAGACTGTGGTTTCAGTTCACAGTTTCAAGAGCGCTATTGCGACTCCCCCTCTCTGCAGCAGCGCATAGAACAAGCAGATATTCTCACACCCTGGAAAAACGAATGGTTTGCTCTGCACCAGCTGGGTTATGCTTACCAAGCCTTTATGCAAAAGCACAAGCACCAAGCGCTCAAGCGCGGCCTGGGCTTGCCCCGCGAAATCGGCGCACCCATACAGGGTGATTGGGAGATGCTGGCCCCCGTCAAAGACCGGATGGCCTCTCCCCTCTGGTTGCATTTTGACCGCCAAGCCGAAACCGGCAATTTGATTCTGCGTATGCTTGCTTTCCCCAATAAACAGAGCGGCTCCCTTGAAAATAGCCAGAGTTTATTGGCTGAATTGCTCACCCATTTGCGCAGTTATCTCAGCCAAGCGATTGAGACCTATCCCTTGGAACCCGAAATTCGTTTGAATACCGAAGAGCGCAAAGCGCGCCCAGCACGGGGCGGAGAAAAACGTCCTCCTTTCCAACGCAGCGCAACAGCGCCCACACTCGGTGAAAATGGCGAACCCCTGCCCAATGCAGGGAGAAACGAACCCATGCGGGAATGGCGCAAACGCCCCGAACGCAGCGAAGGGGATCGGGCTCCACGCGGTGGCGAGCGAGGTGAACGCGGCCCTCGTCCTGAGCGCAGTGGTGAAGGCCCCGGCCGTAAACCGCGGCGGGAAGGATCTGGAGACAAACCCTTCCGGCGCTCCGAAGGCGCTGCTCTGGGTGGGTTTAAATCTGCCCGCCCCTCCGCTCCCCGGCCAGTGCAAGCAGGTGATCGGGTCGAAGTGGCCCTGCTCGAAGAGCGCACCAAAAAAGGTGGTTGGCGGGCTCAGCATGGCCCCAGCGGTTTAAGTGGTCCGATTGTTAATTCGGGCTTGGTTCCTGCCGAGAACGAAGTGGGCTCCAGCTTAACCCTGATTGTTCACTCCATCAACCGCTTTGAAATGGCCTTCCGCGTGCCCACCGCCGCAGATGAAGCCAAAGGCAAGAAAAAAAACAGCCGCGCTGAAGTTTAACAGCCCAAAATAAACAGCCAGATTAAAAACCGCCCACAGCCTGCAACAGCTTGGGCGGTTTTTTCGTGGAGGGGGGTGAAAGCTTAAGCCCTGAGCAAAAAGCGTTCCAAGGTGTTATAAACAAAGCCATTCGGGCTTGGCACCGACTCCAAGAGCTCTATCTGTTCAACTTGCCAATTCCAAGCAGGCATGGGCAAAACAGCAGCCAAGAGATGGGGTTCGGGCAAATGCAAAGGCACGGCCTGCGGTTGACGCACCCGCCCCAAGGTCAGATGGGGATGATACGGATGTTCAGCAGGTGCAAAGCCCTGCTGCAAGAGCTGCTGTTCCAAGGCCTGCTGAAGTTCCATCAAAGCAGGCCTTGGATAGACATTCCAAAAAACCACTCGGGCCCATTCCAAGGCAGGAAAACAGCCAAAGCCATCTAATTGCAGCTGAAAAGCCAATCGCTCTGCCAGAGCCAAAGGCAAGATTTCAGTCAATTTCACAATTTGTGCATCACTCTGAAGCCCCAAAAACTTCAGGGTCAAATGCATCTTTTCGGGCAAAACCCAAGCACAAGGGAGGTTGGGATGGCACTCTCGCAATAATTTTTGGGCAGCCCGGGCCAATGCCCGCAACTCTGGGGGCAGGGAAATGGCAATAAATAGGCGTTTGGGCTCAGGTGGCATATTTGATGCGTTGGTTGGCCCCACGCATCCGGCGACTGAGGATTTCGGCCACCCCAAACATAAACTTGGCAGCGGTGGTTGGATCTTTGGCCAATAGATCGTCAAAATCATCGCGGGTCAGACAAAAGACCTCTGAGGGTTCACCTGCGGTAATCGTGGCAGAACGGGGTTGGCGGTCCATAAAGGACATTTCTCCAAAAATCAGACCCGCCCCAGCCACAAAGAAAGTCAGATCATCGCCACTGCGGGCGGTAGAGGTCACGTTAAACAGTCCTTTGATAATCACATAGAGGTGTTCGTCTTCATTTCCCTCATGAAAGACCACGTCTCCCGTCTCATAGCTAATGATATCCGAACGTTTCATGACTTCAAAGATTTCGCGCTCAGCCATCTGGGAAAAAATCTTCAGGCCTTTGAGTTCCTGTAATTTATTCAGAATCGCCAGCTTTTGCTGTTCATCAATGCCCATCTAGAACCCCTTTATTCACCCTGGTGAGATTTATCGGCCAAACTCCTGGCATAACTGATCGCCTCATCGTGGCTGCGTCCTTCTTGCCTTAAAACGCGATAGGCCTCTAAAAAGGCCTGCGGCAGTGCTGCCAAGTCTTGTTTTTCTTGAACAAAAGCCATCGATTCAGCGTGACTATAGCCCTCTTCGCGGAAGTGGTCATAGGCATTTTGGTACTCAGGCTCCATCATACGTACCTCGGCATGTTGATCCGAGGCTTTGCCTTTGGGAGCCGTCTGAGGAGATTGGTTAAGTACATTGCGCAGATTGCCAAAGAGAGAACCCAAAATACCGTTTAAATCACGGTTGAGACCATCGACATTATAGGCTTTTTGGATCGCCTCTTGGTAATCCAATTGGGCCCGCTCAATTTTGCCAAAGTCGATATTGTAATCCATGGCCTCGATCAAATCGGCCACCACCTGCTCGTCGAGCACATTGACCACTTTGCGCAGGGTCACCGCCATTTGTTCGACATCCAGCTCATCGCCAAAATACTGGGTCATTTTTTCTTCGAGTTCCAGCGAGACCTTAAAGACCCGTTTGAGTTCAACTTTGTTGATCCCCATCTGTTTGGCCAATTCTTTTAAACCCTCTTTGTTCTCCAATTGGGGGCGTACCACCGCGCTATTAAAATAGCGCACGGGCATGACCATGGACTGCAATTGGCGCTGCAATTTTTGGCGACTGTCGGGGTTGGTTTTAAATTCATTGATGGAATGGTGCAGTTTTTCTTTAAATTCAGCCAGGGCCTCTTCTGGGTTGCGTCCGCCCAAAAACCGCCGAATCATGTCTTTTAATCCAGCCACTTAAAAGCCTCCTGTTGTCCTGTCTAAGGACTTTCGTATCTGTTCTTCACTTCTTAATGGTACTATGGGCGCGGGATATCAGCCAAGCCAGATGGCGTTCTTGCGCAGAGAAAGTCATTCGTTCAAAAGAATCCTGTGTCAGATCCGTTTTTTTGCATTAAAAAACCGGGCCTGTTCAAGACAAGACCCGGTTTTTTAAGCGTAAAGCTTTATTTCATCGAAACAGCTTGGGGCAGAATCGCCAATTGAGTCGGCGTTAAAAGTGCCCGCACAGCCAGGAAATGGTCCAAAGACTGCTTTTGCAATTGGCCTTCAAGGGCCAATTTTTCTTGCAGGAGCTTGCGCACAAAATTGGGATTGGGAGCTGGGGATGTCAGCTGGTTCTGAATTTCGAGCTGTTTGACCTGGGCATCCGCTTTTAGACGAACAGCCTTTTTGTTGAACTCAATGCGAAGTGCATTGATCTTTTTGATTTGATCGGGGCTGAGTTTCAGCATTTTCCAATCAATCGAGGAAGGAACTGCAGCAGGTTTTTCAGAGGCATCTTTGGCTTGAGACGGGGCTGTGTACATCCCGAGTCCCAACATAATACTGGCAGCAACCGCCAGAACGCGTGAGGAAATATTCTTATTCATGACCTCTCACCTACCCTTCTATTAAATTATTATAGTCGTCATCGGTCGTATTTTCAAAAGAATCTTGCAAATCAACGAATAATTCGTCTTCAGCTTGATTCTCTAAATCAATCACATGGTCTGTTGGTACATTTTTCGTGTTGTCGACTACTGCAGTTCCATTCACTCCCGAAGGAGCATTCTGGTTGTCCAGCATTTGCTGGGAGAAAGAGACCAAAAGACCAAAGAAGGCAATCCCTGCCACCATGCGGGCATAACGGCCCTGAAGCAAGCGGGGAAGCGCAAAAATCTGTTTTTTCTGCTGTGAATCCACAGCATCAAGTTGGGCCGAAAGCCGCTGCAGAAAGGCTGGGCTGGCTTCGGTCAGGGGCAGTGCTTTCAAGGCCTGAGACAGGACTTGAAGGTTCTGCAATTCAGTTTGAACCTCAGCAGCACCCAATTGCTGGGCGCTGAGTTCGAGATCCCGATCAAAATGGGCTGAGACAAGTTCAAACTCAGGGGCGATTTCAATTGAATCCAAGCGGGCCATCAGGCCTTGGGCAAAAGATTCAGAGGCCGCAGGTGTGGGAAGGGCCTGCAAAGCCTGGCTTAGAACAGAAAAATTGTGACTGTGCTGACGGGCCAAAGGATGTTTGACCATTTCTGGAGACAATACTTCGTGTTCGTCAAAGCCCGCAGAGAGGGTTTCGAAACGGAGTTCGTCACAGGTATCGAGCAGGCTTTCGAGCTGGGTGTAAAACTCAGCAGAAGCAGCGGGAACGGGCAAAGCCTGGAGTGAACGGGTCAGCACTGAAAAGTTTTTTAAGGTGGCGCAGGCCACTTCTGAGAGCATTTCGGGCTCAATCTCTTGCTGATCGTAGACTGCAGAGAGGTCGCTCAGTTCAAGTTCAACCGGCTCAGGCAAGAATGCCATCAGGCGTTCGGCAAAATCTGAAACATTTATTTCTGGGGTGGGCAAAGTCTGAATGGCCTGGGCCAAGACTCTGAGATTGTGTACATGGGTCTGAGCAATTTCGCTGCTGGGGGGGGAATCAAAAACGTCTTCAGGAATATCTTCGCCATCACTGTAAGCGGAGAGGTTTTCAAAATCTTCAGCGGGATCTTCTTGCTCCCAGCCCAGGGCGTCGAGGCGGGCAAAGAGGGAATCTTCAAAACTGGTGGGGGAAGGAGTTTGTGAAAGATTTTGACAGGCGCGAGTCAGAGACCCCATATTGCGCACATCGACCAACGCAGGTAGATTTTCGCCAAGGCCTTGCTGGACATGAATGGCATCAGCGTCTGTCAATTCTTGATCCAGATAGGCGGAAAGGTCATCAAAGGGCATTGCAACTGACATTAGATTTTTCTTTCCTCCTTTTCTTTTAAATAACCAGACAATTTTAAAATCAGCTTTTCCCGGGCCCGAGCAATGCGAGACTTGACCGTTCCCAGCGAGATATCCATGGCGTAGGCAATTTCTTCGTAGGACATGCCCTGAATCTCCCGCATCACAATCACCGCCCGGTGGGAAGGGGGCAGCTCCCGGATCGCTTCTTCGAGATGTTCCTGCCATTCGGTGCGGAGCAGTTCTTCTTCGGGCAAAAGGCCAGGGGCCTCTAACTCCATCTGAATGCTGTCTCCGTCTTCCATACGCAGGTCGTCGTCGAGCGAAAAAGCAATGTGATTGCCTTTTTGCCGCATCCGGTCCCGAAAGGCATTCACCACAATCCGGTGTAACCAACTCCGAAAGGCAGCTGGAGACTTCAGCTTCCGAATCGATTGATAGACCTTTACCCAGACTTCCTGGGCCACGTCTTCAATCTCCTCTTTGTCCTGCAATAACCGATAGAGCACCGCAAAAACCATGCTCTGATAGGCTTTCACCAAATCCATAAAGGCCTGGCGATTGCCCTCTTGGCATTGCCGGATGAGCTGTTCCTGCTTTTCTTTCAGGGCACTGTTTACCATACTCATGCGGAATGTCTTTCCTCGTATTTAATGTGACGCAGATCATTGTAGAAAGGTTCCAGAATCGCTTCTTTTTTTCTTCAATTGTATTTCTGATTAAAGGCGTCCTGTTTCTATTCTCTATTTTTCGGAACATAAACAACAAGCAGACTCTTCCACAAAGCGGCCGTAAATGAGAAAATAAAAATATGCAGCCAGCACAAACACCTCCTTCTGATCTCCCTCCAATTGCCTTGACCCATATTGCCCTGCGGGCCCAAAACCCCAGCTTAAGCGCAGAATTTTATGCCCGCTATTGTCAATTGTCGGTCATACAACGGCGTGTGGATCAAGAAGAGGGCCAAGATGTCGAAGTGATTTGGTTGGGCAATCCCAAGCGTTTGCCGGGTTTTGTGATCGTTTTGATGCAGGCCCGCCCCGAACCCGCCCCCAAAGGCGCCTTTCATCATCTGGGCTTTGAAGTGACCAGCCGTGCAGAGGTGGATGCCCTCGCCAGCCAAGCCCAGACCGAGGGAATCTTGGCCCTGTCACCCCAAGACGCGGGGCCCGTGGTGGGGTATATTTGCGCCTTTTCAGATCCCGATGGCAATCTGGTTGAGATCAGCTTTGGCCAAATGCTCATGCTCCCCCCTCAGTTGCAATCATGAGCTTACGATTACCGCACATCAAGCGCTTTGTTGGTTTGTGTTTGTCTGCATGTCTGCTTTGGAGTCCCCCGGCCCAAGCCGCCCGTTTGATTGATGTCCCCAGCCAAGATCCCGCTTTTCATTCGGTCCACCAGGCAATTGAACGCTATAAAATTCTCGAAGCCTACCCCGATCAAACCTTTCGCGGCAAAACCCCTTTTACCCGCTATCAACTGGCCCAGGCCAGCTTTATGGCCCTGCAATACCTGAAACAGATCGGTAAACTTCAAATCGAAACCCCGCTGAGCACCTTCGGCTATTACCGCATTCTCTTGCAAGAAAATGGCGGCGATCTGCCCGCACGGCATTGGGCCATCAGCGCTATTCAGGAACTCTTTGCCCATGGCCTGATCAGCGCCCCAAACAACCGCTTTGGCGGCGCCGCCAAAGTCACGCGTTATGAATTGGCGGCGCAATTATTTGGCTTTTTAAAATGGCTGCAAATCGACAATATGACAGCCGATCTCAGCAGTCGGCCGGTCATTCCCCGCGATTTACCAAGCGAACATTGGGCCCATGATGCCGTGACAACTCTGCTCAATGCAGGCATTTTAAGTCTCGATGCCAATGGCTATTTTAAAGGTAACAGCCCCGCCAATCATTACGATCTGGCCCAAGGTCTGGTCGAAGCCCTGCAGTGGATCGAAAAAAGTGAACTCAAAGCCCCTTTGTTGCCCAAAGATCCTGTTTTGCCCCAAGTCGAATTCAAAATTCGGCGCGACGGCAAATGGGCAAAATAAGTCAATCCAAACAGATCTCCGCTTCGGTGACCCGCTCACGCAAGCGCCGGTCGTGGCTCACCAATAAAAGTGCCCCCGGAAAATCTTGCAAGAGGCTCTCGAGCATTTCTATCGCCTCATAATCGAGGTGGTTGGAGGGCTCATCCAAGATCAAGACCTGCGGCGCCATTAAAATCAGCCGCGCCAACATGACTTTGTGCTGCTGCCCTTGGCTGAGTGCGGCCAGAGGATGGTGAAAAAATTCCCCTTTGAGTTTGAGTGCCCCCAAAATGCGGCGGGCCTCTCCCCAGTGCAGAGCAGGAAAGAGCGAAGATACATCCTGAGAGCTGAGACTCTCGGGCAAAAACTGAGGCAAATAGCCCCTTTGCACCGATTGTCCCCAGCCAACCAGGCCCTGTAGAGGATCCAATTCCCCGAGCAAAGTCTTGAGCAGGGTACTCTTGCCTGAGCCATTGCCCCCAGACAGCGCCAATTTTTGCCCGAGATTGAGCTGAAAAGAGAGCGGCTGAAGACAGCCATAGGGCAAAACAAGATTTTTTACATACAGTCCCAATTGGCTTGCAACGGCTGAACTTTGCCATTCCAATTGGTAGGTTTTTTCCACCCAGGGGCGCACGGCCTGCAAGCGTTCAATCCTTTCATGCAAACGCTTTTGGGCCTGTAATGACTGGCTCTGCAAGCGGGCTGCGCGGGCACTTTCAAAGCCCGAATCGGCACCCGCGTGTTTGGTCTTTTCGCGCTGATTGCCCCAGACTTTATAATGTCTGCGCACCTCTTGCAATTGCGCAATTTCCCGGTCCAGTTTGGCTTTTTGCCGCTCGCGTTCCAGATTTTCAGCTGCGCGGGTGGCGGCAAAAGTGCTGTAATTGCCTTTGTACAGGCGGGTTTCTCCACGTTCGAGCAAAAGAATCTGATCGACAGTCTGATCTAAAAACCAGCGGTCGTGGCTGACCAACAAGACAGCTGCACGGGTCTGTTTTAAAGCCGCCAAGAGATAGGCGAGGCCGTTTTGGTCCAAATAATGGGTGGGTTCATCGAGCAATAAAAATTCGGGCTCAGCGGCAAAAATGGCCGCCAGTTGGAGCAGGCGCCGCTCCCCACCCGAAAAACTGGCCAATGGCCTGAGCAAATCGCAGGGCACAAAGCCAAAGGACTCAGCCGTGCTCTCAGCCTGGGCCAGATAGCGATAGCCCTCCAGTTCAGCAAAGTGTGCCACCTGCTCAGCATAAGCCACAGGGTCAGCCATGTGGAACTCCTGCTCGTGTAAAGCCCGCCAAAGGGGTGGCAATTCGGGGCGAAAGGCCAAAAGGGTTTCAAACGCCAGGGTATCGGCATCAGGAGCTTTGCCACTTTGTTCGAGATAAAGAGGCAAGGCCCGCCGTTCGATCCGGCCCTGCTGCAGGGCCAATTGCCCACAGAGCAAACGCAAAAGGGTGGTTTTGCCAGACCCATTGGCCCCCAGCAAACCCGTGCGGGCGCCTTCAAAGAGCTGAAAATTGAGTTGGGAAAAAAGGGAGTGACCCGAAAATTCAAACGCAAGTTGAGAAACAGACAAAAGACATGCTGACATGCACGCGACCTCCAAGAGTGTAAAAAAACTCAAAACGGGGTTTTAGCGTGCAACTTTCATGGCTGGCTTCAGCAAGTCTCCTTGGAATGTCAAAATGGGGTCAACAAAACAGCAAATAAAATTTGCGTTAAGATTCTAGTCGTGCCTGGCTTCAAAAAAGTTCCAATGAACCTAAATAAATTCACTCTCTTGGCCCAGACAAATGGCGTGAATCTCGTCGGCCTCCCAGGGGGTTTGCGAATCGTATTCATTGACAAAGGCCACGCGCTGTACTTCGTTGAGTGAAGTGAGACCCTGAACCGCTTTAAAATAACCGTCTTCGGCCATACTCACCAATTTGGCCTCGGTTCTGGCAATCCCACGAATGGTGGCAGCGGGTTTGCGGTCCAAAATCGCTTCGCGAATCGCTTCGTTGATAATCAACAATTCGTGAATTGCCGTTTGCCCTTTATAACCGTGCTGCAGGCAATTGGCACAGCCCACGGGCTGGTAAAGCGGATAGGCCTCGGGAGCAACCCCCACGAGCCCAAGCAGATCGAGCAATTCCCGCTTGGGCGCTTCGGGGCGTTTGCAGTCGGGACAAAGGCGACGCACGAGTCTTTGCGACAGAACAGCCACGTGGCTGGAGGCAATCAAATACGATTCCAGCCCCTGATTGGCCAGGCGCAAAAGTGCCCCTGTGGCATCAAAAGCGGGATAAGAGGTAATGACTTTGGCACCGCTTAAAGCCAATTCTGTGGAGGCCTCCAAAATGGCAGGGCTTTCCAATTGGCTCACCATCAGGATATCCGGGTCGAGGAAACCCATCGATTGGATCATCTCGGCAAAACTATCACCCCGTTCGGGGGTCCACTGGCCCTGTACTGTGCCTGGAACCTGGATTTCAATTGGGTTTTCGGCGGTCATAATCGAGCGGTTTTGCTGATTGAGGTAATTGATCGAAGCGTAAAGTGTCGCCGTTTTGCCCGAGCGGGCTGGACCAGTGAGAATGATCAGGCCACCGGGTTGGTTTAAAAGTTTTTGATAGCGCTGCAAACAGAGCGGCGAAAAACCCGTGCGCTCCAGATTGAGCAAAAGATCTTGGGCTGAACTTTGGCGCTCATGAATATTGAGCACCATGGTCTCCCCCCACAGACTGGGATAAGTCGCAACCCCCAGCTCCAGTTGGCGTTCCATCAGCGTTGCCTGCACACGGTTGCGCTGGTGCCCCAGGGTATTTTCGGGATTGAGGGCCGAAAGTTGTTTCAGACGGGAGAGCATCGGCCCCGCTAAGTCTTGGGGTAAATCGGTTTTGTGGTGCAAAACGCCGTCAATCCGGTAGCGAATGCGCAGGTATTTTTCCTGGGGTTCGATGTGAATATCCGAGGCCCTGTCTTTGAGGGCATTTTTAAACAGAAAATTGACAACGGTCTCTTCTTGCTTGCGCTGTTCTTCGCTGACATAGAGGCTGACTCCGCCAACAGTAAGGGTTTGCGCTGCTTGCGGAATCTCAGGCTCTTGGGGCTCTTCATCAGCATAGAGACTGACCCCAGCCAAAGGAGAAGGGATATAGCTGCTGTCCTCTTCTTCGGGCAAAGTCATCGAAACCGGTTTGGAATAAGTCGCAGGTGCTGCAGCGCTGGCAGGCTTTTCGGATTGTTGTTGGCGCAAATAAGCCTGCAAAGTGGCTTGCAAGGCCGAGGCTGGGGCAATGGCTGGCAAAACGCGGCATTTAAACTGCTTTTCGATTTGTTGAATCAATTTCTCATCTTGGGGATTTTCCATCACCATCGTGAGCTGATCATTTTTGAGATGGACGGGCAAAAATTGGTAACGCGAAAACAGACTTAAATCAAACTTCTTGATCAGTGCAATGTCAATCAGCTCCAGCGACGGCAAGATCCGCGGCACATCCAATTGAATGCTGAGCGCATCGACCAATTGGGTTTCATTTAAATGGCCCAACGCCAGCAAAATTTGCCCCAGCTTTTTTTTGGGTTCTTGGCTCTGTTGTTGCAAGGCATTCTGAACCTGCAAGGGCCGAACCAATCGCATATTCACCAGCAATTCGCCCAGCAAAATACGTTTATTGTGTTTGCGCAAAATGCGCTGCAATTCTTCCGCGCTGATTAATTTAAGTTCAACACAAACCTGTCCAAAGGGTTTGTAAGCCGACGCTCCCCCCTGTTTGTGCAGTTTTTGCGTCTCGATCACCTTTTGCAAGGCATCGTGCGTCAAATAACCTTCTTTGACCAATAATTCACCCAGACGAAATGGAGCAGAGGAGGGAGAATGTGCCATGGTCACTTTGCCTGTTTCATTAAAAATAATAATCAAATTGTACCCCAAGCAGTGAAAGCGGGAGAAGCAAAGTCCCAAAAGCTGTGTTAACCTGACTCAAAATGCCCCCAAAATAAGCCCAAGAAATAAGCCCAAGAAATAACCCCTCAAAACGCAATGAAAACCCAATTGGTGTATCCGGCTTGGCCCCGCAGTCAGCGTCTGCAACTCCTTTTCCAGCTTTGGCTAAGTGGTCTGGTATTACTCGGAACAGGCATTTATCTCTGGTTCCCAGTGAGTCTGACCACCCGGATCGGGACCGCCTTGCTGCTGATCTTGAGTTGGCAAAAACTGCTTCAAAGCCTGGGCGATTATACCGAGGCTCTGGCTGAACATTGCCAACTCGAACCCGCACAGAAATATCTACAATTGGCTCTCAAGCTCTCGCCCCGGCGCGCAGATCTCTGGCTGCTTTTGGGAAATATTCAAGCCGATCTCGAAAACTGGCCTATTGCACAAGCGGCTTATCAAAAGGCCCTTCACCTGCGTCCAGATCTGATCGAGGCACTCAATGGCCTGGGCTTCGCACGTTTAATCTTGGGGGAAACAGCCCCCCCTTCGACAATGACAGCCCAGGCCTATTTTAAACGGGCCTACGAACTGCGGCGGGGAATATCCGGTCAAATATTTACGCATTCAGATAGCCCTTTGCAGAGAGAATATTCCCCGTTTAGCCCATTTAAGCTCAAACACGATCTCGAACAATGGCAATGGCTGTGCGAAAAAGGACTTTTACCCGTCTCTTTTCAAGGCCCAATTGAGACCCTGACAAATAGGTATCAAGCCAGTTTGGGCCCAGACTGCCCCCATGACTTGATTCCATTGCCTGCCAACGCTGAGCTGCAATCGCTGTGGGGGAAAAACCTGTATTTTTGCGCTCCCCCGGAAAGCCCCAAGCCCGCCTTACAAGAGCTGTCACCCACGCTCAAAGCCAGCATCTCGGCCCAGACAAACGAAGGAGCGCCAGTCTATTGGGATCATTTTCTCAGCCCAGCAGCCTTAAACTCCTTGCAAGATTTCTGCCTGGACGCCACCATTTGGCACGACGGCAGCCGCCGCGCCGGTTATCTGGCAAGTACCCTCGACGATGGATTTAATTGTCCCTTGCTCTACCAAATTGCCGAAGAACTGAGGCAGGCTTTGCCTGAGATCTTTGCAGAGCAGCGCTTGGTGTATATGTGGGCCTTTAAATGTGACAGCGAAGGCCAAGGCATTGCCTTGCACAATGACAGTGCCTATCTTAATCTCAATTTTTGGATCACGCCCGATCATGCCAATTTAGATCCCGAGACAGGCGGTCTGCTGATCTATCCCCAAGACCCACCCAGGGAATGGAATTTTGAAGATCTACGTATGGATCAAGCCGGAATTGAAAACTGGCTGCAGGCGCATCCACAGACCCCCTTAAAAATCCCCTACCGTTGCAATCGGGCTGTGCTGTTTCACTCACGCCTCTTTCATGCCAGCGATGTCTACAAATTTCAACCCGGCTATGCCAATCGCCGCATCAATATTACCTTGCTGTTTGGAAAAAAAATTCTTAAATATTATCCCCGACCGACCCTCGTTCCCCTGCTCGAAGGTTAAGCTCGAAGGTTAAGATTAGGTATCATCACAACAGAGAGTTCTCCAAACGCTTGCTTTTTTTTGCAACGATTTTGTAAAATCGAAGAATCATCGAGCAAGCTAAAATCTGGGAGCAGTACATGTGAGCGTGCAGGAGAGTGCATCAGCCACCTATCATTTTTATTGCGATACAGCAACATGGATGTAATCAAGGTTGAACAGGCCGCCGATTACCTCCAATGTGCCGTAAGCAAAATTTATCGTCTGATCCACAGCAACCAACTCAATGCGCAAAAGGTCAACCGCTATTGGTTTATCTGCCAGCGCTCCCTGAGAACGTTCTGGTTTGACGATCTCAAAGAACAGGCCTTGGAACACTTGGAAAAGCAGAATTATCACGGAGCCCAACGCATTTACCTGCTTTTGGCCAAACACTTTCCGCAACAACTGGATGGCTGGTACGGTCTTGGTCAAACCGCTTTGGCTGCAGGAGATCAAAAAGAAGCGCTCAAGTACCTGCGCAAATGCCTGAAAGAATTTCCCGAATATGCCCCCGCTCACCAGGCCCTGGCACAGATTTATTACTCCCGCGAAAGTTATGCCAAAGCGCTCCAGCACTACCAATACCTCTACGAAAAAGCCCCCGAAGATTTACAAGTGATCTACAATCTGGGGCTGACCCTGGGCGCCTTGCAGCGCAATGGGGAAGCCCACCTCTATTTTCGCCGGGCCATCGCCCTGGATCCCGGATACAGCAAACCCTATTATGCCCTGGGTTTTTCCTATTATAGCCAGGGCAGCCATGCCAAAGCCCTTGAATATTACCAAGCCGCTCTGGCCATGGAGCCCGATAACGCCCATTATATGACCAGTATTGGCATCACCCTCTCAGCCCAAAAACAATTCACACAGGCCATCGACTGGTTTGAAAAAGCCCTGAGAGTGGCCCCTGATCAGGTCGATATTTATTACAGTTTGGCTCTGGCCTATGAAGACCAAGGCCAAATTGCCAAAGCGATTGAAACCTATCGCAACCACCTCAAATACTATCCCTATTGTGAAGATGCTTGGTTTAATTTGGGTGCGCTGTATATGCGCAGCCAAAAACCCGAAGAGGCCTGCCGCTGCCTCTTAAAAAACCTCGATCTGTCCCCCGAGAACAGTCTGGCCCATAATCACCTGGGATTGGTTTTAACCAGTCTCAAACAATATGAAAAAGCACTGCCACATTATAAAAAAGCCCATGCCTATGCCTTGGCCGACACCCCTGAATTGCAGGCAGAGATTTACCACAATCAGGCCCTGACTTTTCATGCCATGAAGGACTATGATCAGGCCCTGACGGCCTGTGAAAAGGCCCTGACTCTGAGTCCCACCATGGAGAAAGCCCTCCAAATTCAGGCCCATATTTATTTCGAAAAAGGCGATGCCAAAGCCGCGATTCAAGCCTATCAGAGACTCTTAAGCCAAGGTTCTGGTTCAGAAAAAACCTATTATTACCTGGGTTTGGCCTATCACCAAAACAACCAATTGGAAGAAGCCTCCCGAGCTTATTTGGCCGCCTTAGAGCAAAAGCCCGACTATTACCAGGTTTACAATGCCCTGGGTTATGCCTACCAAAACCGCAAAGAATACCTCAAAGCGATCAAATTTTATTACCGCGCCTTGGCTTTGGCACCGGATTATACGCGGGCAATGTACAATTTAGCCCTGGTCTTTACCGAACAGCGGGACTTTGCCCAAGCGCTCAAATGGTACCAAAAGACCCTCAAAACAGATCCTGAACATGTTGAAGCATATATCAATTTGGGTTTTACCTACGACAATTTAAACGAATTACACAAAGCGATTGACTGTTACCGCACGGCCCTGCAAAAAACCGACCAGACCCCCAGCTTGTACGTAATTCTGGGCTTGGCCTATTCTCGCGCCCGCAAATTGGAAGAGGCGATCGCCACCTACCGCACAGCCCTGCAAAAACTGCCTCAAGAGGCCAGCGAACTGCATTATTTAATCGGCTTGGCCTATCTCAGCAATCAGGCCTGTTCACAGCAGGCCATCGCCGCGTTTGAAGAGGCCATTGCCCAAGCCCCCGACCAGAGTTACAGCGATGCTTCAATGCATTTGGGCAATCTCTACCTCAACCGCAAAGAAATCGACAAAGCCATTTTCTGTTACCGAAAAGTGATCGCTGCGGATCTCCAGGCCGCCCATGCCTACGTCAGTTTGGCCAATGCCTACCACCTCAAAGGCGAGACCGACAAAAGCCATAAATACGCCCGCATGGCCATGAAAATTCAACCCGAAGATCCCGAAATCATCTATCAAGCCGCCCTGATCTATTACCGCCAAGACCGCTGGCGTCAGGCCCTGGATCTCTTCCAGTCCGTGATCGCCCGACAGCCCAGCCATGCAGGCGCTCACAACTATACCGGCAGCATCTTCAGATCCCTGGGCTACCATGCCAAAGCCATGCAGGCCTTTCAAACAGCCCTCAAAATTGATCCCCACTATTGTGTGGCCTACCTCAATCTCTCCTATACCTGTTTTGACCTGGGCAATTTGCCCGAGGCCCTGCGCTATTGCCAGCAATCAATTGTCTGCGAACCCGAATGCCCCAACACCTATTATTGGTTGGGGCATTTGTATTACACCCAGGAAGATTGGCAACAGGCGATTGCGGCCTTTGAGAAAGTCCTGGAAAAAGATCCCAGCCACGAAGAAAGCCTAAAATGGCTACCCCTGGCAAAAAAACACTGGATCCGCAAACGCAATACAGGCCCCCTTTCCCTTAAAGTGGGGGCCCTGCGCTCTTTTTGAGCTGTGGTTCAAACGCATTGACCTAGACATTTTTATGCCAAGTTGCCCCAAAACCGGCCAAGATCACAAGCCAAAACAAAAGGGCTCACTTTAATTCAGTGAGCCCTTTTACTCTAATTAGAGATATTTACCACTCTTTGTGGCGGCGGTAGGCCCGTTGGGCATCAGCGGTATAGCTGCTGCCGCCCTCTTGGCGTTGCAGGCGCAGGAAGGTTTCAGTTTCAGACCAGCGGCTGTCGTAAGGGCGCATCAGATTGTCGATCAGGCGATAATTGCTGCGCGCATCAATACTGAATTCATTTTCGGCCCGCAACAAACGCAGATAGGTGTCTGTGGCGTTGGAGCGAGATTCTCCCCGGCGCAGGCTGTTCTGGATCATCTCAAACGAGCTGCGGGCATTAGAAGAATGCTCACTGCCTCCTTCTGCACGCAGAATCTGAATAAAAGAATCGGTCACTTCTGAGAGGGTTTCACCTGGGCGGCGGGCATTGCGGATCACGTCTAAATTGCGGCGGGCATCGACACTGTTGAATTCAGCGGAGAGCAGGCGGTCATAAGCTTGGCGCTCTTCCCAATTGCCTGAACCAAAGGGATCGTTGTTAAACGGATCGTTATTAAACGGATCGTGGTCAAAGGGATCGTTGCCCCAAGGGCGATCGGGAAAAACAGGGGGTTTGGGCAATACGGGATAATTGGGCTTGTCAAAGGGATCATGGCCCCAAGGACGATCGTTGTGGGGAGGTTGGGGGTAATTGGGTTTGTCAAAGGGGTCGTGGCCATAAGGGCGATCATTGTACACAGGCGGTTTGGGTTGATGGGGTTTGTTAAAGGGATCCTGACCATAGGGACGATCGCTGGGACGATCATTGGGGATCACGGGTTTGCTGAAATCAGAGCTGGGAGAATTGTTAAAGGGGTTGCTGCCAAACTGCACAGAACTACTGGGGATATTGCCACGGCGGCTGTCGCTGCTGAAATTGTCACGAACGGGCTCCGAACGGCGGGGAGCATCGCTGGGAATAATCGGACGGGAAGAAGGGGCTGACGGAGAGGGGACAGAATTAAAAGGGTTCGTTCCATTGACACGCAGGTTAGCCATAAAACACCTCGAATTTTACTTTCACTTAACCTCAATATAGTAATTGTTTAAGCAAAACTTGCGTGTTTTTTGCTAAATTCAACAGATCAAATTTCTTGCTTGCGCAGCTCCCATGCCTGCAGCAAAACCTGCTCCAGTTCCCGCAAACCTCGGGTTTGCTCAAACAAAAGCGGCAGGGCAGCACGAATACCTTGGCTATCAACCTGTTTGAGTTCGGGTTGCAACGCCAGAGCCAAGGCCCGCTCGACATAGGACTTGGGCGAAGAAGAAATCAAATCAGCCAACCCCATCTGGCGATAAAAACCCTGGGTAAAGCGCCCGCGCAGGAATTCTCCGGGCCAGGTCACAATTGGCAACGCTTGCCCCAGCGCCTCATAAGCTGTATTGCCTGCCCCAAACGGCGCAGAGTCGAGAATCACATCGACACTGCTTAAAAGGGCCTGAAAATCGCGCGGGGACAGGCGTGGAAAAAAGACAATCCGCTGCCAGAGATCGGGCAAAGTGGCCTGAAAGCGCTTTTGCAAGAGGCCTTGCCAAGCGGGCACAGGCGCTGCAGGCAAAAGAATCACTCCCTGAGGGTCTTGTCTCAAGAGTTCGGCCCAAAGAGGGTCCAGATCGGGATGAATTTTAAACAGACTTTGCGGACAGAGATAATAATGGCTTTGCCCTCCCAAGCCAAAGTGTTCTCGATCGGGCAAAGCGGGTGTGGGCACAGCATAATAGGGGTGCAAATGTGCAAGCAAAACCAGTTTTTCACTGTAGTGCCTCTGGGCCGCGAGCGGCTCAAGTACTTGATTGGAGATAAACAGGTCCATATTGGCTATCCCCGTCGTGACTGGGTGCCCCCAAGTGACCACCTGCAGAGGAGCCAAACGGGCCTGGGCCAAAAAACCACTGCGCGGATCCATGCCCAAATCGAGCCAAAGCAGGATATCCAACTCCAGATCGGCAATTTCTTGGCGGGCCTGCCAAAACTGATCCGAAAGCAGTAAAACCCCTTCAACACTTTCTTTGAGCTGTTGCATCAGCGCGCCTGTGGGAGGGGCAAAACAAATGAGAATCCGTTCAAAGGCCTGTGTATCCCAGTGCTGAATCAAACCTGCAAAGAGCGTGGCAATGGTGTGTTCACGCAGATGAAAGGAGGCAAAACCAATCCGCAATTTGGCTGTACGGGGCCCGCGATAGGCCTTACAATGTTGCGCAGTGTAGAGCAGTTCAGGGCAGAGTTTGCGTTGTATCCGCGCCCATTGCTCCATCAGTGAACGGTCGTTCAGCCCCTGATAAGCCAAATAAAAAGGCGTAATTTTGAGTTCTTGCCAGGGCTCTTTTAAACTCAAGTCAGAGGCTTCCAATTCTGCCAATTGCTGCGAAAAATGGCTGCGCCACGTGTGTATTTCGGCATGATTGGCATAAATCGGAGGCAAGGTCAATGCCTGCAACAAAGCCAGGTTTGCCGAATTTCCAGCTATTTTCACAGCCGCTTGCGTGGCCGTCAAAGCCTGCTCGGCCTGTCCCTGACTGCGCAAAGTTTGGGCCAGATTGAGCCAAGCCTCTTTAAAATCAGGGGCCTGGGCCAAGACCTGCCGAAAACAGCGCTCGGCCTCAGACAGCTGCCCCATTTCAAGCAGAGCAGTTCCCAGATTGTTCCGGGCCGCGAGCAGATCTGGCTGCAGCTCCAAAGCCCGATGGTACGCCGAGAGGGCGTGTTCAAAGCGCTGCTGGGTCTGCCAGACTGTGCCCAGAGAATTGGCGGCTGGGGCCAAGCCGGGGGCCAGGGTCAAAGCCCGAAGATAGGCCTGTTCAGCAGCCGCGAGTGCGCCACGCTGCTGTTGCAAACGCCCCAGATTATACCAGGCCAAAGCCTGCTGAGGTTCTAATTGTAAGGCTCTTAAATATTGGCCTTCGGCGGCATCAAACTGGCCCTGGTCGAGGTAGAGATTGCCGAGATTCATGGCCACAATGGGGTTTTGGGGCAAACGCAGGCTCAAATCCAGATAGATTTTTTCAGCCTCAAGCCATTGTCCTGTTTCTTGCAAGACCAAAGCCAGCCCAAACAAAGCCGCCACATGGCTGGGCTCTGTCGCTAAAGAGCTGCGGTAAGCGGCTTCAGCCTCAGTCCACTGGGCTGCTTTGCGCAGGGATTCGGCCTGAATAAACAGCGGGTTGGTTTGCATAGATACTTTCTTTTGGTTCATTTTGACAAAGGCGCGATCGATTGACAAGTTATAAAAACACAGCCCAAACCTGAAAAAAGCAGAGCGGTTATAATACTACAGACGGGCAAAGCCAATCATGCCCATCCAAATACAATTCAGGAAACAATGCATGTCCTTTCTCGCTCCCTTTCAGCAGGCCCTCGAACTCTTTCAACAGGGCCAGCTGGCCCAAGCAGCCCAACTCGCTCAGAAACATCTGCAAAACCAGCCCCAAGATGCAGACAGCCACCATTTACTCGGTCTGATTCAGTTTCAACAAGGGGAGTTGGAAGCGGCCCGAAGCGCAATCCAAACAGCCCTGGAGCTTGACCCACAGAACCCGATTTTTCATGGCAATCTGGCCGCCGTTATGCGCAGCTTGGGCCAATTTGAAGCAGCTCTCAAACACACCCAGAAGGCCTTAAAAAAGCTACCTGATTCCGTTGAAATGCACAACAATGCCGCCACTCTCTACCAAGAGCTGGGACAAATTGGCAAAGCCCGGGGCCATTTTCGCGAAGCCCTGCGTCGCCAACCCAATTTTGTCGACGCTTGGTACAATTGGGCCCTGCTCGAAATTGCCGAAAAGAACCCCGATCAGGCCCGCGAAGCGCTCAAACAGGTCGTCACCTACCAGCCCAACTATGCCGAGGCCTGGTTCCAACTCGGCCTCTTACAACAGGCTTCCGGCGAAATTGCAGAGGCCGTGGAAAGTTATCGCCAAGCTTACCAATACCAACCCCAGCATTACCAGAGCCTGACCAATGCCGGGGCTTTGTTTCAGCAAATCAACCAGCCAGTGGATGCCTTTCAGCATTACCAACGGGCCCTGGAAATCCATCCCCGTTATGCACCTGCCGCGTATAATCTGGGCACCTTGTTTGAGGCCATGGGAGAGCCCGAAAAAGCCCTGCCCAGCTACGAAGCGGCCCTGCGCTTTGACCCTGGGTTTACCCCCGCTGCGCTCAATTTAAGCCGCCTCTTGTTAGAAATGAACCTGCCCGACAAGAGCCGAGATCTGCTCGAACAGGTCGTGGCGGCTTTGCCCAAGCAGCTCGACGCTTGGATTTATCTCGGCAACGCCTGGGAAGCCCTGCTCAAGCCTGAAGAAGCAGCTCGCTGTTACCAAGCTGTCTTGGCGCAAGCGCCCAACCATCTCGGCGCCCGCTACAATCTGGCCTATTTGGCCCAGAGCAAAGGAGAGCTTGTAACGGCGCAAGCAGCGTATCTGGAACTGCTCAAACAAGAACCCAATATGGCCGAAGCCCATTTTAGCTTGGCCCATATTCTGCTAACCCAGGGAGAATTTGAAAGGGGTTGGCAGGAATATGAATGGCGTTGGCGCTTGCCTTATACCGCCGCGCTGCCTGCAATGGGCAAAAGCCAACTCTGGCGTGGCGAAGATCTGGCGGGAAAAACCATCCTGATTTTGCCCGAGCAAGGCTTTGGCGATCAAATTCAATTTTGCCGTTATCTGCCCCTGCTCAAAGAAAAAAAAGCAGCAGAGAAAATATACTGTCTCTCCCCCTCTCCTTTGGTTCGGCTCTTTCAATCCCTCACAGGCATTGAAATCTGGCCCAGCGAAGGACAGGCCTTGCCAGAAACCGATTATTATTGCCCGATCATGAGTTTGCCTGGTTTATTTCAGCAAACAGACCCAGGGCTTGCTCCAGCCCCGCCCTATCTCTCAAGCGGACAGCCATCCAAATTGGCAGCTGTTCAAAGTCAAAAACCGGCAGTGGGTCTGGTTTGGGCGCCGGGCCCTGGCAAAGATCGACTCACGCGCCAGAAAAGTCTGGCCAAAACCTTGCCGGCGCCCTTTTTGAGCCTGCTTCTAAGCTCTTCGGAGCTGAATTGGCACAGCCTGCAGGTAGACGAACCCGAAACAAGTCGCAAACTCACTGAAGAATTTCCCGCATTGGTCGATTGCAGCCCTGAGATCCACGATTTTGCAGATACCGCCGCCTGGATCGAAAACCTCGATCTGGTCATCAGCGTCGATACAGCTACCGCCCATCTCTCGGGTGCGCTCGGCAAACCCACCTGGGTTTTGCTGCCCTTTGCCGCCGATTGGCGCTGGCAGGAAAATCGCAATGATTCGATTTGGTATCCCCAGATGCGCCTGTTTAGACAAAAACAGGCAGGCAACTGGCAAGCCCCTCTGGAAGAGTTGCTGAGCCAGTTAAAGCGATTCAGCGCTGGGTATACATCTGTTTAAGGGGCAACAAAACTGATCGAAGGATCAGACATAAATTTGCCAGCAGTATCTACCAGCCCCGAAAAATTGACCGTGCAATTGTCGCTGGTATTAAACAGATTGTCGGTATCAGCCACGGACACCATGACCCGGTTGGAAGAGGTAAATACGGCTACAGCAGACGCGGGCAAAGTCACATTGACACCATTGCAACTCAAACGGTAATTTTTGGCTGCCTGGGCCGCGCTGACAAAGGCATTGCCTGCGGCGGCTGCACCGGCTTGGCCGTTGGCGCCACCGACAACCGTTTGAGCTGTGGTCAAATCATAAAACAGATCTTTGGAAAAATTCAAAAAGAAATTGTCGCGGGGAGACACTTCTGAACCCACCCCCACCACCCGTGTGGGAGACAGATTGTCGGTGACTGTAAAGGGCAAAAAGGCCTTGTATTGGGTACCTACCAAAAAGGGCCCATCTTCTACCGTCACGGTCTCGGCACTGTTGGTATTGTCGTTGATCACCGTTGAGGTCGAGATATTGGCCTGGCGAATTTTATTGCCATCCACATCTTTGGCTCCACCGGTATCAGCACTGCCACTGCCATCGTTATAAGACAGGATCAAACGAAAACGGGCATCGGTCGCGATTGGCAGACCATATTTGGGTTTGAGTCGAAAGACGCGATCGGTGTCCCATTCATAGTCAAAATGGCGAATATCGTAGACAGAATCGGAAGGAATGCCACGGACGGAAACCGCTTTGGGGATGGGGGTGCCCACCTGTAATTTAACCACGTCAGGGGAATTGGACTGAATCGAAAATGAGCGTTGGACCGATTCTTTGTTCATATTTTCACTGAAAGTGAGTTCTATAATGCCATCGGCATTTAAAGAAGCCGAATAAGCAGGTTTGGTCATAACCACTTCGGGTTTATTGGAAATAGCGTAGATATCGCCTTTAAACTCCAAATCCAGCTTTGTTTCCAAAGCAGAGAGAGAGACCAGCCGTGTGCGCGTGGTATAACCCGGCGCAGTTACACTGACCTGCATTGTTTTTTGGGTGGGGATTGTTTTGATTACATGATAGCCATTTTCCAAGCTCGCAGTGGCTTCGTAGACGAGTGTCGGATCATTGGATTTGACTTTGACAATGGCCGTGTTCAACTGAGAGCCCAAATCGTCGAAAACCAACACCCGCAAAGTCGAAGTGGGATTGGCGGTCGGCGAGGGAACCGGGGTGGCTGTTGGCACAGCGGTGGGGACGGGCGTCGGAACAGGGGTGGCCGTGGCAGTGGGCGCCGGCGTGGGGGTCGGGGTGGGAGCTGGAGTCGCTGTGGCAACCGGAGCAGGGGTGGGTGTCGGCTGAGCAGAGGCTATCGGAGTTGCAGTGGGAACGGGGCTGGGGGTGTTTAACGGAGTGGGGGTTGTGGTTTGGCAAGCCACCAGCACAGAGAGGCTGGTCAGACTTAAGAGGGGTAAACGGTATTTCATTGCAAAGCTCCATCCGATTGTTCTTGTGTCGTCCACATTAGATCATCCCCTTTGAGAGGGACAAATGCAAGTATTTTAAAAGTAAACCTAAAAAAAAGACACCCCCAAAACAGGATTTGTTCCCATTTTGAGGGTGTTGCCCAGACTGACTAAGCCAATCCGGGCAGAATTTTTCGCGCTGGGCTTTGCATAAGCCTCTTCTAAAGCGGCACCCATGGTGCCGCAAGAAGCACTTAGCTTAGCTCGCGTTGGCAGAAGCGTTGTCGCGAGAAGAATCCAAGGTATTACCGGCGGGATCCAACACGGTGCTGGAGACTTTCACGCGGACGGTATCACCCGGTTTGTACAGGTCGAAACGGCCACCCACTGCGGCGTTGGGGTAAACCACAAAGCCTGCGGTCGGTGCATTGATAGCATTGGTGGCAAAACCAGTGCTGGCAGCGCCCTGAGGAATGGTTACCTTCATCACGTTGGTACCAGCAGCGTTTTTGGCATTCACACCCAAGGAGAAGGTGAAGGTATCACCGGCGTTAAAGACGCCGGCTGTTTTGCCTGCACCCACTGCGGCTGTTTCAGTCACAGTGAACAAACCGCCCGTGCTCAACAGGTAGTTATTCAGAATGTGCTGAACTTGGTCATATTCATTGGGCAGAACCCAACCGGTGCCAGAAATCAATTTGCTGGTGACAGTACTGTCAAAAGCAGTCCCTGCCGTATTATTGATACGTACCAAACCAATGGTTTTGCCAGCGCGGACAGGACGGTTGACAATCCCGATATGGAAACGCTCATTGGCATCAAAGACATCATCGCCATTGCCGGCAATGGCAATATTAAAGGCATTGGCCGTTGTGACCAGCGCATTCAATTTAGCAACAACTTCAGCCCCCGTATTGGCAGTCAAAGCAGCCGTTGCAACACCGGATTCAAATGTACCATTGGTATAGAAGAAATCAACACTGGCGGTCAAGCCACCGTTGGCAAAGTTAGCAGTGCCTGTGCGAAACAGCGAAGAGAGAGACTCTGCAGGCGCCGTAGCACCCGGGAAGACCACATAACCCGCTGTGTGCATGGAGTTATTGTCAGTACCACCCAGTCTGGCCGGATCAAATGCGCCGGTTTTACGGATAATAGCAGTAGAGATATTTTTACCTGCATGCTGGGCATTGGCTGCCAAGGTAACGGTCAGGGTATCGTTATTGGCACCGCAAACCGCGCCACCACCCGTACTGCTGGTGACTGTCCAGGCATTGGCTGAAGTGGTCGCTACAGCATTCAGAGCGGTCTGAATATCAGCTGCTGTGGCAGCATTTGCAATATTTCCAGAGGCAATGCCTTTGGTAGCAGTTCCATCGGTATAGAAGAAATCCATGGTGATGGGATTCGCTGCTGCTTGCGCATCACACGCAAAAGCGCCTGACTCAGTGGTATTGACACCGGTGGTACTCAGGGTGCTACCAAAGGTGGTATTGCGGAAATATTTACCGCCATTGGCATTGGTATTGCTGGCTGTAGGTGTCGTGGTGGTACCATCAGCGAGCAAGAAGGTCATGCCTGGGGCCTGGAATTGGTTGCTACCAGGAGGGGCTGCCACAGTTGAGCTCAGAGTGTCTTGGGTGGGAGGCAGCAAGAGCACGGTTTTGTGGGTCAGGTCGGTGGTGTCGTAAACAGCCGTGCCGCCCAAAGAACCCCAAGTACCTGTAAAGGTGGTCACCCCACCGGTCTGAACCGTGGTGACATTGTAGTTGGCTGCGGCAGCGTTGGTGGTGGCAACGGTGCCACTGGGATAACCGCCGGGGGCTTTTTGATCTGCACCCGCCACGTTTTCCATACCACCAGCAATTGAGATGTCGCGGGTATAGATGATCATGCGCTCGCTGTAACGGACACGCACGGAGTCGCCATTTTGGCCGCCGTTTTCGTTGGTCTCAGCGGTGATACCGGTGATGGTGGGTTTGACTTCGTCGGTTTTGATCGAAAATTTGTAAGACTCTTCAAAATCACCATCGGTCAATTTGAAGTGTTTTTCACTGCGGGAAATGCCGCTTTTGTCTTTTAAGAGACGATCATTGGAGTTGAAGCCATTAAAAGCCACGTTGTAATCGGGCACCAAATTGCTGTCTTTGTCGGTCGGCAGCAGTTTTTCTTCTTTAAAGGAGAAGGTCACTTCGGTGTCATCGCTGTTCCAGCTGATATTAAAGGCGTCTTTGTCCCAAACTTTGGACGAGTTAGCGCCGACGAAGTTGGTGGCAATCAGGCCATTCCCTGTCAGGGTATTGGCGCCACCGGCCACGCGCAGGTTGCCCGCATCCACGGTCATTTTGCGGCTGTTGAAAGAACGCACGGTGAAGGTATCTTCTGCCGTTTTTTTGTCCATGGGCTCGGAGAATTTTAAGACGAAGCTGGTTTTGGGGTCGATACCAGAGGCGTTGCGGGAGGGGGTGACCATGACAACTTCGGGTTTGTCGCTCAAAGCGTTATAAGCGGCAGAGAAGGTAGCGGCGCCACCATCGGTACCAAAGTCATAACGGTTGGCGTTGGGGTCGCCCTGTTTGTTGGATTTGAGAACTTCAACACGTTTGCGGGTGGTGAAGCCAGCTTTGGAAGAAACGATTTCGACCTGAACACCGGAAGGAGCATTGTTGAAAGCATAGGTGCCGCCAGCGGTCACGGTTTCAGCTTCGAAAGGCACGGAGCTGTTCAGCGATTTCACTTTAACGGTCACGCCGTCCAGGGGGGAATTGGTGTCGTCAAAGATTTTGCCGTTGAAGGTGGTTTTTTCGATAACCGAAATATCGCTGGTGGCTGCAGGCAGGGGCGTGTTGGTAGCGGCAGGGGTTGGCGTGGTCGCCGGCACGGGAGTGGGGCTCACAGCAGCCGATGGAGAGACATCGGGGGTGGGTGTCGCAGAGCCAACAGCGGTGGGAGAAGCGTCAGGTGTAGGCGTGCCAACAGGAGCAGGCGTTGCGCTGACAACAGCGGTCGGACTGGCATTGGGCGAGCTGGGGGTGGTGGGGGTGTTTGTCGCGGGGCCGCAAGCGACCATCGAGAGTGTAGCAGCCAGACCCAAACCAGTTGAAAACAGACGTTGTTTAGTCATAAAGTGTGAAAATTCCTTTCGGGAAAAAGACAGTGTGTTCTAAAAATTAAACTAAGCCCATCGAAAAACTTTGATTTAAAAAAATAAAAGCCAAATAGACCCGTTTACCTAAGATACCGTATTTTTCCGATTCAGCCAATAGCCGTTTTTTAATTTTTAACAGCGAAACAAAAGACCCCCTTGCGGGGGCCTTGAGCTTGTTTAGCTTTGCATAAGTGCCTTCTAAGCAGAACTTGGCAGTTCTGCTAGAATTTGCTTAGCTCGCGTTGGCAGAAGCGTTGTCGCGAGAAGAATCCAGGGTGTTACCAGCGGGATCCAACACGGTGCTGTTGACTTTCACACGAACGGTGTCGCCAGGGACGTACAGGTTCATGCGGGTGCCAGCAGTTACACCAGGATACACGTTATAAGGTGTCGTTGCGCTGATGCCCATATTGGACGCGTTGGTACCACCGGTGAAGGTGATATAACGAATCGATTTGGCAGGAGCTGCGCCACCCAAGGTTGCGCCTGCACCCAAAGTGATGTTGTAAGTGGTGTTGGCGGCAGAAGCTGCAGCTGAACCCGTCACAGTGAAGGTACCACCAGCCAGACCAGCGATTGCATTCAGAGCGGTTTGGATCTGAGCATAGTTGGCGCCAGCAATATTGGCGGAGGTCACAGCAACGCTGGTGCCGTCACCCAAGACGGCAGTGCCTGTCAGGGTGTCGTTGGCAGCGGTTGCAGCAACGTGAGTGAAGGTGCCGCTGGAGAAACCAGGCAAGAGCAACACAGTTTTGTGGGTCAGGTCGGTGGTGTCGTAGACGGCGGTGCCGCCCAAAGCGCCCCAAGTACCTGTGTAGGTGGTCACGCCACCGGTTTGAACTGTGGTGATGTTGTAGTTCTTGGCAGAAGCGGAGGTGCTGGCCACTTGAGCGGTGCCGGGATAGCCGGCGGGGGCTTTCTGATCTGCACCCGCGATGTTTTCCATACCACCGGCAATTGAGATGTCGCGGGTATAGATAATCATGCGCTCGCTGTAACGGACACGCACTGCATCGCCGTTCTGGCCACCGTTTTCAGCGGTTTCTGCGGTGATGCCTGTGATTGTAGGTTTGACTTCGTCGGTTTTGATCGAGAATTTGTAAGACTCTTCAAAATCGCCATCGGTCAGTTTGAAGTGTTTGTCGCTGCGAGAAATGCCGCTTTTGTCTTTCAAGAGACGATCGCCGGAGTTGAAGCCATTGAAAGCCACGTTGTAGTCGGGCACCAGGTTGCTGTCTTTGTCGGTCGGCAGCAGTTTTTCTTCTTTAAAGGAGAAGGTGACTTCGGTGTCATCGCTATTCCAGCTGATGTTAAAGGCATCTTTGTCCCAAATTTTGGTGGCAGTGGTTCCCAAGAAGTTGGTGGCAATTGTGCCGTTACCAGCAACTGTGTTGGCACCACCAGCAATACGCAGGTTGCCGCTGTCAACGGTCATTTTGCGGTTATTAAAAGAGCGCACAGTGAAGGTGTCTTCTGCCGTTTTTTTGTCCATGGGCTCGGAGAATTTTAAGACGAAGCTGGTTTTGGGGTCGATACCAGAGGCGTTGCGGGAGGGGGTGACCATGACAACTTCGGGTTTGTCGCTCAAAGCGTTATAAGCGGCAGAGAAGGTAGCAGCGCCACCATCGGTACCAAAGTCATAACGGTTGGCATTGGGATCGCCCTGTTTGTTGGACTTGAGCACTTCAACGCGTTTACGGGTGGTAAAGCCAGCTTTAGAGGAGCTGATTTCAAGTTGGATCCCCGCAGGAGCATTGTTGAAAGCATAAGTGCCGCCAGCGGTTACGGTTGTGACCTCATAGGGAATAGAGGCGTTCAAAGACTTGGCTTTAACGGTTACGCCGTCCAGGGGAGAGAAGGTGTCATCGAAAACTTTGCCGTTGAAGGTGGTTTTTTCGATAATCGCGATATCTTGACCAGCAGGAGGCAAGGTGGGGCTGGCATTGGGCAGCGGGGAACTGGTTGGGCTCGCCGTGGGCAAGGGAGAAGCGCTGGGGCTTTCACTCGGCAAGGGAGAAGCAGTGGGGCTGCTGCTGGGAGACGGAGAGGCGATGGGGCTGGAAGAAGCAGAAGGGGTCGCCGTCGGGCTGGAAGTGGGAGGAGTCACAACACCTGGCTGAGGACCACAAGCAAAGAGAGATAAAGTAGCAGCAAAACCAAGACCTGTTGAGAGAATACGATTCTTATTCATAATAACATCCTTTTTTGTCCGAAGACATTTGTATTGTTAGCAGACCCGACTTTCGAGCCTCATGTTTACCAAGACGCCTTCCGTTTATAAAGGTTCCCTCAAAAGCAAAATTTTATTTACAAAAAAGTATGAGTCTATTTTTTAAAGGGCCGTGTTATCATAAAACATGTCAGAAACAGCCGACCCTTCAGCCCTTCATACCCAATTGGCACAGGTCCATCAAGCCTGGCAAAACCAGCAGATTGATCAGGCCCTGCAGCAATTAGAGACCTTGCGCCAGAATTTTCCTGATCACCCAGAGATTTTGCATTTCTTGGGGGTGGTTTACTACAGTCAGGGCAATGCACAAGCAGCAGAACCCCTTTTGGCACGCGCCTGCCAAAGCTGTCCTGACTACGATGATTATTTTTTCAATTGGGGCAATAGCTGTTGGGCCCTACAACAATGGGAAAAAGCGGGCAAGGCCTTTGCGCGGGCCTGCAGCCTGAATCCAGCCTTAACCGAAGCCTGGGTCAAACAGGCGCAGTGCCACGAACAGCTGAAAAATTGGCAAGCAGCAGCCCAAATCTGGAGCCTGCTTTTAGACAGGTATCCTGAAGCACCGGATCTTTTGCTTTCGCTGGCGCGAAATTTGCAGCAGCAAAACCAGCTGGAAGCAGCTTTGCCCCTTTATCTCAGACTGTTAAAACAGGAGCAAATACCGGCTCAAATCTTGCAAGAAATCGGCTGGTTTTTCTTTGCCCTGCGGGATTTTGAACAGGCCTTGCAATGTCTGAACCAGGCCCAGCCCCATTTGCCCATTTCAGCCGAGAGTCAAAATGGCTTGGCCAGTGTCCAATTTCAGCTCAAACACTATGCCGACGCCTTGCAGAGCATCGCATCAGCACTCGAACTTGCACCCAATCTGGCAGAAGCCTGGTGGAACAAAGGACAAATTCTCTTGGAGTTGGCAGAGACCGAAGCGGCTTGCCAGGCCTTGCGGGAATGCCTCAAGCGGGACCCCAGCTACCAATCCTTGCTCTTGCCTTTGGCACAAGAACAATTGGATCGTTTCAGAGATACTCAGGCCGAAGCGATTCTCAGCCTGCAAACTGAATTCGGTCTGGGCTCGGACTTAGAGCAAGCCCATTATGGAGCCGGTCTGGCTGCCCAGCGCAACAATCAGCCCGAATTGGCTTTGGAACACTTTGAAAAAAACCTGAAAAACGGCACCCAAGAAATCGCTTATCATCTCGCTCAGGCCCTGTGTTTGCCCGTAATTTACACCGATCTCGCCCATTTGCAGAGCTGGCGAGCGCGTTTAGAAGACACATTGCCAGCCTGTTTGGAACGTCTGCAAGCAAAGCCCCAGGAATATCAGCTGAACTTGCCCCTGCAACAAATTCCTATGCTCTTTCATCTGGCTTATCAGGGCTTTAATGACCGCCAGATACATTCCCTTTTGGGGGATTTTTGGCAAAGTCGGTTGCGCCAAGACGGCCTGCTCATTCAGGCAAAACCCAGTAAAAAAGTGCATTCTCCGCTCAGAGTGGGTTTTGTTTCTTCGTTTTTTTACGCCCATGCTGTCAGCCATATTTATGAACCCCTGATCCGCAGCTTCAGCAGGGATCCCGAATTGCAGGTAGCCTGTTTTGCACTCGGCAGTCAAAGCGACGAAATGAGCGAAAGATTAAAACAAACTGTTCACCAATTTGTCTCACTGGCTGGGCTCAACCCCCTAAGACAAGCCGAGATCGTGGCTAAAGCCGAGTTGGACGTCTTGATCTATACAGATATTGGCATGGAAACAGCCAGTTATTTGCTCGGTTTACAGAGACTGGCCCCCATGCAATGTGTACTGGGCGGTCACCCAGTCACAACGGGCCTGCCCGAAATCGACTGGGCCCTCTCAACCCACGGCTCAGAACCTGCCGATGCAGAGCATCACTACCGTGAAAAATTACATCTGCGGAATTCAAGTCTGGTCAATCAATATCAGGCTCCTCCGCTCAATGCCAAAGGGGTCACAAAAGCCGACTTGGGTCTGCCTCACAACCGGCGCATTTATCTCTGCCCCATGACCTTGTATAAAATTCACCCCGAATTTGACAGCACTTTGGCCGAAATTCTGGAACGCGATGCCCAAGCTGAACTCTGTTTTTTCGAATATCGCCAAACACAGCTGCACACGCATCTGCTTTCCCGTTTTGAAAGAAGCTTGGGGCCCAAAGCCCTGAAAAGGGTGCGTTTTTTGCCTTGGGTCACCCGCTCAGAATTTTGCCAAATCCTGAGTGTTGCCGATCTCTGTCTCGATCCTTTTCACTTCAGTGCGGGCAATACGACTTATCTCAGTATGCACACCGGCACACCTTTTTTGACCTGGCCGTCGGGGTTTAAACGGGGCCGGGTCGCCACAGGCATTTTGAGGCAAGCTGGCCTCGACGCCTTCGTCGTAGAAAACCAAGCTGACTTTGCCCACCGCGCAGTTGAAATCGCCCACTCTGACAGCTTGCGCGCTGAATTTCAAGCGCAGGTTGAAGCCAGTATAAACCCAGAGACACCCCAAACCAATGGCTATCAGGAATTGATCACCTTCTTAAAAAGCCAAACAAACAGCCTTCCCTGAATTTCAGAGAAGGCTGTTCTGCTAGAATTTGCTGAGCCTTGGCGAAGCTTAGAAGAAGCTTATGCAAGGCTCAGCAAGAAGCGCTTAGCTCGCGTTGGCGGAAGCGTTGTCGCGAGAAGAATCCAGCGTATTGCCGGCAGGATCCAAGACGGTACTGTTCACTTTGATGCGCACAGTATCACCGGGCTTGTAAATATCCAAGTTTTGACCCTGAACCAGTGTGAGCCCCCCGGTATTAAACTGGGGCAAAACTTCATTGGCAGAATTTGCGCCAAAAGCGGTCTGCTGACGCCAACCAATGTATTTGCCACTGGTATCGTTAAACGAAACCGTTAAAGTGGTGGCGGTTGAAGTGACCATGAAGGCATTGGTACTCGGGCCATTGACCCCCAAAGCCGCAGCCGACAAATTCAATTTGGTCTGCAAATCCGCTGCAAAAGCAGCATTGTCAGCCAGATTTTCATTCAAATTGACGACCGCCAAGTTCTGAACGCCAGGATCAACCACAGTCACAGCAAAAGTCGCACAATCGGATGAATTTTTTAATAACTGAATCACCAGGGTATTTTCCCCACTGGTGGCACCCGGCCCCCCATTGGCACCATCGGTTTTAAAGCTACCGGTGACGGTATTGGGCGCATTGAGCAGATAAGCATTGCTGGCACTGGAAGCCGATTTGGCTGGTAGCAACAGCACGGTTTTGTGGGTCAGATCGGTGGTGTCGTAGACAGCGGTACCGCAGAGAGAACCCCAGGTGCCACTAAACGTTGTCACGCCACCGGTTTGCACCACAGTGGTATTGTAATTTTTGGCAGCAGCCAAGGTGCTGGCCACTTGGTTGGCACCCGGATAACCGGCAGGAGCTTTCTGATCTGCACCCGCAATGTTTTCCATACCACCAGCGATAGAAATATCGCGGGTATAGATGATCATGCGTTCGCTGTAACGCACACGCACTGCATCGCCATTTTGGCCGCCATTTTCGGTGGTCTCGGCAGTCAGGCCTGTGATACCCGGTTTGGCTTCGTCGGTTTTGATCGAGAATTTATACGACTCTTCAAAATCACCGTCGGTCAGTTTGAAGTGCTTTTCGCTGCGAGAAATACCACTTTTGTCTTTGATCAGACGATCGCTGGAGTTAAAGCCATTAAAAGCCACGTTGTAGTCGGGCACCAAATTGCTGTCTTTGTCGGTGGGCAGCAGTTTTTCTTCTTTAAAGGAGAAAGTCACTTCGGTGTCATCGCTGTTCCAGCTGATGTTAAAAGCGTCTTTGTCCCAAATTTTAGAGGCATTGGTTCCCGACCAATTATTGGTAATCGCCCCATTGCCTTTGACCGTATTGGCACCACCGGCCACGCGCAGATTGCCGTTGTCAACAGTCAGTTTGCGGTTATTAAAAGAGCGCACGGTGAAGGTGTCTTCTGCCGTTTTTTTGTCCATGGGCTCGGAGAATTTTAAGACGAAGCTGGTTTGGGGGTCGACACCCGAGCCATTGCGGGCAGGGGTCACAGCCACCACTTCGGGTTTGTCACTCAGGGCATTGTAAGCGGCGCTGAATTTGCTGCAACCATTGTCCTCCAGAACTGCAGCAGGCACGAAATCCGCACAATCGTTACCAAAGTCATAACGGTTGGCATTGGGATCGCCCTGTTTGTTGGATTTGAGAACTTCCACGCGTTTGCGGGTGGTAAAACCGGTTTTGGAAGCGACAATTTCGACCTGAATCCCAGAAGGGGCATTGTTGAAGGCATAGGTGCCACCGGCTGTGACGGTACTCTCTTCAAAAGGCACAGAGGCATTCAAAGAGCGGGCTTTGACGGTTACTCCATCGAGCGGGGCTTTCGAGTCGTCAAAAACCTTGCCGTTAAAGGTGGTTTTTTCGATCACAGAAATATCACTGGTGGCGGCAGGCAATGGCGTATTCGTTGCTGCAGGAGTGGGAGTGGCCGAAGCGGGAGGCGCTTGGGTGGGAGCCGCGGTGGACACAGGTGTCGCTGTGGCTTCAGCACTGGGAGGTGCACTGGGTGTAGCAGAAGCAGGAGGAGCAGAAGGAGCAGGACAATCCTGGGTGCTAGCTGCGCCCGCAGGGGTAATGGCAAAATTGGCGGGGATGCCCAACTTGCTGGCGGCAGTGCCGCCAGTAATGGTCACTTTGGCGATGGTTTTGGTCCCCGCGGCATTTTTAGGCGAGCCTGAGAGTGAGAGGTCAAAAACGTCACCGGGTTCAACAGTGCCATTGCCATTGCTGGTTTCTTTAAAACTGAAAGTAGTACAACTGGTTAAACTTTCGAGTTGGGAAATCAGATCAGCGTATCGGGTGCTGGTCAAGGTAAAGCTGAAGTTTTCAGTCGTGTTGTCGGCAAAAGTCACTGTTCCCGTCAGGGTATCACCCACAGCCACTGCTGCGGTCACTTTCACACCCGTTCCGGTCGTGGTTTGGTTGGCCGCCGGGCCGCAGGCCACAAGCAAAGAGAGAGAGGCTGCCGCACAAAGAGGTAGCCATAATTTGGTCTGAGTCATTTTGTATTGTCCTTCCTCGGGTCATGTCTTATGTAGATTTAAATCAATTAAAGCTAAAAAGAAAGAAATCAAGCACCAAACAGGACTGAGTATTAATTTTTTATTCAAGCATAACGTAAACGCAGTATAACGAGCCCGATTCAGACAAGCAAGTTATTTTATTAACACCCCCTTCTCAACCCCAAAGCAAAAGGCCCCCTTGCGGGGGCCTTGAGCTTGTTTAGCTTTCGCATCCGAATAGCCAAAGCTATTCTTGCTGGCTTCGCCTACGTCTGCGCGTAAGTGCCTTCTAAAGCGGCACCCATGGTGCCGCAAGAAGCACTTAGCTCGCGTTGGCTGAAGCGTTATCGCGAGAAGAATCCAGGGTGTTACCGGCGGGATCCAACACGGTGCTGTTGACTTTCACACGAACGGTGTCGCCAGGGACGTACAGGTTCATGCGGGTGCCAGCAGTTACACCAGGATACACGTTATAAGGTGTCGTTGCGCTGATGCCCATATTGGACGCGTTGGTACCACCGGTGAAGGTGATATAACGAATCGATTTGGCAGGAGCTGCGCCACCCAAGGTTGCGCCTGCACCCAAAGTGATGTTGTAAGTGGTGTTGGCGGCAGAAGCTGCAGCTGAACCCGTCACAGTGAAGGTACCACCAGCCAGACCAGCGATTGCATTCAGAGCGGTTTGGATCTGAGCATAGTTGGCGCCAGCAATATTGGCGGAGGTCACAGCAACGCTGGTGCCGTCACCCAAGACGGCAGTGCCTGTCAGGGTGTCGTTGGCAGCGGTTGCAGCAACGTGAGTGAAGGTGCCGCTGGAGAAACCAGGCAAGAGCAACACAGTTTTGTGGGTCAGGTCGGTGGTGTCGTAGACGGCGGTGCCGCCCAAAGCGCCCCAAGTACCTGTGTAGGTGGTCACGCCACCGGTCTGAACTGTGGTGACATTGTAGTTCTTGGAAGAAGCGGAGGTGCTGGCCACTTGGGTGGTACCAGGATAGCCGGCAGGGGCTTTCTGATCTGCACCCGCGATGTTTTCCATACCACCAGCGATAGAAATATCGCGGGTATAGATGATCATACGCTCGCTGTAACGAACACGCACTGCGTCGCCATTTTGGCCGCCGTTTTCAGCGGTTTCAGCAGTGATACCGGTGATGGTGGGTTTGACTTCGTCGGTTTTGATCGAGAATTTGTAAGACTCTTCAAAATCGCCATCGGTCAGTTTGAAGTGTTTGTCGCTGCGAGAAATGCCGCTTTTGTCTTTCAAGAGACGATCGCCGGAGTTGAAGCCATTGAAAGCCACGTTGTAGTCGGGCACCAAATTGCTGTCTTTATCGGTCGGCAGCAGTTTTTCTTCTTTAAAGGAGAAGGTGATTTCGGTGTCATCGCTGTTCCAGCTGATGTTGAAAGCATCTTTGTCCCAAATTTTAGAGGCGGTGGTGCCCAAGAAGTTGGTGGCAATCAGGCCATTACCGGTAACGGTGTTGGCGCCACCAGGTGAACGCAGGTTACCTGCATCCACAGTCATTTTGCGGCTGTTGAAAGAACGCACAGTGAAGGTGTCTTCAGCTGTTTTTTTGTCCATGGGCTCGGAGAATTTCAGCACGAAGCTGGTTTTGGGGTCAACACCAGAGCCATTGCGGGCAGGGGTGACCATGACAACTTCGGGTTTGTCGCTCAAAGCGTTATAAGCGGCAGAGAAGGTAGCGGCGCCACCATCGGTACCAAAGTCATAACGGTTGGCGTTGGGGTCGCCCTGTTTGTTGGACTTGAGAACTTCCACGCGTTTGCGGGTGGTGAAGCCAGCTTTAGAAGAGATGATTTCGACCTGAACACCAGAAGGTGCATTGTTGAAGGCATAGGTGCCGCCAGCAGTCACTGTGGTGGCTTCGAAAGGCACGGAGCTGTTCAGTGATTTGGCTTTAACAGTTACGCCCTCAAGAGGAGAGAAGGTATCATCAAAGATTTTGCCGTTGAAGGTGGTTTTTTCGATGATTGAAATATCGCTGGTGGCAGCAGGCAAGGGGGTGTTGGTGGCAGCTGGCACAGGGGTCGCTGTTCCAGCAGGGGTGGGTGTAGCAGCAGGCACTTCGGGAGTCGCTGTGGCAACGGGCGTTGCGGTTGCGGCGGGCACTTCAGGGGTGGCACTTGCAACAGGGGTAGCACTTGCGACAGGAGCGCTGGCACTGGGGCTGGCACTGGGAGCGGGAGTCGTTACAGGTGCAGGTCCGCAGGCGACCATTGAAAGGGTTGCGGCCAAACCGAGGCCAGTTGTAAGAATGCGTTGTTTAGTCATGGTATTAGAAAATTCCTTCTTGTCACTGAGGACAACGTGTAGTTGGAATCACTCTGAAAATGAAGACAATGTCCGAATTGAAGTCATTCTAAAAATGAAATGGTGTATCAATGAAACCATTCTGAAAATGAAGACAGTGTCTAGGTGAAGTCATTCTGAAAATGAGAACATATTTAGGGAGACGCGGACAAACTGAATTAGTTCCAAATTATATTTTTTTTATTTAATTTTTAGCCATTTCTTAAAAATACAAAAGGCCCCCTTACGGGGGCCTTGAACTTGTTTAGCTTTGCATAAGTGCCTTCTAAAGCGGCACCCATGGGTGCCGCAAGAAGCACTTAGCTTTGCATAAGCCTCTTCTAAGCAGAACTCGGGAGTTCTGCTAGAATTTGCTTAGCTTAGCTGGCGTTAGCGGAAGCGTTGTCGCGTGAAGAATCCAGGGTGTTACCGGCGGGATCCAACACGGTGCTGTTGACTTTCACACGAACGGTGTCGCCAGGGACGTACAGGTTCATGCGGGTGCCAGCAGTTACACCAGGATACACGTTATAAGGTGTCGTTGCGCTGATGCCCATATTGGACGCGTTGGTACCACCGGTGAAGGTGATATAACGAATCGATTTGGCAGGAGCTGCGCCACCCAAGGTTGCGCCTGCACCCAAAGTGATGTTGTAAGTGGTGTTGGCGGCAGAAGCTGCAGCTGAACCCGTCACAGTGAAGGTACCACCAGCCAGACCAGCGATTGCATTCAGAGCGGTTTGGATCTGAGCATAGTTGGCGCCAGCAATATTGGCGGAGGTCACAGCAACGCTGGTGCCGTCACCCAAGACGGCAGTGCCTGTCAGGGTGTCGTTGGCAGCGGTTGCAGCAACGTGAGTGAAGGTGCCGCTGGAGAAACCAGGCAAGAGCAACACAGTTTTGTGGGTCAGGTCGGTGGTGTCGTAGACGGCGGTGCCGCCCAATGAACCCCAAGTACCTGTGTAGGTGGTCACGCCACCGGTTTGAACTGTGGTGACATTGTAGTTTTTAGCAGCTGCAGAGGTGCTGGCCACTTGGGTGGTACCAGGATAGCCGGCGGGGGCTTTCTGATCTGCACCAGCGATGTTTTCCATACCACCAGCGATAGAAATATCGCGGGTATAGATGATCATGCGCTCGCTGTAACGAACACGCACTGCGTCGCCGTTCTGGCCGCCGTTTTCAGCGGTTTCAGCGGTGATGCCTGTGACGGTCGGTTTGACTTCGTCGGTTTTGATCGAGAATTTGTAAGACTCTTCAAAATCGCCATCGGTCAGTTTGAAGTGTTTGTCGCTGCGAGAAATGCCGCTTTTGTCTTTCAAGAGACGATCGCCGGAGTTGAAGCCATTGAAAGCCACGTTGTAGTCGGGCACCAGGTTGCTGTCTTTGTCGGTCGGCAGCAGTTTTTCTTCTTTAAAGGAGAAGGTGACTTCGGTGTCATCGCTGTTCCAGCTGATGTTAAAGGCATCTTTGTCCCAAATTTTGGTAGCAGTGGTACCCAGGAAGTTGGTTGCAACAGCACCGTTACCAGAAACGGTGTTGGCGCCACCGGCCACGCGCAGGTTGCCTGCATCCACAGTCATTTTACGGTTGTTGAAAGAACGCACAGTGAAGGTGTCTTCAGCCGTTTTTTTGTCCATGGGCTCGGAGAATTTCAGCACGAAGCTGGTTTTGGGGTCAACACCAGAGCCATTGCGGGCAGGGGTGACCATGACAACTTCGGGTTTGTCGCTCAAAGCGTTATAAGCGGCAGAGAAGGTAGCGGCGCCACCATCGGTACCAAAGTCATAACGGTTGGCGTTGGGATCGCCCTGTTTGTTGGATTTGAGAACTTCAACGCGTTTACGGGTGGTGAAGCCAGCTTTAGAAGAGATGATTTCGACCTGAACACCGGAAGGAGCGTTGTTGAAAGCATAGGTGCCGCCAGCGGTCACTGTGGTAGCTTCGAAAGGCACGGAGCTGTTCAGTGATTTCACTTTAACGGTCACGCCGTCCAGGGGAGAGAACGTATCATCGAAAACTTTACCGTTGAAGGTGGTTTTTTCGATAACCGAAATATCGCTGGTGGCGCTGGGCAAGGGAGCGCTAGGAGAAGTGGTGGGAGCAACGCTGGGAGTAGCGCTGGGAACGGGGGTTGCGGTAGCTTCAGCAGTGGGGGTTGCAGCCGGTGTGGGGGTTGCAGCCGGTGTGCTGGGGCTTTCAGCAGGGGTGGGGGTTGCAGCGGGAGCGCTGGGGCTCACTGAAGCACTGGGGCTTGCGCTGGGGGTGGTGGGGGCGTTTGTTGCAGGGCCGCAAGCTACGAGCATGGAAATGCTAGCTGCTGCTGCGAAACTGCTTTTCAGAATATTCTTCTGCATGTCTGTTAAAAATCTCCTTAAGGTTTATAACTTGTTTTTTTGTGTATCTGGGCCATCATAAAAATTTTACAAGAGCTCAAACACAGTTAGTTAGTTTGTTGTCTGAGTATGAGACGCGGGGTTCGGAAATTTGTTCCATTCCTTTGGCTCTTTTTGGGGAAAAAATTTTTTCTTAACTTTTTCCTCCTCAAATCCTAAGTCTATATAATTAACATTAAAACGGGTTTAGCGTCAAATTTTTGTGATGCCTATTCCAATATTTTTGGGTTTTTCACAACTTTATTTTAACCTAAAAGAAGTTTGAATTTTCAAGCCGGGTCCTCTTGTGCCATGATGGAAGGCCTGCCATAAACAAAAATAAACTGTAAATGACTTAAAAAATAGCATGAAAAAAATAGACCTCTATACCGATGGTTGTTGCTTGGGAAACCCCGGCCCCGGCGGCTGGTGCGCGATTGTGCATTTTGGCAAACACGAAAAAATCCTGCGCGGCGGCGAAGCAGCCAGCACCAATAACCGCATGGAGATGATGGCTGTACTGGCTACCCTGCGCACCCTCAAAGAGCCCTGCAAAATTCGCCTACACGCCGATTCACGGTATGTGCTCGACGCGCTCAAAAGCTGGATTCACACCTGGGCGAAAAATGGCTGGCGCACGGCCTCCAAAAGCCCTGTGGCCAACCGCGAACTCTGGGAAGAACTCTATTTGCTGATGCAGCCGCACCAATGGGAGATGATTTGGATCAAAGGCCACTCAGGCCATCCCGAAAACGAGTTTTGCGACCAGGTAGCCAAAGAAGAAGCTGAGAAATTTCGCTAAAACCCTGTTGTTTTTCGAAGATTGTCGCCAATGACGCTTTTGGCGTTAACAGCGCTGTAAGTTGTCGTTGACCGTCTTGTCGCCAAAGGCTAGACTCAAATCAGGCCACCAGATGCAGTCGAGTCATCCAACCTCTGTTTAAGCGTCGGGCCCAGGAGAGAAGCCATGTCTAGCAATCTTATTGCTCCCAGTATTGTGCCCGAAAAATTGTATACCAGCGAAGAGGTCGCCGAGCTGCTGCGCGTCAGCCTGCGCACGGTGCAGCGCCTCTTGCAGGCCGGTAGTTTAAAATCGTTTAAGATTCACGGCCAGTACCGGATCAAAGGCCTGGATCTGCTAAGCTATCTCGACGGCGTGCGCCATGACAGTGAAGCACTGGCTTTGACTGAAAACCAACCCGCCGATTTGCTCGAAAGTCTGGCCTTGGCCCCAGTGGCCTTGGAAGTGTCTAACGCCTGGGCACAGGCCATTGCAGTCAGCGCCACCAGCGCAGAGGACACAAACAGCGAAACAGAGCCCCGTGATTTTTTAGGTCAATTGCAGACCCTGCGCAAGCGCATCAGCCAGGAGTTGGGCTTTGTGTTGCCGGGAGTGCGCATTCAAGACCAAAAGACCTTAACACAGGGTCAGTATCAGATTTTAATCCAGGGTCAGATCGTGGCCCGGGGTGAACTCACTCCCAAGGGAGATTATTGCTTGCAAGCAGCCAGTACCACCGACCCACAAAAAAAGCCCCTTGAGCGCCTGTCTGAGACCTATTTACCCGCAGAAAAAAGCGCAACAAGCCTCAGCGGCGAGGAGGTCTTGCTCAGACACCTCGATGGCATCGTGAAGGCCTTTGCCCACGAAATGCTTTCGCGCGAAGAGGTCTTTGTGATGAGCGAAGCCCTGCGCAAAACCCACCCGGTGGTGCTTGAAGAAATTCTCAGCCTCGATGGCCCCCAAACCGGCAAATTAACGATTGGCCAATTAAGCCGCATTCTCAGACAATTGCTCGCAGAAGGCATCTCAATTCGACCCCTGGCACTGATCTGTGAGAGCCTGGCCGATGCCCTCGACCAGGGGCTCAGCGGAGCGGCCCTGCATGAAAAAGTCAGACAGGGCTTGGCCCGCCCCATTTGCGCAAATTTGGCAGATAGCCAAGGCGTGATTCGGGTGCTGACGCTCTCGCAAAACAGCCAAACAGCCCTGCGCCAAGCGTTTGCAACCGAGGGACCGGAATTAGAAAAGCTGGCACGCAATCTGCAAGAGGCCCTGCTGCGCGAAGTGCAAAAAAGCCGTGTGCTGCTCTGCTCTGAAGACCTGCGTCGCCCCATCTACGAACTCCTGGCCCGCAATTTCAGCGCTTGGCAGGTGATCTCCACGGCTGAAATTGACAGGCTCTATTGGCTCTCTTCAGTGGCTGAGCTGGAGCTATGACGACGCCTTGGTCGCCTTGGTCACTTTTGGGGGCTTGGTTGCTTTAACGGCTTTAACGGCCTTGGGGGGCTTGTGATAACTCGCCGCTTTCTCCACCTCGTGTTTGCTGCCAATATACACAGGCGAACGCTGGTGGAGTTTTTCCAGGGTCAGATCGAGAATATTCTGGGTGCCGTTGGTCGCTTTGCCACCGGCCTGCTCGCAGAGGAAAGCCAGGGGATAGAGTTCAAACAGCAGGCGCAATTTGCCTTCGGGCGATTTTTTCAGCGCCGGATAGGAAAACAGTCCGCCACCTTTCATCAAAATCTGATTGAAATCGGGCACCAAGCCACCGCTGTAGCGCAGTTTGTAGTCGGTGATGACCAAGTCGTCGATAAAATTGCGGTGGGATTCAATCCACTCACTGCGCAGACCGCCGGGGCTGTAGATCGAGCCCTGCTCTTTCATGCGGATATTGCTTTTGGTTAAAACAAACTCCCCTTCGGGACAGAGCACAAATTCGTGTACCCCTTTGCCCGAGGTATAGACCAAGGTGGTCAATGGGCCATAGAGAATATACAACGAGGCCTGAATATACCGACCTTTGTTGATCAACTCTTCGGAGGGATAGATCCCAACAATGGTGCCCACAGCCAAATTGACATCGATCAGCGAAGAACCATCGAGGGGGTCCACAGAGACCGAAAATTTGGGTTTTTTATGGGTGGTTGTGATCGATTTTTCCTGCTCTTCAGAGGCATAATCATGTACATAATCGAGCGAAGTGATCATGTCTTTAAGAATAATATCCGCCTGTTTGTCCACTTCGAGTTGGTCTTCAGCGGAGGTATTCTGGGTGCCCGCCATTTTGCGGTTGGCGGCTTGAAGCAAGGCGGAGATATATTTGCCACCGACTGAAATGGTGTGAATCAGGCGGCGCAGATCGGCGTCGATGCCTTCATCGTAGAGAAATTTGCGTAAAAATACCGAGGTATGATCCATGGTGCATGACCTTTCTACAGCTCTTGGAGCTGAAAAAATAATACCTGAACTATACCAGAATTATCCGGCAACCACTTCAACCGTTTTGCCCTGATACGAGACCCGATCACCCGGATGTAATTTGCGGCTGCGACGGGTCTCAACCTCTCCATTGAGCATGACATTGCCATTTTGAACGGCAAATTTGGCTTCGCCGCCGGTTTGGCAGAGATCCGCCAATTTTAAAAATTGGGCCAATTCAATGATCTCAGTTTTAATTGCACAGGTGGGATGTGCTGACACGTTTTCAGACATGATCAGAGAGCTCTTCTTCCAATTCGGATTCGTCTTCTTCAGGATCGTCTTCTTCGAGGGTTTTGCCCAATTCGTAGGCGATATCTTCGGCATCTAAACCATCAGAACTGCTGCTGACAGGGTTTTTCTGGGCTTCCATTTCGGCGTCCAGCAGCACCCGTTGCAGCTCTTCGTTCATGCGTCCGGTGGCCATCAGGCCAAACATTTTAAAGTCGCCGCGCAAAGACTCAAGCGGGTATTTAAACGTAGCAGGCCGGTTTTTTTCGACTAAAAAATGCCCAATCCAGGCAAAGAAATAACCCGCCAAAGGGGCCAGCAAAAGCCAGCAGGGTTTGCGCCGCAAAGTGGCATTGACCACACAGCCCAAGGCCAAACTGGTGCCAATAAAATGCAAGCGGCGATTGAGGGGGTTCTTGTGCTCTTGGACATAAAAGGGCCAAAAGGCTTCAAAGGTCGTGTATTCTTTTCCGGTCTTTTTACTCACTAAAAATGCTCCTTTGCGCCTGTTTTATAGGCGGCCAGATTATAGTATACTAGAAAGATGCCAAGCGCAATGCAGTCCCTTTCTGCCAATCCCTATCTCACCCGCCACCTGGTTTTTGAGCATTTTTTTAGCGCGGAAGAATGTGAGCAGATTGCCTTTGCCGATCTGACCGTCTACCAAGCCGAGGTGAATTACACCCTGCCCGAAAAAGCCTCTCTCAGCCAGGTCAATTTGCAGCACCGCAACGCCCTCAACAAGGCAGTGCCTCGCCTGCCTCAATACGAGTGGATCTATGCCCGTTTGATTCACAAAATACACGAATTAAATCAGACCTATTATCATTTTAAATTAACAGCGATGAGTGATCCCCAGATTCTGGAATACCAAAACACAGGATTTTATGGCACCCACGTGGATATTGGCACGGGTGAACTGTCAAACCGCAAGCTGACACTGGTGGCCTTTTTATCCCCCCCCAATGATTATCTCGGCGGAGAACTGCTGATCAAACCGGCGGGCATAGTCGTGCCCAACCAACAGGGAAATCTGGTCGTTTTTCCTGCTTTTTTGCCCCACGAAGTTCGGCCGGTCACCCAGGGTATACGGCGTTCGCTCGTGAGCTGGATTCTGGGAGAGAGCTTTAAATGACTGAACCCCTGATCAAGCCCTTTGCCCATCCAGTCAACGACACGTTGATGCGGGCCCTGTTCTTTCCCAATGAGTTCAGCCCCGAAGAGTGCCAGCGTCTGCAAGCGATTCCCGCTGACGCCGATTTAACCCGCCATTATCAGCAGATCGCCGCGCAAGATATGCCTGTTTACACCCAAAATGGACGCTTTGAATCTGAGCTTTTGCCTTATCAACCTCAAAACGAATGGCTCTTTGATCGGCTCGGAAAAATCCTGCAAAGCGTGAATCAGGACTATTATCAGTTTGAATTGGGCAATCTGGCAGGCACCCAACGCGTCAATTTTGGCCCCGGCGATTACCTCGACTGGCATTTGGAACTGGGTGAAGGCCTGTTTTCGCTGCGCAAAATCAGCCTGATTCTGTTTTTGAGTCCTGCCAGTGAATACACAGGTGGCAAGCTTGAAATTGGCAGCAGCAGCCAGCGCCACCAAAACCAATCCCAGGGCAGTCTGCTGATTTTTCCCGCTTATTTTATGACCCGGATTCACGCGGTTCAAAGTGGAAAATTGGCGTTTTTACAGACCTGGGTGCATGGCAAGAATCCCTTTGCCTGAGAACAGCGAAAACCCAGGCAGCCACAACCGCTATTTGGTGCGTTATGTCTCTTTACCGGGTTTTTTAAACCCAGACGAATGCATGCAACTGATCGACAGCAAAGGGGCCTTTCACCAGGCCAAAGTGGTTGCCCAACAATCGGGAGACGTTCAACTCAGTTTAAACGAGCGCAAAACCGACACAAAAAGCATTGAAGACAATCCCGAAACCCACTGGATTTACCAACGCTTGCGCGAGACCTTGGTACGACTCAATCGCCAGACCTTTTGCTTTCAACTCAAACGCTTTTCAGCCCCAGAGATCTTAAGGTATGAGCCAGGGGGATTTTATGCTCCCCACACAGATTTGGGCAAAGGAGAGACGTCTTCACGCAAATTAAGTGCGGTTGCGCTTTTGTCTCCACCAGAAAGTTATGTGGGTGGGGAATTGGTTTTTTATCCGCGTTTTGCCCCCTGCCCACGGGAGCAAGGCACCCTCTTTCTCTTTCCCACTTATTTAATGCATGAAGTAAAGCCCGTCAACCAGGGCCAACGCTATACCTTGGTGACCTGGGTACACGGGCCGTGTTTGCGCTAAAAAAGACCTTTCCCCCCGATTTTCTCTGGGGCACAGCCACCTCGGCCTATCAAGTCGAAGGGGGTATTTTTAATGATTGGAGCGCCGCCGGACACGATGCGGGGACGGGTGTGGCCCATGCCGAACGTTACCTTGAAGATTTTGAATGGGCCCAGAGCTTAAACACCAACGCCTTTCGCCTCTCCTTGGAGTGGGCCCGTTTAGAGCCCCAAGAAGGGGTCTGGGACAGCGAAGCCGAGGCCCATTATCTGCGCGTCTTTGCGGCCTTAAAGGCAGCGAATCTCGAACCGATGGTGACACTTTTTCACTTCACCTTGCCCATCTGGTTTGCCGCCAAAGGGGGCTGGACCCGCTCTGAAAACGGGGTTTATTTTCAGCGTTTTGCCGAGCGGGTAGCGGAATGCTTTGGGCATTGTGCCCGTTTGTGGATCACGCTCAATGAACCGATGGTCTATGTCTTTAAATGTTTTGACGAAGGTCTTTGGCCACCCTTTGTCAAAGATCGCCGTGTGGCCCTCAAGGTCTTTCAGAATCTCTTGAAGGGGCATACCCTGGCTTATCACAGCCTACACGCATCAGCAAAACAGATTCAGGTCGGGATCGCCAAAAATTTTACCTTGCTCGAACCGCTCAATCACCTCAATCCGCTCGATCAACTCCAGGCCTATTTTCAGGATCGGATCTTTAACCGGGCTTTTGTAATAGCCCTGATGGAAGGGCATTTTGAGATGATTTTGCCCGGCGCGGGCAAAATCACTGTGCCCTTTGATCCAGCCATGCGCGGCAGCCTGGATTTTCTCGGGGTGAATTATTATACCCGCTTCCGGGTCAATGCCCAGGGGGCCCATCTGACGCCACACAACGCCCCCCATTCGGACTTGGGCTGGGAAATCTATCCCGAAGGCCTGCTCAAGGTGCTGCAACTGGCCCAGAGTTTGACTGCAGCCCGCGATCTGCCCTTGTATATCACCGAAAACGGGCTGGCCGATGCCTCAGATCTTCTGCGGGGGCCATTTTTGACCACTCATCTGGCCCAATTGGCCCAAGCGCTTCGAGCCAAGATCCCAATCAAAGGTTATTTCTATTGGAGTTTGTTGGATAATTTTGAATGGGCCGAAGGTTATGGCCCCCGTTTCGGTCTGCTGGATGCCGAACGGCGTTTGCGGCCCTCAGCCAAACTCTACCAAAGTCTGATTCAAGCGGCACAGGCCGAGCCCCTGCGACCCAGCTAAAACCAAGAAACCGTTGAAAAAAATTAAGACCGCTTAAAAACACGGGCCCAGCAGGCCCCTTCCCCCATTAAAGCAAAAATTAAAAACACCAGTGCAATGGCACTTAAAATTTGCAGAAGCATGATTTCCCCATTATTGTCATTTTAAAGGCATTTTAAAGGCGTTTAGAAGACGCATTCAAATCGCTTTAAAGTCAGTTACCACAAGGTTTTAAGACTGATTAAAATAATCTTATTTTGACCTGCAAATGATTTTAACACAGCGCCGCTCAGAAAGGGAGAGTTTAAGAGCTATGATATGCTGAAAAAGAGAGAAAATGAGATTCAGGAGCCCCCCATGGAAATCCCCTCCCTGTCGCAACAAGAGCAAGATCTGATGGCCCGAATTCTGGCCAAAGGCTGGCTCTCTGAGGCTGAAATGCAAGCTGTTTTGAGCAAGCGAGAAGCTGCCTGGAAAAAAGCCTGGACACCACTTCAGGGTCTCTCTGCTGAAATTTCGGAGGAAAGTGGCTGTCTCTGTTTTAATCGCTTTCCAGAGGGAAAACTGCAAGCCACTGTGCCCTTGGAAAAAGAAGCCAAAAAACCGGGCCCCCAAGTTTGGGGCCGAGATGTGGTTTATCTCAATCCCGAAGATGGGCGTCTGCTGGAATACCGTGCTCTGCCAGCAAGTTATCAACCGCGCCTGATTCTGCCCGAAAATGGCCATGCCTATCTGGGCAATTTTGAAAAACGCGATCCCTACCTGGGGGCTGGCAATCAAAGCCTGGACGTGCGTCTCTCGCGCGAACCTGGCTTTCGCCCCTGCGATCTGACGGTCTCCCCGCGCAACCAATTGCTGCTGGTGAGCAACCGCAAAGCGGGCACCTTGCAGGTGATCTCGCTCTTAACCCTGCGCCAATTGGCCTTGGTTCAGGTGCGCCCGCCAGGCAGTTTAAAAGCGATCAATACGGACATTGACGCCGAAGAAAAAAACGTCTATTTAACCGATCAGAGCAGCCCCCAATTGCATATCCTTGATTTGGGTTCGTTTCGCCTGCTCAGTTTACAAACCGGCCTGGGAATTTTGGGCAATTTGGTCTGTGCACCGGATCCCCGCTATTTGTATTTGCTCACACTCAAACCCCAGATGCGCCTGTTTTATTTTGATGTCGAGAGCTTTCAATCGGTTCAGGAGCTGAGCCTCAAAGGCGTGGCCTTCAGCCAGATCAGTGATCGCCCCAGCGATCTGATGCATCTGAGCCCGAATCAAGAACACCTGGCGCTGATCACCTGTCTGAATGAACCCACCCCCCTGACCCCGGTGGTACATATTATTCGCACCGACACGATCAAAACAATCCGGCGTTACGCAATTAAAGAAGGTTGCCACCCTGCTGCGCTGGTGACGGGCCAACCAAATCCATTGCAAACCTTGGAGGCCCGCAAACTGGCAAATTGGCTCAGCGACAAAATTTCACTGGCCCAGATTCGCGAACTGAATGCACCCCAGGAAGCCATTTTAGCAGCGGCACCACTCACTCCAGAACCAGAGTCTGAGCCCTTTGCGGCCGTCGCGCCCCCCGAAACAGACTCAGAAGTCGCGGCCTTGCTCTCACGGCCAGCACCGCCGATCAGTTTGCCAGCAGAAGCCGAAGCGGCGCTGGTGGAGCTATTGGTTCAGGCTTTTTACCAGGAGACCCAGATTCACCTGCGCACGTATCCAGCTGAGGTCAAACGCCTGCGCCAAGCCGCCCACGATCTCAAACTGGAACTGGAGCAAAAATACGCGGTCATGGCCCAGATCGACGAGGTCTTGGAACAGTATAATTTTCAGACCCTGATCACCCGCGATGCGCTGATTCAGACCACCTATCCGCTGATGAAAGGCAAACGCCTGCCCTTTGCGCCAGCAGAGAATTGCCCGCTCTGCCAAGCCTCTTTGGCCCCACCGGCCCTCTGTCATGCCTGTGGCTTTCATTTGCCCGAGGTGGCTGGCGAAGACAAAGGCCCTGAATTGGCCCCCTCGCTGGAGGCCTTTGACCATTTACTCGAAGGCCAAATTCTACTCTGTTTGCCCGAAAAGGCCGAATTGCAATTGCTGAATAATTGGCACCGCCCACTCTGGACACTCACCGGCCAAAAGGGGCATTTTCAAACCCCCGTTTATGCCGTGGCCCTTGAAAACAGCCACTATTTGGTGACCGATCAAGGCGCCCAGAAAGTGCTGGAGATCAGTGCCAAAGGCCAGGTCATTTGGGAGAGCAAAATTCCCCTCAACCAGCCACAAATGGCCACTCTCTGCACAGAAAATGGCGAAGAACTGATTCTGATCGCCGATGCCAATCGTGTGATTGCCCTCAACCGACAACAGCAATTGCGCCATGTCTGGGGCGATGAGACGGGTCTGCCCCTAAAAAACCCCTGCGATATTCAGCGCACAGCCAAAGGCACCTGGCTGATCACCGACAGCAATGGCGTGATGGAAGTGACTGCCGAACGCCACATCTTGAATAAATGGGGCCGCTTTCAGGGACTCAAACGCCCCGTTTCAGCCCGCCGCATAGGCAAAGGTCAGGTGCTGATTGTCGATGCCGAACAGGGCAAAATCCTGATCTTTAAAGACAGCAAACAGGAACAGGTCTTTACCTATTGGCCGCCCCCCAAAGCCTCGCCGCTGATGAGCAAATCGCCCCCACCAGAACGGGTGCTGTATACCGCCAAAGGCGAATTGATCTTAATCGGCAGCAAGTTCTGGCTGCAGTTTCAACCTGAACTGGGCAAACACCGCTGGGTCTCGACCCTGCCCCAAGATCGCAGCACACATACCCATCAAACCGGCCCGATTCCGCAAATAGCAAAAATTACGCCGCCGTCTTCGCCTTATACGGCCTTACTCAAACAGGTCAGTTTTCTGGCCGATGCCGAACCTGCTCTGATCAATACCTTGGCAGAAAAATTGGTGCCCGTTTCACTGGAAGCCGAGGAATGGGTCTTTCATGAAGGCGAAGTCGGTAGCACCCTCTATTTTGTTGCCGAAGGCGAAGTCGCTGTGGTGCAAGAAGCCAAAGCAAATGTGCTGGCCCAGCTGGGCCCTGGCGATCTCTTTGGGGAAATGGCCCTGATTCTAAGTGAACCCCGCAGTGCCGGGGTACAAACCCGCAGCCAATGCCAATTACTCATGCTGGAGCGCACAGATTTTAAAGCCGTGGTGGCCAAGTTTCCGGGCTTGGCCAAAGACTTGCGCGTGGTGGCCCATCGCCGCAAGGTTTTGGCCCATCAGCTCAAGACCTCCAAGAACCAAGATCTGGTTCACCGTCTCAAGTCCAAAATGGCGATTGGCAAATTGCGCGAAATGCCCTTTTTTGAAGGCGGCGAAGAGGCCTTTTACGATACCCTGGCGACCTGTCTGCGGCCCTTGAATTTTTTACCGGATCAAGAGGTCTTTCAACAGGGAGATCCCGGCCACTCGGTCTATTTTATCAGCCGGGGGGCGGTGGGGGTCTTTCAGGACAAAAGCAAAACGCCCAGTATCGAATTGAGTGTGGGCGATGTCTTTGGCGAGATGGCGCTGGTCACAGAACAACCCCGCAACGCCACGGTGCGCAGCCTGGGCTATTGCCAGTTCTTTGAATTGGAGCGGGAATCCTTTGACCATGTCTGCCGCCAATTTCCGCATTTTTCTGAGCGCATGCGCCAATTGGTGCGCCAACGCCAAGAGATGAATCTGCTCAGCCAAACAGGCCAGCGGATCATGCCTGTGAATATCTCAGAGTGGCTTTCAGCCACTGAGGCCTGCTCCTTTTACACCAGTCCCCTGCAAGAGCGGCTGATGGCTTTAAACAAACACGGCGAGTTGATCGAAGCCTGGGGCCCAGACAAAGGCCTGCATCTCTTTCAGCCCTTTCGCGTCAATACCTGCAGTGGCAGTTTGATGTTGGCCGACACTGGCAATGACCGGGTGCTGGAATTGGATCAAAAAAGCCAGAAAGTGCTGAGAGAATGGGGAGATCACCGCCTAGGTCTGCAACAGCCGCGCTCGGCGGTCAAAACTTCGGGTGGTTTTTACCTGATTGCAGACGAAGGCAATCAACGCCTGATTGCGATTACGGGCGAAGGACAGATTGTCTGGGAATACACCACGCCCCACGAAATCTTGAGTCCGTATTATGCCGAATTTACCCCCGGAGATGGGATCTTGTTTGCTGACACAGCGATGCACATTGTGCGCGAGATCAACCGCAATGGCGAAGTGCTCTGGAGCTACGGCTCGCTGCTGATAGCCGGTTCGGGCCCCGACGAACTCTGTGAGCCGATGTGTGCCCGGCGTCTGCCCGACGGCCAGACGGTGATTGCAGATACCGGCAACGAGCGTCTGCTCTGGGTCAATCCCGCCGGACGGCTGGCCCAAAGCTGGCACCCCCCGGCCCATGGCAAATTCCGCCGCCCTGTGCATATCGAGGTATTGCCAGAGGGTGAGTTATTGGTTTACTCAGGCCAGTCAGAGGTACTGACCCTGCTCAGTCCCCAAGGCAAACAGCTCTGGGAAAAAGAACTGCCTCAAGCCACTTATTAGGCCAGTTTTTCCCCCGCTTAGGCCTTGTGGTAAACCGGAATCACGGCCCCACTGACGGCGCGGGCTTCTGGTGATGCCAAAAAGGCGATCACATGGGCCAGATCTGCGGGTGTCACCCAGCTGGAAAAATCCGCGTCGGGCATACTGGCCCGATTGGGTGGCGTGTCGATCACACTGGGCACGACAGCATTGACCGTGACAGACGTCTCGCGCAATTCTTGGGCCAAAGACTGAGTAAAATTGACCACCGCCGCTTTTGAAAGGGCATAAGCCGAGACCTGGGCGGCACCCGCCAAGGCCTGCCGGGCCCCAATATTGATCACCCGCCCAGCGTCAGAGGCCAAGAGCAAAGGTAAAAGCGCTTGGGTGGTCAAAAAAGTGGTGCGCACGTTGAGATTGAGCATTTTTTCGAGATCGTCGGCTGAGGTCTCGGCAAACGCCCCCCAATGAAAGCCCCCGACAATATTCACCAAGCCGTCGAGCCCCCCAAATTGGCTTTGAATCTGCGCTGCAAACTGGGCCAGATCTTCGCCTGAAGTGCCATTGACCACAAAAGTATGAAGGGATTGACCTGCTGGGCGGCTTAAAAAGGCCTCGGATGCCGGGCGCACATCGCTGACCAGTACCCGATCTCCCTGGGCCAGGAAACGATCTACCACCCCAGCGCCAAGTCCACCGGTGCCACCCGTAACCAATAGGGTTCTCATTGTCGCTCTCCTCACTTTGTCTTGTTTCAGGCATTTTAGCAAATTTTCGAGCAGCACCACAGCCAGGAATTGCGCGGGCTCTCAGCAGATTCTCAGGGTAATTTAACCACAACTTAACCAATAAATGCCGCCTTGAGGTTGAAAACGAAGATCATCTGAGCTTTAATTAAAATAAGCTCAAGTAAAGGTTGTCTTTTGATGAAACTATTGAACCGTACCCTTCTTGCATCCAGCTTCCTGGCCCTTTTAGCGGCCTGCCAAAGTTTGCCTCTCAGCAATGGCCTCAATCCGGCGCTGAATCAGACAACCTTGAACCCTTCACAACTTCAAAGTTTTGCCCGTTCCAGCGCTCGCAATGATTGGTTTACCCAACTTCCCCCCGCCCTTCAGAGTTATTATGCTGAGGCCCGTGGCAAAACAGGCGCCGAACTCTTAAGCGCTCTGCACACAATTATCTCCCGCAATACCACAGCTTTGGGATATGGCGAAGCCCGCGCATATATGTATGGCCTGGCAGATAATTTCAGCAATGGCAATCAGACCGGTGTGGTGGATGTCTACTCGGATCTGTTTATTCCAGGCAAAACCGGCAATGGCAACGATTATCGCGAACAGGGAGACATGAACCGCGACGGTACTTCTGGCGATTTTATCAATTGCGAGCACACCTGGCCGCAGTCCTTTTTCAACAAACAGCTGCCGATGGTCTCGGATATGCACCATCTCTTCCCGACCTTGAGCAAACCCAATGGTATGCGCGGGCACCATCCCTTTGGCATGGCCAGCGAAGGCCGCGTGAGCTATTCGACCATCAGTGGTTCCAAGCTGGTGGTTCGCAGTGGCCGCATGAGCCCCAGCACCGCTCCCGATCTTGAAAAAGGCCTAACCCCGTTTAGCGACAGCGATGCCGTCTTTGAGCCCGGCAATAAACAAAAGGGCAATACCGCCCGCGCTATGTTGTATTTCTGGGTGCGCTACTATGATCGCAATATCCGTGGCGGCGAATTTGATGCCCAAGACTTCTGGGCCCGCCGTGTGCCGATGTTCAAACAGTGGGCTGAGCAAGTGGATCCCGTCGATGAGCGCGAACGCACCCGGCACGATCTGGTCGCAAAAAAACAGGGCAATCGCAATCCCTTCATCGACATTCCCAATCTGGTTAGCCTGATTGGCGAAGCCAATCTGCAAAAGGTCAATTAAACAGTCGTTATTTGAACTTCCCCTCTTGGAGGCTTCTCACGAAGCCTCCTTTTTTCGTGGCGAAAAGACTGGGCCGCCCGATTATAAAGCCTGAAGCGCCGCCTCGATCGCATAACGCACATCGGCATGACGGGCTTTGGGCAAGAGCTTTTGCAAATCGGGTTTGGCCTCACTGGCCGCTTTGCCCATACGCGAAAGAATTTTGACCAATTTGTATTGCAAGCCGGTTTCGTTGAGATCGAGCCCCATCAATTTTTTGCGCAGAGCGGGCACAGCCGGTTTGCCAATTAAGACCAGGGCCTCTTGGGCATTTTCAGCAAGTGCGTAATGGGGCTCGCCCAGCACTTTGAGCAGAAAGGCCAGGGCTTCGGGTTTGCTGCAGCGCTGTTGTCCCAATAAAAGCAAGGCCTGGGCCTGCATATCTTGCAATTCACGCATATGTTCGAGATCTTTGAGCTGCAAGAGCCGCAACAGGGCCGTTTCTGTTTGGGCTGCCGGGGGCTTGGATTTGCTTAAAAAATCCATCGCCGTCTTGCGCTGGCTCCAATCAGAAGCGCTGAGAATGGCCTGGGAGGCCTCCTGCACAGAGGGAATCAGGCCGGGAATAGCAATTCGCTGGCGAATGCAAAAATCGATGCGATCTTGCTTTTGACTGGTATAACGAGCCTCTCGGGTATATTTGGCCAGAGCCGCCTGATTCAAGCTGACAAAATCAGGCAAAATCGCAGTGGCATCAGGGGCTTTCTCAATCAGATAGGCCAAGTCAAAGAGTTTGTCCCCGATTTTATCCGTCACATCGGCCCGGTTTACCAGTTCTGCAGCCATCTCGACCAGGGCTTTGTGTTTGTTGGCGGGCAAGGCCGGGTAAATCCCGGCCATAACCTCCAAGATTTCAACCTGCTCACGGGTTTCGCGCCCAGCAAAGGCGCCAAATTGTTTCAAGACATAAAAACGCAAATCGGGGCGCTCGCGCAGACCGGGCAAGAGCTGAGAGACCGCTTGGGACTCCGTCAGCGGACGCGGGCGGCCCAATTGTCCCTGGCGCACGCGCCCAAACCACTGTTCGATGCGGGCCTGGTCGCGGGCGGGCTGCGGGGCATAGAGGTCATCACCGATCAAACGGTGCAGGCCAATATGTTGAATGCCTGGCGGGGTTTTCTCAAGTGCGGCCAGTCCAGCCTCCCACTCAGCGTTGTCGATCTGTTTATCGACGCTAAAATAATGCAGGATTTCTTGCATGCGGTAATCGTCGCCGGTATAACTCAAGCTGCGCAGGGTGTCTTGCAAAAAGGTCTGGTAAAGGGGCTGCACCCATTTATAGCGGTAAAAAGCCCCGATCAGACTGTAGTGAATCTTGCCGCAGGGGCCGTTGTCGAAGGGAATTTGCACAGCCGCTTTGACAATGGCTTCGACCTGGGCGGGCTGGCTGAGATCTTTGAGCGCGGCCATCAGCTTTTCGGGTTTGCCGCCACAGGGATCCGGCGGTGGACCCGAGGCTTGGGGCAAAGGCGCTGAAGATTTTTGAAAGAGTTCAAGCTGCTCGGATTTTAAACTGGCCCGCACTGAGCCACTGAAGAGGATCTCGCCCGTGACGGCGCTCAATAGGCGCACCTGCAGTTCCAGCCCCCCAGACAAGGAGAGATAAGAGCCCGTCAAAATCGCGTCGATCGGCAGAATTTCCCCCAATTTTTGGGCCTGGCTGCCACTGACCAATTCCGACAATGAGAGGGCCTGCTCTTTGACAACCAAATCCAAACGCTGACGTTCAAAGAGCCGAAACGACTGCTTTTGGGGAGCCAGTGCCGTGACCAAAGCGTTGCCCAAATACTCCCCCATGCCCAGATCGCGCAGGCCCGAACCAGCCACCAAAGGCAAAACAGCCAAACGCAGCGGTCGCCCCTGCCCCTGAGAAGCCACCATTTGCTGGGCCAATTGAGAGAGCCCTTGCTCCAAAGGGAGGCTCTCTTGGGCCTGGGCGCTGGAAACGAGGTCGAGAGATTCAAAGCCAACAGGCACGGGCAGAGACACGGGCAGAGGCAGAAAGCTGAAAAATGCCAGTCCCAGACCCAGCGAGACAGATCCCAGGGGCTTAAAACAACGGTGGATCCCCATCAAACGATTCTCCTTGCAGCATGTTTTCGAGGCGAGTCAGCAGAGCTTGCTCTTCGTCGGCAGTGGGAACATACGGCTGGACAAACTGCGCATGTGCCAAAGGCCCCAAACGCAATTGCGCCTGCAGCGCTTGCAGCGGAATCGGCAAGGCCAAAGGCGCAAAACCACTGGATTTAAGTTCTTCTGGAGACAAAGTATTCGGCAAAAACACCGGACCCCGCAGCCAGCGTGAGCGCATCCAGGGCCCGGACATCAGCACAGGGTCCCACAAGATCGCGTCAAAATGTCCTGCCCACTCCACTTCGGGCCCAAAGTCTTCGGGATTGAGCAAAACCAGCTCGGGACCAGATTCGGGGTCAAAGCCCTCTGAAGCCATCCAATCCAATAATTGGTCTTGCGCCTCTTCAAGCGAGCCCTGTTTGGGCATGATCACCAGGGCTATTTCAGATTCGGCGGTATAGGCCTGTAAATAGGCTTTCAGCCAATTTTCAAAATGCCCACAATCCACAGTGCCGAGCTGAAAAAAGAGCAAGAGGCAAAAAGGCTGCTCGGTCGGCAATTCCCCCAAAGGGGTCGGCCACAGCCCGGGCCACTTTAGCGGCAGCACCGCATGGGGCAAAGTGGATAGTTGCGGCTGCGCCTGAGACAAAAGTGCAGGCTCAGAGACCGAGAACCAGCTGGCATTCTGAAAAACCGACTCGGGCACAGTCCCCGCTGGCACAATCAAATCTACGCCACAGCCGTCTTGGGGCTGTGCCAACGGTAGCAGGGTTTGTGAATCGTAATACATCCACTCGGGGCGGCGCTGTTTTAAAAATTGGTTCAAGCTGTGCTGTCGGCGTTTTTCTCTGCCACTGGCAATTGCCGTTGCATAGCGCTGCTCCAAGGCCTCAACATAATCCACAAAAGAGAGCGGAGGCGTCATCAGGGCCTGCCAGCGCAAAATCGGGGAAGGGTCGTCGATCAGGGCCTGAAGCTGCTTGGCCAGGGCCCGCGCGTCACCAGCGGGGTAGAGCGCCCCTGTACCGGCTTGCAGATAGTCGGGAATGCCGCCAATCTCAGCCCCAACCACGGGCACCCGCGCAGCTTGAAATTCACCAATCACCAGCGGTGAGTGGTCGTAACAGACCGAAGGCACCACGCCCAGGTCCAATTGACAGAGCAAAGCCGCATGGTCGGCGTCTTCAAAGCGCCCGGCAAAGGTTACGCAGTTCTTGCGGTCAAAGGCCTTGAGCTGTTGCAAATAGTCGGGGGGCCCTTCGCCATAGATCACAATCTCAAAATCGCCTTGCAAATACTGGGCCGCTTCAACCAGGGTATGCACCCCTTTGATCGGCAGCACGGCCCCGGTAAAACCAATCCGCAATTTAGAATTGACAGCGGGAATACGTTTTTCGCCGGCTTCTTGCCAAATCTTGACGGCGCGTTCGTTGCCCAGTTTGAGAATGTCGATCTGGGCCGGATCATAGCCATTTTCGACCATCAGGGTTTGCACAGATTGGGACGTGGCCAAACAGGTGCCCACCCGCTCGCGGTAATGGGCCTGCAGGGTGTCGCGCCGGTGGATGTAGCGCTCGCCAGGAAGCTTTGCCTGGGTACAGTTCAGGCAATTGCTGCCACTGGCATTGACCCCTTGGCAAAGGGCCAAATTGGGCAAATTGAGATAGAGGGTGGGGCAGAGCAACCAAAAATTGTAAGGGGTGTAAAAACTAGGCAAACCCGCTTCCCAGGCCAGATCGGCAATGCCCAGCGAGAGCCCGAGGAAATTGTGGTAATGCACCAGATCCGGTTGAAACTGCTCAAAATAATGCCTAAAAATGCGCAGGATATGTGGATCGTGAATTTCGCGTTCGGGGTTTTGATCATCCAGAAAAAAGGCCGGACGGTTGTGAATGCCTACCCATTGGACCCCTTCGTCGATCTGCTCCTGCACACTGTAGAGCGGCGCGCCTGGAATCTGGGGCACAGCAGCAGAGATCACCAGCACTTCGTGGCCCCGGCGCACGAGTTCCAGGGCCAATTGACGCGGAAAAATGGTGCCTCCGCCCCCGTCACGCCAGCCAAACATCGACATCAAGAGGCGCATAAGAGTTCCTTGAGACCGCTTTCGAGTGAAATCTGTGGCATCCAGCCGAGCAGGGCCTGGGCCCGGCGAGTATCTGCGACCACATCATCGACTTCATTATTGCGCACACTCTGGCTATAAGCGACGGGCAAGGCGTGACCGTACAAGCGCACAACCAAGTTCACCAATTCGTGTACCGAAAGCGAATGCCCAGAACCCAGATTAAAAATCCCTTCAGCGCCAGTCTGCAGCACCAAGCGAAAGGCCTCGGCCACGTCGGCGACAGCGACAAAATCGCGGCGGGGGGCGGCATCGCGCAGGTGAATCTGGCCAGTCGGCAATTGGGCCAAGAGGGTGGGCAGCAACATGCGCGCATCTTGGCCCGGCCCATAGACATTAAAGAGTCTGAGAATACTGAGTTTGAAGCCGCAGTCCCGGGCATATTGTTCGGCCAATTGCTCGCAGAGGTATTTGCTGCGCTGGTAAGCGTGGTGGGGCTGAATCGGGTGTTTTTCGTCGACCGGCAAATACTGCGGCGGACCATAGACATAGGTCGAAGCCAGTACAAAGTGCTGAATCTGGTGAAGGCGGGCGTATGCGAGCAGATTTAAAGTGCTGAGAAAATTGGTGCGCCAGGCCGCTTCGGGATCGGCGTCAAAGGCAAAGGTGGTGCTGGCCCCCGCCAAATGCACAATTTGTTTGACAGGCGGCAGGCTCAGCACGGCATCGCGGTCACAGAGATCAAGTTCTTTGCGCCCAGCCAGAGCCAGACAGCCGCCCTGCTCAGCCAAGTCCAACGTCAAAAGCGGCGCCAAAACCCGGCCAATAAAGCCCCCGGCCCCAGTCAGCAGAACCGAAGCGGTCGCTCGCTCAGCACTCACGCGCCACCTGCTTTTGGGGCCTGGCTGTGCTCCGGATTCCAAAAACGCTCTTGGTGTTCGGAAAAGAGAGCCTGGGCCTCGGCGTAGTCTTCGGGCCTGCCAATGTCGAGCCAAAGATCGTCAAAGAGGTAGGCATAAGGCGATTGCCCAGCGACAATCAGGGCCTTCATCAGATCCGGCAGGTCGAGTCGCTGCTGGGGCGGGATATAGTCGAGAATCTGGGGCTTAAAAAAATAAATACCCATGCTGACATGGTAATGCAGCGTCGGCTTTTCGATATAATCGCGGATCTGCTGGTGCTCGTCCAATTCGAGCACCCCCAAGGTGATGGGCACGGCTTTGCGGTAGGTGCCAATCGTGGCCAGCCCGCCATGCTGGATATGAAAGTCAAACATCTCACGAAAATTCAGGGTGCAGAGCACATCGCCATTCATGACGAGAAAGTCCTGATCGAGGTTGGCCACCTGCCGAATCGGACCCGCGGTGCCCAGCGGCTCGCTTTCGCGCGAGTAGTCGATTTCCAGGCCGAGTTTTTCGCCATCGCCAAAATAGGTCTGAATGAGTTCGGCCAAATAGCCCACCGCCAAAGTGATCTGGCTAAAACCCGCCTGTTTGAGCTGGGTGAGCACAATTTCGAGAATCGGCTTTTCGAGAATGGGCATCAGCGGTTTGGGAAAAACCGTGGTGTAAGGATAGAGTCGACTGCCTTTGCCTCCTGCCAAAATCACGGCGCGTTTGGGGCTCGCGGGAGTATGTGTAGAAACGTTCATGGGGCCACCTGCTTTCGGGCCATCAACCAGGCCAGGGTGTCTTCAAGCCCCTGTTCCAGCGAGACTTGAGGCCGCCAATTGAGCAAAGTCGCAGCTTTGTCGAGATTGGCACAGAGATGTTCACGCAAAAAACAATCCAAACCGGGGCTCTCACCCACTATCAGCGGTTTGTGAATGCCCATTTGCGACATGATCCGCTCCGCCAATTGGGTGACCGACAGCTCCTGCCCAGAGCCAAAATGGATCACATCCACCGGCAAGTCGGCCTGCTCGGCCACGGCCAAGAAAGCCGAAACCGCATTGGCAATGGGGCTGAGATCCAGCCGGGCCGTTAGCGAGGGCAATGAAATCGCCTCACACAGAGGATCGCTGAGACGATCAAACAACCAGGGCACCAGGGCTGAGGCGTGCTGGCGCGGGCCAAAGACCGGAAAGAGCCGCACCACACTCAGGTTGAGCTGAAACGAGCGAAAAAAGCTCTCCGCCAGCATATCTGCTGCAATTTTGGAGGCCACAAAGGGCGAACGGCCTTGCAAGGGATGTTTTTCGTCTACGGGCTGGTAGAGGGGATCGCCATAGACCTCTGCCGTCGAGGTGTGAATCACGCGGCAATCGTGGGCCAGAGCGGCATGGAGCAAATTGAGGGTGCCCGTGACATTGGTGTCGATATACGCGCGGGAGTGTTGGGCCGTAAAACCCCGTGTCAGCGCCGCCAGATGGATGATCAGGGCCTGTTTTTGCACCAATTGGCGCATGCCTTCGGCATCACAGATATCCCCCCTGAAAATCTGCAATTCTTGCAAAATAACAGGGGGCAGATCTTCGAGCCACCCCAAGCCTGATTCGGCATGAACCAAGGCCTGCACCTGCCAACCTGCAGACACCAAGGCTTCGCAGACATGGCTGCCCACAAAGCCACCGGCACCGGTGACCAGAACCTGATCCATAATTTATGCGTTAACTCCCAGGGAATCTCTGCTTCATGATACCAGATTCCGCTGGTTTCGACGCTGCTCAACCAGCGTTTCGACTCCGCTTAGCCAGCGTCGAGAAGCCCGTACTCTTGCGATTAGCACCGCCCAATGGGGTAGAATAGAATAAAGAACAGGAGGCCGCCCGATGGATGTTTCTCTTTCTGCTGGCACCCATGCCATTGGCCGCGTTGAAAGCACCGGTTTTGCCGCTCCGCGTTCAACCCGTCCCGCACCGCCTGACCCCTATGATTTTCAACAGGCCCTGGCCTTTTTTTTGCGGCCTCCGCAAGGCTCAGTGGCCAACCAGAGTCAAGACCAAGAATCCCTGCTGACCATCAATCCCAACCTCAATCTTAAATTGATCACGCGCCTGCATCCGGGGGCCAGTTTGGTGCATGACCAAGGCCGCACCCGCTTGGAAATTGCCGATGCCCCCCTCAAAGCGCCTGAGCTACAGGTCAGCGACCAGAATGTGATGCAATGGGCCCAATTTCAGACCCCCAAACCGATTGAAATGTCCCAACAGCCGGTGATTTCAGCACAGAGCCCCGATCTGGCTTTTGGCCAAACCCTGGCCCCCAGTGGTTTATCTGCCCTGTTTATGGGCCAAGGCGTGGCCCGTGGTCGCTCATTGGCCCCCGAGAGCCTGAACCGCCTGTTGCAGGGCCGGATTCCACCCCCGCCTGTAGAGGCCAGCAAAGAGGCCACCCGCCTGGCCAACGACTTTAGCCATTGGCAAATGGCGGCTTGAACCCCGGCGGGTTCAAGCCTGAACGCCTGAGTTGGCTTTGGCTTGCCTTCTGGTTTGTACTCTGCCTAAACCTGCTCTCTGCACCTGTGGGTTGGGCAAAGCCTTCAGAACCCACACTCAAGCTGGGGGTCAATATCGGTTGGCAGCAATTACACGCCTTGGCCCTCTCTGGCAAGGATCTGGTGGTGGTGGCCGACAGTCGCTTGGAGTTATGGGACGCTCAAGCCATGCGCTGGCGGAGAACGTTAGGACCCAGTCCATTTAAAGATTGGGCCAGCGAAACGATTGGCTCTCGCTCAGGCCAACAGGTCAATCTCTGCCAAGCCCTGGTTGAGTCAGAAATATTGGCCCTCAAATGCCATGTTTATCCAGGGATACAACTCTGGAGTCTTAAAACAGGGAAATACCTGGGCCGTTTAAACAGACAACTGTTTCAAATGCCCAAATTAGAGCCCGACCCCAATGACCACCTCCTTTCAGCCAGTGATGGCCGGATTGCGTTTAAGTCCTTTCGCTCCCGACTCAAAATCTGGGACCGCCGCAGCGGCCAATTGCGCCACAGTTTGGAAGTGCAAGGCCCAACGATTCAAAAACTCACAATCGCCGAAAATCGGCTTTTTTGTCTGCTCACTGATCACAGTCTCGTGCGTTATTCCCTGGAAACGGGGGAGCGGCAACTGCTTTTTCCGGCTGCCCAAACCGCGATCCGCGATTTTGAAATTGAAGACCAAACCCTGGTCATGCTCTATGCAGATAACCACATCGAAGCCTGGGATCTCAACGGGCAAAAACGGATTTACAATCTGAAAGGCAAAACCCGTCCAGATCACCCCCAAATCAGCCAAGCAATTACCAATCGGTCTTTCTTGGGCGAATTCGACTATTTGCCACACGAATTCGCCCAAATGGCGCTGGCCCCCGGTTATCTGCTGACCCAAGGAACAGGCAAATGGGGCCTCGATCTGAGAGCTTTAAAAACGGGCAAATTATTGGCCCATTTTGAAGCTGACCCCGCTTATCTGCTCAACCCAAACAGCAGATTTGAGCTTCAGGGGAAAACACTGAAATTCACAGATACACCCAACCCCCAATTGGAAGCCCTGCAATTGAGAAGTGCTGATGAATGGCAAAATACTGAGCCTTTACTCAGCAGCGAAAATGGGGGTCATCTGGCTGTGGGTCTAAACAGGGGAGCCATTTATCTCTTTCGGGGCCAAGCCTTGCAGAGGGAGAAGAGCATCCCCGGTTTTTCTCACAGCTTGGATCACTTGGCTTTGCAAGCAGACACAGTGGTGGGCAGTGGTTTGGATGAGGTCTTTGAGGTCTGGGAATTAAAAACCCAAAAGCCTTTGTTTCAATTGGAAAACCCTGCCAACACACCCTACACCGCTCTGGCTCTGGGCCCGCAAAAACTTGCGCTGACAAATGCCAAGCGCCTGAGCTTTTTTGCGGCTGAAAGTGGACAGTTTGTAGGAAGTCACCCCGCACCTGTGCTGGAAAAAATCTCCGCTTTGCATTGGCTGGGCCCAGATCTGTGGTTGGGAGGTCAAGGCGGCTCCCTGTATCATTATGAAGCAAACAGAAACCTGCTCGACAGGCATTTTTCACCCGAGGCAAAGCACTCCCCTCCCACAAGCAAGGCTCTGCGCTTCCCTATCACAGAGATTCAACACAGTGGGGAATTCCTGGTCTTGGGCTATCAAGAGGGCCATCTTGCTATCTGGGACATCTCAGCCCGGCAATTTCGCTTTGAACAACTCCCTGATTCTGACTGTGGTTCTCGCTCTCCGCTCTTTGCCCTGCATGGGCCTTGGCTTTTTCACGCGTGTGACCGCGGGGGGTATCAAACATGGCTGCAGAAACACGCATTGAACACTGGGAAACTTCAAGCGGATTTTAATACTTTGAATCTTTACACAGACAATCGCTTGGCAGATTCAGGCAAAACCTGCCTCTATCAAACAGGTTTTGTAAACAAAACATCACTGTCTCTGCAATGTTTGGAACTGCCCTCGGGGCAGCAAAAGACACTCTGGCAAAAACAGCCCTCTGTCGCGGAAGAGCTCTTGGATTACCAGGCCCCCCACCTCTTGTTGAAGGAGGGAAACAAGCTCAAAATCATCCAGACCCAGACCGGTCAAATCTGGCACATTCCCAACGGCTATCACCCCATCGACCTCCCCCATTGGCAAGGAAGTGTCATGCCAAATGACCAGATCAGACAAACCGATCTGCTCAGCTATTTGCCCAAACCAGCTCAGAAAAGCACGGACAACGGTTCTGAGCCTGTGGGACTGAGCTGCAGAGACCTCAAGACAGGCCAGTTGCGTTGGCAAATCTATTGGCCTGGCCGCTTGGAGCAGACAGGCCTAAACGAAAAACAGTTTTGGGCCCTGACAGGCCAAGACTTCTGGCTAACTGCCTGGGATCTCAAAACAGGCAAACAACGCTATCGCCTCAAACTGGGAGACGAAAGACATTTACATATCGCCTGGAAACAACACCTGCTCTTAAGCCTCAAACCTGGGTTTGAAAGCAAAGTGTTGGAATGGGTGGATCTCAATAGCGGAAAGCAGAAAAAAATCAAATTGGCGGAAAAGGTGCTCAAAACAGACCTGGGAGAGCCGGGTCTGGTAGCGGTGCTGGAAAGTGGGAAAATTGCCATCATTGACCCCACAACTGGCAAAGTACAGAAAATCTTAAACCAGCATTTACATGGCTTGGCCCCTTTTCAATTGCAAATCAAAGGCCTGCAATTGGGAGACGGTGTGCTGATTGCCCATTTCTGGGAAAAGCCCCCCAACCTGAGACACCCAAGCATTGTTTTGGATTGGCTCACACACATCAAAGAACACAGCTTTGTCTGGAAAATGCCCGAAGGCAAACTCAGCCTCAGGATTCAAGAACCTCTCGTTTTACACACCAGCCGCCCTGGCTATATGACCTTGCGCAAAGACACCTCTCTGCGCGAAGTTTGGGATTTAGAAACAGGCAAAGCCGTGAGTAAGTATTCCGAATTGTATTTTACAGATGGGCTGCTCTTGTACACGCCGCAGGGCTATTTTACGGGTCTGGGCGCTTATCACTCATATCTGCATCTGCTTAAAGACCACACCCCGATCTCAGATCCAGCTCTACTCAAGCGCTTTGAGCGCCCAGACTTGGTCTATCGGGCCCTTCGTGGAGAAAGTCTGAGTGCTTGGCCCCACATGCCCATTCGCAGTGATCCTGACACCCCTCATTAAAGCCCGTTAAGCCCAGCGCACATCCGTCCAGAGCTGGCGATCGGCATATTCTTCCATGAGGTCCTGCAGTGCGGTTTTGACGGCCTCGGTGCTGGCCAGCCAGCGTTCCCACTGGGCATCGGCTTTGTCAAAGCGGGCTGCAAATTCTGCGTCAGGCAAGTCAAAACCATTGGTGGCAAAATCCAGATCGCGGGCAATCGCCCGTTCAATCGCATCGCGCCAGATCAGACCCAAGATCGCCTGGGCAATGGCCATGGCCTCATCAGAGCTGGCCCCATCGGCCAAAAACAAGCTGGCGCAAAAGAGTGGGCATTGCGAACAGTAGGTGCGGGCATCCAAGGTGTCGTAATGGCCTTCTTTGTCGCTGTTGGGCTGGGGCAAACCCAGGGCCAGGATCGCTGCCGGGGTGGTTTCAGGCGGCAAATCCGCCGCTTGCAAAGCCAGGGGCCAGAGCTTCTGCTGAAGCCATTCTCGCGCCAATTCTGAGAATAATTCAGACATATTTTTGCTCCTTGCCAGCCCAAACAGGGCCTCTGTTTCAGACTTTTTACCCAGCCCTCTTCAGCATAACAAATTGGGCTTAACAACATACATTGACAAGATCAACCTGACTGACGCAGGTTATCTTGTCTGAGAGAATCCCCCAAATGCAGGCTATCTTTGTCTGAGAATACTCCAAATGCAGGTTCTTGTGTTTGTGAACAGCCAAATAGTTTTTATTTTGCCTATAATGGCAGAACACACCTTGTCCGAAAACGAAACAACCCGAAACCCACCAAACCACCCCGGAGGCCCCCATGCCCTTGCTCCCCCACCTCGAACGCTACAGCATCAGCAAAGATCTGCCCGTGATCGGCACCGTGATTTGGCTGCATGGCCTCGGGGCCAGTGGCCACGATTTTGAACCGCTGGTGCCTGTACTTGGCCTCAAACAAAATCTGCGCTTTCTCTTTCCCCATGCGCCCAATAAACCTGTGACCATCAATGGCAGCATGGTCATGCCCTCCTGGTACGATATCCTCTCGATGGGCTTTTTGCGTCAGGTCAGTTGGCCCGAAGTCGAAGCTTCCGTGCAGGCTCTAAAAGACTTCATCGCTGCTGAAGCACAAAAAGGCATTCCGTCTGAGCGAATTATTTTGGCCGGATTCAGCCAAGGAGGCGCGATTGTGCTGCACACGGCTTTGCGACTGGAAACAAAATTGGCGGGCATTCTCGCCCTCTCGACCTATTTGCTCGATCTCGACAATGTGCCCCCAGCCGCTGGCTCGGCCAATGCCAAAACCCCGCTGGAAATGATGCACGGCACCTTTGACCCAGTGGTACCTTTTGCCTTGGCGGAGCGTTCATCCGAAGCCATACAAAAAGCCGGGTATGCCCTGCACTGGCAAACCTATCCGATGGAGCACCAGGTCTGCGACGTTCAAATTCGCGATTTGGCCAAATGGTACCAGGCCCGTGCTGCGGAGTTGGAGCAGCTCAGTTAGTTTCTCAAGCAAGGGAAAGCGCTCAAAAGGCCATTGCCAAGGCGGATAAAGGGGCAAAATTCATCGCCTGAGACAGCGTATTGCCACCGACCAGGACAAATGGGAGTAAAATAGGAAAAGTAAATTTCTATTTTATGACCCTCGGGCTGTGTGCCCGCCTCAAAGGATGTACCGTCAAGATGTTGAAGTTATTGCAAAAGCTCGTAGGCGATCCCCACAAGCGCACAATTGAAAAGATCCAGCCAATTGTGGCACAGATCAACAGTCTCGAAGATTCGATTCTGCCCCTCAGTGACGACGACCTGCGCTCCAAGACCTATGAGTTTCGCCAAAAGCTCGACAATGCCACCCGCGACCTGACCGACAAAGACAAAAAATACCAAAAAGAACAAGAAATGCTCGCGGACATGTTGCCCGAAGCCTTCGCCGTTGTACGCGAGGCCTCCCGCCGGGTCTTGAACCAGCGCCACTTCGATGTGCAGCTGATCGGCGGCATTGTGCTGCACCGGGGCCAAATTTCAGAGATGAAAACCGGCGAAGGTAAAACCCTGGTTTCGACCAGCCCCACCTACCTCAACGCCCTGGCCGGACGTGGCGTACACGTGGTCACCGTCAACGATTATCTGGCGGGCCGCGACTCGGAGTGGATGGGCCAGATTCACCGCTTTCTCGGCCTCAAAGTCGGTGCGATTTTGCACCACCTGACCCCCCACGAACGCCGCAAAGTTTATGCTGGCGACGTGATCTACGGGACCAACAACGAATTTGGCTTTGACTACCTGCGCGACAATATGTCGACCGAAATGAGCCAATGTGTGCAGCGCGAACTGCATTACGCCGTGATCGACGAAGTTGACAGCATTTTGATTGACGAGGCCCGCACGCCGTTGATTATTTCAGGCACCTTGGCCCAGCCCGCCGAGACCTACCAACAATTCAACCGGATTGTGACCCGCCTCGAAGGTAAACAAAAAGACTACAACAAAAAGAAAAAACTGCTCGACGAAATCGACTACGAAGAAGACGAAAAAGACTGCGATTATGTGATCGACGAAAAGCAGAAAAATATTATTCTGACCGAACAGGGCATCCTCAAGGCCCAGAAGGTCTTAAATATCCCTGATCTGTTCAGCGCGGAGCACCCCGAACATGCCCACCATCTGATTATCGCGCTCAAAGCCAAAGAGCTTTACCGCCGCGATGTGGAATATGTCGTGCGCCCCAATGAACGGGGTGAGATGGAAGTCGTGATCGTGGATGAGTTCACAGGCCGCCTGATGTTTGGCCGCCGCTATTCCGATGGTCTGCACCAGGCGATCGAAGCCAAAGAGGGTGTCAAAATCCAAGACGAAACCCAGACCTTGGCCACAATTACCCTGCAGAACTATTTCCGCCTCTACCGCAAACTCGGCGGCATGACCGGCACCGCCATCACCGAAGAAGCTGAGTTTGGCAAAATCTACAACCTGCCCGTGGTCGTGATTCCCACCAACCGGCCCGTGGTGCGCAAAGACCAGCCAGATATTATCTACAAAAATATTCAGGCCAAATTCAAGGCTGTGGCGGATGAAATCGAAGAGATGCACAAAACAGGCAGACCCGTGCTGGTCGGTACCGTCTCGATTGAAAAATCCGAGCAGATTGGCGATGTGCTCAAGCGCCGGGGCGTTCCCCACAATGTGCTCAATGCCAAAAACCACGAAAAAGAAGCCGAGATCATTGCCCAGGCTGGCCGCAAAGGCGGGGTAACCATTGCCACCAATATGGCTGGTCGCGGAACCGACATTCTGCTCGGGGGCAATGCGGACTTTTTGTTGCTGCGCAAATTGCGCATGGAAGGAGAAGATCCCGACACCGTGGATCCCGCCCTCAAAGCCAAGCTCTTAAAAGAAATCGAAGCCCAGATTGCCGCTGAACGCGACGATGTGCGCAGTGTCGGCGGCTTACACGTGATCGGCACCGAGCGCCACGAGTCCCGGCGTATCGACAACCAATTGCGGGGCCGTGCAGGCCGTCAGGGCGACCCTGGCTCCAGCCGCTTTTTCCTCTCGCTCGAAGACGATTTGATGCGCATGTTTGGCGGAGATCGTGTCTCAAAAGTCATGGACATGCTCAAAGTCGAAGAAGATGAGCCGATTGAATCGGGCATGGTCAGCAAAGCGATTGAAAACGCCCAGAAAAAAGTCGAAATGTACCATTTTGGCGTGCGCAAAAGCATTCTCGAATATGACGAAGTCATGAACAGCCAGCGCACGATCATCTACCAACAGCGCCGCAAGATTCTCGAAGGCGACAGCCTGCGCCCCGTGGTCGAAGAAATGATCTCGCGCAATATGGAAGACATGTTGGGCCGCTATGCCCAGAACGGAATTCCCCAAGAAGAGTGGGATCTGCCTGGCTTGCACCAAGAATTGTCACACCATATTCCGCTCTTGGGCTCGATTCATCTCGATGAATTGCGGATTCCAATCGAAGGCCTGCTGGTCTTTTTAAAAGACCAGGCCCTCGATGCCTACGAAGCCAAAGAGACGATTTTGGGCGAAGAGCTGATGCGCGATCTGGAGCGCATGGTGATTCTGCGTGTGATCGACCAAAAGTGGATCGACCACCTGCACGAAATGGATGCCCTGCGTGAAGGGATTGGTCTGCGGGCCTACGGCCAAAAAGATCCCCTGATTGAATACAAAAAAGAGGCCCGTGGCATCTTCCAAGAGATGATGACCAATATCCGCACAGAAGTGGTCACCACCCTCTTCCACATTCAGGTTGAATACCAGATGCCGATGATGCCTGGCATGATGGATATGGCGGTGGATTACCAAGAATTTGATCCAGATGGTGAGATGTCCATGCAAGAATTGACAGGGGAGATGAACAACCTCATACCCGGTATCCTGGGACTCGGAACCATGGGAGTCGGTATGGGAAATGATACCTCACAAGGCCTTGAATCCAATCATGCTGATCTGGATGGCAGTGACCCCGTCTAAGTTTTAGGTTTCACTTTTGACTCCCGGCTCAGGCTGTGCCTGAGCCGGGAGTTCAGTTTTTTGCCAAGCCACCAACAGCGTTTGCAATTCAGCCAGCAGGGGCTGGTAATCAACCGGGGTCAACGAAGCAAAACGCAGTTGATTGAACAAAGTCTGCATTTGCTCAAAGGTCTCATGTAACTCGGGGTGCTCTGTAGCAATGTGCAAGCCAATCTCCCCAAGGGTCTGGGTTTGGGCTGTCGAAATACCCCGGCGAGACAATTCCTGCTCAAACAGGCTGTTTAACTGCGCCAATTGGGGCTCAAGCGGCAAATAGTTCAGTTCACCCGGTGTCGGTCTCGCTTGAATGGGTTTGGCCCGCAGCCGCTTTAAAAAGGCATTGAGCCCACCGAGCAAAACCAGCACCAGATAAAAAATGGGTTGACTGAGCAAAGCCAGCGCGCCCGCTTGCAAATTGCTGAGTAGATCTTGCCACTGCAGCCCAACACCCTCACTCAAACGCGCTTTTAAGAGGCTGAAAAACAGGCGAAGCCCATCAAATTGGCGCTGCAAGGCATTAAACATATCTGCTTTTTCCAGCAGGGCATCCAATTGCTGACCTGGGGTCGGATCAAAGGGCACCCAGGTACCTGAAAGGGGCTCAAAGACCTCGACCCAGTCATGGGCCTGCTTTTCACGCACCACCCAGGTTTGGCTCAGGGGGACGTGCTCCATACCACGCCAACCACTGACCAAATGGGCGGGGATGTCCAGGCTGCGTAACATCAAGACCATGCCAGAGGCAAACCAGGAACAATAAGCAGGTTTGCGGTTCAGAACAAAGTCCACGGTCGGGTCGACATCAGGAGGCACAGCCTGGGTTTGCAAACTATAGCGAAAATTCTGTTTAAACCACTGTTCCAAACGGGCTGCTTTTTCAAGGGGCGAAAGGGCACCCTTTGTAATTTCTTGTGCCAGGGGGCGCAGGGCCAGGCGCACATCAAAGGGCACCCCCAGATTTTCTTTGCGCAGCTCAGCGCCTTCGGGCAAAACAGGAGAAAAACCCTGTTCAACCCAAATCCAATAGTCCAACTCCAAACTCTGCCGCTCCTGGCGCAAAAGCCCGTACTGATTTTGATAGACCGGTGAATGATTGGGAATGGCAGCCAGCGAGGCCTGAGCGGGCAAAAACAGCAGGCCATTGTGGTGGTTTTTGAGCTGAATTTGGGCCCAAAAACCGGTCTCACTGGGACGGTGATCGGAACCGGGAATGATCAAAAATTCCTTTTTAAACTGCGGAGCTTTGGTTTGGGGTACCGGGCCATTTAAGAGCAGAGGCACGGTGATATAGTCTTGGGGAGACCAGAGCCCTTTGTGGTAGGCCGTGAGCACATTGCCACGCAGGTATTCCAGGGGTCGGGGAGAGTTGATCAGCAGCGCAATCCGCTCCGAAAGCTGAACATTGGCATTGCCCTGCAAATGGGTGGTGCCTGAAAAGCCACTCCACCCCGACTGCTGGCGCATTACAAACTCAGAAAAGTTTTCCGAGAAACTGTCATCGACCCATTCCGCCAGGGCGATAATATTGGTCGAGATCAGAATAAAGAAGCCAAAAGACAAGAAGACATGAAAGACATATTTGTGTTGATTGAGCAGAGAGGGACGGGCGCTCCAATGGGCAGACAAAGGCAAACGTGAGAGCACAAAGGCCGAGATAAAGCTCAAAACCAACCAGATATATGCCAGTTTGTACGTAGCAAGCCCTGTAAATACCGTCGAAAAAAGCAAAAACAGACCGATCGAAAAAAACAGCCAGTCAAAGCGACGCGAAGACCAAGAGTACCACTGTAAGACAATCATCGCCAAAAGACAGAGGCCCAGGGCCTGAAACTGACGTTGACTGTAAATCAGGACAAAGGTCTCCGCAGAATCTGCGTAAATCACAAAATAGGCAAAGAGAAAGGAAAACAGGGCCCCAATAAAAAAAGTCAGGGGTTTGGGGCGCAAAAGCAGGGGCGTACGATAGGCAAAAGCCACACAACCCAAAACCCCCAAAGCGCCCAGCCAGCGAGCCGGAGCCTGCAAAGACCAGACCCCCAAGGCAGAGGCCAGCAGAAAAAAATACAAAACCGGCGGACGTGTTTCGTTCATAAGACAATTTTCCGCCAGGCTTCTGCAGAAAAGGCCATCACGCCCGGTAAATCAGGGGGTTCTGCCTCTGCTTCAGCAGGTGACTGAATCAAGAGCACCTTTAAAACCAATCCCTGTTCCCGCAGCATTTGCAAGAGGGCCTTGCGCTCGTCATCCCACCTTAAGAGAATCACCACCATGGCACTCAATTCAAAGATATGCGGTTGCACCGCACTTTTGAGCAATTCGGTTTGAAATTCTTGCACCCCCTGAATCGAAGCCAAAATTTCGAGCAGGTATTCCAAACGGGTGTGGGCATTGCCCGTGGGAAAATGGTAAATCTCATGGCCCGCAGCAAAGATATCAATTAAAAATTCCTGGCGCGCAATCCATTCAGAGATACTGGCCACCAACGAAATTCCCGCTTCAAGCTCTGGATTGACACTGTCTGGTTCAGCAATCTGGGTATCGAGAATCACACCCAGGCGAATAAAATACTCCTCTTGGTATTCGCGCACCATCAATTTGCCGGTTTTGGCCAAGGCCGGCCAATAGATCTGACGCAGGGGATCACCCTCCATATATTGACGAATGCCCCGAAACTCCAGGGCCTCTCCCTGTTGCTGACTCAGCACCTGGCCACCGCTTTGGTATTTGCGCATCAGATCGAGCTGCAAATAGGTCAAAATGCGGTATTCGGGATAGACCAATTGTTGCCCATTTAAAGGCCAGGGGGTGCGCCAATAGAGAATATCAAAAGGGAAAGTAGAAATGACCACCAATTGGTGGCAGAGGTAGGTGCCGCGCCGGGCCAGCTCACCGCGAAATTTGAGCAAGACACGCTGACCGGGTTCGAGCAAATCCAGAGCGCTGAGACAGGGCAATACCAAGAGACGCTGTTGCGGGGTGCGCAAGACCAATTCAAAGCTGAGATGGTAGAGATTGCGCTTGCCCTGATAACTCAGCCAAACCTGAATCTCAGCTTCGGCCCCCGAGATCACTGGGGCCCGAGAGACAGATTGGATGTCAAAGGCCCGGGGCCGGTGCCAGAAGCCTTCAAAGACCACCACCGTCCACAGAGCAGTCAAACAGACCATCAAGACATAGATCAAAATTTCAGTGCCGACCATGCCCAGCGAAATCGAAAGAATCATCAGCAAAAACAGGGCCTTGCCCGCAGGGGTCAGGTGGGTTTCATAGACCGATTGCAGCAGCGAAAAGGCATTTTTTTGCTGGTAGCTTTTGATCTGATTTAGCAGAGAACCCCAGAGCGATCTGCCCGACATGCTGAAGACTCCCTGTTTTAGCGCGGTACCGCGACTTGTTCAAGACATTCCAGAACCACATCGACTTTGCCCATCCCCTGATACCGGGCTTTGGCATCCAATTGCAAACGGTGGGCCAAAACAGCCGCCGCCAGGCTTTTGACATCTTCGGGCAAAACATAATCGCGCCCAGCGAGCAGGGCATGGGCTTTGACGGCCTGAAACAAAGACAAACCGGCACGTGGACTTGCACCCAACTGAATTGCCGCATGTTTACGCGTAGCATCCACCAATTTAATAATATAGGCCCCAATATCACGGTGAACAGCAACATTTTGCACTGTTTTCTGAAAATAACAAATCTCAGAAGGACTCAAAACAGGCGTCAATTGCTGCAGGGGCAAACTGTGTTCATGATCGTAGAGCATCGCCAATTCCTGCTCCAGGTCGGGGTAGCCCAGACGCAGACAGAGCATAAAACGATCGAGCTGGGCTTCGGGCAAGGGGTAAGTACCTTGGTATTCGACCGGATTTTGGGTGGCGATCACCATAAACGGTGATTCCAGGGTATAGGCCTGACCGTCTACCGTGATCTGTTGCTCAGCCATCACCTCCAACAAACTGGACTGGGTGCGGGGAGAGGCGCGGTTAATTTCATCGGCCATCAAAATCTGGGTAAAAACCGGGCCCGATTTAAAGTGAAAGGCATGATCCACCGGATTGTAAATCGAAGCGCCAATCACGTCTGATGGCAAAAGATCGGGTGTAAACTGAATGCGCCGAAACTGGCAGCCCGTGGCCAAGGCAAAGGCTTTGGCCAAAGTTGTTTTGCCAATGCCCGGAATGTCTTCAAGCAGAACATGGCCCCCAGCGAGCAGGGCAATCAACATTTGATCCACCTGATCTGGTTTGCCCAGAATCACCCGGTTTAAAGCCGCACGCAGGGCCTGCAGCTTGGGATGAACCTCACTGAGAGCGTCTGGCAATACGGAGTCAGACGGATGGCTTGCTTGTTTTGGCACTGGAAGGTGGCAATTCTGGTAATATTTTAGCTTCAGAGGGCAATTCTCCGGTCAAAGCAGACAGGAAAACAACAATGCTTTCAATTTCAGAGGGGTCCATACTCAATCCCAATTGGGTCTCGCCCATAATTTTGACCGCCTCTTTGAGTTCCCAGACTGCCCCGTCGTGAAAATAGGGATAGGTACGCGTGATATTGCGCAGCGAAGGCACCTTAAAGACAAATTTATCTTCTGCTTTTTTTGTCAGATCGTATTTGCCGCCATCTTTGCGGTTGGCATAGGGTTTGATGATGCCAAATTTCTGGGCCATCCCCCCGCCGACCGCCACGCCACTGTGGCAGGCGGTACAGCCTTTATTGATAAAGATCTCCAGGCCCTGCTTCTCTTCTGGCGTCAGTGCCTCAGCTTTGCCTTTTAAGAAATCGTCAAAGCGGGAAGGCGTGACCAAGGTGCGTTCAAAGGCCGCAATCGCCTCAGCCATATTCTGGTAAGTCACTGGTTTTTCGCCCTCGGGAAAGGCTTTTTTGAAATGCACCTGATAGCCTTCAATACTGGCCAGTCGGGTCACGACATCCGCTTCATTGGGCATGGCCATTTCCACAGGGTTCAAAACGGGGCCTTTGGCCTGCTCGGTCAAATCTTTGGCACGCAGGTCCCAGAATTGGGCGGTGTGAAAGCCTGCATTTAAGACTGTCGGCGAATTGCGGGAACCTGTTTTAAAACCATGACCGAGTGAAACAGAACGGTTATCCACCCCGGCACTGGCCAAATTATGACAGCTATTGCAGCTAATTGCCCCACTTTTGGAAAGGCGTGGGTCGTGAAAAAGCTGTTTGCCCAATGCCACTTTTTCGGGACTGTCGGTGAGGCCAGCCGGAGCGGGTATCCGCTCTGGCAAGGGGGCAAACAGCCCTTTGGCCTTGGTCCAGAGGGCTTTATCCTGGGCACTCATGCTTGCAGCAGAATCGGCTGCAGTACTGGCTTCAGAAGCTGTTTTTTCAGGTTTTTCGGCAGGCGCACAGGCCAAACCAAAACAGATCCAAAAACCGAAGATCATTGACGCAGCAGCGCGTTTCATGGGAAGACACTCCTTGTTCAGGCTATGCCTACAGTTTAACAGGAATCAGGGCCGCTCGAAATTATGCACAGCGGAAAAGCAATCGGGTTATACTTCAAAACATTGATAAATAAAGGACAGACATGCCATGAGCCCAGATCTTCTGAAAGCCTTGCAAGAGCGAGGTATGTTAGAGCAAATTTCAGATCCCGAAGGCATCAGCCAAGCCCTGGCGCAGGGCCCTGTCACTTTGTATATTGGCTTTGACCCCACCGCCACCAGCCTGCATATCGGCAATTTACTGCCGATTATGCTCTTGGCCCATTTTCAACGAGCAGGCCACCGCCCGATCTGTCTGGTCGGAGGCGCCACTGGTATGATTGGCGATCCCAGCGGGCGCAGCAGTGAGCGCGTACTGTTGACCAACGATAAAGTGGATGAAAACGTCAACAAAATCCGCACCCAACTCGGGCGTTTTCTGCGTTTTGAGGGCCCGCAAGCGGCCCTCATGACCAATAATCACGACTGGATCGCCCCCCTGAGTTATATCGACTGGCTGCGTGATGTCGGCAAACATTTTAGCGTCAATTATATGATCGCCAAAGAGTCGGTCCGCCGCCGCCTCGAAGACCGCGACCAGGGCATTTCTTATACTGAATTCAGCTATATGTTGCTGCAGTCTTATGACTTTTTGCATCTCTTTCGCACAGAGAATTGCAAAATTCAGGCCGGGGGCAACGATCAATGGGGCAATATCACGGCAGGGATTGATCTCGTGCGCAAGGTGACAGGGCAAACTGCTTACGGCCTCACCATCCCACTTTTGACCACCGCCAGCGGGGAAAAATTTGGCAAATCTGCAGGCAACGCTGTCTGGCTTGATGCTGAGATGACCTCCCCTTACCAGTTTTACCAATACTGGATTCAGGCCGATGATCGCGATGTCGAACGTTACCTGCGCATTTTCAGCTTTTTGGAATTGGACGAAATAGCAGCGATCTGCTCAGAACATGCCGAGAAGCCCGAATTGCGCTTGGCCCAAAAGCGGCTGGCATCAGAAGTGACCACAATTGTGCATGGTGCCGAAGCGGTTGAGAAAGTCCTGCAAGCCACCGAAGTGCTCTTTGGCCGGGAAATCAATGGCCTCTGCGATGCCGATTTACTCGCAATTTTTGCCGATGTACCCTCAACCCAATTGGAACGCAGCCGCCTCGGTGGAGATTTGACACTGACCCAACTGCTGCGGGAAACAGGTCTGAGCACTTCCAATGGTGAAGCTCGCCGCCTGATACAAGCGGGGGGGGTCTATCTCAACAACCGCAAATGCAGCGATCCACAAATGCTGATTGATGCCAATAGTCTGGCCTCTGAGACCACCTTGGTTTTGCGCAGTGGCAAAAAAAATTATCATCTGGCCCGATTTCAAGCCTAAAGCAACTCACTCTGATCAGAAGGTATAATGGCGACCAGTAATCTGTTAAAATGTTAGTTTGACACGTCTGATTGACACCTTTATTCGAGTTTATTCGAGATATTTGCACAGAAGGGCTGCCCGTAGCTGAATCATGTCCGCACAAAAAAAATACTGCCTGGAGTGCTTTGCAATTATTGATGCAGAGCTTGAAACCTGCTCGCAGTGTGGTTATGTTCAGCCCACAGAGTACAACCCCCTCTATTTGAAGCCCCCGTTTCGGCTCAATCGCCAATATGTGATTGGCAAGGTGCTCGGACACGGTGGTTTTGGCATTACCTATCTCGGTTTTGATCGCCATCTCAATACCCGTGTTGCCATCAAAGAGTATTTTCCGGCCGAATTTGCCAGCCGGGCCCCCGATGGCCAGCAGGTCATTCCCTACAGTGGCGACAAAAGTGAATTGTTTAAATTGGGCCGAGACAAATTTATCGCAGAGGCCCGCCTGCTGGCTTCGCTACGCAGCCCACATATCGTACGCATTCGCCATTTCTTTGAAGAGTGCAATACCGCTTATTTTATTATGGAATACCTCGAAGGTAACACCCTGAGCCAGCATGTGGCCAATCAGGGCGGGCGAATCAAACCCGAAAAAATCAAAGGCCTGCTGCTGCCCCTCTTGGAGGCACTCGAAGAGGTCCATGCCAAGAACTCCTTCCACCGCGATATCAAACCCGACAATGTCTATGTCACCAGCAAAGGCCAACCCATTTTGCTCGACTTTGGCGCGGCCCGTCAGCAAATGTCGGGGGCAACCACCAATTTATTGGCCTTTTTAACCCCAGGTTTTGCCCCGGCTGAACAGTATTCCACCAATGGCATTCAGGGGCCTTGGACAGATATCTATGCCTTGGCCGCCACCATGTATTATGCTCTGACGGGAAATATCCCGCCGGTTCCCCATGACCGCATGATGGGCGACCAGGAATTGATCCGTCCTTCAGCTCTGGGTGTGAAGATCAGCCCCAAAGACGAAGAATGGTTGATTCAGGGTTTGGCCCTCAAATGGAGCCAACGTCCCGAAAATATCACCCAATGGCGCAAACTGATCGAAGCAGCTGATAACACAGCGGCCCCCATGAATAATTTTAAGCGTTCAGAAGAAGAAAACTTCATGCGGATCGCCATTTTGCCGCGTTTGGTTTCGCGCTTTTTAACCCCCACAGCAGAAGCCGAGATCCATGAATCAGCTGGATTTATGGAGATCTCGCGCGAACGGGTCGAAACCCTGATCGAAGAAGCTCTGATGATGACAGGCTCGACCCGACGCGACCCAGATGCAGAAAAGCGCAAGGAACAAGAGCGCCGCAAACAATTGGAAGAAGACTTAAAGCGGCGCCAAGCCCGTGATGCCGCAGATGAGGCTCACCGGCAGGAGCAAAGGCTAAAACAAGAAGCCGAAAAAAAACGGCAAGACGAAGAAGAGCTACAGCGCAAACAAGATGAGGAAAAAAGGACCACGGAACGGGCTCAGCAAGAGACGGCAAGACGAGAAGAGGCCCTGAGGCAATCACAAAAACAGCCCCCCCCCCCGTCAAAGAGCCCATGGCCGAAGCCCCAAAACCGGAAACACCCGGCAAAGGCAGACCCCACAAGCCACCACCGGCCACGCCGCCCCCTGCCGCTCCTCCTCCTACAGCCGACATCCCCCCTGCGGCAAAGATCAAAGCAGCCCCACGTTTTACCAACTTGATGGGCATGGACTTTGTCTTGGTTGAACCCGAAATGCAGGCTTTTCAAATGGGCAAAGCGGATAATCATTACAACGTCATTTTGAGTCGCGCCTATTATTTGCAGACCACTCCCATTACCCAGGGCCAGTGGCGCATGGTTATGGGCATCAACCCCTCTCGCTTTCAAGGTGACGAATGGCGCCCGGTTGAACAGGTCAGTTGGGATGATTGCCAAATCTTTATTCAGCGCCTGAATTCACTCAAAGAGGGCAATTACCGCCTGCCTACCGAAGCCGAATGGGAATATGCCTGCCGCTGGGGACAAAGAACAGCTTATGGCTTTGGTGATACCGAAGAGGAATTGCTTGAAAATGGCTGGTTTGACCGCAATTCCGAAGGCGGCACCCATCCTGTTGGCTTAAAAAAGCCGAATAAATGGGGTCTGTACGATATGCATGGCAATGTCTGGGAATGGACCCAGGATCGTTTTTCGGCCTTTCCCACAGGCACATTTACCGATCCCAAAGGCTCAGACAGTGGGGCCTCACGTGTCATGCGTGGAGGCAGTTGGAATCTGGGTGCCAGCTATTGCCGGGCCGAAAGCCGCAATTATGAGATTCCCAGCTACCGCTTTCAGAATTTGGGCTTTCGGCTTTTGCTTGAAGTCAAAATTTAAACAGAAGCGCCAAACGGCACGTCTTCAGCAGGTTCAAAATGCAGGGGACGGCTGCGCCAAAACGAAGCCAAAGCCAAGCCTGAGATCAGGTGCCAAACACCCCACCAGGCACAAATCAGCGCCATGCCCCCCAAGCCATTAAAAAAATTAAAGACCAGTATCAGGCCAAAGCCTGCGTTTTGAATACCCACTTCGATTGAGACGGCACGGGCATCATAGGGAGTGAGTTTGAGACCTCGGGCGGTAAAATAGCCCATCGCCAATGCCAAGGCGTTGGTAATCGCCACGATCCAAGCAGCCATACCAATAAATTGGATAAAATAGCTCAAATTTTTGCTCAGAGCCAGGCCAATAAAGATCACCAGAAAAATCAGAGAGAAGATCTGAAAGGGCTTTTTGAGTTGTTGAGCCCGCTTGGGCAATTTCACATGGACGACCATGCCCAAAACCAGTGGCAAAATCAAAATCTGCAAAACCGTGATAAAGATATCGGCAGGATCCATGGCTATGCTTTTGAGCAAGGCCGCTGTGGCAGGGTTCATCTGCCCCCAAAAACTGAGATTGAGGGGAGTCATCAGGATCGACACCGCGGTTGAGATCGAAGACATGGTCACAGAAAGCGCCACATTGCCGCCCCCAAAATGGGTCAGAAAATTGGAAAAATTCCCGCCTGGGCAAGCGGCCACCAGAATTAAACCCAGGGCAATGCTCGGCTGGGGCTTAAACAGAAGGGTCAAGCAAAAAGCCAGGGCAGGCAAAAGTAAAAATTGACAGGCCAGACCAATCACCGGCGCGCGGGGCGAGCGCAAAACACGGCGAAAATCATCGGGGTGCATATCCAAGGCCACACCAAACATGATCACGGCAATGGCAATATTTAAGATTTGCAGACTTTGGGGACTGAAATTCAAGCGAACCAGATCGATCTCCATCGGGGCCTCACTGCAAAAGATTTGTTTTAGCATACCACGGGGGTTGCTCGGGTTTAACGTCGCAAGACCTTTTGCAATTGGTGCTTCCATTCACAGAGACAAGAACCAGCCACATGCCCACAGGGCAGCAGGTAATATCGGGATTGTTTTTGAATATTCTTTTTAATCAAGGGCCAGTCTTGCCATTGCTCCGAACCAAAGGTCAAACTGACCAAAACGCGCAGGGTATCTGTAGGGCCATAAGGCTGAGTGCTGTGTAAAAAACCCGTGCCAAAGATCAGGGCCTGATGCGGGCGATAGTGATAGGTTTGGATCTGTCCAGCGCTGTCTTCGTAGAGCAGGTGGCCCATTTGGGGCGTTAATTCAAACAGCGGGACAATCAAGGTAAAGGCTGCAGCCCCGAGATGATAATCGTAATGCCAAAGGGGCTGAGGGGCCTGTTTGCCGACCACAAAAAAGCCGCCATACATACACAGCGAACGCGGAGGAACTGTCTTTTCGGCAAAGTGTTGGGCCAAATTAAGTTGTTTGTACAGCTCCCAAAACAATGACAGGGTCAGGGCCGTATTCGCCGAGAGCCAGAGCAGAGGATAGTCCTCATACGAAAAAAGATAATAGGGGCTCTCACGCCTGGCAATCGGCTGCCGAAGCAAACGCCCGCCCTGAAAGAGCGAAGTCTGTTCGGGGGCATTTAAATAGGCGCTCAGATCCTGGAAAAAACTCTGGCGCAGGGGTTCCAGCCAGCGTGGGTCAAAATCCAGTGTAAAGGCATTGGGAGCAAAAGGGAGTGGTTTGAGAGCGCGCGAATGTGACATGATACTGGATTTTAACAGGTGTTAGGTTCTAGAAGTTAGGTTCTCAGCGAAGCAGCTGTTCCCGAACACCAGACACCTTCCCCCCTAACACCGACCCCTCGTGCTATCCTGAAGCAGAAGTTTATTCACGCAGTTTATTTATAAGGAGAGTATAAATTTATGGCTATTCGTGTTGGTATTAATGGTTTTGGCCGCATTGGACGCCAGGTTTACCGCGCCGCGGCAGAGATGAATGATATTGAAATTGTGGCAGTCAACGATTTGACCAATGCCAAAACCCTGGCCCATTTATTAAAATACGACTCGGTCCACGGCCATTTTCCTGGCGAAGTCAATGCTGAAGGCGACACCATCTACGCCAATGGCAAAGCGCTCAAGGTGTTAAGTGAGCGCGATCCCGCCGCTTTGCCCTGGGGTGAACTGGGCGTAGATATTGTGATTGAATCCACGGGTCTGTTTACCGATGCCAAAAAAGCAGTGGCCCACCGCAACGCGGGCGCCAAAAAGGTGATCATTTCTGCCCCCGCCAAAGGCGAAGACATCACCATCGTGCTGGGTGTGAACCATGAAAAATATGATCCCCAGAACCACCACATCATCTCCAATGCCTCTTGCACCACCAATTGTCTGGCCCCTGTGGCCAAACCCCTGCACGACAAGCTGGGCATTGTTCGCGGGCTGATGAATACGATTCACTCTTACACCAATGATCAGCGCATCCTGGATTTGCCCCACGAAGATCTGCGCCGGGCCCGCGCTGCGGCCATGTCGATCATTCCCACCACAACCGGTGCAGCCAAAGCCGTAGGTCTGGTCATCCCCGAACTCAACGGCAAACTCAATGGTATGTCCCTGCGGGTCCCCACCCCTGACGTCTCAGTGGTCGATTTGGTCTGCGAAGTCAGCAGAGACACCAGTGTCGAAGAAGTCAATCAAATCCTGCGCGACTTTGCTGCCACTGCCTACCCCAATGTACTCAAGGTCTCTGATGAGCCATTGGTCTCCATGGACTACAAGACCTGCCCGATCTCTTCGATTGTGGATTCGGCTTTAACCATGGTCTTGGAAAAACGCATGGTCAAAGTCATCTCTTGGTATGACAACGAGTGGGGCTATTCCAACCGCGTGGTGGATTTGGTTCACTATGTGAGCAAATCGCTCTAAACCCAGACAGATTTAAAGGCCCCCGCTCCAGCGGGGGCCTTTTCTCTGGGACCAAAATAGTGTCGGGACAAAAGCAATTAACGTTGGTAACTAACTCTTTACCTGTTTTTTGCTAAAGGCTTCGTAATCCATGGTCCGATAAGAGCCGGTTTCGATAAATTGCAACATGCCTCTAAATTCCTTGGGGCCGAGATAGCCAGGAATTTTGCCAATCACTTTGCCATCGGGCTCCATAAAGACCAAAGTGGGAAACCCCTGTACGCCATGGGCGGCGGTCAATTCCCGCTCGGTCATGACCTTGCCCTGATGGGTGACCTTGTCTTCGGAGCTTTCGGTCACTCGCACAGCCACAAATTTTTTCAATTGGGCCTGCACTTTGCTGTCGGTAAAGGTCTCTTGGTCCATTTTGCGGCAATAGCCACACCAAGTGGCATAAAACTGTACAAAAACAGGTTTGTTCTTTTTTTGTGCTTCTTGAAGGCCTTTGTTATAACTGCGCCACTTAACCGGCCCAGCCACCGTTTTGGCAGTCGCTTCGCCCACTTCTTCCATGCCCATTTTTTCAGGCAGGATCGAAAAACCAATGCCCCCCACAGCCAACAGGCCAAAAACCATTAAAGACGCAAACAAAGGACTTTTTTTCATTGGGCCACTCCCAGATCAAACATTTGTCTTTATCTTAACAGGTCTGGCACCCATTTGTAATTTGAAATGCCGCTTACTTCTGATTCTCAGCGGCTTCTTTGGCCAAGGTCTCACCCTGGTGGATCAGGGCCTGGGCCAGATGCTCAGGCTTGATATATTTCATGCGGATCAAAATTTCGCCCAGGAGCAGCTTCTGGTCACTCTGCTGTTTAAGTGCCTGCTGCAATTGATCTTTTTGCAGGTGGCCCTGTTGAATCAGAATATCGCCAATGCGATTGCTGCTTCCCCCTTTAAACATATTCAAGAGCTTAAACCCAAGTGAATTGCGGGGAATGCTCAGACCTGCGCTGGGCTGGTAGTGTTTGAGTGCCACTTTGTCGGTGGGATCAAAGTGCAAAGCCACTTTAAACTCCGCCTGGGCATAGCCCCCCCATTTTTTCTTCTCCAAGGCCATTCCCAATTGGCTGTGGTACTTGGCCACATCGTTGCAGAGCCGAATCGCCTCTTGGTACTCTCGCACAGCGTCATCGAGCTGATTTTTGGCCTCAAATTGTTTGCCCTGTTTAAAATGACCTTCGGCCTGATCTTTGCGGGCCTGCAGGGCTTTTTCTTCGGCTTGTGGGTTGCTTTGCGGGCGAGGAGGGGCCCCCGGAAAGGGACGGGTACCAGAGGGCGGCGGTGGCGGTGGCGCTGCTTTGGCTTTTTCGGCTTCGCGGGCCCGTTCTTCGGCCTCACGCACACGGTCGAGGGTGCGCTCGTAGTCTTTGCGTTTAAACGGGTCACGCAGGGTATTAAAGGCATCACTGATGCGGATAAAGGCCTGTTCGGCTTTGGCTTTGAGCTCGGGCTCAATAAACATATCCGGGTGGGCCAATTTGGCCAGTTTTTTATACGCCATACGCACATCTTCAGGACTGGCTGTGAATTCCAGGCCCAAAACCCTGAAGAGGTCTGACTCTTGAATAATTGCGTCGAGCTGTGAGTTTTCCATAGCGACTCTACCCCAATAAGCCTCTAGTTTACCTGATCTCTTTGATTCTGAGGAGATCCCCTTAAAGTCTGCCCGTGGGCGGGAGGTCTGTGTTAGACTGAACAAAATTAGACTCAACAAAAATAGACCGCAGACAAGGATGGACAATCCCGATGATTCGATTTGAAGAAGATGATGAAGATGATGAAAAGAGCCCTGTGAAGGATCTCTTGGAAGGTCTTTCAGACACCCGACTTTTTCATAAAAAATTTCTCGAAAAGCGCAAAGTCTTTCTCTGGGGTCCAGTCATGGATGCCTCTGCCCGCGACGTCGTCAACCGCCTGATGTACCTGGAGTCCGAAAAACCCGGTGAAGAAATTACACTGTATATCAACAGCCCAGGTGGCGTGGTTACCTCAGGCATGATCATTTATGACACGATCAAAATGATCTCCTCACCCGTTTCCACCGTTTGTATGGGTTTGGCTGCCTCGATGGGTTCAATCCTGCTCTCCGTCGGAGAAAAGGGCCAACGCTATATCTATCCCAGTGGCCGGGTCATGATCCACCAGCCCAGCATTGGCGGTGTGATTCAAGGTGCTGCGGCAGATATCGCGATTCATGCCAAAGAAATTGTCAAAACCAAAGAAATGGGCGCGCGAATTCTGGCTGAGAATTGCAACCAGAGCTTTGAAAAAATCATGAAAGATTTTGACAGAGACTATTGGATGGATGCCCGCGAATCGTTAGAGTACGGCATCGTCGACGCCATAATCGACAAAATCGACTTCTAAAATACCCGTCCCGAATGAAAACCGGCTGCCATTTGCTTGCAGCCGGTTTTGTTTTGGCTGTTTTCAAGTGGCAAAGGCCAACCAAAGGCCAACTAAGGCTGGGGAACCCCATTCAACGAATACCAGGCGAAGACAATCCCCATCATACACAGGGTCAAAGTACCAAAGCCCGAGCGCATCAATTTATTGCGCTCGGCAGGGTCTTGCTCTTTAAAACCCGCCACAAACATACTCAAAGAGATATAGCCAAACCCAGCGGAGACCAAAAACAAGAACCAGGGCATGACTTAACTCCCGTGTTTGGGGTGATGGCGAAAGAGCTGTAAAAGAGAGGCGTTGAGCTGGTCTGCCAATTGGTCAATCGCCGAGCCCACCCATTGGGTATCCCGTTCGGAGAAATGCCCGTCCTGGACCACCTGTTTGAGCGACTCTTGCAGGAGAATGACCGCCATTTCAAAGCTGATCAGCGAGAGTTCTGTCGAGCCATCGTGAATCTCACGGGTCAAACGCAGGGGCAGCAACTCGCGTTGCTTAAACTCTTCGGCACTGAGGCGCTTGTCGAGAACTTCCGCCAAGGCGATTAAAAACTCCGAAAGCGCGGGTTTGATCCGCCAAACCGCGTCGGTCACTTCGGGGACGGCGTAGTTTTGGGTCTGTTTGAGCCACTCGGTTTTGACCTGCTCTTCCTGTTTGCGGAAAAATTCAGCCCAGCGAAACTGTGAATTGTTTTCTGTCTTGCCGGTGGCGCTGGCCTCAAGCAGGGGTTGGCTAGAGACCAAGGCCCGGTGGACCCGCACCTGATTGCGGCCATTTTCTTTGGCTTCATACAGGCAACTGTCAGCGGCGGCAATGATCTCTTCACGGCGGCTGGGTTCTGGTGCCAAAAGACCTGCCACACCCAAACTGGCGGTGACTTTCAGCGGGGTTTCAAAACTGCCTTTGATCTCTTCTGCTTCAATATTTTCCCGCAGGCGTGAGGCCACTTGTTCAGCCGTTTCAAGGCTTGTATTGGCCAGCAAAACCGCAAATTCTTCGCCCCCATAACGGGCGGCTATATCCCCTGTGCGCAGGGTTTTGCGGATCACGGCCGCCACCTGTTGCAAAACCTTGTCACCCTGCAAATGGCCATGCACATCATTGACCTGTTTAAAGAAGTCGATATCCACCAGGATCAGGGAGAGAAAGGTCTTTTTCTGTTGGGCCAAACGCATTTCTTCATCAAAGCGTTGCTGAAAATAGCGGTGGTTATAAAGATGGGTCAGGCCATCGGTGATCGCCATCTGTTGGGCCCGCTCGTGTTTGTGGTACTCCTCTAAATACGAGGAAAGCTGGGCTGCCACGGTCTTCAGGGTGATCTGTTCCTCGACGGTCAGCATGTGTGCCGGGGCATAATAGATGTCGATAATCCCCATCAGATCCTGCTGATGGGAAATGGGCAGCGAATAGCGGTTGTACATTTCATGGCCCGAGAGAATATCCCGGCGCTCTTGCAAGACCTGCCCCAATTGGCCGGGACTGCCTACTTTCACGGCCCAAGTCGAACTGGATTGTAAAAATTCCATGTGTTTTTTGCTAAAGCTGGCCGCACAGGACAAACTCTCTTCGGTACTGCCTTCGAGCAGGAAAATATGGCATTGCCAAAGGCTGAATTTTTCGACGATCAAATTGCAGATCTCTTGGAGTTGGGCATTGAGCGCCAAACCGACTTTGAGCAAAATCTGACAAACCGAATAATGCAATTGCAATTTGCGGTGTTTGTAATAGAGATCGTTAAAGCTCAGATCCTGTGGGTTGTCGGCACGGGGCTGAAGCCAACCATCGGCAGGGGCCCGACTCTCTTCGTGGTTAGGCGGGGGTTCAGCCGTTCGCCGGGTCGAGTGGGGCAAGTCATTGGCATCGCTGTCCAAGGGCAAAAGCGGGCGTTTAACTCGGCCCGACTGGGTGCGGGGCAAAATGGTGTTGCGTTCAAACAACTGGTTAAAATAAGCCAGGTCTTCACTCTCCTGCTCTTTTTCAGGCAGGGGCTCAGCATCCATGCGCTCTTCAGTCGGCAAAGGCCTGCGGGAATAAATACTTTTTAGGCCCAAATTGATCTCCGAACGCGCTTTGATAAATTGTTGCACAGAAGCAGAGGGGACTTTTTTGTCTGTGCCCTCTGTTTTACGGCGAATGGTATTTTTGGCAAACAGGCTGCTCAGATCCTGCTCGGGCTCCGGCGATATTTCAAACATGTACTATCCAGGACAATAAGATAAGATCTTAGCTATTATAGGGCTGAGAGACACGTGGCATCTGTGCCCGGAGTTACAGCGCCTGTGTCAGAAAAAAATGCCCTGGAGGCCCCTATGTTGATTGGCGATTATCAGGTAAGCACCCTGGAGACCGGACGTTTTGCCTTGGATGGCGGTGCGATGTTTGGGGTCGTGCCCAAGGTGATCTGGCAAAAAAAACACCCCGCAGACGAACTCAACCGCATTGATTTGGCTCTGCGCGTGGTGCTCCTGCAAGGCCAAGAGCGCGTTATTCTGGTCGATACGGGTATTGGCGATAAATTTCCCGAGAAACAGGCCCACATGTATGGCATCGATCAGAGCCAGAGCCATTTACTCAGTTCATTGGCCCAAGCAAACCTGCGCCCTGAAGACGTGACCGATGTGATTCTGACCCATTTGCACTTTGACCACGCCGGGGGTGCCACCTGCCTGCGGGACGGTCAATTGGCCCCGACGTTTCCCCGGGCCCGCTATTGGGTTCAGCGAGAAAATTGGGACTGGGCCCTAAATCCGAGTGAAAAAGACCGGGCCAGCTATTTGCCTGAAAACTTTCTGCCCTTGCACGAGAGTGGCCAGTTGCACCTGCTCGAAGGCCCTGGAGACATTTTTCCGGGCATCCGCGCCCGCCTGTCCCAGGGGCATACAACCGGCCAGCAATTGATCGAAATTTATTCCCCAGAGGAAACAGCCATTTATTGTGCCGACATTATTCCCACGGCTTCACATATAGCTGTGCCCTTTGTGATGGGTTATGACCTGCGCCCCTTGCAGACGATTGCAGAAAAAAAAGACATTCTCGCAGACGCCCAAACGGGCAATTGGATCTTGATTTTTGAACACGACCCCCACATTGCCGCCTGTCGGATTCAAAGGGGAGAAAAGGGGCTGGTTGCAGGAGAGATCTTGCAATTTTAAGGCTGGAGCTCAGGGTGAAATTCGGGCTGAGACTCAGTGCTGGGCTGGGAATTTTCGGGAGCTGGCTCCAAATCCTGAGGCAATTCCAGCACAAAACAACTGCCCTGGCCCCACTCACTGCGACAGCTGACTTTGCCGCCCAAAAGTTCGGCCAGCTTTTTGACAATCGCCAGCCCCAGACCGGTCGAGCGCTCGCCATCGGCCAAGGGTGAAGACAGCGGCGAAAAAGGTTTAAACAGATGAACTTGCTCATGGGGGGCGATGCCCGGCCCTTGGTCTTCGACTTCAAAACGCACGGGGTATTGGGGTGAATCTTGCTGAATCAGGCGCAGCCAGATTTTTTTATCGGAGGGGGTGTATTTGAGCGCATTGGAAAAAAAGTTTTCGAGGATTTGCTGCAGGGCCAAGGGATCCGTGGAAATACTCAGGCGGGTATTTATCTCCAGATGCACCTCAACAGCCCGCAAACTGGCCCATTCTTGGTAATGAGCCGCCAGGGTTTTGAGCATTTCATGGGCATGCACGGATTCGGGCTGCAAGCGCAAGCGCCCCGCTTCCATGCTCTCCAGACTGAGAAAATTGGCCACCAAGGCGTTCATGCGCTGCACAGCGATCAGCATATTGTTCAAACGCCGCGAAGAGCCCGCTGAAATCTGTGTTTCTTTGTTGCGCAGATAGTCCACCCCCGACAAAATCACAGTCAGTGGATTCTTGAGATCGTGGGCCACCATACTCATTAACTCACTTTTTTCGCGGCTCAGCCTTTCTAATTCCTGATTTTGCCAGCGGATTTTGTCCCAGGCATTTTTAAGTGAAATCTGGGTACGCACACGCGCTTGCAGCTCCAAAGGTTCAAAGGGTTTGGTGATATAGTCCACGGCGCCCATGCGCAGCCCTTTGACGATCTGGTCTGTTTCAGACACGGCTGTCAGAAAAATAACCGGGATGGCCTGCAATTCGGGCTGTTTTTTTAAGCGCTCGCAGACTTCAAAACCGTCCATTTCGGGCATGTGTAAATCCAAGAGCACCAAGTCGATGGGGCGCTGCTGCAAAATTTGCAGGGCATCTAAACCGCTTTGGGCAAAACTCAGAGCGTAGTTTTCCTGTTTGAGAATCGAGGCCACCAATTGGATATTGGCGGGAATATCATCGACAATTAAGATCCGTGAACGTGACTCAGCCATGGGTTTCACCCAAGTTGGTCTGAGTGAGGGGCTGTGCGACATCAGGAAACACAGCCAAGATCTGATTGATGCGTTCAATGTGATAATCGGAAACGGCTTCAAGCAATTGATTGGAATAGTGAATCACCGGTGTTAAAGCCGCCTCTTCAGCCAAATCTGCCAATTCTTCGGCAAAGGCTTTGATCTCTTCAAACGATCCACTGTGTGCCACCTGTGGCCAGCGCTCACTCAAGATCAATTGCAATTGTTTTTCCAATTCTGGCGCAATCCCTTTGGGCCAATCGGGCAATTGAAATCCCTCAGGAATGTCAGCCACCCATTCCGGACAGACATCTAAAAAGCGCCCCAAGACATCAAACAGGGCTTCTTGGCTGATCGGTTTGGGTAAAAAGGCCTTAAATCCAGGGCAGTCTTCAGAACTGAGATTTAAAGGTGAGGCGGAGACGGCAATCACAGGAATGGCTGCCAAAGTGGGCTGGCTCTGCAGGCGCTGACAGAGTTCACGGCCATTGCTATAAGGCATAAACACATCCAATAAAATCAGGTCGGGCCGAATCTGCAGGGCCTTTTCAAAGCCCTCTTGGGCATTTTCAGCCTCTTCGACAGTCAAAGATTGGCCTGAGAGATAGGCTTTGATCAATTTACGGTTATCCGCATGTTGATCGACAATCAAGAGATTTTTCCCCGGTGAGAAGCGCCAATGGCTCAAGGCAAAAGGAGATTCAGTTAAATGCTGGGCAACAGGCAAAACGGGAATATGCGGCAAATAGAGTGCAAAACAACTGCCTTTGCCCAATTCGCTGGAAACAGAAAGTTCACCCCCCATCATTTCGATCAAACGTTTGCTGATCGTCAATCCCAAACCTGTTCCGCCAAAGCGTTTGGTCAATTGGCGATCCTGCTGGCTGAAGGGCTCAAAAATTTGGGCCAGAAAAGCCGGAGCAATGCCAATGCCCGTGTCTTTCACATGCATCCAAAGGTTGATCTCCTGGGGTTTGCGGTCAGCGCCCGCCTTCGCATAATAGCCCACACTTAAGTGAACGGTACCCGTCTCCGTAAATTTGACTGCATTGCCCAGTAAATTAAACAAAACCTGACGCAGCCGGGCTTCATCCAAAAACAATTGAGGCGGCAGATCCGGCTCACATTCCAAAATAAATTGCAGGCCTTTTTGCTGAATTCTAAGTGAAAAAATCTGCTCAATCTCTTGCAAAAGCCGATGAATCAAAACCGATTCGGGTTGAATTTCGAGTTTGCCAGCTTCGATTTTAGACAGATCGAGGATATCGTTGATCAGAGTCAAAAGCGCTTTACCACTGGATTTAATCGAAGCGAGATAACCCTGTTGCCGGACATCTTGAATCAATTCTTCGAGCAGATCGGTAAAACCCAAAACGGCATTTAAAGGCGTGCGAATTTCATGGGAGATATTTGCCAAAAACTCAGATTTAAATTGATTGGCTTGCTCCGCCGCCTCTTTGGCCGCCTGCAATTCCAGGGTACGCTCGAGCACACGCTTTTCCAAATCCTGATTGAGACTGAGCAGGGCCTCTTCGTTTTTTTTGCGCTGGGTGATATCGCGGTTGATAATCACACAGCCCGTGACAGTACCCTGATCGCTAAAAACGGGGTTAAACAAAAACTCTAAAAAAATTTCGTGACCGCGAATCCGTCGCTTCTGTTCAACCAATTGGGCTTCACCAGCCAGTGCTTTGGCCATATTTTCACTCCACATCTGAGCCTGTTCAGAGGGCTGTGCCTGGATGAATTCCCACAAGGAGATTCCGGGAACGAGTTCGAGCCCTGCATATTCACGGGCGGCATTGCGGACACGGGAATTGAGTGCCACCAATTCATAATTGGGATTGATGAAAAAGATACTGTCGCCGCTGTTTTCAATGATCGACAGCAGGTTCTGCCGATTTTGCAACATTTCCTCTTGGGCCCGCTTGAGTTCGCTGATATCTCTGGCATTGAGGGAGACCGCCCAAATATCGCCATTGTGATCGCTCACGGGATTCAACAGCAGATGCTTCCACATACCCGGCCCATTGGGAAGCGGTAAAAAACTCTCAAACGAGAGCGATTCGCCCGCAAAAACCGCTTCCAAACGGGTTTTAAACAAGGTGATATCGGGAAAATCATAATCTGTAATAATCGCTTTTTCAGTCAGATCCACCCCAAAAAACAGCCGCATCTCATAGGCCGCCTCGCGATTAAAAGCCAAAATTTCGTGGTTTTTTCCCAATAAGAGATTGGCATCAGTGGTGCTGTTATAAATTGCATTGAGTTTGTATTCAGACAGGCGCAATTCCTCTTCCAGACGCCGTTGCTCGGTAATGTCGCGGGCCAGGGTAATGATCATCGACAAAGGCAATTGTGAATCCTGGGGCAAAAGTGAAATGCTGGTTTGCAAAAAGCGAGGCCCTTGGGGAAAATCAACCCGAAACAGCCCCTCTGCCCGATGCTCTTGGCTCAGTCGTTCGGTAAAAGTGGCGATATCTTCGCTCATGCATTGATAAGGAGGTAAAAAGTCCAAGAAAGGTTTGCCCAAAGCCTCTTGCTCAGAAACCCCATAAAAACGGGCCGCAGCCTCATTCCACAAAATCACTTCCCGTTCAGCGTTCTGGATCAAGACAATGTCATTTAAGCCATGTAAGATTTGAGGCAAATGCAACGCCAGATTTTCAGGCCTGAGGGGCATCACTGAACTCCTTTTCAGACAGGTTTAAACCGGTATCAGCAGCGGAATAGGCAGACAGCTCAGAGGGCATCGTTTGGGGCAAAAAGAGGCAACTCAGACTGTGAATATCCAAATCAACAGGCTTGCCCACCAGCGCCAGCAACTTTAAAACGGTCGGATCAGGGCTAAAACCGGAGATGTGTTTTAGCTCCGAGCCCACCTGATAGCCCTGAGAATCAAACAAACGCCGCAAAGAGCGGGAGGTAAAATAGCGCAAATTCCTGCGCATGCGCAAGCCATAGATCCCCTCTTCCCATTTGCCCAGCAGCAAAAGCACCCAAGAATAATAAAATCCCGCATTGTGGTTGAGGCTCAAAACAGGCAGATGTCGAGGCAAGCGGGCCAGCAAAGTCTCGGGCTCACGCACGTGATCAAGGGCATAATAAAGCACCACAGCCTGGGCTGTGGCAGGGATTTCGGCATCAGGGGAAAGCAGGAGAAAACGCGGGTCGGCAGGCAAATGGGTTTCTTGGGAAGAGATCACAGCCACCTGCCTCCAGCCTTGTTGCTCAGCCATCTGCATGAGAAAGTCGGGCCATTCCTGCCGTTCAAAGCGGCTGAGTTCACGCAAAAAGGCCTGTTCTTTGTAATAGCGATCGTTGAGATGGATTTCCAAACCTTTAAAAGCAGCATAAGCCGACTGGTAAAAGTCTTCGTCATAGTGCAAATTGAGAAAAACACTGCTGCCGCGTTCGTATTCCAAATTTAAGACGCGGTAATCCAATTGCGCCGGAATCAAGCCAGCCTGCTCAGCTTCACTCCAGACACGGGTGCCAGGGAAAGGGGTCATGTGGCTGAAATAAACCGAAGCCAAGCGGTCGAGATTGCGCTGCACAAAGGCATAGGTCTGATGCAGATCCTCTGCGGTTTCGTCTTGGGCCCCGGTAATAAAATTACCATGGGCATAGATCCCAAAGCGCTCACAGAGAGCCAATACCCGTTCATAATCACATTGATGGGTTCCTATGCCTTTGAGATCGCGCACCAGTCGATCTGAAGCCGATTCAAAGCCAAAACTGACCATTAAGACATTCATATCCCGCAGCAAGCGGCACATATCTGGGGTCAGGGTATTGGAACGCGAAGAGCAGAAAAACTGGAAGCGCTTGTGGAATCCAGCCGCCCGAATGGCAGCCACCAACTCTTCAAGCCGGCTTTTTTTGAGTGTAAACAGATCGTCTGAAATGGTAATATCCGTGATTCCTGGGAATTGCCGGGCAATCTCTTCCAATTCAGCAATCACCCAAGCCGGGCTGTGAAAACGCCACTGGGGATTGACCAGCGGCGCAGAGCAAAAAGAGCAGCGATACGGGCAGCCCCGCGCAGTGTGAATATGCAAAATGGGTTTAAAATCGGGCAAGCCTTTGATCATCGCTGCAAACATCCGTTTGCGATCGGGGTGGGCCAGCCGGTCGAGGTCTTGAATTGCGGGGGCCCGCCCCTGGGCAATGACAAGGCCCTGCTCCTGATAAGTCAAACCCATGATGCCCTGCAAATGTTTGGGCACAAACGCATTTTGGTCCAATAAGCGCAACACCTGCAGCAAGACTTCTTCGCCTTCACCCGCCACCCCAGCATCAAATTCGGGCGGCAAATCGCAGGGATTAGAGGCCATGTGTGCCCCGCCGAGAATCAAGGGCACATTCAGTGCGCGCAAGTCACGGGCGGCCTCACGGGCCTGCAAAAGCGTCTCGCTATACGCCGAAACCCCGATTAAATCGGGTTTCCAGTCTTTGAGAGCCGCTGCTGAAATGGCAATTTCGACCTCACAGCCGGGTGCCTCTTGTTGAAGCCAGGCAGCCAAATAACCCAGTCCCAACGAGCCGATGCGCTGGCTGCGGGGCTGTTGAAAATCATCCACATAGAGCAATCCGACCCGCAAAGCCTCACGCAGAGGGAGCGGCGCCTGTTCCCCCTGGGGTGCCGTCATGGACGTCCGATCAAGAGGCCATAGGCAAAGACATCGCTGTCTTGGAGAAACTCTTGCAGCGGCAAGACCTGGCTCATGCTCTGCAAAAGGGCCTGAACCGATTCTTTGGCAGGCATTTGCCCGTTTAAACGATAGGGGTGAATCTGGCGAATCTGCAGCCCTTGAGACGCAAGCTCTTTGCTCAAAGAACGCAAGGTATAGCGGTAATTTTGTTTAAACATTTCCAATTCTTCAACCGCTGAGGGAAAATGGCCTTGCAGCAGATTGAGCAGATGCAGCAAATGCCCGCTGTTTTCGACCAATAAATAAACAGGCCCCTCAAAGGCTTGGATGGCCTGCCATTGAGAAGAAGCCAGGCCAAATTTTTCCAAGACATGGGTCAAAACCAAGAGATCGGGCAGATTCTCACTGGCGGGGCTTAAATCCAGTGGTTCAGTCCAATGTTGGGACTGAAAGAGGCTGTGTTTTTCGAGTTCATATGACAGCCAGCGATCGCCCCGCCCCAGTTCAAGTACCCGCTGTTGGGGCGAAATCAATCCCAAGAGCTGGGGCAAGACCTGTTTAAAATAGGGCTCCAGCATTTTTTCGTATTCCAGCACCTGGCTAAAGACCCGTGTGGTCCATTGCATCAGCGGATTAAAATGCTGATCATAGGCCTCTTTGAGTTCGGGCAGGCTGTAATTTTCGTTGAGGTGTAAATAATGCTGCGGATCGAGATGCAAAAACTCGAGGTGCTCCCAATTGTCAAAAGAGGGGTCGAGCAGGCCCCGGTTTTGGGTCTCTTGCCAGAGGGTCGTACCGGGCAGGGGAATCAGCGGAAAGACACTGATCAGCGGCATTTTGGGTTGGTTCTTGCGAATAAACCAGTAGGTTTTGGCCATTTCTTCGTAGGTCTCCAGCGAAGAACCCACTATAAAATAACCCCCCGAAAAAATGCCGTAGCGATTGCAAATATCCACCGCCTGTTGGTGCTTGCGCACACTGGAGTGGCGGTCTTTGAGATAGTGCAAAACCCGATCGGCCCCGCTTTCAAAGCCCCAAGAGATCACGCGGATATTCATATCGCGCAGGATCATGGCATACTCTGCATCAAAGAAACTGGTTTTGGCCATGCAGCCAAAAGACACCCGCTGATGTAGTTTTTCGGAGCGAATCGCGTCGGCAAGTTCTTTGAGCCGGGATTTTTTGGTGACAAAGAGATCGTCGTAAAAAATAATATGCCGCTGTTCGGGGTAATTGGCGACAATCTGGAGAATGTCCTCCATGACCTTGTCGACCGAGACGTAGCGGATCAAATTGGCCCGCTCAGAGTACATACAAAAATGGCAGCGAAAGGAGCAGCCTCGCGAAGAATAGACCCCGCGGTCAAAAACCACTTCTCGGTTTAAAGAGGGCCACCAGGCTTTCATCATGTCTCGGCGAGGCAGAGGCAAAACATCGAGGTCTTTGATGCGGTCTTCAAAGACCGTGCGCTGCAACTCCCCTTCGGGATTCCAGTAGACCAAATTCTGAATCTCGTTGAGGGCAGAGGAGGTCAGCTCTTTGCCCTGCATCAGGTGCTGTACCAAGCTAAACATCGGCTTTTCACCCTCACCAATCACCCCCACATCGATCAGCGGATGAAGCGAATGTGGCAGAGCGGAGATATGGGGCCCTCCGAGAATCAAAGGGGCTTCTGGGCGGACCTTGCGAAAAAGTTCGGCGGCCCGAATCACATCTTTGTATTTTTCGGAAAAAGCGGAGATCGCAATCAGATCGGGTTTGCGTTCGAGCAAACGCTCAGGGTCAACTTCGAGGAAAACATCGTCGAGACCCAATTGTTCAGACAGATAAGAGGCGATATAGGCGATGCCCATCAGTGGGCCGGCCTGCCGGTTAAATTCATTACAGGGGGCAAAAAAACCAATGCGCATAATAAAGGGAGTGTCTCCCTCAGGGGAGAGGAGGACGGGTCCTGACTGCAATGGGTTGCAAGGCAGGCACACGGGGGGTCAACAGCCCAAGCAGGAAATTGACCAAGCGGGAAAGCGTGTGGTTCATGATTTCCTCCTTTGCCCAAACGCGTAGATTCTTACCTGTATCTTATAGTCCGACCCAACTTGAGCTGAAGGAATGCAATCAATTTTTAACAAGCTTTTAACAGAGGCGCGTAAAGGGCTTTCCTCGCCCTGGTCGGGCAGTGGTATACTGACTCCATCCCAAAATTGTATTGAGGCTTTTGTTAATGAAACCCCTTGGTAAACGCAATAGTAGTGCCCCGATGAATATGAACAGCATGCTTGAACAGGCCCAGAAAATGCAGCAATCCCTGCTTGAAATTCAGGAAAAGCTGGCCGAAGAAGTGGTCGAAGGCAGCGCAGGCAATGGTGCTGTCAAAGTCTCCCTGACCGGCAAACACGAAGTCAAATCTGTGAAAATTCAGCCCGAAGCGGTGGATGCCGATGATCTCGAAATGCTCGAAGACCTGCTTGTAACCGCATTTAACAATGCCGTTGAACAGGCCAATATCCGCGCTTCTGAGCAGATGAGCTCCGTTACCGGCGGCCTGCCCATTCCCGGTTTGGACAGCATTTTTTAGCCATGTCCTATCTCACGCCCCCTCTGGGTCGTCTGGTGGGGGCTTTTCAAAAACTGCCTGGGATTGGGCCCAAGTCAGCACAAAGACTGGCTTTCCATATCCTCAAACAGCCCCAGAGCACCGTTGAAGAACTGGCCCAAGCCTTGCTCGATGCCAAGGCCCAAATTCGCTTTTGCTCGATTTGCAGCAATCTCAGTGCCCAAGACCCCTGTGAGCTGTGCACGCATCCCCAGCGCAGCAAGGCCACAATTTGCATTGTGGCCGACTCTCGCGATGTCTTGGCCCTGGAAAAGACCCACGAATACACGGGTTCTTACCATGTGCTGCAGGGCCTGATCTCTCCGATGGACGGAATTGGCCCTGAACAGCTTAAAATTCGCGAATTGGTCCAGCGTCTCCGTGAACACTTGCAGGCCGACGGGCAGATCGACGAAATCATCTTTGCCCTCAGCCCCTCGATCGAAGGGGAGGCCACCACACTTTACCTCTCAAAATTGCTGCGCCCCATGCAGATCCGCATGAGCCGCATTGCCTATGGTTTGCCCATGGGGGGTGATCTGGAGTTTGCCGACGAAGTGACCCTGGCCCGCGCCATGGAAGGCAGACAGGAAATTTAAATGGGTTTTGATCTCTTGGATCAGAGCTTCGCAAGAATCCTGCTGATCAATTTTGGTGGCATCGGTGATGAAATCCTCTTCTTTCCGGTGATCGAAGATTTGCGCATGCACTATCCCGATGCCCAGATCTCTGTGGTGGTAGAGCCCCGCTGCCGCAGCATCATGGAGCACAATTATTTTATCGACCGGGTGCTCTGCTTTGATATCAAAAAAAACAAAGCCCCCGGCGATCTGTTGGAATTGCTGGGCCTCTTGCGCAATGAAGCCCCGGATCTGATTGTCTCCAGCGGCGGATCACCGCTGGTGGCAGGCCTGCTCTTTCTAAGTGGGGCGCCTGTGCGCGTGGGTTATGCCTCGCGTTTAAAATTTTTATTGACCCATCCAGTGGAACTCAACAAAGACCAATATGCTGCGCGCATGTATCACGATTTGCTCAACCCCCTCGGCTTCCCCAATAAAAACCCCGTGCCGCGCATCCATTTGCCCCAACAGATCAATCACTGGGTCTCTGACTGGTTGGAACAACACGGTATCGGCCAAGAGGAGCCCTATGTGTTGATTCATCCGGGTGTCAGCCTGCTCAGCAAAGAAAAACAATTGATCAAAAGCTGGGCCCTGGAAAAATGGGAGGCCCTGATTCGCCAATTGCTGGCCGAAAACAGGCGTGTGATTTTGGCTGGGGGCCCCGATGATGCGGACGAACTGGCCTATCTTTTGGCCCATCTTGACCATCCCCTTTTGACCTCGATCTACGGCCAAACCCGTGATATGTATCAGCTCGGCGGATTTATTCAGCGCGCCAAAGTCATGGTCTGCGTCGATTCCGCCCCACTGCATTTGGGGGTGGGGCTGGGCACCAATCTGGTGGCGATCTTTGGTCCGACCGATGAACACAAACTCCTGCCCCCTGAGAGCCCCCAGATCAAAGTGATTCAGGCAGGCACACACTGCCGCCCCTGTCTCTGGGCCACCCGCCAAACGACCTGTGAGGCCTTGAGCTGTTTAAAAGACATCGAAGTGGCCCAGGTTTATCAGGCCACAATGCAATTTTTGCAGGCCGAAACCGCCTTGCCCAGCAAAGATTAATTTGAAATTAACGGAGGTTTGAGATTTATTTTACCTTTGTGACGTCAGATCGCAGCAAAGATCGGCGATAATCAAATTAGCAAAAAGGAAGGAATTTCAATTCCATGGCAAATTTTTCAATCCGAGTTAAACCCGAAGTCGTTCAGGAGCGCGTTACCGCCGCTCAAACCCGTGATATCGATCGTTTGGCCGCCCAGTTCAAACTGGACAAAGGTCAGATCCTGGGAGATGGTGTTGACTTAAACGAAGCTGAGCATCTGCCCTTTGATGCCTTTATGCAGCTCTCTGGCAACGACACCAAAATCACCAAAGCCGACCTGCTCAAATTTGCAGGTACCGAAACCGAAGAAGATGTGATCCGCGAGTATGCCCGCAATATTGCCGCTTCTCTGCCGGCCAAAATTGCCGACACCACCCCCCGCCCCGACAGCCAGCAGGTCGGAACCTTCTTGGAATTCAAAGTTAAAAAACGTGGTGAAGAAATCATCGTTCAGGCTGAGCGCTCACTGCCCCACCAAGGCACCGAAGCCACTGCCGCTGGTGTCTTCAGCATCATCAATGGCCGCGACGCCAACCACGACGGCAAAATTGCCCTCGGTGGCGAATTGATGGGCAGCGCCTTTGTCAATACCGCCGGTGATGCCTTGAAACTGGCTCAGGGCGACAGCTTTGTCACCCCAACCGAAGCCCTCCAGGCCATTTTCGAAAAAGCCCAAAAATTCGCCCCTGCCGATGTGAGCATCAGCTACAACGCCCAATAAGCGCCCAATAAGCGAATTTTGGCCTTCCTGAATTTTTGCTAGATCGTTTAAAAGTCCCCTTCAATTGAGAAGGGGACTTTGTCATGTCTGATTCTCGGATATCAGTGCTTGAGCTTTTCGAGGTAGTCAGGGTAAAGCTGTTCAAAACAGGGTGGGCAGACCCCATGGCTGAAGCGCATTTGGTAATACTGCCGAAAAAAGACCTCAAAGCTGCTAAAACTGCCATCGGGATTGCGAATTTGTTTGCAAGCAGCACAAACGGTTAAAAGCTCATTCCCGCTCTGGGTCCCCCGCAAAGGGCCTGTATCGACATGCAGGGAATGATCCAAGTAGAGATGCAACATGCGCCCCTGAAAATGCCCATGAAGATCGTGTAAAGCCGAGGTATACACCCGCACATGGCAATGGGACTGATCCGCACGGTGCAAGACCAAAGGCGTCAAGGCCTCAATCTGGGCCAGTTCTATAACCCGTTCACCACTTTCGGGCCAAGAGAAATATAAGACATCATCCAGATTGTGCCCCTGAATTGTTTCAAAAGCCAAGGCCAGCAGCTTTTCTGCCGAGGGATTCATAAATTGAATCTGCTGTTGGTGATTGAGCACCAAAATCGCATCTGGGGTGTTTTGCAGGGTTTGTAAAAAGAGATTTTGGCGCACCCGCGCGCGTTTTTCTTGGGCGTGTTTGTAGAGCGAAATTTCGACCAAGGCATGTAATTCCCGCTCGCGAAAGGGCTTGATAATATAGCCAAAGGGGCTGGTCATTTTGGCCCGCTGCAGGGTCTGGCTGTCGGCATTGGCCGTGAGATAAATAATCGCACAATCGTGAATTTTTTGGATCGCCTGGGCAGTCGAAATACCATCGAGATCGCCCTTGAGATTAATATCCATCAAGACCAGATCCGGTTCCCCCTGTTGGACTTGACGAATGGCGTCGACCCCAGAGTGCGAAGGCAAAAACACCTTATACCCCGATTCTTCTAAGCTCTCACAGAGATCTTCAGCAATCATCGGCTCATCATCCACCACCAGGATCGATTTTCCCTGATAACTCAATGCGACGCCTCCACATACGGCAAAAGTAGGCGAAAGGCCGTTCCCGCCTGTTCATCGACAAAAATCTGCCCGCCGAGTTGGCGGCTGAGGCTGTTCACCAATCGCAAACCGAGAGAATCCGGACTGAGCGGATCGACCTGGGAGGGCAGACCCACCCCATTGTCCACCACACTGAGTTCAAACACCCCCGCATCCTGCGCATGAATGTGAATCCAAATTTCACAACTGGGTGAGACAAAGGTTGCTGGAAAGGCGTACTTGATCGCATTGCTGATCAACTCATTCAGAATCAGGCCGCAGGAAATCGCCGCATCGACGCCCAGAAGCAGCGGCTCGCAATCATAGTGGAGCTGAATGGCAGACAGCCCCAAACCATAATTGTGAAACAGATGTTGGCTGAGATCCTGGGCATAGTCTGCCAAATTGAGCTTTTCCACTTGCGGAGATCGGTACAGTTTTTCATGGGCCAGGGCCATGGTCAAGACGCGATTTTGGGTTTCGCGCAAGACATTCAGGGTTGTCAGCTCTTGGGTGCGGCGCACCTGCAAACTCAAGAGGCTCGAAATGACCTGCAGATTGTTTTTCATGCGGTGATAGACATCTTGCACCACCCTGGGCACAACCGGACCAGTGTCCAACACCGGTTGAGGTTCTCTGTTTTTGACATTGATAGCCCCCTGGATCAGGGCCTTTTTTAAAGTTGCCCGAGCGGGATGAGGCCCCAATAAAAAATCATCCAGCCAGCCAGCATCCAACCAAGTAATTGCTTGCTCTTCCAATTGTTCGGGCACAATGCCCAGCAACCAACCTTCAGGCCTTGCCACTTTCCAAGCCCGCCAAAAATCAAAATCAGCAGACGCCGTCAAACACGTAATTAAAATCAGGGGATTTTTTGTGTTTTCGGTCAAGAGCTGAGACAGGGGCAATTCCAAAAAGGGGATATCCAGACCAACCAAAGCCTGTCTGACAGCGTCAGGCAGATCTGTACCACTACATATAACCGGCAGAAAAGACAATTGAGCCAAACTTCCAACCCCGGTGAACCCGAATTCTGTCTAAATTATAACAGCTTGGCCACTGAGCGCACGAAAATCCATCCAGAGAGCCTGTCCAAGCCAAGCAGCCTGTGTTAAGATGGGCGGTAATTCTGTCTAGAAATGGCCTTGCCCATGAATATTGTCTTACTCTCCCCCCACTTCCCCGATCAACATTTTCGCTATGCTTGGCATCTCAAACAAATGGGAGCCAATGTGATTGGCTTGGCAGATGAGCCCCCCCATTTTCTCAAGCCCCATGTGCGCGAGGCCCTGACCGATTATTTCTGGGTCTCTAATTTGGATATTTATGAAGATCTGGTGCGGGCCTGCGGCCAGATCACCTATGAATATGGCAAAATTGACCGGATCGAATCCCTCAACGAACATTGGCTCGAAACCGAAGCGGCCCTGCGCACAGACTTTAATGTCTTTGGAATCAAAAACGACACCATTGCCCAGATCAAGAAAAAGTCTGAGATGAAAAAGGTCTTTCAGGCCAATGGCATTCCCTGTGCCAAAGGCAAGGTGGTCTACAGCCTCGATGAAGCGGTGCAGACCGCCGAACAATTTGGCTACCCAGTGGTACTCAAACCGGATATTGGCGTGGGTGCCAACCACACCTACAAGGCCCACAACGCAGAAGAAATCATCGAAATTTTTGCGAAAAAATCCAATGTACCGTATATTCTCGAAGAGTTTATTAGTGGCCAGATCTGCAGTTTTGACGGTTTAACCGATCGCAGCGGCACGCCCGTCTTTTACACCTCAACTGTATATAGTTCAGGGGTGATGGAAGTGGTCAACAGCAATGATCATATCTATTATTACACCCTGCGCAATGTGCCCCCCGATCTGAAAGAGTTGGGCATGAAGTTGCTTCAGCTCTTTGACGTGCGCGAGCGCTTCTTTCACTTTGAATTTTTTAAACGCAGCAATGGTGATTACGTGGCCCTGGAGATCAATATGCGGCCCCCCGGAGGGCCAACCGTCGACATGTTTAATTATGCCAACGATTTTGACCTCTTCCGCGAGTGGGGCCATGTGATGTTACACAACCATTTTAATGCCCAAGTCACCCGGCGTTACCACTGCGGCTATGCCGGCCGCAAGAACCACATTGCCTACCGCCATTCCCACGCCCAGATCATGGATGCCTGCGGCGCGTGGATGCTACAAGAGGGCCAGCTTAGCCCAATTTTCAGACGGGCCATGGGCGACCATTATTATATTCTGCGTTCGGCTGACGAAGCAGAATTGTTGGAGTTGCTGCAGTTTATTCAAGCTCCAGCAGATTAGAGGCCAAAGAGATCCATGGGCTGGAATCCAAAACAATACGAAAAATTTAAAGCCGAGCGCTTTGCGCCCTTTGAGGATCTGCTCGCCCTGATCGACAAACAGCCAGATCTGTCGTTTGTCGATCTCGGCTGTGGCACAGGAAAGCTGACAGCCCGCCTGCAACAAGCCCTGCCTGGAAGCCGCGGCCAGGGCTATGACAGCTCGGAAAATATGCTCAAACAAGCTGAGGCCTGGCAAAATGAGCAGCTCCACTTTGAAGAAAAAGCGATCGAAGCAGTGAATGATTCGCTCCATCGCCAATGGGATTTGGTTTTTTCCCATGCCGCGCTGCAATGGGTCGATGACCACCCTGCACTCTTTGCAAAGGTCTGGCAACAGGTCAAACCTGGCGGCCAATTGGCAGTCCAAATGCCAGCCAATCACAGCCACCTGACCCACCGACTCTTGACCCAAATGGCCGCTGAAGAACCTTTTTACAGCGCTTTGCAAGGCTGGCATCGACACTCGCCCGTCCTGGGCTTGGAAGCTTATGCCCAATTGCTGTTTGAACTCGGCGCAGAGGCCCAAGTGGTAATAGAAAAGGTCTACCCCCACGTGTTAAACGATGCCACAGGTATGGTCGAATGGGTTAAAGGCACGGCTTTGGTACCTTACCTCGAACGACTCAGCCCCGAATTGCAAGCCCAATGGCTTACAATTTACACTCAGCGGCTTGCCGACGCTTATCCTCAAACACCGGTCTTTTACGGCTTTCGCCGCCTTTTGCTCTGGGCCCGCAAACCGCTTTAAGTCCCAGCCACAACAGCCCTGTCACGCCTGGGCAAATTGTTTTCTTTTCATTTCTTCCGCTTTTTAATTTTTTTAAATTTTAATTAATTTAGTTCTCAAAACAATTAATTAACATATATGCACATATGGATAGTTATATGTTTTAATTAATGATTATTTTGAGAGCGGAGATTGTCGCCATGTCAATTCTGAAGCAGCGTTTGAGCCGTTTATCTTTGGCATTTGGCCTGGGTGTTCTGGGTATTATTCAGAGTGCCTGTCACACCGGAGTGGTTCCTCCCCAACCAGAATCAGCTCCTGCTCGGCAAAACAACCAACCGCAAAGTCCAACAGCCATCCCCTTGGTCAAAACCCATCCAGTCAAGCTCACGGCCCGCTTTGACCGGGGATTTAAAACCCTCTGCAGCAATTGCCGAGCCGAATACGTGCGTCTCGAACTGCGTGGCCCAGGGCATGTCAGCACGCCGCTTTATGCCATGGGTGCCGATCAAAATGGCTTTGTCAAAGTGCTCAACAATTCCCTGCAACTCTCAGCCAACGTGCCCGAAGGCCCGAATTGGACGGCTGTCGCCGGGCTCTATGCCAATGCCGATCCTCACGGGTCACCCATTTTAAAGGTGGGCGCGGCCTTTCATGTGCCCGTGAATGATCCCCAAGTTGAAATGGATTTGCGCGCCCTGCAAACAGCAGAGATCGTCAATGCCCTACATGAAATTGGCTCACCCAAAGTCTTGGACCCACTTCAATTGGAACAATACCAAGCCTTTACCGATGCCCTGCTCGGGGTTGAAATGCAGCCGGATGGCACCTATAACATGAGCCGTTTGCCTGCAGGCCAGGATCCCACGCAGTTTCTCGACAGCCGCAAACTGGCCCAATTGATCCATCAAAACACAGTCGCCGAAGTCAGCGAAAATACAGGCGAAAACCTGAATCCCAGTCAACTCAGTGCAATGCCTGAGCCCTTTAAAAATTACCGGGCCCGAGAATTAACCGCTGGTTTGAGCCCTTTGGTAATGAACCCAACCACAGGCAGCCTCTTCAGCTTTGATATTTTGCAAAACAGCAAGCGGATCTATGTCCTCAGCTCGGCCCTCGCCCCCCAGTCCCTGCAAACGCTGTTTAATCCGGTGGACTTGGGCCAGGTACAAAATGTCTATCTCTCACTGGGCCAAGCCAATCCCTCGGGCCAAGTGCCGGAGCCCGTGATCTACGTGATGGAATATACAGGCGTCAACCGCATGACGCTCAAGGCCCTGAGCCAAAATACGGGAACCCCGATCTGGAGCTATAACTTTAACCAAACCGACAGCCTGCAGACCCGCTTCATTCCTGTCAGCCAGAGAGATGATCGCGGCACAGCCACCAGCGCCGATGATACAGATACGGTTTATACAGCGCTGTTGGCTGATCATTGGACCTATCCTGGCACCCGTGGCATCTATGCTCTGCGCGACGGCCAACTGCTCTGGCGCTTCTCCCACGATCAGGAATTCACAAGCTCGGGTGCCCTTTCTCGCGATGGGCAAAAACTCTATCTGATCACCCGCTCAGATCCTTTTACCAGCGCCAAGTTAATGGCAGTCAAAACCAAACCCGAGCAGCCCCCGGTCGGCCAAAGTGCCTGGCTGCAGCCCGTGGATCTGGGGTATGAAGCCTTTGATACCTCCACACCGGTGGTGGGCAGCGATGGCACCATTTACGTGAATACCGTCAACACCGCCAATCAGCAGGCCTTTGTGCAAATGCCAGGCCATTTGCAGGCCATCTCTCCCGAAGGCCAGCTCAAATGGCGGGCCCCATTGGCTGTGGCATCGTTTTTTCCTCCGATTGTCTCACGCCAAGCAGGTGAGGATGTGATTTATACCAGCACAGAGGGGGCCAAGCTTCATGCCCTGCGTGCCGATGGCAGTGAAAAATGGCAAATTTCACTGCCCGGCACCGTGGGAGAAGGTCCGACCGGTTCACCGACGGTGGGCCTGGATCTCGCGGGAGAAAACGTGGTCTACGTGCCCTGGGGCAATGGCTTGATCTACGCAGTCAAAGACCAGGGCAACAGCGGCAAAATCCTCTGGGCCCAGGCTCCCGGAGGAAAAAACAACCGGACGCTCTTGCTCAAAGACGGGGTGCTTTACGCCACGACCCTCGATGGCGGCGAAGGCCAATGGGTGCAGGTGCGCTCGTTTAAAGTCAATACCCCCAATCCCCCTGCCGATGCCCCCTGGCCCATGCTGGGTGGCAATTACCAGGCCTCTGGCCGCAGTCAACTCCAGAACTAAGGAAGGACACTCCCATGACCAGCATTTTTTCAGGACAGCTGTACCACAATTTCCTCAAAGACAATAACCAATACCGGCTCGAAACCTATGATGTCAATCGCTTTCAGCGCACAATAGAACAAATGTCCAATCAGGGACTCGCTGAAAAAGAACTGCGCGAGGGTCTGGAGTACCAACAGGCCAAAATGGCCGATATGCAATCCAAACTCAACGAGCTGATCGAAAAGCTCAACAATGTCTACCGCCAATTTGTCGAAAACAAAACCATGTTCCGCAAAGTCAGCCAAGAGCCCAAATACTATGGCAGCAGTTCAATTCTCAACGGCCTACCAAATGTCGACAATCCTTCGGGACTACCGGGGGTCTACCCCACTGGGCCCGACGGTATTTTGCCCTTTGACGATCCCGGACGCATTCGCAATTACAGTTACAATCCGTTTTTTGGCTCAAAAGCAACCGATGAAAGTGACAAAACCCTCAACCGCACTTTTTGGGAAGAGCCCAACCAGATCTTGGAACAGGCCTATACCGAAAACGGCGCCTTTTGGAGCTCAATTGCCTACCTCTGGGGCTGGGATCTCGACCGTATCAACGCCACGTATGCCACCACCAGCAATAACAATACCCTGCAGGTCAATGTCACGGCTTTGCAGCCGAATAAACCGCAATACCCGCCCCTGCGGCCAGGAGATCGCTTTCCGCTCAATTGGCTCAATGGCCCCGGCGGTGCCCCCGCCGATTATCCGGCGATCAATTTACGCGGCCTGCGGCCGGGTGGGGTGGATTATAGCCATGCCACTGACTCCATTGGCACAGGAGGGGATGATGTGACCTATACGGCCAATATTATTGGCCCGCCGGGAAACGGCTCTCCCGGCAACGGTTTTTTTGTGGATAACTCCTCGTTCCTGGCTGTGGGAGACGCCATTGTGATTGGAGGGACAACCGGTTTGGCCAACCGCCAGATCACAGCCATCATTCCTGCTCCCCTGCCTGGTTTGCCCAATCGTGCCGAAATTGTGACCAATGGCTGGAATCCCTATGGTTCTCCCATCGACGTTGGCACGATCAGCAAAACCGTTCCCAGCAGTACCGCCCACATGAACGTGGCAGGCCAAAACAGCGTCAATTGGGGTTGGGAATTTGACGATCTGCCGCTCTCGCTGGAAGTAACTTCGGTCTCGGCTCAGCCCGATGGCAATACCGTGCCCACCGGCTACCGGGTGGTTTATGATATCCCCCCGACCCACCCTTTTTATGAAGATCTCAAGGTGCTCAACGGCACCGAACCCCAGATCAAAGACGCTCCCACAGAAATGGTCAAAGAACGCCTGAACAATGCGGGCTTTGACTATACTGGCTCGGCCTATTTCCCAGGCTCAAACGTGGTCGGTTTTCAGGTCGGCCCACTCTTTCGCACCAGCCGGGGGGCTTGGGTGGTCTCCCAACCCGGTGAAAACGAATACTCTGCACCGGGGGTTTATACCCCCGCAGATGGCCCAATTGCCGCCTTTGACCTCTATACCTGCTTGCCCGGAAGTGCCCTCACCGAAAATACCCGTGTCTCCTTTCGCTACCGCTACCGGGTGCATCAAAATTCAGCCCAATTTGGCTCAACCTGGGACGACAGTGGCCCTGGCGTACCCAGCCGCTTTGGCTTTAGCCGCCACGACTGGTCAAGCAACCCTGCCCAGCCCGATGTCTATGGCGGTGGCAATACCTATGGTACCCCTATGCCCGCCACGTACCGCACAGTGACAAACGAGGCCATCCGCACAGCCGGAGGAGTGCCCATCAGTCTGAGCCTGGGTACAGCCAAAAATCCCAATACCTTTGGCTCAGATTATCTGCAAACCAGTGGTTTTGAAGAGCTCTTTGCCCAGGTCGTGCCTGTGCCTGGCCAACCCGACGCTGTGCGCGTGCAATTTCTCTTTCAAGGCGACTTAAATTCTCTCGAAATTGAAGTGACTGATTTTCAGATCGTGACCTACGATGGCGATCTGAATACCTGGGAACAGGGCAAATACAATTCGGGCAATGTCGATCCCGTGATTTGGGAGGGAGACCCAGCCTTTACCCAGGCCGACAGCCCCTATGAGGTGATCAGCAAATACGTCCCAAACACCTACCAATTTACCCAATTTAACGATCAATACACCAATGCCTTCAGCGTCTCCGACCGCAACGATATCGTGCGCAGCCCCTGGGAATTTGGCCAATTGAATATCGACTCGGGCTCAGGTCTCAGTGGGGAGATGTGGCTCGATCTCAATGGCCGCCGCCTCAACCTCGACCATGATGCCGTGGTCGATCAGGTCACGCTCTGGGATGGCACGGTTGCCGCCCCCGTCAACAGCAATACAGATATTTTGCAAAGTGCTGCTGTGGCCAAGGCCTATGCCTTTATCGACGTAGAACACCCCGAAGATGACTGCGGCCCCAATCCCGAAATGGAGGTCGAGGCGGGCTCTGGCCCAGGCAATCCCTTTGATCCCAGTGCGCCCACCGGCGGCATTCGTGTCGACTCTGTGGCGGGTTTTACGATCGGCGATCAGATCTTGATTGGCGGTGCGGGCCCCTATACGATTGTGGGCCTGGTCAATGATGCAGGCTCTCCTGCCGCCGTCTCCACCGACCCGGTTTTTGATGACCCGGCGATTCCAACCTATGAATACCGCCCGCCTTTTGATGGCTTGCCCCCTGGGGATCGGCTGGGAACCAGCTTGCCCGTGGACCCTGTAGCAGATTTCCCGCTGACCATTGGCGCAATTACTTACAATACCTATGCCGATCTGGCTGCGGCGTTTACCCCACCCGCTTGGCATCCCCATGCAGGCGATCCGATGAACCCACTCTATTGGGCCGAATACACCCAGTCCAGCTCCCCTGCAGTGCCTGCACGCCAAGAGGTGTATATCAATGTCCCGATTGCCCCCCCGGCGGCAGGCGTCTTGATTACCCTGTTTAACGCCACTCCTGTGCCGCCCCACGAGGCCCAATTTGCCGACTCCGACCCCCTGAGCAATTTTGCCCAACGGGCAGTTCTGATGGGCGATGAGGTTTTGCTCGGTGAGGCTGCCCGCAATCCTGCGACCACCGGGATTGCTCCCCGCGATCCTGGTCGCACAGCCAACCCCACTGCCGGGGATCCCAATAATAACGGTTTTACCTGGGCTGACGCAGATTTTTATGCCAATTTTGGTGTGTCAACCGAACACGCGCCCTTTCCCGGTGAAGCCTTTACCGTGGGCAATCCCAGCCAATTTATTACGGGCACCGAAAACGACCGCGGTATCACCACCAATCCAGATACCGCTGCAGCAGGCATCAATGGCACAGTCGATCGGGTGATGGGCTCAGACCTGAATATCGAATACAGGGTTTCGATTCCCACCAACGATGTCAATGTGCTGCGCAAAGAAAACAACCTGCTCTTCAATTTTGGCTCAATCGACGAACGCGACTGGAGCATTGATATCCGCAATCCGTATATGGAATTCCGCACAGCGGGAGGTTATACCACTGTGCCCCGCTACCGCGTAGATGCTGGCGGCAATATCTTTGACGCCTTTGGCAAAGGCGCTTTTGAAGACGATACCAGCCGGACCCAATACAGCGCCCAGGACGCCCTCTCCGTACAGCGGGTCTATACCACAGCGGGTGGGGCGACCCTCAATAACCAGGTCAGCAATGCCGACAAAGGCTACGATATGAGCAATTATGCCGCCTATAACAACGGTGCCGCTGACTTTGAGGACTATATCACCAGCCACAACCGGCTCTCGATGAATGGCGACGATTATAACCTCTTTGACTATGTGCCCGATTTAAATCTGATTCCCGGTGACAGCGAAGGCCGCCGCTTTGGTGAATTGTATGTGGGCTCGCTGCCGAGCAATTTTTATTATTACCGCGAAAACCTCGACAATGGGGCTGTGGGCACAGGCGCGCCTTACACCGTGGACCGCGAGCTGAATGCCGCCCTGCAGCGTTTTAATAACGATGGTATGGGCACCCTCAATTTTAATGGACGAGCCCAAAACCTGCTGGGCCATTACGATGCAGCCGAGACCACAGTGGTCCACAACCCGAATATGCCCGCTTGGTCGGGCGTGGTACTGGGGGTGGCTGAACAAGATGCCAAACTCCGCAATGCCCAGCGCACCACCACCTCGGCTTTCTGGCGTGGGTTCAGCGGTGCAGATGTGCCTCTGGACTATTCCCGCAACGTGATCCTGGGCCAGACCAGCAATGTGACCGGCCCGGAACGGGCTGTGGGGGCCTCCAACAGCGTCTACGCCACCATGGAAGCAGGCGGTTCTCAGATTACCCTGCAAATGCCCAATCAGGTCAACCGCGCCGGGCATTTGATTATCAACGAATGGGCCAATGGCGCAGCACAACCCCATGCCATTCCCCTGCCGCTCTTTGATGTGGGCAGCTTTCCGCTCAATACCCCCACTTCATACACCTTTGCCTCCTACGGCCCACAAACCGTCACCCGCACGGGTGGCAAATACCTGGCCAATTTCCAGACGGAATTGCTCGATGGTGTCGATGGCCTGCGCGATGGCAATATCAATGCCGCTTTGGCAGGCACCCTGCTCACCAGTGCTGGGGGTGTGGTGTCAACCACCCATCCACCCGCCACCTGGGGCGCGGGGCTGATTCTGCACGTGGATGATGCCAACGCCTTTGATGTCGAAGGCCCCCGCAATGAGGTTTATTTGGGTACAGATACCACAACCCGCTACCGGGTCGTGCAAAAAAATGCCAATACCTATCCCCAGACCCTGTTTTTGCTGCCCGTGAGCGGCACCGTACCCGCTGCTTACCAAAACAATGTCCACACCGATCTGCAAATTCGCCAAATCGTCGGCGAATACACCGTTAGTGTGGTGGATGCCGCAGGCACCCCCAGTTCCACCGGCGACCATGTGCGCATCAATTATAACGATCTTGGCACACAGACACCCGGCAATTTGGTCTCGGTCGCACTGTCTGCCGAAATGGACCGCGTGGGCCGCGTGGCCCTGGGTGATCCGCGTACACCGGGCGCCGATCTCGATAACCCGCTGACCCCGACTGTCGACGAAAGCCAGCGCATAGCCCCCGAGGTCTTTCCCTCGCCCCAGGGCTATGTACAGGCCGATGCCCAGGTCAGCTTAAATCTGGTCAGCCAGGACATTGACGGCAATTTGCGCCCGCGCAAACTCAGATCCGTGCGGGTCGAAATTGAAAGCGGCGAGCAGCTGATTCCCAATAAAGTGGCCCAGAGCTACAGCACCACCGGCCCCTTTGCCATTAACGGCGAGTGGCCGATCGCAATATACGAAGGCGAGACCCAGCTCAACCCCTATGTGACCAGTGATTTAGACATACTCGTGGGCCATTACCAGGGCATTACCAACGGGGCCAATGCCACCAATACCATCAATCCCTCGATTGATGTCACCGCCACCGATGGATTCTCCGTCGGGGAAGAAATTTCAGTCAATGGCGAACGCCGCCGGATCGCAGGTATCACCGGCAATACAGTTCAGCTCGATTCGCCGCTGAGCAATGCCCCCCTGCGCGGGGACCGGCTCAATTTGGGCAATGGTCTGGGCACACGCGAACTTTCTCTGTTTTTAAACAAGACCTACGCCATGGCCGCGGGTGCCCCGGTGCGGGTACATTTGGAATACGATGAATACGATGTGGTGGGCTTCCCGCCCAGGGTAGATACCACTGCGCCCGTGCGCACAAGTACGGAGTCGATTGGTTTTGGCGATCCTGACCCCAGCCAACGCATGGAGATCAGCGGATTTAACACCGGCGATGGCAGCGCAGGCAATCCCCTGCAGGTGGTCGATAGCACAGGCTTTAATCCCGGTGACGTGGTCAATATCAACAGCCTGACCCGTCGGATTGCCACGATTGTCGGCAATGATCTGACCTTCGATCAGCCCGTGACCACGGCTCTGGGACAAATCGTGGATATCGGCACGATCTACCGCAGCAATTATGAAGACTTCTTACAGGTTGGACCAGGCCGCTCAGGCGGCAGCTTTGAGAATGACTTCACCAAAGAGCTGAAACGCATTCTCGACAACCCCGAATACCAGGATATTCTGCGCTATGGCTTGATGGAAAACCTGTTTATCAGTGCCTCCAGCAATGATCCCTTTAACAATATCATCTCGTCCAAGTTGTACTTAAATTGGATGCGCACCAAACGCCAATTGGAGATCACCCAGACCTCGTTTATGGCCTATTTTAAATCAGCTTAAACAGATTCGCAGCCTTAAGGTTTTTGCCTGGGGGAGGTCTTGCTCCCCCCCAATAAGGCCTGCACTTCCGGCAGGCGGCGCAGACGAAAGAACTCACGCCCCTGCAAAAGCGGGTCTTTCTGCAAGTCGGGAGCCATTTTTAAGGCCCGTGTGAGGTGCTCCTGGGCCTGGCTCTCCTGGCCCAATTGGGCCATCAAACTGGCAATTTGTAATTCCAAGCGGGCGTTTTGGGGTTCGTATTGGCGCAAACTCAGATAATCCGCCAGGGCCAATTGGGGCTTTTTTTGCAGCAGGGCCAGTTCGGCCCTGAGTGTGAGCAAATCGGCTTTCTGGGTTGGGTTTAAAGGCTGTTGAAAGGCCTTCGCCAAGACCGGTTCAGCTTCAGAAACCTGCTTGAGCGCCAAAAGACTGCGGGCCCGGCCCAAAAGCGCATCGGGCTGACCGGGCTCTTTTTTGAGGGCCAAAGCATAAGCCGCCGCAGCTACGGCGGGCTTTTGCAAGAGGGCGGCCAGTTCAGCCTTTTCGAGCGGTTTGAGCTGCTTTTGCAGGTACTTTTCAATAAAACGGTAATCATGAAGTGCGGCGGCCTGGTTTTTAAGCCGCTGCTGCAGCCAAGCCCGGTTCCAGCGTGCATCAAGGTGGTGGGGCTCGATTTGCAAAAGCTGGGTGAGATGTTTGAGTGCGACCTTGTTTTGGCCTTGGCGCAGCTCTACCCAAGCCAGATTGTAGAGACCATCTGTATCATGGGGCTCCAATTCCAGCGCCCGCTTTAAGTCTGCCGCAGCGGCTTTGTTGTCTCCGGCTTGCGCCCTTAAAACACCCCGGTTATACCAGAGGGAAGCATCTTGAGGGCTGTCTTGTAAGCGCCGGGTATGGGTCTGAATCTGGGCATAAACGGCCTGTGAATCCTGATTGCGGGCCAACACTTCCTGCACAGCGCCACGTTGAGACCAGCCCAAGGCCCCCAAGGTTAGGGCCGAGCCCAAAAGCAACAAACGGGTCAGGGTCTTGTATTTCACTTCTGCCTCATCAAGATTTGAAGTCTCTGTTTGAGTGTAACTGTCTGAGAATCAGGGGTCAAGCGCCAGACTTCTCTGCTCCCGCCAAAAGCTTGATAAAGATCAAAATCACACCCATTTTTGATCATCTTCCCAAGAGAGTTTTAAAACTAGACTGGATTTAGATAAGCCTGAGGAAAAAACCATGAAAATAGAATCTCTACTTTTAAGCCTGCCTTTGCTTGCCTTCTGCTTAAATGGCCCGGTTTGTGCTGCACCCGCTCCCAAAGTGCCCCCCACACCCGCAGCCACGCCTCAACCCGTACCCAGTCCCGCTGCGGCCTTGACGGTCCTCCCCAGGAGTTCACCCCTGGCGTTGAGTCTGCAGGGCTTGGGTGCCCTGTCCTGGGGTGGAGGCTGGCTGCCTGATCCTGGCCTGATGCTGGGCGTTGAATACAATTGGGATCCCCATTTTGGCCTGTTTGCGGGTGCCGCTGGATTTTTGCAAAGCAGCGGATTCAGCAGCTATTTCCCGTTCAGTTTGCGCTACCACCATCCGCTCAGCCCCTCTCAGAGCCTGTTTGGGGGAATCGGCGGGTTTGTGGTCTACGCAACGGGCGCGGGTCTGGTACCTGGGGCGCTATTGGAATTGGGCACCGAATACAGTCTCAGTCCCCACTGGTCGCTGAACCTAACCCTGGATACGGGGTTGTCCTTGGGCTCGGCCCAGGCTTTTACCACTGGATTAAGAGGAGGTCTGAATTTTAGACCATGAGAAAAGCGACACGTTTCCCCTATTTACTTCTGTGTTTATGGCCCCTGTTGAGCTGCAGTCAAAATATCCCCTACAGCGGACTCGAACGCGGGGGAGGGGGGCTGGTCTCAGGCCACGGCCAAGGCGCAAAAGTAACTGAGACGCAAAAAAACACCCCGCCGATTATTCAAAATTTAACGGCGAACCCCACTGCCAAAGTGGCCGCTGAAGACAAGATCAGCTTTACGGTCGAAGCCACTGACGCCGAAAAAGACCCACTCAAATACTTTTGGAGCAGTGATTCTGGCCAACTCTCAGCCACAGAAGGCTATTCGGTCTTCTGGCAGCCGAGCAAAGGCAAAAGCGGTGTCGCCACCATCAGCCTGACAGTCAGTGACGGCAAAAGCGGTGAATGCCAGGCCTTTGTCAAATTGGCTGTGGAGGCTTCCGGTGCTGCACAAGTGGGCCTGATCTCCCGTCTGAGCTGTGCCAGCGGCAGTGGCGTGCGCGAAGAACTCTATCGCAACGAAGGACTCTAACCATGTTTAAGCAAAATCTCCCCCTGCTTTCGCTCAGTTTGGCTTTGACGACCCTTTTGGCCTGTAACAGCACGTCTCCCCTGAGCGGCCAACGCCCGAGTGGTGTCGCTGACGAGGCCACCCCTGGCAACAGCCCCCCGATCATTCATGCCATGATCAGTTCGGCCTTGAGTCTGAACAAAGATGGCAGCGCCACACTCAAAGTCGTGGCCTACGACGGCGAAGGGGATCCACTGACCTATCGCTGGAGCAGCACCCGTGGCAGCCTCAACAAGAGTGAAGGTGCCGAAGTGAGTTGGAACCCGCTCAAGAACGGCAGTCCTGAAAAAGGCATCGGCATTGTGATGGTCGAGGTCAGCGATGGCAAATACACCAGCCCCGGTGCCCTGAATATTTTGATCAAAGCCGATGGTTCAAGCCAATTGGAGGTAGATACCCAGGCAGGCAACCTGCTCTGCAAAACGGATCCCAGCGCTGGCAAAGCCGTGGACGTCTTGGCCAGCGATGATCGGCTCCCGCCGCTTAAACTTGGCAGCAACACGCTCGAAACCCTGAGTGTGACCCTCGACGGCGAGCCCAATGAATGGCAGAATATCCTGCCCGTGGCGCAAGATGGCCCTCGCGATACCGGCGGCAACGAGAGCAGCCTGGATCTGCGCGCCCTCTATCTGGCACGCGATGCCCGCCATCTCTATTACCGCCTCGACACTTGGGGCAAACCCGACCCAGCACGGGCCCAAGATTACCGCCTGAATATGGGCTGGACTGGCAATATCTACAAAGACGGCCTGCCCGAAACCACGGGCCTCGAAGTGGGAAGTGTCGTAGAGGGCAAAATCCCAATTGTAAACCTGACCAGCCTCGACAAACTCTATCTCAGCGGCGTGGTGCGTACGAATAATGGCCTCGGCGATCGCACACGGCAGGTCAAATTGTTAAATGCCCCTGAGCCCGTGCCCTCCCCCACCCCGGCGCCGATCAGTGGTGGCGGCGGGAATCTCGTCGCCAGCAATATATTTAGCAATTTCTCTCCAGATATCAGCTATTTTAGCGATCCCAGCTGTCAGCCCAGCTTTAATCTGACCCAGTCCTATCGGCTGGCCGGGGTGGTCAATTACCACTCCACCACCCACAATGGGCCTGTGGAGATCAGCTTAAAGGGCGACAGCGGTCAGACCTTTGGTCCCTGGTCGGCCAGTGGCGGCACCGTCACCAGCAGTACCAGCGCCCGCACCTGGAGTGCCCGCCCCGCCAATGTGGTGCTGCCTGCTGGCCGCTACACAATACAAGACTCCAGCAACAGTACCTGGCTGTTTAACAGCAGCTCAGGCGGCTGTGGCATCAGCGTTGTTCAGGGTGTGGCCCAATAAAGATGAATCAGAAAGTGTACAAAACCATGAAAAAATTAATTCTCCTCAGTTTCCTGGCTCTCTCACTGGCGGGCTGTGATACCCGTCAGAACGTGGTGGTCAACACCCCCAGCACAGGCACACAAGAGAGCAAAGTCAACCGCAAGCCGATTGTTCAGCAAATGAACGCCAATCCCACCAATGTGAGCCGGAAAGAAGATATTATCAGCTTTAAGGTTGTGGCCGTGGACGAAGACGGAGATATCTTAAAATACGTTTGGTCGGCCACCAAGGGTACGCTCTCGTCGACCCAAGGGGAAATTATCACCTGGATGCCGCAAAAGTCCGACGGCAGCCTGGAAACTGGCGTAGCGATTATTTCGGTATTGGTCTCGGACAACAAAGGCGGCACGGACACCTCGTCGGTCAACGTGACCATCGACAGCTCGGGTTCTGCCAAAGTTGAAGGCAAATAAGCCCCAAAGCGACGGTTTAAACCGAAGCCAGCTCTTTTTCCCGCTCCTGCTTGGAGCGGGTTTTGAGTGGGCGCATGACAATCTGGCCTGTGAGCAGGCGCATGGTCTGGCCGATGCGCTTCCAGATCGATTGGCGAATATACGGCACACCGTATTTCTGACAAATGGCCTCCACCTCGGGCTGGGCCAATTGGTATTGGCGCAGGGTGAGATCGGGCCAGAGGTGGTGCTCGATCTGGTAATTCAGCCAGCCCTGCAAGAAGTCTTGCCAATCGCGGCCCCCCGTAAAATTGGCCGAACCCACCACTTGGCGCAGATAAAACTCGGCTTTGTCAGAGACAGGGCCCTCAAAGCGGTAGACATCGTCGCCGGTGTGGTTGGGCACAATGATCAAGAAGGTGTGCAAATTGGTCATCAGCTCAGCCAGCACACTGGTGAGCAATACGTTTAGCGCAGCCGACAGGCCCAAGGGTAAAAACAGCGCCGGAAGCAAAGCAAAGCGAAAGAGCGCATAGGGAAAGACACAGCGCAACCAAAACTCGCCACTGCCTTTGCTAAAAGGCCACCAGAGCGGGGCCCCGTGAAAAATCGCGGGCTGATGCCCGGCAATGCGTTCTTCGAGCCCCTTGCGCCCCGGACGCGAACGCTGCTGTTGCAGAATCCAGAGGGTGTTGGGCGCATAATAGGTCAATTTCCAGGTGACCATAAAAAACGAGGCCACGGCATATTTGAACCAAATGGGCGCCTTGATACGGCGCATGAGCTGCACGCGATCTTCGAGGATATCCGGGTCGAGTTTTTCGCCGGTGTGGTAATGGTGCAAAACATTGTGTTCAAAGTCCCAGGCCTCGGGCACGAGCCAATCGGGCCAGTCAATCCAGCGCCGCCAGCCCCGGGCAAAGCCTTTGCTGGTATAGCGTTTGGGAATATTGGGCACGCGGTCGTAGCCCCGGTGGCGAATGTGGTGATTCAAACAGCCCCAGCGCGCCATTTGGCCCGTACTGATCAGCAAAGCACTGATCGGATTGGGCAAGAGCCAAGCCGTGGCATAGCCCAACAAACTGCAAATACGGCCCCAGCCCTCTATTTTGCGCAGGTGCTTAAAATCTGCTTCGGAGATATTGGCCAGCAGGCGTTGGTGCAGGGCTTCGAGTTCTGCGCCAAAGGCAGCATAGTCAAGGTGTTCGAGCTGTTCCAGGCTTTCGGGGATGGGGGGGGATGTGGTTTGCATGGCCTTCATAATACCAGATTCACAGGGAGAGAGGAGGGGGATCTCAGCAGGGCGTTTGTTGAAGGGTGGCTGAAAAAACGAATCCAAACCAGATATTAGGATTTGATTAAGATACACCTGTAAGCCTGATCCCGTTCTATAATTAAAAAATGCCTTTTTTGCGAGGCCTACTTTAGAAAAGTCTGAGGAGACGCCTTTATGTCCACCGTTTCGAACAATCCCACCCCCGTCATTATCCCCCAGACACCTTTGGCCTTTCCAGCCCAAACAACTGCACCCCCCCCCGTTGTTGACAACAAGCCAGCCCCAGAAACAACCACGATTGCCCCCCAGGATCAATTGAGTTTTGGCTCTTTGAGCGGCACCCAGGCCAATGGCGCGCCCCACTTCACCGAATACCAAGTCAAACGCGGCGACACCCTCAGCAAAATCGCGCAAAAACTCTGGGGCAGCTCCGCCAATTATATGGATATCTATGAAGCCAATAAAGATCTTTTGCGCAACCCCAACGATCTGCATGTCGGTATGACGCTCAAAATTCCCACCCCCTCTAACAGTGTGGACTTTCCGATTGGCAAACCTGTTGAAACCCCGCCTGTAGAGACAGCCCCAACCACTGAGCCCCCTGTCACAGAAACACCCCCAGCGGATCCCCCAGCAACGGATGCGACCGGGACAACCGAAGCCCCCCCTGTCACAGAAGGGCCCCCCGCCGAACCCCCTGCGCCGCAATTCACAGAAGTGACGGTTAAAGCCGGTGAATCTTTGAGTATCCTGGCTTTGCGTCATTTGGGTGACTCTGAACGCTATCCCGAAATTTATGAAGCCAATAAAGATATCCTCTCAAGCCCTGAAGCCGTCCGGGCAGGCATGACCCTCAAAATCCCTGTCAGCACAGCAAAAGCCAGTGACGAAACAGGAGAGGCCAGTGCAGTGGCTGAGGCAACGGGTCCTGTCGATGCAGAGGGCATGACCCCCCGCGCCAGAGAGCTGTACGACGCCCTGAAAGGTTATCAGACCCACCACAATGCCCTGGGCAATACCAACCGCACACAGACCACAGATGCCGAAATGCGGGAAATTGCAATTGAATTGGACAAAGCCGGGGAAGCCTTTGGTGTCGACCCCAAAATCATGATGGCCGTTTATGCCCATGAGAGTGGTGGATTTAACCCCAAAGCCCGCAGCAATACAGGTGCTGGCGGCCTGGGTCAATTGACAGGGATCGCCATTCGCCAGGTTCACTATATGGCAGGTATGGCAAAAGGCCAGCGCGGCAGAGAGCCCTTTACCCAATTCCGTGACAATTTTGTTCAAAGTGAAACCAAAATCAGTCAGCGCTATGACATCAAGCAAAATATCTGGACCTCGACCGCGTATATGGCCTATGAGATTCAAGATCGCAACAATGGCAACGTAAAAAGAGCCTTGGAGCGCTACGGCGATCCCAATGTCAGCACCTACGAAAACAAAGTGAACAGCGAATACCGAACGCTGTTTGGCACAGCGCTCTTTTAAGCGTTCAGTCGCACCAGTTTATTCAATAAATCTTCCATCGCAGCATCGAGGTTCTCAGACAGGCCCGAATGCAGGGGTGAAAGTTGGACAATGGTGCTGCGTGGGGCCACCAGCCAGTGCAAACGCTCCCGCTGCGGGACAGGGCCCAAAGGCCCTTTGCCTTCGCAGATCAGGGGAATGGTCTTGAGATAGTCTTCCAACATTTGCAGATCGAGCTGGGGCGCAAAGGCTTTGAGTCGGGAGGAATCCAGTTCAATCCGGGCTTGCAAATAGCGCTTGGCCTGACAGGCCAAGACAATCCCGACGTTGATAAACTCCTGCCGCTCGACCCGCGGCATGACGCGAATCACCGCGTATTCATAACTGCAAATGGGCATGCTGGGCTTCCTCAACAAATTTACGCGGACCTTGCAGACGGGAGAGAAAATAATCCAAATAGGCCTGCCGATGCGCCTCGATACTCTCAAAGGCGGGCACATCTCCCAGCCACTGATCGGGAATCAGATCCAGAATCGCCCGCAGACGCTCAGGAGTCAGTAGCGGAGCCAGTTTGGCATCGGCCTGGGCCAATTGGCTGGCAAACGGCAACAGCACATGGTCTTTGATTTGGCTAAACGGGCTCAAACTGCGGGCTTGGTAATCTTGCCAATGGTGGTGAAAAAACAGCGCTGCCCCGTGATCAATCAACCAGAGATGTTTGTGCCAGATCAGCATATTGGCATTGCGGGCCGTGCGATCGACATTCGAACAAAAGGCATCCAACCAGACAATCTCTGACGCCAATTGAGAGTCCTGCTGCATTGGTTTGGGCACCAGCGGATCAAAGGTAATCGAACCAGGCAAATAGTCCAGTGCCAGATTGAGCCCCGCACTGGCCTGAATCAGCTCTTGAATTTCAGGATCGGGTTCAGCGCGTCCGAGTACAGGGTCGAGTTCCATTAAGACCAACTCGGGCATGCGAAAACCCAATATACGCGCCATTTCACCGACAATCAACTCAGCCACCAAGACGCGCACGCCCTGGCCCGCACCCCGAAATTTAAGCACATAGGTACCATCGTCGTCGCCTTCGACAATCGCAGGCAGCGAGCCCCCTTCGCGCAAAGGCGTCAAATAACGGGTGACATGAACAGTTCTGAGTTGCATCTAAAAACGCCTTTCAGTGAGGGGTGAGCGCATAATGCTGTAAGGCCTGCTGATGTGAGAGAATATTCTCTCCATCCGCCCCAAAAACTTCGGGCCTCAAATGGGCCAAACGTTCTTGAAAAAGTGTGGGGAAAAACTCGCCATTGGCAATATTCAAATACGCTCCCATGTGGTGGAAAGAGTGAAACCACAAAGGCGGGGTATAGACAATGTCTCCGGGCTGGACCCCTTCATAGACCAGAGCCTCAGCCATCACACTCTCGTCTAAAAGATCGGCATTTGGAATAAAAAGCGCAATCCCCGGTGTGCTGGAGATCAAACGGGTCTTAAAACGCCTGTAATAAGCCGGGGGAAAAAAAGAAACACTTGTTTGACTTCCCGCTTGGGCAAAAGTGGTAAAGGTATCGTAATTATGGGCATGAAAATTTTTGCTGCGTTTGTGAATTTTTCCATCTCCACGGGAAACACTGAGCACAGTATTGAGATAAATTCGCTGAAAATGCTGCTGTAATAAGCTTGAATAGGGAAAAATTGCAGGTGCAACAATATTTTTCCCCAATTCACTGGAGGGAAGAACATCTACCTGCACACTGAAAAGGTTTTCGGTATTGAGTGTTTCGGAAGAGATAATATATTTGGAAAAAAGGGCCTGGTATTCCCGTAAAATCGCCTGGGGATCCACCGCTTGAGAAGAGGCGATTTTAAGGCGCGAAAAAGCGTCAACCAATTCATGGTAATTTCTGATTTCCTGTTCCCCCTGGCGGGTGCCAAAGAGATTAAACAGGTTGATTTTTACCTGCTTAAAAATTTCCAGGGTTTTCTGGTAAGCCCCTTCATAAGCAGGCAAGCCATTCACCACAAAAGGGATGTCTGCATGCAGCAATTCCAAAACAGTTGCCCCATTTTGAAAGTCTTTTGCCGTGATGCGTTTGACGGATAGAATCGGCTTTTACCCCCGGTTTTTCTCGCTTTTAAGTATAACATTGATTGGGTATTGGCTTTATTAGAAGAAAACGGCAGGGAAAGCCGCTCCCGAAAAAGCCCTGCTGAGGCCTTATCACAAGCTGTTTTCCATGCTACATTGAATCCAAATTCGATCCAAAATCTTTGCAAACGAGGCAATCGCATGGCCAAGAAACCAGTTCAAGCTCCCAAAGCGACACCCAAAGCACCCGCAGCAAAACCCACTCCCGCAGCCAAAACTGCCCCGCAAAGCAAAGCCCCTGCCCAGGCTGCCAGCAAAACCCAAGCAGCCGCCGCAGCAGCAAAACCTGCGGCCAAAACAGCCGTAAAAGCACCTGGCAAGCCCAAAAGCCCGGCCAAAGAGCCGTCTAAAGCAGCCAGCAGCGCCCGCCCGCCCCGCACCGAAGCCCCCAATCTCACACCAACCTTCGAACAGCATTTTGATGAAGCAGATAAAGCCTTAACCCAATGGATGATCGATCATCCCCGCGAGGTGATCAAATACCGCCAAGACTTTATGCAGCAATTGCTCAAAAAGCGCTGCAGCTATGGCGAAGGCGGTATTTTACCGGTGACCCTCTCGCCGATGTTTCTCAAACACGACTCCGTGAAATTGATCGCTGACGTGGCCGAGACCCTCGATCGCACCCTCGACAAAGCGATCAAATTGTATTTCGAAGATGAGTATATCCAGAGCTATTTCCCCTACCCAGACATTCCCCTGGAGTGGATTCACTGGAATTACCGCTACAGCAAGCCCACCGTGCTCAACCGCCACGATGCGCTCTACGACGGCAAAACGCTCAAATTCATCGAATTTAACACCGACAATCCCGGTGGCCGAGGCTGGCTTGATACTTACGAAGACCTGCTGATCAACTCCCCACTCTACAAAGAGCTGATCGCTGACTATGCCGTGACCTCCGACCGGCCGATGTTGTACGCATTAAAAGAGTCTCTGCTCAAATGTTACCGCGAATGGGGCGGCACCAAAGAGCGGCCCCGCGTGGCCTTGGTTTCGTTCAAAGAATTCCTCTCAGGCTCTGACAGCGAGATCGTGCGCGACTACCTGATCGAACACGGCATCGAAGCCAATTTTGTGGACCCCCGCGAGTTTGAATACCGCAATGGCAAACTCTATTCTGGCAATGTGCAATTCGACATTGTCAATATGTGCCTGCGCTTCACCTTCTTCAAGCGCTTCCCCCGCGAGATGAAAGACTTCCTCAACGCCCTGCGCGACGGGGCTGTCTGCTGTGTGAACAATTTCCGCTCAGCCCTGGGCTCGCAAAAAGAAATGCTCTCATTCTTGAGCAACGAAGAAAACCATCACTATTTCAACGAAGAAGAGTCTGACTGTATCAAAAAATACATCCCCTGGACCCGCAAAATGGATGAGACAATCACGATCTCCAAAGATGGCCAGGACATCTCGCTCTTCAATTACGTCATGAAACACCGCGACGAACTCGTACTCAAACCGACCTGGGCCGCCGGTGGCTACGAGGTCTATGTGGGCCAATTCACCGAGCGCGAAAAATGGGCCAGTGCCATCGAAAGCGCCATGGGTTGCCCCTGGTGGATCATTCAAGAGGCCGTGGAAATTCCCGAATACGAATTCCCCGTGATCAAAGGCAATCAAGTGGTTTTGGAAAAGAAAAACCTCAACCTCAACCCCTACGTCTTTGACGGCAAATACGCAGGTTGCCTGGGCCGTATCTCCGAGTCCAAGGTGATCAACGTCAGCGCCGGGGGCGGCATCATTCCCGTCTTTGCTCTCAAAGAAGGCTATGAAATGAGCCGCTGAGCTCTCAGGAAGAACTGTCTACTCAAAGGCTCTCAAAGGCAAAGAGGGTCAGCAGTTCAGAGCAGGAGAGACCGTACCTTGGGTATCCGGGCCGCTCATTTCGCACATCGTGTGCTTCATTCGCTACAGCACCTGCGGTGCTAAGTAAGAGCCTTCTAAGCATCGCCTTTGGCTCTGCAAGAAGCTGTTACGAGTCACCCCGCCTTTGTCCATCCTGGACCGGCGGGGTTCCTAGTGCCCGTCTAACCCAGGTAGGTCTTTCTCCTGCTCTTACTTTCCCTCGCTCACCAGATGTCATGAAAACCGGTTCAGGCCGCTTGTCATCCCCAACCCTCCACGCATTCAAGCGAGACAGCCCCATCCCAACCTTGCTCCTTCCCACTCCGCCAAGCGAGACAGCCCCATCCCAACCTTGCTCCTCCCCACTCCTCCAGCCAGACAGCCCCATCCCAACCTTGCTCCTCCCCACTCCGCCAAGCCAGCCAGCCTTCAAACCCGGTGACCCCAAGCAGGTTTTTTTTGTAACCACTCCCCCGTGAGTTTCTTCGTCTTCTCTTGGTCTTCTCCTGGTCTTCTCCTGGTCTTCTCTTGCTCTTCTTTCCGGCAAGCAAGGTCTTTGTCAGGGAATGAGCAAAGGAGGGTCTTTGCGCGCGACTGAGCCAGGAGGGTTAGCCGAAGGAGCGCGCACGACCGCAGCCCCCACACGGATGTGGGGGCGGAGGCTCCCTCCGTGCCATTCCCTGACAAAAGAGCCCCTGTTCGCAAACAAGTTCGCAAACAAGTTCGCAAACAAACCCGCAAAGAACCCCCAGCCCCAAAACAAACCGCCCCCCCAAGATTTACAAAGCCTTTACAAAAGACCATACGCCTTTCACATTTCCTGCTTACACTGTAAATAGCAAACGTGCGAAGAGGTCACCCCTCATGATTCAAGTACATATGATTGACGACGACGAAGAAATGCATGACCTGCTCGGCGATTATTTTGCAGACGAAGCGATTGAATTCAGCGCTTCTCCCACGCCCTCCCAAGGCCTGGAGTATGTCCGCAAACACCCCGTCGATCTGGTCCTGCTGGACTTTATGATGCCCGAAATGGATGGCTTTGAAGCCTGTCGGCAATTGCGGAATATTAACCCGCTTTTGCCCATCATCATGCTCACCGCCAAAAAAGACGATTATAACCGCATCGTCGGCCTGGAACTGGGCGCCGACGACTATATCGCCAAACCTTTTAACCCCCGTGAATTGCTGGCCCGGATCAAAACCATCATGCGGCGCTTTGAGCGCAGCCAGCAATTCTTGCAACAGGCCCCCAGCGAAAACCAATTGTTGTCTGAGGCCCATGACTTAGTGCTAAATCTCGACGCCCGCCAGGTGCTGCACCAGGGCGAGGCACTGGATCTGACCACCACTGAGTTTGACATGTTGCATTGCCTGGTCGAAAATGCCGGCATTGTCCTCACCCGCGACGCCCTGATGAACAAGGTGCGTGGCCTGGATTTTGACTCTTTTGATCGCACCATCGACGTCTTTGTCTCGCGGCTGCGTCAGAAGTTGGGGGACAACCCGCGCAAACCGGAGATCATCAAGACCATCCGCGGCGTGGGTTATTTGTTTACCAAATGATTCAGCCCCTCTTTCGCAAACTCTACCTCTATGCGGTGGTCAGTGTCTTTGCAGCCATGTTACTGACCGTCACCGCCATGAATCTGCTGTTTAAACGCGATGAGAGCCACATGCAGCGGATGTTCCTCGAAGATCAGGTGGGGTTTATTCAGTTTGTGCTCAAACAATCGGCGCAAAACCGCCCCGCAGACATGCAAAAGCAAATTGGCGAAATTGGCGATTATTTGCATTGGCGGATTGCCTATTGGCAAGGGGATCAATTGCGGATCTCAACCGGCTTGGCCCAGCCCTCCCCCACCCCAGACGAGTTAAAACTATTAAAAGCCAGCGGCGGCACCTTGATTCTCGACAAACAAAAGCCCCCGCGCGTGCTGGCCTATCTCGATCCAGCGGCTCCCAGCAAAGGCTATTTGCAATATGTGCCCGCTTTTGCCGAGAAACCGATGAAGCCCCCCCCCGGCTCTGGTTTTCCGGGTTTTAATGGCCCCCCACCGCCGCCACGTGGAGCAATCATGCCGCCCCACCGTCTGGCTGGCGGCGAACACCGACCACCCCCGCCGCATATCAACCCCATATTGATCTCAGGCGCATTGATTCTGCTCTTTATTGGCCTGCTGCTGATCCCCTTTGTTTTGTATATCCTCAAGCCCTTTAAAGAGCTCTTTGCCTCGATTGAAAAAGTCGCGGAAGGGGATTTTTCGCGCCCGATCAACATTGGACGGCAAAAGGAATTCCAGGTGATTGCCGATGCCTTTAATCACATGATGGGCAAAATTCAGACCATGTTGCAAGAAAAGCAGCGCCTGATTGCCGATGTCTCGCACGAATTGCGCTCGCCGCTGGCGCGCATGCGGGTAAGTCTGGAATTGCTGGCCAAAGAGGGCAAAGGCAAAGCCAAGTATATCGAGCGCTCGATCCACGAAATCGAAGAACTCGACAGGTTGATCAACGATCTGCTCGACGTCTCAGCCCTGGAACTCAATGCCCAAAACTACCCACTTGAACGCCTGGAACTCGGGCATTTGGTGCGTGAGAGCCTGGAGAGTCACCAATTTATTCTGGCCGAGCAGAAACTCCAAGTAATGCCTGTTTTCCCCCAGGAGAGTGTGTTTATCAACGGGCGGCGCGATCTGCTGCACCGGGCCCTGAACAACCTCTTTTCGAATTTACTCAAATACGCACCCGAGTCCTCTCAGGTCGATATTGAAGTTTTCGTCCAAGCAGATCGGGCCGGTATTCGCCTGCGCGACCGGGGGCCGGGCCTGCCCGCCAGCGAATTGGAGACGATTCTCAAGGCCTTTTACCGTCCCGATAGCTCCCGCACCCGCAAAACCGGCGGCAATGGCCTGGGACTGGCGATTGTCGACAAAATCATGCAATTGCACAAAGGCAAGGTGTCGTTTGCCCTGCCCGAAGATGGTGAAGGCGGCGTGATCGCCAGATTGGAATGGCCGGTGGTACGCAACCCGCGTACAGACCGGCTCGAAATTGGGGCTGAGAGTTAGCTCTCAGAGCAAATCGGCCAAGCCGCAGGAATAATGCTAAAATCGGAGCAGGATTCCCTGCCCGAAAGGTGCCTGCAAGCGTGCCCACACATCTCCCTGTTTCACCACAGAACCAGCCGCAACCCCAGACCTTGACCCAAACATTGAGCCAGAAATTGACTTTGGGTCTGGTTCAGCTCAATTCTGGCGCGCGCACCTTTTTGCCTTATACCGCCGGGCTCTTGCAAGCCTTCGTGCAAAAGCAAAGCCCCCGGCCCGAACGCTATGTCTTTTTGCCCCCGCTCTGGCAATCCCGAATGCCTGTGGATGAAGCTGTGGCTCAGCTCAAAGGCGCCGATGTGGTGGGCCTGAGCCTCTATGTTTGGAATACCCGGCGCTCAGTGGCGATTGCCACGGCACTCAAAGCACTCAACCCCGCTGTCTTGATACTGGCGGGGGGCCCCCACGTGCCCGACCGGGCCGAAGCCTTTCTGCGCGCCAACACGGCCCTCGATCTCTGCGTCCATGGCGAAGGGGAAAGCGTCTTGCTACAGCTTTTAGAGGCCTTGCCCGAGCGGCCCTGGGCTGAAATTCCTGGTTTAAGCTGGCTTGATACCTCTGGCCAATTCCAACACACACCACGGGCCCCGCGCAGCCGCGATCTCAAGGACCAACCCTCGCCCTATTTAAACGGCGTCTTTGAGCCGATTCTGGCGGCACACCCGAGCGAAAAATGGTCAGCCCTTTGGGAGAGCAACCGGGGCTGCCCGTTTACCTGTAGCTATTGCGACTGGGGCTCGGCCACTGCCAGCAAGGTGCTGACCTTTGAGATGGAGCGTCTCAAGGCCGAATTGGAATGGTTTGCCCAATACCAGATGGATCTGGTCTTTTGCTGCGACGCCAATTTTGGCATCTTGCCCCGCGATCTGGAGCTGGCCCAATATGCGGTAGAGGTACATGCCCGCACGGGCTTTCCGCGCACCTTGGCCGTACAAAACAGCAAAAATGTGACCGAGCGGGCTTATTTGGTGCACAAAACGTTGATTCAGGCGGGCCTCGACCAAGATGTCACGCTCTCGGTGCAATCGCTGCATCCCCCTGTCTTAAAAGCCATCCGGCGCGAGAATATTTCCCTGCAGCATTACCAAGAACTGCACCAACGCCTGAGCGCCGATGGGATTCGCACCTATACCGATGTGATCATTGGGCTGCCAGGTGAAACCTATGCTTCTTTTGCAGACGGCATCAGCGAGATGATCACAGGTGGCCAACGTTATGCCCTGAAGTTTTTCAACGCCAGCCTTTTGCCCAATGCCGAAATGGCCCAGCCCGAATACCGTCAGAAGTATGGGCTGCGCAGTCAGATCGTGCCCACCGTCTATTTACACAGCCCGGCCAGCGAGCCTCCCGATGGCATTCAAGAGCTTCAAGAATTGCTGATTGGCAGCGACAGTCTGCCCGAAGCCGATTGGGTGCGCTGCATTGCCTTTGCCTGGATGACCGACCTGCTCTTTTTTGGCAAACACCTGCTGCGCCCGGCACTGCTCTATTTGCAAAGGCAACATAAGCTGAGCTTTCGGGCCCTGCTCGAAGCCTTTTTGGCTGTGCCCAGCGATTGGCCTGTCTTGGCCGAAATTTCTGCTTTTTTTCAGGCCAAAGGCCGCGCCATTCAGGCTGGCGATTACGAGTATTGTCGGGGCCATGGCCCTGAATTTTCGGGCATTTGGTGGTCAGCCGATGAGTTTATTTTGATTCAATTGATTGCCCAAAACCGGATTGGCGTATTTTTCAACGAGGCCCAAAGCTGGCTAGAGACCTGGCTCTTTCAGCAGGGAATAAATCTGCCAGCCTGGCTTTTAAGCGATCTGATTGGAATCTGTCGTCTGAATCAGCAATTGGCGTATAAAGTCGAGCCGATTCATGCCCCGTTTCAGAGCAATCTGGTGGAGGTCTATCAGGCCCTGCAAGAAGACCGCGATCTGCCCTTGCAAAAAGAGCCCTGCCTCTGGGTCAAGGACTGGCCGGGCGCACCTTTTCGGGTGAGGAAGCAGGGGGAAGCATCGACTTAAATGGGCCCAATTGGTGCTGCTCAGCAGAAAAAGCGTCGGCATAAGGGGGGTAAGGCACATCAAAGGGCTTTTGCTTGCGATCTGGGTAGTCTTGTTCGGGAGAGGCAAGCAAGGGACGTTCTAAGCTGTTCATAAACGCGGCAATGTCAAAGGCCTCTTCGGCACTTAAAACCGGTCGCCCCAACGGCATATTGGCCTGAATATACCGCGCAGCAATGCTGAGACGATTGAGATTCGAACCTTGCCCATAGCTCTGGGCCCCAGCCACAGGTGGAAAGGTAAAACCCAATTGGGGCGCTTGTGGATCTTTGTAAAGCCCCTGTCCTTTGGCGCCATGGCAAGCCGCACAGTGGTATTGGTAAAGTTTGGCTCCAGTTTGGGGATTGGCAGCCCGGTCCAAAAGTTGAATCGAAGGCAAAAGGGGCTCTTGTAAATCTGCACGTTTATCGGGTTGGGGGGCCGTATCACTGAGCCAGATCAGATAAGCCGTAAGGGCCGCACTTTCACGTTGTGGCAAAGTTTTGCCATTGAGACTGCGTTCAAAACAGCTGTTGATGCGTTCAGACAAGCTGATTGTGCGGTTTTCCAGAGCCCGATAGCGGGGATAACGCTGGGCAATGCCCGCAAATCCCATTGCCGTCAGACTTTTACCCCCATTGAGATGGCAAGAAACACAACTCAGATTGCTACTGGCCAAGCGCAATTCGGGCTTTTCAGCCGCTGGCCCCAAATGCTTGGGCGTGTTTAAGAGCAGCTCTTTGCCATAGGTCAGCAACGGGGTATCTGAACCGGGGGGGAATTCCGATGAAGGAGAGGCCGAGGACAGGGGCTTGTCGTTTGGGTTATTTTGAGCCTTTTGAGCAGGGGGGCAGGCACTCAAGAGCATTGCCAAAAGCCCCACACAACTCCCTGTTTTCCACCCCAGCGGCAGGGCTGGCCAGAGGTTTAATAAACTCATGACTGCAGCTTGGGATTCTGAAGATGGCGTTCCCCATCGCGTTGGGTCTTTTTGATGAGATTTGCGCGCAGGGCCTGGGTCAAATCCACCCCCGTCTGGTTGGCCAAACAGATCAAGACAAAGAGCACATCTGCCATTTCATCGGAGAGGGAATGGCCCTTGTCGGAGGCTTTAAAGCTCTGCTCTCCATAGGTCCGCGAGATAATCCGCGCCAACTCTCCCACTTCTTCCACCAATTGTGCGAGATTGGTCAATTCAGAGAAATAGCGCACACCCAGGGTTTGAATCCATTCATCGACAGCCTGCTGGGCCGCTTCCAATGTCAGAGGTTCGGAGGGGATCATGGGGGATGCCTCTTTTCGTTGCACGTTTTTATTTTCTGAGGAGAGCCTGAAAACAGCATAGCCAAAGACAGTCTTTTTGCACAGGTTAAAGCCAAACCTGCCGAGTTGAGAAATAAATAGATAATGGCTAGAATTCTCCGAAACGGCTGTATTATAATAAGCGCAATCTGCACCAAATGCTAAGAGAGGGATCCCATGAAAAAATTGCTTCTTGCCTTGAGCGCCTGTCTGATCGCCTTGCCCGCCACTGCCGCTACCAGCTTGACCCCCGTCAGCCAGGCCAGCAACCAGTCCATCGGCGGTAACGAAACCCTGAGTGAAACCCAAGGGGATATCACAGTCAGCGTACGCCCTGTGCTCGAACCAGAACAGGCCAAAGTCTTTCATCCCAATGGCGGCGGCAAACTCAGCGACGACTTTTCTCCTTATGCCTATAAAAACATCGTGCAGACCCAGGTCTTTCAGGTCAGCATCTCCAACAACAGTCCCCGTGAAATTGGCGCTTCTCAATTGCGTTTCAGTGTGAGCTTTAACGGCCTGCCCGTGGAATACCTCAGCTCCGGTGAACTCATGCGCCAATGGCGCCATTACCACTATCTGAATACCAATACCATCAGTGGCGCTCCCAATTTTATGGAACAAGAGCGCGCCATTGTGGCCGAAAAGTTTATCCAAACCCATGGCTTCTGGCCCCAAGATGTGCCCCCCGGCGGTGAAATTCGCGGCTACCTCGCCATTCCTCCGGTCAAAGGCATGGGGGCTCTCAAAGTGCGGATTCGCCACGTCGGAGACGGCCAAACCAACCGCGATTTTGCCTTTCACTTCGAGGCCAAAAACAAATAAGCCGATTCTGGTTTAAACACCCGCAGGCCACCTGAAAAGATGGCCTGTTTTTTTGCCTATTTCAACACCATCAGTTCAGAGGAGCACATACATGGGCGGCAATGCAATTTCAAATACCCTGCGGCTCAAGCGCAGTGAGTACGAAAGCTACGAACAAGAGCTGATCACGCTTTTGGGCGATTTTCTCAAAACACCTTTTGCCCCACTGCAGTTTTACAGCGACAAAGCGTCCTTTGGGGACATTGACTTTGTTGTTGCCCAACCCAAACCCGATCGGGGCGACTTGGCGCTCTTTTTTCAGCAAATTGGCAGCCGAGAACAGTATTTCAACGGAGATATGCTCTCATTTGAGTATAAAAATTTTCAGGTTGATCTTAATTTTGTCGCCCCTGAGAATTACGAAACCGCCCTGTTTTATTTCGCCTATAACGATCTCAACAATCTGATTGGCCGAATTGCGCATAAATTTGGGCTCAAATTTGGTTTTGACGGCCTCTGCTACCAGATTCGCACCGAGTCAGGCTACCGCGCCAAGAAAATCACACTCAGCAAAGATCCTGCTGCGATCTACACCTTTTTGGGCTATGATTATTCCCGTTTTTTGCAGGGTTTCAAAGACCGCGAAGCGATCTTTGAATTTGTGGCCTCTTCGCGCTATTTTAATTCAGCCATTTTTGAACTCGACGAACTCAACCATATCAACCGCACCCGCAATAAAAAGCGCCAAACCTACCAGCTCTTTTTGCAATGGCTCACAGGCAAAACCTTCAATGAATTTCGCTTTGAAGAAGACAAATCCATTTACCTGATACGCATTCACAACCATTTTTATGCCCCAAACAGCCCTTCGCAGGGCGGATCCGCGAAGGTATCCGGGGGTGTCGATTTACTCGGAGAATTGGCGACCTATGCCGAAGAGCACCGCAAACATGAATTTGCCAAGGCCCTGTTTAACGGTGGCCAATTGATGAAAACCTACGGCCTGAGTGGCTCGGCCTTGGGCAAGGTGATGGCAGATTTTAAGCAGGATTTTTGCGCTGCTTGCGGCCAAGCCGATTTTGAGCAGGCCGTCTTTGAGATCTATGCCACTGCCCCCAGTCCCGAAGCGGCGATGGCAGAACGCTTTAAACAGTGGTACCAACAGGCCTCAAACCAAGCTTAAACCCAGTTCATGGGCCTGGGTCCGGGCCATTTCCAAATCGGCTTTGGCCGGACGTCGGTTGAGTTCGGGACGCTCACGCGCTTTGTAGAAAGGGCGGTACTGCCCCATTAAATTGACAGTCATTTCTGGGTACTCTGCCGCAATTTTTTCAAGCACAGGCAGGGTGCAGCAGTCGAGATGCCCTGGCATGAGCAAATGGCGGATCAGCACCTGTACAGTTTGAAGAGAGCTTGCCGTTTGTCTACTTTGCGCTTGATAGGCCTTTAAATTGGCCTCCAGGGTTTCGCTGTAGTGGGCTATTTTGGCCAATTGCCAGGCACAGCGATCGTTGCCAAATTTAAAATCCGGCAAATAGAGGTCGATCAGACCCTCCATCAGGGCCAGGCCTGTGGCGGAGAGAGTGGCATTGCTGTTAAAGACCCAGGGCAACGTCAGCTGCTCGGGTAGCAGCTCCGCCAAAGCCGTCAGGGTATGCAAATGGGGCTCAGGGGTGCCGCCAATAAAGCTGATCGACTGCACAGCAGGATCTGCGCAGCGCAAGCGGATCTGCTCAGCCAAGTGGGCGGCATCAACTCCCGCTCCGGCGGAGAGGTCAAAGGTCTCGCGCCAATTGTGGCAAAACAGACAGTGCAGGGTACAGCCACTGAAAAAGATCGCATGGGTGGTTCCCACCCTTGCCTCTTCGCCATAATGCAGGTACTCTCCGCTGATCAGCGCCTGGTCGGTCAGGCCACAATAGCCGGTCTCCCCGGCAGAGCGGTTGATCCGGCAATTGTGCACACAATAATTGCACTCTGAGAGCAGGGCCTGGGCCCAGGCCCGTTTGATTGCCAGCCAAGCATAACCCCGATGGTCTCCGGGACAAGAGAGAGGCTTGTTTAAGTCTTCAGCAGCGAGCGCGGCCCGGTAGAGCGCCAAACCCTGTTCGTGATAAGCCGCCAGCTCTGCCACAGACAGCTCTGCCAAACTGCGCAGAGCAACATCTTGGCAGGGCACAACAATCTGGCGGGCCCGGCTGCGCACAGGCCGCATCAGCGCCTGCGGGAGTAAAACAGGTGCAAGAGAAGAATCGCCACACCCAGTGCTGCCAAGGGAAACATCAAGGCCCTCACCAGCAGCAGCAGCTCCAAAAAGGCCCCACGCAGAATCAACAGAAACTGGGGAAACAGCAGCAAAATCACCAGCAGCGAGCCCACCAAGGCAATCAACTTCAAGGGCGGCGTCTGCCTCAGAACCACCAGCACCGGCGGCACGGCATTTTCTGGGGGTTCAGATTCTTGGGCGAAAGGGGGCTGGGCAAAAGGGGGTTGCGAAAAATGCAAAGGGGTATCCAAGAGCGAGAGATTTTCTGGCAAGCTGCTCCCAGAACCTGGCTGTGTTTCGGGGCCCTGTCGAAGGTCGGCCCCTGAGCCCTGTCGAAGGGGCTGGGTTGGAGGCAGCGGATCATCCAGCTCAATATACAGAGGGGATTCAGATTCGGGTTTTAGATTGGGATCTGAGAGGTTCTCCATACCCCTATCTTAATGCATTCACGCCCAAAATTATAGTCCTCTCAGGAACTTTCAAAGGCAGTCCCCGTCTCTCTAAAACAAGGGGACAGTTCAATCCGCAGGAATAGGTTTGTATGCAAAAAGAAGACCCTTCACCCACTTCCCGCAGCGCTCAATTGCAAGAGCTTGAATGGCGTTTGCTGCAAATGGAAGCCCTGGTCAAAGAATTACGCCTTGAAGTGGCCGAACTCAAATCGTCGGTCCGCGATGAAGATCTGCGCAATATCCAAAAAATGCGCGCCTACCAACAAAAGGTCGACAGCTTGGGCAAATTTGCCGAATCTGCCTGAATCAACGCTGAGTCAATTCTGGCTGCGTCCCCCGAGATGGGCTTCCAAAAAGCGCTCCATGGCCGCATAAAAGCGGAAGCGGTTTTGCGGCTTGGCGAGCCCATGCCCCTCGTCTTCAAAGAGCAGGTATTCGTGGGGAATGCCTTTTTCTTGCATGGCGGCCACAATTTGCTCCGCCTCTTGCACGGTCACACGCGGATCGTTGGCCCCTTGGGCAATCATCATCGGGATTTGAATCTGATCGACTTTGAACAGCGGTGAACGCGATTTGAGGAATTCTTCTTCGGTCTCGGGATCGCCAACGCGCTTTTTAAAATTGTCGAGCATGGCAGCCCAATAAGGTGGGAAAGAGCGAATCAGGGTAATCAAACTGCTCGGGCCGACCATATCGATCGCGCAGGCAAAGACATCCGGGGTAAAGGTCGCTCCCACCAAAGCCGCAAAGCCGCCATACGAGCCGCCATAAATTGCAATTTTCTCGCGGTCCACACCCTGGGTCACCGCCCAGTCCAAGGCGTCCAGCAGATCATCGTGCATTTTGCCTGCCCATTCACGGTCACCGGCGTTGAGAAAGTCTTTGCCATAGCCTGTGGAGCCCCGGTAATTGACCTGCAGACAGGCATAACCGCGATTGGCCAGCCACTGGGCTTCGGGATGATAACCCCAGGTATCGCGCCACCAGGGGCCCCCATGTACATTTAAGACCATCGGCAGATTTTCGCGGGGCACGCCCAAGGGCCAAGTCATATAGCCCTCGATTTTGAGTCCATCGCGGGAAGTAAAGCGGATCGGTTCCATCGGGGCCAGGGGGTAATCGTTTAAAGCAGGCTGATGCACGAATAAAAAAGTGGGGGTTTGTGTGGCCCGGTCGTAGGCATAAAACTCCACAGGGCCAATATCCCGGTTGTAGCGCACCAGCCAGGTTTTGTCTGCATCGTCGCGGTTACTCAGAGCCCATTCCCCGAGACGGTAATGCTCCAAAAAGGAAAAGTCTTCGGCCAGGCTCTGATCGAGCAATTGCCACTCTTCTTTGGCACGGGCAAAGGCCACAGCTTGCACGGCATAGGTATCGGGATGCACCAAAAGGCGACTGACATCGTAAAAGGGATCTTCGGCCAAGACCTCGGTGCTGCGATCGGTCAGATTTAAAGCCACCAGGCGGGCCGTATTGGCTGCGCGCGATTCAAGCAAATAAAGCGTTTGGCCGTCTTGGGAAAAATGGGAGGGGCTGCTGGTGAGACTGTCTTCCATCGGCCAATCGAGCAATTTCTCCCACTCGGCCTGGGGGGTTTCGCGGTAGATCAAACTCATCGAGCCATCGGGATTGGCCGCCACTGCCGCCCGCACCTGAAAGCGGGCATCGGCCACCCAGCCCAAAACATTGCCTGGGTTTTCGGCGATCAATTGCAATTCACCCGTAGACAGACGCAGATGGTAAACATCGTGTAATTGGGGGTTGCGCAGATTGAGGGCAATCAGAAGTTCATCGGAAAAGTGTTTGTCGCGCTGAATCACCTGGGCCTGTACATCTTCGTAAGGGGTATAGTCTTTGACTGCCCCACCTGTGAGATCCAGGCCGTAAAGGCGCCAGTTTTCATTGCCACCGCGATCCTGCAAATAGAGCAGATGGCGGCTGTCTTGGGCCCAGAAAAAGAGCCGAATCCCGCGATCGCGGTCCTGGGTAATCACCCGCGCGCTCTCGTCACTTAAGCTGCGGACCCAAATATTGAGCACCCCCTGATCGGGAGCGAGAAAAGCAATCTGTGTGCCATCGGGTGAAATTTGTGGCGAGGTACGCTCGGGGTTGCCAAAGAGCACTTCACGGGGAATCAGGGGGGGCAATAATTCGGTCATCGGTTGGAACTCCTTCGAGATAGGGGTAAAGCAGACGGGGGAGAAGACGGAGGTAAAGCTGAGGGACGGCCCCCCACAGGGGCTTTTGAAGAGGGCGAAGCAGCGCCTCTCGTCAGAGCAGGGGAGACTTGACCTCTTTGCGCCACAGGCGTGGCAGAGAAGAGGGGTGTGGGGCTGGGACTCGGCGCGGGCAAGGCCAGAAAATGCAATTGCAGCGTGCCGAGGGATTGGGCTTTGCCTGCCTGTGGGGCTTTGCCCGCGAGCACCTGCAAACGCTCAGCAGGAGCCTGAGAGGTCATTAAAAAGTCGGCAATCCGGGCTGCTTGCAAGGCAGAAAGCTCCCAATCGCTGACCCAGCGCAGATTGCCGCTGCGTGCAGGCAGACCTGCGCCTTCGATTTGCAGGGCCAGATTCCACGTTTTTAATTGGCTTGCCAAGGTACGAAAAAAGGCCTGCGAGCGGGGAGAAAGCGTGCGCAAATCCCAGGCAAAAAGTTCAGTTGCAGGCACACGCCAGGTCAGGGTCTGAGGCGTACTTTTAAGATTGGCTGCCGCAACGGGCCATTTGAGCTGTTTAAAATTCTGTTTGAGCTGCTGCTCTAAATTGGCAGGCAAAGTGGGCAAAGCAGGACTGGGAGTGGGCCGGGGGGTCGCACTCGGCTGGCTTGAGGCTGAGGCCACCGGGGTGGCAGAACCGTGTTTGAGGCTCAAACTTTGCACCAAAAATAGCGCGACAACCAGCGCAAAGCCCAAATAAAGCCAGGTCCAAAGGAAACCCGACTCTTCTCCATCTCTGCGATGGGGCGTGGTTAATTGCTCAAAACGGCTGCGAGACATGCTTAAAGTGTACCATTGCACTCACCCAATCGCTGATCTGCTGAATAAAAGTCTTTAACGCAAAAGCCGAGGCAAAGGCGGTGGAGAAGGGGAAGCCGCACGCGGAAAGAGAATACCGGGACGCACAATACCCGCACGGGCCTGATTGAGACGGTCTTCGGGTTTGGGACAGGCTTTGAGCTGTGTCGGTCGGCATTGTTTTAAAACCTGCAGGCATTGTTCGGGATTTTGGGCACATTGCTTGAGCTGCCGGGTATTTAAATCATCGAGTTTGGCCTGTAGCTTGGGCAAAATTTTTGTTTTGGGGTCAAACTCTTCGATAATAGCCGTAAATTTGCGCTGTTTGTTATCTTTGCGCTTGATCTGAACCTTCATAAAATCGCGAAACTCAATCACCTCAGGTCGCTTGGCCAAGTCTCTTAGCTCATCGGGGGTTATTTGATGCACAATCGCACCGGTATCGCGTTGAACCACTTCCAAAGCCGCAGTGGAATCGAGATCGATCCGTTGATTTAAGCGGGTGCGAACATTGGCTTTGATTTGGGGCAAAAGTCCTTTGAGATTGATGGTTTCAGACGGGGAATAAAACTCCAAAACCTGATTGATTTCCAAAACAGGAACCTGTTTGAGATGATAGGCCACAACCCTTTCACCGTTGGCATCACGGCTGATTTTATCGATCACCATCGTTACCGCTTCGTCGTCGATTCGGGCTTTAAACTGGCGAATCTGATCATCGCTGATTTCATCCCCACCATTTTCATCCATACCTTGGGCATAAGCAGGCGCGCCCAAAAGCAAATCCAAATTGAAATGATGAAAATGGACCATCTGGCTTTGCACCAAAAATGCACTGGTACCCGAAGGCAGACTAAATTCGCCTTCAACTTCACCCACTTCGAGACGTTGGCCTTTGCTATTGGGGCGAATATCTGTCTGAGTGGTCGTATTTTGGATTGTGTTGCTGCTGGTCAAAGCCGTCGCCGGGGAGGGGGAGGTCGTCGGCGAGGTCGCTGGGGCACAGGCAGCAAGCAGGCTTAGCAATAGGCCTAAACGGGACAAAAGCGGGAACGGTTTCATTTCTTCTCCTCCAGCTTGAGCAACTTGACAAATTCAGCCGCTCGCAACGTGCGCAACGATTTTAAATCAGGATCGACGGGGGCCTCTGTTCGGGTGCGATTGTTTTCATCGTCAATTTCAACCGCCCGCAAGAGCGAGCGCAGACCGAGTTCAAGCAAGGTCTCATCGGGATGAAAGCGGTACTTTAAACTAAACAAACAGGCCTTTAAATAGTGTACCAGCCAATAGTTGGGAAGACAGCATTCAATCAAATTAATATTGTGTTCAGCCGCTTCAAATTCTTGATTCTTGGCATGGGCATGCACCAAAAAGAGCGCACTTTCGACCAGATCGTGATAGCTGAGCTTTTCTTTCTCTTGGGAATGCACCACCTGTTTAAATCCGGCAATTGTGCCGAGATAATCACTTTTTTGACCCGCCAGGTCGTTTAAATAGGCCTGGTTAAACTGCACACGGGCATACTCATCGAGGATATAGATATCGTCGGGGGCCAGTGCCAAAGCGGCTTCAAAGTAATCGCGGGCCTGAGCGAGGTATTGTTCGGCATTTTGTTGGGCTTCTTTTTTAGCTTTGGCCTTCTTTTGGTCGTGGGCCAGAATAAAGCTATCGAGAAATTCATAGCCCTGTAAAAAATAGACCACGCCGAGATTGAGCAGCAAATCTTGGCGTTCAATCGCCAGCCGATGTGAATCGGGATTGAGGTCAAAATAGCGCAAAGCCTCTAATTGAAATTCAATTGCTTTGAGATAGCGACCATGGGCCAACTCCAGGGCAGAAGACAGGGTTTGCAACTGAATCTGATCGTCAAAGAGTCGAAATCCTTCGTCAATTTTGGTTTGGGCCACTTCCAACTTGCCCTGGCGAATCAGGGAGATAATCAGCGAGATATAGGCCCTGAAATTGTGGGGATTCTTTACCAAGGCCTCTTGGAAAATGGCGATCACGTCTTGGCGACCCGTAAAGCTGTCGATGTGCAGTGGGGTATAATCAGCCGCAATGAGTAAATCGTCCAGCGCAGCATCGTTGCCTTCGGGAAAAAAGACAGGCCCCAACTGCAAAATAAATTCTTTGGAAGGTTGCCGCTCACCGGCTTCCAGCCTTGAAACAAAGGACTCAGAGACACCCACACGCTCAGCCAATTTTTTCATGGTCAGCTTGCGCTGTTTGCGTAAACGGCGCAAAGCGGCATGAAAAGGCTCATATTTCTTGTGCTCTGACACGTTGATTTTCTCTGGACTTTCGCTTTTGGAGTTTCGCTTAAAGACTCAGACGGGGTCAATACTCTGCCAAGTCTGAGTCGGAGAGAGATCCGTTGATCTCTATGTGTCATTTATAACAAATAACTTGACATTTTGTCAAGAAAAGGAATGGGATCAAAAAGCTGTGGAAAGAAAAGATGAATGTGTTAATAATATTATACCCAATCATTTTGATAAGAAAGATAAAAACTTAGGTGCTGACTGAGCCCCTGCAATTCAACTCTTTGTTTATGACACTCCCCACGGGTCAGCGTTTGCATTTGCGCCAGATTTTGAGAACCGAAGGGAAAGGGCCCGTGATTTGGCTCCTGCACGGAGCCATTGAAAACGGCAAAATCTTTTATTCCGAGTCCGGCAAAGGTCTGGCCTGCTTTCTGGCAAGGGCCGGTTACCAGGTCTATGTCTGCGATTTGGGAGGAAGGGGCCAGAGTACCCCACCGATCAGTCGCAAGACACGTTATAGCCAAACAGAGACCATTTTAAACGAGCTCCCCGCCATTCAAACCTATTTACAGGCCCGTCACCCCCAACACCCTGTTTTTTGGCTCGCCCACTCCTGGGGTGGGGTCTTGTTTTTTGCCCATTTGGCGCGTTTGGGCAAAGTGCCCAGTCATTTGGCGGGAGTGGTCTGTTTGGGCACCAAACGACAGGTCAAGGTCAAAAATCGGGATCGCCTGATCCAAATTGAAGGGGTCTGGAAACGTTTTGCCTATTTGCTGACGGCAATTTATGGCTATTTGCCCGCCCGACAGTGGAAATTTGGCTCCGATAGCGAAAGTCGCAGCTCTCATCACCAGAGTGTGTGCTGGGTCAAACCCGGTCCTTGGCGCGATCCCGAAGATGATTTTGACTATGAAACGGCCCTGCAAAAGCTGGATTTGCCCCCAGCGCTGTTTTTAACCGGCGTGGCTGATAGCTGTCTGGGCCACGCCCAAGACGTACAGACCTTTATGGCCGAATTGCATCATCCGGGAGCAGAGTTTAAGCTGATTGGCAAAGCCATGGGCTTTTTACACGACTATGATCACATCAACCTCCTGACCCACCCCGACGCCCCGAAAGATCATTTTATCCCCATTTTAAACTGGTTAGAGCAACAGGAAAAACGTTGGCAGCAACAGCATTCGGGCGCCGTGGTATACTAAAGGACAATTTCAGCTCCAGATTTAACAGCAGAGCAAACCAGGAAGGACATTTCGAATGGCCCGTTGCCAGTTTCCCGCCCGTACCCGTGCACATACCCGCGCCGTAGGCAAATCCCGATTATCTCCAGTCACCTGGATCCTACTGGGCCTGGTCTCAGGAGGTGTATTGGCCCTGGTGATCTGGGCCCTGTTTATGGCCAATCACAAACCCCGCAAACCCGCTTTGTGGTAAGCCGCTGAACACCGACCTGCCTTGAGGTGTCTGAAAGATCAACCCAATCATGATCACCCAGTCCGGGTGAGCGCATCATGATCACCTTAAGGAGGCCGACGATGTTCTTTTTTTTGCGCCCCAGCTATTGCTCCAGGTATTGGCTTGGCGGGCTGTTTTTATTGAGTCTCAGCCTGTTCAGTGGTAGCTTGCCCGCTTATGCTGACGGATTTTTATTGCCCCATTTGCCCAATCACATGATTGCACCGCTGCCCGAGCAGCCCAATTTTGCGATCAAATACCACAAAGTCGAAGTCGAAATTAACCATCCCCTGGCCCGCACCCGCGTGGATCAGGTCTTTCACAATCCCTCAGCCCGTGAACTGGAAGGCACCTATCTCTTTCCGATTCCAAGCGGAGCCACTCTCTCGCAATTTGCGATGGATGTTGATGGCAAAATGACCAAAGCTGAACTCTTAGAGTCCAATCAGGCCCGCCAAATTTACGAAGAAATTGTCAGGCGCCGTATCGACCCCGGTTTGCTTGAATATGCAGGCAGCAATCTCTACCGGGCACGGGTTTTCCCGATTCCAGCCCGAGGCGACAAACGGATTCAACTCAGTTATGATCAGCTTTTGCCCACCCAAAGCAGTTTACACACTTACCGCTACACCCTCAGCACCGAAAAATTTTCAGCCAAACCACTGGAAAAGGTCAGTGTGACGATCAAGCTCAAAACCAAAACCCCGCTTAAATCGGTGTATTCACCCAGCCACGAACTCAAAATCACCCGCCAAGGCGAGTTCAGCGCGCTGATCAGCTACGAAGCCAGTCAGGTCAAACCCGACACGGATTTTGAAATTTATTACACCACCGCCGAAGATGCCATTGGTCTCTCGCTGCTCTCTTATCGCGAAAGCCAACAAGACGGTTATTTTATGCTGCTCGGCGCCCCCCAAGTAGAGTGGAAACAAAATCAGAACACGGCCAAGCACCTGACCTTCATTCTCGACACAAGTGGCAGCATGGCCGGAGACAAGATCAAACAGGCCAAAGCAGCTCTGGAGTATAATCTCAACCAATTGGCCCCCCAGGATTCTTTTCATTTGATCAGCTTCAGCGATACAGTCGAGCCCTTTTCCAAAGGAGCCTTGCCCGCCAGCTCTGCCAATATCCGCAAGGCGATTGCCCATATCCAAAAATTGGAAGCGACCGGCGGCACGGATATTGACTCAGCCCTGCAAATGGCGCTTAAACAACAGGGGCCCCGCAAAATGAACCTGATTGTGTTTTTGACCGATGGTGACCCCACCGTGGGTGAAACCAATTTTAATACCATTTTGAACAAAGCCCGCAAAGGCAATCAAAACAAAGCCCGACTCTTTGTCTTTGGGGTGGGCTTTGATGTCAATATTCCATTTTTGGACAAACTCTCACAAGAAAACCGAGGCAGCAGTGAATTTGTGCGGCCCGAAGAGAATATTGAAATCAAGGTTTCAAGCCTGTTTAACCGTATTAGCCACCCGATTCTGGCCGATCTCAAACTGGATTTTGGCCAGACCCAGGTCTACGATCTCTACCCCCGCGAATTGCCTGATTTGTTCAAAGGCAGTCAAATGGTACTGGTTGGGCGCTATCGCCAGCCGGGGCCTGTCAGTCTGAGTTTGAGCGGGGTCTTGCAGGGCAAACCCCAGAAATTTGTCTATTCTGGCCAAAGCCTCAGTCCCGAAAAAACAAGCCATGCCTTTTTACCCCGGCTTTGGGCCACACGCAAAATTGGTTTTTTACTGGATCAGATTCGCCTCAAAGGCAAAAGCCAGGAATTGGTCGAAGAAGTGATTCGCCTGAGCAAGGCCTACGGGATTATCACCGAATACACCTCGTTTTTGGTGCGCGAAGACGTGGACGTGCGCCGTCCCGCCGAAAGTGCCCCAATGCGGGAAGAAGCCGATGGCTATCTCTCGCGCAGCCTCGATGAAGCCAAAGGCTCTTGGGCCATCAGCCAGAGCCGCAATGCCCAGAAAATGCAAGACAACGTCGCGCCTGCAGCCGCGAACCGCTTTTATGACTCAGCGGGCCAAGAGCAGCAGATCACCCAGGTGCGTTATGTTGGCCAGCGGGCCTTTTACCAGAAAAAGAACCTCTGGCAAGATGCCGCTGTGGCAGATAAATTGCCACGTTTGCCGATTGCCCGCTACAGCGAACTCTATTTTGCCCTGAGCCAAAATGCCGAATTGCGGCAAATTCTGGCCCTGGGCCCCGAATTGGAGTTTGTGCATGGCGGCTACCTGATTCAGATCGGGGAAAAAGGCCAAACACAAACCACGGCAGAGCTGAAGAAAAAACTCGCACTGCCCTGATTTTAAGCGCATAAAAGCCTGACAGCCCCTGGTGATTTTATTCATCAGGGGCTGTATACTGAAAGAGAAGACAAGCAGATACCGTAAAGAATTGGTTATACAAAAGTTAAAATTCGTTTAATCTTACAAAAAAGCAGTTCAGACTTTGTGTCTTTTGCCCATATATCTTTTATAGCGCCGAGCCGCCCGGCCAAAGAGCGGAATATAAACAAGTGTGTATTTAAAGAGGAGTATTTGAAAATGAGTCTGTTAAAAAAATCTTTCTTGACCCTGTCTTCTGTCAGCCTGCTGTTGAGCACCGTGGCCTGTAGTGCCACCCCTCCCATGATGAATCAAGCCATGAACCCCGGCCTGTTGCGTGCCAATAGCGCTGTACAAGGTGCCACCACCCCCCGCGCCAAAGCTGAAACCCCTTTGATTCAAAACCGCAATGTCAAAGTGCCGACTTCCCGTTTTGACGCCATCGCCGATCAAAACAAAGCCCTGAAATTGCCTGCTGAAGCCGCATTCAAAAAAGCCCCCACCCTGAATGCCCGCAGCCCCTTTGACACCCCCTTTGGTGAATTGCCTTTCCGCACCTTCAACGATCTGAATGACTATATCCGCTACGGCTATAGCTCCACCCACGAAGATTATAAATACATGAATGACAGCTATGCCCGCAATCACTTTAACCGCTATATCAACGGCGCTTACCGTGATGTGCAAAACCTCTACAAAGCCTCTCGCGATGATATGAAGCGCTTCATTATGCTCGATACCCTTGTCAACAGCTTGGAAGTGGATGGCCGTCCTCTGCCCTATGAAGATATCCACAATCCTCCCGCTCAGCAAGAATACAAAATGTTCCCGACCGATGCCGCCAAAATTATGCCCTCCTTTGGTGAAATCGTCTCTTATAACCGCAACTCTTATGACGTCAACTACCAGCGTTGGGATGCTTACAGAGCCGCTCGTTATTATCAAGCCAATTACAATCGCGTTTTCGGCCTGATCATGCAGCACGGCCCCAGCAAGCAAGAAGCTTGGCGCATGGTTCACCGTGAGATCTCTTCTTACGCTGGTTATTAAACCCAACCCGCTTAAGTAACGCCAAAGGCCCCCGAATTTTCGGGGGCCTTGTTTTTTTTTAAGAAGCCCTATCGGGCTGGCGGCGGAACCGGCGGCAAATTGCGCGGATTGAGGGGATTGGTGGGCTGATTTGAGGTACGCGGGGGTTTGCGCACAGCCGGAGGCTCTTGAAGTTGGCCCGTTCCAGCGGCCTGCTGAGCGCGCAATAATTGACTGACAGTGCCCTTTTCAATCGCTTTTTCATCACTGACCCCGTAGAGCTGGCGCTCGATAAAGGCATCCATGGCATTGACGGGATGATAGGTGCTCTGGCGGGCCTTGAGCAGGGCATATTCAAACATGCGCAGGCCCGCTTCTTGTCGGGGCTCACTCAAGGCAGACAATTGTTTGACCCAATGGTCGATCAGGGCTTGGGGTTCTTCATTGCTCCGCAACTGCGAGACAAAATCCTGAATCATTTCAAAGACATAGTCGGGATGGGCCTGGCTGAGCTGATACACATCTTGAATGACGTTTTTCAATTGCTCAGGGTAACCAGAATCAGGCATGAAGCAAACCTTTCTAAGCTGTTTTTCGGCAAAAAACCAAACACAAAGAACCAAAAAAAAGGCAGTGCTGAAAGTTTAGCACAAAGAAAGTGTTTAAAGAAAGCGTGGGCGCTTGTTTAAGTTGATCCGGGCAGGGCTTTTCTGTTAAGATGCCGCAGAGATCCTCCCCCAAGCATCCCAGAAATTTCCGGAGATCCGCAAAGCAGGAAAAGCGCATGAAATGGACCCTTGAAAACCTTTCCGATCAAAGTGGCAAAACCGCTGTCGTCACGGGTGCCAATGCGGGCATTGGTTTTGAGACGGCTCAAGCCTTGGCTGCCAAAGGTGCCCGTGTGATTTTGGCCTGCCGCAGCCGCGAGCGCGGAGAAGCCGCCCTGGCCAAAATTCGCAAAGAGCATCCCCAGGCCCAGGTTGAATTGCAATTATTGGATTTGACCCGTTTGGCGTCTGTGCGTGAGGCGGCAGAACAACTCAAGCAATCGCTCACGCAATTGGACTTCCTTGTCAACAATGCAGGTGTAATGATGCCACCGGCCTCAAAAACCGAAGAGGGCTTTGAACTGCAAATCGGCGTCAATTTTTTGGGCCATTTTTTGCTCACCGGCCTCTTGCTGGAATTACTGGAGCAGACCCCCGGCTCACGGGTGATTACCCTCAGCAGCATTGCCCACCGCCGAGGGAAAATCGACTTCGCCAATTTTAAAGGTGAAAAACCCTATCTCAGCTTTCGTGAATATGCCCAGAGCAAGCTGGCCTGTCTGCTCTTTACGCTTGAATTGCAGCGCCGTTTAAAAGCAACAGGTTCTCAAGTGCTCTCACTGGCATCACACCCCGGTTGGACCAAAACCGAATTAACCCGTCACAGTGGTTTGACCGACCAATTGAGCCGTCTGCTGGCCATGCCCACCCTGCAAGGGGCACTGCCAACACTCTATGCAGCCACCGAGGCTCTGCCCGGCGGCAGTTATATTGGCCCCGATGGCCTGATCGAGGCCTGGGGTTTTCCGGCACTGGCCAAAATCAGTGCCCATGCCCAGGATGAAGCTGTCGCCCGCGCGCTCTGGGAAAAAGCCCAAACCCTGACGGGTCTGAGCTATTTAAACTGATGCCTCCCCCTTCTGAGCCCGAGTTATCGTTTCGACTCCTGGGTTTGAGTAAACAGACATTGATCGCCCAGGCCTGTCAATTTCACAATCGGCGCGAAAAAGCCAAAGCCGCTTTATTGGATGATCTCTATGCTGAAGTCAAATTGGTTCAAGCCAATGCCCATCCCCGCGTGCTCGAACGCCTCTGTGTGAGTTATTTGCAGCAGGTCTGTGAAAAACAACATCCCCGGATCGGGGAACTCCGGGGGGATCCCGAACAATTTGAAAGTTACAGTCAGCTCAAAAGCCAGATGTTGCAGGCGATTGCTGAGCGCCATCCCTGGTTGGCTCACGAATGTGAGCGACAGTCGTTTATCTAAAACGACTTTTCTGACCCCTTCAATTCTGGCTATTTTCATTTCTTAGATTGAACTTATTTCCTTTTTAAACTTCCTTTAAACTTGAGCACTCAAGTTTTCATGGCCTATGGGGGATAAACATAGTTAAGCGAATACCAAGATCTGGTAATCAATGTAATTGGTAAGTAATCAAAAGCTTAAGGAGACCCCGGCCTTGCAAACCTCAATGAGCTCCAGTATGACGGTGACAAGTACCCATTATCGGATGCAGACGCCCGCCCTGCTGCCCCTGCCCCACCTGATTCAGGTTTCCCAACCGCAACTGCCCTGTTACCCCGTACCCGGTGCGCAGCCCTTGCCTCCGGCACCAGGTGGAGAGGCCTTTGGCCCTGAGCAAGTTCGGATTGGCCCTGTGGGAGATCTCCTGATTGGCGGCTTTGTCGGCAATAAATTTGAGGGCCAATTTGCCGAAGCCATCAAAAACCTCAAGACCAATGGCATTACCATGCCGGGGCTCAAAGGCTTGGGACAGGCCAGTCTCAAAGCAGGCGGCCTCAGTGCAGCTTTAAGCGGAGCGGTTTCGACCTTTCAAAATATAGGCGCAGTGGCGAGCGGCAAAATCAGCGCCCGCAACGCAGTGAGCAATGTCGCAACCGACAGTATTGGCGGCCTGATGGCAGGCACCACAGCCGGGATTGGCGCTGGCGCAGCCAGTTTGGCCCTCAGCTCGCTGGGTGTCGCCGGACTGCCACTCACAATTGGAGCGGCTGCAGCAGGAGCTTTGGGCGGCCTGGGCGGCGCTCAGCTCTACGAAGCAACAGGTCTGCGCGATCGGGTTTTTAAAGCTGCCCGCGCCTTTTTTGGTTAAGGCCTTTTTCTTAACCTAAACGTGCTTTAAGCAAAAAAAAGCAAAAATTCTCTTAATCTTCGGATTCACCGCCGAATAACCAAGGGGCCATAAAACCTACCTCTTGGTTATTTGGCTTTTTTATTATCAAATAAAACACTTATATTCGCTGAAAGCTTCCGTTTTTACTCACTTATCTTGCTTATATTTCCATTCCTGAAAATGCATAAGCGCAGTAAACTGGTTAAATTAACCTAATAATAAGCGCGTTCAGATAATTCAACAGAATGGGAAATCAATCTAATTTTATGGCAGCCAAAGCAACCCCTTTTTTAGACGCCGGCCAATACCTCAAACGGGTGCGTAAAGCACTGGGCCTGTCCCAAATTGAATTGGCTGAAACCATGGCCCAGCTGATCAACAGAGAATTACCAGGTGAAGAATTCAGTCAAAGCACGGTCTCCCAATTGGAACGGGGTTATATTCGCCTGAATAAAGTGAAAATTCGCCTGCTTTTTCAGGTACTGGGACTCAGCCCAGAAGAAAAATCCCAGCTCAGTCGCCTGTATCATTACGAAAGCTCTCCCCAGCGCAATACCGTTAGCTTTCATCAGCAAACCTATTTACAAGAATTGGGCGAACAGGCCCAGGAACAGCCTTCCGACTTTTTTATCCGGGCCAATCAAATTTCCTGTTATATGCAATTGGGTGAAACCCAGATGGCAATTATGCATATTCAAGACGCCTTGGAAAAAGTCCGACAGCCAGGGGCCCAAGAAATTACCGTGCAAATCTTGAATAGCAAACTGTTATCAGCTCAATATGCACTCGAAACCAGCCGCTCCAAACAATTGGATTTGTTGCAACAGGCCATCGAAGAGGCCGATCGTGCTCAAACACTCTGGCAGGCCCAAAACAACAAACTCAAAAATCGCCTCTCCAGTGAACGCTATCAGCAGATTTACCTGCATCTGCTGCTGGCGCGCTTTACCCCCCTGTTTCAACTCTTTAACCACCAATATGGCCGCCATTATTCGGGCCAGGAAAAAACGAACGGGGCCACCCCCCTGTTTCAAATGTTTTACCATCAGTACAGCCGCGCCCCGCTCTCGTCTTCGATGGAAGAAATTCAATTGGATTTTGAAAATTTGAGCGAGGCCCTTTCGGCCTTTAAAAAAGCCCTGAGCAATATGCCTCCCTCGCAGTGGTTTATTGATCTTAAGTTCTTAGAGCGGGAAGAAATCCGTCTCAAATACCTCTATCAAGAAGTCTGGCAAGCCCGTTATCTTTTTCGCTATTTCCGCGCGGCACGCTTGGCCGCTTCTGCCAAACGCATTCGGGAAGTCCCCCAAGCGCTGCTCAAAAACCGCCAAAAAATCAAGGTGCTGAATACCCTGCGCAATTTATTTGGGGTCACCGCCCAAGGCCAACTGACTCTGATGGGTTCAGATCCAGAATTGCAAAAAGAAGCTGAGGCCCTGCAAAAATATACCGAAGAACTGGCAATATATACCCGCGCTCATTTCCAAAGTTATCAACAGCAGACCCAAAATATGGGTCTGTATTCTCCTGACGCTCTGTTTTCCAGCTCGTTTACTTCGACCCTGTTTTTGTCGCCTTTGATGCTGGCCCGGCTGGGTTATTACAGCGATCTGAATCTCGAAACCCTGTATTTTTTAAGCCATTCTAATAATCAGGCCGAGTACCAATTTCTCTGCGCCCAATACTTCGCCCTGCGGTATATCTTTTTATGTTTGCAAGGCAATCCCGAACAGAGACTGGATTGTTTGGAAAAAAGCGCCCAGCACTTTTTATTAACAGGCCAGCCCTGCGAACGGATCTTTGCCGAACCCCAACTCTGGCTCGCTTATTTACTCGCCATTTACCGCGAAGATGAGCCCCCGATCAAAGCGGGTGCTTTTACCAAGATCAAAGAAATGGTATCATCCTCGGGGGACAAGACAAAATAGAAGGGTGGGTTTCTCCCTGCAGAAAAAAGGCCTTCGGTACGTATTGGGATTCGCTCTATTGGTTTTGCTGGGATTGGCTCTGGCGGGACTAACGGCTTATTTCCAGTATCAAAATCTGCAAAAGACCCGGCAAAGTTTAAACCAAACCTGGAAAACCTGGCGTGCCTCTCAGCGCTTCCCGCTTTGGCCAGAAAGAGGCACAGCACAGCTGGGGAATGGCTTTGAGGCCTATTGGCGCTTGATTGGGCGTCCCCGCGATTTGCCCGTCTCCCAGTCCAAGCCCTACCAGGAAATTCCCGAAAAAGACGCCAACCGCATAATGGCCCTCTTTGATCCCCGCTCTGGGCAGATCTTGCCCGCTCCCCCCGGACTCAATCAGAAATACGCATACCTGCTCAGACAATGGTCGCAGATCCCTCTTTATACCTGGATTGCTTACCCCAACACATTCAGCGTAGATATGGCCATGCCGCATTTGCTGCTGGTTGAGCAATTGAGCCTCTTGAACAGCAGTTCAGAGATCCAAAACTGCCAAAGCGGGAAGTGTCGGCCCGAAAAGCTCGTCCAAAATCTGGTCTTGCTCAGAGCCCAGGCAGCCCAGGGGTTCTTGATTCCGCTCATGAACAGCTACCGCTTGGAGCGGCTCTTGTTCAGCGTTTGGGGCCACACCCTCACCCCCTCCAGCCTTGATCCCGCAGCCTGGCAAAGAAGTTTAAAGACACTGCAGGCCTTTTTTTGGGGCTCGCCGCCCACGTTTGCCCAGACTTTGCAAAATCAATTGTATTTTTCCCAGAGCCTGCTCTTTGAGCAATTGCCTGAAAGCCTGGGTGAGCTCAAAATCGAAACGGGTGAGGAAAATGTCTGGGCAGATAGCCTGCCCCAGCAACTCTATCAGACCCTGACGGTCATGCCCCAGATTCAACGCGCCTTGCAGCTCTCCGCCCCCCTGGAGCAAAGCAGCCAAGCTTATCTCCAAGCGGAGTTTCATTCCCCTTTGGCCTTTCAAAAGGTGCAAGCGGCTTTGGCTGCCGCCCAGAGCCAAGAGCTGCTCAAAACAGTGCTGCCCCCTGTGGATTTTGCCCTGCTGCGTTTTCGCGAGCAAGAGGCCTGGCGCCGGGGCTTTTATCTGCATTTGGCCCTGCAGGCCTGGCATGCCCAATACGGGGATTATCCGGCCAGCTTGGAAATGCTCTCAGCCTTCTTAAAAGCCCCCCTGCCGCGCGATCCCTTTACGGGTCAAAATCTGCGCTATTTGCGCCAGGGCAAGGGTTACGCGCTCTACAGTCTCGGCCCAGATCAGCAAGATCAAGGCGGAGGCAGCAGTTACCACTGTTTTGCCAAAGAACTGAACTGTCAACACGAAGAGGTGCGCTTTCATCCTGGTTAATTCGGATTGAATCCGCGGTTCATGCGCATTGAATCCGCAGTGGCAGCGTCTGTGGGTATACTGTAGACAGAGCCCAATTTACAGGATGGTTGCCATGTCTCAGTCTCACCCACCAGAAACAGCCCCTTATACCCCAATCCACCCGATTCGGCTGGTCACAGCGGCATCACTCTTTGACGGCCACGACGCCGCCATCAATATTATGCGCCGCATTTTGCAAATGTCGGGCGCCGAAGTCATTCATCTGGGCCACAACCGCTCGGTGGCAGAGATTGTCGACTGCGCCATTCAAGAAGATGTCCAAGGCATTGCCATTACCTCTTACCAAGGGGGGCATCTGGAATATTTTAAATATATGTACGACCTGCTCCAGGAAAAAGGAGCCGGCCAAATCAAAATCTTTGGTGGCGGCGGCGGCACGATTCTACCCAGCGAAATTGCCGAATTACAGGCCTATGGCATCACCCGGATCTACTCTCCCGATGATGGCCGCGAACTGGGGCTGCAAGGTATGATCAACCATTTGCTTGCCGCCTGCGATTTCCCCACCACAGGACCCAGTTTCACGGGTGAACTGGCCCAAATGGACGTAGGCAAGTTGATCTCCTGGGCCGAAAACCACCCCGAAAGAGCCAGCGAATTGGAGCTGCAACTCAGCCCCCAACTCCAGCAGAAAAAGGCCCCCGTGATCGGTATGACCGGCACAGGCGGTGCCGGCAAGTCTTCTTTGGTTGACGAACTCGTACACCGCTTTTTGCGGGACTTCCCAGAAAAGACCCTGGCAATTGTCTCTGTCGATCCCACCCGGCGCAAAAGTGGCGGCGCTTTACTCGGCGACCGGATTCGCATGAACAGCATTCACAATCCCCGTGTGTATATGCGCTCTCTGGCCACACGGCAATCCAATCTGGCCCTGAGCAAACATGTCAGTGATGCCCTCTTGGTCTGCAAAGCGGCCGGCTACGATTTGATTATTTTGGAATCCTCGGGCATTGGCCAATCGGATACCGAGATCATTGAACACAGCGATCTCAGCCTTTATGTGATGACCTCGGACTACGGTGCGGCCTCACAGCTCGAAAAAATCGACATGATCGACTTCGCCGATCTGATTGCGATCAATAAATTCGACAAAAGCGGCTCGCTTGATGCTTTGCGCGACGTGCGCAAACAATACCGGCGCAACCGCAATCTGTTTAATTTGGCGGATCAGGAATTGCCCGTGGTGGGCACCATGGCTTCACAGTTTAACGATCCGGGTGTCAATCTGCTCTACAAACGCCTGATGGATTTACTCAATACCAAGGTGGGCAGCGGCTTTGTCTCCCAATTGCAATTGCCCGTAGGCGAAACAGAAAAGATCTATGTGATTCCCCCCGAGCGCACGCGTTACCTGGCTGAAATTGTCGATGAACACACGCGTTACAAACGCCAAGTTAGCGATCAGAGCACTTTGGCCCGCCAACTCTGGCAAATCCAAGGCACTCTCGCCCAGTTGCCACCGGAGTCGGCAAATCTGAAAGCCGAATTGGAAAAGCTCTACGCCCAAAAAGAGCGCCAACTCACGGCTGAGTCACGGTTCATGCTTGAGTCTTGGCTAGAGATCGTCAAAACATATACCGCTGACGAATTGGTCTACCATGTGCGCCAGCGCGAAATTCGCCAGCCGCTCTACCGCACATCGCTCTCTCACAGCAAGGTGCCGCGCGTGGCCCTGCCCAAATACCAGGACTGGGGCGATCTGCTCACTTGGCGCATGAATGAAAACCTGCCAGGCGAATTCCCCTATACAGCGGGGGTCTTTCCACTCAAACGCGAAGGCGAAGATCCGACCCGCATGTTTGCGGGTGAAGGCGGCCCCGAGCGCACGAACAGGCGCTTTCACTATGTCTCTCTCGGCCTGCCCGCCAAACGCCTGTCGACAGCCTTTGATTCGGTCACACTTTATGGCGAAGACCCCGATCACCGCCCGGATATTTACGGCAAGGTCGGCAATTCGGGCGTGAGCATCGCCACCCTCGATGACGCCAAAAAGCTCTATTCGGGCTTTGATCTCTGCCACCCCAGCACCTCGGTGTCGATGACGATCAACGGCCCGGCCCCGATGATCCTGGCCTTTTATATGAACGCCGCCACCGATCAGCTCTGCGAGAAATACATCCGCGAAAATGGCCTGGAGCAAGAAGTCGAAGCCAAAATTGAAGCGATTTACAAGGCCAAGGGCCTGCCCCGCCCACAGTACCAGGGGTCATTGCCCCAGGGAAATGAAGGTCTGGGCCTGATGCTGCTGGGAGTAACCGGTGATCAGGTTCTGCCAGCAGAGGTCTACCAACAACTGCGCGCCGAGGCCCAGAGCAGTGTGCGCGGCACGGTGCAGGCGGATATTCTCAAAGAAGATCAGGCCCAAAACACCTGTATTTTTTCGACCGAATTTGCCCTGCGTATGATGGGGGATATTCAACAGTACTTCAGCGATCAGCAGATCAAGAATTTTTATTCGGTCTCGATTTCGGGTTATCACATTGCCGAAGCCGGGGCCAATCCGATTTCGCAATTGGCCTTTACCCTTTCCAATGGCTTCACCTTTGTCGAGTATTACCTTTCACGCGGCATGAAGATCGATGAGTTTGCCCCCAATCTCTCGTTTTTCTTCTCCAACGGCGTGGATCCCGAATATGCGGTGATCGGCCGCGTGGCCCGGCGGATCTGGGCCAAGGCGATCAAACACAAATACGGCGGCAATGAGCGCAGCCAAAAGCTCAAATACCATATTCAGACCTCGGGCCGCTCGCTGCACGCCCAGGAGATCGCCTTTAACGATATCCGCACGACCTTGCAGGCCCTCTACGCGATTTATGACAATTGCAACAGCCTGCACACCAATGCCTACGACGAGGCGATTACCACCCCGACCGAAGAATCCGTGCGCCGTGCGATGGCGATCCAGCTGATTATCAACCACGAGTTGGGATTGGCCAAAAACGAAAACCCACTGCAGGGCGCGTTTATTATCGAAGAATTAACCGATCTGGTCGAAGAGGCTGTAATGGCAGAGTTTCGCAGCTTGTCCGAGCGCGGCGGCGTCTTGGGAGCCATGGAGCGGCAATACCAGCGCTTTAAAATCCAAGAGGAATCGCTCTATTATGAGCACCAAAAGCTCAGCGGCGAATTGCCCCTGATCGGCGTGAACACCTTCTTGGGCAGCGATGGCTCCCCGACCTTGATCCCCAACGAGGTGATTCGCGCCACGCCCGAAGAAAAAGAGTACGCCATCAGCTCGCTGAAAGCCTTTCAGGCCCGCAATGCCGATCTGGCCCCCACTGCCCTGCAAGAGCTGCAACGGGTGGCCGTGAACAATGGCAATCTGTTTGAAGCCCTGATGGAATGTGCCAAGGTCTGCTCACTCGGGCAGATGTCAAACGCGCTCTACGCTGTGGGCGGGCAGTACCGGCGGAATATGTAATTGACTTAAGAGAGAACAACTACTCAACCTTAACAAGGTTCTCAAAATCAATACCGGTCAGATAGGCTTGGATTTCTTGTGCTTGCTTACAATAAGCCTGACTTTGTTTCTCCTCGCCGATAGCCTGGTAAACCTGCCCTAAATTTTCCAATACAGCGGCTTCACCGTTTAAGAAGTGATGTTCACGGCAAATATTAAGCGCATCTAAAAAATAGGTCTTGGCTTTTTCAAACTCATTTTGATCAAGATAAATTAAACCTAAATTATTGAGATTCCCAGAAATACCCTGTTGATGACCAATTTGTCGATTGATAGTTAAGGCCTGTAAATAGTTCTTTTCAGCCAATTCAGGTCTATTTAAATCACGAAAAAGTAAACCTAAATTATTTAAAACCGTTGCTTCTCCCAAAACATGTTGAATTTTGCGATACCTTTTTAAGGACGCGTTAAAAGCATCCTGCGCCTGTTGAACAAAGTGATTCTCTTGATAAACAGAACCCAGATTATTCTCCAAACGGGCCAAGGTATTTAAATCACCCACTTTATAGGCTTTTTCAAGGGCCTGTTGAAAATACAAAATTGCTTCAGAGGTCTTTTTTTGAGATTGAAACAAACTACCAATATTACCCAAAGTAACAGCGATATGGGCTAGATCACCCATTATCTCTTGAATTTTTAAAGCTTGAAATGCATACTCCAAAGCCCGTTTGATGTCTCCACGGTCTTGATAAATGGCACTTAGATTATTCAAAGTCAAAGCTTGGCCACCCAAATCTCCATTTTTTCGATCTTGTTCCAAAGCGTCTAAATAGTATTGTAAAGCTGTATCTAAGTTCCCTTGAGTCTTGTAATAGAATCCAAGATTAGACAATGCCTGTGTTTGTGATAGAGTAAGATTAGCATCCAGGCTCAATTTTAGCGCTTGTTGAAAACAGCTCAAAGCCTGCTCTATTTGCCCTTGGTTTAAGTAAACAACACCAATATTATTGTATGAAATAGCTTCACCTTCTACAGAACCAATCCTTTTAAAAAGGGCCTGTGCTTGCAAATAATAATTAAGAGCTGTTTCATATTTTCCAAAATCACGACAAATCAAACCCAAATTACCCAATTGATCAGCTTCACCAAGAAGATTGTGAATGTCTCGGTGAATTTTCAACGCTTGCAAATAAAACTGCTGTGCCTGTTTTAACTTCCCCTGTTGGCGATAAATCGATCCCATGCCGCCCAACATGATTGCCTCTTGGCGGCGATCACCTAATTGGCGAAATAGTTTAAATGCTTTTTGATAATGTCGAAGTGCTTGAGCATAATTGGATATTTTTCCGTAGCTGATGCCCAAACCAGCATGTAATAACGCAATCAGATTAGAATCACGTTCTTTTTTCTGTACTTGCTGTTTCAATAAATTCTCATAATAAAGAATTTCCTGTTCTGCTTCAGAGGGATCAGAAGGTTGGTTCTCAATTTCTGCTTGAATCGCTGCTTCATCAATAAACAAAGCCGTGTCTGTGCGAAAAGAAAATAGATCAGGCGCTTTAAAAGGGAGTTCTTTATAGGTAGTTTTATCTACCCAAAGAATAAAACTGAGATGATAGGTTTCAATCAGGTTGCGGTAGAGATTGGCATGTTCCAACGCTTTAGGTGCATCTTCAATTCCTGAGACAAAAGAAAGATGTAAAGTTTTTTCTGGCGCTTGGGTTTGAGTGTACACCAAGGTGTCCAAAAAAGTTTCAGAACCTGAATCAAGCACAATCGCATGAAAAGACACCAAGTCTTTCAACTCTGTCTGAAAATAAGCCGTCAAAGCCTCTCTTTGAGAGGCTGACTCAATGCCCAGAATAAGGAAACAGGGCATTTGCCGCACAAAAGTACGTTTGAGCAGTTTGGTGAGTTCTTCAAGCCTACGCTGTTGATGAAAAGAGAACAAGTTAATCTTCCAACCTTAAGGCAGGCTCAATATTTTAAACTTTTCTTCTACCCGCTCCCGGATCATGGGATTGAGATCAAACCAATCTTCGTCATTGGCGTATTTGAGAATATGCAGAGAATCCATTAACTGTACATATTCTTGAGATCCTTCAACCTCTTTGGTTTCGTAAACTCTTTTAAGAAAAGGATAGTGCTTTTCTTCTAGCGAATAAATATAATCATTTCTGAGATTGGCAATAGCTGCATTGACATGTTCTTCGGTAATTTTTTCCACATCTTGATTTAAGGCCCGATCACAGGCTTTGTGGAGAATTCTGAACAGCTCACGAATCATACCACCGCTGTACTCCAGGGCTTTTTCCAAGGCTTTTTCTTCAATCAGCTCAGGTTTCATGCGGCGATAGACCATTTCTTTCATCAACTTCTGATTTTCAGGTACAAGCACGCCTTTTTTATCTCTGAGTTTGATATTCGGCAAACGAATCACATCCCCAAAAAAGCTGGTAATTAACTTGCGCTCCAAACCATACTCCAGAGCGATGGGGAAAGTATAAATCACATTACAACGCAGGCTGGCCAAAAGATGGCCATGATCTTTAAAAATACTGCGGGCTTTTTCAAGTGAGACTTTCTCTAAGTCATCCAAAATGACCAATGCCTGTTTACCCAAACCCGCATTGATTTCAAGCACCAAACGCTTGTTGATAATTTCAATGAGTTGATTGATACGGGGTTTGATTTTAACAGTATAACTTTCTTTTTGCTCTTTCGAGCCCTTAAGAATGCCCAAGAATTGCAGAAAAAAAGCTGAAATATTGGCCTGGGTTTTTACCTCTAGAGAGCCAATTAAGGTATCACTGTGCTCAATCACGGCATCTTTCCACTCGCGAATCTCTCGCAGCGAGAGTTCTGATAGTTTTACATCCAGTTCACTGGCCACGATAAACAATTTGGCAGCAATTGAAATAATAATATCTGCAAAGTCAACATTGGCAGGATCTAACTCATCCTTGACTGAATAATGAATCACCACAAAGTCTTTTTTTAAACTGGGTTCATGCGCGACACGCTGTAACTCTGTGGATTTACCACAACCCATATGCCCGGAGTAAAGAAGACAGAGATTGCCCTGAAGACTGTTATGGCGAATTGCACGTACCAGAGTCTTTAGCGTGTCGCGGGCGCGTTCAACATAAAACCAATCCCAGTATTTTTGGTCAGAGCCTTCTTGTTTGAGGGGAAAAGTAGGATTGAGATAGCTGTAAACATCATCGAGTGTGAGAGATTGCCCTTTGTAATCGTTTTGCATAGTTGTCTCTACTTAAAAATAAAATCAACCTCAGAAGGTTTCTTTTCTAAGTATAGCCTTACCATATCCGTCTTTTCAAAGAAATAGGCCTTTATAAAATTTTCATACCTTCTTTTAAATCAACAGAAGAAAAAAAACAAGAGAGATCTTATCTGGATATGACAAAAGAAGTGTTAGTATACCCTTTGGGTGCCCTGCGCGCGACTGAGCCAGGAGGGTCAGCCGAGGGAGCGTATATGTGGGGTACGCCCTGACCGAATGAGCCACACGATGTGGCGAATGAGGCTCACTCCGTGTCATATCCAGACAAGAACAGCCCATTGTGATAAATGGGCCTGTCTTCTGTAAAAGAAATTTTAACCGCAAAAATCCTTCAAGAAATCCCGGCCCGAATCCGGTTTGCGCGCAGGAGCGGGGGGAAGTTTTGAAAGCGCTTCATCGACCAGGAAATACATCTGCTTTAACTTGGCCTGATCTTCAGGCAAGGTATTGGGTTGGGCCATGCGCGTTTGAATCAGCGATTTCATTTCGTCTAAGCCCTCTCTGCCAAAATAGGTGAGCGAAGAGGCAAAATCCGCCATCCGTGTATCCCCGCCGAGAGAAAAACCCTTCAGGGGTTTTAAAGCAGTTTCAATGGTATGTTCTGGATTGGCGTAAAAAGAGACGGTAGACAAAATACTGCTGGAATCCAATGTTTTCTTATTTAAGCGATCCGTCTGTGCACCAGGTTCTTTGGGTGCAATCGGAACCAATTTACAACCTGAAGCATCGGCGGGGGTGGTTGTCGTGGTCACACTGATGCGGGAAACAGCCGTGTTGTTAACTACAGAGTTGGGATTGGAGATTTGCACTTGAAAACACCTCTTTTACGCGCGATTCGTTTCATACTTATACCCCTTCACACGCAAAATATTTTGTCATTTGCTTAAACTTTAAACCAAATATAAACCCAACGACAGAATACCCGAATGAATTAAACAGGCCTTAATCTCAGTGGGGTCAGCTCAAAGGTTCTGACAGGCTTTGCAAACGCTGCAAAAGCTGTTTTGCTGAACGGTGCTCAGGCTCCAAGGCCAAACAGCGGTGCAAAGCATCAGCCGCCTCTGTTTCTGCTGCCTGGGCCAGATACGATAGAGCCAGACTGTAATAGACCGAGGCATATTCTCCCTGCAGCTTCAGCGATTGCTGAAAAGCAGCGATGGCCTCTGCGGGTTTGCCCAGAAAAAAGGCAATTTGCCCGCGTTGGTAGTCAAAGTCAAATTGAGCATAGAGATCGATGCAGGGCTGAGACAGGGTTTCTTCGGCCAATTGAAAAGCCCCGAGACGAATCAGACAGGACGCCAATTCATGCAAAATCCGGGGTTCACCAGGCCGGTAGCGCAAGGCCTTCTGGTAAAAGCCAACCGCCATCTGATCGTCTTCTTGGGTTTGGTAATCCTGGGCCGCCCGCACGAGACGAGCCGCGTCGAGATTGGCATTGTTTTCAACAAAATGGGTTTGAAAGGCCGTTTGCCAGGCATAAGCGTCTTCGGCAAAAGCGGGTTGCCAAGCCGCCACCAGGGTTTGTAAGGGGTCAAAGGGATAAGGGGTATGGGCTGTTTTCCAGCCCTGAAAACAGAGCCAATCAGAGAGCAGATCCAAATGCAGGGGATAGGCCCAGGTATTGCCATGGAAAGAGGGCTCAGCCAGATCTGCGGGCAAAACCCCGCTGGAGACATAATAGCCTTTGTCGGAAAGCAAGAGCAGCGCTCCTGGTTCAAGCCAGTCTTGCAGCAACAAGAGCCGCTCCCAGAGCCCTTCTGTCCAGGGAAAGGTCTGTTCATCGAGATCAGCCCCCGCATTGAGTAAAAGAGCTTGTTCCGTCTCACTCAGGCGCTCCAAAGCCAAAGGCTCATAATAGACACTCTCTTCGATTTGAGACAAAAGCGCAAACGGCAGGTCTTTGGCCCAGCTTAAAGCAATTTGCTGCTGCTCAGGCGAAAAAAAGGCGCAGAGTGAGAGAAATTGGCCCTTGTCTGATTCAGACAAAGGCTGAGAAACGGGCAATGCCAAAACCCATTCCCGCAGGGCCTCTGCTTGGGCGGGATTGAAAACTGGCCAGGTCCCCGGCAATTCCAACCAGGTTTTGACCCATTTTTCGTGTAAGACATCTTTCTCCATGCGCACAAGGGTGGTGGGCAAGGTGCAGGCATAATAATTGCCAATCACCGCTTGGAGTTTCTGCGGAGTTGCAAAGCGAATGTTTGAAACCGGATCCAGATAAGCGGCAGCCGGTTGATCCAGCCAGAAAACACCCAAATGACCGGCTTCGATCAGGGGGGCAAACCAAGGATTGGCCACCACTGCCGCCAGGGTGCTGCGGGAAAAATCCGTGAGCAAATAATGCAGCGGGCGCACCCCCTCTAAAGCGTCTAATTCTTGCCAAGCTTGGATAAAATGCCAAGCAAAAAAGCCCAGACCCGCCCCCAGTTCCAACACATAAACAGGCTGATCGCCCACAGGCATTGAAGCCCGAATCACCTGGGCCTTTTGGCGGGCCAAGGCAATATTGCCCGTCACGCTATAGGGAATGCGAAAATCCAACCAGGCCTGTGCCCCCTCTTGGGCAAAAGCCGCCTGATGAATGCGCCAGCCCAAAGACATCGAAGCTGGGCAGGCCTCTTCCAGAATTAAACGCTGTTCGGGCATCAGCGTCGGGCAGGAGGCGCTTCGAGCACAGCCCGGGCAATATCCACCCGGCCCCAACCGGCATATTTGTCTTTGCCGGTCATGATCACGTCTTTGGCGGTGCGCTCCAATTGGCTGCGCACCTGGGCCTGGGTCAGGCTGGGATATTGACTGCGCACCAGGGCGGCTGCCGCCGAGACAAAAGGCGCGGCCATTGAGGTGCCATCCATAATTTTATAACCATTGCCCAATTTCAGGGGGTAGGTCGAGAGCACATTGGCACCGGGAGCAGCCAGATCCACCCACTCGCCAAAGGTCGAAAAAGAGGCCCAGCGATCGTCGGAATTGACCGCAGAAACGCCAATCGCTTCGGGGCTGGCTCCAGGGTAATATTCGGTGTCTTCTTTGCCCGAATTGCCCACAGCAGCCACAAAGACCACGTCTTTGGCGATTGCATATTCATAAGCGGCTTTGGCGGCTTCGCCCAACATCGGACTGCCCCAGCTGGCATTGATCACTTTGGCCCCGTGGTCCACAGCCCAAATCACGGCAGCAGTAGACAGGCCGCCTTCGGAGTGCCCCCAATTATTAAAAATTCTTACGGGCATCAGTTTGCAGCCGGGAGCAATTCCCGCAATGCCAATGCCATTATTGGCACGGGCGCCGATCACCCCAGCCACATGGGTACCGTGGCCATAGCCATCTTCTGCTCCACCGGGAGCAGGCACTTTTTGTGTGAAGTCGAAACCCTCCACGAGTTGGCCCTGAAATTCGGGGTGGCTGGCATCAATGCCCGAATCGACCACAGCCACAATCACCTCAGGGCGGCCCGGCTGGCTTTGCCAGATTTTGTCGGTGCCAGTTAGGGCAAAGCCATATTCTGCAGGCAAAAGCGGATCATTGGGCAGAGCAGAATTGTCTTGACGGGGCAGAGGAGCACTTAAATTGCGGGGCTGCAATGCTGGGAGTTGAATGGCGTAATCAGGCTCGGCCCAGAGGGCGGCTGAGTCTGCAGCCAAAATTTGAAAAGGCTTGGCCCCTTCAAAGACAAAGATATTTAATCCCAAGGCCTGTTTTAAACGCAAACCGTGGCGTGTGGCAAAACCTTCAGGCGCTATGCCAGGCTTTAAACGCACAATGGTTTGGCCCGGAAGGGTTTGCAAACCGGGTCGGGTCGCGCGCGCTTGGGATTGCGCTTGCAGCACAGCAGGGGGGGAATTTGAATTCAAACCAGGTGCAAAACCAACACAGGCTGAAAGCAGCAGTGTAAAGGCCAAAAACGGGGAATAACGCATGCCAAGACTCCTGAGAAACAATGTCTCATTTTAACATGCATCCACTATCCAGGTGAAAAAGCGGGTTTAAAACCAGCTTCTGGCCCAATTATAAGCCTGGGCAGCCTGCCTACCCGCAGAACTTTGGGCCACCGCAGCAACAGCCCGCGAAGCCTGATTGCTGACATAGGTGCGCGTGGCAGCGACAGCCTGTGCAGCTTGCCTGACGGGACGGCTCTGAGTCACTGCCGTCACAGCCCGTGTCGCCTGACGGCTAACATAAGCGCGTGTCGCAGTCACTGCCCGCGAGGCTTCGCGGGCAATCACCGCACGGTTGTTATACACCAATTTGGCGGCATCAGACGCCATAGACACCCCTGCTCCGACCTGGGAAACCACAGGAATATTACTGGCGGCAGCAACAGAACCCAACGCAGTCACGCTGCTCAAGGCGGCATTGACCACATTGTCACGGGTGGGATTGTTTAAAGCGCGGGAGATATCATTGGCGGCCACAGCGGTATCCAAAGCAGCAACGGCAATATTTACACCCGGTGCAAAACGCCCGGCCATCCGACCTGCAGTGGCAGCAGCACGCATGCCCGGCCCGACAGCCCGTTCAGCGACCCGGCCCGCTGTGGTGGTGGCCGCACCCAGTGTACCGCTGGCCGCTTCGAGGGTGGGAACCGCAGCCCGAGAGGCATTGACCAGATCCTGCACCCCTGTGGCCAAACCGCGGCTATCAGCCACCGCTTGTGTTCTCAATTCTTCATTGCCAGGATCTGCAAGTACGGCCTGAAAATTCTGACCCATCTGGCTATAGTCCTGACTGGCCAGATTAAGCGCAAAACCGGTAACACCCGCCCCAGCAGCCAAGCCCCCTGCGCGTTGGACAAGGCGGGCAGTGGCTTCTGAACTGCCCCGATTGTGAACAACCCCTGCAGCGGTATTGGCAAGATCACCGACCGCCACCACATCTCCCCCCGTTAAATTGCCATCCAACAAATTGGTCGTATGCCGAACAGTACCCGCAATTGTGGCGGCATTGGCTTTGGCCCCACTCACAGAGGAGGGCCCGATCTCGGCCAAAGGAGAGGGCATGGGGGCCACAATCCCGGTCTGAGTTCCACTGGAAATAGCATTTATAGCTGTTGCAGAGCGAGAGACTGTCAAACCCACTTTGCTCACCAGAGCAGTGCCGGGCAGAGATTCCTCTGCAGCAGTATCACCTTCAGGTTCGACGGAGACAGGGTTAGCCACAGGCCGATCAAAATTAGCCAAACCAGAAAGCGGATCCATCGCAGCAGAGGTCAGACCTGCGAAGGGAATGGCTACCCGTGTGGTATCAGCCAAGACAGCAGGCTCGGAAACAGGAGCAGTGGTGGGGGTTGAATCTGGTGTAACAAGCGGACCTGGTGGCAAGGTGCGGGCGGGAAAGGCCAAGGCACCGGTGCCGCCGATAGGCGTTTGCTGAGGAGGTACACTTAAACTCATCAATTTCAACCCACTTTACTTGTGTGATGCCTCATTCAAGAAGCTGGCAATACATCCTGTGCCGGTTGATCGGGTGAGAGCAAAACTTCGCCCTCACAGATCAAGGTTAAGCGACCCATGAGAAAATCAATCGCCTTTTCAGACTCCATCTGGGCAACAATTGAATCCAATTGTTTGCTGCGCCGCATTTCAAAAAACAGGTCTTCTGGGCTCGGACCCCCAAAGGTGTCCGAAATCGCCATCATGACAGCCATCGCTTCGTCGTCTTCCACCGCAAGCTGTTCGTTTAAGGCTATCTGGCGCAAAACCAAGGCATCTTTGAGTCGGTAGCCCATCTGTGTGAAAAGTTCTTCATGGGCTTGCCAAGCCAACCAAGAAGCAGCAACCACATCGTCGCCATAACCCAAACGCTTGAGCACTTGGGCTTCCAAACGCTCCCATTCAGAACGCAATTCAGCTTCAATCATTTCGTTGGTTAACGCCACTTCAGCTTGATCACTGACCCACTGAACCACGGTCTTGCGCAGGGCTTTATTCCAGTCTTTTTGATTCTGAAGCAAGACATCTTCTGCGATCTGGCGATAAAGGGTCTCCATATCCGGGCACTCCCCCAAACGCTTGAGCAATTCAGCATCGGTCTGGGCATGGTCGGGCTCAAAGACCTGTAAGACCTTGCCACGATAGCTGACTTCTTGGTTGCGAACGGGCGGGTGAAAATAATCGTCGGGAGCAACGAGCTCAACCTCAAAGGCATCACCAGAAGCCTTGCCAATCAGGGCTTGCATAAAGCCCGGATAAAACAGAGCGCCATTGACAATCATGCTCTGAGACTCACGCAGGCTGAGCGGAATCGGCTGCTGCTTGGCATCAAAACCCACAAAGGATACATCGACAATATCTCCCCACTTGATCGGCCGAGAGACTTCATGGGGATTCGACAATTGTTGACGCAGGCGAAACATTTCGAGTTGGGCCGCTTCTTCGGTGGGCATCGCAACCGGTGGGACTTCCAATTTTAATTGACGGTAATCCGGCAAAGTCACCTCTGGCAGAAGTGAAAGACGGGAAACAAAATTTAAACCAGGGGGATCTCCAGGCTTGGGGGGAGAAATGCTAAATCGGGGGGTGCCCCAGGTCGTCACACTCTCTTTTTTGAGAAAAGCCTGAACAGCTTCTTTCATACTGGTTTGACGCACAATTTGCTTGAGTTCTTCTGGCTCCGGCTTGGGTTTAAGCCGGGTCTCAAGCTGTCTTTGTTTGATCATCAATTCGGCACTCGAAAGCTGAAAAGACACGTCTAACCAAGTATCACTGCGCTCTTTAACGGCATATTTCATATTTCAAACCTCACTTAGAACCAACTCTTGGCCCAAGCATAAGCCTGACTGGCTTTGTTGCTGACTGCCGTTGAAGCAGCGCTGGCGGCACTACTGGCTGCATTGCTGACAGCTGAAGCGGCACTGCTGGCTGCGCGGGTCACCGTTGTCGCGGCACTGCTGGCTGCACGACCTATCGCAGCACGGTTGTTATAGACCAATTTGGCAGCATCACCCGCCATCGAAACCGCTGCGCCGACTTGAGAAACCACAGGCACATTGGACGCTGCAGCAATGGAACCTGCGGCCACAATACTACTCAAACCCGCATTCACCACATTATCGCGGGTGGGGTTTTTTATGGCTTTGTTAATATCTGCAGCTGCTGCCGCAGAGTCGACTACAGCAATGGCGACATTAACGCCTGGAGCCAAGCGACCTACGGCACGACTGGCAGAAGCTGCGGCATGGGCAGCAGGGCCCGCTGCCCGTTCAGCGATGCGACCCGCGGTGGTGGTGGCTGCACCCAGTGTTCCTTTGGCCGCTTCCAAAGTAGGAGCGGCTCCACGAGCGGCATTGACGACGTCTTGAACGCCATTTGTAACCCCGCGGACATCCGCAGCGACTTGGGATTGCAAATCGGCATTGCCTGGGTCATTTTTTAAGGCGGCAATATTCTGGCCTGTAGCTGAAAAATCACGGGTTGCCAAATTAACCGCAAAGCCAGCGACACCCGCGCCAGCAGCCACACCACCTGCCCGTTGCAAGAGAACGGCTGTGGCCTGAGAACCCTGCTTGGTATGCAGAGCACCGGCCGCGGTATTCGCCAGTTCACCAGCGGCCACCACGTCAGACCCGGTAAAATTGCCATCGGCCAGATTGGAAATATGCCGAACCGTACCAACCGCTGTGGTGGTATTCAACTTTGCCCCTGTGACATTGCCTGAAGAAGGTGCCGCCCCCTGAGGAGCAGGCGTGGGTTTCACCAATCCCTGACGCGCCTCGGGGGCTTTGTTGTACTCACCCAGGGCATTCATGCCCCGGCTCACGGTCAGTGCCGTTTTGCTGATCAAACCGCCCACAGGAACGGGCTTATCTCCATCGGCTTGGCCGCCGGGCTGTTCACCCTGAGTGGCAGGTTGAGGCGCAGTACTGGCCGTACCAGAGGCACCGGCCTGGGCTTCAGCGCCAGGCGTTGTTTCTGTGCCTTCAGACTTACTGCCTTCAGAGGCTTCACCGCCCCCTTCGGCCTCACCCGTTCCATCAGGCCCCTCGGGGCCATCGGAGCCATCTGCTTCACTTGTTTCTTCGGGGCCACCAGCATCTCCCGTCTCTTCGGGACCATCGGAACCATCTGCTTCACTTGTTTCTTCGGGGCCGTCGGGGCCATCAGACTCACTGGCCTCTTCAGGACCTTCGGCCTCACCGCCTTCAGAAACTTCTTGGGAGCCTTCGGAGCCACCTTCAGCACTCTCTACTTCGGGCATTTCACCCGTGGCATCGGCAAAATCACCATCAAGTTCTTGGCCTTCCATGCCCGTGGTTTCACCATCGAGTTCGGGCACGGAACCATCGGGCGATTCGCAGCCATCAACAGCTTTGCATACCTCTTCTTTGGAAGTGGTGGCTCCCAAAGGGGGAGGGCCGGAACCAATCTGCCCTTCAAAGGCAGAGGGATTAGAGGTAATTTTAGGGGCTTCTGGCGGAGTTGACGCAGTCGGACGGGGCCCGGTAATTGTGGGGGTAGATGCCATAAACAGCGGACCGGTTGAACCAACACTACCTACTGACATACGTTCTGTTTCTCCTTTTTGATTCCCTCAAATGCATTAACGACAATTTTGTACACTATACCCATGTCGGCAAAGTTTTAAACGATGCCCAATAAAACTTATTCGATCTTCAAGAGTTTGCCCAAACGGTCAAACGAGGCTGTGAGCTGATTATAGTACTTCATCAAGGCCTGAATATCAAAGCCAGAGCCCTCCAAAGTATCCAATTCATCGGCAAGTTCATCACAGCGGTCCACCATCTGATCATAAAGCGCCCCATACTCTGCCAAAGTGTCAGAGCTGGCCCCCCGCTCAATAGCCGCATTCATATCCTGAATTTTGGAGGTCTCTTCTTGCAGCGCTTTTTTGAGAGCAATCATCTCGCGCGACAATTTGCAAGTGTCTTCCATCAGGTTGAGATTGACCTCTAATTTCTGCAATTCGCGCTCCAGCGGTGCCAAGTCAAAGCCCTCTTGTTCCAGCAAATCCAATTGTTGGTTGATCAGCTCATAATTGCTTTCCAACTGCATGTGAATTTCTTCAAATTTATTCAAATTGATCGGCACCAAAGTGGGTTTGATTCCCTGCATACGCTCAAACGATTCTTTGATCTGGTTGTGGATCAGAGCCTGGGTTTCGGCATAAAGAGTTTTGCCCTTGGATTGAGAAGGCTGCTCCAGACGCTTGACCCGTTGCAAAGAGAGCCCTTTGTCTTTATTGCTATTGCGAATGGCCTGGGTGGACTGTTTTTCGAGATGGGCCAGGAGCTTTTTGGCCTGTTTGTGATCGGGCTCTAAACGCAAAACCTCTTGTAGGTGGCGGGCCGCCATCTTGTACTCGCGAAAGATCAGAGAAATATAACCCAATTTGAGGTGGGGACGGGGGTCGCGGCGATTGCTTTCAATCGCGTGGCCAAAACAGATCGCGGCCTTTTTAACCTGTTCGCGATCCTGAAATTGGGTGGCTTTACTGCGATTAAGGTATTCAGTCCCCATACGATAAAGTTTGTCAAAACGGCGCTGACGCTCATCTTGTAATGGCTGGGTGCCTTTTTTTGAAAATTTTGAAAGCGCAGAGAAATCCATAAAAGTCCAAGTTCCCCCAAGAAACAAAATATAAAGCTGAGGTTAAATTCAGCCGAAATTTCTGTTATTTTCTTTTCAGCAGTGGTTTTTTCTGAGTTTTAAGCTCTTTTATGATAACATATTCAGGTCTTTTTCTGGCCTGTGAAAACGCTTTTACAGAAACGGGGCTGGCTGTTAAGATAGAATTATGCAAAATCTCCGGCCACTGTCTCAATCACTTTCACAAAGTTCTCAACTTGCTGCCACCACAGCCAATCCGCCTGCTGCTCACCCACAAACCCCATCATTACAAAGTCCACAACAGCTTTTTCAAGCAGATCAGCTCCACCCCCTGAGCATCTCCATCAGCCCACAGCCCATCAGCAACAACACATACACCACATTTTCTTCCCAGCAGGGCAAAAAACTGGAAATACCTTTGTATACCACCTATGGAACCCCTGAGCATTTCACTGTGCGCGGAAGAGTCATTGAAGCTGAGGCCTCAACACCCAACTCTGAGGACAATTGGTTGGACAATTTGCGCCGGACAGCCCACCAATTACATGCCGAAGACAAAGAACATCTGTGGGTAGATGTAAACGTGATGGGAAAAACCTACCGAACGCAAACCGATCGTGAAGGTTTTTTTGAATTACAATTGCGGGCTCCTGGACCGGTTAAACCAGGTTATTACCCGGTTCAAGCCCAGCTTGAGCCAGGTCAGAAACACTATTATGCTCCCCCCGCCCAAGGCCGAATCGTGATTCAAAATCCACACGAAAAAAGCATGGGTGTGGTCTCAGATATTGATGATACGATCCAGGTTTCAAACGTGACCCAAAAATCGCAAATGGTCAAAACATTTTTGCTAAAAAATCCGTATAGTCAACAAGCCGTGCCGGGTATGGCAGAATTTCTCACAGCCCTGGATCAACATGCCGATGGTGAGATTGATGGCGACGTCAATTATGTCTCAGGCAGCCCCCTGAATATTGCGCCGCGCCTGGAGACCTTTTTGACCCTTCATGGCTTTCCCCAAGGTCCACTCGATCTCAAGTACCTCGGACTGTCTTCCAAAAGTGATAGTCCCACAGAACAATTGAATTATAAACTTGGCAAAATCCGCACTTTATTTGAAACCTACCCCAATCGCAACTTTGTTCTGGTCGGAGACAGTGGCGAAAAAGATCCCGAAGTCTACCGCCAAATTGCCCTGGAGTTTCCGGGACGGGTACAGGCTATCTATATCCACAATGTGACCTGTTCGGATCCCCATTCGCAGCGTTTTCAAGGCATGGTGGCTTTTGATACCGCAGATCAGGCGGGCGCAGATGCCCTGGCCCGTGGCCTGATCTCAGCCCAACAAGAAGCGAGCATTCAAAACGCGGTTCGACATCCCCAGAATTGAAAACTTAAATTTGACCTATCGGGCTTGACCTCTTCTCTCCAATCGTTTACAATCAGGGTTAATCTCATTTAGACCGGCTGAGGGACTGGCCCTTTGACGCCGGGGCAACCTTTAGAGTTAACCCCTCTGAAAAGGTGCCAACTCCTGCAGATGCCTCAGCCGCATCTGAAAAATGAGCGATCAGTCAGCCATTCTGGATGGAACTGGTCTGCATCCCTGTCGTGTCTGCAGGGTTTCCAAGTGAGTAACGCACTTGGAGTATGTTTAATTTATGTCGCGGACCCTTTTCTTTGCAGACACCCCGCCCCAACTCGATTTCCCCCCTTTATACAGCGGTATTTTAGATTTACCTGCACCGTTTTTGCTCGATTCAGGCCAAGTATTGCTCCGGCCCCGTTTGGCTTGGCGGCGTCTGGGACAGCCCCATTTGCCTGCTGTGGTGATCTTGGGCGGGATCTCTGCCGGGCGTTATGCCTGGCGGGCAGAGCCAGATCCCAGTGAGGGCTGGTGGCAAGAGCAAATCGGTCCCACTCGGCCCCTGAACCCCGAACAATTCCAATTGATCAGCGTGGATTTTTTGGGCAGCACAGGCAGCAGCAGTGGTCCCCACAACAGTCGCCAGTCAGGCTCGGATTTTCCGGCGATCAGCACCCGCGATCAAGCACGTGCCTTGGCCGCATTGCTCGAGAACCTGGGTTTGAATCAATTGGAGAGCATGATTGGGGCCTCTTATGGCGGCATGGTGACCCTGGCCTTTGCCCAGCACTTCCCCCATTTGCTCAAACGCGCCCTGGTGATCTGTGCTGCTGAGAGCCCATGCCCACTGGCAACAGGTTGGCGCCATATTCAGCGCGAAATACTCCAAATGGCATTGGCCCAGGGCGAGCCTGAAAAAGGCCTCAAATTGGCACGGGCCTTGGCTGTGACCACCTATCGTTCAGAACAGGAATTTGCAAACCGTTTTGCGCCTGGCCTGGGCCCTGATGGCTGCTTGCCCTATTTAAATTACCAGGGAGAGAGCTTCTCACAACGTTTTGACCCCTATAGTTATCTCTGCCTGAGCACGTCCATCGACACCCATCAGGTTGAACCCGAGAGCATTTCCATCCCTGTCGATCTGCTGGGTTTTAATTCGGACCAACTGGTACCTGTGAGCCAACTGCAAAAATTGCAAAAAAAACTAAAACAAACTGGCTTTTTACAACTGATTGAAAGTATTTACGGTCACGATGCCTTTCTCAAAGAGACTGCCGAAGTCGCTGAAATTCTCAAACAACATTTGGAGCAATAACCATGACAAAGATATCCCCCCTCACTCTCACCGCCCGCGCAGGCATCAACAGTGACAGCCAACACGGGGCCGTGATGCCCCCGATCCAACTCAGCTCGAATTTTTCCTTTGCTGGCCTGCACCAAAAGCGCCAATATGACTATACCCGCTCAGGCAATCCGACCCGCGATCAATTGGCCGAGGCCTTGGCCGAATTAGAAGGGGGCAGCCACTGTGTGGTCACCTCCACCGGCATGTCTGCCGTAACCCTGATTCTGCAATTGCTGGAACCCCAAGACCTGATTCTGGCCCCCGATGACTGTTATGGCGGCTGTCAGCGCTTGCTCAAAGCCAAAGCAGCTCAGGGCCATTTTCAATTAAAAATGGCCCGTTTTTCAGAGACCGACACCCTGGTCGCCCAGATTTTGGCCGATCGGCCCCGTCTGGTCTGGATTGAGACCCCCAGCAACCCGCTTTTGCGCCTGACGGATATTCAAACTGTGGCCGCAGCCGCTCACCAAGTGGGCGCGCTGGTGGTGGCCGACAATACCTTTCTCACCCCCCTGCAACAACAACCTTTGCTTTTGGGCGCAGACATTGTGATGCATTCCACGACCAAATACCTCAATGGCCACAGCGATGTGGTCGGTGGCGCCGTGATCAGCAAGACCCCCGAACTGGGGGAAAAATTGGCCTGGTGGGGCAATTGTTTGGGCATAACCGGTGCTCCCTTTGATGCCTGGCTGACCTTGAGAGGCCTACGCACCCTGCCTTTGCGCATGCAACAACACGGTGAAAGCGCCTTACAAATCGCCGCATTTTTGGCAACCCACCCCAATGTCGAACAGGTCTATTATCCAGGTTTGGCCGAACATCCCCAACACAGTCTGGCCCAGCGCCAGCAAAGTGGCTTTGGCGGCGTGCTCAGCTTTGAACTCAGACCGGATGTGGATTTGGCGCGTTTTGTCGAAAATTTGCAGCTCTTTACCTTGGCAGAGTCGCTGGGGGGAGTCGAAAGCCTGATCGCCCACCCTGCCAGCATGACCCACGCCTCGATGCCAGCCGAGGCCCAGGTACAGGCAGGTATTGGCCCACATTTATTGCGCCTCTCAGTGGGAATCGAAGCCTGTGAAGATCTGCTCGCAGATCTCTCATCGGCATTGGCTGTATCACTGACCCCCAAAGAACATCCACTTTTGCCTATTTTGACAAGTATTTGACAGAAAAACGAAGCCCCAGTAATCTGAAGTGAAATCTGTATGAAATATCACAAAAGGAAAGTAAAATGATTCAACATAAAATCCTGAAAATGGGTCTGGGTATTTTGTTGGGAATGGGCCTGTTTGTCTCTCCAGTTCAAGCAGCATGGATGACGCATCCTGAAGCCAATGTCAAAATTGACATTCCCGATAGCTGGAAAAAAGATGTTAATGGCAATATGCTGACCGTTGGGCCTTCCGACGACAGTTTGGCTGTGATGTTTTGGGTGGTCGAAGGCAGTGATCTCGAAGCCATCATGAGTGGGTTTGACTCCGAATTAAAAAACATCATGCAAGACATTCAATATGCAAGCCAAGAGCCTCAAGAAGTTGAAGTCAACGGTTTTAAAGCCTATTATATGCAAGGCACTGGTACTGTGGATGGTGCAGCCGCAGACTTTGAGGTATCAATTTTGATTGCAGCTAAACCGCTGGTGGTCTTCTCTATGGCCAAAGATGGTGCGCTCAGCACCCATTCTTCTGATATTTCAGCTTTGGTCAACAGCATTCAAGCAGCAGAATAAATTCTGTTGTATTTTTGAACCCCATTGCCCCCGAGTGAAAACTGGGGGGCTTTGTTTTGGCTTTGCAACCTCTGCCCTTTCTGGCTCTGACTGTGTTATATTAAAAATAATGTCCTAATTTTAACCGTACTTAATTTAAAGCTTAATGTTAAAAATGTTAAAACTGGTTTTCATAACCCGTTAAAACAATTAGAATTTGTTAAAAATTTGTTTGATCAAAAATTTTAACAAGAGCTGTGGGTAAAAAGTACGTCCTTATAAGTGGGACGTCCCTCAATCGTCCTGACCTGCCGATCGGCGCTGCTGAATTATTCCCCGTTGCCGCTTCTGTATTTGGGCCTATGAGGCATCCTATACAAGATATGACTGGAATTTCCCTATGTCCCAAGAACCCCTTTTGCCTGAACATTTATTTTTAACCACCCTCAAAGCCCCCCTTCAGGCCCCACCACAACAAGCCGCGATTGTCGCTACCCTGCCGGAAATTGACGCTGAGGCCGAAATAGAAGTTTCGGAACTTGACGAAGCCGATGATTCCTCTGAGATGCCCGAAGCCGACTTGTCAGAGGCAGAATTCAGCGCAAGCGATCTGCCCGAAGTTGAGTTTAGCCAAGCCGAAACCGTGCTTGACGAATCCGAGGATGAAGAGTTCGAAGAAGATGAAGCAGATCTCGAAGCAGAAGAACCCAGCTCGGGTTTTGCCGCATTAAAGTTGTCAGCCCCCGTTTTAAAAGCCGTTCTGGCCGCTGGTTACGAAGAACCCACCCCCATTCAAGCCCGCATGATTCCCCACGTCTTGGACGGCCAAGACGTACTCGGACAGGCACAAACAGGCACGGGCAAAACAGCGGCATTCGCCCTGCCCTTGCTCTCCCGCATGGATCCCAACGACTACAACACCCAGATTCTGGTCTTGGCCCCCACCCGCGAACTGGCCTTGCAGGTCAGTGATTCGTTTCAGCGCTACGGCTCCGGCTTGCCGGGTCTGCGCGCCACCGCCATTTACGGTGGCCAGAGCTATGGCCCCCAATTGCGCGATCTCAAACGCGGCTCACAAATCGTGATCGGCACCCCCGGTCGCGTGATGGACCATATGCGTCGGGGCAGTCTGGATTTGTCCCATTTGAAAGCCCTGGTCCTGGACGAAGCCGATGAGATGTTAAATATGGGTTTTGCTGAAGATGTCGAGTGGATTTTGTCGCAAACCCCCAGCGAACGCCAAACAGCGCTGTTCTCTGCCACCATGCCGCCCGAAATCCGCCGCTTGGCCCAAAAATACCTCAAAAAACCCGTAGAAATCACCCTCGCGGTCAAAACCACAACCGCGGATACCATTCGCCAGCGCTATTGGATCGTGCGTGGATTGAACAAACAACAGGCCCTGATTCGCCTGCTCGAAAGCGAGCCGATCGAAGGCGTGTTGGTCTTTGTACGTACCAAAGAAGCCACCCTCGATATCGCCCAAAAGGTTGAACAAGCAGGTTATAAAGCCGCAGCCCTGAATGGGGATTTGCCTCAAGCCCAGCGCGAACAAACGGTAGAGCGCCTGCGTCGTGGCAAACTCGACGTTTTGGTCGCAACCGATGTCGCCGCCCGCGGCTTAGACGTGGAGCGCATCAGCCACGTGGTCAATTACGATGTGCCTTTTGATGCAGAGTCGTATACCCACCGGATTGGCCGTACAGGCCGCGCAGGCCGTTCTGGCGAAGCCATTCTCTTGATTGAGCCCCGCGAAATGCGCCTGTTTAACACGATTGAACGCGCCACCCGCCATCCGATGGCACGGATGTATATGCCCGAAGCAGAAGCGATCAACCAAAAGCGTGTTGTGCGCTTTATGGAGCGGATCACCAAAGCCCGCCAATTGCCTCAAATGGAGTACTTCCGCGATTTGATGAAGGCCTATGCCAGCGATCAAGATGCGCCTTTGGAAGAAGTGGCTGCCGCTCTGGCACTGCTGGTTCAAGGCCGCACGCCTTTGCTCTTGCCCCCCGATCCCGCTGGGCTGCAAGAAGATCCGACTGGCTCGGCTTATTCCAGAGATCGCAAAGATAAATTCCACCGCGAAAAAAGCTTTAAAGATGACAGCGAACTGGGTCTCGTGCCCTTTCGGGTCGAAGTGGGCCGGATTCATGGCCTGCGCCCCAGCATGTTGGTGGGTGCGATCGCCAACGAAGGTGGCCTCGACAGCAAGTTTATCGGCAAGATCAAAATGCACGATACCTACAGCACCGTCGATCTGCCCCAACATCTGGAGAAACACCTGGTCAAAGCCCTGGCCCGTACCCGTGTGGTCAACCACCCGCTGCGCCTGTCTCGCTCAGGTGCCAGTACTGGCGGTGGCTATACACCCGACAAAGCCCCCAAAAGCTGGGATAAAAAACCGACCTTTTCCCCCAGCCCCAAAGGCCGTCCCGATCATGCACCTCGCGCCAAAGCGGGCAAACGCGGATTTTTGGGCAAATAAGCCTGTCCGATTCACTGGAAAAGCCCCGTCGTTGGCTCATTTTTCCGCTTGACGACGGGAGCGGTTCTTTTCCAATCTAATTACAAAAGCAGAAAGAACAGTGTTAATACACTGTTCTTTCTCTTTTCTTTCTCTTTCGTGGGGCTCATTGACATTCATATATTTTATATCTATTATAAAATATATGAAAAATAACCAGCATCTCTCTCATCAACTCCTCGATCTGACAAAGGTAGTTACACGACTTGTGAAAGAAGAATTTCGGGGAGATGGAAGCTTAACCCTTACCCAATTTAATATTCTGAAAACCGTCAATCACGGAATCTGTCAGGTCGGAAAAATAGCCAAATCTTTTGGTATCAGCCAGCCAGCAACTTCCATTATTGTCAATTCAATGGTTGAGCAAGATCTTTTACAGCGTGTGCCCCACCCCAATGATCGGCGCAAAATCGAGCTCCAATTGACGGCCAGGGCGAAAAAGCACCTGGAAAAAGGCTATCAAAACGTCTTTGCAAAGATGGATGCCCGGCTTTCATCGCTGACAGATTCTGAAAAAATCACCCTTACACAACAGATTCAACAAATCACCTTACTTTTGTCCAAGGAGGAATTTTGAGTCATGGCCTGGACGGTTATTATTGCTTACTTTTTAGGCGGTGTTTTCTTCGCCAATGCCATTCCTCATTTTGTCAGCGGATTGATGGGACGGCCATTCCAAAGCCCTTTTGCCAAGCCCCCCTTTGAGGGTTTATCTTCATCAACAGTCAATGTGCTGTGGGGAGCCTTCAATTTGCTCGTGGTCTATTTGCTGATCTATAAGGTTGGAGACTTTAACGCACACAACACGGCCCATGCCCTCACCCTCGGCTCGGGCAGCTTGGCTGCATCCGTCCTATTGGCCCGTAAGATGGGTCGTTTTTACGGTGGGAATTCTCCCACATCAAACTGAATCTATTGAGAGAGGCAGGCTTTCTCCGACCCAATAAATGGCCCACCAATCATGCCCCAGTCAAAAAAGCCCCTGAACCAGTTTGGTTCAGGGGCTTTTGCCTGTGTTTAGACTTACGAGGTCGGGCGCTTGGGAGCAGGCTTCTTCGCTGCTGGGGCAGCAGGAGCCACAGGGGCAGCTGGCGTTTCCACTTTGGCAGGCGCAGCAGGGGCCTCTTCTTCAAGCTTGGCAGCAGGAACCGCGGGGGCCGCAGGAGCCACGGGGGCAGCTGGCGTTTCCACTTTCGCGGGAGCAGGTGCCACGGGGGCCGCAGGGGTTTCAACCTTGGCAGGCGCAGGTGCTTCTTCTTCCAGTTTGGCGGTCGGCGCTGCTGGGGCTGCGGCAGGGGCCTCAACCTTGGCAGGGGTCACCGCTGCTGGGGCTGGATCTGCGGCCTTGGCAGGAGCAGGAGTAACAGGGGCAGGCGCCACTGGAGCGGGGGTGACCGGAGCCACCACTTCAACCACGGGATTGGCTGGAGCCGCGGCTTTGGGGGGCGCCGAAGTGACAGGATCTTGTGGCAATGCTGTGCGGGACAGAATCAACTGACGATAATCCTGATACGCATCGAGTTTTTCACCGTGGCGATTGCCCACACCCCGTTGTTTCATCATGGCTTCCAGACCGGGATTGAGTTGGAAAATTTCATGTACCCGCAATTCATTGCCCAATTCTCTTTTAGCAATACTCAGGGGCGTATCCCCCGGTTTGACTTGATAGGGATAACGCTCTCCCGCAGCTGGGCCTGTGGGAGCGGTAGGAGCGGCCGGCCCCGTAGTGGGAACGCTTTGGCCATTTTCTTCCATTTCGATTTCGTTGAGCAATTGAATGATCAACTGGGCGCGCTGGACCCCAGCTGGGTTCATATAGCTGGAGAGGTTCACACCCTGGAAGGTGAGGCCGCCACCAGCAGAAACACTGCCACTGCCACCGGTCACAGCGGCAATACTCTGAGACTGCTGGGCAGCCGCCTGACTGACAACAGCACCGGCCAAGGCGCGAATCTGAGAGCGGTCTTCTTTTTTGACCAATTTGAGTGTGGCTTTGAGCTGGGCTTCATCCACTTTCATCAGAATGTCGAATTGCTGATGAATGGCCAATTGGCCAAAATTGCTCATGGTCAGAATTTGCCCTTGAAAGGTCAGCGGTTTGCCACCACTGAGCAGGGTATCGGCGGGCATATTGGCCACAGGTTCAGCCACAGCAATGCCTTCACCGGGATTGATCCCTGGTGCCGGAGCAGCGGGAGCGGCGGGAGCGGCGGGAGCAGCCGGAGCGGCAGGAGCAGCAGGAGCAGCCGGAGCAGCGGGAGCAGCCGGAGCAGCGGGAGCAGCGGGAGCAGCAGGGTCAGAAGAGCCCGTGGGGGTCTCTGCCGGGGCAGGTGCCGCCGGGGCAGCAGAGGTTTGGAATTGCTGCACCAATTTTTCAAATTTAGCGATCTGGCTTTCGCGGGTCAGGCCTTGTGCCGTGCCGGGTGGCAGGGTTTGGGTCTGCTTGAGGTTTTCGAGATGGTAAGTGGCGCGCCGGACCACTTGGGTCTTGTCTTCGGCACTGAGCAAAGCAATGAATTTTTTCTGGTCATCCACAGACATTTCAGCCAGGGCCAAGGTCTTCTGATTCACATCCATTTTGGCAAAGTCTTCATTGCTCGGAACAGGTTTCGCTGGCGCCGTTGCGGCAGGGGGGGCCGCAGCGGGTGCGGCGGGAGTGGATGCAGCATCAGCAGGTGCCTCCGCAGGTGAGGTGGCGGGCTTGCCGCCTTTGCGCAGCGCCTCCAACTCTGCTTTGGCCTTGTCTACTTGCTGTTGCACACTTTGCACGCGGGCTTCACTGTTGGTGACGCGGGTGTTGAGTTTTTCCAAGTCTTCAAGCGAATAAGACGTGACAAAAATATTGCCGTGTTTGTCTTTGAGCTGGGCTTCACTCTCTTGTTTTTGTTTCTGAAAGCGGGTCTTTTCGCTTTCTGCACCGCGAATCGCCCGTTCCAGGAGTGTCTGCTGCTTGGCTTTATCGGCGGCAGGCATGTCTTTATTGGCTTTTAAAGCTTCGAGATCGCCTTTGTAGCGCTTGAGATCGCCGTCAAGGGCGGCCAATTGTTCTTCGCTCTCTTTGAGCTTGGCACGGACCTCTTTGAGCTGATCCTGCGATTTGTCACCGATGCGACCGGCAGCGGTATCCCGCTCGCCTTTGACATCCGCATGGGATTTTTTGACCTGTTCAAGTTGGCCTTCGAGGGTTTTGAGATTTTGCTCGGCCTGTTTGATCGCTTTTTCCTGTTCCAGCACATCAAAGCTGATCGAGGTCACATCGACAAATTTAACATTCTGAGAGGAGCTGCCTTCGGGCAGGTGTTTTTTATCGGTCAAATTGAGTGTAAAGGCCCCGTTGAGATGGCGCAATTCAACATTGTCCCCTTTGGCCAAGCCAATTTGGGGATCCGCCAAATCGATCGTCAGACCAGTCAGTGCTTCTGGGTTCTGGGCCAAGCGCTGAATAAAGGCTTTGACCTCTGCTTTGTCGAGTTTGCTAGCACCTGGCTGGTTTTCGATAAATTTTTCAATCCCGGCATCGCTAAAATCTTTTAAGTAGCTGCTACCCACGTGCAATTGAATATTGTGCTTTTGAAAGGGACTGGCGGTCTGGTGGTTGAGAACCTCGGGTTTGACAGGCTGACCGGCACTGCCATTAAAACGAATACTGCTCAAAGGGAGCCTCCTCATGTAATCAACGATCTGGGTTAACGATCTGGGTCAATGATCTGGGTTGCTGCTTTTATTTTAGCGCGAAGCGGATCAGAACTTGCCCCTCTTTTGTTTTTATTGCGACGTCTGAGCAAGGCCTGTCTCCTGTTTTGCTACAATACAAAGAGGCTCAAACAGCCTGGACTTTTCCATGCGCAAAGGATACCACTCCCTATGTCAGATATTCGCTTCCAGGCCAATGCCGTCAGCGCGCTCTGGGCTGCCAAACAGGCGGGCAAAGCTCCCAGTGGAGACATAAAAGATCATCCCTTGGCCAAAGCGCTTTCTGATAACCAACTCACGCGCAAAGAATACGAACAACTCAAAAGTCTGTATCTCAAAGAAAATCCCTCTGGCGATTTTGAGGCCTTTTTGCTCGATTCCCTCAATGGCAAAATCGACAATGTGGCCCTGACGGGTATTTCTGACGCCATCAAAGAACTCTCGCGCAAAGGTTCAGCCCTGTCTTCGGTCTCGTTTCAGCTCAATGACCAGAACAATGGGTATAAAGGCATTGGCGCAGCCATGTTCCAGCCCAATAAAGAGCTATTGGAAGCTGTTAAACAGGCCGATCAAGACGGCAATGGCCGAATTGAAGGGACCGAGCGCGAAAAAATCAAAGCCGCTCTCAAAGGCCTGGGGGATGATGCCAGCCTGAATATGTTGGCCACGGCCCTCGACGATGGCATGACCACCCTGGCTTACGATCCCAAGAAGAAGACCCTCAGCCTCTATTTTGCCGATCGCCCCCCCAGCTTGTCGGGGCAGGCCCAAGATGTCAAATTCAGCGGTGAACTCGTGCTCGAAGATATCGACGGGGTCAATGATCTTAGCCGCAACGATATCAAAGGCACGGCCAATGGCAAGGTTCAGATCAGCTATCCCTTTCTCTCAGAGGTGATTCGCGACGCCTTAAATCCCAATTTGCCCAATATGTCAGGCTCAGCTCTGGGCATGAGCGGCGGCTTTAAATTTGCTCTGCAAAACGAACGCTACGACGCCCAACGCGGGGTCTATGTGGTCAATGCCACCAGCACACTCTCAGCAGGGGTTTCTCGCTTTTCAGGCTCTTACGATATCCCAATTGAAATTCAGATCAAACACACCCCCGAAGGGGAATTGCATATTCAAATCCCGGCTCTGGACAATGTCTCAGTGCCGGGCATACGCGCCGCCGCTTGGAAACTGCGCGATGAGTTGCTCAAACGCGTGGCCAGTGGTGTCAACGGATCCGTTGATCAGCAAAATATGGGCGTCAAGCTGCATCCCCATGTCAAAACGGTGGAAGGTACGTATACCAATTGGTATTTTGCCGAAGAGCGCGGCCCGGTCAGCCAACGCCTGGTTTTGCAGCCCAGCCTCGAACTCAAGCTCAAAAATCCGCTGCCCCGCAGCGACGGACAGCCTCCGGCAGACATGTTGCTCGATCTCAGAGCCGATCGCAACAATACCCAAGCGCGGGTCGATGCCAAAGGCATTACCCTGCAACTCAATCAGGTGCCCGTGGTGGGTAGCTCTGATCTCAACTCGCGCCAAGAAGCGGCCCCCCAGCGCGACCGCGCATCTGACAGTGCGCGTTTAGAGTTGGACTATGGTTTGGATATCAATATCAGCAAAGGCGGAAAACTCAAACAAGAGGCCGTGATCAAATCTGCCGACTTTAAACTGGATATCCAAGCCGATGAAATGCAGGACTTTGCCTTTATTCCCCAGACCGAAACGGTTTTGGGCAAAGAGGGTCAGGCTCAAATGCAATTGCGCGGTGGGCTGAGTGTGGACGAAAATAACCGCGTCAGGGGCAGCTTTTCGGGCAAAATTGCAGGGACTACCAGCCAAAGCCAGGGTTTTAGTCATTTTCAGACCCGCTTGGATACAGGCAAAACAGACAGTCAGCGCATTTCGCTGGCAGGCACCGACCTCAAATACACCCAGCCCGCCGGTCAAAAAGGCGAGGTGCACCAGGCCGAACTCAAGGCCCATACGGGAGAAGTTGTGACAGGAGCCAACCAACCCACCCAAATTAGCCTGCAGAACGCCCAGGGCAAAGCCCAAATTGATCTGCGCGTCTTGGAACAATTGCAAGCAGCCTTAAAAACAGGCAACGCCCAATTGCTACAGACCCTCAAATCTGTGGGGCTGAGCGACGAGAGCCTGGAAAAACTGACCCGTGGCTCGCGCAAAGAGCTGGGCCAATTGCTCAAACTCGACGATTTTTTACCCCGCCTGGAAAAAGCCATGATCAGCCTCGAAGCGGGTCAGTGGAATCTGAATATCAGCCGCGAAGGCTATCAGGTCAGCGGCGAAGACCTGCGACTGCAGGCCGAAAGCAAAGCCAGCGACGCCCAAGCCGGACAAACCGGCGTGAGTTTGGATATCAAAGCCGAAAAAGTCTCAGGACACTCGCTCTTGCTGCCCGTCAATCTGGAGGGACTGCAAAGCCTCCAGCGCCAATTGCAACCCCCCGGTAGCCTGCAAGAAAAACTGCTTAGCCGCTTAAAAGTCGCTGGCCTGAGCGAGAGCCAAGTGGAAACCCTCAAAAGCGGAGATGCCCAAGCCCTCGAAGCCCTGCTCAGCGACGAGAACCTGCCCACACGGGTTCAGTCGGTGCTGTCAGATCTGGAATTGCAATTGGATCAGGTTCAGGGCGAAGTCAAAGCCGTGCGGGCCGATGCCGAAACCTCCCTTTCTGCCAATGCCAGCTTCAAAGCGGGCCAAGTTCGCCTCGACGCCAGCGAAAATCTGATCACCCTCGAAGTGTTACAGGGCCTGCAAACCCGCCTCAAAGCAGGTAATACCGACGCAAAGGCCCTGACTGAGGCCTTGCAAGAGGCGGGCATGACACCCACTCAATTAAACACCTTGCGCAGCGGCAATGCCGAAGCGCTGGCTGTCCTGGCCAAAGACCCTGATCTGATTGGCAAATTAGAGCTTTTGCCGGTCCGCAATCAACTGGGTTTGAATCTCAAACAGGGCGCAGTGACTGCTCAGCTCGACGCCCGAGAGACCGGCGGTAACGCGCTCTCAGTCTCAGCCTCCGCCACAGGCATTGAAGGCCGTCATGCAACCCCTGGCAGCTCTCAGCTCAGCGCCGAAAGCCTCAAGGCCCAAGCCGATTACCAAGATGGCCAAGGCAATCGCATGCACATAGAGACCACCCTGGCCAATAGCCGCTTTAGCAAAGGCGCAGATGGCAAATTTACGCTCGAAGCACCCCAGGCCAAATCCGAAGCCGAAGTGCGCCTGGTCTTAAAAGACTTTGCGCTTTTGGTCGAAGCTGTCGGCCCACAAGAACTCAAAAATCTGGTCGATGCAGGTCGCCGCGAAGATCTTGAGAGCGCCTTAAAGACCATGGGTCTGACCGAACAACAAATGGCCCGCACCCTTTCCATTCTCTGGCATCCCCAGGTTAAAGCCCTGCTCGGCACCAGCGATTTTGTTGAGGCCCTGAAAAAGAGTGAAACCCTTGAAATCAAAGTCCAAGCCCAGACCTCTCTGAAAGTGGACAATGCCAGTGGCAGCACCGTGATCGACGCCCAAGGCACAGGCCAAATGCAAGGCAGCGTGAGAACGGGCAGTGGTCAGACCGTGCTCAGTTCAGAAGGCCAAGCCCAGGGATTGAGTGTGCATGTCGATCAAAACGGCGCTCAGGTCAATGCCAACACGGTGAGTGGCGAAACCCGCGGGATGCGCCAAAATGGCGAATCCTTTGCTAAAATTTCGGGCAGCATTCAAGATTTGCGCAGCCAGTGGAGCGATGCCAAAAAATCAATCAGCACTGGCAAAGTCGAAGGCCAAGGCCAATTGGACACGGTTTTGGACCCTGAAACCCTGACAAAAATGCAGGACATTCTCAAAAATTTCAAAGACGAATTACAAGAGCGTCTCACTTCTTTTGGTTTGAGCAAACAACAGCTCGAAAATTTGCTGCGGGCCTTTGGCCAAGACCAATTGAGCAAATTGTTTTCAGGGGCCGACAAAGAGCAGATCCAATCCATTTCTCAGCAATTGGGCATCAGCCCCGAACAATTGGAGCGCATCACGGGCCTCTTACACGATCAGGAATTTACCCAGGTGCTCGAAGAGATCTACAATTTTTCGGGCATTCTCGAACAGGCCCGTTTGCAGGGCAAAGTCAATTTTAGCGGAGAAGGGGTAAATTGGTCCGAAGACGATAAAAAAATGGTGCTGGGCCTGCGTGGGCTCAAAGCCGATGTACATATCGAAAGCGAGAACCAGAAAGGCACGACCTCACTGGATATCCAGGCCACTCAGAGTGATACCCGCCGCGAACGCACAGCAGATCAGAGCCAAACCACTTGGGGCAGAACCCGAATCGAAGCCCAGGCCCGCGCGCAGGACAAAACAGGCAAACAGCTGTCAGGCCAAGGCACTGTCAGTTATGAACCCGGAAAAGTCACCACAGATTCTGCCAGTGATGTCTCCAAATTGGAATTTGGCAAAATTGAGGCCCAGGCCCAGGCGCAAATGTCTGGCCCAGGCATTCACAGCTCTCAGATTGGGGCCAGCACCCAAATCGGCTCACTCACCACGGTCAATCAACCCGGCCAGGAAGCTGAGCTGGAAATCACAGATCTGCAGACCCGGGGCCGCATCCAAATTGAGGGCCAAGGCCAAAGCACGGATCTGAAAGCGGGCGTGAATATTGCGGGCATCGCAACCAGCCCTGAAGAGGTTCGTCTGCGTCAAGTTCAGATCGACAGTGAATATACAGGTTCTGGCACCCGCCAAGTCAAGGGCAGCACCCAACAGGACAATGGCCAGGTCAGCTTAAATGCCGGTGTTGGCGATATCCGGGTCGGTGATGACGAAGTGCGTATTCAAAATAGCCGCCTGGATCTGAGTGCCCAGGCCCAGTTGCAAGAAAATGGCAAACGTTCAGCCAACCTGTCGGCACAGATTCGCAACGGCCAAATGGGCGATTTAAGGGCCCAAGATGGCAAAGTCAAAGTGGATCAGACCCAGGCCGAACTCTCAGCCACGATCAAAACCCCCAGCTCAGATATTCAGCTCAGCGGCACCCCCCGCATGACGGGCATTCAGGCCCAAGATGGGGTGGTGACAGCCAAAGACCTCCAGGTCGATGGTATTCAGGGCAACGTGAAGATTCGCATGGATAAATTCCGCGATATGCTCAAGGCCAGCCCCCAGGCCTTGGCCGTGATCAACCAAGTGGCCGCTCAATTTGGTCAAAAACCCGGTGAGCTGTTTACCAATGACGCCATCAGCCTCTCTTTGAACAAAGGCCAATTGCGCAGCAGCCAGGGCACTGAAGATGCCTTGCGCAACCCCAAAGATTTTTCGGGTCAATTGCGTGTGCCGGGTCTCAAAACCGCGATTGGCACCGCCGATTTGGACATCCATCTCAAACACCTGACCCTCAAAAGTGATGAAAAAGCCCCTCCCAAAGTGGATCTCTCCGGTCAAGCCCGCTTTACCCCCCAACAGCCGGCCTTTAACCAGTCGATCAATGAAATGCTGAAAAAACAGTTCGCCCATTGGGGCCTGCCCAATTTGAATACCTCTGTGGAAATGGTCAATGGTGAATTCCGGGTCAAGATCGACCGCTGGTTTGCCGATGGCCTAGTCAAAGCAGATTTTGAAGGCGATCGCATGATTATCGAACTCGACAAGGTCAAGCTGTTGCGTTTTATCAGTGCCAAAGGTTTGGTAACGAGCAAAGTGGCCTCTTCACTTGAAAACAACCTGATTGGTGTGGAACGCAACGAGAACCGTCTGAGCCTCTCGCTCAACGATCTGACCCAGGCGATCTTGCACAAAGACAATTTGCAAATCCGCAAAGTCACCCTCGATCCCAATAACCAATTTAAGATTGACTTTGCCTATACCGAAAGCTCCGAATACAACGCTGGGGCCCGCACCCGCCAGATCAACCAGGTCGAAACGACCCTGCTGCGGGATGCCTCTGGCAAAAAGCGCAGCAAAGACAAATTGGAAGAAATGGTCGAAGATCTCGGCAGCGATACCAGCCGCAAACTCTTTCAACGGGCCAGTGCCGCTCAATTGCGGGAAATGCTCGAAGCAGTGGGCAACGATTACGACAATGTCTTGCGCAAAGCCCTCGAAACAGAAACCGCCTGGCGCAATTATCCGGTTGAAAACCGCGCGATCATGGCTGCTTATCTGGCCTCCGACAAGGGCTTCTTCGAAGGGGTCGACAACAGCGAGAAGCGTCTGATCAAAGCCCTGGTATCTTCACTGCAGGGCCAGGAATACCAACGCTTCCACCAGGCCCTGTCTGCCGATGAACTCAAACGCATCAATGAATATGCCCATGCCGAGTTACAGGCCGCCTATCGGCGCATGCAAGGCAAATAGCCCATCCTGTACTTGATTCACGTTTCAATTCAGGCTGCTTGGTCGACGCAGAACCAGTTTATCTCCCACCTGAACCCCCAACTGGGCCTGGGCGTTGCCCTGATTGACTGAAAACTCAAGCAAATCACTGCTGCCCCAGAGGGCCAGGCAAGTTTGGGGTGGAACGGCCGCATAGGTGGGTTCAATCCGCTCCAAACGGGTCGAGGCAATTTCAATTTCACAGCGCAAGGCCTGATCCACCGAGGCCTTCTGCCCCAAAAAATCGAGTACTTGGCGGCGGGAAATATTGCTGATCAGATTGCCAAAATGGTCGAACAACAAAATTTCGCCCCACATTTCTGAGGCACGGACCTGTGGTTCGGGCCAAGTAAAGCAAAAGGGTGCGGCCAAGGGTGGCCCCAACTCCGAAGCCGGAACTCCCCGACAGAGATGGGCCGCGACCGGAGCAAAGATATCCCGGCCATGAAAGGTGGCGCTGACAGGGTCGAGAAAATAAGCCGGATTGGTCAAACGGTGAACAACCAAGGGGGGATGTTCGCGTAAAACATAGCTAAAGAGCCCATTGTCTGGCCCCACCAAGTAAAATTTTTCTGTCTGAATGCAAATACCCGCACGTTCACTGCCGACCCCCGGATCCACGACTCCCACCACCACTGTTTGAGCGGGAAAAAAAGACAGGGCAGTCATGAGCGTATACGCACCCCAACGGATATTGCCAGCGGGAATCCCATGGCTGATGTCTAAAATCGCGGTACTGGGTGAGATCTGACTGATCACCCCTTTGAGAATACCCACATAAGCATCCTGATAGCCAAAATCTGTGAGCAGGGCAATCTGTTGAGCAGACATCAGCACAATTCCTTAAATTTTATGATCAAACGAGGCCTGGGGCGGTTCTTCTTCTTCCTCGGACAAAAGTGGGGTGTGTCTCATAGCAGGGGAAAGGTCTGGGGCCTGCAGCTTGTGAGAAAAAACCGGGGCGATTGAGAGAACGGGGGCCAAAGGGGGGCTAACCGGCTGCTGCGCAGGGGTCTGAGGGGTCTTTTCAAGCTCAGTTAGGCTTGCTCTCAGGCCTTGTAAATGGGTCGGCAATTGTTGTAAATAGCGTTTCAGGGCATCTGCATTCGTTTCAAAATGAGCGATCAGCTGCTCGGGACGGGCATTGAGTTGCAATCCTGTTTCGGGAGCCAAACTCACCTGAACCCCCATCTGGCCTGGCATCTGGGCCAGCAGGGCTTGGCGCAAAGGCAACTCCAGCGGTTTAAGCGGAGGGATGTTGTGTACTTGACGGAGGCAATGATTGGCAGCCTGAATCCAGGCCTCAAATTGCTGTTCAAGCCCAGCCCAATCCGGGGGCGTCGCCCGGAGACAGACGGCCTCCAACCCCCAAGGATTTGTCCCCAAGGGCTCAAGCTCTATTTCAGGCCCCGAAACATGCAAAAACCCTTCAGCATTCAGCCAGAGCGAGAGCCCTGTTTGGGCCTTAACCACCTCAAAAAGCTGGGCCAATTCAGCCCGAACCTGACCCGGACGGTGCAAGGCAATGGTCCCCCAATCAAAGATCTGCCCATTGAAGCGGAACTGTCCCAAGGCCAATTTTTCAATTTGAATATGAACAGCGGGTCCCACTGCAGCCTGCTTGCCCTCGGGCAAATCCAGGGTCTGCAAGAGGGTGCCCTCAGGCCAGACGGGATCGGGCAAACGCTTCAGTTCCAGGGTCTGGTCGGGATGATGCGCTTTAAAGAGCAAATGGCCTTCGGGATCGATCCAGGCCGTTATGTCTGCCGAAGCCAAAGCCTGATTACACTGCTGCAAAACGGCTTCGCGCACGCGATTCAAATCCGGGAGGGGGGAATGGGTTTGCCTGAGGGTCAATTCAACGCCATTGAGGCTGTATCTGCCCCAAGCCGTCGCCGGAGGAAGACCCGCAGTCTGGCCGGGATCGGTACTGGAAAGACCGGGTTTCAGGCCCAAATGGCAAAGCTGCGTCTGGGGGGGCAGAGGCATGAGCAAAAGATCTTGGAGTTGCAAATTCCAGCCCGCGAATTCAGGAGTGGCCTGGATGACCAATTGCACATCATTGCGCAGGGCCCGAAAGCCAAAGGGCTGCAAATCCAAATCCAGCAATGTGACCGCAAATTCCAATAAATGCCTTTCTAATACCCCTTCCGCAAAGGTTTGAAAGGGGGGAATTAAAACCTCTACGTTCTGGCTTTGGCCTTCGGGGCCTGTGAGTGCAAATACCAAAAGCGGAAAGGCATAACGGGTGGTGGGCAAGAGTTTGCTGAGTTTTTCAGCCTGAATTTGGGCCCTTTGGCCCTGACCTGAGGCGCAGAGCAAAGGCTGGGCCGAACGCAATGAGGGCCGTTCTGACGGGCTGCCCCCTGGTTGCTCCTCTGGCAGAGCCAAAGCCAAAGGACTGGTCAGGTGAAAATCGGTCTGGGCAGCTGAAACAGTGGGCAAAGTGACCAAAAAATCCTGGGTTTTCCGCTCTAACTCGTTTAAAGCTATCTTGAGACTGACAAACACATTAACGGGAGAAACCATCTCAAATAAAAGTCATCTTTGTTTAATCTTCCTGATAATCGCGGTATTTCCAAATAAAACGGCCTGCCATGGCAAGCGTAAAAATGACCGCCAGTGAAAGACCAATACCATAGCCCTCACCGGGATTGCTGGAAAAATTGGAGCCAAAGTAAAAGATCAACAATTTGCCAAACATCAAAGGACACAAAGACATAATAAAGAAGTCTTTTAAATCCAGTTTGGATTTGCTCTTTTTAACGGTCTCGGGCCCCATTTCTGAGGTTATTTTTGAAGCCATTTCCTGTGCTATTTCCTGCGCCATACAGCCAACTTCCGAACTCGAACTCTGCTACAAGCTTAACACAGGCAACGCTTCCCCAGAGAGGCTAATAGGGCGGATATTTCATGCCTGGGTCGACGTGTTTGCGGGTGCTTCTGCGATCTTTAAAGCGGGTTTCAAAATCCCCCATTAAGAAACCGGCTTTGCGATTAAATGCCTGCTGTAGGGGGGCTTTGAGTGCGGGCGGAATGGGCAGCAAAATACCCAATTGGGTCAGATTGCCCCGTGCAGCCTCACAGCCATGGGAGAGTCCAATGCGCACCGCCACCTGTTGGCCCGCAATGTGGTGAAAGGCAAAGTGGGTCAACATATCTTTGCCAAAATAATACTCACATTCCCCATTAAGTCCATTCAGCGTTGCCAACAATTCTGATGTAGAGCTGTATTTGCGCTTGTTTGGGGCTTTTTGCAAAGCCTTAATCACAACCGCATCCGCCAAAAGGGCCTTGAGAATCTGGGAATCGGGAAAGAGCTGATTCAGGGATACGGCTTTGCTGGGCGCACGCAGATCTTTGACCTGAAATTCGGTCAAGCTCCCAGGATGAGCTGTTTTCATGCAGCCCCAATAATTTTCTTGGCGGTAACTCAGATAGGGACCCACCCAAGAGAGCGGTATCAACCCCCATTCATATTCACAGCGAAATTCGGGGTCGGGATCCAGCTTCGGCAAAGGTGGAAAAAGCGAGGAGGCAGGTTGAGAACCTGCTTGCACACGCAAATCCGCCTCACTCCAGGTGAGTTGAAAACCTGCAGAAGAGCCGCTCCAGAGTGTTACCGGGGCGGCCCCCATCAGCAACAGTGAACAAACAGCGCCAAGTAAGATTTTTTTCATGGCTTTAGACCTTGTTCAACATTTGCAGCCAAGGGGAGCTGTCTGAGCCGGCGCCGCCCGTCAGCTCCGCCACAGTCAGCCCAGCAGCTTCGACCTCGGCATCATCAATGGCGCTGCAATTATACGCCAGGCGGAAATAATTCAAGAGCCCCCGGCCCGTGGCCGCATCGTCGAAGACATCGCCACTGAGGGTGGCCTGGGCGGCTTTGGCGACAAAGTTTTTCAGGCGCAAAGTGGCGGCATCAAGTTCGGGCAAGAAGAAGTCGAATAGCGTCGCATAACGTGTAATCAACTGAGCGGGATGCAGATCCCAGCCCTGGTAATAGGCATGGCGCAGCGAATGGCGGATATGGTCGGCATGCAGCCGCCATGCCGTGTGAACGGCAGCCGTGTTTTCTTGAATTTGGATTGCGTTGAGCGGCTTGCCGCCAGCCACTTCGCGGTGCACGGGCACAGGCATAATATTGGTGGCCCCATCAGAGAGCATGACACCCGTACTGGCATAAGCCACCTGCATAATATGCCGCGAGAAATCGCAAGCGGGATGGTCCATGGCCTGGTGTTTGGCAACAATGCTGCAACTGGCGGTATAGTCGTAAGTGCCAAAATGGGCGCCTCGGCAGCGACCTGCAGCGGCATCCAACATGGCAGGCAACATCACGCCGCCACCCTCAAAATTGAACATCGATTGGGTGGTTTCAACCATGATCTCCAGAGGAATACTGCCCTGGGCCAGGCCGTTTTCGGCCTCAATCCGCTCCAGCAATTGCACCAATCCAGCCACCTGCTGAGGGGCTGTGACCTTGGGCAAAGTCACGACAAAGTTTTTGGGCAAATGGCCGCCGGTTTGATCAATCAAAGCGCTCATAAACACATCCAGGGTGCGCATGCTGCGGGCATGGAGCTGATCGGTCCAGGGCTTAATACGAATGCCAATAAAAGGCGGCAAAATACCTTCACTCATGCCTTTGGCAACTTCTGAGGCATTGCGCACGGCATCGGCGTCTTCTTCGGCATCGGGGCGGTTGCCGTAGCCGTCTTCAAAGTCGATGCGAAAATCTTCGACGGCTTCGCGGGCCAGTTTTTCTTTGACCCGTTCATAAATCGTCCAGGCCAACCAGGCATGGCGATTGTAGATTTTGGCTTGAGCAGGATTGGCGGCAATCGCCTCGGCCAGGGCTTCGGCTTCGTTCCAAGCCGTGGGCAAATACTGAGCCCCCGTTAAACCCGCCGCTTGGGCCAGCACTGCAAAATTGGGGGCATATGTGTCGAGGGCTTTGAGCGAGAGCCCCCCCATTTTTTGGGCGGTATCCGCTTTAAAGAGCTGGGCCCCACCGTAGAGGGTTTGCACGGGCTGGCGGCCAACAATCACACCGGGGTAACGCTGAGAAAAAGCGGCGTTGGCAAGAGCCAAAGGTTGAGAAACATGTTCAATCAAACTGGCGGGTAAAGAAGTGCGCATGAAAGCCTCCAGAGCATGAATTGCAGACTATGATACCACAGGAGTGGGGGGTAGGTTTTAGGCGAGAAGGGATTCAATTTTAGGCAAAAACAGCTCGGCCAGCATACAGCGCAGACTGCCGCCCCCCACCCGCTCAATCGTGGGAATGGCAAAGGCCTTGAGGGTTGTGAATCTTTCCAATTGCGCGATTTGGCTGGGCAAAAGGGCCTCTTTGGCTGTTTGCGACATCAGCAGACAGGGGCCCCTGGGGGTTTCCACTTGTAGTACATTGCCCGCAAAGGCCCGAACCTGTTCCAGACTCAACTCCAGGCTGAATTGCTCTGAATCTGCCAGACGCTGCCGCAATTCTTGGGCTGCTTCAGACCGGGCAAAGCCTTCGGGCGCCCAGAGCATGAAATTCTGGCCTTGAGCAAGCAAGACATTGGTGTGGTAAACCGGATACAATCGACCATCTGCACCGGGCAAAAGACAGGGTTCAAAACAAAAAGTGGTATAACCCAAAATCTCAGCCCAGCGCGCCACCAATGAGGCATCGGTGCGCTCAGACAGGGCAGCATAAGCCACCCGCCGTCCATGATCCAATACCAGACTGCCTGTGCCTTCCAAAAAGAGCCCGGCTTCAGCCAAGCCAGACCAGTCCAAGGTTTGCCTGACAACAAAATCCGATTGGCGCAGATATTCCGCAAAATCCCGGCAGACTTCCCGGCGCCGCGAAGGGGCTTTCATCGGGTAATAGACCAGCCGCCCATCGCGGTGTGTGCTGAACCAATTATTGGGAAAAATCGCATCGGGAGAGCGTGAGCTGTCGCGCAAAACAGTGATGGCTAAGCCCAGGGCTTTTAAGCCCTCTACCACGGCATCAAATTCAGCCAAGGCCTGTTCAAGCACCGCATCGTCACCGGGCATAGCAAAGGTATTGTCGGCATTTTCGGGATTATAGCCAAAATGCCTGGGGCGCACCAGCAAGAGGGCAGAGGCAAACATAGTTGGATTCTGCCCTCAAGCCATGTTTACTCGCCCCGATGGGCTTGGACGTGCAAAAGCGTATCGACAATATGCTCAAAATCTGAAACCTGTCCAGATGCATTAAACGTCCAGAGATGGACTTCATTGCGAACATGGTAGGTTTTGGGACTGGTGGGAAAAATAACTTCAAGATCTACCAAAGCCAGCACCTGTCGTTCATTTTCAAAGAAGGTATGGGGATCAAAAACCTTAAACTGGGCTTCAGCCAATGACTGAAAGAAGAGAGGAACTTCGGACCGCCCCTTGCGCGGGGTCATCCAGGGCACTTCGGGAATGGGAGAATGGGCATCCCAATTGACATCTTCTGCCAGTTTTTCGAGGATACTGGGAATGTCTCCTTGTCCAAAAGCCTGGTAAATCGCCTGAACCGTTTGAAGGTTTGCCATCACTTAAAACTCCTTATTATTCACGGTTTATTCGCAGGATTTGCGAAAGATTCACGATTCTAACAAATTTCGCAGGTAGCTTCAAGCCTCAGGTCACCCCAAAACCAGACACTGGCCGCCCCCAGCAAAATCCGCTAAGCTAAAACATGCCTTATTTTGTGTATATCCTGCGCTGCGCCGATGGTTCGCTTTATACCGGCCTGAGCACCGATCCTGAGCGCCGTTTGGCCGAACACCAAGCCGGAGGCAAAAAAGGGGCGCGTTACACCCGCTGCCGCCTGCCGGTTGAACAGGTCTGGTTGAGTCAGCCCCTGCCCGACCGTAGCAGCGCAGGGGCCCTGGAGTGGAAGATCAAGCACATGTCCACAGCCCAAAAACGGGCGCTGATTGGAAATGGCTCAGCCCCCGTCTAAAGCGCTGTTTTGCAATCGGCCACGGGGCCCATTTCTTCGGCCACGCTGAGCTTAAGTCCGCGCTCACGCATCAGCGCACAGAGGGCAGTCTGCTCTGCTGCTGGGGGCAGCATAAACTGGGTGGAGCTGATCACCGCCACGCGAAAATTCCAAAAAAGCTCTTGGCCCCGTGCCAATTGGCCCAAACGGGTCTTCAAACCATCCAAACCGGATTTGCCTTCGGCCCGCACCCGGCTGAGATCGGGATTGGCATTGGTATCGGGTACCAGGGCCCAATAATAGAGGCCCTGTTCGCGCCAGGTATACAGGCCCCAGCCTTTGAAGGCGGTGTCTCCTGCCGTGCTTGAAGCCACAGTGGGCGACGCACTCGGTTGGGCAGCGGGAGGCACAGGCAGAGGGGAGAAACAGGCACTGAGCAGGAAGAGAGAGGGAAGCAGGACATAGGTTTTGGGTTTTGGACGAGAAGCAAACATAAGATACCCCTTTTTTTCTTCAAGTTTAACGTTTGAGTGGAGTAGGTTCAAGCAAATATGTCAGAGACAGGAAAAATGTGGTACACGAAATTATATTTTTAAGTTCTAAAAATCAAATATTTAAAGAATCTCATCATTGCAAAAATCTGTCTCCCAAAATATTTCTGGGAAACCAACGAATTTCCTTGCCTAATGTTTCTTTAAGAATATACTGCACCATTTCTCCCGCTGTAACCGTAAAACAAAGTTGCTCAATACTTTGTGAAATATTAAAGTCCAAACCCAAGAGTTTCACTTTGGGAAACAACTCATGATTGAGAGCAATAAATGAGGGCTCTATAAACTGATGCTGAATGGCTTTTAATGGGAATGCTGTATGTTCCTTGGGAAAATAAGACATGAAAATATCAAAAAGAGAGCGCATCGGCTGCCCCTTTGAATCCAATATAAAGGTGGAGGATGAATCTTCAATAAAATCTCTAAACGAAAATTTTTGACCTTTTTGAAATCCCAAAGCCAAGGCTTTCTCTCGAAACCAAACAGGATCAATCACCAGATTCAATTGCTTTACTTCTGGTATTGCCAAACGCATTTCAATTTCGATACTTCTGACAAATCCTTGCCAATCCAGCTCTTCAGCCTCACGCAATTCATACAAAACAATCCCATGCGCTTGAGCATACTCTTTAGCGCCTTTCTGATAACCACGTCGGGTGACAAAAATGCCCCGTGGTTGGCCCGGTAAGTCATTCAGAACACCATGAAAAGCCAAGAGTTTTTCTTTTGAAACCTTACTGTTCCAATCTTTGGCCTGAACAATTGATTGGTATTCTACCCCCCCATGCTGAAACCGCCAGTAAACATCAATCTGATGGGTGGTTGTTATTCCTTGCAAGAGCACATCATGCTCGACTTGAACCGTTTGAACCTCACTGGACTGATTGAGAATCTGCTGAAAAATACTCTGGGTTAGTTTTTCATAAGGCTTGCCCGTGTTTTTGGATCTCGTCATTTAAGTATGAATCAAGGCCCGCAATAATTGGGTATTTTCGGCTGCCCCCAGCACCGTCCGCTCGGTCAGTTGGTCACAGAGAGCCAGGAGTTGGTCGACTTTGGCGACGATGCGCTCTTGCTCGGCGAGAGGGGGGAGGGGAATGAGTAAATTTAAGATCTGCTCTCTTGACACATTCTTCATAGAACTGCTTGTACCACCTGCCACTCTGACATAATAGCAACGAGATTCTGGAGATAAATTCACCATATTAATAAATTTACCTACAATGCTGTGAAAAAGCTTTAGCCGAACAATTTTATCACTAAGCATCAATTGAGATGGGGTATCTTCTACTAACACACTTTTAGCAACTAATTCAGCCGTATTTGCCCTAGAGACAAGAAAATCCCCGGACTGAACCTCATACTGAGTGCGCGGTTCTAAGTTTGAAGGCAAAGCCTTATTTTCTTGTGGCCGAAATTCACCCCACGAAACAGCACTCACCTTTAGAACCCCCCACTCTCCCTGTTTACGGGGATGAGATTCACAACTAGGGCTCCAACCAGCCTCACTTTGTTCAACTAAATTAGCCAACCTCACCCACGCCCACCCCTGCGGCAGTACAAAAGATGAACTACATCCCGCCAACCCAAATGGGTATGGAGGGAGTTTCGTGCTTCGCAGAGAAAGACTTCTCTCCACACAGGGCCGATTCCCGACCCTTAATACTCTCTAAGGCCCAGTTTAAGATCACACGCGCAGCATTCTGATCGCGACTCAACGTTAAGCCACATGGACATGCGTGTTGCCTTTCGGATAAAGGCTTCTTTGCCTGATTGCCACAACCACTGCAAGTCTGACTGGGCTTGATCTTGCGCGTCGGCACTTCGATGTATCTCGTACCAGCCTCTGCCGCTTTGTACTTC
>JADMKE010000017.1 GCA_018780035.1 Candidatus Sericytochromatia bacterium
ACACCGGATGCGCTCTGCCTCTCCGGCATGAATGCCGGAGTCTCCCGCGCAAGACATGATGAATAAGTCCAGGCTATAATCAGAACAGAACAAAAAATTTAAGACTTAAATAAAGCGAAAGGAGCGGTGGCTTGAATGTCAGAATATATACCGATGGAATCTCCTTTCGCCGCATCCAGTAACACATTTGCCATGGCACAGTTGGTCGGCATGGTGCAACAATTGTCTCAAGCCCGCAGCTTAGAGACAATTGTGCAAATTGTGCGTGAACAGACCCGTCTGCTGACAGGCGCAGATGGTGTGACCTTTGTTTTACGTGAAAATGAGCTCTGTTATTACAAAGACGAAGATGCCATTGGGCCGCTTTGGAAGGGGTTGCGTTTTCCATTAAGTGCTTGTATCAGCGGCTGGGTGATTCTCAACCGGCAGCCTGCGATGATTGAAGATATCTACCAAGATCCCCGTATTCCGGCTGAGGCCTACCGACCGACCTTTGTCAAAAGCCTGGTAATGGTTCCCATTCGCCAACAAAATCCCCTGGGAGCGATCGGCAATTATTGGGCCCAGCCCCACCGGGCAACCCCGGAAGAGGTTGCTTTGCTACAGGCTTTGGCCGATACCGTTTCGGTGGCAATGGAAAATGTGCAGCTCTATGCCGAACTCGAAAAACAAATTCAAACCTTGCAAAGCCAACACCTTCAAATTCAAAGCCAGCGGGACAGTTTGGAAGTTTTCACGAGGGCCCTTGCCCATGACCTCAAAGAGCCAGTGCGTACCGTCAATGCCTTTCTAGAACGCCTGAATCAGCCCCAAACCCCGGCCGAAAAAAAAGCCGATTATACCCGCTTTATGCAAAGAGCGTCTCAGCGCATGCAAATCCTGATCGAATCAGTCTTTGACTATTTGCAACTCGATCAGCCCGAAAAAAAAATGTGGGAAAAAGCAGATATGTACTCCCTGGTCGAAGCAGCCTCCGAGAATTTGGCGCTGCTCAGGCTCGAAAAGCTGGCAAAGATTTCAGTTGAGTCTCTGCCCAGCTTAAATGTCAATCCCTCACAGATGATTCAGGTCTTTCAAAACCTACTCTCCAACGCCTTGTATCATGGGGGCAAAGATCAGGATCTACAGATTGAAATTTCAGCCACACTGCAAGCAAAACATTGGCAGTTTGCCATTCGTGACAATGGCATCGGCCTCTCAGCCGAAGCCATTGATAAAATTTTTCAACCCTTTCAAAGGCTGAATACAGCGCCCCAGCATTCTGGGTTGGGTTTGGCAACCTGTCGCAAAATTTTGGCCCTGCATGAGGGGGAAATTTGGTGTGAATCCGAACTCGGACAAGGCAGCAGCTTTTATTTCAGTTTGCCAATTCCAGCACATGAATTGCCCACAGATCAGGAATCCATACCGGCCGCTAAGACAGAAAACCTGGTACAAAGCGGAGAATTGGCCAATATTCTGCTCGTCGATGATGATGAATCAGACATCGAATTGGCCCGTTTGGCCTTGATCGATGATGCTGGTATGCAATGCAATTTATCCGTGGCCTATAACGGCAAAAGTGCCTTAAATATGATCCGCAAAAACCTGCAAACGGAGCAAAAAATCGACTTAATTTTGTTGGATATCAATATGCCTGGTATGAACGGATTTGAGTTTTTAACCGAACTCCGCAACGATCAGAATCTCAAAGATATTGAGGTGATCATCTGCTCGGGTTCAAATTATGAAAAAGACCGGCAATCTGCGGCGGCTTTGGGCACCGCCGGATATCTATTGAAGCCACCGCGTTTTGAAAATCTGGTGCTTTTATTACAAAAGATCCCCCGCCTCAACCTCTTTCAGGAAGCGGGTTATCACAAATTGTTGCGTGTCCCTCAGATCGCTTGATGGCTCCATGCCGCTGACAATTGGCTTGGTTCAGCTCAACAGTGGAGCCCGGCGCTTTTTGCCTTATGTGGCAGGATTGTTACAGGCCTATGTTCAGGCCTATGCGCCAGAACCCCAAGCCTACCATTTTCTGCCCCCCCTCTCCGAATTTGATTCGCTTGAAAAAAGTGTTTTAGAACTCCTCACTGCAGATATTGTCGGCTTTAGCACCTATGTCTGGAATATCGAAAGATCTTTGGCCATTGCCCGGCAGCTCAAACAGCTCAAACCCGAGGTATTGATTGTCTTTGGCGGCCCCCAAGTGCCAAATCAGGCTGAATCCTTTCTCAGACAACACCCCCAGATTGACCTCTGTGTTCATGGCGAAGGGGAAGCCACATTTCTGGCCATTTTGGAACAGGCCGGAGAACGTGCCTGGAGCGAGATCGCGGGGCTGAGCTTTTTCGACAGCCACCACACATTTCACACCCGCCCCCAAGCTCCCCGCCGCAAAGCCCTGTCTGAACTGCCCTCACCTTATCTCAAGGGCATTTTTTCAAGCCTGATGGCCCAAGCGCCAGCCGAACACGAATGGGCCATTCTATGGGAAACAGCAAGAGGTTGCCCCTTTTCGTGTACTTTTTGTGATTGGGGCTCAGCTACCCAGAGCAAGGTCAATGGCTTTGACCTGCCCCGGCTCAAAGCCGAATTGGACTGGTTTGGCCAGCATAAAATTGGTTATATCTTTTGCTGTGACGCCAATTTTGGCATTCTCAGACGCGATCTGGAAGTGGCGGAATATGCTGCTCAGGTGCGCAGCAAAACAGGCCATCCCCGCGCATTGGTGGTGCAAAACAGCAAGAACGTAACCGACCGCGCTTTTGCCGTGCACCGCACCCTGTCCCAAGCCGGGCTTGACACGGATGTGACTCTTTCGATGCAATCCCTCAATCCCGAAGTACTTAAAAAGGTCAAACGTGAAAATATCTCCCTGGATTATTTCCGCGATTTACGCGGACGCCTGATGCGAGAAAATATCAAGGCCTATACCGATATGATTCTCGGCTTGCCCGGTGAGACCTATGATAGCTTTGTTGAAGGCATTTGCACCCTGATTGCCCATGGGCAATATCACGATATCCACATTTTTACAGCCGGGATTTTGCCCAATGCCGAAATGGCAGATCCCGCTTACCGGGCTGAACACGGCATTGAATCGGTCAAATCGCGCTGCGTCTATGTACACAGCCCCGTTCTAAGCAGTCTGAATGAATCGATCTTCGAGTATCAGGAATTGGTCATTGCCACGGCCACGCTTCCCAAACCTGATTGGGTCAAGGCCATGGCCTTTGGTTGGTTGGTGCATTTTTACTTTTTTAATCCTGGCTGCTTGCGCATGGCGGCTTTGATTTTACACCATAGCCAAGGCCTTAACTACCGTTCTCTGTTTGAAAGCCTGATGCAGCCCAGCCAAAGTGAACCTCTTTTGCAAGAAATCTGGGATTTTTTCTGCGCCAAAGCAAGGGCCATTCAAAATGGCGATTTTGAATACTGCCAAGGCCCAGAGCCCTATTATTTGGGGCAGTGGTGGTGGCCCCAGGAGTTTGTGATTCGGCGTTTGGTCTATCAAGGCCGCTTGTCTCGTTTTTATGCCGAAGTTCAAAGCAATCTCAAGCGTTTGTTGAGGTCAAACGCCCCTGATACCCCCCATTTATTGTTAGCGGATTGTCTGAATTATAGCCAAACCTTTCTCACGCTCTTGCACCAGCAAGAGGTTCGGGAATTAAACCTGCATTACAATCTCTGGGAAGTCTATCAAGGACTGCTGCGTGGCGAAAATCTGGCTTTGAGAACAGAGCAAACCCAATTCATCAAACCCTGGCAGGGAGCCCCTTATACCCTGCAACGTGTATTCAAATAGCCCAAGCAGAACTTGTGTCAGACTTTTCTGATCCCTTTTTGAGGACTTCTCCAGTATTTATCTCCTATTTGAGTCCTTAGAATCAAATCATCACATCCCAGGAGAAAGTAAATGCACTTGGAATTTGCGCAAAAACAGGGTATGGCCGTCTTGAGCTTAAAAGGGCAGATCACTGGTTATTCAGGCTTTAAACTGGTGCAAGACATGCGGGCAGCTTTGGCCAAACATGATGGGTTCAGAGCCTGGGTTCTTGATTTAAGTCGCATGGAAATGCCGATAGCACAGGTCTGAGTGCCCTCTTAGATTGCCTTCAATCCATCCTGTCTCAAGGAAAAAGTGTAAAATTGGCAGCACTTCAACCCCAAAGCCAAACACTTTTAAAGATCAGCCGGGTGCATTTTAGGATTGATTTTTATCCGACGCTGTCAGAAGCCCTAGGTGCCCACTCTTGACTTCCAGTTGAACACTCCACTACAATAGATAACATAAAATGACTAACGGTCATTTTATGTTATCTGAACTGTGTTCAAACCCAAACTGGTATACTGGGAGGCATGGGAACCCAAGAACGCAAACTTCGCGAAAGAGAACGCCGACGTCAGGCCATATTGGATGCTGCTGAAAGCCTGTTTTTTGAAATGGGTTTGGAAAAAAGCACCATGGACATGTTGGCAGAAAAGACCGAACTGAGCAAAGGCACCCTTTATCTCTATTTTGCCAGTAAAGATCAAGTCTATTACGCCATTCATGTGCGGGCAAAAAAATTGCTCTGCCAGTATTTGGCCGAAGCTGCGGGCAAAAAAGGGACGGGGCTGCAACAGGTTTTGGCAATGGGGCAGGCTTTTCTCAATTTTGCCCAAACCTATCCGAATTATTTTCGTGCCATTGCCTTTTACGATTTGCCGGGTGGCTCTGTCGCAGAAGAACCTTGGGCCACAGAGGCCCACCTTTATGGTTTGCAAGGCATCGACTACTGTGTCCGAGCCTTAAAAACGGGCCAAAAAGATGGCAGTATTCGAATGGACATTGAAGCCAACAGCATGGCCTTGGTTTTGGTGGCCCAACTCAAAGGACTGGTCATGCTGATGCAAGCCCCCCCCCCGCTGGACGGGGCAGAAGAATTTAACCCAGTGGCACTGGAGGCCGCCATGTTTGACTTGGTGCGTGCGGGTTTAAGCCGCTAAGTTTTTTTAAATAAAAAATGACTATAAGTCATAAAATAAAAAGGAGTTCAAAACATGAAAACAGCCTTGGTTACAGGCAGCACAGGTTTATTGGGCAGCAATTTGGTTCAAATCTTGCTGCAAGCGGGTTGGGAGGTCAAGGCCCTGGTGCGTTCCCGCAGCAAGGCCCAAAAAGTTTTTGGAGATACAAAATTGACACTGGTAACAGGAGATATGGAAGATGTCAGTGGCTTTGCCCAGGCCCTGCAAGGGGTAGACGTGGTGTTTCACACAGCGGCCTATTTCCGCGAATATTACCAGCCGGGAGATCACTGGCAAAAGCTGGAAAAGATCAATGTGAAGGGCACATTGGATCTGCTGAATGCCGCTCAAGCGGCTGGGGTAAAGACCTTCATTTACACCAGTTCATCAGGGGTGATAGCCCCAGGGAGAGCAGGCCATCCCGGCGATGAAAATTCAGGCGTGAGTCCCGAAGCAACCCACAACCTGTATTTTAAGAGCAAGGTACTGGCCGAAGAAAAAGTGGCGGCTTGGTGCCAGCACAACTCACTTAAGGTTGTACAAATCCTGCCAGGTTGGATGATGGGTCCTGGTGACTGGGCCCCCACCGCCAGTGGCCAAATTATTCTCGATTTGATCAATGGCAAAATGCCCGCCCTGCTTCAAGGCGGTGCAAATACAGTGGATCCGCGTGATGTGGCCGAAGCCATGCTGGCAGCCGTCGAAAAGGGGCAAACTGGAGAGCGCTATTTGGTAGCGGGCAGGTTTATGTCCTTAAAAGTCTTGGCACAGACACTTGAAAAAATCACAGGCAAACCCATGCCTCGGCAGCTGATGCCCAAAGGCATCGCTTTACTGATGGCCGTTTTGAGTGAAGGATATGGTCGATTGACCCGTCAGCCCGTCTTGATGACCCTCGCTGGTGTTCGCACCATGCAAGCTGCAATACAGCTTTCCTCCGCCAAAGCAGAGCAAAATCTGCTGACGCGTTTTCGCCCTCTTGAAGATACGCTTAGAGACGAACTGGCCTTTTTCGAAGCCCAGGGCACCTTAAAGATCCAAAAATCAGCCTGAGCCCCTCTTGTAAGCAAAGAAATGTTCATGATATGCTAAAAAGACAATGAGACTTTAACGTCACATTCTGTTCGCTGTCACGATTGTTGGTCACGTTTTTTGTGTTTTGACTTTGTTTCGCCGGTGATAAGGATTCCGTCTGCTTCCCGCGTCCCTAAGTTCCCACTGTCTGCTGCGTCTTGATTGACGGGAGTCCCATATTTATCACTAAACAAAGGTATTTTTTTCGCAATGAATATTTACGTTGGCAATCTTTCCTATCAAACTGATGAACAGAGCCTGGGCGATCTTTTCGCACAGTATGGCGAAGTTCGCAGTGTACGTGTGATCACCGATCGCGAAACCGGTCGTCCTCGTGGTTTTGGCTTTGTCGAAATGGACTCTGCTGAAGCTGGTCAGAACGCCATTTCTGCACTTAACGGCAAAGATTTTATGGGCCGTCAATTGAATATCAACGAAGCCCAACCCCGCCAAGAGCGCGGTGGTGATCGCGGCGGTTTCCGTGGCGGCAACGGCGGCGGTGGTGACCGTCGTTCCTTTAGCAACAGCCGTTATTAATCCGTAGATACGTCAAAGCCCCCTGAAGTGATCAGGGGGCTTTTTTCATGGGGGTCGTCATGTCAGACCTATTGAAGGTCGATCACGGCCCCACTCACCCCCATCAGGTCTTGAATATGCCTCGGTTTTTCGGCAATTTTTAACAAACGCATCCAGCTTTCGCTGGAATTTTGGATCCTGCGTTGAAACAAATCCAAATGGCGCGTGCGCACAACTTTTTTTAAACTGAGTTGTTGCTCCTTTCGCAGACTGTTTTCCATGTGCCGAAGGCCCTCATAAAAGAGTTCGGGATCATAATAGGCAAAGGGAATGCTCTTTTCGCCCGTTTGGGCCCAACTTTGTGAGCCGAATAAAAAAGAAGTCAGGGAGACTTTTTTGACAGTCTTGGGCACCCGAGATTGCGGAAGAATTGTGCTAAATGTGGGAAGAGACTGAGAACGGCCCAGGTGTTTCTCGGCAATCTCATAATGCCTCACCCAAGCAGGCCGAAAGGGTAAATCCAGACCCGAACGCTGCAAAGCGGCATTGGCATAACTGGTACAACCTCCGCCTTGGAGTTTAAGCGGGTCCAGGGGAAAACCATAATTCTGGAAGGCCTTTGCTGTGCGGTATTCTTTGACATAATTGGCCAGATTCAAACAATTCTGAGCAGGAACTTTGAGGCCCAGCCAGGAGAATTGGCCTGTTTTCACGCCAATCCGCACCCGTTGTTCAACATCAGCCAAGTCCTCCAAATGTCCATCGGTAAAAACCAATTCCAACACACTCAGACCCCAGCCCCCGAGCAGGGCTTTGAGGGCTTGGCCCGACCTTTCTCCACTTTGACCCGAAGCACCCATTTCCCAAGTCCCATCGGGTCTTTGGCAGCGCCATGCAAATTGAGCATGCCCAATGGCACTGGGACGGCCCCAGACCCGTTTGTTGATGCTGCTTTGAATTGAGGTACGTGAGAGAGTGCTGGGGCTCGACCAGTCCAAATAAGCAGAAGAAGGGTAGGCAAAAACCAGGATATAACTGTTTTTGGAGTCATTCCGCCAGATTTCCTGAAAACTGCCGCTGGGTTGGTAATAGAGAAAAGCGAAATAGAGGCCAACGCCCGCGCTCAAAGCCGCCCAAGCCAGTTTGGTTGGAACTTTCTCAAAAAAGGGGATGCCAAAAATTCTTGCCATTGCTTGCACCTCTGGGAATGGGGGTATTTTAACATGGGCCAGAGACAGGCCAAAATCGCGTGTGGGCTGGCTCAAAATCCTCTATACTGAAACTGTCTCCGTCCCCACTAAACTGGATTGTGTTTATAAATTACAGCCCCATGACCCACCGCATTAAAAAATTAAGTCTAAAAAACAAAGCGCTGAATGCCATTCATCCGGCACACTGGCACAGGGGGCGCATTCAGCGCTTGGAGATTCACTCTCGGCATTTGCACAATCACCGCCATGTGGACATCTATTTGCCACCCGGTTACGATCACACCCCCGGACGGCATTATCCGGTTCTGTACATGCATGATGGCAATAATCTTTTTTATAAACACCTCGCTTTTGGACATCATCCCTGGCATGCCGATCAGATGCTCGATCGGCTGATCAACCACGGTCTGATTGAACCCATCATACTGGTCGGGGTTTTTAATACCCCCGGTCGGGTTTACGAATACACCTGGACCCCCATGCCCAAAAGGCGCGGCCACACAGAAGGTGGCGGTGGACATTTTTATGCCCACTTTCTCGTAGATGAGCTAAAACCGCGTATTGACCGGGACTTCCGCACCCTGACAGGCCCCGAACATACCGGCACAATGGGCTCCTCACTGGGGGGATTGATCTCTTGGTATCTGGGACTGTATTTTCCCTTTGTCTTTCAGAAGGTGGGCTTGATTTCCCCCTCGCTGTGGTGGGGTCGGGGCCATGCCTTAACTGAAATGCATAAACTCAGTACCGATATGCAAATCTGGCTCGATACAGGTACCCGCGAGGGCAGCTCTCGCGCTGTGGAAATGCTCAAACGGAAATTGCATCACAAAGGCTATCAAGACGGCCACAATCTGGGATTTTTGCTCGATCGCGGGGGCCGTCACCACGAGCATTCCTGGGGCCAACGTTTGCATTTGCCTTTGCTGTTTTTTTATGGGCGCAAAGAATTGCTGCGGGTAAGGGCTTAAGCGCTATTCTATGTCCAATTTTGAAGACATCCTGATATGCTGTGTGCAGCATGATATGCTGTGTGCAGCGATACAACTTCAAAACAAATCCAGGTTGATATGAATTCCACAAACCCTCCCCTTTCTCAGGCCTCTCAGGTTGACCCAACGGTTTCTGCCTCACCTGCCCTCGGGCGATTCGCGGCAGCCTGGGGTTTATTGGGCTTTTCGGCACTTTTGGGAGAGGCCTTTTACAAAGTCATGCCCTATGTGATTGACCTCTTTCAAATGCCTCTGAGTCCTTTGCACTGGGTGGCCCTGATCAGCTGGGTTGCGTTTATGGCTTATAGCGAGGGCTACCGCGGCTTTCAAAAACATTATTCCCCGCGATTTGCCGCCCGCTTGCGCTGGCTGCGGGATCATGCCAATGTAAAACAGGCCTTACTCGCCCCACTCTTTTGTATGTGTTTCTTTGGCACCACCCGCAAACGCAAAATTGTGGCCTATTGCCTGACCAGTGGCATTGTCCTGCTGGTGATCGCGATCAAGTTCTTGCCCCAGCCCTGGCGTGGAATCATTGATGTGGGTGTAATTGTAGGTCTGGGCTGGGGATTGCTTTCAGTCTATGTTTATACTTGGCAATCCCTGGTCCTCAATCGCGAGACAAGCGACCCAGAAGTGGCCTAAGCCAGAGATTTAAGTCCCTCTTTCCAGCATGGGCTGTGTTATTATGCGGCAATGGAAGACTGGGAACTGAGTGCCGACGATGAATTTGAAGACGAGGATTGGCAGGCAGACGAAGCGGAATCGCTGCTGCCGGATCAACCTGCTGCAGTAGAACTTGCCAAGTTGCAGTTTGAAATCCCCAATTTTGCTGAACGCACGCGTATCGACAGTTTTTTGACTCGGCATCTGCGCTATGCCACACGCAACCGGATTCAAAAGGCCATTGCGGAAGGCCGGGTGACAGTTAATGGCAAAAATGTCAAAAATTCGTATGGACTGCAGGCCAAAGATCGGGTCGAAATTACGCTCAAACGCCCTGCTGCAACAGATATGGTGGCCCAAGAAATCCCCTTGGACATCGTCTACGAAGACGATGAACTGATTGTGTTGAATAAGCCGCCTGGAATTGCCGTCCACCCCACCTACAAACATTGGGATGGAACCCTGGCCAACGGTCTGCTCTGGCATTATCGCAATCAGGTCGGAGATCCCAATGCCCCGTTTAAACCGGGCTTGATTCACCGCCTCGATAAAAATACCTCGGGCTTGCTGGTGGTAGGTAAGACCTTGCATGCCAAACGCACCCTCAGCCGCCAATTTGAACGCCGCCAAACCGGCAAAATTTATCTGGCCCTGGTTTGGGGCACCCCCAAATTTGCCAAAGGTCTGCTCGAAACCAATTTGGGGATCAGCAAGCGCAACCGCATGATGATTGATGTTTACCCTCTCAACGGCAAGGAGGGCAAACCCGCCAAAACCGGTTGGGAAGTGCTCGAAACGGTGGGTGGTTTTTCACTCTTACGGGTGGTTTTGTTTACAGGACGCACCCACCAGATTCGCGCCCACCTCAAACATCTGGGCCACCCAATTGTTGGCGATGGCACTTATGGCGGCCAACTTGGAGAGCGCTTTAACTACCCCGACAAAGAGAATTGGTTGCCCCACTTACTGAGTTTGATTCCTCGTCAGGCTTTACATGCGGGACATTTGGAATTTAACCATCCCGTCAGCAACGAGCGATGTGTCTTCCAATCACCCGTGCCAGAAGATATTCAAGCAGCACTGGATTGGTTGAGAACCGAGTCCCCCGTTCAGGAGCCCCTTATCAAGTCAACGCTGCCCAATTGAGTCGGCTGTTTCGTCTGAAGTTCTGCTGGGAATATTATGCCATGCACCCATTCAGAAATGGTTTGTGACCCATTGATATCTGAGCTAAAATTAAATCTGACTGAGCTGATGTTGACATTTTTGGGGTTGATTATTTTTAAGCAGAATTATGCAGAAAAAGGCAGACGCAAATGATACGCGCAGAGAACCATATTGAGCTTGAGGCCGTGCGCAATTGGACCCAAACCTGGGATGAAAGTCAGTATATTGAGTATTTTGAAAGCCAAATATCCGACCGCCAAAAGCGCCTCAAGGTGCGCTCATCTATGGAAGAAAATATCGTTAAGATCAAAAAGCTCTGCCGTGATCTGGGCGAAGAACTGACCTTTTATTCTTATTTACAATTTCTCAACCGAATCATCTTTAATTGTTATTTTAAAAAAGACAACTCAGCCCTGCAAATTGCCAATTTTTACGAAGAAATTATATTGCCAGCCGACCAAGAGACCCGCCTAAAACTCTTTGCCTATGACGGTGGCAAACGCGAAGTGGGTATTCTCGACGTGACAGTTGATGGGCAAATTGTTGGCCAATTGGGCGAACAAAGTGATATGTTCCATCTGGTTTATGATGCCTGTTTTTTAACCGAAGACGAACTCTTTGACGAAGGCAATGCCGTGATTACCGAAAAACCCAACCACCCTTCTTTTTCAGTGACCTCGGTTGATGATGACTATTTGACCCTTAAAATCTGGAAACCCGAAGCGCTCAAGGTCCCTGTCCATCAATTTGTGGATCAATTTTTGTACAATTGTACAACCCGGCTCAACCTCAATTTTAAACGCACCCTCTTTGATCTGCCCTTTGAAAAAAAAGGCAAACCCCTGCAGACCCATTTAAGTGTCGAACCCAAACCCCTTGATGGCTTGCCTCTTTTATACTTTAATTCCGCCGCCCACAATCTGGCTCCTCGCATTCGCTATTTGGCCTATTACAATGCCATTGCCCATTTTCACAAACGGGCCACCCATTTGGTGATTCGCCAGAAAATGCAAAATATGTTTGCCACCGGCAACAGCATGTCTTCCCAAGACCTAAAAAAGATGTCGCGTTCGATCAATACTCTCAAAGAGACCTTCAGTGAAAAAGAGGCGCTAGAATTGGTACTGCGCCGTGCTTTGGATATGGAGGATATCACCCAATGGCTCAACGCAGATCCCCTGCGCAAAGAATGGTACTCCATGCATCCCGAGCGCTACCGCGAAATTCCGGTGCTCAATTTGACCTCGGAAAAAGAATTGCTGCGCACGCTTGTCGAACGGGTCTATGCGCTCAAATGCAGCATCGAAGATGCCCGTGATGAACACGATAATTTTATTTGGATTGCCCGCCTCGACGATGCCTTGCTGCGTAAAGAAATGCACCTGATTCGCTTCTTGGCTGCCCAGGCCATCGAATGCTGGAGCTTGGGCGTGCTCGCAGACGAAGAACTCAAACTCTTGCCCAGAGCGCAATAAGATGGTAATTCTGGGGCTGCATCATGCTGCAATTACCATTCCAGCAGAAGAAGAGGACGCAGCTCGCTATTTTTATCTTGAAATACTATCATTGCCAGAAATACCCAAACCCGGAGTGCTCAGGCCCAATGGGGGCTTTTGGTGCCAATTGGGAACTCAGCAATTGCATATCAGCCTCGGTAAGGCACCCGATCGTTCAGCAAAAGCCCATCTGGCTTATGCCGTTGATGATTTGGAACATTGGCGGAAGCACTTGGCAGCGGCAGGCATTCAAATTAAGGCTTCAGTCCAATTACCCGGTATGGAGCGCTTCGAATGCCGTGACCCATTTGGCAACCGCATGGAGTTTTTAAGTCTGACACCCGACAGCCAATCAGCTTAAAGCCGGATTTCGAGTAATTTGCCTGCACTGCCAGGTTCGGGACTGTCGACGGTGGTGGCATAGAGGGTGCGCTCGTTGGGGCCAAAGGTAAAGCTGGTGATATAGGGCTGGCTAAAGCCTATCGAGCCCAATAATTTGGCTTCGGGATTGGTGACCAGAATTTTGCCTTCCCCCCAAAGACCAATATACAATTGGCCTTTGCTGTTAAACGCCAGGGCAGAAGGGGCGGGCTCTTCAGTGGCATCGCTGGAGGCCGTAAAAATATCGCTGATTTTTTTAAACACGCGACCATTGCTCAATTTGGTTTCGAAGACGTCAAAAATCCGGATCTGGCGGCTGAGATGCTCGCCAACATAGAGATTTTTACCATCAGCGGAGAGGGCCAAAGCCACAGGGCCATCCAATTGGCTGGCGACAGGGGTGAGAATCTTTCGACTGGGAGAGAGATAAAAAATTTGACCGCGGCGGGCCTGAGCGGCATTGCGATCAGCGGCTCCTGCTAAGGCCAAATAGGTGCCACCCCGGCTGTCTTGCACCATGGCCTGAATGCCTGTCAGAGAAAAATTCTGAGCCAGGGCTTTAATGTCGACCAAGCCATTGTCTTGGGTTTCATTTTCAAAACTTTCAATCACCTGACCGTAGCCATTGATGACCCGCAGCGCAGCGTTTTGTTGACAAGCCACCAAAAAATGACTGTCTTTGGTCGGGATCACGGCCACAGGCTGGCAGGCCGACTGGGACCAGAGAATATTGCTTTGGGTGCGATCCCAAATCATCAATTGATCTTTGGCCGTCTGTCCATAAATCAGCCGCTGTTTAAACCAGGTTGCCGCCACAGGCATCGCCCCGACGTTTTCAATGACACGCACCCGTGAATCTCCAGCCTGAGCACTGCCCAAACTGCCAAGCCAAAGCGTTCCTGCCAAAATAAGCGAAAGAGATAGACGGAGCATAACAACTGACCTACCTGCCTGGATGATGTGCCTTCATTGTAGCAAATCCAGGCCCCATCTGCTTAATCCTTTGCTGGCTTTCTGCTAATATGCCTTATTGGGGCAAAACACGTTCCCCCATCATTTAGACATTCTCAATCACCCTTGGAGGTAGACCATGAGCAATACCGAAATCCTTTCCCCGCTTGAAGCGGGAACCATCTCCGTGCAAATGGAAAATATTTTTCCGATTATCAAAAAATGGCTCTATAACGACAAAGAGATCTTTTTGCGTGAATTGATCTCCAATGGCGTTGATGCCATTTCTAAGCTGCGCCATTTAACCGTGATTGGCCAGGCTGAAAAAAGTGAAACTGAATTCAAAGTCGAGATCAAAATCGACAAAGAGGCCAAAACCCTTTCGATTATTGATAACGGCATTGGTATGACAGCTGAAGAAGTCAAAAAATACATCAATCAAGTGGCTTTTTCCAGCGCCTCTGAATTCATGCATAAATTTGGCGATAAAAACAACGATATTATCGGCCATTTTGGGCTGGGTTTTTATTCGGCTTTTACTGTCGCAAGCAAAGTCGAAATCCACACCCGCTCTTATCAGAAAGAGGCCGAAGCGGTGATCTGGAGTTGCGATGGCTCCCCCAATTTTGAATTACATGCCGGTCAGCGCGAGAGCCACGGCACTGAAATCAAACTCTTTTTGCTCGACGATGAGCTGGAATTTGCCGAAGAGGCCCGAATTCAGCATCTCGTCAAAAAATACTGCGACTTTTTGCCCGTACCGATTGAGATCAACGAAAAAGTCGCCAACCGCCAAAAGCCACTCTGGGAGCGCAGCCCCCAGGAAGTGAGCAAAGAGGAGTACCTGGAGTTTTACCGCTATCTCTATCCCTTTGCCCCAGAGCCCTATTTCTGGATTCACCTCAACGTCGAAGTGCCCTTTGTGCTCAAAGGTATTTTGTTCTTCCCCAAACTGAGCCATGAATTGGATCCGAGCAAAGGCAATATCAAACTCTATTGTCACGATGTCTATGTCTCAGACCACGTTGAAGACTTCATTCCGCGCTTTTTGGTCACCCTGCAAGGGGCGATCGACTGCCCGGATATCCCGCTCAACGTCTCACGCAGCATGTTGCAGAATGATCCTTACGTGCAGCGGGTTTCGACCCATATCACAAAAAAGGTTGCAGATCGGCTCAAAGAACTCTACAACAAAGACCGCGAAGAATTCTTGCGCAGCTGGCAAGACATTCACAGCTTTATCAAAGTGGGCATGATGGAAGACGATAAGTTCTATGACAAGGTCAAAGACATTGTCGTATTTAAATCGACCCGCGACGATTATATTACAATCGAAGAGTACCTCGTGCGCAACCCGCAATTGGATAAAAAGGTCTATTACACCTCCGATGAAGTGGGCCAGGCCCATTATCTGGAGCTGTTTAAACAACAGGGTCTGGAAGTCTTGAGCATGAACACCCTGATTGATACCCACTTTATCCAATTTATGGAGTACAAAAACCACGAGATCAAATTTGCCCGCATTGACTCAGATATCTCTGAATCGTTGGTGGAAAAAGACAAGGCCAAAATTGTCGACCCCAAAACCAATAAAACCAGTGACGAAACCTTGGAAGAGCTGTTTAAAGCCGAACTCAATGTGCCCAAATTGCACCTCAAAGTTGAAGCGCTCAAAAGTGAAGACATCCCGGCCGTGGTTTTATTGCCCGAAAATGCCCGCCGTCTGCACGAAATGAGTCAGTTTATGCAGCAGACTGGCATGAATGAGCATATGGACAGCCTGCTCGAAGAGCATACCCTGGTGGTCAACAGCAACAATGCGCTGATTCAAAGCCTGCGCAAATTGCATGGTACGATCTCAGAGAAAGACAATCTGCAACTGATCTGTCGCCATGTCTACGACCTCGCAATGATGGCTCATCGGCCCCTGCGCGGAGAAAAATTGACCCACTTTCTAAGTGATGCAAACAAGGTCTTACAGGCGCTTAGCAACAAGCTTTAACCCCCAAAAGCCCAACTCAAAAGGACAGCAATAGCTGTCCTTTTTTTATAAGAACTTAAAATGGAGGTTGCATTTTTAAAAAGAAAAGGTTATGATAGTTTACATGGAACTTTAACAAGTTCAGTTTCTGTTCACGAGTTCATGATATTGCTTTTGTCTCGATCAGAGTAGTTTGTTTAACTATTTTTTCTCGTATCTTCAGCCCCTCATGCTTTTCGATGTAACAAACTTTTCTCTGTTCCAAATTATTTAATTTTAAGGCAATTTTATTCATGAATATTTATGTAGGCAATCTCTCTTTTGACACCACTGAACAAGCCCTGGGTGATTATTTCTCTCAGTACGGCGAAGTTCTGAGCGCTCGCGTCGTTACCGATCGCGAAACCGGTCGCCCTCGCGGTTTTGGTTTTATTGAGATGTCTTCTCCCGAAGCCAGCAAAAAAGCCATCGACAACCTGAATGGTGTCGAATTCATGGGCCGTCAGCTGACCATCAATGAAGCCAAACCCCGTGAAATGTCCGGCGGCGGCAATCGTGGCGGCGGTGGCGGACGCAACCGTTATTAAGCTTTAGTTTAAGCCTTAGCGCTTAAACCAAGACCCGGAGGTTTACTCCGGGTCTTGTGTTTTTTTTGATATTGATCAGCTTAGAATCAGAAAAACAACCAATTGGGGCCCAAAAAGGTATGATGAATCTGCAAGTTTGCAGATTAAAAGGACAACCCAAATGAAAAAAGCACTTCTCGGTATCACCCTATTGAGCCTGTTTACAGGCTGTAGCCCCAGTACTGTTGGCAACGTTTTAGACGCCCTGAACAATGGCAAGCCCAACACCACACCCACAGAAACAGATATGGGACCTGCCATTGCCGCATTTCAATCCGAATTTGAAATTGAGGGCAAGAGTTATAAAGGCGCCATCAAAATGCTGTTTAAAGCGCTGGTTCAGATCGAAAGCAACCCCACTTTGGCTGAACACCTGACGAGTTTAACCTTAAATGGCAAACAAATGTATGAAAATGCAAAGTCTCCCACAGGCTATGATATTGGTTCTTCAGCCCGTTTTATGCTGACCGAAATGAAAAACAAACCCGAAGTGGTCCTGAGTTATATCGGCGGAACCACGGACAAAAACTACACCGATGCAGATAAAGTCAATCTGCCGATTAGCTATCCCGCCAATGGGACCCTGCTCAATGGGCTCAAAGTGGACAACACAATCGAAGCTGCAGGTGCCGTCAAAGGCCGTGTTTATATCCAAAGCGCTGGCAAAGACTTCCCAACCCCGATTTACCTCGAACAAAATGCCAAAGGGCTTTGGAAAATCAATGTCAGCGATCTCAGCAGTATTGCAACGGGTGTAAAAAAAGCGGCCAAAACCGATTTTTAAAGCTAAAACGGATGTGTCAAAACAGGATTTGGTTCAAATCTACTTGGCCGATTCTTTTTATTTACTGTTAAAATGGGGAAGTCTTTGCTCTTGTCAGCACGGATAGCCATCTACAAATAAAAAGGAGAATCATTGAACTATGAAAATCACCACCCTGACACAAATCCTGGCCGCTGGCAGCATGCTGCTGGCTTTCACCGCTTGCCAAGTGGGCATGGGCCCTGCCGGCACCTCTGCAGCACCTGCTCAACCCGCTCCTCCTGCTGCAACTGAGCCGGCTGCCAGCCCCGCTGCACCAGCCAGTCCTGCCGCCAGTCCAGAAGCACCAGCCAGCCCTGCCGCCAGTCCTGCAGCAGCAACCAGTCCCGCTCCTGCAGCCAGTCCTGCAGCCTAAATCCAGGTTTTGAACCAAAAGGCACCTTTGACAGGTGCCTTTTTGTTTTCTCGTCTCAGTGATTCAGCCATCACTTTCCATAGGCCCCTGAGGCTTAAAAAGGCAGAACTGGCAAGCTGGAAGAAGTGGCGGCAGAGAGATCAATTTCCGGCAGCAGATACGCAGGCTCTTTGCTTAAACTGTTCCACAGCCAGGCAGATTTTTCTGAGACAATCATACGTTCGGGCGGTTGGGTATTGTCTTTTTGACGCCCCTGGTAAACCCATTTTCCAGCTTTGATCTGAAAGGTAAATTTGCGGTATACTTTGCCCTCTAACTGAATTTCCAATTCATAATTGCCATCTTTAAGATCTGCTTTTTTCAAGAGAGCATTGTTTGTCGCTCCACTTAAATGGAGTTGCAAAAGCGTTGTATAAGGGTAAAGCGTCACACGGTGCGCTTCTTTGCCCGGCAATTTGGCAATGACTTTGCCATTCAATTTGAGGCTTGCCATGAGCTTGAGATTGATCGAAGATTGATCTTGTACCGCTTTTTCGCCAGCAAATCCAGCCTCCACCACAAATTGGCCATCCGATTCAAAAGACAAACGGGCCATTTGGGTTTGCGGCAAATAACTGTAAAAAACCTGGCCTTTGGCAAAACGCCCTTCACCCAATGGATAAGCACGGACTTCAAACCATTCAGCAGAAAAGATTTTGCCTTTTTCAGAAAAGACCATCCAATAGACACCCGGTTCCAAAGGGACGGTGTTGGGGCCATCCAGACATTTTCCCCCGGCACAGGCAGAGACCCACGCATCAATTTCCCCCAGAGACATACCGTTTTTATAGCGATGTACCCGTTCCTTGGTGGCCCTGATTTTCCCTTGGCTGTCGACAATATCTGTTCGCACTTGAACGTCGCGCCCAGGCAGATAGACATGCACATTTAAAAGTTGTCGGGCAAAATAAAGATTGCCATCGACCGCATCCAATTGAATGGATTGGATATAATCGTCGTAATTCAAAGCCGGTGGGTAGTCTGCGGCCTGAACCCTGGACGGGGAAGATACACCCAATAAAAGCCCCAAAGCCAAGACAGAAGTGAAGATTTGATGTGTGATTCGCATTTTCTGTTTCTTTCTGTTTCATTGATGAAAGCTCATTCCTGAGAATGAGCTTATCATCCAAGCTCAGCAGATTCCATGAATATTGAGCAAAGAAAAACTTGTTTTGCGTCAATTCGCCTGTGCAAACCTGAGCAGGTGAAACAATCAGCCCCTATCTCTTTAAGAATAAATAAAGTTCTGGTAAAATACCAAAGAATTTACTGAAAGCCTCCATGTACAGTGACGATAAAACAGGACAAAAAAAATGCAATACGCAAATAATATTCTTGAACTAATGGGCAATACGCCCCTGGTTCGTTTAAACAGTGTCAACAAAGGGCTAAAGCCTTTAATGTTGGTCAAAGTTGAATACTTTAATCCCGGTGGCAGCGTCAAAGACCGGATCGGCAAATACATGCTCGATGCAGCAGAACGCGAAGGCCTGCTCAAACCTGGAGGCACCATCGTCGAACCCACCTCAGGCAATACAGGCATGGGACTGGCTTTGGTCGCCTCGTTGCGCGGCTATAAATGTATTTTTACCTGCCCTGACAAGGTCAGTATCGACAAAGTCAATACCCTTAAAGCCGTGGGTGCTGAAGTGGTACTTTGCCCCACTGCAGTAGAACCCGAAGACCCCCGCAGCTATTACAGTGTCGCCACCCGCCTGGCCAGCGAAATCCCCGGTGGCTACCAACCCAATCAATACCAGAATCAAAACAATCCCCTCGCTCATTACGAAACCACCGGCCCCGAAATCTGGAAACAGACCGAAGGACAGATCACCCATTTTGTCGCAGGAGTAGGCACAGGCGGCACCATCAGTGGGGTGGGCAAATACCTCAAAGAGCAAAACCCCGAAGTCAAAATCATCGGGATCGATCCCCAAGGTTCGATCTATTCTGAGCCCGAGAATATTCACACTTATTTGATTGAAGGCATTGGCGAAGATTTTTATCCTGGCACCTGTCATCTCGACCGGATCGACGAATTTGTGACCGTCTATGACCGCGAATCTTATGATATGACCCGCCGTTTGGCCAAAGAAGAAGGTCTTTTTGTCGGGATTTCTTGTGGTTCAGCCATTGTCGGAGCCCTGCGTTATGCCGAACAAAATCATTTGACAGAAAAAGACGTAATGGTGATCATTTTGCCAGATAACGGACGAGGCTATATTTCAAAAGCCTTTAACGATGAATGGCTGCGTAAAAATGGACTCTTGGACTGAACCGCAATGAACCACTGCCTGTTTCTGAGCATTGGTTAAAATAGACCGATGATAGCCGCTCTTTTGTTGGGTCTGAGTTTGGCCATGGATTGTTTTGCCATCGCCCTGTCTCAAGGGCTGCGTCCGGATTCAGGCCAAAACGGCCACAGACATTTGTTGCGTCTGGCATTGCTTTTTGGGCTCTTTCAGGGCGGCATGTTATTGCTGGGCTGGGCCGGGGGCAGTCTCTTGGTGCGTTTTTTGGGCCCCTATACCGATTGGTTGGCCGCTTTGCTATTGGCCGGGATTGGCCTCAAGATGCTCAAAGAGAGCAGTGAAAGTGAGTCCGAGCAAGAATCCGAGCAAGAATCCGAGCAAGAGCCCGAATTACTGCGCATGCAAGATTATTTACTGCTTTCGATTGCCACCAGCATCGACGCATTGGCAGCGGGTATCAGCTTGCCCTCCCTTAAAATTTCAGTGGTATTGGCCACGGCCATGGTCGGTTTTACCTCGACAGGGCTGGCTTTAATTGGGGGGTTTGCGGGAAAAAAACTGGGCGAACAATGGGGGCCTCAAGCCGAAAAATTTGGTGGAATTGTGCTCTTGGGACTGGCCTTAAAGGTGCTGTTTTTTTAGAGCGGGTTTAAGATCAAGCGCTCAATCTCTGCAGCAGGCAAATGGATGCCTGGTAATTTGCCCAAAGATCTGAGATTGTCAGGGGCCGACAGGCTGTTTAAAAAGGCCAGCAATTCATTTTTTTCGCTGGGGCTCAAGTTGAGTCGGCGCACACGTGGGTCGAGTTCGGGATTGGCAATGCCCCCTTGATCGTAGTGCTCAATGACGGCCTGAAGGGTGGACAGACTGCCGTCGTGCATATAAGGTGCTGTGCGGGAAATATTCAACAGGGTAGGTATTTTGAAACTGCCTTTGTCCCAGGGCATGCCTGTGACGACAAAACGGCCCAAATCCGGCTGGGGCAAATTCATACCAATTCCGATATTGGCAAAAATTCCCTGACTCAATGCCGGTCCTTGGTGGCAGGAAGCACATTGGGTGCGTCCACTAAAAAAGAGCGCCATGCCACGCACCTGTTCAGGGCTCAAGGCCTGTTTTTCGCCAGATTGATAGCGCTCAAATGGGGTCGGGGCCATCATCAAGGCCCTTTCAAAACTGGCCAGGGCTCTGGCAATGCCCTCAGCACTGGGGCCTGAACCAAAAACGGCTTGAAATTTTTGCTGGTAATAGGGCACCTGTGCCAGTTTTTTGAGCACATTGGCCAATGATTCATTCATTTCAATGGGGTTTTCAATCGGGCCAAGGGCCTGCTCTTCCAACGACTTTGCACGCCCATCCCAAAAGGTTTCGCGTTGCCAAAGTGAGCCATAGATGGTCGGCACATTGCGTGCCCCCCGTTGACCCGTGACCCCTGCAGCATTGCGCTGGGCATTTGAAAAACCCAGGGTATGATTATGGCAAGTGGCACAGGTCATGCGGTTATTGGCCGAAAGCCGTGGTTCAAACCAAAGCCGAAAACCCAATTCTACTTTGCCCTGGGTAACTGGATTATCTGGTGGGGCAGGAATCTGGTCAAAATCGGGTACAGGCACTGGCGTGGGAGAAGCTGCAGTGCTCTGCAATCGGGCAAAGTTCTGAGAGCCACTCAATGGAGCAGACCCCAGACAACCATAAAGGCCGCCGAAGAGCAAAAGACAACAGGCTGATTTAAATACCGCCGGAAGCCCTGTGATTGAATTTGAAAATTGTTTCATGATTTTAATGGCGTACCAGTAAGATAACACAGTGTTAGCACAGATGCAATTTAAGATTATATACTAAAATTTAAAATTGTTTAAAACAGATAATTACAGACAAAATTTACGCTTATTAAATATTATTTAATTTAAAATAATTAATAATATTTATATGTATAAACGCTCAAAATACGAACAATCCAAGTGCACTGATCTGCTAAAATGCAAACGCATTCATGCCCAGCCCTTTCAAGGATACGAATAATGCCCACCAGTGCGATCGAAGGCAAAAACTGGACCCTGAAGACCCTTTTACGTCTCTCTGAACACCTTGAATTCAAACAGATTCTTGATGTGGGCCCAGGTCGTGGAACCTATAGTTTACTTTTTCGCCCTTTTTGGCCCCAAAGCCATTGGACTGCGGTTGAAATCTGGGAACCCTATCAAGCGCGTTTTGGTCTGAACCAATTGTACGATCAGGTGCATATCAGCGATATTCGCAGTTATGCAGAAACAGCACCAGGGTACGACTTGGTCTTTTTGGGAGATGTTCTCGAACATATGCAACAGGCAGAAGCCTTGGCTGTGGTGGAGAGCCTGCTGAGACATTCCAAACTGCTCTTAATTTCTATTCCAATTGTCGACATGCCCCAAGAGGAAAGTGAAGGCAACCCCTATGAACGCCACGTGAAAGCAGATTGGAACCATGCAGAAATAATGGCCTGTTGGGAACAGTATATAGCACTCGGTTATCTTGAAGAACCCATTGGGGTCTATTTATTGAGTGCCCAAAGTGGATGGGTGGAAGTCATTCGGCTCTTGTGTGGCACTTGAATCGACGAAAGTTATTAAAAGAAGCTTAAGGATAAACTAGTCACAAAAGCAACGCCTGTGTTATGCTGTGTTCCACGTGCGTTGCAGGGCATTCTGCCGGGTAGGCATCATTTTTGGAACTCTTAAAAATGAGAACCCCTCTCTGTTTTTCACAGAACCCCAGAATTTGGTCGGTTCCTCGATTTGAGGCCCAAGCCATACTCTCCCGGTAACGCCCCTGCGGTCAGATCCGCCCTGAAACTAAGCCGCACGCTCGTCGCAGCCAGGATCTGATATTTTTTCCGAAGATTATTTTCGCAGACGTTTAGGTGGTCAATATGTACGCAATTATTGAAACTGGTGGCAAACAGTATAAAGCCGAACAGGGCCGTTGGCTCGAAGTCGAACTTTTGTATGCACCCGAAGGCAATACCGTCAATTTCCCGGCTCTGATGGTCGTTGATGGTGATAAAACAGTGGTCGGCGCTCCCCATGTGGAAACTGCGACTGTAACTGGCAAAGTCCTCAAAGAGGAAGTCAAAGGCAAAAAAGTGGTTTCCTTCAAGTACCGCGCCAAAAAAGGCTATCAGCGCAAAGTGGGTCATCGTCAAAAATACACCCGCGTGCTGATCGAAGAAATTCGCTTAGGTTAAAAGAGGAGAAACTGAACCATGGCTCATAAAAAAGGTGTAGGCAGTTCCAAAAACGGGCGCGACAGCAATCCCAAGTATCTGGGCGTCAAGCTCTATGATGGCCAAAAAGTCATCGCTGGTAATATTATCGTGCGTCAGCGCGGTACCCATTTCCATACAGGCAATAATGTCGGTATCGGTCGTGATTTTACCATTTACTCCCTGATTGATGGAGTGGTTAAATTTGAACGGCGTGGTGTACGGGATCGCAAAATCAGCGTTTATCCCCAAGCAGTCGCCCAGGAAGGTTAAGGAATTAGTTCATGTCTCAGCAATTGCTTAAAGAAATTACCCAAGGCCAGATTAAAACCGACGTACCTGATATGTCTTCTGGTGATACCGTCGCGGTTCACGCCAAGATCGTCGAAGGCGGTAAAGAGCGTGTACAGGTCTTCGAAGGCATTGTGATCAAATTGCAAGGCGGCGGCATCAGCCAGACCGTAACCGTTCGCAAAATCTTCCAAGGCGTGGGTGTGGAACGTACTTTCCTGATCCATTCTCCCCGTGTGGCCAAATTTGTGCTCAAACGCAAAGGTGCTGTGCGCCGTGCACGCATCTATTATTTCCGGTCACGCAGCGGCAAGTCCGCCCGTATCCGGGAAGACAGAAGATAAAAACAGGGGAGACCGGCAATTTTACGCAGGTTATTCGCCCGTTTTATTAAGAAAGACAAATTTAAGCGCTTTTCCCGAAAGCCTCAGTTGCCCTTGCGCCTTCGGCGCATGCAGGCCGAGGGCCGCCGGGAAAAGTTGCTTTTTGCGCTTTTTTGTATTCTCTCAGTCTTGGTGCATTGTGCAGCCCTGGTGGCCTTTGCCGGCAATGTAAAGTTCCACAAGATGTCTTCGGAGACCGCTCAAAACCAGGAGCCGATTCAGGTTGCCACGATCGAAATGCCGCCGCCCAGTGCCGAGCCCATTCCACCCGATAGCCCGCCCCCCAGCCAGGCCATGCCGCTTTCACAACCTCCGCGTCCAGCTCAGGATGACTCCCTGGCGCGCAGGCCCAAACCCACCCCCACCCCCAATAGCAAACCAACCCCCGCCCTGGCAGCCACCCCCAAGCCCTCGCCCTCCCCCTCTTCAGCATTGGCCAGCCCCACTCCCAGCCCATTGCCTTCTCCTGTGAATTCGGCAGAACCCACTCCAGCTCCGAGCCCAACCCCAGTGTCGGATTTGCCTGAAAGCGAAGCCAAAGCAAAAAATGAGATCGAGAACTACTTCAAATCTCAAGGGAATGATGTGCCAGAAAAACTCCCTTATGGCTACAAAAGTTGGGAAGATTATAAAACACAACTCGCGACATTTGATGAAGATGCAAAAAAATATATGACATTGCCCGACAATACCTCAGGCTCAGAAAACGCAGGCAGCGGCAACCCGCCCCAACCCAATGGCTCTTCCGCGCCGGATAGTTCAGGTTCGCCTGACAATTCAGGCGGTCCGCGCTCAGGTTATAACCCCGGCTGGTTTAACGGCAGCAACCGCAACAATATCGACCCCAATGACAATTTTGACAGCGAAGAAGAACGGCGTCTGCGCGCGCGCAATTTGGGCCATATTGATACCAGCCTCGAATTGGATCCTTTGCCAGCCATTCCTTTGCCAAAAGATTGGCAAACCAATGATATTGGCTATCACTCGGTCAGATTTTTGCATGACGATCTGCAGTTCTTTGTGCGCTGGGAATCTGCATTGCAGCCCCAATTGCGCAAGGCAGAAGTTCAGTATTATCCCCCTGCCAACCCCAAGCAAACAGCCAACCTCTCGCTCAAATGGCAAGAGGAGTGGGATGATATCAAAAAGCTGATTGGGGCTGTGCAATTGGCTTATGAGCAGCAAAAGCAAGCAAAACCTTAAGGCCCCACACCAGAGCATTTTAAAAACACCCAGAAAAAAGCCCCACTCTTAGAAGAGCGGGGCTTTTAGAATGAGGCGATTCTAATTGCGGATCAAACTGCGCAAAAAGCCTTTGGCGGCCCCAGCGAGTTTATCAATGAGATGATCCAATAATTCAGCTTCTGAAGCCGTAGCGGCTTTGCCTTTGCTGGCTGGTTTGGCAGAAACAACAGGAACAGGAGCTGCGCTGCCCGTTAAACTATAAACATAGCCCCGCCCACCACTCTTGTGTTTTTGAATTTGACCTTGGGCATGCAAAGAGCCCACCATCTTGTACATATTGGCGGTTTGTTTATCCAAACGTTGGCAAAGTGCATCGATCGAAAGCGCTTCGCCTTTGGCCAATTCAGCCAAAATTTGTCCCTGGGTTGCACCCGAAGGAGCGCGTTTGCGTGGCGCAGGCACAGCAGGAGCACTGGCTTGAGCTGCTTTTTTGCTCACATAAGCCGCTTTTTTGGTTGGCGCAGGGGCTTCTATTTTGGCTGAGGGGGCGGCTTTGCCCCCTTTGCTGACGGGGGCCGATTTTGCAGCTTTGGGTGTTTTTTCTGCTTTGCTTGCTCTGGTCGCTTTGACCTCGGCCACAGGCGCAGGAGCCGTAACTTTACTGGCAGCTTTGCCTGAAACTTTGGCTGAGGCTTTGGCTGAGGCTTTATCGACAGATTTATTTTCTTCGGGTTTGCTCGCCGCTTTGGTTGATTTTACTGCGGGTTTGGCCGCGGCAGCTTTGGCAGGTTTAACGGAGGGTTTGGCGGCTGCGGCTTTTGCAGATTTGGCAGCAGATTTGGCAGGCACAGCTTCAGAACTCTGTTGTACAACAGGCTCTTTGCTCAGCGCTAATTTGCTATTTTTTGCCACAGTGACTTTCGATGACTTGGTTTTAGAGGCAGGAGCAGCACTTGCGCCCGCTTTTTCTGCCACAGTCCCAGAATCCTGTTGAAGGGAGGTTGGTTTGGCTGCTTCTTTTTTAGCTGAAACTTTGCTTTCTTTCACAAGACGGGCGGCAGCGACTGGCTTCAATTTATACATCAATCGCTTGGGATGAGCCGTTTTATCTTCTTTTTTAGAGAGCAAACCCAAACGGGTCATTTCTTTGAGATCATTAGAGATATCTACAGTTTGCATCGCACATAAATCAGCAATATCTTTGATATAGAGAAAATCAGCTTTATCAAGCAGGGCTGATTGAATTTTTTCGCGTCTCAGATGCGCTTTTTTTAAGGTAAGGGCTCTATTCTTGGCCAAAGGAGAATCCTTCTTTCGGGTTAGTCTGTTTCGTTCGAATTTAGAATTAGAATGTATTCCATCAAAAAGATAGTAACACAGAAAGTAAGATTTGACCAAGCAGAGATTCCAAATTTGACTGTCTTTTACTTAAGAAAAACAGTCAAACCCAGTTATTATAACGCTTGAAGAACTTGGCTGCGTTTTCAGAGTTTCAACTAGCTTGAGAAGAGGAAAAAGGCTCTGAGAAACTGAAATGGTAATCTTTTAAAGCCCGGATGGCACTTCTAAAACCATTTTCAGCAATGGCTTCCATACTTTCGCTGGAAAGATTAAAGTGATCTGAAAAGAAGAGACTGTCTTCGTGTTCAGTGGGGTGGATGTAAATATAGTCCACATTGGGATTGTAGTCTAATTTGAGATTTAAATGTTGCAAAAATTCTTCTTTTAACTGGGGAGACAGGCCCTTTTTATCAAAGAAAGATTGGGTTTCTTCCATCACCCGCTGTTTGAGCAAATGTAAATCATGGGCTCCCTGAATGCGAGATTCGATCAATTGATACAGGGCCTGAACCAGAATCGAAGGGATGCCATAATCAGCCAAAGAACCGATCTCTTCGCGGTATTTGTAAGGTTGGTGGGTATAAGAGGCAATGATCAAATCACAGCCCGCATCACGGGCAATGTGGGTTGAAAGGGTTTTGCGAATTTCACCATCAAAACAATATTGAGGGCCCTGAGCGGTTTGCAATTGATAGGGTTTAAAAATTGGCGGCAGAGACATCGATGCGGCAGCTGCATGAGAGATATCCACAGTGGTGTCATACTGGGTTTCGGCGTCATAAAAATGTAATTTTTCACGCAGTTGATTGAGATTGCGTGGACCCAAAATCAGGCGCCCAGGGTTGTCTAAGAGGGTGGTGACGATGTACAACTCTGGCGCCAACTGATCGAAGTGATTGCCTGCCAAAATCGAGCGGCGCAAGTAGGCCTCGAGTTTTTCAGTAGAATAAAATCCATTGCTACAAAAGAGCCCCTGCAACAGTGATTCAAGGCTTTTATAACCTCTCACAGCCAAAGATTTTGGCAATCGCGAGAAAAAACGCAGGGCTGTATCCAATAAATTGGGGTAGAGCATCTGGGCATAAGAGAGGCTGGGGAAATGGGCGTTGCGGTGACCCAAGAGGCTATGATAAATATCTTCAAGGGGGTGTCCACTGGAGATCATCGCACAGGCAAAAGCCCCAGCTGAAGACCCCACCAAAACGTCGATCTCACGGCCATTGCCCACCAATGGTGAGGCTTCAGAGGCCAGCCCGGTGCGAAATTCAAACCCTTTGCGCTGCAAGGCCAGGGCTACGCCCATATGAAAACAAGCCGCTTTAGCAGCGCCGCCACTGGCAACAAATCCAACCCGAGTTTTGCGTTTGATTTTCTGAATGGCCATACAGTTTATCGCTTTACTCCCTTAAAGATCCAGAACTATCCTGATCTAAAGGGTACACCGAAAATGAAGCGGCGTGTAAAAATGGGGTAAATTATTTGGCTTGAAATTCCAATTTGAGGCGAAAATCTGCGGCCAAAGAACTCATCTCTTCGACCATGGTGGTGACCACATCAGTAACAAATTCCTGGTGGTACAAGGCTTTCCCTACCAAAAAGAGGTGACGATTTTCGTTCATACAGAGTTTGGAAAAAACCAACTGCTGGGCCAATAGAAGCACTTCAGGCAGAAGTGCAACCCGCGATTCATCGTATTCCAGCAAAAAGACTTTGCAGGTCAAAAGATCGCGGCCTTCGTTAAATCCCTCTTCGCAGAATTCCGAAGAGACAGAAACGGCTTCGTGTAAAGTGCCTTCTTCGTCAATAAACTCAATCTGATAGGTTTCATCTTCCAGACTGTATGACCAAGAGGCGTCCAGGCGTTCGGCAACTGACTCAATCAGATTTTCGAACTCCAGGTATTCAATTTCTTCATCCAGAAAACTTTCTGCCCCAAGCGCAGAACCAGGTACCACTCCAGTGATCATGAAGCCTCTCCACTTTTGACAGCAATTTGGTTTACAAACTCAACAGGCTTAATTGTGATATGTTTTCAAGGCAAATGTCAACAGAAAGCCCTGGTTTTGAACCAATTGCCAAAGCCCTGTGAATCGTTTAAGCTGGTTTGACAGCGATATCTAAGACCTGCATTAAAAAAAGAGAATAAGGTTGTTCGTGTTGAACTTTAAAATCGGGATTCCGCTCCTGCTATCACTCTCACTCCTGCAAGGGGCCCCTTTTCAGCAGGCTGCTCAAGCGGCCAGCCAACTCTCGGTGGATCAATCCCTCTACACGGTCAAACGCACACAACCCCTCAACAGAGAAAACCTGAACCGAGACTATTTACAGGCCAAAATTTTGTACAATAACGTCTCTCTTCGCCTGCAACAATCCCTGGAGCGCTGGCGCGATGCGCCTCTTGGCCGCGCAGAAATCGATCAGATCATTGCCCAATTGGCCTTGATTAACACTGAATTTTTGCTCAACAGCCAGGATCTCGAAGCGGCTTCAAAAGATTTGGATTTGGCCCTGGTTCGTTTGCGCAATGCCCAAGTATCGATGATGATCTCCCGACCGGTTGAAATGCGAGGCATTCTCATGGATGCCGGCTCTATTCCCAAGACCCGCGAAGGCATTGCCCAGGTTTTGGAGCAATTTCAAGCAGCGGGATTTAACACCATTTATCCCGAGGTCTTTCGCCGGGGATATGCAATCTACCCCAATAGCAAATATACCGACCAAGATCCCGAATTGCGCGATCTGGGCTTTGACCCGCTGTGGGAGTTGGTGCGCGAAAGCCAAAAGCGGAATTTGCGTGTGATTCCCTGGGTTTGGACCTTCCGCGTGCGCTCACCCGGTTTTGGCAACCCGATTTTGGATCGCGTACCTGCATTGGCAGCCCATCCCTCAGATATGGACGATACCAAAGCCGTTCCGCGCTTTTTGAGTGTTGCCCACCCCGAAGCTCGCGACTATATTTTTAATCTCTTTCAGGAAATGCTTTCGCGTTACCCCGTGCAAGGCATCCTGCTGGACTATATCCGCTACGATGAAGCCATTCCCGAAGATGCCATTAGCGCCACCCGCTTTCGCCAAGAATACTTTAAAAAATACGGTGAATTCCCCCCTCTCAAAATCGCCAAAGGCACGCCGCTCTTTCAAGAATGGCAGCTCTGGCGAGAAGAACAGGTCAATCTGGCGGTTCGCCGCTTTAAAGAAAAGCTGCGTGGCTACCGACAAGAAAAGGTTCTTGTGGGGGGTTCTGTCTTCCGCAGCGAGTCTTATAGCCGTTTGACAAAAATGCAAAATTGGCGGCATTGGTCGAATAACAATTGGATCGATTTTGCCTCAGACATGCTCTATACCCCCGATAAAAAAGACCTCAATCTCTGGCTCGACTGGGAAACAGACGGCGGCAAACGCCAAGATCTGCTTTACCCCGTTTTGGGGGCACACCGCTTCTCCAGTCCCGACGATATCTTTGGTCAGATTGGTGTGATTCAAGACCGTCATACAGGTGGGCTCTCAATTTTTGCCTTGGCCCACTTTAAACGTGAAAGCCTTAAAGAACTCAAAGAAGGCCCCTTTCGCAAACCTGCCATGGTACCTCACGAAGACCTGCTTTTGGCTTTAAAGACCATTCTCGAAGATCTCGGGCAATGGCTCTTCCGGGTGAGCCAGGAAACAGAGGCCCCCAACCCAGAGGCCCTCAATGGCTTCCGCAATCAGCTTTTGGGTCTTAAAGCAGCCTACGATCGCCTGCCCGTTAAAAGTTATACATTGGAGCAATTGCAACCCCCCTTTGAGGCCCTTTTGCAAGAGTTGAATAAAGCAGCTTTGCCCAAACCTTTTAAGCAAGAAATTCGCGATCGACTGGGCTTGCTCGAAAAATTGTTGGCCATTCGCAGCCGCCAAGAAAACAATGCAGCCAAAGGTTATACCCCTTCAACCCAGCCTTCGGTGGTGGTCATTCCCGCAGCGCGCGCGTTGCCCTCCGCCAAAGTCAGCCGGGCAGTCAATGTCCCCGTTTTAGATGGCCGGATTGAGCCCGGTGAATGGCAAAATGCAACTGAGCTGAAAATCAAATATTGGTACAATGGCTTCTCCGAAAGTGGGATCAATACCACGGTTTGGCTCAGTTACGATCAAGATAATCTGTATATTGGCATCGACAATGAAGAACCCTATCTCGATCGGATTACCGCTGGGGCCCAGGACTGGGACGATAAACGCCTCTTTACAGCTGATGACGCTGTGGAAATCATGTTGGCGCCAGCCGGACAAAAAGAGAAATACTACCATTTTGCCCTCAACAGCAAAAACGTGCGTTACGATGCCCGTCAGGGCGATCAGAGCTGGAATGGCAAATGGAAAAGCGCTGTGGCCTTCCAGGATGAGCGCTGGCAAGTGGAAATGGCGATTCCCCTACGTGAATTGGGAATTGATCCTGGCAAAGGGGTAGCTCTGGCGGCCAATTTCTTCCGCAACCGCTTTCAGGATCTCACCCCCTATTCAGCTTGGTCAGTGCCCTTTGACAATTACCATACCCCTTCCCGTTTTGGTACCCTGACCTTTGATTAAACCCCGTTAAACGCCTATGCCTCAAGCATTAAAGGCCTGGTTCAAAAACTGTCAAGCCGTCTTTCTGGAATTAAGCGAATTTCTCTCGGAAAATGCCGCCCGCAGCTTATTATTGCAAATTTTGCTGCTCAAATGGGAACGCCCAGAGATGCAAACCCAAGCTGAATTCTGGGCAAGTCTCAACCTATTTAGACTCACACCCTGCGATTTAAGCGGACAAGGGCCCGAATCGCCATTTTTGCAACAAGAATGGCAAACATTGCCAAAACAGATTTGGCTAAACATGCTGTCACAGCCCTGGCTCTTACCAAGCAAACAACCCCTTCTGACAGCCACAGCTCCGATTGCGCTGCTGCCCGAACAATTACAAAGCCGATCCCAAAGACAGCAAAAGGGGGTCTTTTATACCCCCCAACCCTTGGTCGATTATCTTTGCAAAGGCGCTTTGGAGCTGCTTTTACACCAAAAATTTGATCTCTCCAAAACAGAATTACACAGCCTGCTTTGGACTGGGCAGATTTCGCCCGCTATTCAGGGGCACAGCCAGGCTTTGCTTCAGGCTTTGGCAAAGCTCAAAATTTGTGATCCGGCCTGTGGCGGTGGCACTTTGTTGGTCGGAATTTTGGGCTGTTTACAGACCCTCGAAAAACAGCTCAGCCCGGCTGTGGCAAAGGTGAATTGGCTATCCTGTCTGTATGGGGTCGAGCTGGATCCGCTTGCGGTGGCGATCACGCGCTGGCGGCTGTGGAAATGTTCAGAGAGCAAGGGGCTCACTCCGCCACACATCATCCAAGGCAATCCTTTGACAGCCAACTTTAATAGCTGGCCAAACAATCCTCACCCAGAATTTGATCTCATTCTGGCAAACCCGCCTTATATTGGTGAAAAAGGTCATAAAGATCTATTCATGGGCATTCGCAAAGGCCCTTTGGGCCGATTTTATCAAGCTCGCAGTGATATGGCCTATTATTTTTTTCATCTATCCTTGGAATGGAGTAAAAAAAATGGAATTAGTGCTTTTTTGAGCACTAATTACTTTCTTACAGCCAGTCATGCCCAAACATTAAGGGACGATCTCAAAAAACGCGCAGTGGTCCACAAATTGACAGACTTCCACGAATGGCGATTGTTTAAAGGCGCTCAGGGCCAGCACAATCTGGTCAGTCTATTTGAAAAGGCCTATCAACCAGATGCCACCTGCCAACTCTTGCTCTGCGCCCAGAAAGGCATTGCCGCTGAAAAGTGTCTGCTTGAAGCTTTGGCCCAGGACCAGGCTTATATGAAACACACCTCACTCAGCCAAACCCAGCTCTATGCCCCCCAAACAGGTCTGATCCAGCAGCCCATCCGTTTGGAAATTTTGGATCAGAGTTTAGAGCGAATTTTGCTCAAACTCCAAACCTTGCCCAGTCAATTAAAAGACCATGCACAACTCCATCAGGGGATTGTCTCTGGCGCGGATCATCTCACCCTCAAACACCAACAACAGTTCAGTCTGTCTGGAACAAAAGGCGAGGGGATCTTTGTCTTAAATCAAGCTAAAATAGCCGAACTGGGATTGTCAGAGCGAGAATTACAATTGCTGCGACCTTGGTTTAAAAATTCAGACATCTCTCCCTGGCTCTGCGCAAGCGAAACCAATCAAATGATTATTTATACCGATCGCGAAAGTCATTTATCAGCAGAAGACAGGCTTTATCACCATTTGGAGCGTTTTCGTCCCCTTTTGGAAAAACGCCGGGAGGTGGCTCAAGGCAGGCTTTCCTGGTGGCAGGTGCATTGGCCCCGACAAACACAGATCTTCGAAGGGCCCAAATTGGTCATCCCTCAACGTCACAGCACTTCTCTGGCAGCCTGGAACCAGTGCCCCTGGTACGCCAGTGCCGACGTGTATTTCATTACTTCCGTGGCTGCCCCCGAGCATTTATTTGCCCTGCTGGCTTGGCTGAACAGCCCCCTGGCCTGGCTCTGGCTGAGCTGCCAAGGCAAACGCAAAGGCAAATTATTGGAACTCTATTCTCAACCTCTGTCTGAATTGCCGATGATCTCAGGTCTCTGGTCTCACGCTTTGTTTCAAGAACTCGCGCTGCAATTATTCAAGCAAAAAGCCCCTTCTCCCGTCTTACAGAATCAAATCTGGAAGCTCTTTTTTAATGCCTTGGCCCTGCCCGAAGCGGATCAGCAAGCGCTGATAAAAGCCAGGAAACCCCCGCTGGATTGACCACTCGCTGTTTAACTAATCCGAAACAACTCAGCCTTTGACCTATATCAATTTTCAGCGAGGGATCTGGACATACAATTCAATCATCGGGCTCAACGGTCAAAATGAGTGTTGAAATGAAAAAGTTGGTAATGGATATGCAAAATGCCCAATTGACGGTAAATGCGGTTCGCAGCTATTTATCGGGATGGATCAAACCGTGATCGGCAGGATGAAGCAACTGTGAAAATCGCAGTTGCCCTCAACAGCCACCTGATCTCTGAACATGCCGCGCTCTACGCTTTGCGCTATGCTCAGAGTCTGGGCTTGGGAGTGGAACTCCTGCACGTAAAAAACCCAGACGACCCGCTCAAAGAAGTCCAAGAGCGGGTCGCGCGCTTGCAAATAGAAGCCGGTAAATTGGGAATAATCCTGAGCTTTCGCCAATTAGAAGGCAAACCTGGCCCCAGCTTGGTCAAACAGATCCAAAGCCATTTTTACCACAGTGTCTTTTGCTCAACCCGCGCACACCCGCCCCGGCTTTTTACCAACTCGGTCTCGCAGTATTTGGTCAAAGCCCGATTGCCGTCTCAATTGGTGGTGGTCAGAATCAACCGGGTCAATTCGGTCTACCACTGTGAACGCTTGGGCATCTTTGGCGGACGCGGACAGCCCGATGTGCACCAAATGGCCTTGGGCATTGGGCTGGCGGCAGGCTATCAGGCCGAAATCCTCTTGGGCAACCCCCTGGAAATATCACGCAGGGCTTTGCAGCACCTGGATTTCCAGCAAACCCGTGAAGTCTTGCGGGCATCGGATCATGGTTTCCGCTCTTTGATCACCCTCTGCCAATTGGCCCAAGTTTCTGCTTCTGTGGCCCATATTCCCCATGGCGAAGATGCCCTGGATTTCTTTTTGAGCCGAAAAATTTCCCTTTTGGTGCTTTCGTCCCGAAAGCTTCCGCATCCGACCCGGCACCTGATGTCTGACCCGGTTGAAAACCTCTTTCATCTCAGCCCCGTCAATTGTATGATTCTCTACCCCAAAGTCTGAAAAAGGCCGCTTATGAAATTGCATCAATTAACGATGGCCGAAGCCTTGCAACGTTTGGATTCCAGCCCAGAAGGATTGAGTGAAACCCGGGCCCAGAAAAGACTTGAAGAATTTGGGCCCAACCGCATTGCCGCTCGCCCAGCCAAAAATTGGCTCAAAGCCTATTTGGCCCAATACCTGCAATTTTTTGCCCTGCTACTTGAAGTGGCATCAGGTCTGGCTTTTATCGCCGACTATTATGATCCCGGTCAGGGAAATAATGTCTTGGCCTGGGCCATTCTTGGCGCTGTGGTGGTCAATGCCAGTTTCTCCTTTTGGCAAGAATTTAAAGCCGACAAAGCCATGGAAGCCCTGATGAAGCTCATGCCCGCTTATAACCGTGTCTTGCGCTCTGGACGGGAGCAAAAGATTGAAGCCGCAAAGATAGTGCCTGGCGATATCGTCTTATTGGAAGAAGGCGATCGCATTCCCGCTGACGCCATTTTGCTCGAAGCCCATGCCTTGAGCATCAATTTATCCACCCTCAATGGCGAGTCCAATCCTGCCGAACGCCGTTTGGGGCCGGATCCGACAGAGCGAGAACTGGAAGCTCACAACATTGTCTTTGCAGGCACGACAGTGGTCTCAGGTATTGGCAAAGCGGTGGTTTTTGCCACGGGCGCGGCCACAGAATTTGGCAAAATAGCCACCCTCACCCGCGATGTGCAAAAATCGGTTTCGCCCATGCAAAAAGAGATCATGGGTATCACCCGAATTTTGACCGTGATCGCCTTTGCGATGGGAATTGTGTTTTTGGTCTTGGGGCTGCTTTCAGGCAAAGGCTGGTTAACTGCCGCGATTTTCGCGCTTTCGCTGATTGTGGCCAATGTCCCCGAAGGGCTGTTGCCCACCATCACCCTGGCCCTTTCAATGGCCAGCCAGCGCATGGCCAAACGCAATGCCCTGGTCAAAAATCTCGATGCTGTAGAAACCTTGGGATCAGCCACTGTGATTTGTACCGACAAAACAGGCACCTTAACCCGCAACGAAATGACTGTCAAACATTTCTGGCTGCCAGGGGGTGAAACGATCGACTTAAGCGGGGAAGGCTATTTTGAAGGTGGGTCGTGGCAGACAGAAAGCCCCCAAGCAGACACCGAAGCACGCCTTCAGGCCCTGGTGATTGCCGCAGAAATGAACTTACATGCCCATATCGCGGAACAAGTGGCCTTGGGAGATCCGACCGAATTGGCCCTGCTCACAGCCGTTGGAAAAGTCCCACACCCCGCCCTAAACTATCTGCGCACGGGCGAAATTCCATTTAGCAGTGAACGCAAAATGATGTCGACCCTCTGCCAGGGAGAGACTCAAAACTGGCTCTTTGCCAAAGGGGCGCCCGAGGTCATTCTGGCGCTGTGTACAACCCAACTGGGCCGCGGAGGAGAACACATTGCTTTGGGGCCCGCAGAGCGCGAGCGCGTTGTCCAAGCCGCTGAAGTTTTTGAGTCCAAGGCCTTTCGGGTGCTGGCCTTGGCCCGTGGCAATGGCAGTGAAGAAAAAGATCTGACCCTGCTGGGGCTGGCGGCGATCATGGATTTGCCCCGGCCCGAAGTCGCAGATGCCATTCAGAGCTGTTATCAAGCCGGGATTCGCATTTTAATGATCACCGGCGACCATCCCCGCACGGCCCAGGCCCTGGCCCAAAAAATTGGCCTCAAGGTCGATAGCGTGATCACCGGCCGAGAATTGCGTACCTTGCCAGAGCAGGACTTGGCGCAAAAACTCAAAACAGAACATATTCTCTTTGCCCGCATGGAAAGCAGCCAAAAATTATTAATTGCCTCAGTCTTGCAGCGCAATGGCGAGATTGTCGCCATGACCGGAGATGGGGTAAATGACGCGCCTGCGCTGCGCAAAGCAGATATTGGCATTGCCATGGGCATTGCCGGAACCGACGTCACCAAAGAGGCTGCAGACATGATTCTGCTCGACGATAATTTCAGGTCGATTGTGGCAGCCATCGAAGAGGGCCGCACGGTCTATTTTAATATCAAAAAATTCTGCACCTATCACCTGACCTCCAACGTGCCAGAGATTCTGCCGTATATCTTTTCGTTTTTCTTTAAAATCCCCCTGCCGCTCTCGGTGATCCAGATTCTCTCCATCGATCTGGCTTCGGATCTGATCCCTGGGATTGCCTTGGGCTCGGAACCCCCCGAAGCCAATATCATGAAGCGCCCGCCGGTGAGTCGCAGCGAAAAAATCCTCGATTGGGAGGTGTTTAAACGCGGCTATTTCATGAATGGGTTGATTGAAATTTCGGCCTCGATGTTTGCCTTTTTGGGCTTTCTCTTTTTGCATGGCTGGGTCTATGGCGATTTGAGTATCAGCAACTCTCATTTTCACAGACAGGCCATGACCATGACCTTGCTCGGGGCTGTCACCTGCCAGATGTTAAATGCCCTGACCTTGCGCTCTTATGAGTTTCCAATCTGGACCATCCGCTTCTTTTCCAATCCCTATTTGATCGGCGCCCTGGTCTTTGATCTTGTTTGGATCTGGCTGCTTTTAAACCTGCCATTGATGCAATTGATTTTTAATACCGCAGCGGTGCCCTGGCAGGATCTCTGGCTGCTCTTGCCTTTTCCCATTTTGCTCTTGTTCACCCACGAGAGTTACAAGCTCTGGAAGCGGCGAAAAATCTGAATTTTTGCGCTCAAAGTCGTTGAACAAAGGGGATTTGGTCTTTAATAATTGACCATATTGACTATATTATATTTTTTGGTCATAATGGTCATATGAGTAAAAACACCGAACGCGATAGCAGAGAAACCCGAATTTTGAGTATGGCCAAACGCCATTTTGAGACCTATGGCTATAAAAAAACCACCATTGATGGCCTGGTTCAGGCTGTGGGAATTGCCAAAGGCACATTTTTTCTGCATTTTAAAAGCAAAGAAGCGCTGCTGCTGGCCGTCTATGCCAAGATACGCGACGAAGCCATGCAGGATTATCTCAAAGTCATGCAAACAGCTTCAGGGCCGGCCCAAAAAGTTGAGTCTCTGTTGCGCTTTGCTTTGGAACAATTGGCCAAACAGCCGCTTTTTCAAAAATTGGAAAACGATCCCGAAGCGGATCTCTTTCGCCGAATTTTAGATCTCCCAGATAGCCAAGCAGAGCTGGATCAGGCTTTGGCCATGTTGCGAAATTTATTACAAGCCGGCATCGATGCTGGGGAGTTGCGGCCAGATCTCGATCTCGAAGTTCTGCCGTATATATTGGGCTCGCTTAAATTTTTGATGTTGCACCCCGAAATGATCAGTGGCGATGGGCGCTTGCCGATCTCCCGGTATATTGATGGACTTGTGCAATTGACCATGCAAGGTCTTTTAAAAGGAGGTTCTCACCATGACTGAAGCGGCTATTCAACTTGAAAACCTGAGCAAAAATTTTGGCCAATTTAAAGCCGTCGAAAATGTCTCATTGCAGATCAAAAGCGGAGATGTTTTTGGCTTTATGGGTCACAATGGGGCAGGCAAAACCACCACTTTGCACATGCTTTTGGGCCTGTTAAAACCCAGTTCGGGCCAGGCCCGTGTTTTGGGCCTGGATATAGTCAAAGACACCCTCAAAATCCGCCGTCTCTGTGGTTTTTTACCCGCCAATTATAATCTGCCCAAAGACATGACTCCTCACAGTTTTTTGACGTATATCGCAGCCATGTTTGGAGAAGGCGGTCCGAGCATTGAGGGCCGGATCGCTGAATTGCTCGAACGGTTTGGGCTGAGCGCTGTCGCAGACAAAAAGCTGGGGGGATTTTCGACAGGCATGAGCCAGAAAGTGGGATTGGCACAGGCCTTGCTCAATCAGCCCCGTTTGCTCTTTTTAGATGAACCCACCGCTGGCTTGGATCCCCTGGGCCGCCATGATTTATTAAAATACATTCAATCCCTGGCTCAGGACCAGGGTGTGACGGTGCTCTTCTCAACCCATATTCTCAGCGATATCGAGAGTATTTGCCAACATGTGGCCATATTGCACCAAGGACGCCTGCTCGCCAATGGCCCCCTGCAAGCCTTAAAAGCAGCCCACAAATCCGAAAAAATGGATGATCTCTACCTCACATTGGTCAAGGGATCTAAAGATGAGAACCCCTGAGCCCATTTTGCACCTGCCCAAATTTAACTGGAGATGGCTCTGGCAAGAGTATCTCTCCCTTTTGGGCAGTCGCCGCAGCAAAGGGGTTTTGGCTCTGTTTTTAATGGCCCTGCTGGCCACCCCCTTTGTGCTGGAAAAACCGCCCGCTGAATTGGTGCATTTTATTGGGCAATGGCTGGGCATGGACAATGCCCGCTTTAAATTGGTGCTCTTTGCCTGGACCGATCTATCGATGAATAAATTGGCAGTCCTTTCAGGTTTGGCATTGGCGAGTGGCCTGCTGGTAAGTGAACAGGCCAAAGGCCTACTGACCTTACTCAGAAGCAAACCCGTCAGTTTGGCGACGATCTTTGGCATCAAATTACTGGCTGCGGTGGGGGTATTTGTGACCTGGTACACTCTGGTTTCGCTGCTCGCTCTGTTGAGCTATGCCTCGATCATTCCCGAATTCTCACATTTGGCTTTTTTAGCCTTGAGCCTCACCCATATTGGGGCGGGCATCTTTTCTGTTTGTCTGTGTGGCTTGATGGCCCTCTGTTTTCAACGCCGCCTGAATGCCATGGTCACAGCCACTTTTTTGCTTTTTCTGTTGATCGGAACCGCTTTTTTGGGCTTTTACAATCCCCATTTGCTCTGGCTGGTGCAATTTAATCCTTTTTACCATGGTGTCTCGATTGTGACTCAAATTCAGGATTTGAGCATCTGGGCCGTGCTGCAACGGATCTTGACCCTTATGCTGTTTAATGGCGTCATTTGGGGCTTGGGCCTATGGCGGGCACAGATCTTGGAAAAAAGGGAGGCCTTTTGATGAACCGCTTGATGCAATTGGAGTTTCAAAAACAGCCCAAACGCTGGCAGGGAATATTGGTGAGTTTTAACCTGTTAACTGCTTTTTTGGTCTCGTTCATTTTGCCCCGGATGCCCGAAAACATCTTTGCATTTTTGGCCCGTTTTTTCAAAATGAACAACCAAACGGAAATGATTCTGCTCAACGATTATTTGGGGCTGTATGTGGTGGTTTTCTGGGTGGCTTTTTTTGAATATTTGAGCATTTTTGTGATTCCGGCAGAAGAGGGTTATCTCCAGCTCTTACTCTCAAAACCCCTGACCAAGCGGCAATACCTCTTGAATAAATTGATTCCCGCCTTGAGCAGTGCCTTGGGTTGGGGGCTTTGCTTGATGGTCGGCACTGGCCTGGGTATTGCCGTAATCAACGGTTTAAGCGACTTTCAGCTCGGCAATTACTTGGCGATTTCGGGCATTTGTGTGGCCCTCGGTCTGTTGATGGGATTCTTGACCCTGTTTTTATTGCTCTGGTTCAAAGATACGTATAATGCCATTTTGATTGGCTTTGCCGTTTGGCTGATTCCAATTTTGCCTTCAGCGCTGTTTATGTACCGTCCAGACATCTTTGTGGCAATCCCCTGGCTGCGTTGGATATTGGTTTTTCCTGCCAATTTGATCTGGTTGGGAGAACAGAGTCAGTTATTTGCTTTATGGTTGATACCAGCTTTGGGACTGCTCTCTACAGGCCTGGTTCTTTTGACAGCCACGGTGTGGGAGTCCCAAGATTTGGTATAAATCAAGCGGGTTTATGTGGCCTCTGAAACCTGTTTGATTTGCTTTTCGAGCAAACGCATATCCGATTTGGCCTCTTGCAAAATCTGCACAAGGGCTTTTTTGTCGTTTTCTGGCAGATGCTGCCCACTGTCTAAGGCTGTTTGGGTCTCGTTTATTACGGTTGTAACAGCGGCCATGCGGCTTTGCAATTGGCTGAGATTGAGATTCGACTCCCGTGTCTCGACATCGAGACGGTCGGGAGCTGGGTTGGCCACTTTTTGCTGCAATTCTTGGTGCAGTTTTTGCTTATTGGCATCGTGTTGGCGCAGATCGGTTTCGCTGTGTCCGAAATCGGCAAAAGCCTTAACGGCTGTGGCGGGCAAGCGCAATTCCTCTTGGCCCACGCCTTTGCTTCCGAGGCTGACCGTCAGCTTCTCCAATTCAACCCCCTTGGATTGTAAGCTGCGCAGGGTTTGGCCAGTTTGGTGCAAGTTGGGCTGGTAATGCCCACTTTGGTCTGAGAGAATTTCGATTTGGCCTTTGGGAAACTGCGCTTCGAGCAGATTGTGCAAAATCTGAGGCAAAACCGCTTGTTTAAATGCGCCCAGGTCTTGGGCTTTGCTTTTGGCAAACTGGGTCTGTAATTTGCCAGTGAGGCCACTTAAAGGCGTTTGCTGGGGGTCTTTGACAAAGACCTCATTGATTAAATCTGTGCGGGCTTGTTTCAGGTTTTGCAATTGGCTCTCTTGCTCAGGGCTGCGCGAGGGAGTGCTTTCTGCTTTTTCAATCTGCTGATTGAGTTCGGGCAGACGCTCGGCTTTAAATTGTTCAATAAAACGCCTTTCAACTTGGGTTTGGGCTGTTTTATTGATCTGCTGGTTAAATTTTTGCAAATCAAAGGGCACATTGGCCCGATTAAAATCAGTCGTTCCAAAAGCAGTCTGGCGCTCTTCCTGCGACATATACGGCGTGGTCGGAGCAATCACAAATTCCTGTTGCAGATCTTGCAATTGAGAACCGATCCGCAATTCGCCCCCACCACTGACATTTTCGCCATTGAGCAGGGTTGTGTGGTGGATTTTGGCGTCGCTGATCACCGCATGCCCATCGGGCAGAGTGAGATCGCGTTTGGTTTGATCCATGCTGTAGATTTCGCCCGATGGGCTCATGACAAAGATCAAGCGGTTAAAGGGTTTTGCCCCTTTTTTCATCATTGCCCCAGAGAGACCCGGCTGGGTATCTGCCACCATGGGTCCGGTATGGGCCAGCATTTTTTCGAGCTGGGGCAAAAGCTGCTTTTCGGCTTTGCCCAGGGCCTGTTTGGCGGCCTCAATTTTGTTTGCAGGTGCATTGGCCTGAACCAAGGCCTGATGGTGATTCCAAGCCTTGCCCAGCGGGGCAAAAGCTTTGTGAAAAGCAGTTTGTTTGGCTTGGATCTGCTTGAGTTCTGACTGCAAACTTTTGACCAGCGTTTTGTCGCGCAGAACGTCAGGTAAAGTCAGACGCCCTTCCAGCTTGGTCGCTTGTTTGCCCAGATCTTCGTATTGTTTGAGCAAAGTGGTACTGGCCACGCCGTCATGAATATTGACCCGGTTGAGTACCTGGGTAATCTGGCTGCTGAAGAAGAGGGTTTCTTCTTTGTGGGAGACAAAGGTTCGCTCATACTGGGTTTCAACGCCAGAACCCAGCGGGTGAACAGTCCCCGTTTTTTGATAGAGGTCCAAGCGCTCTTTTTGTTGGTAATCACCTTTGACAGGATTGACGGTGAGCGAGACCAAATTGCGCACAACCTGGGGATGGGTACTGGCATCAAAATGGGTGGGTTTGGGGGTCTCAGTGGGGGTTCCTGTACGCTCATACTCGCTGTGATTTTCACTGGTGGGTTCATCAAGCGGGAGTCCATCTCTGTCAGAGGTAACCTGGTAATTGGGATCGTGCTTCGCCGTCTCAACCCGCAATAGCCCAGGCTCTGGCTTCGAAGGCACAAAAGACGCCGTTTTGTTATAATTTGACACGGTCTCAGAAGGGATTCTCTGCTCAGAGCCCTCTATTTCAGTCGGTGTCTCTGAATGACTTTCAGCCTCTTCATATTCCTCTGGAGGGGAGTGTTGCTGTCCGCGATTCGGATCTTTGCTGCCTTCTTTTTGGCCCTCTTTTTGACCTTCCTTTTGGCCTTCATTTTGACCTTCCTTTTCACGCTCTTTGTCTCTTTCTTTTTCTGAGACCTGTTCCTGGATGTGTTCTAGTGGCTTTTCTTGAGAGAGAGACTCCTGTTGCTGCACCCCAGAGCGCTCTTCACTTTTTTCACTGGAAGACGTCTCTTCGCTTTCGTTTTCTTCCTCTGCGTTTTCGGCTTTTTTGGTCTTGATGGGTGCATCCAGCTCAGACTCTGGATTTGGGCCTGTTGTCGGGGCTGCATGTTTGTTTAAAAAATTTAAACGGGGTTGGTTGCCGGTTTGCACCACACCTTTTTTCCAGATCGTCTGGGTAATACTCGTTTGTTGACTGGGAGAAGAGAGCTGTTTGAGTTGTTGTAAATTTTTGTTCGCCACGGTGCGTTTGAGAAAAGCAGCGGGTTTGGCTGTAGAAGGTTGAACAGCACTTGGGGGAGTAGGAACAGGGGGTTTGGGAGCTAGAGGCTTGCTTGTAATCGGCTGTTGCTGAGGTGAAGGAGGAGGGGTGGGGCCAGTAATGGGCATAGGAAAATCTTCCTTTAAATTTGGTCGAGACAGTCTTGAATATAGGTCACTTTGTCAGTCATTTTTTCATAATGGTCAATCAGTGAAGCAACATCAATTCCCAGACCATCATATTCATCCAATAAATCAGCCAATGCATCACAATCTTCCAGCAAAGCATCAAAATGCGCTTGAGAGAACGAATCAGAAATTTCGCCATTGAGGCTGTCAAAGACACTGATTTGAAGCGTCAACCATTGAGAATGCTCTGCGATTGTCTCTTCGAGCTGAACCAAAGCCCAGGACTGATTGAGAAAATCCTGAGCACGTGCCAATAAAATATCCAAGGGTCTCAGCATTTTTTGCAGTTCAGAACAATCTATTTCCACTTCAACAGCTTGAATTTGTGCTTGCAGCTCACCTTGAAGGGTCACTAATTCGCGGTATTTGCGCTCCATTTGCGTCATTTTTACGCGCAAATTAGACACTTCAAAGGTCTGGGGAGGCAAGGTCGAAACCTGCTGAATTGCCGCTAGAATTTGCAATTCAACCTGATCGTAAAGGGCATCAAAATTGGGTTGTGCAAGTTCAGTAGTGAAAACGGGTGGAGGCAAAGTAACCGGGCGCTCTGTTTTGCAGACCAATTGCATCAGCGTCTTGGCATCGGAATTCTCAGGATCGAATTCCAACGCTGCTTGGAGATAAGGCATTGCACCCGTATGATCGCCCAATAGCCAGAGCAAATAGCCCATACCAATATAAGCTTCGGTCTCGCGATGATTGAGTCGCAAGGCCTCCATCAGGTATTCACAGGCTTCAGCCAAGAGTGCCCGATCAGCAAACCCCTCTGCCTGAGCATCAGCCATACACTCGAGACCACAGCGCAGTAAATCTGACGCGGTTTCAAGGCGCTCCTGAGAATTCTGTTCTGTCTTTTGGTGATAGATTTGAAGGGTGTGTAAATCCATGTCTCTATTTTACCAAAGGGCCCTCTCAACTATGACAATTTTTTGACAATTTATGGAAATTCCCATTCAGCCAGCATGACAAACCAGCCGCCAGAGGTGAAGGTTTCAGCTATAATACAGCATCCTGTTTTGGAGGGCCCTGCCATGTCCGTCTATATTCTCTACCACGCCAACTGCCCCGACGGTTTTGGTGCCGCTTGGTCGGCCTGGAAAAAATTCGGCGCAAATGCCCATTATTTACCCGTCAAACACGGCCATGCCCTGCCCGAGATTCCTGACCATTCCGAAGTTTACATCTTGGATTTTGCCTACGATCGCAAAACCCTCGAAGCTCTGGCACAGCGCTGCCAACTCAAGGTCTTAGACCACCACAAAACGGCATTGGCTGACCTCAAAGGCCTGCCTTTTGCTGAATTTGACATGCACCGCTCAGGTGCTGTGATGGCCTGGCAATACTTCCATCCCGAACAAGAAGTGCCCCTTTTGCTGCAATATGTGCAAGACCAAGATATCTGGACCTGGGCCCTGCCCGATGCCAAAGCCATTTGCACAGCGCTGGGGGTCTATCCGATGGACTTTGAAGTCTGGAGCCAATTGGAGATCGAAACCCTGCGCCAAGAGGGCCACACCACGCTGCGTTACAAAGAACAATTGATCAGTAATTTGATGCAACGGGTGGATTGGGTTCGCATTCAGGGACACCGGGTACCAGCTGTCAACACCCCACTTTTTGCCTCTGAGCTGGGCAATAGCCTCTGTTTAAAATACCCCGAAGCGGCTTTTGCTGTGGCTTATGCCGATCAAAACGGTCTGCGCAAATTTAGCCTGCGCTCAATTGGAGAATTTGACGTAAGTACTGTTTGTCGGGCCTATGGCGGCGGTGGTCATCGCAATGCTTCTGGTTTTGCCCTGCCTTTGGACAAGGTCAAAGAGCACGTCTTGAGCGGGGATTAAAACATGGAGTTGCGTGATTTTGGAACAAGCGGGCTGAGAGTAAGCCCGTTGGGTTTTGGCGCAGGGCAAATCGGGGGGGAATCTCAATCTGAAGCGGAGATCGAAAAGCTGCTCCATGGGGTGCTCGATCTGGGCATCAACCTGCTCGATAGCGCACGGGGCTATGGCGAGTCTGAGGCCCGCATTGGCAAGTTTTTAAAGTCACGCCGAGAGCAATGTCTCTATTCCACCAAAATTGGCTACGGCGTGCCCGGCTTTGCCGACTGGACGGGTGCAGGCATTACCGCCGGTGTCGATTATGCGCTTAAACTCATGCAAACCGACTGGCTGGATATTGTTCACTTGCACTCCTGCCCGCTAGAGACCCTGCAAGAGGGATCTGTAATCGAAGCCCTTCAGGCTGCAGTAAGGGCGGGAAAAGTGCGTGTAATGGCCTACTCTGGCGAAAACGAGCCCCTGGCCTGGGCGATTCAATCGGGCTATTTTGGCAGCGTGATGACTTCAGTCAATCTCTGCGATCCGTTTAGCCTGCTGCAGCTCTTGCCCGAAGCGCAAAAACGCGGTTTGGGGGTAATTGCCAAACGCCCCTTGGCAAACGCCTTTTGGCGTTTTAACAGCCAACCCCATGGCGATTATGCCGAAACCTATTGGCTGCGTTGGCAAAGTCTGGGATTGTATTCAGATGATCTGCCCATGGCCGACCTGGCAATTCGTTTTTCGGCCTTTGCGCCTGGCGTGAGCAGTTGTATCGTCGGCAGTCGCCAATTGGGGCATTTACAGGCCTTAAAGACGGCTCTCGAACAGGGACCTTTGGATACAACAACCACAGAGATATTATTGAAAGCCTATGCAGAAAAAGGCCAAAATTGGCGGGGAGAAGTCTGATGAAAAACTGTCCAGTCTGTCAAAGGGTCTTGGTCAAAAAAACCGATAAAAGCCTGACCTGTATGTTTTGCGGTTGGAAGGGAAAAGCCAATACCTCAGAATTAAAGGCCGAAGCCCTTGAGAAAAAAACCGAAAAACCCAAAATTGAAACAGATCCACATAAACTGGCCCAACAACAGCTTCAAAATGAAAATTCAAAACTGCCACAAATCGTGCTTTTGGCCGCGATTGGCATCACCTTTATGGGCTTTTTATCCAGTCAAATGTTCAAAGATTCTGCGGCAAATAAAAAAAACACAGAACAATCAGCCAGCCCCTCTGCCTTGGCACCAACGCCCACACCTGTAACTTCAGCGAGCCCCAGTTCAGACAGCTCAACATCTGCCACGGGCAATCCAAACACTGCGGTCAGCCCCAGTGTCAATCCCTCAGCCAGTACCAGTCCTGTTGGAACACCCAGTTCAGCCGGTTCAGCCGGTTTATCAAGTTCTGCCAGCCCCAGCCCTTCAGTTTCAGCCAGTTCCGATGGTTCTGCCAGCAGTTCGGCAAGCCCCAGTGCTCAGGCCAAAGAGGGATTTTTGGTCTCTCCCCCGCCTGCCCAAGAAAATACAGGCACAGCCCCGAATTCAGCCCCGAATTCAGCCCCGAATTCAGCCCAAGGCACAGCTTCCGGCACGTCAGCGCCGATCCTTTCGACGATTGCCACAACACCTCCAACGGCACCTTAAACCCGCGAAGCACGCAAAGTTTTGAAAAAATCCGCCAATTGTGCCTGGGCTTCAGCTTCGCAGATACCCCCCAAGACCTCAATCTGTTCGGCAGGAAAGAGATTTAAAAAGTCGCAGACACTGCCACAGGCTCCCCATTTCAAATTGCTCGCAGCAAAGACCACCCTCCCCAAATGGCAATGCATCAGAGCCCCCATACACATCGGGCAGGGCTCCAAACTGACAAAGAGGGTGCTCTCCCGCCACTGGGCCTGACTCAAACGCCCAGTAGCCGCAGCCAAAACGCGCATTTCAGCATGTTCCAGTGGTTTTTCGCTGTGTTCTGTGTGGTTGTGATCGGCGGCAATGATCTGGTTTTGCCAAACCAAAACCGCTCCGACAGGGACTTCACCGGATTCAGCCGCTAAAGCGGCCTCTGCCAGGGCCCTGCGCATCCAGCCCTGCAAATCCACTATTTGAGCCCACTATTTTTTGCCATGTTTTTCTTTGAGAAAGCCAAACGAGGCATTGATCAGTGCCATCACACGGGTAGCTGTCTCACGTTCTTCGGCATTCTGAAAGCGATCCGGGTGGTATTTGCGCGCCAGTTTTTTATAGGCCTTTTCAATCTCTTCCCAAGAGGCAGACGCAGAGACCTCCAGGGTTTTATAAGGGTCGTAGCCCTGATTGTCGTGGTAAGCGTTCTGGCTGTGAGTACGGTGTTTTCCACTGCTTTGCTGAGAATAGCCTTGGCCATTCTGGCGTTCGTATTCGCGGTCAAAAGCTTCACGGTAATTGTCATACCCCGGCTGGTGGCTAAACCAAGCTTTAAATTCATCGCTCAGTTCACGGTCCGGTTGGTGTAGATGTGAGATCTCGGCTTTGGCCAGATTGACCAGCCGTTTCAGAATATCTCCCATGGTTATCAGGGCTCTCCTTTGGATAAGTCAAAACAGTATAGGCGAATTCGCGGTAAGAGGAAAGCGAAGGCCCGCCGATCTGCTCTTGTAATAGCGCCAAGACCTGTTGGACTTGGGGCTGAACTGCGTTTTCACGGGGTGAATAAGACTCCTTGCGCAAGGGGCTGATGTTCTCGACTTTCAGCCCGTTTTGTTTAAAGGCGGCTTGCAATTGTTCAGGGGTCAAAAAACTGAACATGTCAAAAGGTTTAAAACCCCAAAGTTCGTTGTCCCAAGAGCCATTGAGCAGGCGCATGATCACCGATTCGTGGCGAGGATTGTAGATAAATGTCAACAAACGGCCACCGGGAGCCAAAGCCTGACAGAGCTTGTCGATCAGGGCTTGAGGGTTTTCTGGTCGCTGTTCCAGGGCAAAATTGCAGATGATCAAATCATAATTTTCTTGAAAGAGTTCATCGTCGATCTGCCAGGGTTTAACACGGGTAACTTGCAATTCCAGCTCAAGCTCTTCGAGCACCGAGCTAACTGACATGCGAGTAAACCCCGAAATTTCCAGGACTTTTTGGCCCTGGCTCAGGCCCTTTAGCGCTTCGGTGTAAATCGGCTCCTGATAGCCCACCAAGCGGCGCTCGTGGTCCTCCATGCTGATGCCGAGGTTATTGCGATCCATGACGCTGCAGAAATGGGTATAGGCTTCTTTGAAGGTCTCAAGCGAATAGTTTTCGTTGAAAAAGAGGTAATCGCGTTTGTCCATATCGAGATAATTAAACGGGCGCCAGTCTTCGATCTCATTGTGAACAATTCCGCGTTGTACAGCCTCCTCCCAAAACTTGGTGCCGGGGAACGGCGTCAGGCGAAAGACCCCCGCCATCGACATGGGTGGATAATTGCCGCGAATAAACCAATAGGCCTGTTGTAATTCGGAATAGGTTTCGGTCGGTGTGCCAATGATAAAATAGCCGCCCATGCGAATCCCGTGGCGGGCACAGATATCGATGGCACGCACATTTTCGGAGACCTTGTTGCGTGGGCCTTTGAGGTATTCCAATTGGCGCTGCACCCCCGACTCCAAGCCAAAGGTCACAATTGAGACGTTCATATCGCGCATCAGCATCGCCATTTCGTCGCTGAAGACACTGGCTTTGGCCATACAGACAAAAGAGACTTTTTTGTGTAATTTGGCAGCCCGGATGCCCTGGGTGAGTTCATACAGGCGTTTTTTGCTCAGGGCAAAGAGGTCATCATGAATCGAAACGCTCTCTTGACCAGGATTGTGGCGCAAGATATCTTCAATTTCACTTACCACGCGGTCGACCGAATGGTAACGCACTTTTTGTGTCTCCATGCTAAAAATACAAAAGACGCATTTAAACGGACAGCCGCGCGAGGTATAAATCGGCTGGGGCCAGTTGATTACCGATTGTTGCGGTGGCCACCAGGTCTTCATAATGCTGCGATCTGGAGGCAGGATTTGATCCAATTCCATCAGGGTCTCACGGGGTTCTGTTACCACCCGCTGACCCTCGTGCCAATAGACGACCCCTTTGACTGATTTCAGATAATCAGGGTTCAGGCGCTGTTTCTCTGCCAATTCCAGCAATTCGACAAAGGTCTGCTCCCCTTCTCCGACCACACCCAAATCAAAAATCGGAGCCAGGGTAGTGGGTAAGGCGTTGATATGGGGCCCCCCCAACCAGATGGGCACTTCTTTGCCGAGATAGCGGCGTATGTGGTGAGCAGCTTCGATGGATTGGCTATAGGTCTCAGTAAAGGCACGAATACCGACAATATCTGGTTTAGCAGCGATTACCCGGTCGGGATCCACCTCGATGCTGATTTCCACTTCGGGAAAGCGGGCCTTGGCTGACGATGCCAGATATGCCAATCCGATCGGCCCACTGGAGAGGTTGTGGTATTGGTGGAAATCGGAGATATTCAGGAAGGTGATGCGCATTCAACGCCCCCGTAGGTGCAGATTACTTCTATCTTACCTCAGGAAGCAGGCCGGTTTAAAGCCCCGGTCTTGATTCTCAATCATCTTCATCCAAGCGATGGGGTATGCCCAACCAGCCTTTGTACTTAAAAAAGAGCAAAAGGCCAACCACCGTAGCGACCATCAAAAACAGGGCAAAGGGATAGCCATAATACCAATTGAGTTCGGGCATATTCCAGGGAGAGAGATCGGTTTTAAAATTCATGCCATAGACACCGACAATAAAGGTCAAAGGAATGAAGATCGACGACATCACAGTTAAAAAACGCATGACTTCGTTCAAACGCTGACTGGAACTGGCCATCGCCATTTCCATAAGAGAGGTGGCCACTTCGCGGTAGGTGTCGAGCATGTCCATCAACTGGATGGTGTGGTCATAACAATCACGGAAATAGACTTTGGCATTTTCTCCAATCAACTCCTGACTGCCACGCATCAATGAGTTGATCACGTCACGCAAAGGGCGAATCGCTCGGCGCAACAAGAGAAATTGGCGTCGAATTGAATAGATTTCAGCCGTTAATTGGGTATGTGGATGTGCCAAAATTTCATCTTCGAGGTCTTCCAAACGAGAGGCGAATTTTTCCAAAAGGGGAAAATAATGATCGACCAGGGCATCCAAAAGGGCGTAGAGCAAATAGTCTGCGCCACATTGCCGAAGTTTACCCAAATTTTGACGCAATCGCTCACGTACGGGTTCAAATGTATCCCCTGGCAGGCCCTCTTGAAAGGTCAGCAAAAGGTTTTGGCCCAGAAAAAAACAAATTTGCTCACCACTGTGCCCCATCACTGATTGCGGCATGCGGGCCACGACAAAGAGCAATTCTCCATACGACTCTAATTTGGGGCGTTGATGCACATTGATCACGTCTTCGAGGGCCAGCGGGTGCAAGTGGTAACGCTCCCCCACGGCCTGCAGAACGGCGGCATCACCCAGACCTTCGATATTGATCCAGGTTACTTCAGCGAGTCCCTTGGGATCAGGCAAGTCCCTTGGTTCGGATATTTCCCATTCCCGGCAGGAATCGGGTCCATAAGCCAATACTTGAAAGCGGGGGGGTTGCGCTGCCGGGTGTGGCACCAGGGTTCCTGGCATGGCCCCAGGTGGGGTACGGCGTTTAAAAAATTTGAGCGATTTTAAATCAGCGGGAAGGTCTTTGACTTTGAGCGCAGGGTGAATTCGTTTGCGGGACATGATTAAATAATCGGCTCTCCCAATTTAAAAAGGCAAACCTGCATTGACACTGATCGTCACCCCTTCAAGCAATTGCTCAGGGGACCAGCGGTGACTGCGATAGCCAATTTCTGCCCGTACAATCCCATACGGCGGAACGGCGATGCCCAAACCTGCTTTGGCACTCCAGCCCCAAGCCAGGGGATAACTCACGCTGCCAGCAAGGGAGGCAAAAGGTGAAATGACGCCCATGATATATTCCTGAAAACCGAACCATTTGGGTGTAACGCGAACACCCACATCGAGCAAAAACCCTTTGTATTGGCCTTCGGAGATCAGAATTTGGGGACGGGCCTCTAAGCCACTTGTACCCAAATACAGACCTGCCAATAAACTTGTGCGGCTGTCGGTCAAATCGGTGGGATAACCCGGACCACGAATATAACCCAACTCAGCCACTCCACCCACCAAAATTTCAGCTTGGGCGGGTGCGGCAAAACACAGGGGCAGTGAAGCCAACAGAATCAGACAGGGTATTTTCAAAAAGCTCTTCATACTCAGCATCATAACACTGCCCTGGGGATTTTGTCCCACCACTAAAATGGGATTGATCGGAATCAATTTCGACTTTGATAGCTGTCATGCCTCTCTTGAAGCAAAAGCCCCATGATAAACATACTCCCATCAATTGAGAAAGCGAGGAACTGACATGTGAATCCCCCCTTCTATCCTGAATACCTGAGACAAATCAGCTCAAAGATTGGCCACTCACCGGCAGAACAATTGTTTGTTTGGTTTATGACGGCAGACGCCGCCCTCTTTTTAAGCTTTCTGGCTGCTTTTTACATCAATCAAGCCCAAGATCCCAGTTTAATTTCACTGGCAGGTCTGCCTGTCTGGCCGTTGCACTGGACCCTGTTTAATTTTTTGTTTTTGGGAGCCAGCCTGCTGTTTTTATTGCGCGCATTTCTGGCTATTTTTGGCCCTCAGCAACGCCATAAAACCTCAAAATGGTTGGGTTTAAGTGTCTGGAGTGGGAGCATTTTCACGCTTTTACAGAGTCTCGAATGGCTGCAATTGTTCTTGTTTGGGTTCCACGAGCCCCTCAACATCATGTCGACTTTTTTTTATCTGCTGATTGGCGGCTATGCCCTCCATCTCTTGGCGGGGCTCATTGCCTTAAAAGCGGTGCAACGCAATTTGGCTTTAAATAATTGGATGTTACAGCCCTTTTCCCATGCCCGAATTATTCTCGGCCAAACGCACCTGGCTTTGGTTGGGGCTTGCTGGAGTGGTCTTTTGCTCTTGTGGCCCGTTTTATACTATTTAACCTACCTCAGTTAAGACCAGTGAAAACCAGTACCCACAGGGGTATTTATTTTCAGTTACTTGAATAGAGTCATATAAGGGGTATATACTATTAAAGCGAGGCACAATCCTCAGCCGTGATCACACAGGTAAAATCCGTATGGCCCACCACAACCACGATTGCTCCCATTGTCAGGCCCGTCAAGCCAATCCGATGCGCAATTTGTCTACAGAACAGGTTGATGAGCTTTCTCAGTGTAAACTGGCCCACAGTTATAAACCCGGTCAGGTGATTTTTTACGAGGGAAACCGTCCCTTTGGTGTTTATTGTCTGGAAAAAGGCAAAGTTAAACTGACCAAATATACCCCCGATGGCAAAAGTTATATCATTCGCCTGGTTAAAGGAGGGGATTTGTTGGGCTACCGTTCGTTTTTGACCAATGAGCCCTATTCCGCAACCGCTGAAGTGATTGAAGAGGCCACCGTCTGTTTTTTGGACCGCAATATTTTTTTACAGTCTCTGCGCCAAAATCCCGCTTTTGCCCTGGAAATGCTCGAACAATTGGGCTCTGACCTCAAACAGGCCGAAGACAAAGCCCGCGATTTGGCCTACAAATCGGTTCCAGAGCGTTTGGCCGAATTGCTTTTTTCGCTCAAAGAATCGTACGGCCAAGACACCCCGGAGGGCATTCGCCTGGATATTCGCCTGACCCGTGAAGAATTGGCCAGTATGTTGGGCACCACAATCGAAACCACGGTCCGCAACCTGACTCGCTTTAAAGAAAAAGACCTGATCAGCTTCGACAAAAAATACATTGTCTTGCGTGACCTGACTGGTTTGGGTGAGTTTTTACCTCAGATTTAAGCTTTAACAAGGCTTGGGCGCTGAGGATGCAAGGGCAAAGTGACAATCAATGTGGCCCCATTTCCAGGGGTACTTTCGGCCCGAATCTGGCCTTGGTGTAACTCGACCATTTGTTTGGTCAAGGCCAAACCCACCCCGTTTGAACTTTCTTGGGCAGTGGGTTTAGCTGTTAAGCGTTGAAAATAGCCAAAGAGCCGGGCTTTATCGGCTTCGGCAAAACCGGGGCCCGAATCCTGCACGCGAATTTCCAATTGTTCTCCTCGCAGATTAAAAAAGACATCTATTTGTCCTTCTGTTGGGGTATATTTAACCGCGTTACTTAGCAAATTATCGAGAATCTGGTTGACGCGGTAAGGGTCTGCCTCCAGCCAAATTTCGGGAGCAGCCAAGTGCAATTGAAAGCGCTGTTCTTTGTGATGTGCCTGTTCTTTGTAGAGTTGAAACAGGGGTTGCAGTGCGGCAATCAAATCAATGGACTGCAATTGCAACTCAACCTGGCCCAATTCCAATGCTGCTTTTTCCAAAAAGGTATTGATCATTTCCAACATGTTCTGGGTCATATGTTGAATTGAAACCATAAACTGTTGGGCTTCGGCGCTAAGGGAGGTGGCAGGGTCCATTTCTAAGAGTCGCAAATAGCCCTGCACGGCACTGAGTGGATTGCGTAAATCATGGGCCGCCAGACCCAAAAACTGGTTTTTAACTTCCAAGGCCTGGGTTAATTCACAATTGGTCTGAGAAATAGTATCTCTGGCTTTTTTAAGCTCCAAATGGGTTTTGACTCGCGCGATCAATTCAACCGGATTAACCGGTTTTTGCAAATAATCCACCCCACCGGTTTCAAAAGCCGTCATAATACTGACTTCATCGGTTTTTCCGGTCAGAAAAATAATCGGAATATCCCGCTTTTCAGGATGTGCTTTAATTGCTTTACAGACTTCAATCCCATCCATATCTGGCATCATAATATCCAAGAGGATCAAGTCAAAATCGTTGGCCAAAACCTGTTCCAAGGCTTTTTTTCCCGAATTGGCAAAGGAGACATCGTAGCCTTCAGGGCCCAATAGTCCGGCCACCAAACGAATATTGGGCGCAATATCATCGACCACCAAGACATTAATCTGTTCGTTCATCAGTCAGCCTCTGTTTTAATTAGGGTTTCAAGTTGGGAAATAAGGGTCGGATAGTTTTGCAGTCCCTGATCAATTCTATCACTGTCAAAACTATCCAAGCGCTCAGAAAAATCTTCAGCATAGGCTTTTAAACACCCCAGTGGAAATTCCAGGCTCAAGCGCAAAAGGGTACCAGAAAATTTCTCCAAAAGATTCATTTTCTGATTTTTGCTCAATATGCGCTGCACCTCACTCAACTCCGATTCTAGGCGCTGCAATAATTCAGGTATGCGGCTGAGATCTTCAGCAGCCTGATCGGGGCCAGATTCAGGCGGGGGAGGCTGCAATTGCTGATAAGGCAGAATTTTCATCAGTTCTTTGTAGATATTGTCGAGTTTGGCGGGTTTGCGCAAATAGCCGTTAAAGCCGCTCTCTTGCAATTTATAGATTTCGTGGTCCATCACTGAAGCGGTCAAGGCCACAACCGGAATTTGGGCCGTCTGCGGGTTCTGGCGCAGGGATTTGAGTTCTTCAAAACCATCCATAACCGGCATACGGATATCGGTAATAATCAGATCGGGTGGGTTTTCGGTCGCCATTTGCACCGCTTCCAAGCCATTTTCCGCTTGCCGAATCTCAAAGGGTTGATTGCCAAAGATCTCTTTGATCAGCTCGCGATTGACTTCGATATCATCCACAATCAACAATTTGGCAGGTTCAAACTGAATCCGCTCCAAATTCACATTTTTGATCCGGCTTTTGGCCTCACTGGCAGAGATACTTACACCTGTAAAAAAGACCTTAAAAACCGATCCCTCGCCAAAATTGCTCTCGACTTCAATTGTGCCATCCATCATGCTGACCAATTTGCGCGAAATCGAAAGGCCCAGGCCCGTGCCACCGTATTTTTTGGTGTCTTGTTTCTCCTGTTGGGTAAAGGCCTCAAAAATGCTCTTAAGCGCGTGTTTGGGAATACCCACCCCCGTGTCTTCAACACTGATCACCATGTCCACTTTGCTGTCGTCGATTTCGTTGAGGATGCTGCTGGCAGAGACCTTGACATGGCCCCGGTCGGTAAATTTGAGTGCGTTGCCCATCAAATTAAACAAAATCTGGCGCAGGCGCACTTCATCGAGGATCAAACATTCGGGCAAAACCGGGTCAATATCCAGAATCAGCTTTACGTTTTTCTCTTCGGCTTTGGCCCCAAAAATGTTGAGCACCTCTTCGAGCAAGTCGCGCAGCGCCACAGGCTCGTACTGCAAATCCAATTTGCCTGCCTCGATTTTGGAGAGATCGAGTACGTCGTTGATCAGGGTCAGCAGAGATTGCCCACCGGCTTTGATGGCCTGGAGATAACTCAATTGTTGCCGGTCTTTGAGCGTGCGGGAGAGCAACTCGGTAAAGCCAATCACAGCATTTAAAGGCGTGCGAATTTCGTGACTCATATTGGCCAAAAACTCACTTTTGATGCGATTGCTGTCCATAGCCTGTTGGGTTGCGACTTCGGCAATCTGGTTTAAACGCACCAATTCATCAAGCATTTTTTGTTTTTCCGATAAAATCGAAGCAAATACCAGCGAGGAGATCATAAAAAAGGCCACAAAGAGCTGTTCGGTGATCAAGACAAATTCAGCTGGAAAGAGCGTAAAGGGCCCAATGCCTTGGACCGTGGCCCACAGTGCCAGCAGCGAAGACGAGAAACCCACCAGCACAGCTCCTGATTCGCCAAAGAGAATGGCCGCCAGCATCAGGGCGCAGTACAAGAGCCAGAGCATCGGATAGCGGTGGGTCAATGGAGAGAGAAAGACCACAAAGACAATGGCCGAATAGATGCCGATAAATCCCAGGGCTTTGAACAAGCTGTTTTTACCAAAGGCCCGCCCCCGCTCATTCAAGAGCACAATCATCAGCGGGGTAATACTCAGGGCGCTGGCATAATCACTCAGCCACCAATTGCGCCAGAGCAGAAATAGCCCTCCCGACCCAACGGCCCCTTCGAACATCACGATCGGCAACGCAAGTGTCGCTCCAATTAAAAAGGTCAAAGCAGTTAGGCCAACATAGGCCAAAATATGGCTCATTTGGCGAAAAGGATTGGCTGTGCCCACAAGCAAGGTAACCGCAAAATAGCCAGCAGAGAGATTGAGGGTGACGGCTGTGGTCAGTAAAAACCACATCAGCAGATGGACAGAAATCGAATCTTGGCTGGCCTGGGGAATAATCACATAGCTGAAAAAATCAATTTCAGCCACGGCAATGCTGAGAAAAATCGCGGGAATAAAGCGCGCTCCCCGCAGCAGAAGCACTGCCAAGGCAAAACCAGCGCCCAACCAAATCGGCGTCGAAGCTGTGCCGGGGATGACAAAAGACATACTAAAGGCACCGCAGTATTTGTACCCCAACACATAGAGCAGCGATTCGAGCAAATAGAAGAAGCCATTCCAAGCGGGGCGCTCTGCCAACCAACTTTGAAGGCGTTCAAAATAGACAGTGGCTTGCCCAGGCTTGTTCAAAAAAATAGTCACACCCCATGTATTTTCAGCTAGTTCTGTTAATTTCATTATACTGAGAAAGGGATCTTTGCGCTTGGGATTAAATTCGTTATGCTGTGGCTATGAATAATCCCAACCCTGAAAATAAATCATCGTTTCTCAAAGGCTGTTTAATTGCCGTGGGCATTTTTGTGATCTTGGGGGCTGTCGGCGCCTTTTTTACGTTGCGTGGCCTGGGAGATCTGTATAAAGAGGCCTCCAAAGAAGTGGAACAGGAAATCCGCAAAGAAGAAGACGCCTTGCGCGCCAAACCTGAATCTGAATTTCAAAAACTGAGTTTGGCTGACTTGGTCAAAGCCCGCACAGACAATGCCCAAGTCGGCAAAGAGACCTATAACAACAAATACCTGCTGCTTTCAGCCCTGGTGGGCGAAACCGGCAGTCTCGCCAAAAGCAAAATACCCATCCAATTGCCCGTGGATATTATGATCTTACAACCCAGCACAGCCAAAGTATTGCCAGACAATGCGACCTTGGCCTGTCTCTATTCTGCCGCACAAAAAGAGCGTTTTGGAGCACTTCAGGCGCGGGCTGAAGTTGTGGTGCGGGGCAAATTGGAAATTGACGAAGACGGAGACATGAGCCTCACGCCCTGTGTCTTAGAGCCTTAATCCAGAACCACTTTATAACGCATCAATCGAGGAGCGCCGGTATCTCGTGCGCATTTGCCGGGCGATCAAATTGTGCCCGGCATGGGCGCTGGGGACCACATAGCTCTGGATCGATTGAACCTCAAAGGGAAACTCCCCCAATTTTTGCTGGAGGGCGTCGAGATAGGGTTGGAGCCATTCTTGAATCGGGCGTTTTTCAACGCCCAGACGAATGCGCAGCTCTTTGCCGCGCATATTGAGCGAAAAAACCAGCGTTCCCAAGGTATGGGTGCGAATATTCAGCTGAATCAAAGTACCTTTTGGCCCATTTTGGCCTTGCCCACCCTCTTCGTCGGTTTGAGGCCGAATGCTGATCTCAACGGGATAACCCAGGCTTTGAATAAAAGCCGGAATCAACATTTGGGCAGAAGGGGCAGTGGCAGCCCCTTTCTGTCCTTCACTTTGAACCCCTGGGCCCGGATCAGTTTGCATAAAGAGTTGCAAACTGCTCAATTGCTCTTCCAAATGTTGGGCCTGCTGCATAAAGCGGCGCAAGATCTGCTGGGTTTCTTCGCGCAATTCAGGCTGTTTTTCGGCAATTTGCCGGGCCATGCCCTTGAGCTGTCGCAAGACACGGGCCAACCAGCTCTCTCCAAGCTTGGGAACCTCTCCGCCTGCTTCGGCCAGCTCAGCTTCAGCCCTGTCGAGTTCGGACTTAAAGCGGGTCTCTTCGGTCTGCAATTGCTCTGAGAGACCAATCAGCCAAGGGCCTAACTGGGCTTGCTGTGCAGGGGAGAGCAGTTGTTGCCACTGTTGAAGGTGGTTCTGTACCAGCAATAAAAAGGCCTGGGCCAATTGGGTATAGCGCAAAGAGGCTGGCAAACTGGCTTGGAGCAAACCCAAAAGATGGGCCAGGGGCTCTTGTACAGGTTGGAGCAAGGCGCGGGGATTGAGATCGCTGTGCAGCAATTGCTGGACTTTTTCCAATTGAGACGGGGTTTTGGGCAAATTGCTCTGCAAGAGATAGCGCAGGCCTTCAAAGGTCTCTTCGGAGACCTCACTTGGAAATTCGGCCAAGAGCTGACTGGCCGTCGCTTCCGCCTCGGCTTCGAGCTGCCAGCCCTGGGGTTTGAGCAATTGATTGAGACTGGCCTGTTTGCCGGTTTGTTGGAGCTGTTCTTTCATTTTCGCCAAAAGGGCATCACTCAAGAATAAGAGGATCTGACTGATGCTCTTGAAACGCTCTTGGGGCGGAAGTAAGCGGATATATTCAGCCAAAATCTGGATATGGGCTGGAATCAACGGCATTTGATTGCGCAGCAAAATACCAATTGAATCAAGCCGATCACGCGAGCCCTCAGCCAACGCCAAAATCTGACGCAAATCTGCCGGATCGTGGAGGGGAATGCCCAAGGCGCGCAGATAATTTTGCAGGCGGGGCAAATCTTCGGGCAAGTCCTGAATTTGGCTTAGGCTCTGCAACGATGCTTCTGACAGTTCTTCGGCCTGGGCGGGCACACCCCCAAAGGCCATCATCTTGGCGGGCAATTGCATGGCCTGCTCAGCACCTTCGAGGTTTTGAAAAAAGTGAGCCAATTCTGGGGCCAGACCTGCCAATTTATGGCCCATTTGGCGCGTCAAAAAGGAAAGATCGCGGGGAAGTGCCTGGCTTTGGGTCAATTCAGCCAGAATCTGCCGGAGTTGGGCCGGCAAACGCGCAAAAACTTCTCCCGTGCGCGGCAGCAAGGCCAACTCGCCTTTGAGCCCCTCTTCCAATTGTAAAAATCCGGCCTGCAAACTGGCTGCCAATTGGCGCAAGGGGGCAAAATCGACCAAGCTAATTGGGTGACTGTGGCGCAGCGTATTGAGAAGATCTTGCCATTGGCGCAGCTGCGTTTGCAGATTTTGCAGCCATTGAGTCAAGACCTGCACAGGCCCCGATTGAACTTTGCCAAGCAGAGGCAGCAATTGGCCCAATTCGGCTTCCAGCGCAAAGAGACCCGCGAAAGGATTGTTTTGGCCCGCCAAAGATTGGCGCAGTTTGGCCTGATGCCCTTCTCCTGAAAGTGGCTGAGACAAAAATTGTGAGAGAAAATGCAATTCAGATTCGCTCTCTTCTGCTGCCTGAGCTGAGGAGGGAGACAACTGGCCCGATTGCATTTGTTGGTTGATCAAGGTGATCAATTTGGGGCTGAGGAAAGCCAAAATCTGGCTCGCACTTTGAAAGCGACTTTGGGGGGGCAGGGCCCGGATATAACTGAGCACCAGGGCAATATTCGATTGAATCAGGGGCAGATTGCCTTTGCTGAGCAAAGCCAGGGCATCCAGGCGGTCCCGAGAGCCCCCTGCCATCTGCCACAAATGCTGAGCCCGTGAGGGGTCTGCATTCAGGCCCCAAAGGCGCAAGCGCTCCTGGACCAAAGGCTGGGGATCACGCAAATGGGGATTTTCAGTCATCAGACGCACCAGCGCAGCCTGTAAGGCCTCGGGTTGACCTTGGCTGAGAAATTGTTGGATGGCCTGGGTCAAGCGGTTTTGCAAGGGACTAGAGAGCATCCACTGCTGTTGGGGATAGGCACTCAAATGCCCCAATGCCGGTTGCAAGAGCTGGGGCAATTGCGCCAGACGGGCTCCGAGTTCAGACGGTGGCTGGGCCCAGAGCTTTTGTGCCGACTGTTGCCAATAGCCTCCCATTTCAAAATCTTGGCAAAGTTGATGTAAATCGACAAATCCCTGGCGGGCATCAGCGGAAGTGAGGATTTGCTTCAGCGGCGCAGGCATGTCAGCGGGATAAAAACGACTCCAGATCTGATTGATTTGGGTATTTTGGTCCTGTGTCGAAACTTGATTGCTCTGCAATTGCAAACGCTGGGTCACCAAGTCCACCAAGGCCTCTTGATTGGCTTTGGGCAGCGTCTGCGCACCCGCGGCCAGATAACGTTCCAAGGCAAAACGGATCGCGGGATAGATGGCCTGTAAATTGTTGGCTGTCAACTGCGGTTGGGCCACCAAGAGTTTGGCAATGGGTGGCAAAAGTGACTGTAGGGTTTGGGTCCGTTCAGAGAGCTGAGCCAAAACCAAAAGGCTTTCACGGGTTAAAACCTTTTGCTCATTGGGCAGATTTAAGCCCGCCAATAATTGCTCAGCCCAGGCCTGGGCACTGAGTTCGGGCCCTGGTAACTGGGTCACAGCGGCTGTGGTGGTGGGCTGTAAAACCCGCTGCAGACTGGGATTATTGACGGACAAAGGTGATGAGGTTGCCAGAGCAGCCCCTGATTTGAGAGGAGACTCACCCGGCAGTTTCCAGTGTAAATCGGCCATGACCCTGGGCAATAAATAAGACTGCCCCCCTTTGTCGAGCTGTTGGCTGATCACGTGCAATAGCTGTTGTTGGCTCTCTGAACTCAAAACTTGGCCGGGAGCCTGTTTGAGTTGGCTCAAGCCCTGTTTGAGCAGCGGAGCCAAATGTTCCATGCGCTGCAGAATGGTGTGGGCCTGTGGGCCGCTCAGACGGCTTTGCAAACGGGACAATAGCGCCTCTTCGATGCCCGTCTGGGCCCCAAGATTTTCGAGCAATTGCAAGGCCTGGCGCGAGAGTGGCATTTTTTCGAGCAAGCGCTGCGTGCTTTCGGGCAATTTTTCTAAAAACTCGGGCGCCATCGGTGGGGTCGCCAATGGAGTTGCAGACTTTTTCGCCGAAGGCAATTCGGGCAATTGCCAATCTTCGGCAGACATGGTTTCGGCCACCAAAGTCGTGGGCCGGGTCCATTCCAAATTTTTAATGGCATTGGTTAAAATGCCCGGTTCGGCACCCACCTGCAGAGACTGAGCATAAGCCTTGATCAGATTTTGGCGACTGTCTAATTTAAGGGTGCGGTTTTCGGGCACGTCCAATTGGGCCAGGGCCGCTTCGAGCCCTGGTTTGAGTTGGGCCAATTGTTGGAGTGTCGCGGCAGGATTTTGACGCAAAGCTTGCTGCAGACGGGGCAAAAGACTGCTCAGGGTTTCCGTACGTTCGCCCAGGGTTTGCAGGAGCAGAATCGCCTCTCGCGAAGGCAGCTCAGCATTTTCGAGATGCAAACGCAGGGGAGCCATTGTGCCCGAGAGCAGGGCTTTCCACTGCCGGTCTTGTTGGGGTGAAAGCCGCATTGTGGCAGTATAACCCTCTCCCGTACGCAGGCGTTCAGCCAATTTTTCAGGCAAGGGAATTTCCAATTTTTCAAGCAGTTCGGGCAGGGGCATTTGGCGTTCTTCGGCGCTGAGTGTGCTCAATTTTTGCTCAAGGGCCTGCAGGGCTTCGGGCGAGAGGGGCTGGCTCAGTGCCAATTGCATCGCCATGGACTGGGCCCGCAGGGGATTGCCCTGGGCACTTTGCAATAATTGCAGGGCCATAACCTTGCTGGCAGGCAGACCGTAATTTTTGAGCAGGGCCGTCATTTCTTCTTGCAGTGGATGAATATCCGGCGCATCTTCGTAGGCCTTGGCGATTTCATCGGGACTCAAGATCGTGATCTGATCACGATCTACGGCTTGATACAAAGGTGCTTTACTGCGATCAGGGCCCGTTGGCAGCGGCGCATTCTGGGCAGGCAGACCGGTCGCCAATTTGCCTTTGCCGCCTTTAAAATTGGGCACTGCATGGGTCTGCATCAGAATCAGATCGTTTTCCTCAACGGGGGCGGGGGCATTCTGAGGCTGCGTTTGCTGCTGCTGGGACTTGAGCTGCTGGACCCGCGCGCCCAGAATAAAGCGCAATAATTTGCTGATAATCGACTGGCGCGGGAATTTTTCGTAGGTCCGCAACGCCTCTACGACGGTTTTCATCAGATCGCGTTCGGCGCTGAGGCCCGCGGTGGTGACCAACACGGCTGCTTTGAGAAAATGGTGGCTAGAGTCACGCAGTTTTTGTGAGGCCAATAAAAGGGATTGAACCGTGCCCTGGTGCATCGGCAATTTGTGTTCAAAGAGCAAACGCTGGATATCGGCCTCTTCAAGGGGGACATAGCGATTGGGATCTTCGCCAATGTCTTTGGCATGGGCCATCGAATGCTGGACCTGTTTGAGATCGGGGCGGAAGAGGTGAGCATCGCTTTTGGTCTGAAACTCGGATCCCTGTGGTTTTAAAATCGGGTTGAGTTCGCCAGGGATGCCCTTTTGGGCGTTGGTATGGGCCCCCCCCAATTTCATGCGGAGTTTGTTCACGGCATTGTCGAGCAGATTGCGATTGGTCTGAGCGGGTTCTTCGGCCCCTTGGGAATTGGGTTTGGCGGCATTGTCTTCGGCCCGGCTCGAGATCAATTTGCTGACCTCTGGGCGCAGTTTGGCACGGGCCGAAGAAAGACTCAAGCCTTTGGTTTCAGCCTCTTTTTTGCCCGCATCAAGCAGATCTTTGCTCTTTTCAAAGAGGTGGTTCTCGCCCTTGTGTTTGAGCATTTTTTCAACGTGTTTTTGGCTGATGTCTTGCAAGCGCGAGGTATAGGTCTTGTTAAAGCCCTGTTCCTCTTCCACCATTTTATCGGCAACTTCGGCCTGTTCTTCGCGGATTTCGTTGACATTGCGCAGGTATTCTTCTGAAGCCTGGCGCGCCCGTTCTCGCATTAAATTGCTACGCCGGTCAACGTATTCGCTGTAATTCTCTTCTTCCTGGCGTTTGCGCAGGGTTTCGAGCATATTGGTCATGCCCTGATTTTCTTGGGCCTGGGGCTGGGAAGAAGAGGATCCCGTTTGCTGTTGCTGGGGAGAAGACCCCCGTTTTTCCTCTTCATCGGTGATCGTGGTTTCGCGGTTAAAACGGCGATCTGCCGCCATTTGCTGAATTTTTACGTCAAAGGGATTGGCGCTGATCTTATTGATCTCACCCATGTCGCATCCTCCAGGGTTTGCGCTTCACTCAGCCCGACCGTTTGGTGCCACTGGTCGAATCCAAATCTGAGGGCTGAGAAGATTGAGGCAGATCAATATGCCGATAGGGCACCGGGTGAGGATGCCGGGCATAGTGAATCTCAAAAACCTCCAGCAAATGCTGCACCAATTGAACAGGGGCGTTGTGATTGGGCATGAGCGTGCGCAAAGTCAGGCCTATTTCACGCCGGTGCAGGGGATCCATCAGCAATTGAAAGGATTTTTGGGCGATATCCAAGGCATCAACCTGCCCAACAATTTCGGGCACCAACATGCGCTCGGCCTTCTGATTGGGAATCGAGACAAAGCGCAGCCGTTTGAGCAGGGCGCGAATCAAACTCTTTTTCAGCACCGGCCCCAGTACCGGTATCCGGGTCAGCAGGCCACCGAGACCATCCAAAGGCAAGACCTCGGGTTTGTTTAATGGCAAGACCACCACCATCGGAATGCCCAACACCGCCAATTCTGCAGTATTGGTTCCTGGCAGGGTTATGCTCAGGTCGGAAACCTGCAGGGCGTTATAATGCCAAGTGGGAGGCACGACCTGAACTTTATTGCCCTGGGGCGTCACAATCGAAGTGCTGTTGCGGTCGTGGACGATTTTTCCGGCTACCCCGCCCAAAACGTCGATGTATTTGGGATCCTGCACCGCTTCGCGCAATTGGGAGAGCGGTGTAAACGGCGATTGGGGCAAAATAAACTGGGCTTCGGGCAAAAGTTGGCTTAACTCGTCGGCAATTTTGAGCATAAACGAGGTGGAGTAAAGCACCTTGAGCGGTTTGCTGCCAGGCAAAAGCGAAATCACAGGCAGGCCGTGGCTGAGATTGAGTTTGCTGCGGGCCTCTCGCGAAGACAAGCTGGGGTGGACCGCATTGACCATCAAATCGCCAATGGTGTGTAATTTGTGGGCGGGGACCCGGCGTTTGCGGTGCTGTTCGTAAAGACCTTCGTCCCGCAGCAAAAAACGGCTGACTTGGCGTTTCCACTGGGCCAATTTTTCGGTATAGACCACCACCGGAAAGCGGGTTCGCCAGCCGAGACTGACAGAGAAAAGCTGATCGCCCCCCAAATGTAAGACAATGCCCTCCCGTGCCAAGACCACATGTGGGGGCAATTTGCCTGTGAGCAAATAATGCATGGTCTCTTTGGGCAACATCACGGTGGCACCCAACATACGGCTACTGACTTGGGCTTCATAGCCACTGCTGTGGGGGCAAGGCACCAAAGCAATAATGATCCGGGCCTGCGGGATCGCATTGCGCAAAACTTCCACCACGGGTTGTACCCAGGCGGCAATTTCTCCGGGACCATTGGTGGTGATCAGAATGTTCAGGTCCAAGTGTTTGTCCTCTGCCTGTAAAAAAGTTGCGCCGATGCCCAAGCATCTTTGTATTTATGGTAACAAATTCAGACCCGAGAAATATATCTTAAAGATGTAAATTTTTGATCCTGTCTGCAACATGAGAGGCATGGGCCGCTAGAATCGGCAAAACTTTCTTTGCAAGTGGATCTTTGTGCAATTCCAGGTCGATATAAAACCAACCCTCTCCCGCTGGCAGAGTCAAAGGCACAAGGGTTCCTGTGGGATTGGCCTTGGCCCGATCCAGTTGGGCCATCACGGTTTCGATCCGGGCATTGAGATCTGCCTCTTGCTCGGCATCGCCACTGTAGAGCAAATAAGGGGTCTCCAGTTCAGGCAATTGCAAATAAAAGAGGACAAGCGGCGCATGGCTGATCAATAAGGCTGTTTCAACCATTCTTTGCAGAATTTCTGAGGGGGTTTCTAAGCGTTCCATTTCGAGCACGACCCTGTGAATAAAGGTCAAAACCTGCTCGAGAAAATAGGCATGACTGAGTTCTGAGTAAGTTTTTAAGGCTGTTTTGACCGCGGTATAGAGGCGCATTTTGGTCATTTCTGCTTTGGCCAAATAACCATCAATTTCATAATCGTCGATCACCCGACGTTCGGGCGCCACCCCCGGCTGACCCGTGCGCATGAGAATCCGCACACGCTGATCGCCTTGTTGCTGGCGAATCCAGCGGCAGAGGTCCAGCCCTGCGGTTTCGGATTCCATGACCACATCCAAGAGAATGACAGCCGTTTGGGGGTGTTCTGTCAGAAACGTTTTGGCCTCTTCGGCACTGGCGGCAAAAGACAATTCCACAGGTTCACCGGCAAAACGCAGATCTTTTAAGGCCAAACGGGTCAGCGTAAATATATCTGGTTCGTCATCCACAACCAAAACTTGACGGGACAGGTTTTGCCTCAACATGGGAAATTCTCCAAGATTTGCAGGATTTGCAGGATATGTAAGATTTAATCAGAGCAAGGTTCAATGCACTCTAACTATCAACTATAATCCGAAAAGAGCCAAACCACAATTCCAGACAGCCAAGTCTTAAAGCCCCAAAGCCTTGTCTTTGGAGGTAATTTCTGGCAATAATTCAAGCACAGGGCTTGCTTGAATTCGTTTCGGGTTCATTTTGGGCCCCTCTGAGAAAGGTGATTTCGATGCGCATTGGCGATCTCAATTTTGACAAAACCCCTGTGGTCTTGGCCCCCATGGAAGACGTCACCGATCTGGCTTTTCGCCTGGTCTGCAAACGCCGTGGCGCGGATATTGTCTATACCGAATTTGTCAGTTCCGAAGGCCTGATTCGCGACATTCGCGAAGCTGTGGCCAAACTCAAAATTCTGGACGAAGAGCGTCCGATTGGCATTCAAATTTATGGTAACCGCGTGGCGAGCATGGTCCAAGCGGCCAAAATAGCCGAAGCCGCTGGCCCGGATATATTGGATATCAACTACGGTTGCCCATCTAAACACGTGGCAGGCAGTGGCGCAGGCTCAGGTCTGTTAAAAACCCCTGAACTGATGGAAGAAATCACCCGCGCAGTGGTGAATGCCGTGAATATTCCTGTAACAGCCAAAACCCGCCTGGGCTGGTGTGACAGCGAAATCACCATCGTCGAAATCGCCAAAATGTTGGAATCCTGTGGGATTCAGGCCTTGACCATTCATGGCCGCACGCGCACGCAAAAATTTAAAGGCCAGGCCAATTGGGATTTGATCGGTGCAGCCAAAGCCGCAGTGAAGATCCCCGTGATCGGCAATGGGGATGTGGTCAGCCCCGAAGATGTGCTGCGCATGTTGCAAGTCGCCAAAGTTGATGGGGTCATGATTGGCCGCGGCAGTTACGGCAATCCCTGGATTTTTGAACGCAGCAAACACTATTTGCAAACAGGTGAATTGCTGCCCTTTCCCTCATTGGAAGAACGGGTAGAGGTCCTGCTGGAACATCTTGATTTGTCGATTCAGCTCAAAGGCGAACGCCGGGGCACACTCGAAATGGGCAAACACTATGGCAATTATTTCCATGGTTTGCGCAATGTCAAATACCTCAAGGCCCATCTGCGCGATTTAAGGTCTTTTGGCGAAATCAAAGCCACCATTTTGCGCTTTATTGCCGATTATGACAATTGGCAAGAAACCAGCTCAGAGCCAAGCGAGCCGGAATTCAGTACCGCTTCCGTTTAGGTCTTTGCCAATACCTGCTGCGCCAGCTCCGCAGGGGTTGAATCTGGCGCTCTAAAAGCCAAAACCAAGCAGAGCAAGCTGAGCACCCAGAGCAGCAAAAATACGGCGACCAGTGAGCCCTCTAAGCCATGGGCTGCAAGCAGGGCCACTTGCAAAGCGCCCAAGGCACTGACGCCACCTGCAGAACCTAAATTGCGGCTCAAATTGAGCACGGCAGAGACCGTCCCAATTTCACCTGGGCGAACCGAGACCTGCACACAGATCACCAGCATCGAAGTCATCATCCCCATGCCGCAGCCCAGCAGGGCCGAAAAGGCCCCAATCACCCACAGGGACTGCTGGGACAAATGCCCCAGGCTGATCCCGCTCAAACCCGCCACCATCGACAAAGCCCCCAAAATAATCAAGCGCCGAAAGCCATAGCGATTGACCTTCAGGCCGGCTGCTGCACTGGCCAAAGGCCAAGAGAGCATCATGGGAGTGAGCACCAGTCCCGCTGCCGTTGGCGAGTGTTTCATGACCTCTTGCAGAAAAAGCGGAACATAGGTTAAAGCAGTAAACATGGCAATATTGCTGAGCAGGCCCAGGCCCAAGGCGGTTTTGATCGCACTGGATTGAAACAAATGCAGGGGAATCAACGGCTCGGAGACCTGACCCTGACGTCGAAAGAAAAAGTACAGGCACCCCCCCCCCACAGCACCGAGCGGCAAGTAGCGGCTTTGCCCAGCCGCCAGACAAAACATCGTTGCCGTCAGTCCCACAAGCAAAAGAAAGGCACCGGGCCAATCAAAGGGTTTGCGCGCCTGAGGCACAGGCGGTGATACTTGCGCCGGAAAACGCAAGGCAAAGACCAAGGTGGTCAGCAATCCCAAGGGCAAATTAAACCAAAAAATCCAAGACCAGTGCATCACACTGACCAAAAATCCCCCCAATAAAGGCCCGACCAAACTGGAGACCCCCCAGACCACGCTGACCATACTCTGACGCGCCCCCCGCTGCTCAGGCGGAAAAAGCACGCCAAAAGCAATCATCGTCAGTCCCATTAATCCAGAGGCACCCAAGCCCTGCAAAGCCCGAGCGGCAATCAAAAACGGCATGCTGCGTGCAGCGCCACAGAGCGCAGAACCCAAAAGGAAAAGGGAAACAGCCACCAACATGCAGCGCCGGACACCCAGGAGATCCGCAAATTTGCCATAAAAAGGGGTGGCCACCGTGGAGGCGACCATAAATGCCGAAAATACCCAGTGATAGAGTTCAGACCCTCCCAATTCGGCAATCACTTTTGGCATGGCCGTAGACAAAATGGTGGTGTCGATGGCGGCCAAAAACAACATGGTTAACAAAGAGCCCAAGGCCCAACGACTGACAGGAGGATAAGAATGTTGGGTATTTTGCATAGCTGCCAGTATACCCCAGGACAAGATCTGCCAGGGACAAGCTATAATATTCCTTAACCTTATTTTTAACTATTTCCTTGTTTTCCTGTGAGGGTGAAATATGACTCAAATTTTGCGCGTGGGCGGCGTGCCCGAACACTTTAACTCCCCTTGGCATCGGGCAATTGAGAAACAATCTTTTGCCAGGGCAGGCCTGGAGGTTGAGTTTCAGCTCTATCCCACGGGTACGGGTGCGATGTGTGCCGATTTGCGCTCAGAGCAATTGGACCTCGCAGTGGTTTTAACCGAGGGTATTGTCAACGATATCGCTCGCAAGGGAGGCAGCCGTATCATTGGTGCCTATGTGCCTTCACCCCTGGCCTGGGGCATTCATGTGGCCGCGCATTCGCCCTTGCAAAACATCCAAGATCTGCGCAATAAAACCTTTGCCATCAGCCGTTTTGGCAGTGGTTCACACCTGATGGCCATGCTATTGGCCCAAGCACAGGGTTGGAATCCCCACGAAGAGATTCACTTTCATGTGGCCGGTGGCATTGCCCCCCTGGAAGCAGCCGTTTGCGAAGGTCAAGCGGATGTTTTTTTGTGGGAAAAATACACCACCGCTCCCCGGGTTGAAGCGGGGGCCTTAAAACGCTTGGGAGAATTTCCCACTCCTTGGCCCTCCTTTGTGATCGCCGCCCGAGAAGCCCTGATTTTGGAGTCGCCTCAGGCTGTGTTAACCCTGCTGCAGGTGATTTACCAAGAAACGGCTGTGTTTATGGCCAATGGCGAAGATTCTGTGAGCTACGTCAGTGAACGCTACCAACTGCGCCAAGACCAAGCCCGTGATTGGTTTGCAGGGGTCAAATGGGCCACAGAGGCCCATCTGGACCCAGCTATTTTGGAAAAAGTGATTCAAAATCTGGCCACAGTGGGCATGCTCGAAGGCACCTTGCCACTGGCCTCAGATCTATCCGTCCAAATCGCTGTCTGAGGTATCTTCCAAATCGTCTTTGGCTTCAGGGGCTGAATTGGATTTTTCCACATTTTCGCCTTTGTCTGCGGCAGGTGGTGTATTTGCGCTTTTTTCCTTGCTCTCGCTACCCGCCTCAGGAGCTGTAGGCTGTGGGCCACACCCATGTTCACAGGCCTCTTTCAGTTCGAGATCACAGGCCCGTTTAAAGTCGGCCATGGCAGCATCACAGCGATTGAGTTCGCGCAGCGCCAAGCCCCGATAAAAATAATGGCTGCCTTCAATTTTCTTCTCGGCCCCTGCCAATTTTAAGCCCCGTTCAAAATCGGCCAAAGCCTGGGCAGGGCGGCGCAAATAGAGGTAAGCAGCTCCGCGCTCAAAATAATATTCAGCCACTTTGGGGTGACGTTGGAGCAGCACATTGTAGTCGGCGAGGCGTTTCTTTTGATCCAATTCCACCGAATGGGCAATGCCCCGGCGCTCAAAATAAGGTGAATCGGGAGAGAGTTTGATCGCACGGTTGTAGTCAGACAGGGCCAAATGGCGCACATTTAATTGAGCATAGATTTGCCCCCGCAAATAGAGCGCATCGCTGTTATCGGGCTCAATAAACAGAGCCTTGGTAAAATCGGCAAGTGCACCATAGGGATCTTTTAGCTTGGCAAGCAATTGCCCGCGCTCCAAATAATAGGTCACATTGCGGGGAGAAAGACGCAAACAGGTATTGTAATCTTCGAGTGCATTGGCCTGATTATTGAGATAGAGCCAGGTTTTGGCCCGATTGCGAAAGTAAGAGCTTTCCTGATTATTCAACTCAGTGGCCCGCTGAAAATCTTCTAGGGCCAATTTGTTTTCGCCCAAAACATTGTGAATGGTGCCACGGTTGTTGTAATAAAGTGCATTGTCGCGGTCCAAGACAATGGCTTGGTTAAAAGACTCCAAAGCGGCTTTGGGCTGGTTTTTTAAGCTCAAAACATAGCCCTGATTAAACAGAGCAGCGGCATTGCGCGGATCGCGCCAAAGTACCTGTTTAAAATCCTGCATTGCCCCGTTTAAATCATAAAGCATGATCCGGGCCCGGCCCCGATTATTGTATGCCGAGATCAGTTTATTGTCATTTTTGAGAGCAGCACTGAAACGCTCTTCAGCCAATTTCCAGTCTTTCAGATCATAGGCCCGCAGTCCCTGTTCTAAGACCTGCAAAACCTGGTATTGCTGATTCAAACCAGACTCTTGGGATTTATCTGCAAGGGTCTCCATTTTTTTGCGTATTTCTTCTTGCTTTTGGCGCAAATGGGCATAGGCCTGAAAAATGGGGGAATCCAAATTGGCCTGTTTAAAATAGAGGGGAATCTGATCGGTATCCAAGCTCAAATGCGCTTCTAATTGGGTCTTATCTGGATTTTTAAATGAAAGTTTTGATGAGCGCAACAGCAGCCCCTCTAACTCATACTGGGTCAAATGATGGCTGCGCAGAACAGGCATTTCACCCACTTCATTGAGGGCAGCCTGCAAAACCTGTTGTTCCGTTTTCAGCGAGGCAAAATGGCGACCTGTGGTATCGCTCAAATGAGCGGGGTAGTCGGAACGCGCATCAAACATCAAACTTGATGCATTGAGCGGCAAAGCCACTGCCAGCAAGGCAAAAGAGATTCCAGTTGTCCACAGCTTGTGCATTACATTCTCCATCTATCTCCAAAAATAAGCCCCAAAACAGAGTTGAATTAGGCCTGATTAAGAGAATATAACACAGCCTTTCAGCCACGCATAGGCAGGAAGAGGGTTGTTTCTGACCCCTACTCGGATCTGTGTTAAACTGAGCAACATACTTTTTCAGGGCTTTTCAGAAGATTTAAACTATGGCAAACAAAGAAAAAAAACAAGATCGGGTCGTGAGCGTCAACCGCAAGGCGTATCACGATTTCGAAATTTTAGAGACCTTCGAAGCGGGGATTACACTCGTGGGCACAGAGGTCAAGTCGGTGCGCGCTGGGCAGGTCAATTTGCGTGATAATTATGCCCAAATTGACAAAGGAGAGCTCTGGGTGCTCAATTTGCATATCAGCCCCTATAGCCACGGCAATGTGATGAATCACGTCCCCTTGCGCCCCCGTAAACTCCTGATGCACAAGCGCGAGATCAGCCGTTTGATCGGCAAAACCCAAGAAAAAGGCCTGACCTTGGTGGTCACAAAAATGTACTGGCAACGCAATTGGCTCAAAGTAGAAGTGGGTCTGGCCCGTGGGAAAAAGCTCTACGACAAACGCCATGCCCTGCGCGAAAAAGATGTCAAACGCCAAATTGAGCGGGCCGTGCGCCGGGAAGATGATTGAGTTACAAAAATCTTGGCTGAAAGCCTTGCTCATACTGGGGCTTTGCCTTGTGGCATGGCCAGCTCAAGCCGCACCCCAACTTCAAAAGCTACGCATAGAACATTTAGATGGCCAAACAGAGCTCATTCCCAGTGTCTATTTGCGCCAACGGGTGCTGGAATGGCTGGTAACGGCTGAAAATCTGCCGGGCAGTGAACAGGCCCTTGAAGCTTATATCCGTGACATGTATTTGCAAAGAGGCAATCCCAATGCTGAAGTGCGTGTCAGTCAAGCCTTTTCGGAGCAACCCGCAGTCACCATCTCTGAAAAAACCGAAAAAGAAGTGGTCTTGGAAGCTCTGGAGATCAGCGGAGGCACTCCTTTGCTGCGCTGGATTGTCAGCCAAAATCTCGCGAATGCGGTGCCCGGCCAGCCATTTAAATACAACGCCTTTCTCAAAGATTTGACCTGGCTGGAACACAATCTCTTTGTGCCCATCACCCTGCATTTTAGTTCCAGCGGCCCAGGTAAAATTAGCGCTGCACTCGAAATTTTAACCTATTCAGCCGTTTTGCCCACGGGCAATCTCAGCAGCAATTCGATTACAGGTCTGGCTCTGACCGCAGGTGTGATTACCGACAATTACCTACTCGAAGGTTCGGTCTTTCGCGCCCTGGTCAAACGCAATAATTTGCCTGTACTCAATCAGCCTGCATATTTGGTCCAAGACTGGGAGTATGTCGTGGGCGCTTCGACCACCCAATTGCCGATACCGGGCATGACCCTGGGCTTTAATCAATACAACAAGGTTGACTATATTTATCGGGGCTTAAAAGCCAGCGAACCCACTCAAATCACCTGGATTCAAAGCTTCGGGGGCGATCTCTACAGCGGTTTTCCGGTTTGGTCAGATCCCTCTTCTCACCGCTATTTGCGTGGCGTCGCCAATTTGAGCATTATCCAGGACAGTTTTTTTAATGGCCCCGACAATTTGCCCCCGAGCCCTGCACTCAGTCAAAGTGGCCAAGCCAGCGACCTGTTATTTTTGCCTTCGATCAATTTGATCTACTCCGACGTGGACGACTTTATCATTCCCCGCAATGGCAACTTTTTGCGTTTTCAGCTCTCGGGTAGCCTCGGAAGCACTCAATATGCCCAAACCACAGCCACGGGATTCTCTTTCTGGACCCCTTTTCAAGGCCCCCAATGGCAGGGCACATTTTTGTTTCGCAGTGCCCTGGGCGCAACCTTGGGCCAAAAATTCCCCTTTTACAGGGGTTTTCTCAATACTGGCAATTGGCTCGTGCGCGGCGCCCGGGAGTATTCGATCACCGAAAGGCACAGCGTGCGCAGTTCGCCTGAATTTCACCTGATTTACAAACCCTCTAAGCTCAGCATGGACGCTTTTTTTGAGTCGATGATCGCCACGCCTGGCCTGGGCAGTTTTCTGGAGGATTGGGCCTTTGATCTGAATGCCTTTGTCGATGCCGGGGCCTATTGGAATGACAACCCTGTGCCACGCAATCTGCAATTGGGCGCGGGAGTGGGTATCAATGCGATCACCCCCACAGGCTCAATCTTGGGTGTTGACATGGCCTTTCCCGTCTATCCCCAACCCGCAGGTCCGACCTTTATGGTACGCATTACCGCTCCGCTGACCTTTACGCTCTACAGCGATTGGATCAATTCCAATGGTTTTTTCTTGCGCTAGCGCTTTTACATTCCTGCGCTGGCACTTTTACATCGGGAAATTGACCCCTGAATTGGACCTCAAAATACGCACAGGGGAATTGCTGGGGGGGGTAAAGTTGAGGCGTTGGCCCAAAGCAGCCCACATCGACTGTCCCCCTGTTTTCACCGTCAAAGTCGTATTTCCGGTGGGATTGTGATTGTCACTCCAGCAAAGCTCCGTCGCATTGTGGTTATCCATCATTGAAATCGGGCAGAGTGACACACTGGGCCCCAAACCAAAGGTTTCACCATATTCATCTAAAAAAGCAAAGCGCCAGTGCATAAATTCATGGGCCCATATATTGCCCAAATCGGTGGTGTTTCGGCTATCCGAAGGGACACCTTCTTGTTTCTCAAGGCTGATCTGATTTCCAGGCAGGGCATGAGAACGCCAAAAATCGCCCAGAATATCTTGGGTGGAAATACAGACATGGGGGTCTACAGGCAAAACATTCAGTGGCGGACAGCCCTTTTTGATATTTAAGCCGTAGGTTTTGATCCGGATCCGCCCTTCTGTGGCTTGGTACAAAAGCCGTGAGGCCTGTTGGATGATCTGATCAACCTGCGTGCGCATCGTCGGTTCATCGGCAAAGCCATGCTCGCTGGCACTGCCCTCATAATAGACCTGAAAGCGCGGTTCCTCTTTGATTTCGTTTACGCTCAAGATACCATAGCCATCTCGGTATTCCCCATCCAGGGTCACAGTTAAAAAGAGGGTATCGACATTGGCTGGGCGCAGCGAAAGTGTGTAGGTGCTCCCCAACAAGGCTCGGCTGTCGAGCTCGCGGAAAGCCAAATCGCTGGTGGGCAACAAAAATTGGTTGACTTCTTCACTGACGAGAATTTTGGCGCGCCCATCGATGGTAATATCAATGGCTTTGCCCCGCACATTGGGCACGCTGACAAAATAGGTCGTCTCTTTGTTGGGCTGATCGCGCTCCCGTTCTACCCCATCAAGCAGGGTCACAGGGGTATTTAATTTCAGGGGAAAACTGCTTAATTTATTCTTGAGGCCGCTTTCTTCGACCGGCACCGAAGGGGCCGTACCGGTGTGGATGGCAAATTGTTCGACGGTGGTATTGGGCAGATCCCCTTGGCCATCCCATGATGTCTCCAAAATCGCCGTGTTGCCAGGCACGCGTATACTCTGGCTCAGCTCTGTGACACGGGTAATCTCGGTGCCATCACCCGACATCACTTTGACGCCTTGACCTGCGGGCAAGATACGCGATTGTTTAAAATTCAAGTAAAAATAGTCAGTCGGCCCACCAGCATAGATCACCTGACGGCGATTTTTGAGCCGGGCCCCTTGGGCCCCATAATCCATAGAAATAATCGCTTTGTAACCAGGAGGAAGCAGTTCAAAAGTGGGGGGCGGAGCCACCAGAACCCCCGAAACAGCCACAAGTGGTGTGGGCGTGGCGGTGGGAAACGTAAGTGGGCCAGAAGCCCGAATCACGGGCTTACTGCTTTCAGCCAAAGAAGGAGGTGAGGTGGGTTTTAAAAAACTGTCGGGCTCAACAGATGGGGAAACCGTCTCTGAATTGGGTTTGAGCAGATTGTTCAGCAGCTCTGGGCTGCAACTGCTGAGCAAAAAACCACTCAATATGAGACTGGTTCCCCGTTTGAAATTTTTCATTTTTTTTCCCACTCTGCTAATAAAATTATTCGCGACTTTAGCTTAACAGATATCAGCAGGAATGGGCAAAGGGCGCTTAGTTTAATTGATGTTTGGTTAAAATCTGTTTTGATTTCAGATGGGCGGGCACCTGTTTGAAGTCCCAAACAATGCCCAAAACCCCCAGCAGGCGCAAGAGATAATACGAGACGTCGATTTCCCACCAGAAAAAACCCTGGCGCACAGAGGTGGCATAATAATGATGGTTATTGTGCCAGCCTTCGCCCAGGGTGATCAGGGCCAACCAAAAATTATTGCGGCTGTCGTCTTTGGTGGCATAGCGGCGCGAACCCCAGACATGGCAGAGAGAATTAATCGTAAAGGTACCGTGGTAGAGTACCACCGTTGAGACAAAAAAGCCCCAGACCAACATTTGCATACCATTGCTGCCCAAAGCGGGCCAGAATTGCTCCAGAGCTGTTCCCAAGAGCCAGAGAGTGAAGCCCAAAAGCACAGGTGGCAAAATATGGTTTTTGTCTAACCATACCAATTCTGGGAATTTGGCCAAATCGGGGATTTTGCGATAATCCGTCCCCACATTCTTTTGCAAAGGCACCCAGCCAATATGGCTCATCCAAAACCCACTTTGAATAGGTGAATGTAAATCTTCGGGCAGATCTGAATACTTGTGGTGATGGCGGTGTTTTTCAGCCCACCAGAGTGGACCCTGTTGGGCGGAGGTCGCACCCAAAAAAGCAAATAAAAATTGGGCCAGACGTGAGGTTTTAAATGTGCGGTGCGAAAAATAGCGGTGATAAAAGGCCGTAATCGCAAACATGCGAATCAGATAAAGGGCCGCTGCCATTGCCAACGCAACAGGGCTAACCCCAACAAAGAAGGCGCCCAGACAGGCCAGGTGCATAAGGATAAAAAAGGTCCAGCTGATCGGAGCGTAGGTGCGTTCAGTGGGCTGTGTCAGTGTTGCAAGTGCCATAAAATCTGTCCTTTAAAATCGTGGGGAAATCATCCCATATTCCGATTTTAAAAGGCCCAGAGAGCTTGCCCGTCACGGCTCAAAGAGAAGTGTCAAGGTTTGGTCATAGTTTGGTAAAAACTTGAAAGTGTGGTGCCTCCAGCTTGAAAACCAAGAGCCACGCCGTTCATGCAATAACGCAAACCTGTCGGGGCAGGACCATCGTCGAAAACATGGCCCAAATGGCCACCACAGCGAGAACAATGCACTTCTGTACGGGGTGAGCCAAAGAGACTGCGGTCTTCTTTTTTACCAATCAAAGTGGCCGCCAGTGGCCGGGTATAACTGGGCCAGCCTGTACCTGAGTCGAATTTATCAGCAGAGCTAAACAGAGGCTGTTTACAGGCCGCGCAATAATAGACCCCTTTGGCTTTGCTGGCATGAAAGGGGCTGGTAAAGGCCCGCTCGGTGCCATGTTCGCGCAAGACATGGTAAGCCTGTGGTGAAAGCTGTTTTTTCCATTCAGCAGCCGTTTTGACCACTTTAAATTTTTCAAGGGTTTGGCTCTGTTTGTCTTTGGCATCCGAAGGGGTACAGCCCGAAAGACCGGTTAGGGCCAAGAGACAGAACAGCAGGACAAGAGCAAAAAAAAGTTTAGACATCCAAATGATACCTCTTCCCTGATTTTAGGTTAGTCCAAGGGTTTAATTCAAGTCTCGTGGGATTCCACTGCCAAAAAAGTGCCAAAACCGACCGTCGATTTAAGCACGTATTCAGGCACAGACTCCAACTCACTTGGGCTCAGAGCATATTGTTCACAGACCAAACTGAGACGGGGAGTTGAGGCCTCTGGGAGAGATTGCACAGGACTGATCGCGTGTTTAAGATCGCCCCGAAAATCGAGCCAAAGGCCCGTTTGGGGCTGGATCTCTGTGAGTGGGTTTTCCGCTGGGTCGTAGAGCATGAGCGCCCCGCCCAACATCGCAGGAATATTCACATAGAGAACACTTACCTGCTGGGGATAAGGCAATTCGGTGCCATAGCCACGAATACTGTGGTCGATATGGCGCTCCACCCGCGCACTTTGGTTCAGGGCCAGGGCATTGAGATAATAGAGATTGATCTCAGGTCGCATCAGCTGTGCCAAATAGGTTGCTAAAAAGGGAAAGTCCTTCAGCACGCGTGGCAATTGGGCACTTTGAAAGATCACCGAAAAACCTTCGGTGGAGGCAAACCGCGCATTGAGGACGTTCTGGGCCAAATAGGGAGAGGCCAATAATTGATGCGTTAAAAATTCCAAATAGGCAGATTCAAACAGCCCCTGTTGAAGTTGAAACAGGTCTGATTGCGTTTTTTTGCGTCGAAAAGGCCACATGCCATTCATTATAGCCGGGAAGGCTTTTAAGCGTTACACTGAGAGCAAAACAACCTGCCAAATCTAACCGATTCAGTTTGAAACACAAGGAGTGTGAAAGATGGACGAGATGGAATTATCCGTACATGAAGCAGCTGAACTGCTCAAAAGTGAAAATCCCCCCCGCTTGGTGGATGTGCGTGAAGAATTTGAACGCGAGATTTGCCTGATTCCCGGCAGCATTCAGCTGACTGAAGAGCTGGCCGAAGAAATGTTAGGCACTTGGGATAAAAACGCAGCGATTATTTTTACCTGTCACCACGGGGGCCGCAGCCGGGGAGCGGCTGAATATTTTGTGCAGCAAGGCTTTACCCAGGTCAAAAATTTGACCGGAGGCATCGACGCCTGGTCTTTGTATATCGACCCTGAAATTGCCCGTTATTAACGTGAAAGTCAAAATTTCGCTCTTACAGGGCGGCTATTGCACCCACAGCCGCAAAATGGTCTTGCACGGCGAAGCCAACGAAACCTGTCAATTTCCCTCTCTCTTTGCAGTGATTGAGCACCCCACTGAAGGCATTTTGCTCTACGACACGGGTTACAGTGAGCATTTTTTTGGGGCCACCCGGCGCTATCCCTACCGACTCTACGCCCAGGTCACTCCGGTTTTTCTCAAACCCGAAGAAACCGCTGTGGCCCAACTCAGGGAGCGTGGAATTTCTGCCAATGAGGTCAAATACATTCTGGTCTCCCATTTTCATGGTGACCATGTGACGGGGCTGCGCGACTTTCCCAAAGCCCGGTTTGTCTGTTTGCACCAAGGCTATGAACAGGTACGTTCGCTCAAAGGCATCGCGGCCACACGCAAAGGTTTTTTGCCTGCTCTGATGCCCGACGATTTTGAGCGCAGGGCTCTGCTGATCGACCGCGAAGACAGCCCTTTGCGCATCGCTCCAGTGCCCCCTTTTGCCTATAGCTACGACCTCTTTGGCGATGGCAGCATTGTTCTGATTCCATTAGAAGGCCATTTTTGTGGTCAACTCGGCGCTTTGATTCAAACCACCCAGGGCCCGCTCTTTTTGATTGCCGATGCCTGTTGGCTGCGCGAGGGCTATCTTGAGCAGCGTTTGCCCCACCCTTTGGCAATGACCCTGATGAATAACCCGAGCCAGTACAAACAGGATCTTGCTGACATACTCAGCTACCACACCCAAAATCCCGAGACAGCGATCATGCCCTCACACTGCATTCCTTCGTTTCAGGAATTTGTATCTGCAGGCCAGACACCCAGCGCATGAATCCGCTTGAAACGGCCCTTGTGTCCCTGATTCACTCGGAAACCAGCCCTGAAACTGTTTTTAAGGCCCTCGCTGAGCAACCTGAAGTTGGTATCGCCACTTTATTCACAGCCATCGAAGGCAAATTGATATCCTTTCCTCCCAATGGTTATTTCCGCGACATCATTGAAAATCTTGAAGGAGTGCTCTGGTTATTGGCCGAAGCCAATCCCCAGCCTGTGATTGACGCCCTTGAGACCCATCCTCAACACGCTGTTAGCTTGGTTTGGGCCCTGGGGTCGAGCAAAAGCCCTCTGGCCCTTAAGGCCCTGATTCAGGCGAGCACCCACAAAGAGCCCTGGGTGCGCTGGGCAGCGGCAGAGGGATTGGTACGGTTCAAGCGCAAAACCCTGCTGCCAGTCTTTCACAGGCTACTCAGAGACCGCTCTTCAACAGTGGCTTTTACGGCCCTGGAAGGCCTTCACAAACTCAAAGACCCCCGTTCAAAAGAGGCACTGGAAATCTATTTGCGCAAAAAAAGTCTGGCGATGGGCGCACGCCAATTGGCCGAAGAAACCTTGGCTGCTATTCTGGAGAAAGCTGAAACAAGTCAGTGATAAGGGCCGACGGCAAAGCCCCGTGTGAGCGAAGTCAATTCTTTGCTTGGCGCGGGGCAGGTGGTTTCGAGCCATGTTTGGGTGGTTTCGGGCTGGGCAAAGGGGTTCAAAGCTTCCCCAAATTGCCTTTACTCGCTTGGCTGACCACGCTGATCGGGCTGTTGATTTTGCCCAATACAATCGGAGCAGGGGGGGGGGGGGGCGGTGCTGGTTTTATTGGCACAGCTTTGCTCATGCTGCTGGTGAAAGGGTTTCTGCTCAGTCTCAAAAATATGACATCCCCTTTTGTGTATTTCAAAGTATTGAGCGTGGATCTCTTGGGCTTTGGCTTACTTTGGGGTTGGTTGGTCTTGCCCTCGAATTTGGCCGAAACCCATTTTTCCCATGATTGGGCAGTAAAACGCCAGATGATTAAACTTCAAACCCTGCTTGAAACTTACGCGGTGGATGTCGGCGGTTTGTATCCCCAAAACAGAGAGCAGTTAAAACAACAGGCGCTGAGGGGTCAATATTGGAAAGAATTGGATTTGCCAAGTTGCCAGCCTTATTTTCTTTGGCAGGGAATAGAAAACCAGCTCAAAGGCAGGATTCCTGTCAAAAGAAAAACCTTTCTGGAAGGTTCAGATCCCGTTCAGGCCTGTGCCATCCGCCATTTGCCATTGGACAATTTCTCTGGCTATTTTATCTATGGCTATGGCCCTGAACAAACACGCATCAAAGACAAAGGGCTGGACTTTTTCCTCAGCAACGGTTAAACGGTGTCTTCCATTTGGGTGGCAATCCACCAGGTGGTGCCGCCTGCATCTTTGACGCCACCGCGTTTGTCGGCATCCTGTTTTTTGACAGGCACTTGCACTGATTCGGCCCCAAAGGCCAACGCTTTGGCATAGGTCGCATCAACATCGGCAACATAAATATGCACATGGGCATCAAGCGCAGGCCAATCTGGCGTAGCATCGGCCAGCATGATCACGGTATCCTCTATTTTGGCTTCGGCATGCATCAAACGGCCTTCTCCATCTGGGAACTGGCGCAAAGGCGTGGCCGCAAAAACCTCAGTTAAAAAGGCCAAGCTGGCAGCTGCATCCTTGACGATTAAATAGGGCGAGACGGAATTATAGCCAAGGGGTTTAAATGCGGGCATTGTAAGACTCCTCAAAAGAATGTAGAATGTATATTGATGTATTCATCATTCGCTTATCAAATACCGAATGGCAAATACCGAGCGGCAAATACCAAAAATACTTTTTAAATTTCAGGTTAGAATGAAACACCCCATCCTGCTCACAAAGGAATATTTTCCATGAAAATAACCACTCTCTGTTTCACTGCCAGTTTGCTATTTTTACCTGGATGTGCAGCCCGTGAAAAGGCCCCAGAAAGAGCCAGCAACACTCAGCAGGCAAATTGTTGTCTGATCCAGATTCACAACACATTGGCCACCGAGGTTGAATTGGATTATTCTGAATTTTCAGTCAACCACGCTTCGGATCCCACCCAACAAAATCACAGCCAGACGGGCTCTCTGGCATTAAAAAATGAAAAAATCGCGCCAGGCAAACAGTTTAAAGACAATCTCAGCAAAGGCACCCAGCTCAAAATTCGCTTTCGGATGCCCGGTCAAACCCAAATGCGGGAAGAGACCATCCCCATCGCCGATTTTCTGCTGATCACCATTGGCGCAGAGGGCCTCAAAACCGAAAGTCTGCCAGCCGCTAAAAGGCCTTTGCTGGCGTTATAAACACTCTCAGGAGAACCAAAATGAAACTCTTTTACAACCCCCGCAGCCGTGCCAGCATTGCCAAATGGCTGCTCGACGAATTCCAAGTGGCATACGAGTTGGTCCCGATTGATTTTGAAAAAAAAGAACACAAAACCCCAGCCTTTTTGGCCATCAACCCCGCGGGCAAATTGCCTGCTTTGCTCGATGAGGGCCAAAAGATCTTTGAAACCGTGGCGATAGGGCTCTATCTCGCCGAAAAATACCCCGAAGCTGGCTTGGCACCGCCGATTGGCTCGCCTGAGCGGGGAAGATTTCTCTCGCTGATGGTCTTTGCCACCTCGCAATTGGAGCCCGCCATGGGCGATAGCCTGCTCAAGGTCGAAACCTCTGTGTACCGCGGTTGGAACGATTTTGCCAATTGCGAAGCCCTGATCGCCAAAGAAATTGGCGAGGGCCCGTACCTCTTTGGTGAGCAGTTTACGGTCGCAGATATATTGATCGGTTCGCAGTTTATTTGGAAGCGCATGTTTGGTGCTGATACCGAGCATCCGGTCGTGCGTGACTACGTCAATCGCTTACAAGAGCGGCCCCACAGTGTCAAAATGGGCTGAGTAAAATAGGTCCTTGCAGGTATGTTGAATCAAACATGACATCTCTGACAAGAGCAGGGTGCAAGCTCCACCGATTGAAATGTGAAATAATAAAATTAATCATCAATCTATTCAAGGAGGGATGTTTATGGCTGCCAGAAAAACGTCCATCAAAGCAGCTCCCCAAGAGTTAGGGGTTGAAACAATTTTAAAAAACTGCATTGAATTTTTAAATAAATTTCAAACCAATGCTCAGGCTTATAAAAATTTTTTAGTCGAAGAGGCAGAGTTGGACGAGACTGAACAATTCTGGAAAATAACCCTGGGTTATGACAAGCTCAAAACATATACCAACCCGACTCAATTATCCCGTATTCTCGCCCCATATGATGTTTTTGAGCGAGAATACAAGATTTTCAAAGTTCATGCTGTAACAGGGAAAGTTATCTCTATGAAAATCAGAGAAAATGTCACCACACTCTAAAGTAGAATCACTCATATTTTCCTACTTAAACAAAGGGATTTTGATTGATGCCAATTTATTGCTTGTATTGGTTTTGGGCTTGACTCATCAAGGCATTTTAAAAAACCACCCTAAAACGGCTAAGTATGCTGTTGATGATTTTCATGCCCTGCAAAAGTTGCTGGATTTGTTTCAAACCAGTCTGACGACACCTCAAATCCTGACGGAAGTCAGTAATCTGGCTGCCCCACAAAGACTGGGTCAACATAAACAGGTATTTGGCAAGGTTTGGCAAGCTTTGACAAGCAATTATCTTGAAGTTTACTTGCCTGCGAAGGACATTATCCTAAAAAACATCTGGTATTTTCAACACTATGGCTTGACCGATGCGGGTATCCTGACACTTCTCAACGAAAGAGATGTGCTTTTTTTAAGCAACGATCGGCCCTTGGTGAATCAAGCCATAAGCTTGGGAAGACCCTGTCTGCTTTATGATGACTTACGCTCACCCAGTTAAAGACTCAAAGAAAGAAACACCGCCATGCTGGAACTCCGCCCCAATTGTGAAAACTGTGATCGGGATTTGCCCCCCGATTCACCTCTGGCACACATCTGCACCTTTGAATGCACTTTTTGCAGCGACTGTGTCAGCCAGGTTTTGAAAGAGGTCTGTCCCAATTGTGGCGGGAATCTGGTGCCCCGGCCAATTCGCCCAGTGGCTCTCTTGGCGAAATACCCAGCCTCGACCCAACGGGTGCTCAAAAAAGGAGTCTCTGCCAATGACTGAAAAGTCTGAAACCACACAACGCTCTTTGTTCTGGGAAATCCACAGTGGTTTGCCGCGCGAAGGACCGGGAGACAAGGCCTCGACTCAGCGGGCCTTCCATATGGCAACGGAATTGCCTACCCATCCTGCTATTTTGGATATCGGCTGTGGCCCTGGAAAACAGACGATGGATTTGGCTGAAATCAGCTCAGGCCAGATCACTGCCGTGGATACCCATGCGCCGTTTTTGGCCGAACTCACCCGTCGGGCCGCTGCCGCAGACCAAAGTACACACATTCATCCTATGTTGGCTTCGATGTTTGACTTGCCTTTTGCCGCGGAAAGTTTTGATCTGATCTGGTGTGAAGGGGCGATGTATTTTTTGGGCTTTGAAGCAGCATTAAAACAGTGGAAACGCTTGCTCAAACCGGGTGGCTATCTGGCTGCAACCGAACCCTGCTGGCTCAAAAACGAGCTGCCCGAAGCGGTCAAAACCTTTTGGGCCGAATACCCTGCCATGGCAGATATTCCCAGCTGTCTGAAGCGGATCCAGGCCCACGGCTATCGCGAAGTGGGGTATTTTGTCTTGCCTGACTCTGCCTGGTGGGAAGATTATTACACACCCAAGCTGGCCCGGATTCAACAATTGCGGCAAAAATATGCAGATCAGCCAGGGTGTCTGGCCCAATTGGACGAAGCTGAGCAAGAAACGGCATTACACAAAGCCTATGGGGACCATTATGGCTATGTCTTTTTTGTGATGCAAAAAATGCCGGAGAATGAGCCACAATAAATGTCTCAAGGGCCATCAGCATCTCTGCAAAGGGGCATTAAAACAACTGGCTTAAGTGGCTTGTGGGCAGTGGGTATGTGGCTGCTCTTTGCCCTGCTAATGGTTTTGGACAGCGAGAAGATGCTGCCTTGGAGCCCATATTTACCCCGTTTAAACACCATTTGGGCCCCCACAGGTGCGCTTTTTTTACTGGTTTTCCCTTTTTTATTGCTTTTGCTCAGCCTTCGTCCTTTTCCAGAAAAAGTGAAAGGCCCTTTGCGCTCGTTCTGGTTGAAATCGGCACTGATGGCCTTGGTCTTGGCCTTGGGCATTCCGCTCACGGAAGAGGCCTATCTGGGAAACAGCCGTGAGAGCAGCAGCAAGGCCAATGCCCACACCCTTCAGACCATGCTTGAAACCTATGCCATTGCTCAGGGCCAATACCCCGATTCAATCCAAACTTTAAAAATGGCTGCCAGCCAACCCATGAATCCCTATTGGAAAGAACTCACCAACCCCTATTTCCGCTCCAGCGGTATTTTTCAATCTTCTCAGCCCGCTGATGCCGTTTTAAGGGTTACAGATGTGAGCCAAGTGGGGGCTGTGGTTTACCAGCCCCTCCAAAACCCCCAGGGGAAAATCACAGGCTACCGGATTTTTGTCTATGACCACCGGGGAAAAAGACTGCAACTCCCACACAATGGCCAAATACTCCCCTTTGAACTGAGCAATTCTTAAACTGACTACGTTCAGAATCCGCTAAACTGTAGTAATCTCTACAGGCGGTCATCTGGAGCAAAATGTCTCATCCTCCCATTGCAATTATTGGCATGGCCTGCCGTTTTCCAGGCGGAGAAAGCCCTGAGGCTTTTTGGGAATTGCTGCACTCGGGCACAAATGCGGTCAAACCCATTCCCCCTGAGCGCTTTGAATTGCAGAGCCCGCATTATGCAGGCCAATTGTCTGAATTGGGTGGTTTTGATCCCGACTTTTTTGGCGTGACCCCCACCGAGGCCGCATGCATGGATCTGCAACAGCGCCTGATGCTGGAATTGGGGGTGGAAGCCCTGCTCGATGCGGGCCAACCCAGTGAAAACCTGCGCGGGAAAAAGGTGGGGGTGTTTATCGGGGTCTCGAGTGTGGACTATACCCACACCCAATTGCAGGGACTGGATCAGGTCAATATGTACACCATTACGGGTGCAGCCACCAGTGTCATTGCCAACCGCCTCTCCTATTTCTTTGATTTTCACGGCCCCAGTCTGGTGATCGACACCGCCTGTTCATCTGCGCTCACAGCCCTGCATTTGGCCCTGCAAAGCCTGAGCAATGGCCAAGCGGAAATGGCCTTGGTCGGCGGGGTGAATATTCTGCTCTCCCCCTTGCTGCAGCAGGGATTTGAAGAGGCCCAGGCCTTGGCCCCAGATGGCAAATGTAAAACCTTTGATGCCGCCGCCGACGGCATGGTGCGCGGGGAGGGAGCAGGGCTGGTGCTACTCAAGCCCTTGGCCCAGGCCCAAGTGGATCAAGACCGCATTTATGCTGTGATCTGTGGTTCGGGCCTGTCTCAAGATGGTCAAACAAATGGTCTGAGTGCGCCGAGCCCAGCGGGACAGCGCCGCAGTTTGCAAGCAGCCTGTGCAGATGCCGAGATCGACCCGGCGCAGGTCGTATATGTTGAAACCCACGGTACGGGAACCCCCTTGGGTGATCCGGTAGAAGCCCGCGCCCTGGGTGAAGTCTATGGCCAAGCCCGTTTAAATTCAGCGCTCCCACCCTTAAAAATGGGCTCCGTGAAGACCCAAATTGGTCATTTAGAGGCCGCCGCCGGGATCGCAGGGCTGATCAAGGCCAGTCTGAGTCTGTACCACCGAACATTGCCTCCCAGTTTGCATTTTCAGACCCCCAATCCCCATATCCCTTTTGCCAAATGGCATTTACAGGTCGTCAGCCAAACTCAGCCCCTGGATCTGTCAATGTCTGAATTGAAGGCCTCGTCGCCCGAGAGTTCTCCCGCCTTGGTCGGGGTAAGCGCCTTTGGTTTTGGTGGCACCAATGTACATGTCTTATTGGCAGCAGCGCCTCAAAATCCAGCCCCAGACCAAGCAAACATTCACACAGAGGGGCAAATACTGGCCGCCAATGAAAGTTCAAACCTGCTGCTGCTCCCGCTCTCCGCTCACAGCCAAGCAGCACTGGCCCAACGGGCTGCGGATCTGTGCGCTTGGTTGGATACCCAGCCAAAGTTGCGGAGCAAGGATCTGCAATACAGCTTGGCAATGCGCCAGACCCAGGGCCATTACAGAGCCGGGCTGGTCTTTGACTCGCACGCAGATCTGCAAAGGGGTTTAAAACACCTGGCATCTGAACCAGAGCCCGGTCTCAAGATTCTGAAAAAATCCGCACGCAAATTGGTTTTCCTCTTTTCGGGCATGGGCTCTCAAGAAAAAGGCATGGGCCAACAACTCCTGAGGGAACCGGTCTTTGTTGCGCGTTTAGACGAAGTGGATGCCGCTCTCGGCCCCTTGACGGGATTTTCGGTGCGAGAGGCGGTAGAGAAAGGTTATCAGGACAGTCCAGAAATTGTTCAGCCTGTGCTCTTTGCCTTGCAATTGGCACTCTTTGCCCTCTGGCAATCTTGGGGCCTGCGTCCAGATGCCCTGATCGGCACCAGCATGGGAGAAATCAGTGCCGCCTGTGCTGGGGGCTGGCTAAAACTGGAAGATGCCGCGCGCATTCTGGTCAAACGGATTGGTTTGCTCAAAGCCGTGGTCGGCAGCGGGGCGATGGGGATTATCGGACTCTCTGCAGAGGCCGTTCAAACGCGTTTGGAAGCGCATCAAGAGCCGGAGCTCTGGATAGCGGGCTTAAATGGGCCTGAGCTGACCGTTGTTTCCGGCCAAGAACAGGCCCTTGAACGTTTTTTAAAGGTCCTGCAAGCAGAAAAAATCTTTGCCCGACGGGTCAAAGGTGCAGATGCCCCCTCCCACAGCCCACTGATGGAGGCACTCAAAACGCCACTTTTGGATGCCATTGCGGGCATACAGCCCGAGACAGGGCACACCCCCGTTTATTCCACCGTGAACCCCTCAGAAAATCCACAAACAGACTTTGGGCCCGATTATTGGTGGCAAAATCTGCGCCAAGCCGTCCAATTGTTGCCTGCTTTTGAAAAACGCCTGGCCAACGGAGAAACAGTCTTTGTTGAAATCAGCCCCCATCCCGTTCTGACGGCCGGATTGCTGGGTGTGAGTGATAGCAGCCACCTGCTGCCAAGCCTGCGCCGAGATATTCCCACGGCCCGTCCCCTGTTTGAGAGTCTGGGCACACTCTACAGCCTGGGTTTTGACGTCAATTGGCAGACCTTGATCGCCCCCCATCCCAGTTTGCTTTCGCTACCGCTGTACCCCTGGCAACGGCTCCCCTTTTGGCTGCCCCGCTCCGAAATGGCGCAGCCGCTGAACAAGGCCCATCCGGTGCTCTCCCCTTTGGCCACGCGCCTGAAAAGCCATTTGGAACAGGAGCAAATCCACGTGCCAGGCCTCAGCACAGACAGCCACAGCCGCGAGGGCCTGATCAGGCAATTGCAAGTGGAATTGGCCACAGCCCTGCGGCTTGATGCCGCGCTGCTCAATCCCAGTGAACCCCTCAAACATCTGGGGATTGGCTCATTGGTGGGCATGGAACTCTTCAGTCGCCTGAAGAAAAAATTTGGCGTCAAACTGCCTTTGGCCCAATTTTTGCAAGGACCGAGTTTAGAAGAGATCGCCGACATGATTTTAAACGGGCTGCAAGCCCAAAGCCCAACGCCGGAACGCCTGCGCCCAGACAAATTGCCCCTGTCTTTTGCCCAAACCCGCTTTTGGCTTTTAGAACAATTGCATCCGCAGGAGCGCACCCATTTTATTCCCGTGGCGCTGGAAATCACAGGTCCCCTTAACATAGCGGCATTACGTAAGGCCTGTCAGAGCGTGATTCAACGCCATGAAATTCTGCGCAGTGTTTACCGGCAAGACGAAAAGGGACAGCCCTTTCAAGTTGTCTTGGCAGATCCGCCCCCTTGCTGGGAGGTGATAAATTCAGTCAGTTCAGATCCCGCCACCCTGCAAGCCACCCTCAAACACCACGCACGATTGCCCTTTGACTGGGAAAACACGCCCCCGCTGCGTTTTTCGCTCTTTGTCCTCACATCTGAAACTGATTCTAAACAACAGCCAGAAAGGCCCCCTGAACCAGATGTTCAGCGCTATGTGTTGCTCTTGAGCTTGCACCATATCGTCGCTGACGGGCTTTCGTTCCGGGTCTTGTTCCAGGAATTGCAAGCCGTTTATACTGCCGAGCTGCTTGCAAAACAACCCGAATTGCCAACTTTGGCCTGGCAATACGCTGACTTTGCACTGTGGCAGCGCGAACAATTGGAAAAAGACCCCAGTCTCAAAGCCGATCTGGCTTATTGGCAAACGGCCCTGATGGGAGCCCCTGTCCAGACCCTGTTGCAAAGGGGCTTGTACGGCGAAAATTCCAGCACAAACCCAGTAGTTCAAAACACAGAAATTCAAACTCCTGAAATTCAAGGAGCTCAGGCGCCTTTTTTACTGCCCTCAGACACCTATTTGGCCCTTGAAAACCTGGCCAAAACCAGTGGCAAAAGCCTGTTCAGCTTATTGTTGACGGGATTTTACCTCTTGCTCTGGAAGTTTGCCGAAAGTGACGATTTGGTGGTCGGCACCCCTGTCGCTGGGCGGCTCGAAAGTGAAACCCACGACCTGATTGGACCTTTCTTGAATATGCTGCCGCTGCGGGTGCAAATCGACCCAGAGCAGAATTTGCATTCTCTGCTGGAGCAAGTCCAAAACCAGGTGCTCTTGGCGCTGGAACACCAGGCCACCCCCTTTGAGCAAATGGTGGAAGTGCTTCAGCCGCCCCGTATACCGGGTTTACACCCCCTCTTTCAGACCGTTCTGGCCCTGCACGGCGAAATTGGCTTTGCCCCTTTGGGCGAATGCCAGCTGCGCCCGATTGAGCTGGATATTGGCGTGGCCCGCTTTGATCTGGCCTTTACCCTGATTCCCGAACAAGGCGCACTCAAAGGCAGTGTCGAATACAATTGCCAGCTCTTTGACGCTGACACGATCCAAAATCTGGTCGGGCTTTGGCTGAGCATTTTGACAGAATTGCCAGAATGGTCGCCATCACTGGTCTTAAAAGACTGGAAAATACCCGGTGGCAAAGTCATTGGCGCTGCAGATGGGTATTCACAGCCGCCGAGCGAAACGATCCCCAATCGTTTGTTGCCAATGCTGGCAGGGGAATCAGAGACCCTGGCTCTGATCGATTTACAAGCAGCGGTTCCGCTGAGCTGGAGTTATACCGAACTCTGGCAGCGGGCAGAGGTGATAGCCCAGAATCTGCTCGATCTGGAAAAGTCGCAGCCTGAAACCAATCAACCCGACGACACACCACTGGTGGCCGTCTGTTTGCCACGGGGGGCCCAGACTGTGGCTGCCTGGTTGGGTATATTACTGGCCGACAAAGCATATCTGCCGCTGGATCCCGAGAGCCCCCCCGAACGCCTGCTGGCCTTGTTGCAGAGCCTCAATGATCCGATTTTAATCTGTCTTCCAGAAACAGCCACAGCTTTAGAACAGGTTTTGAAACTAGATTTAAAGGAATTACAGCCTTCATCGAGCCAAGCGCCATTTCGCACCCTCTCTCCTGAGGCTCCGCTCAGCCGCCCCCACCCCCTGCCAGAGTCCAGCCAGACCTTGAGCAACCTGATCTTTACCTCCGGTACTTCTGGCCAACCCAAGGCGGTCAAAGTGACCCACGCTGGCATGGCCAACCTGATTCACTGGCATCTCAAGACCTTTCCCAGCCAAAGAGGCGAGCTGATTCCCCAAACTGCCCATATTTCCTTTGATGCCGCGGGCTGGGAAATTTGGAGTACCCTTGCGGCAGGCGCCACCCTGCTCTTTTGGGATCGCAATACCCTGCTCGATCCACTGACTTTACAAAAAGCCCTGCTCAGCAAGCAGATCCAACAGCTGTTTTTACCCACGCCGCTGGCGGCCTTGCTATTGCAATTGCCTTGGCCTGAAAACACCGCTCTCAAATGCCTGCGCACCGGCGGCGACCGCTTGCCTCCCTTTCAACCCGAAGGCCTGCCTTTTGTGGTTTGGAATCACTACGGCCCCAGCGAGTGCAGTGTGGTGGCCTGTGCAGGCCCCATCAACACGCTTCAACCCGGCCAGCTCCCTGCCTTGGGTCAATTGTTGCCAGGCCTCAAGGCCGAGATTCTCGACCCCCAGGGACATCTCTTGCCTTGGGGCTTTCCGGGGCAGTTGGCCCTCAGCGGCACAGGCCTCAGCCCAGGTTATTTGCACAGCCAAAGCCAGAACAAAACCCAGATCGAAACCCAGATCGAAACCCAAAGCCAAAGTTATCTGACCGGAGATCGGCTGGTTTATCTCAACGGGCAATTTCACTTTCTCGGGCGCAGCGACCGGCAATTTAAATTCAAAGGCGTGCGCATTGAAGCCGCTGAAATTGAGCATACGCTGCTGCGTCATCCCGAGGTTTCCAGCGCAGCGCTGATCCCCACTGCGCAAAAGCTTTGGGCCTTTTATACGGGCAGCATCACCCCTTCATTGCTCAAAACTTGGCTCCAAAGTCAATTGCCAACCACCTTGGTGCCGGCCATGTTGATTCAGCTTGAGCGTCTGCCCGAAACCGAAAGGGGCAAGGTAGACTATCTGGCCCTGCAAGCGCACACCCTCCGTGCTGACAGCCCAGCCACAGAGAGCACAGCTCTTTCACCGTCGCTCTCGCCATCTCGCTCAAAACCCGGCCAAATGGGCCTGGAAAAACGCATCAGCGAACTCTGGCAGCAGCTCTTGGGCCAGCCCGTAAACAACGAGAGCGACTTTTTTGCACTTGGGGGGCATTCACTGCTGGCAGTGCAGATGGTCATGCAATTGCGTCAACAAACGGGACGTGAAATTGGGCTGCATCAACTCTTTGCCCATCCCCGACTGGCCGATTTTGCAAAAGTGGTGGCAGAATCAGCGCTGAGCCCGGCGCCACTGCCACAGATCCAGCCCCAACCAGAGCGGGTCTGGGCGCCCTTTGAACTCACCCCCGTACAGGCTGCCTATTGGGTGGGTCGCCAGACCCAGATGGCCTTGGGTGGAGTGGGTGCCCAGGCCTGCTTGGAATTGGCCGTGCCCGATCTGGATCTGGATCGACTGGAACGGGCATTGAACCGCTTGATTCACCGCCATCCGATGTTACAAACGGTGATCAGCGCCCAGGGACAACAGCAGCCACTTCAAAATCTGCCCGCTTACAGCATAAAATGCCATGATCTGCGCAGAGGGTCTCTCAAAGAACAAGCCGAGCAGCGCCAAGCCCTGCGCCAGGCCAGCCTGGAAGCGGTTTTTGATCCTCAGCACTGGCCACTGTTTGAATTGAGTGTGATCCGCCAGAGTGAAGGCCCAGAGGGGAGAACGGGCACTTACTTGCAACTGCGTTTAGATGCCCTGATCGCTGACGCCACCAGCTTTTTGCTCCTGGGTCAGGAATTGGAAACCCTCTATCGTTTTCCCGACAACGATTTGCCCCTTCTGAGCTTGAATTTTGGCGATTATATGCGCACTTTGGCAGAGATCCGCAAAAGTCCAGCCTTTGTGCGGGACCAAGACTATTGGCAGGAACGCCTGGCAAGTTTACCGGAAGCCCCTCTTTTGCCCTTGCTCACGGCCCCCGAACAGCTCAAGACACGCCATTTTGAACGTCTCTCTCTGCACATAGAAGCCCCCACTTGGCAGGCCTTAAAAACGGCGGCCGCCGCGTACAAACTCACGCCCAACAGCCTGGTCTTGGCTTTGTTTTCCGCCAGCTTGAGCTGCTGGAGCGAAAACGAGCGGTTCATCATCAACCTCACCACCTTTCAGCGCTTGCCCCTGCACCCACAGGTGAATCTATTGGTCGGCGATTTTACCAGTTTGAACCTGCTCGAAATCCCCCCCCGACAGGGTTTGCTGGTCGATTGGGCGCTACAGATTCAGCAACAGCTTTGGCAAGACCTTGAACACAGCCTCTACAGCGGGGTTGAAGTGCTGAGGGATTTACGCCAACACGACCACAGCGGCACAGCTCCAGTGGTCTTTACAGGTCTGCTCGGTCAAACCTTGCCTGAGCTGCCACTGGGGGCAGAGCTGGTCTTTGCCCAAACCCAAACACCTCAAGTGTGGCTCGACTGCCAGGCCTCTGAGAGTGCGATCGGCCTGCACGTGAATTGGGACTATCTCACGGATCTCTTCCCACCGGGCTTGCTCCAGATCTTATTTGATACCTTTGAACAGCTCCTGCGCCGCATGGCCGACTCCCCCGCTGAATGGCAAGCCCCGCTCAGCCAGAAGCACATTCTCGGTCCTCTCAATCGCCCGGATCAAACGCCCTCTCGCCTGGCTGCCAACGCCACAGACCTGAATATTCCGGCCCAATGCCTGCACGCGGCCTGTGTCACCCAGGCCCTGGCCCACCCCGAAGCCCCTGCGGTGCTCTCCCCCGCCCGCAACTTGAGTTATGCTGAATTGCTGTCAGAAGCCACAGCCTTGGCAGAGCATTTATCTGAACAGGGACTTAAAAAGGCTGAACCCGTGGCAATTGTGATGCACAAAGGCTGGGAACAGGCCGTAGCCGTTTTGGGCATTTTATTGGCAGGGGGGGCCTATTTGCCCATCGAAGCCAGTTTGCCCCCAGAACGCATCACAGCCCTGCTTGAATTGGGGCAATGCCGCCTGGCATTGGTGCAAAGCCAATGGCCTCTAGCGACACGCCCACCACTGAGTCCCACTTTTATTCCCATTTGCCCACCCGAAACGCCCCTGCCTTTACCCAGTTCAGCAGTGCTACAAACACTTTTGCAGCGCTGTTCGCCCGAACAATGTGCCTATGTGATTTTTACTTCGGGCTCGACGGGTCAGCCCAAAGGCGTGATGATTGCCCATCAAGCGGCTTGGAACACGGTGGCAGCCATCAATCAAATGCACAATTTACAGCCCGACGACCGGGTTTGGGGATTGTCGAGTCTGAGTTTTGACCTCTCGGTTTATGATCTCTTTGGCAGCTGGGCCGCAGGGGCCTGTTTGGTGCTGCCCCCAGCTGACAGTGGCCGCGAGCCGGATCGCTGGGTCGCCTCCTTACAAGCGCATGGAATTACGCTCTGGAACAGCGTTCCAGCTTTGTTACAATTGCTGCTGGAATACCTCGAACGCAGCCCTGAATTGTGTTTTCCTGCCCTGCGCCAGATTATGTTGAGCGGCGATTGGATTCCGCTGTCCTTGCCTGAACGGATTGCGGCCCGGGCCCCGCAGGCCCAGATTTGGAGCTTGGGAGGCGCCACCGAAGCCAGTATTTGGTCCAATTTTCACCCCATTACCTTGCCCCTGCCCGAAGATTGGAACAGCGTGCCCTATGGCAAGCCCCTGCCCAACCAGCGCTTTGAGGTCTTTAATGCTCAAATGGAGCCCTGCCCAGAATGGGTGGCTGGTGAACTGTGTATCAGCGGCGAAGGACTGGCTTTGGGCTATTGGCAAGATCCCGAAAAAACCGCCGAACGCTTTGTCTTACATCCAGAAACAGGCGAGCGCTGGTACAAAACCGGCGATCGGGGCCGCTACCGGCCCGGCGGTGTGCTGGAATTTCTCGGCCGCAGAGACAATCAGGTCAAAATTCAGGGCTACCGCATTGAGCTGGGGGAAATTGAAAGCTGTCTGCGGCAACACCCCCAATTGGCAGATGTTTTGGTCACGGCTCCTTATCAGGGAGATAAATTGAGCCAACGCAGTCTCTGCGCCTATTACCTGCCCCGTGAGCCCATCTCAGTGTCTGAATTGGAAAATTATCTTTCGAGCCGTTTACCGGCCTGGATGGTACCTCACCAATGGCTGGCCCTAGAGACCTTTCCCCTCAACAGCAGCGGCAAACCCGATCGCAAACAATTGCCAGCGATTGCTTCCCCGAGGATCCTGGCTGCGACTTCCACTGCCCAAAGCCAAACCGAAGCCCAACTCAAAGGCCTGTTTTACGAAGTCCTGGCTTTGGAGATCAACGACCCCGAAGCGGATTTATTGGGTTTGGGGGTCAACTCAATCGATTTAATCCGCTTGGGCAATCGCCTGCAGCAGGAATTTGGCTTTGCCCCCGGTGTCGGGGAGATGTTCCAATTGCGCAGTCTGCGCCAATTGGCCCAGTATTATTACGCCCAGCAAACGGCGCCCTCTCATGCTCTGCTGCCCACAGGCAGCACCGCCAAGCCGCCCGTAAGCGCAGTGATGCTGGAACGCTTCAGCGAGAAAAAACTGCCCCCGCGAGAACCGCAAGGCCCGCCAACAGAGTTCGAAAGCCCTCAAGCTCCCCCCGCGAGTGAAAACTGGCAAAGCACCCGGCATTTTTTGCCCGAAGCACTCAAGCAGGCCCAATTGTCCGAATTGTTGTCGGTTTTAGCCGAATACGCTGGCCCCCAGGGCCCACGTTATCTCTACCCCTCAGCGGGCGGGGTCTATCCGCTTTTGGTCTATCTCCAGGTGGCTCCCGGACGCATCGACGGGCTCGCTGGCGGGTTGTATTTTTATGCCGCTCACAGGCACCAATTGGTCCAACTCAGCCCAGAGGGCCCCCCTTTGGCCGAATTGCATTTGCCCAATAGCTTGGCCATGGCCCAAGCCTCAGCATTCAGTCTCTATTTGGTGGCAGACTTGGCGGGAATGATGGCCCGCTATGGCAGCGATGCCCGCGACTATTGCCTGATTGAGGCCGGAGCAATGGTGCAATTGCTGCGCGAACAGGCAGCGCGAAGCGGTCTGGGTCTCTGCTCGGTCAGCCGGATAAATGCCGCCCTTTTACAAGCCCCTTGCGCTTGGCAAGCGGGAGATGAATGTCTGCACAGTTTGGTGGGGGGTCTGCCAGATCTAACGCTTACAATCGGCGGAGCCCCAGAGAACGTTTCACAGGCTGCCACCCTGCCCCAAATCAAGGAGGCTCAAAACAACGAAGCTCAAAACAACGAAGAATGGGAAGAGTGGGTGTTTTAACCCTTTCAGCTTGGACTGCAGGGAAACCCTAAAGCACCACCCTAAATGCGCAACCTTAAAAGGTCACAGGGAAGGGCAATTGCAGGGGGGCATTTTCATCAAAAGGATCTTCTTCGAGCTGATCTTTGGGCAGTGGGGCCGAATCCGCACCCTGCAAAGATTTTTGATATTGGTAATCACGCCAGGCCATGGTCACATTCCCAGCAGCAGCTCCAGAGACCAGCCCGGTAATGGCCCCCATGATCACCTTGCCTTTGCTCGGGGAAAAAGCCAGGGCCTGCAAGGCACCAACTGTTGCACCCGTTAATCCCCCCAAAACGGTTCCTGTCGTGCGGTCGGAGGCAAACGAAGCGGCCACAACAGCTCCACTCGCACCAGAAAAAACGCCCTGAATACCCCCCACTTTGGCTTTATTGATCGTGTTCAGCGGTTTATTGAGAAATTGCGAGACGGCGATTGCCGTCCCGGTTCCTGCAGCACCGCCAATCATCGAACCCAAAAACGTGTTCTTGAGCCAGGGATGTAATTCAGAGTCTGGGGCAGGCCCTTCGGCAGGGGGTGAAACCTTTGCCTGTTCAGAAATTTTTTGCACAGACGGCACCACTGACTGAGGGGCTTTTTTACCCGCCAGCTCATAGGCAAAATTGGCATCAAGAATTTGAATTTGAGTCATCTGCCGCTCCGCAAGAAGGATAGGGGTTTATCTTGAGAGCAGCAGTTGAGCTGACGCTATTCAACATACATTTAACAGAAGAGGGTCCCAACGGCGTTAGACGTCGTTTAAGAGATCATCAAGATCTTCTGTCTCTTTGAGTTGGTTAATATCCAGCATAAAGGTGCCAGTTTCATCCAACATATCCTCTTGGGAAGAGCTCTGTTTTTCTTCGGCTTTGGGCTGCACTTTGGCCTGGTCTTTGTTTTGGCCGACTTTTTTAAAGAGTTTATCGAGCATAAATCCATCCTGAAACTGAGTTGGTATAAAAAGTCCACAGCTTCATTGTACCAAAATATCCGGTGTATAATCTTAAGCGTTCGGGCGATCAGCCCGGATTCAGAACCAGATTTACCCAAGGAGCCACCCATGTCTGATCTTTTGTGTTTTGCCTGGGGCCTCGGCCTGCGTCGCCGCCGGGGCAATACCACCCTGGATGTCCTCTTTCCGGCCCTGTTTCTGGGCAGCAGTCCTCTGGCACAGGCTTTAAACAAAGCAGATTGGCTCAGTCCCGGTCAGTTTCGGCGCTTTGAAGCCCAACAAATCAATGAATTGCAAGCCCTTTTAAAAGATTTTCCGGCCAGTGCTGAAGCAGAACGGCTGCGGCCGCTCTTAGAGGCCCTTTCAGTCCAGGCCAGTCCTTCGGTATATAGTGAATTGGATTTGGGTTTTTTCGCGATCTCAGGCCCAGACCAAGCGGTAGAAACGGCCGAAGAGGCCTATTTTAAACTGCAATTGATCTCGCAACGCCTGCTTCAGCCCCACGGTGTCAAACTCGATGGGGCCTTTAAAGCGCTTAGCAATTTGGCGTGGACCGACCAAGGGCCAATCTTGCCCGAAGATCTGGAAAGTGTCAGGCTCAAGTCTTTGTTGGCAGGCAAACCGCTGATCGTCAGCCATGTAGACAAATTCCCCTATTTGGTCAATTACCATGTACCCAGTGGGGTGCGTATTGCCTCTGGCAGCCAGGTCCGCCTGGGGGCCTATTTGGGTGAAGGCACCACCGTTATGCAGGCCGGTTTTGTCAATTTTAATGCGGGAACAGCAGGTGTCGCAATGGTCGAAGGCCGCATTTCGGCGGGGGTTTTTGTCGGAGACAAAACAGATGTGGGTGGTGGGGCCTCAATTATGGGGACCCTCTCAGGCGGCAATAATCTTGTCATTTCGGTTGGCACGATGTGTCTGCTTGGGGCCAATTCCGGCACGGGCATCTCCCTGGGCGATGGCTGCACCCTGGCTGCAGGGCTGTATTTAACCGCCGGCACCAAAGTCAGTCTCTACGATGGCGATGGCCAACCTGTAAATGCGGCAGGAGAAAGTGTGGCCCCCGGTCAAAACCGGGTCAAGGCCCTGGAGCTTTCAGGACGCGGCTATCTGCTCTATTACCAAGATTCCACAACGGGTGAAGTGATCTGCAAACCCAATCCGCGCACCATTGCACTCAATCCTGAGCTGCACAGCCACAATTAGCGCTATGGCACGCATTTCTCTGCACGATGTGGATCAAATTGCAGAATTTCTTTGCCAAGACAAAGGCCTGCATCTCTACAGTTTGGGAGACCTCGACCCCTTTTTCTGGCCCCAAACCCTCTGGTATGGTTGGGAAGAGCGTGGCGAAAACAGCACAAGCGGTAAACTCACAGCCCTGGTTCTGGTCTACCTGGGCCAGAGTCTGCCGACGGTCTTGGCCTTTGGTCAGCCCACCTCAGCGCTGAGGGCCTTGCTCGAAAGTCTGATCCCGCTGCTGCCAGCGCGCTTTTATTTGCACCTGAGCGCGGGCCTGCGCCCATGTTTGGAGCCTGCCTACCAGCTCAACTCCCACGGAGAACACAGCCGCATGGTGCTGGTCAAACCTGAAAAACTGCAGGTTGCATTGGCCCAACACAAAAACCTGTCTGTGGTGCGCAACCTCGATCACCGCGATTTAGAGGCCATCCTGGACTTGTACCAGCGCAGCTATCCGGGCAATTGGTTTGATGCCCGCATGTTGGAAACAGGCATGTACCGGGGCATTTACCAGGATCAAGTGCCGGTGAGTATTGCAGGCATTCACGTCTACTCACCCAGCTGGAAAGTCGCAGCCCTGGGGAATATCACCACCGATCCCCAGGTGCGGGGCCAGGGATTGGGCAGTTTAACCACAGCAGTGCTCTGCAACGATTTATTGCAAAGTGTGGATTTGATCGGGCTCAATGTCAAATCCGACAATTTGGCAGCCCTGGCCTGTTATCACAAGCTGGGATTTGTGGAAACGGGCAAATTTGAAGAATTTGATCTGGAGCTTAGCCGCTAAAGGCGATTAAGACGTTTTCCATGCCGTATTCATATTTGCGGGTTTCAAGTGCTTTGGCCAAACGGCTGCGGGAGATCACCCGGTTTTCACCCCCGGCAGTGCCAGGATCATCCACCACCACCGAACCGTCGTTGCGCACCTCTTTGACCACGGTAAAATGCCCTTGAGAGAGCGAGTTAAAGCCAGAAGTGAGCAAAATCAGCTTCTCCCCTCTCGCCAGTCGATTGCGCATTTCACTGGTCACGCTGTCCACATTTGAAGTGATCAAGCGGGTATCGTAGCTGATGTATTTGCCTTTTTCACTGGCGGTACGTTTCACCGCTTCTGCCACCTGTTTGGTTGTCAGCGCAAAGGCATCGCCGCCGTAGCCAATCGGTGCACCAACCAAACGACGCAATTGCTGCATCGTGGGGGGATAAATGCCAAATTGTTTGAGCACCATTGAAGCGGAGGCGGGTCCACAATTGGCATCGGCTTCGCGCGAAGTCCCTGTTCTGCCAATCTCTTCAAATTGGTAGGTAAAAGTATCTTTGAGGGCCTGCCAACCGCGCTCTAAGCCAGCCAAAACAGGTGCGGGAACGATATTTCTGAGCGGCGGCAAACTGATTTGATCCAGTGGCCCCAAGAGCCGCGAGACCAAACTGAACTGACTTTGGTCTACCCGCGTCAGCGGGGAAGGGGTGACAGGTCTGAGCAAAGGAGCAGCAGGCAAGGAGCGCGAAACCGGCAATGTTGTAGCGGTTGCAACAGGCCCCTGCAGGGTTGGCAATGCTGGCAAAGCCGGCAGCGCAACAGGCCCGGGCTTGTGAAAGAGTTGGCCGGGTGCGTTTAAGACTGTGGAAGGCGCTGCAGGCAGGGGAAAGCTCATAACAAAATTATAGCCCCAAAATGCAAAAACCTGACCTCCTGGGGCCAAATATTGGGGCTTAATATTTTAAACGCGCACATCCACGAGGCTGCTGCCTGAGGCTTCAATCAAAGAGATGGCTGCGGCTCCTTGTTGGGCCTGAATTTCTTGTGCTTTTGCAGCCACGGCAATGGCTGTTTTGTCCAAGGTCGCGTTTCTTTCAATCACAGCTTGAACAAGATCCAATGAAGGTGAAGAAACAGAAGAGAGTGCATCCATGCAAGTTATGCCTACTTTCTAGTTGGGGCTGATAAGCAAGATTATAACATCTGCGCCCATTTTTTGTTGGTTTTTGCTGTGCAAGCCCCTTTCCACTGGTTATAATCCTGGCATATGCCCTGCAAAACAAGGAATTTTTCATGCCTATCGAAGCCCTGCTCCCCTTGGTGACCATTGGTGGAACCCTGCTCCTGGTAATCACAGGTTTGCTCAATTTTTCGGTCTTTTTACGCCAATTGCGCGCTTCGCTGGCAGGCTTAGAAACTGCCCGTGAAGGGTTGGATACAGCCCGTTTGCAATTGGAGAGTGCCCGCTTACAACCGGAAATACAATTGGTTCAGCGGGCCATGTTTGAAACCTCTGAACACCTCAAAATCCTGGTTGAGAGGCCCTATTTGCGGCCCTATTTTTATGAGAGCCAGCATTGGAGCCCTGAAGATGGCGTCAGCCGGGATGAGGTGCTGGCCATGGCCGAATTGTTGCTGAGCAATTTTGCCTCAGCAATTATACATTCTGGGGCCTTTCCCCAATACCCTGTGCGAGGCGTGGAAGAGACCCTGCGTTTTCATCTGCGTCACAGTCCGATTTTGCGGGAGTTTTTGCTGACGGGGTTTGAACGCTTTCAATTGGCAGGTTTTGCCCTGCTCTGTTTAAAAAACGACAGTAAAGCAGAGATCGAAGCCGATTTGCTGCACTTGATTGCAGCCCCGGATCTAGAGCCCCGTGAAAAAGCCCGACGCGAGCGTTTTTTACATTACCTGCGCAACAGTGAGCAGGTTGAACCGGTTGCCTTGGCCAAATACAGTTTGGAGAGCGTCAGACACCCCCAAATTATGGGATAATAGTCGCCATATTGCAATCCGGAGCACAGTCTATGAAAGCCCTATTGGCCCATTCTTTGCCCGAGTTAATCGGTCAAACCCCCGTTTTAAAGGTTCCCAGCCTGAGCCAGCTCAGCGGCTGTGAAATCTTGATCAAATGTGAATATTTTAATCCAGGGGGCTCGATCAAAGATCGGGCGGCCTGGCAAATGGTGCAAGAGGCCCTGGCCAGTGGTGCGCTCAAACCCGGCATGACCATTGTCGAAGGCACCGCAGGCAATACAGGCATTGGACTGGCGATCGCCGCCAAAGCCGCTGGCTGCAAAATGCGGGTGGTCATGCCCAGAGGCCAGGCCCTGGAAAAAGAGCGGATGATCGCTTTACATGGTGCCGAATTGACCTTGGTAGACGCCGTGCCTTTTGCCAACCCAAACCATTTTTATCACACGGCCCGACGGATTGCCGAAGAAAATCCCCAGACCTATTGGTGGGCCAACCAATTTGAAAACCTGGCCAATTTCCGTGCCCATTACCAGGGCACAGGGCCTGAGATTTGGGCCCAGACGGAGGGCCGTCTTGATGCCTTGGTCTCTGCCGCTGGGACGGGGGGCACTATTGGCGGCTGCTCGGCCTATCTCAAAGAGCAAAATGCCCAAATTGAAGTGGTCTTGGCCGACCCCGAAGGTTCGGGGCTCTGCCATTATGTGCGCACAGGTGAGTTCAAAACCAGTGGCAGCTCCATCACCGAAGGCATTGGCATTATGCGCCTGGTGCAGAATTTTGCCCAAGCGCGTGTCGACAGCGCCCTGACGATTACAGACCAGGCCTTAGTGGATGTAGCTGCCTACGTGCGAGAACACGACGCGCTGATTTTGGGTAGCAGCTCGGCTCTGAACCTGGCTGCAGCACTGGAAACAGCCCAGCGTCTGGGGCCCGGACATCGTTTGCTGACCTTTGCTTGTGATTTGGGCGAACGCTCGTATTCCAAACTCTATTCCCCCGAGTTTTTAAGCAGCAAAGGCCTGATCTTTGAGCCCAAACGTCTGGAAAGCAGGTTTGCTTAAGCAAATGTTACAATGCCTAAACTTTGTTGAATCTAAGAGGTAGACGATGAAAAAGACGGCCCTAAGCTTGGGATTATTGACCTGTTTGTGGGGAGTGCTGCCCACTCCCGCTCCCGTTTGGGCCGCTCCCGCTGCGCCAATATTTGTGCGGGCCCATCGTGGCATTCAAGAGTATACTTTGGCCAATGGCCTCAAGGTGCTCTTGGTCGAAAACCATGCAGCCCCTGTGATCAGCACCTTGATTGTCTACCGCGTCGGCTCCCGCAACGAAGCCGTGGGATATACGGGTTCGACCCACTTTTTGGAACATATGCTGTTTAAAGGCACACCCACCTTTAACAAAACCCGAGGCACCCAAATCGCCCAAACCTTACAAGCCCAAGGCGCACGCTTTAATGCCACCACCTGGCTCGATCGCACCAATTATTTTGAGACTTTGCCCGCCGACCAACTCGAACTGGCACTGCGTCTAGAAGCCGATCGCATGCGCAATTCGTTTATTGCCGACCCCGACCGCAAATCTGAAATGAGCGTGGTGCGCAATGAACTTGAAAGGGGCGAAAACAACCCCGACCGCGTGATGTGGCAGCAGCTTTTTAGCCATGTCTTTATGGCCCACCCCTATCACCACCCCACAATTGGTTGGCGCAGTGATGTCGAAGGCGTTCCCACTGCCCGTTTAAAAAAATTCTACGAAGATTTTTATTATCCCAATAACGCCACCTTGATTCTGGTTGGCGATTTTGACTCACCCAAGGCCTTGGAAATGGTCAATCGCCATTTTGGCCCTCTTGAAGCCTCCAAAGAGCCGATCCCCGAGGTTTATACCGAAGAACCGCCCCAGCAAGGTGAGCGTCGCTTTACTCTGATGCGCCCCGGCCAATTGGGGATTGTGAATATGGGCTTTCGCGTGCCACCTTTGGCCCATGGGGATAGCTATGCCCTCGATCTGCTCGACAATTTGCTCAGCAAAGGCGTGAGCAGCCGTTTGTATCAGTCCTTGGTCGAAAAACAAGTGGCCGTTTCAGCCAGCAGCTCAAATGTACAATTGCGCGATCCCGGTCTGTTTGTGCTCTCGGCCAAATTGGCCACAGGGGTGAGCCACGAAAAGGGTGAAAAGGCCCTCTGGCAGGTGATCGAAGAGCTGCAAAAGACCCCTCCCAGCATGGCCGAACTCGACAAAGTCAAGGCCCAGATCAAGGCCCAGGTCTCGTTTAATCGCCACGGCACACTCGAATTGGCCAGCGATTTGGGCGAATATGAAGCCATGGCCGATTGGCGCTATATGGTGACCTACCTCGATCAGATCGCCAAGGTCACCCCTGCCGACGTGCAACGGGTGGCCAAGACCTATTTCCAAAGTCAAAATCGCACAGTCGGTTGGTTTGTGCCCCAGGCCGCAAACGAGGTCAAGGTCAATCACCGCGATACGGTGTATACCGAATTGGGCAACGAGACCCAGAACAAAGCGGCTGCCGCCCAGCGCATTCCCTTGCAACGCCTGCCGCTGGGCCAAAAGGGCAGCTTGATCATCCAAGAAAACCACCTCGACAATACGGTCGCCATCCACGGAACGATCTTGGCAGGCAGTGTCAACGACCCCAATGGCAAAGCCGGTTTGGCCATGCTCACGGCAGATATGCTTGATCAGGGTACCCGTGCCAATAACAAATTGGCCCTGGCCAAAAAACTGGAATCGATGGGTTCGAGTTTGAGTATTTCAGCGGGGCTCGAAAGAGTCGAAATCACAGGGCGTTGTTTGGCCGAAAACCTCAACGTCACCCTTGATTTGCTCTTTGAAATGCTCAAGCAGCCCAGTTTCCCGACCGAAGAATTTGCCAAGCTCAAAAAGCAGACTGTTGATCGGCTCAAACAGCGCATGGACAATACCGATGCCCTGGCCAACGATCTGCTTTATACCTCGCTGTATCCGGCAGGGCACCCCCGTTCCGTCCCGCTTGAAAGCCTGATCCAATCGGTCGAAAAGCTCAGCCTGGAGGATATCAAAGGCTTTTATGCCCGCCACTACGGCAGCCAAGAAATGGTCTTGGCTGTTGTCGGCGACGTGCAGGCCGAGGCGCTTAAGCAGCGGGTCAATGCTGCAATCAGCGGCTGGAAATCCGACAACCCTGTGGCGATTAATGTGCCGGATATTCCTTCACAGACCCAAGGCAAACGGGTGATCAAAACCCTCAAAGACAAAGCCAATATCTCAATCGCCATGGGCATTCAGACAGATATCAAATTGGGCGCTGCTGATTATTTCCCCGCCATTTTGGCCAACCATGTCTTGGGCCAAAGTTCACTCTCTTCGCGGCTGGGGCTGCGGGTGCGCGACGAACTTGGTCTGACTTATGGCATTTTTTCGTATTTTGCCGATCCCGGTCGCAGTGCTGGCCCCTGGCTGGTGGGGGTGACCACCGCCCCCGACAATGTCGAAAAAACCATCACCGCCAGCAAAGAAGTAATCGCCTTATACGTCAAAGAGGGCATCTCTGCCCGCGAGCTAGAATTGGCCAAGTCGGCCCTGATTGGCTCTTATTTGGTGGGACTTTCGACCAATCCTGAATTGGCCGATCGCCTCTCGGATATCGCCTTTTTCCACCTCGGTGATGACTATATCACCCAGCGCCGTAATCTGATTCAGTCTGTGACCCTGGATCAGGTCAATGCAGCCATTCGCAAATACTTTAACCCAGACCGCCTGACCACCACAATAGTAGGAAATTATGCAGAAAAATAAAGCCCAAGCGCCCATTTTTGTCCAAGCCGACGGGGGCATCCAAGAATACAAATTGAACAACGGCCTCAAAGTGCTTTTGGTCGAGAATCATTCAGCCCCCGTGGCCACAGTCTTGGTGGTGTATAAAGTGGGTTCGCGCAACGAGGCTGTGGGCTATACCGGCTCCACCCACTTTTTGGAACACATGCTCTTTCGGGGAACGCCCAAATTTAACAAGAGCAAAGGTACCCTGATCGCCCAGGTACTGAGCAAAGAGGGCGCCAATTTTAACGCCACAACCTGGCTCGACCGCACCACCTATTACGAAACGGTGCCCGCTGAAAAGCTGGAATTGGCTCTCGAAATCGAAGCTGAGCGTATGCAACACGCCTTTATCCGCGATGCCGACCGCCAAGCTGAAATGACTGTGGTGCGCAATGAATTGGAGCGGGACGAAAACGAACCCGACAGCATTATGTGGAAAAACCTCTTTGCCCAGGCCTTTTTGGCTCACCCTTATCACCACCCCACAATTGGCTGGCACAGCGATGTTGAAGGCGTTCCCACCGCCCGCCTGCGCCAATTTTACAAAGAGTTTTACCATCCCAATAATGCCACCTTGGTGGTCGTCGGTGATTTTGACACCCAAGCCGCTTTGGATCAGGTTCAGGCAAAATTTGGAAACATTCCCGCCGCAAAAAAAGCCATTCCCGAGATGTACACCCAAGAATTCCCCCAGCAGGGTGAGCGCCGCTTTAAAATTCGCCGTCCTGGGCAATTGGGGATTGTGCAATTGGCCTGGCATGTGCCAGCCCAAGCACATCCCGACAGCTACGCCCTGGATGTCTTACAGGATATCCTGGCCGAAGGAGTCAACAGCCGCCTCTACCAAAAACTGGTCGAGAGCCAAAAAGCCATCTACGCCGGGGCCTATAATATTCAATTGCGCGATCCGGGCCTGTTTATCGTGCACGCCAAAGTCGCCACAGGTGGTGTGAGCCATACCGAGGTCGAAGTGGCCATTCAGGAAGTGATCGGCGAATTGCAGAAAAAGGCCCCGAGCAAAAAAGAGCTGGATCGCGTACGCAACCAGACCAAAGCGGCATTTTCTTACCACCGCCACGGCACCCACCAATTGGCCAGCATGTTGGGAGAATTTGAAGCCACCGCCAATTGGCAGTTTATGCTGAACTACCTCGAACAACTCGACAAGGTCAAACCGGCTGACGTGATGCGCGTGGCCCAAACCTATTTCAAAGACGACAATTTAACCGTGGGCTGGTTTATTCCCGAAGCCGCAGAGATGGTCGATGTGGGACCTCAGCCCGCAGAAACCCAAGCCAAAGCAGCCAAAAAAAACGCGGCCAAAGCGACCAAGACAATCAAAAATACAGGTCCTGCCCTGATTCAGCACAAATCTGAACTGGACCGCCAAGAATTCGCCAAAAGTGCGGTGTTAATCACCCAGGAAAACCACCTCGACAATACGGTCTCGATTCAGGGCAAATTCCCGGGCGGTACGATCTTCAACCCGCAAAACAAACACGGTTTGGCTGAACTCACCGCAGGCATGCTCAAAAAAGGCTCTAAGAACTACGACAAACTCGAAATCGCAGATGCCCTGGCACAAATGGGCTCTTCGCTGGATTTCCGCTTGGGCACAGATCATGTCAGTTTTACGATTCGCTGCCTGGGAGAAAACGTCAAACCGACCCTGGACCTGCTCGAAGACACCTTGTTACATCCGACTTTTCCCGAAGATGAATTCGAAAAGCTCAAAAAGCAGCGTCTGGATCGTCTCTTGCAGCGTCTCGACAGCACCGATGCCATGGCCTATGACTTGCTCTACCGCAATCTCTATCCAGAGAACCACCCACTCTACCAGCCCACAGTGGAAGAGCTGATGAAAGCCACTGAAAAGCTGACGCTCAAAGAGGTCAAACAATTCTACAAACAGCATTATGGCCACAAAAACATGATTGCGGCAGGAGTCGGAGATATTGACGCAAAATTTCTGCATCAGTGGTTTGGCAACCATTTGGGCAAATGGAATGCCAAAGTTCCCGACTTTCCCGAAATAGAAGTCGTGGGCCGTCAGAAAAAAGGCCAAGAATGGGTTTATTCCATGCCCGACAAGGCCAATGTCTCTCTCTTTCTGGGCCACCAGGCCACACTCACGCGAAAATCTCCCGACTTTTTTGCAGCCACCCTGGCCAATCAAGCCCTGGGCCAAAGTTCTCTGGCCTCCCGTTTGGGCATTCGCATTCGCGATGAACTCGGCCTGACTTATGGGATTTATTCTTATTTCTCAGATGTCGGTCGCAGTGCGGGTCCGTGGGTACTTTCGGTCTCCACCAATCCCGAGAATGTGAGCCGCACCCTTGTCGAAGTCAAAAAAGTCGTCGACGATTATCTGAGAGAAGGCATTACAGCCCAAGAATTAAACGATGGCAAATCGGCGTTGATTGGCTCTTATCTGGTCAATCTGGCCACCCACCCTGAAATCGCCTATCGCTTGGTCCAATTGGAGCAATACCAATTTGGGCTGGACTATTTCCAGAAGCGCGCGGGTTTGATTCGCAAAGTCACCCAGGCCCAGGTCAACAAAGCACTGCGCCAGTATATCCATCCCGAGAGCTGGAGTGTGGGCATTGCTGGGAATTACAGCCTTGAGTAAGCGGTGGGTAAGAATTATTGAGCAAAGAGTATTGAGCAAGAGCAGAGGTTGAAGATGCAACAGCGAAAGAGACGCTTTGGGGAGTGGCTGCAGGAATTGCAGTTGGTCGAGAGCGAGCAGATTGAAGCGGCCCTGCGCGAACAGGAAATGCACCCCGATTATTTGGGGGAAATTTTAATTCGACGTGGACTGATCGCCGAATCTGTGCGAGACGGAATTCTCATTTTGCAAAAATTATTGGGCACCTCGACCCGCCTCTCCGAAATGGAGATTTTGCCCGAAACACTGCAGGCCATCCCCCCCCGACTGGCCCACGCTCACAGCGTTTTCCCTGTTTTGCAGGTGGCCAATTGCCTGGTGGTGGCCACCTCTCAGCCCGATGATCCCGTTTGGCAAGCAGCACTGGCAGAGCGCACAGGTCTTAAGCTTTACCCTGTTTCGTTTCGGGCTTCGGATATTGAAATGGCCCTGGCCACCTTTTATACCACCCAACAGGCCCGGGCCTCAACAGGCTTGGACTGGATCAGTGATCAGGTTCCCGATCCCGGTCCACGCCTGACCTTTGTCGGTTCTGGCGATGCTTTGGGTTCGGGTGCCCGCAACCAAACCTGCCTGCATATCCGCAGCAAAGAGGCCACCTTCTTGATTGATTGTGGTCCCACCTCTCTGACGGCCCTCAAACAAATGGATCTGTCGATTGACGAAATAGATGGGGCCCTGATGACCCACGGCCACGGCGACCATTTTGCAGGTCTGCCGTTTGTACTTCTGCAGCAAATCACCCAAAACCGCTCTCGGCCTTTCTGGATCATGGCCCCTCAGCACCTGCTCGACCATTTGCAGGCCTTTCAGGAGATGTGTTATCCAGGGCTCTTTCAATTGGGGCTGTTTGAAATTCGCTATTTGCCCATCGAAGACGAGCCCCGCCCTGTTCCAGGCACCTCGATCATGGTCTATCCCTTTGCCATGGACCATATGCGTACCCGCCTCTGTCTGGGTTATCAGGTGCATTTGGCCGAAGAAAAAATAGTCGCTTACACCGGCGATACCGCCTGGGGCGAGCACATGGTCAATCTGGCCCGCGACACAGACCTGCTCGTGACAGAATGCAGCTATTACGAACCGGGCCATCCTGACGCCAAACATCTCTCTTACCAGGAGATTTTTGAGCACCGCGACTTGCTCAAAACCAAGCGCCTGATCCTGACCCATATGGGAGAAGACATGTTGGCCCGAGCCAGCGAAACAGCCTTTGATACCGCTTTTGACGGTCTCGTGATCGATCTGTGAAAATTTTTCTGGACCTGCGCTGGGTGCGCAGTGCCACTCTCGATGGTTTGGGGCGTGTCAGCTTGTCGCTGGTGGCCGAGCTTTTGCGTTTAGAAAGCCCGCACAGCTTTGGCCTGCTGCTCAGTACCCAAGAGTTGGCACGTTTTTGCCTGCAGTGGATCCGCGAGGCAGATCCCCGGCCCTTACGCGCAGTCTACCGCGTCGATACCCTCGGCTTTGACGCCCGCTCCCCCCTCAATCGCTTGGTTTTGCCTCGGCTGCAAAAAGATTTTGGTGCAGACCTCTATTTCACCCCCTATTACCCCTTTCATCCCGTGCCGGGTATCCCCTGTGTGGTCATGGTCCATGACCTGATCCCCCTGCTTTTTCCCGCTTATTTCCGCGAAGCCAGTTTGCCCTTTCGGCTGTTGATGACCCGTGCTGCGCCGCTCAAGCTGTTGCTTAAACCCTGCACAAAGATCATCACCGTCTCCCAGAGCAGTGCCCGCGACCTCGAAAAGGCCTTGGCAATTGATCCGGCCCGGATTACCGTGATTTATCCAGGGGTCAGCCCCTTTGTGCCGCATCCAGATCCAGAACCGGTCTTGGATTTTTATGGTCTACCAGGGCCGGGTTACATACTTTCTGTCGGGCGGCCCGAACCCTATAAAAACTTTGTCGGCCTGATTCAACTCTATGCCCGTCTGCCTTTGGCCTTGCGTGAGAAACACCCATTGGTCTTGGTGGGGCCTCCTCACCCGATCCAGACCCCCCATCTGCAAGAGGAAATCACCTCCCAGGGGCTGAGTCGGTTTGTATTTTTGACAGGAGCTGTGGCTGCCGAAGATTTGCCCGCCCTTTACCAAGCTGCAGCTGTCTTTGCCTTTCCCTCGCTTTACGAAGGCTTTGGCCTGCCCGTTTTGGAGGCCATGGCAGCAGGGATACCCGTACTCAGTTCCGATCGCGCCTCACTGCCCGAAGCCACAGGCGGGGCTGCCTTGTTGTGGAATCCAGAAGATTTAGAGGGCGGCTCGCGCCATTTGGAAAAGCTCTTGCGCGAGCCTGAATTGCGCCAGAGTTTGATTGAAAAAGGGCATGCCCAGGCCCGCCGCTTCACTTGGCAGACCATGGCTGGACACGTCTTAAAAATCTTTGAAAGTTTGGCTTAAATGCAGACCCTGGCGGAGCTTTTGTCCCGAGTCAATTATGCGCCCAAATTGGCCTTTGCGCTGCATTCAGCAGAGGTCTACACCCATTTTCGTGCGATTTTAAACTGCCTCTCCCCGCAAGACTACGACCTGATTCTGATCCATCCCGATGATGAACTGAGGGCCTTGGTTGCAGATCTGCCCTGCGCCGTTTATGAATTGCCCCAGCTCTTGCAAAGTATATCTGAAAGTACAGACCAGCTTAGAGGCCGAGGCTACCGCTATCTGGTCAGTCACCATTATCACGGCATGATGAAGCTGCACCTGTCTGAGAACCCTGAAGACAGCGTGTATTATCCCCTGATCAAATTTCTCGGGCAATACAATATTCGCCTGATGTATGGCCTGGGCCACGACCATTGGAATCTGGCAGAATGGAACCGCTATTACGATCTGCACCTCTGTTTTGGGCCCTGGCAAGTAGAACGTTTGGCAGCCTTTTCTGAGAGCATCAAACTGGAAGTGGGGGTGCCAAGGTATTCAGACTATTTTACACAGGCGCAAGACCCCGCTCTGCGCAGCGCTTTGCGCCAAAGGCATGGCCTCAAGGCCGAAGATCGGGTTTTGGTCTGGCTGCCCACACTGGGGCCCGAAAACACCCTGCCCATCTATTTGCCCCTGATTCAAGCCCTGATGCACAACACTCAGCAAAACGGGGAAGATGAATTTTGTCTGAGGATTAAACCCCATCCCCTGAGTTGGCACCAAGAGCCTGACAAGCTGAAGGGCTTGGCAGATTTGCCCCCTGAATGGGTGATCAAGACCCCTTGCGACAATCTAGAGCTATTCCTGATTGCCGATTATATTCTCTGTGATTATGGCGGAGTGGCCTTTAGCGCCGTTTATACCGACCAAAACCTGCTTTTGTTAGATCACCCCGACAAAGTTTTGGCAGAAGCAGAAAGTGATGCCCTGATGCGTCAGACCTTGCCGGCCCTCTCTCCCCAGCACAGTGATGAACTGAGAGCGATCTTAAACAATCCCCACCATTGGCAGACCCAGGCAGCCCAACGCGCCGCCCTGCGCAAGCGTTTTTTTACGCCATATAAAGCCCAAAGCGCAAAAATGGCCGCCAAAATTCTCAGCAATTTAGCGGATTATCTGCCATGAATTGGTGCGTAACATGAGCAGTTTGGGCCATTTGCTTTTTTCTGGGCAGGACGAGGCGGGTGAGGTACAGGTCTATGACAATGGCGCACGGCGTTTGCTGGCCTTTGGTCCCGGTGATGAGCAAAGTGCCTGTCTCAAATCTGAACCGGGGCTTTTGCTGTTTGAATATACCCAGGCCATGATGCTGGGCTTGCTCTTTGCTTCCCCGCGCAAGGTGCTCTGCCTGGGGCTCGGCGCAGGCAGTTTGGTCACGGCTTTGCTCAGCCATTGCAAAGGCGTCAAAATCACCGCCGTCGAACTGCGCCCGCTGGTGTTTGAATTGGCCCAGCGCTATTTTTATCTGCCGCGCAGCAAAAATCTGCAAATTCAAATTGAAGACGCCGCCACTTTTATCAGCCAAGACAGCAGCCACTATGATCTGATCTTCTGCGATCTCTATACTGCCACAGGGGCTGCGCCTGTGCAAAATGAGCTGGATTTTTTAAGCGCCTGCCGCGCCCGGCTCAAACCCGAAGGGCTGTTTGTGATCAACAGCTGGCGCCAAGAAAAATTGCCCAACCAGGCAGATCTTGACCAGCTCAAACAGGTCTTCCCCAGCTTGGGGGCCTGTTTGACCAGCGAAGGCAATTGGGTACTTATGGGGCGCCGTTTGCCTTTTTCGCTACCGGCCCAGGTCAAAGACCCGGCCCAACAATGGTCTCGTCAATTGGGGTTTTCGCTGATCAAACACCTGCGGAATTTCAAGCAAATAGATTAATGACACAGATTTGCGTATTTTTCTTGGAGAACAGAGGCTATTTTGCTCCAAATCTGTGCTCATAGCCCGTCAGTTCGACATACCCTTTGCCACTCAGTCCCGCCCCACTGACCTGCACAGCCCCTTCCCAATAGGCAAAACTCAGACGCAATTCCTGGTCTTTTTGCAAGGGTTGCAGCTCCAATTTGAGAGCGTATTTGGGCAGCGACAGGCGCCAGCCCGAAGGATAAACCACGCCGGTGTGGGGGCTTTGCCATTGGCCCAAGACCTCAATCTGAAAGTCGGAGGCCTGAAGGGCTGTTTTTTTCCCCTCTTTGTCAATCAAGCTGCCCGACGAGATCGGATCTTTGCGCTGGTCGCGCTCGTTGCTATTTTTGCCAGGGTCGCGGTTGCGCAATTGGTAGAGCATGAGTTCGCGCCCATCATCCAGTTGCAGCGAAAACCAGTCCCAGCCCACCTGTTGTTTGGACAAAACACTGGTGCTCCACTCCCGATCGAGCCAGCTCTGGCCTTTCACAGCCCATTGCTCTCCCTTGAGCTTGAGGCTGCCTTCACTCTGTAAGCGCGTTTGCGAATAATAATAGGAGGCATTGCCTGCCTGCGGGCTTTTCTGACTCAGCCCCGCTTGGCCATGCAAAACCACCGGCTTGCGGGAGCTGAGCTTTAAGCGCAGTTCAAAATCCTGATTCTGGGCCTGCAAAGCTGTGCTGCCATCGGGCAAAGTCTGTACCTGCCAGTTTTGTAGCCAGACCTTAAAGGGCTGGGCCTGTGCGCCCGCCAAGCCAAGACTGCCCCGCTGCCAGCGCTCTTGGGCATAAAACTGCTGGTTTTGCAGATCACTCAAAGCCAGATGGGCGAAATAAATCTGATGGGTGGCCCAGGCATTGTCTTTGCGGGCCAATCCGGGTTTGAGGCCGCGCCGAAAAAAGGTCAATTGGTAGCCAAAATCGCGCCCCGCAGACGTGCTGAGGTGGCCGGTATAATACCACCACTCGGTTTGAAAATCCGGATGTGGGCCCGCATCCTGGGGAAAGACAAAGGGCCGGGGTTTGAGGGCACGGGCAAAGCCGAGACTGCCACTTTGGCTCGAAAGCGCCTCAATCGCACTGATCTTCGCACTCGCCCGGTGCTGTGCATCAGGGGGCAGACAGGCCGACAAGCAAAGGAACAAACCAGCCAAGTACCAAAAGAGACGCGGATAAGCGAAGACGTATTTGCGCATGACTGTATTAGAAGCGCGGAAAGACCTGAGCGTCAAGGGCGATGATTTTCATTTGCTTTTGCGAAGTGACCTGAGTCTTGAATAACAGACAAGCCCTGCGAATCCTCTCTCCCCTCCGGGCAGGCTGTGTTAAATTAGAGGCATGATTACAGTAACGCGCGAAGTTATCTCTTCTACCGCCCATCAATTGCGCGGTGTTGGCTGCCCGGAATCCCGTGGCTGTCTCAATATGCATGGCCACAATTGGCGCATCCGGGTCAGTTTAAGTGGTTCTGAGCTCGATCAAAACGGCATGTTAATGGATTTTTCACTGGTCAAACGGGTGCTGATGGAGTTTGACCACAGCTGTTTAAACGAACACGCCTATTTCCAAACCCACAACCCCACAGCCGAAGAACTGGCCCGCTATTTCTTTGAAAAGCTACAGGATTTTCAGCCCGGCATTCGCTGCAATTGGGTCCGCATTTGGGAAACCGAAAATTGTATGGTGGAGTGGAACGCTGATTGAAACTGCGCAATCCGATCTGGGTCTTGAGTTTGATCCTCGCTACCCATTTGGGAGCGGGCCCTCCTTTGCCAGCATCTCAGGCTGCTGAGCGCCCCCGGATTGCCTTTTTTATGCCCCGCAACGATGTCTTTTGGAAGTTTGCGGGTGGCTTTGCCAAAGCTGTGGGCGAAGATTTGCCCGTCGACCTCACCATCTATCCTGGCAAAAACGACTCAGCCGATTACCTTGCCACGATCCGCAAAAGCCTTGAGAGCAAGACCCCGCCCGATGGCATTTTATTTAAGAACTTCAGCAATACCGGCCCCGAAATTATTCGTTTGGCTGAGCAACACAAGGTCTTTGCCCTCAATGTGGACGAAGCCTTAAGCGAAGAAGATGGGGTTAAAATGGGCAAACCCCGTGAAAAATTTCGCTATTGGGTCGGGCAAATCACCAGCGACGACGAAGAGGCCGGCTACAATCTTGCCAATCAATTGATTGACGCCGCCAAAGCCAAAGGGCTGGTCGACAAACAGGGCCGGGTGCAATTGGTGGCGATTGCAGGCAACCCTTACGAAGGCACCTCCAGCGATCGCATTGCTGGGCTGCAAATTGCTTTGGCTCAACGCAAAGACGCCCTCTTAAACGAAGTGGTTGCGGCTTATTGGAAAGAACCCCGCGGCCATGAGCGCTTGCGCGAGGTTCTGCACCGCTATCCCGAAACCCGTGTGATTTGGGCAACCAACGATGGGATGCCACTCGGAGCCAGTCGCGAAGCCCGCAAAATGGGATTCAAACCCAATCAGAATCTGCTATTGGGAGGTATTGGCACCGTCGGAGAAGGCATGAAATCGCTGATCGATGGCGATGTTACCCTCTCTGCTGGGGGCAATTATATGGCTGGAGGCTGGGGCGTGATTCTGATGTTTGACTATTTAAACGGACTGGACTTTGCCACCGAATCGGCCGTCATGCGCATCAGCCTCCATCTGTTTAACAAAGAAAAAATGGCCAGATATGTCAATAAATTGGGCTATGGCGCTTGGGGGCCAGTGGATTTCTCGCGTTTTTCCAAAGTGCAAAACCCGCAATTGCTCAAATACCCCTTTGGTTTTCCAGTCATGTTGAGCCAATTGGAATCCGCAGCCGATTAAAGTGCTGTAGCACGCTCCGAGGCACAATAATCCCGCCAGATCTGGCGGTACGCGCCTTCCAATTCACGGGCATAAGCCGGGCCATCGCAGACCGCCGAAGCCACCACTTTTTGCCGCAATTGGCTGCGCCATCTTTGGATTTCCTGCGGTTGCAAAGCCAATTCAACGGCCGTTTTAAAGTAGTCTTCGGGGCTTTTGCAGCTCCAATGGTTCAGCGCCAAGGCACTTAAAACACTTTCACCCACGCGCCGCTCACCGGCCAAAGAAATCACGGGAACCCCCATCCAGAGGGCCTCAAAACTGGTTAAGCCGCCATTGTAGGGAAAGGGGTCCAGGGCAATATCCACTTGGCCATAGAAAAAGGGCAAATGGGGGTGGTCGATTTCTGCTCCCTGCAAGCGAATCCGATCAGGGCCCAAGCCCTGACGGAAAAAGAAGCTCTGCAAATCTGCCCGCAGCAAATGGTCATCGAGAGAGGGGGTTTTGAGATAGAGCCGCGAGCGGGGAACAGCCTTTAAAATTTCACACCAGAGCAACAGGGTCGAACCTGAGAGCTTGTTGATCGAATTGGAACAGCCAAAGGTCACATAACCATTGTCCAAACAGGGAGCTTCGCCACTCTCATAGGGAATTTCAGGCAGGGTCCAGTGCAAAAAGCAGGAAGTCATCCAGACTTTTTCGGGATAGAGCTGGGCGATTTCTGGCGGGCTTAAAATGGGGTCGCTGAAAAGATAGTCTGCCACTTCCAGGCCCGAAGTAAATGGCGGATTTGCGCCACCCAAAACAAGCAGAGGAGCAGGCTTGCGGGCCAAAAGGGAGAGACGACCGGGGTTGATCAGTCCACTGAGATCCACCAAGATATCCAGTTGATCCTGGGCAAATTGCTCCCAGAGCTCTTGGTTGGTTAAATGATGGCTGTTTCGCCAATTCTGAAAATACCCCTGTAAGACCTCGACCACAGGGCCTGTCGATGCCGCACTGTCGTTATAGGCATAGAAGTCAAAGGTCGCATTGTCTTGGCTCTGAAAGAGCAGGGCATAGAGCTGGTAAAACGAATCTGAACTCAGTTCATTCGAGAGATAACCCACCCGCAATCGGCGTTCGGGATTGAGATCGCGCGGCGGCAGATTTTGGGCATAATGAGGCGCAGCGTGGCGCTTGGCAAAATCGCGAATCGCCCCCATCAGGGTTGGGGTATCCAGCTCTTCGCGGCAGAAAAAACTGAAAATTTGCAAACCCTCGACACGTGGAATCCATTTTTGCAGAAAGATCTGAGATTCGGCTGGTAAATTGAGATACCAAGGACTTTTGAGCAGGTCCGGATCGAGAAACAATTCACAGCTTTGAATCACGGCGCGGGTGTCTCCGCAAAGCGTCAATTGCTCTAACAACCAGGGCAGAGAGAGCAAATAATCTGGGCGCAGGGCAAAGGCTTTTTGAAAAGCCTGTACGGCGAGGGTGTGTTGGCGCTGTATCCGAGCAACCTCACCACTGCGGTACCACGCTTCGAAAAAATCCGGTTGCATTTCGCAAGCCGCGGCGTAACAGGCGGCAGCCAATTCCCATTGACTGAGCTGTTCAAGCATATAACCCAAATTGTAGCGAATCGGCGCAGAACCAGGCAGCTTTTTGGCGCCCTCTTGCAGCAATTTGATCGCCTCTTTCTGTTCCCCCGCTTGAAAGAGGGTATTGCCCACTTGCAGCCACCCATCTTCGCGATCGGGGGCCCGGCGCAAGGTCTCCCAAAGCGCTGAGATACGTGCTGCGTCTAAAGTAGGGGGAGAGGGGGGGGCTGTTTCAAACATGGGTGTATCGAGAACTTAAGACGTGCTGCGTTTGAGGTCGCAGTCCTGAAGACTCATCAGCTTCAAAGACGAAACCGGATAGGGTTCAGCCCCGCTCTTGCGATCCCCTTGCAGGCTATAAGAGGTCAACTCCACTTTGAGCAGATTGCCATCGAGACGTTGGTGGCGACCATGAATCAGGGTTGGACCCACTGTAAAGGCCTCCAAAATGAGGCCTCCGTTAATGCTAAAATTGTCGAGCAAAATCCCATTATTTTCGTCAATCAGCCAATGGCCTTTGGCCGCATCAACAGGCTTGAGCAGATAGTCCCGCACCTGTTTTTCGCCCGAAATATATTCAATTTTCCACTGCCAGCGTTGATTCGTTTGGGGCAATATGGTGAGATTCATTTGCACAGGGGCATACGTCTGTTTGCCTCCGGGGCCGGTATTGCTGCAATTGCCTCGCCACACCCCCTGCCAATCTTCGGGAAAACGAAAAGCTGAACGCGTGCTGTTGGCATTTAATAATTGGGTCTGGGCCAAAGCTGGAGAATGGCCCGAAGCAGGAGGCAGTCCTTGCGCACTCAAGACAGCAGAGCCCTGACAACCCGATAGACTTAAATACGGGGTCAAACACAGGCTTAAACACACCAATAAACGGGCTTTTAACATCTCAATTCTGCTCCTTGAGCCAGCTTACCATATTTGCGCTGGTTTTCCCAGCCGGGCCGACAAAAAGTCAAAAGCCCGGCGAAACGGGGGGAGGTGTTTCGCCGGGCTTTGCTCCTCATTTGAGGATAAATTAAGTATAAACGGCATAAGCCCCCTCCGTTCAGGGCCCGCTCACACCCCCACTGTGATTTTGCTCTCAGTCGGAGGATTGCAGCAGGGTCTTGAGATCCACATGTGCCAAAAGTCGCCAGCCCTGGTGAAGTGGTTGCCAGGCGTATAATTGATCCTCATTTTCGCGAAATCCAGGCGTCTGCATGTCCATGGTTTGTGGCTTAAAATCCGTACCCAAAGGCGGGGCTTCTGGGCTGCGCAGCCATTCTTGGCCCTCGGGCCCCAAGAGGTAAAGACCTTTGAGTGCAGGCATGTCAGCTGGCGGTTTTAAACGCTTTTGCAGATCCTGTTCTTGCAAATCCACAAAGGCCAAACCCAAAATTTTTGCGAAGGTTTGCAAGCGCAAACTGAGGCGAAAAAGTGGTTCTCCTTTGAGTTTAGTCCATTGTATTTGAGGGCTTTTGAGGCTCTTTTGATACCAATCGCTGCTGCGCCAATCGGTCTCATTGAGCTTTTGGCCCGGATAGACAACACTGAGTCCGTTTGCCAAAACCAAGCCGGTGCGGGTCAAGGGCGTTTCCTGCTTGTTCAAGAGCCTGTCGGCAAGCGCAGGACTGGGAAAAGGCTGCCCATAATTCACACTTTCGATCAGCGTTTGGCGGTAAATGCCGTGAAGCGGTGTCAAATGGGAAATGTCTTTGATAAATTGTTGTGGATTCCCCAAATAGACAGGAGATTTAAAGTCTGGTTTATTGTCTGATTTAGACGCTTGTTGCCAGACCACCTGTGAAATTTCCTCTGCAGTTCCGGCATAGCCCTCATTCAGGGCCGCGATGGCAGGAGCAGACAGCCCTTCAAGCAGGGCCTCTTTTTCCATCATTGATCGGCGCAGATCTTGACTCAAGCGGGCCACTTGATTTAAAAGCGGGGTAATTTTTTGTTCGCGGGCTTGAATCTTTAAAAGGGTTTGCTGTTGAATAAAAATGCTCAAGCTCAAGCCGAGCAGGCAGAGCACAAACAGGCCCAGACCCAAGCTCAATGTGGCTTGGCGGTGATAGCCCATCCAGCGCAGCAATTTTTGCAAAGCAGAATCTGGGCGGGCCAACACAGCTTCGCCACGCAAATAGCGGCGCAGATCTTCTGCCAATTCTCGCACAGACGGATAGCGTTCACTGGGATTGAGTCGGGTCGCTTTGGCGATAATTGCCCGCAGCTCTGCCGGTATGCGTTTGCCGGGCAACGGCTCCAACTGAGCTTTGAGCACTTTTTGCAGCAGTTCAAGCGAACTTTTGGCCTCAAAGGCCGGTTTGAGACAGACCAATTCATAGAGAATCAGGCCCAGGCTAAACTGATCGCTGCGGCCATCCAATTCACGGCTGCGCCCAGCAGCCTGCTGGGGAGACATATAACGCGGGGTTCCCAGCACTTCTCCTATTTGGGTTCGCTCCATCAAAGGCTCCCCCTGATCAGGGGCAATTTTTTCGGCCAATTCATTGTCGAGATCTTCATCGGGATCTTGGATGCGCCTTGCGATTCCCCAATCCATCACATAGACCTCATTAAAGGGTCCGATCATGATATTTGCGGGTTTGAGGTCGCGATGAATCACCCCACGGCTGTGGGCATAGTCCAGCGCGTCGCAGACCTTGAGAAAATGCTCCAGGCGCTTGGAAAGGCTGTATTCTTCGCTGCGGCTTTCGCTCGAAGGGTCTGATGTATCTGATTTGTCTGATTTGCCGTGAATCAGGCGGGCTTCGCGGATCAGGTCTTTGAGGGTCTTGCCCTGAATCAGCTTCATGGCATAGGCCAGATTGCCATCACTTTCTACTTCCAGTCCATAGATGGGCACAATGCCTGGATGATCCAATTGGGCCGTGATTTGGGCCTCGGTTAAAAAACGTGAGAGCACCTGGGGGTGTTGGGCCAGTTCGGAGCGAATGTGTTTAACTGCCACTTTGCGCTTTAAATTGCGGTCTTTCATCAGGACAATATGCCCAACTGAGCCGATACCCACTTCTCCCAGGGCCTCATACCGACTTTGCGCTTGGCCAGCACTCAGCAGCTCTTTGGGCAAGAGGGTGTCTGAAGGTGCCTCAGGGACAGGCCAATGGCTCAATTCCAATTGATCGGTGCCTTTGCGCAGCAATGCTTCATCGACCAAATTTCGCTTGCGCAACCAGGTCAAAAAATCGGATCCAGCGGGTTCTGTGCGCAAAAATTCGGCCTGCAGGGTATCCCATTGAGACGCGACAGCCGGTGGCAAGCGGCGGCGTAATTTTTCGAGATCCATCAGGGTTTTGCCTCGCTGTTTAAGAGGGCTTCGCGGTCGGCTTTGACCACATAACTCCAACCGGTGGAATCCAGGCGCGAAAAGGCGTAGAGGGTTTTTCCGCCATCGACGACACGAAAGCCGCTCTCTTTTTTGAGAATGGCCGCGCGGACCTCGGCCTGTTCAAAATTGGGCAATTTCAGATCGGGAAAAATTTTGCCCGGAAACGAGCGGTTGCGCTGTTCGGAATGCACCACCACCCGGCCCGCGTCGTCGACCAGATAGGTTTGACGCACAGCCGGCACATCAGCCAAAGCGAGCAGCGAGTTGATCAAATAGTCGAACTTCATTTCCAAGGTGGCGGTACCCAAAAACTGTTTTTGGCTGTCGTAAAGGCCCATCGAACAGGGCAAAATCATGCCCATGCCCGCCCCGTCGATATACGGATTGCCCCAGTATTTGCCCCATTTATGATCAGCCAAGCGGTAATAGGGACGGGTGCGGGGATCATACCGCTCTTCGTAATGGCCTTTGCCGGGATAATAGACCAATGCCCCCTCCTGTAAAACAACAGTGGCCCAGACAATCGGCCCGCCCTTTTCGGCGATCAATTGGCGCTGTTGAGCATAACTTTGAGGCATCTCTTGGCCCGCACTGCGCAGCAAGAGACGTTTAAACGATTGACGCATGGGCAAGATCTGGCGCATACGTGGAGCCAATTGGGCCTCGGATTCGTTATAGGCAATGGCCCAGATCGGAAAATCAATGCTGGTAGGGCCGCCATAATAGTCAGAATGCGCCAGATCTGGTGGTTGAAAGGTTTTGTTGACGTAATAGGTTTCAGAACTGGCAGGGCCTTTGCTGAGATAATAGACCAAGGTTTTGCTCAGCCCTTCGAGCCAGCTTTCGACCTGCAAAAAATGGCGATCAATCGATTGACTGTGGGTGGAGACAGCACTGAGAAATTGATTCAATTTTTGTTCACGCAAACGCGAAGTGAGCAGGGATTGCTGGCGGTGCATGAGTAAACCCGCACTGATAGAAGCACTCAGCCCCAAAAACACCAAGAGCCCGATCAAGATCGCCGGGCGGTGTTTAAACACCCAGCGTTGGATTTTGTCGTTCATGACCTCGGGGGCGGCCAGCACTGGTTCGTCTTTGAGAAAGGCGCGCAAGTCGCCTGCCAACCCATTGAGATCCGCATAGCGCTGCGCGGGGTTGAGCGCGGTGGCTTTGTCGATAATCGCTTTGAGCGCCCGTGGCAAAGGTGGCGAATTGAGTGGCGCATGCATAGTTTGGCGCTGACCTTTGCGGGCCTGATCGAGCACCCGCTCGGCACTTTCACCGTGATAAGCCGGTGCCAAACAGAGTATTTCCTGGAGAATCAGGCCCAGGCTGTATTGGTCAGAGCGAATATCGAGTTCGCTGTAACGCCCCTGGGCCTGCTCGGGGGAAAGATAGCGGGGGGTGCCCAGCACAGGGCCATCTTGGGTGCGCTCCAGATCAGTCCCAATCGGCAGTGTCGGCAATTCCACCTGGTTTTCAAAGCTCTGGGTTTGGGTCAGCAAACAGGCGATTCCCCAATCCATCACATAGACTTCGTGAAAGCGACCGATCATGATATTCGCAGGTTTTAAGTCACGGTGTATGACACCGCGGCTGTGAGCATAAGCCAGGGCATCGCAGACCTTGAGAAAATGTTCCAAAAAAGTGGACAAACTGAGGTGTTCGGGAATGTTTTTACTGCGAAAGCGCGCTCGGCGGGCTTCTTCGATCAGATCGCGCAGATTTTGCCCTTGCACATGTTTCATCGCCACCATCAGCCCTTCGGGACTGGCTTCCAATTGGTAAATCGGCACAATATGGGGGTGATTGAGCTGGGCTGTGATTTGGGCTTCGTTGAGAAAGCGGGTGAGTTTTTTTTTGTCTTGCAATTGCGCCTGAGTCAGGCGTTTGAGCGCCACTTGCCGTTGCAAACGCAGCTCTTTGGCCAGTACCACCTCGGCACTGGGACCGCTGCTGAGGTTTTCCAAAATCTGGTAAGCCGGGGATTTTTGCCAACGGGCCTGCAATTCGGCAAAGGCCTCAGAACCGGCCAAAGGGGGCAGGGTGCTCTCCAAATCATCAATGCCGGTTAATTCAATTTCTTCCTGAAAATCGGGGCTCTGCACAGGTAACTCTCTCATACAGCTTGCATTGGGACTTGATCATGATACCAAATGCCAGCAGAGATGCTAAACCACAGTACTTAAAATGCGTAGCCAAGATACCCTTCTAAAGTCGGTGCCCACAGATTGCGTGTCGGAACATAAACGGCCCCCCCGCTGATTCCCGCGTTCCAGCCATTTTGCCAACGGTTTTCAATCCCGAGTTTGGCTGAAATAAGAGGATTGGTGGATGGGACAGCATAAGCGCCCAATCCCAATTCAAAGAATCCAGCCAAAGGGTGTGGATTGGTATAAACTCTGCCATTGACCTGTAAGAAGGGATTTACAGTGGTGATCAGACCTTCCAGTCCCAATTGCCCACCTACAGCCAGGTACTGAGAGAAATGATAAAGATATCCCAAACTGACATGCCGGGGAGTTGTCACCCCTCCGTAACCGACCCCATAAACACTGGGCAAAGGCACTCCCCCTTCTAAATAAAACTGATGGGGTTTGAGAGTCCGCAGGGGCGTGTTTTCGTCGTGAACAGGGGGAATGGATACAGGGTGGGCACTGGGTGTGGTCAGGGGTGCTTTCGGCCCCCCCAAAATTTTGGTTACCACATTGGGCACACTTTGGGTCAAAACGGTTTCCAGGAGACAGACACAGTCTTCGTATTCATCCCTGACCACACGCCCGTTTTGCACGTCGATGATACGCAAATTGATCGCATAGAGATTGCCCAATTTGCTAACAGAACCTGTCATGATCTGTTTGACGGCCAAGAGGCGGCCAATTTCGAGCGAACACTCGGTATCTTCACAATTTTGGGTGCTTTGAAAGCCTTGCTCTTTGAGAATACGCTCAATATTTTCGCGTTCCAAAATTTGGTACTGGCCGTGGCGAATCACCAAACTCCGCACGCGGTCAGTCAAGGTGCTGGCTTCAGCCTGGGTTAAACCATTTTTGGCAATCAGATCCAGTACCGCAATGTTTTCAGCCGCTTGGGCATCACTGCCCCACAGACCAAAACCCAGAAGAACCCCCAAACCCATTTTGAGGAGTAGACTTGGTTTGAGAACGAAATGAATGAAGTGTTTTGGATTGATTAAAACCATTTTTACTATCCTGTTGTTGTTTCGATGCTGATTAAAGCAGGCTTACCAGCGGCTGATTCCCAAGACCGAGCCAGAGCTTTGGTAGACAAAGGCCTTGATTTGATCGGCACTCAATTCGCGCACAGCATTGCCTTTGCCATTGTCAGAGGCACCGGTATCTGCCAGAAAAAATGTGCCCTGATCGCGAAAGACGGTCACAAAGTGGTTTTCTGGCTGGTTTTGCGCAGGGCTACTCAAGGCACCTGACTGTTGGTTTAAATGGACCCCGACCAAAAGCACCGCTGACGGGTTGCGGTAAAACAGATTTTTGACCGCCTCTTCGCGCTGATCGAAGGTATCAGAGGTCTTACCATGTAAAGCGGTGGCTTTGAGCCCCATTTTTTGCGCGGCTTTGACAATGTCCCCTTGCAGTTCAACCGATTGCAATTGACCATTCAGATGGGTTTTAAGCAATTCCACCGACAGACCTTGATTGCTGCCGCCAGAGGCAAAATCATAGAGCGCCTCCTGGGCACGGTGCACATTGCCAAAGGTCATTTCTCGCTGATCTGAGGGCAGCCCCAGACGACTGGCAGCCTCTGAAAAACTCCCGCCCAGGAGCAAAAAAGCGTTGAGCATTGAGGCCGCGCCACAGCGATTGCTTTCGTCATTGGTCTCAGGCAGATTGTCGCGCTGAGCAATATAATTGACCTGTTCGCGGGGTGTGCGCCCAGGCACCAGCTCTGACTCGCTGTAATGGGGGGCAAAGGTAAACTGCAATTTGGTTTTTTCGGGGCCATTGAGGGTATAACCAATGCGGGTTTGAGACTGGAAAGAATCCAAGAACGGCACCACCTGACTTGCCAGTTGTGCATCGTCACTGTTGGATTGCTCAGCTTTGACGGTTTCTGCGGTTTTTTTCAGGGCCTGCCATTCACGTTTATCGAGAACCCCATCATTGCTGGCCTGAATCAATTCTTTGCGAAAAATATTTCCCATGACTTTTTCCTGTAGTTTGCAATCCAGATTTTTCTATTATAGCCCTTTCCCCCGCTTTGACTTGCTCAGTAAATAGGTGTTAGGGTTTTTTGCGGTATCATGAAGAGTCACACCCCCTTGAATGGAGCAGAACCATGCCTATTGAGCAACAGGCATTTTTTCAGACCGTTTCCGCAAAAAAAACGGCTGTCGTGTCTGATTTTAATTGGGAACCCCAGCTGATCTCGACCGATTCCCGCACAATCCCGCCGGGGGGAATTTTTATTCCACTGCGGGGAGAAAACCACGACGGACATGTTTTTTTAAAACAGGTATTGGAGAGTACCGCACGGCTGGGCTTTTGTGATGAAGCCTATTTTCAGGCCCATCAGACTGAATTGGCGGACTTGCCCCTGATTTTGGTCTCAGATACCCTGGTGGCTTATCAAAGCTTGGCACGTCAGTGGCGCAGACAAATGAATCTGCCTGTGGTCGGGATTACCGGCAGCTCGGGAAAGACATCAACCAAAGAGTTGCTGGCAGCTGTGTTGGCCCCTTTTTACAAGGTGCACAAAAATGCCCTCAATTACAATAACCAAATTGGCGTCCCCAAAACCCTGTTGGAATTGACCCCTGAAGATCAGATTTGCATCGTTGAGATGGGCATGCGCGGCCTGGGCCAAATTGATGAATTGGCGCGGATCAGCGAGCCCAATGTGGGACTGATCTCACAAATTGGCACTGCACACCTCAGTGAACTCGGCAGCCAAGAAAATATTGCCCGCGCCAAATGGGAATTGGCTGAATATTTGCAGGCCCACCAGGGTCTTTTGTTGGGCCAAGCCGATGATGCTTGGCAACGCCAAATGGCCCCCACCACACCTGAATTAAAACTACTCTGGTGTGGCGCCGCCCCCGACAGCACGGTTCGGCTCTTGAGCGTTGAAGAAAGCGAAGAGGGGCAAACCCTGATTTATCAGCTGCCCGAAGGCCCACCGCGCAGATTGCGTTTGTGTTTACCGGGTCAACACCAAGCACGCAATTTGATGCTCTGTTTGGGCTATTTATACAGTTTGGGCCATTCCCTACCAGATAATTTTGAGGTTGTACCCGAACAACTCAGCGGACGCAATGAACAGATTCATTTGCCCGGAGAAATCACGTTGATCAACGACGCTTATAACGCCAACCCAGACTCCATGCGGGCGGCGTTACAGGTCTTAGCCTCTCTGCCAGCCAAAGGTCGAAAATGGGCCGTATTGGGCAAAATGGCGGAACTCGGCCCCAGCAGCGAGCGATTTCACCGGGAGCTGGGAAATTATTGTCTAAACTTACCTTTACATGGGCTTTGTGTGATTGGTGCAGAGGCGCGTCCGTTGGCTGAGGCAGCTTCAAAATCCGCCGCCTTTGAGGTCCATTTTTTCGAGAGCAATGCAAGCTGTGCCAAATTTCTCCAAGGGCAGATTCAGGCCCAAGACCAAATCTTTTTTAAAGGTTCCCGCTCGGCCCGCTTGGAAGAAGTGATTGCGGCTTTGCTGGCGGCACCTCAGAAAGCCCATCCGTGAATCGCCAACTCTGGATTCAGGCGGTCATGAGCCTGTTGATGGGCGGGCTTTGCCTTTTGGCTGGCCAAACCCTGCCGCCATTGCAATGGCTTGAATCCAGGCTCTTCGATATCCGCATCTATTTTCAGCACGAGCCCAAGCTTTCCCCAGATCTGGTTCTGCTCGAAGTTGCGCCCCATGAATATCTCTCGCTGCTTCAATTTCTCAATCGCCCGGCGCTCAAACAGCTCAAAGCGGCGGGTCTGGATCTGCCTCAGCTCTTTCATGCTGAAAGTGAGGCCTTGATTCAGACCGCCAAAAAAGTCCCTTATCGTTTGGTTTTGGCCTCTCATTGGGTCAAAGAAAAAGCGCGCCTGCAGGGAATTTTGAATTTTGCCCCTTCTCTCCGGCCCTATTTTCTGACGGGTTTTGCCGATTATCCCCCCGATAGCGATGGTTTGATCCGGCAACAACCGGCGGTATACCGCTATCGTTCGGCGGCAGATTTGAGCCACAAACAGGTAGATGCTTTTAGCTGGGCACTTTACCGCCAAGCTTACCCCCAGGCCCGCCCGCCTTATTCGAGCTTGTTACACGCCGGGCCCGCTTCGGGTTATATTGTGCACTCGCTGGCCAGCTTGCGCCAAATGGCCCCCCGTGACTTTGCTGGAAAATGGCTCTTGGTCGGCAGCAGCCAAGATCGCAACAAACTCAAAACCCCTTTGCAATCGCGGATTCGCCCCCTGGAACTCCATGCCCAGGCCCTCAGTGGTTGGCTGACAGGCAGCTATTATCGCCATCCGCCGATTTTAAATTTGATCTTGCCATTGTTTTTGGCTGCTCTGACCTTTGGTATGTTGTATTTAACTTTGCGCTGGGGGCTTCTGGTCTCGCTCTTTGCGGTCTTAATGCTGGTAATCAGCTATTGTACCCTGAGCATTTTTTCGTTTCAGTATTTTAATACCTGGCTCGAACTCACGGCGCCGCTGCTCTCGGTCTTGACCACCGCAGGCGCAGTCACCGTCTTTTTTAACCGCACCGAAGGTCAGCGCCGAGCGGCGATCTTAAATACCTTTCGGCGCCATTTACCCGAAGAAATGGTCAAAGAGTTGCTCGAAAACAGCGAACCCGAAAACCTGACCTTACATGAGCGCCGAATCGTGACCGTGATGTTTACAGATATCAAAGGCTTTTCCCGGATGGGTGAAAAACTCCCACCAGATCAGATCATCCGGATTTTAAATGAATACCTGACAGCCATGACAGATATTGTCTTTAACAATCAAGGAACCCTCGACAAATATATCGGGGATGGTATCATGGCTGTTTATGGCAATATCGGCGAAAACAATCCCCGCCAAAATGCCTATTATGCCGTCAAGACGGCACTGGAAATGCGCACTGAAATGGAAAAACTACAAAAAAAATGGATGCACCAGGGACTGCGGCCCCTGCAAATTCGGATTGGCATCAACACGGGTGAAGCCCTGGTGGGGTATGTCGGCCATCCGAAACGCAAAGAGGTCACCGTCATTGGTGATACCGTCAATACCGCTGCCCGGATCGAAACCCTCAACAAAAAATACCACTCACATATTCTGATCTCTCACAGCACCTACGAATATGTCAAAGATTGGATGGACTACGTGCCGCTGGGCGAAGAAAAACTCACAGGCAAGAGCAGCAGTGTTAAAATTTACGAGATCCGGGGCTGGAAAGAAGAAAGTCTGCAAGTATGAAACGGGTTCTGATCTCGGGCTATTATGGCTTTCACAATACCGGCGACGAAGCAATTTTAACCGCCATTTGTCAATTATTAGAACCCTTTGAGATTGAGGTTCAGGTCTTGACGGCCTCTGCCGATCACCAATTGATGGGCTGCCAATTTCGCGCCATTCAACGCACAGATTTGCCTGCCATTATTCAAGCCCTCAAGACCACTGATTTGTTTATCAGCGGCGGAGGCGGTCTCTTTCAAGACGTGACAGGCCTGGGCAGCATTCCCTATTATGGCGGTCTGCTCTGGCTGGCAAAACGCATGGGGGTGCCCACCTGTATTTTTGCCCAGGGTCTGGGGCCTTTGCGCCGTCCCTGGTCGCGCCTGGCAGTCAAACAGATTTTTAAAGGGGTTTCGGGCATTGCCCTGCGCGATCGCGACTCCATTGAACTTTTGCAAGAAATGGGCATTCCTGCTGAGCGCATCCATCAGACAGCGGATCCCGTGCTGGCCATGCGCGGCATGCCCCGGGGGCGGGCCGATGAAATCCTTTTGACCGAAGGGCTCGACCCCTCTCGCCCGATTTTGGGGGTTTCGATTCGTCCCTGGAAGAGCTGGTACGAAAAACAGCTCAAGAGCTTTACAGCCGTGCTGAGCCAATTTGCGCGCCAAAAAGGCGCTCAGGTTTTGTTTATTCCCTTTCAGGGCGATCAAGACACCTGGCTCTGTCATGAAGCCGCTTATTCGATGAATTGTCGCCCTTCGGCCCCTGTCATTCGGGTGCTCTCTGGCAATTATTCACCCCTCGAAATTCACAGTTTAATCGGCCGTCTGGATATGATGGTCGGTATGCGTCTGCATGCCTTGATTATGGCGGCAGCCAACCGGGTTCCAGCAGTGGGCATTGTCTACGACCCCAAGGTGCGTAGTTTTGCTGAAATGGTGGGGTTTCCTTTTATTGGCAGCGTCTCAGCGCTGAGCTATTCCGATGTCTTTTATGACTACCTCAAACAGGTCTGGGAACACCGCGACATCCTGGCCGACAAACTCAATCAAGAGATGCCTTTGCATGAGGATCGTGTATACGAAGCTGTCAGGGTTGCATTACAATTACTTGGAATTGCCTATGAAAACCATCAATAAAGACTGGCCCGTGACCTCCCTGCTGGATATTGCTGTGGATTGTCCCAGCAAAGCGGGATTGCTCAGCTATTTTCAGGCCCGCATTCGGGCCGCTGAGCAGGTACATGTGGTGACTATGAACGCTGAAATGGCCTATTCTGCCACCCAGGATCCGGCTTTTAAAGGACTGCTCAATCAAGCGGATATCGTGATCCCCGATGGGATTGGCGTGGTCTGGGCATTGGGCAAACAGGGCATAAAAGTCCAGCGCCTGCCAGGGGTGGAATTGGTGGAAAGCCTCTTAAAAGACTCACCCACCACGGGCCTCAAATGGGCGATCTTGGGCAGCAGCCAAACAACCTTAGATGCCCTGCCCGAAGCCTTAAAAAAGCGTTTGGGCTCCTTTCACCCTCCCGTCTATTTGCGCAATGGTTTTTTTAAGCCAGAAGAGGTGCCTGCTATTTTGGCTGAGATCAACGCAGCCCAACCCGATGTGCTGTTTGTGGCCTTGGGAGTGCCCAAACAGGAACATTTTATTGCCCAATGGCGCAGTGAGCTGAAAGCACCACTTTTGATGGGCGTTGGAGGCTCCTTTGATGTGCTCTCGGGCCAACTCAAACGGGCCCCCGTCTGGATGCAAAAAATGCATCTTGAGTGGTTTTACCGACTTTTGCAACAGCCTTCCCGCTGGCGTCGCATGCTGGCTTTACCCAAATTTGTACTTAAAGTGACGTTTCCCCAAACATGATACGTTTTGTCAATGTATCCAAGGTCTATCCCACCGGCAACAAGGCCTTGGACAATATCAACCTCGAAATTGAAGCCGGTTCGTTTACTTTTTTGGTGGGTACCACCGGTTCTGGCAAATCGACCCTGATCAAGTTACTCTACCGCGAAGAACTGGCAAGCAGTGGCGATATCTGGGTCTTTGGCAAGAATATCGAACACCTCAGCCGCAACGAAGTGCCGACTTTGCGCCAACAGACCGGCGTGGTCTTTCAGGATTTTAAACTGCTGCCACAAAAAACCGTGGCAGAAAATATCGCTTTTGCCCTCGAAATTTTGGGTGTGGCCAAAAAAGAACAGGAAAAACGGATTCACAGCGTGCTCGAATTGACCCATTTGCAGGCCATGGCCAAAGCTTATCCCCGTGAGCTTTCAGGGGGAGAACAGCAGCGGGTCTCTGTGGCCCGTGCGATTGTCAATAAACCCCCTGTCCTTTTGGCCGATGAACCCACCGGCAATCTCGATCCCGACAGTTCTTGGGAGATCATGAAACTCCTGACCAAAATCGCCAAATCGGGGACCACGGTGGTGGTTTCAACCCACAACAAACCCCTCGTCGATCTGCTCAAACGCCGGGTGATCAAACTCGACCAGGGCAAAATTGTCGAAGACAATCAAGGGGGAGGGTATAATCAGCATGGCACTCGACGCTAGTCAAATGACCCGCCAATGGCTGTTTAGCCTGCAGCAGGGTCTTCAAAACATGGTGCGCAGCCCCTTTATGAGTCTCGTGGTGGTCAGCACCATGACCGTGGCCTTGGGGGTATTGGGATTTTTGATGCTGACCCTGAGCGACTTGACCTATATTTCTCAGCAGATGTCGACCCAGCTCAAAATTGTGGTCTTTTTGCAAGACCAACAAACCCCCGAAAGTGCCGCAGCCTTGATTGAAGGCATCAAAGGGGTCAAAGCCCCTGTGGTCCAGATCAGCAAAGAAGAGGCACTCAAAAGCATGACCGAAGAGCTGCCTGATTTAAAAAAGCTGCTCGAAGATCCCCATACCCACGAGGTTCACAACCCCTTTCCTGCAACCTTGGAAGTCTCGCTCTATGCCGTCGAAAAAATGGCAGAAATTGAAGCTGAGATCAAAAAGAATGTCCCTGGCGTGGAAGGCACCGAAGCCAATCAAGATTTGGCAGAGCAATTGAATCAGATTCAATCCGCCGTACAATTGGTCGGATTTGGAATTGCTGCCATTTTGTTTTTGGGCACCTTGGCAATCGTGATCAACACAATCCAATTGGCGGTTCACCACCGCCAGCGCGAAATCGAAATCATGCACCTGGTCGGGGCTCCCGATTGGTTTATTCGTCTGCCATTTTTGCTGGAGGGGCTGATTTTTGGTATGGCCAGCGGACTTGTTGCCAACATCTTGCTCTTTTTCTGGCGTGTGGTACCCTTGGAACAGCTCAAGCGCATGTTTACCTTTATTCAATTGCAACCAGGACTGGGTCCCCTTTACCCGATTTCTGCCCTGGTGCTGCTGGTGGGGCTCTTGATGGGTGTTTTGGGCAGTTCATTGTCTGTGCACCGCTACATCCGCTTTGAAAAATCTGCAGAGAAAGGCAAAATTCCCGTATGAGTGAAGAAACCGACGTATCTCCTGAGAGTCCTCTGCAGACAGAGGCAGACGCTGATCCTGCCCCTTTGACCATCTATGACCTGCTCGATGAAATCTCAAACGAGAACGAGACAGATATCCTGAAATTGGTCTACGAATACCAAGTTGAAGAAAAATTGCCCTGCCAATGTCGGGAATGCCTCTTGGATATCACCGCTGTGGCATTGAATTATCTGCCTCCTCAGTATTCGGTTTCGATTCACCGCGATCTGTATATCACCCCCGAGGCCAAAGCTGCCCGCCGGGTCGAAGTCGAAGCAGCGGTCTTACACGCCTGTGAAAAAGTCAAAATAAGACCCCACCACTAAAATGCCATTGGTCTTATTGGGAGCGCTGATTATCAGCTTCGCTCCTGTCTTTGTCAGACTGCTCTCGCTGCCCCCAACCGTGATTGGGTTCTACCGCATGGCCTTTGGGTTGGGAGTTTTGTTTCTTTGGAGTCTGGCCCTGCGCCAGCGGGTTCAATGGCATTCCCGCTCGGGGCTTTTGTCTTTGGCCGCAGGGGGATTCTTTGCCCTGGATGTGATCTTTTGGCACCGTGCAATCATTTTGATCGGCCCTGGATTGGCAACACTTCTGGCCAATTGCCAGGTCTTTTTTGTGACCCTTTTTGGCCTGTTGATTCTGCGTGAAAAGCCCAGCCCCCGACTTTGGGTGGCGATACCCGCTGCCGTGCTGGGGCTGTTTCTGGTGGTCGGCCCAGCCTTGAGTAACAATGCCCAGGCCCAATTGGGCGTAGGGCTGGGAACCCTGGCAGCCCTGAGTTATGCCGCATATTTGCTGGTCTTGAGAGAGGCCGAAAAGGCCCGGCCTCCGATCCAGGGCAGCGCCTATTCACCTGTGATGTTTTGGGCCACCTTGGGATCCTTGTGCCTGCTGCTGACGGTCTCGTTCTTTGAACAGGTCAGCTTGCAGGTCGTTGATCCCCTGCACTGGGGACTGTTGATCGCCTACGGGGTATTGGTGCAAGGCCTGGCCTGGGTCTTGATCAGCAAAGGGCTGCCCCGTGTGCCCATTTCCCAGGGTGGGCTCTTATTGCTCTTGCAACCAGCCCTGGCCCTGGTCTGGGATGTCTTGTTTTTTCATAGACCGATTAGCCTGCGCGAAATTGCAGGGGCTTTGTTGACCCTGGCTGCGATTTATCTTGGCAGCCAAACACAACCCGCCAAGGCAAATTTAAAGAGCTAACCCACCCCCATTTTTTTCATGATCAAGGTACTTGCAACATCAACATTGCTACTGAGCAGGCGCTCGGGATCCATTTTGAGGGCCTGTTGCACAAAGCGTTTGGCTTCGGCTTTTTCTGTGTCTGAGCCATCTTTGAGGGTCGAGAGCAGTTCCAGAGCGGCAAATTTGGGCGAGCGCTGGCTGAGGGCTTGGGTAATGTCTTTTTTGAGAGCATTTAATTCGGTTTTGGCAGTATCACTCAGATTCGGCTCCATGAGTTTTTTCTCAACTTTGGCCAGTTGCTCGCCCATGGCTTTGACTTCACTTTTGTTCTGGAAATGTTTGGCGATTTTATAAACGCCCACGCCAATTGCCGCTGCCGCTGCGATGCCGCCGAGCACCCAGCCAACAGGGTTGGACGCGGCCAAGACGATCAGGCTGATCCCTGCAGCAATGGAGAGACAGGCTTTGACCGCTGCAAAGATTTTGAGGCCAATGCTCTGACCTTTGGCCATTTTGGTGGCCACATTTTTGACGGATTCGCTCGTGAGCTTGGCCTCATCAGGGCTCATGCCTTTGAGTTTGGTGGCCTCTAACTTGAGTGCCGCAGCCTGTTTCAGCAGCTCTGCGGCTTTGCTGGGATTGGCTTTGGAAAAAAAGCTGCCGGCGGCAATTTTGGCCGCTTTGGCTTCCAATTTGTCGGCCCGGGTTTCCATCACCGCTGCCGCTTTGTCCATATTCTCGCGGGTGGGGTTGAGAATGGCTTCGGCCCGTGCCTTGCGCTCACAGGATTTCATAATATCCCAACTGGCGGCCCCCAACTCAATTGTGCCTGTTACAACCGAAAAGACGCCACTGGCCACAGAGGTGCTGGCCTTGAGGATTTCTTTGCCGCCCACATCGGCGCCCAGATTGACCAAGCTGTTGATATTGCTGCCCATGCTCAAGACCGATTTGGCCAAATTGGCTTGGTTTTCGGTGCGCTCTTTTTTACCCAATTGGCGGGTACTCATGCTGTCTTTAAACAGCGCCTCTGCTTCTTTGCGCAAAAGATCAGACGCAACTGTATCGGGCGGTGTTTGACTCATTTTGGCATTGGCTTCTGCCATTTTTGCTTCTGCTTGAGCAGCCAGTGCTTTGGCTTTGACAAGATTGCCGTCTGAGACCAGGCCTTTGACGCTGTCATAGATGTCAATTCCACTGTTGATCACCCCCAGGGAACCGGCGATGCCCCCCATGGCTTTGCCGGAGGTATCCAGGCTGCCGCTGACGTTTTCGCTGCCGAGCAAATCCCCTGCGGTGGTGGTTGTACCCACGCCCCCCTGCACCCCTTCGGCAGTGGTGCCCCGGCCCATCAGAAATTGCAGGCCTTTGCCAAAAGAAGACTCTTTAAATTTGTCCCAGGTGCTGACATCTGTTCCGATATCCACCAAATCGGCCCCGTGGGTTTGCATGCGGGCATCAAAATCTTGAATCAATTCTTTGCCCGATTTGGGCGCAGTGTTGGTGGGTGTGGTGGGCGTCGTAGATGTTGTGGTGGGTGTGGTGGGGGTCGTAGGAGTGGTGGTGGTAGTGGTGGGGGTCTGGGTGGTGGATTGAACTTGTGTCTGTTGCTGGGGAAGCGGTTGGATTGAAATAGACGAACGTGGGGTGATACTCTGCATGGGGATTCTCCTGATTATCTGTTTATTTCATCAACATTGTCCTGGAGATTTTCCAGGATAGCGACCCAAGTTTTGTAATCACTATCGAGCAATTCAATCGGACAGCCTCGGCTTTCAAGATCATCCATTTGATCCGCAACGGCATCACAGCTATCGAGGTATTTTTCAGTCAATTGATCCAATTCTGCGGGGCCAAATTGATTCAGTTGCTTGAATAAAGCCGCGACTTCAGCAGTCTCGGTTCGGATGCGCAGGCGCAATTCGCGCAATGCTTGCGAAAATTCATCCACCTGAATATAGCGTTTCAACATGGTTTCCATTGGTTTGAGCTGCTGTTGCAATTCGTCGGTCTGAATTTCTGTATCAATCAGGGCAATGTCTTCACGGATCTCAGTGAGAAAAGCCTGAAATTCTCTCAGCCTTTTTCTAAAAGCCAAACCTGTTTCTTTGTCCACACTCACCTGGGGTTGGGCGGCCTGAGAAATGAGCTGTAATTGGGTGATCAAACGGGCCTCAGTGCGATCGTAGAGTAAATCCAGATCGACCTCTTCGTCTTCGACGGGCTTCTTTGCTGAGGGCTTGGGTGTGAGGGGTGCCGCGACTTTTTTCGCTTTGCGCTGATTTTTAACCTGTAAATATTCCAAAAACATTTTGGCATCGGCATTTTCAGGATCTTTACGCAATGCGTCGGTCAACAAACGGGCAGCTGTTTGGCTGTCATCAAGCAAAATAAAGACATAGCCCAAACCGACATAAGGCTCTGGTTTGCTGCGATCCGCGCCCATGGCCTCGGTCAATAATTCGCAGGCCTTTCTCAGTTCAGCGCGCAGGCGAAAATGTGAAGCTTGGTAATTGGCCAGGGCCTGCATCCCCTCTTGCAGGGCCTGTTCATAACGGGCACTGTTGCGCGCTTGTGAGGTTGCATTGGCCTGTTTACGGGCCTCCAGCAAGGCCTCAAGCTTCATGCAAAGCCGCACCCAATTTGGTTTCAAGTTCTCTTAGAGCGGCTTTTCCAGTGAGCTGTCCTTCGACAACACTCTCAATCAACTCTAAAAACTGCTGCAAAAAGAAGGCACTCATGTCGAGCCACTCGACAAACGGCAATACCGTCCAATCACTTGGATTGACCAGCCAATGGTAGCGATAAAAAAATTGCCCTTCGGGGCTGATCACAAATTGTCCGGCAGGCAAGAGACGATTTAAGACACAGACAATCTCAGTCAGTTCACCTGTTTGAGCATCCGAGAGTTCCCAGTCTGCCGCCCAAAGCCAGACAAAAGGGACCGGGTCGGTTGGGTCGCTGTCGCTGCGTTTATACAGTTCTTTTTGGTCAAACCCCGAGAGAATCAGATCCCGTTGACGGTAGTCCCGGCCCAAACCAATCAGCAGGCGAGAGGGGCTCTCTTCGTTATGCGCCTGAAACAGGGTCTGCAGACCGATTTCTTTTAGGGTCTTGCCAAATTCCTCTAAGCTGGGATAAACGGGGGTATTTTCAGTGGCTAAATCAGACATGGGGGCCTCCTGCATGTTGGGCAATTTGAGCCAGGACTTCTCGGGCCGAATGGCCTTCAGCAACTTTGCTGAAATAGGGGGATTGTTGTTCCAGCAAGGCGGCAGCGAGTTCAAGCGCGCTGATGATCAGTGTTTCTTGCTCATAAGGGTCTTCACAGAGCAAAACGTGGCGAAACCAAATGCCTGTGGCTTCGTCGGCCCCATAGACCCCCAGGGGCAGAGGAGCAGAGAGCCAGAGGGCCAATTTTTGCAATTCTGGCAGCAAATGGGCAGGGGCCTCAAAGGGCAAACGCACCAGGATTTCCAGGTGATAAGATTGGCTGGGGTCCGCTTCCCGCTCTGCAGCTTGCATTTGCGCCGCTTCCAAATCTTCAAGCCAGAGCAAACGGGCAATCAAGGAACTGCTTTCATCTTCCACATCTGCCAAATCGACAAAGATCTGTTCGATCGGCATGTCCGTGCTGCGGCCTTCGTAGAGGGAGCGGTAGCCAGAGACTTGCAACAGACTGTTTAACTGCTGCAAAGCGGTCAAATTGACCTGAGAATTTTCCTGAGACATGACAGATGAGACTCCTTGTCAAAAAATGAATACAAATTGAGCGGGAGGAAGCATTGATGAGATCTCTTTGATAAAACAATTCTAATGGTTTCTTTTCCTTGAAGCAAGCAAGGCCGAATCGGTACAGTTTTTTGCGCTAAGGGCTGCCCAATTTGCGCAGGCGGTGATTTTGGGTGTCAGCGATGTACAACCCACCGGCATAAAGTGTGAGTCCACGTGGCGAGGCCAAGCTGCCCTCCCGCAGCGGACCATTTTTATACCGGCCTTCGCCATTGCCCGCCAAGATCTTCAGCTCGCCATTTGGGCTGAGGGTTTTGATTTGATTATTGCCCGAATCGGCGATAAACAAGGTGCCACTGGCATTTAAGGCCAAACCCACAGGTTCACTCAAACGTGCGGCACTGCCCTTGCCTTCGCGGTTGCCGGGTTCGCCATTGCCGACAACGGTCGTGAGGGTTTTGCCATCGGCGCTGAGCTTGCGAATGGCGTGGTTAAAGCCATCGCTGACATACAACTCGCCTTGGGCGTTGAAGACCAAATCGCGGGGCGAAAAAAAGCGGGAGTCCAAAGCACCCCCATCTTGAAACCCCTGTTGGGCAGACCCGGCTATGGTACTGAGAGTTTTGCCATCGGCACTGAGTTTGCGAATGCGGTTATTGTTGCTATCGGCGATATACAGATTGCCCTGGAGATCCAAGGCCAGCCCACTTGGACTGCTAAATTGTCCCGCTTGGGCAAGACCATCTTTAAAACCGGCTTTGCCGGGAGTTCCCGCCAAAGTGCTCACTTCGCCTGTGGCTGAGACTTTGCGAATCACGTGGTTGCCAGAGTCAGCGACATAGAGATGTCCTTTGAGATCACTCACCACAGCTACCGGATTGTCAAATTGGGAATTTAAGGCCAGTCCGTCTTTGTGACCCGGAGCGCGATCTCCCGCCAGGGTACTGACCTCTCCTGATGGAGTGAGTTTGCGCAGCCGGTGGTTAAAGCGATCCACAACCACAATCTCGCCATTGGCTTTGAGTGTCACATCCCAGGGATAGCTAAAACGGGCTTTGTCGCTTGCCCCTTCAGCAAAATCCGAGTCTCCCTCACCCGCCAATAAACCCAATTGGAAGTTGCTGCCAAAATCCAGGGCAGGAAGCAAGGCCAATGGCGGAGCCATGATGGGCAGAGAGGGGGCACTTTGGCTGGAATGGCTATTGGCGTTGGGAGCTGGGCCACAGCTGTTTAATAGGCTTGCCAGCAGGGGTGTGGCTACGATCAGGCAGGGAATCCATCGGGGTTTAAAACGGAATGACATAGGTATGTTCCTCTTGTCGGTTTAAATCTCTAATCAGCCAACCAAGTGACCACCGTAAAACGCTCTCCATTTGTCACAGCCACAACCTCGTGCAAAAGCTCAGGCCGAAAGGCAATGAGCAGACCGCTCTGGGGTGGCACAGGCACCCCCAAAAAGCGACCTGGCTGATCGGGATTGCTGAGATAAAAAACCAAGCGCCCGCCTTGGTATTGGCGGTGATCATTCAGGCAGAGGATCAGGCTCAAACGGCGTTCACGGTAGATCGGCGCATCGGAGAGGTCGGTGTGAGGCTTAAAATAATCGCCGGGCTGGTACTGTAAAAACTGGGGCATTTCGTGGCGATTTAAAACCAAGTCAAAATGCCTCTGCAATTGGGGTTTAATCCGTTCCAATGGCTGAATAATTTGCTGGTTGATCGCTGTGGGCGTTTCCAGCAGGGTGGTCCTGCGCAAAGCCACAGGACTGGGTGTGCTGCCATAGTCATCGACTGGAGCCACCCCGGCAGGGCATTGCATCGCTTGGCCAATCAGGCTCTGGCATTGATCTTCACTGAGGAAGTTCGGCATCAAAAGCAAAAGCCGTTGCTGCACCATCCATTCCAGAGCCTGAAAAGGGGAATTAAACACTATTTGGTTCGTTTCCAGATTTGGGTTTTGCCAAGAATTGGGTTCATGACATAGCCACGGACCTCAAGGGTCGAAGCATCTTTGAGGCTGAGGGTACAGGAATAGGTTTTGCCGTCTTCGGGATTGTAGATTTTGCCCTCTTCCCAATGGCCGTTTTTGAAAACAAAGCCCTGGATCAGGGTCAGACCGATCAAGGCCCGGTTGCGCAGGGCAGGAGACTCATTGTTTTTGTCTAATTTGGGTTTGCCATCTCGCAGGGGTTCTTTGAGCCAGATCATTTTGCCAGTCAGGCTATTGCCCTGTTGGCTGATTTTAATCCTGGATTTGCCCCCCTCGGTCATCCAGGTGCCCACGACGTCACCGGGATTGGCGGCTTCAACGGGCATCAACAAAGCCGTCAGCGTCAAAGCTGCCAGGGTTAAGGTTTTTAAAATCGGAGCTGTACGCATAGGTTTTATCCTCACTTGAATCAGATTCACGGTTTTTGGCTCAGTGCCAAAATGAATGCAGGGAAAATCTACACGTATAATAGCAGAGAAGATTGTAACCCTCAAAAGTGGGATTCAAGATTTCAAAATTATCCTAATGAGTGGCTGGCCCTGCTCAGGGTATCTGGGCATTATTCTGGCATTCTCTCTCCCAGGCGATAGCCTGCGTCAGTCAGATTGATCTTGCTCCCACTCTTCCCAAGGCAAGATAACCTGCATCAGTCAGGTTGATCTTGCCACGTTTGTACTTTGGGCTAACTGGGAAAAAAGCTAAGATGAAGTAGTATATTTCCGAGGAGTACATTGTGGCAGAGCAAAACGTCGCCGTCCTGGGCTGTGGTTATTGGGGCAAAAATTTGGTGCGCAATTTCCACCAATTGGGGGTTTTGGCTGCTGTGGTTGACCCCACCGAAGCCGGACAGACCAGCGCACGCCAAATCGCTCCCGAAATCCCCCTTTATTCTGAATTTGAAACCGTTTTGGCAGATCCAACGATCCGTGCGGTGGTGATCGCAACTCCGGCTGTGACCCATTTTGAACTCTGTCTCAAGGCCCTCGCAGCGGGCAAAGACGTCTTCTGTGAAAAACCGCTGGCCCTGCGCTACGAAGACGCCAGCAAAGCGGCTAAATTGGCAGAAGAAAAAGGCAAAATCCTGATGGTGGGCCATATTTTGGAGTACCATCCGGCCATTCTCAAATTGCGTGAAATGGTAGCGGAAGGCCAATTGGGCAGAATTCAATACCTCTACTCCAATCGCCTCAATCTGGGCAAGGTTCGCCGCGAGGAAAATATCCTCTGGTCGTTTGCCCCCCATGATATCGCCGTCATTTTGCGCCTGGTGGGAGAATTGCCCTTTCAGGTGATCGCCACGGGTGGCAGTTATATTCAAAGCAATATTGCCGATGTGACAGTAACCCAATTGGCCTTTGACAATGGCCTTTCAGCCCATATTTTTATCTCCTGGTTGAATCCCTTCAAAGAACAAAAACTGGTGGTGGTCGGCAGCAAACGCATGGCCGTCTTTGACGATGTGGCCAAGACCCTGATGCTTTACGATCAACGCGTCGACCTGCGCGAAGAGGGCCCCGTGCCCATCAAAGGGGAGGGACATGCAATTGAATACAGCAGCGACGAGCCTCTGCGCCTGGAGTGCCAGGCCTTTCTCGCTGCGATTGAAACCCGTGAGCCCCCCCTGACGGATGCCCGCAGTGGCCTGCAGGTACTGAGAGTGCTGCAAGCTGCTCAGCGCTCGCTGATTACCCATGGTCAGACGATTTTATTGCCAATGGAAGGCTAAGCTCTATGACACGCTCCTTTTTTGCCCATGAATCTGCCTATATTGATGAACCCTGTGAAATTGGCGCAGGCACGAAAATATGGCATTTTTGCCATATCTCTGCAGGGGCCCAGCTTGGCGAGGGTTGCAATTTGGGCCAAAACGTCTTTATTGCCTCAGGTGTGGTGCTGGGCAAACGCGTCAAAATTCAAAACAATGTCTCGGTTTACACTGGTACCACAATTGAAGATGAGGTCTTTTTGGGGCCCTCCTGCGTGCTGACCAACGTCACCAATCCCCGCTCCCAGGTCAATCGCCAACAGCTCTACGAAAACACGCTGCTCAAACGGGGTTGCAGCATTGGCGCCAATGCCACCATTGTCTGTGGGGTTGAAATCGGCCGCTATGCCTTTGTCGGGGCGGGCGCGGTGGTGACTGGCAATGTGCCAGATTATGCCCTGATGTTGGGTGTACCAGCCCGCCAAGCTGGTTGGATGAGCCGCCACGGTCAGCGTTTGCCTGCCGCTGATGACAACGGAATCATGACCTGCCCCGAAAGTGGTTACCGCTACCAAGAAACAGCACAGGGCCAGCTCACATGTCTGGACCTCGATGAAGCAGCCCCTCTGCCTGAAGACTTGGCCCGGAGCCAATACAGCTATGATTATTTCAAGAGCAAAGAAAATCCCAAGGAAAACCCATGAACATAACCTCTGTCCCTTTAATCGATCTGGCCCGCACCCACGCCCCACTTGAAGCGGATCTCAAAGCCGCATTTGAGCGGGTTTTACACGCCAATAGCTATATCATGGGGCCCGAGGTGACCCGCTTTGAAAGCGCCTGTGCTGAATATCTCGGCGTAAAACATGCCCTGGGTGTCTCATCCGGTTCAGATGCCTTGCTGCTGGCGCTGATGGTGTTGGAGATTGGCCCCGGCGACGAGGTCATTTGCCCCAGTTACACCTTTTTTGCAACAGCAGGGGCGATCTGGCGATTGGGAGCAAAACCGGTCTTTGTGGACTGTGATCCGCTCAGCTACAATTTGAATTTGAGCCAGGTTGAGGCCAAAATAACCCCCCAAACCAAGGCCCTGATTCCCGTTCACCTCTTTGGCCAGACAGCCCCCCTCGGGCCCTTGCGCGAATTGGCCCAGCGCCACAAACTCCCCCTGATTGAAGACGCTGCCCAGGCCATTGGCGCAGCTTGGCAGGACCACAAGGCAGGCACAGTCGGAGAGTTTGGCTGTTTTTCGTTTTTTCCCTCCAAGAATCTCGGCGGGTTTGGCGATGGTGGCTTACTCACCAGCCAAGACGACACCTTGGCCGAAAAAGCCCGAATTTTACGCACCCACGGCTCCAAACCCAAGTATTACCACCACTATGTCGGAGGCAACTTCAGGTTGGATGCCTTGCAAGCAGCGCTTTTACAGGTCAAATTGCCCCATACAGACACCTACGCTCAAAAGCGCCAAGCCAAAGCGGCGAGGTATACCCAGCTCTTAAACGAAGCGGGACGGCCAGAACAAATAACCCTGCCCGCTCCAGTGTCTGCGGACTTCAAACATGTGTTTAACCAATACATCTTGCGGCTGCAAAATGCCGAGCAACGCGACAGTTTGATGGCATACCTCAACGAGCAAAAAATTGGCAACGCCATTTATTATCCTGTGCCTTTGCATTTGCAGGCCTGTTTTGCGGATTTGGGTTATAGCGAAGGGGATTTGCCCGTTTCAGAATTGGCCGCCAAAACCACCTTGGCTTTGCCCATTTTTCCAGAAATGAGTGACGAAGAGCAGGACTATGTGATCGAAGCACTGCTCTGTTGGGGAGCTCGCCAATAGAGCGCGATCAGCACAATGGGCAATCTGAGGCTAAAGCGCTTTTTGGCTGAGGTATTCGCCACCGATACCCAAGACCAGCCCAGCTCCCATGCTCGCCCAGCCGACCACTTCGAGCACGGCAGCAACGGGCAGTCCCACGCCAGTCAGGGCCGTTCCCGCCGACAAAACCCCAAGGCTGGCGTCAAAACCGTTTAAGGCACTGGAAGCCCCAAATGCCAGCGCGGCCAATTCATGCCCAGATTTGTCTTCAGACTGGGCCCGTTTAAAATCGTCTTTGGCACTCAGCGCTGAAATCGTGGCTCCTGCAATCGGCACCGAGGCACTCAAAGCCCGCGAGGCCCGCACTGCCGCAGCTTGCCCCAGCCGCGAAGAAGACCCCAAGAGGGCTTGATTGGCCAAATTCACCCCTTTGCTGGCTCCCCGTTTGGCCGTTTCTTGCGCCAGGGTCACTTCGGTTTTTTCAAGCACAATCTCCCCAGTTTCTTCAGACAGAAACGACAGAGAGGCTGCAGCCTGACCGTTGGCGGGAAGCGAAGTCTGATCTTCGCTTGGGGGTGTTGCCTGTGAATCTACAGGGGGGGCAAGTTTCGCGTCGATCTGTTTGGCAGAATCTTTGACAGTAAGAGGCGAGGGAATGGCCTGAGTGGGCGCCAATAGAGAGGGATGAGAAGCAGCTTTGACCTGACTCATTAAAAACGCTTTCTAATTGAAATTAACAGAAATTATGTATAAGCATAATCGTTTGGTAGCAAGGGGTCAACACCCTCTTTCCCCTTTTTCAGCCCGTAAAAAGCGTAAAGAGCTCAGCCAAAAGTTCTAAGCACCAAAATTCCAGGCAATTCTTGCCCCCCAAGCGGCTATAATGAGATAAGTCAAATTTTGTCTGCAAGTGAGCTTTTAACCATGACCCAATTGCGCCGAGACCCATTGCCGCTGCCCACCCCCGGCCTGATCACCCGGGCTGCCAACCAGCTGCGGCAAAATGGCCAAACTGCGCCGCTCCAGATCAGTGCCTCTCCCACGGCCCCCCTTTCTGCCCCTGATAGCGCGCCCACAGCGCTCAGTGCATCAGCAACAGGGCCTTTAATGGCCCCCGTTCTCACGGGTTCAGCCACTGCCCAACTTGGCCTCTTTGATCCCCCCGCCAAAGCGCCTTCTGCCCAGTCTGTCAAAGTCCTTGAGACCATGATTGGCCAACGACTTTCCCTCAAAGGCAATACCCTGCCTGCCCCGCTCAGACAGCAATTACAGCAAAGTCTCGATCAGCTCAAACAAAAATTGGCCTTTTACGACTTAAGCCAACCCACTGTGCGTCAAGAAGTGCACGGCCTGCTCAAACAATTGGCCCAACAGCTCAGCATGGCCAATTTGATGGAGCCCCCGATCAAAGCGGGTCTCGATCAACTCAGTGCAAGTGTGATTGCTGAGTCCGGGGCCAGTTTGGGCTTGCAGGTCGAACGCCGAGGCAATTTGCCTGGACTCAAATTGGCTCAGACAGCTCAACCTGGCCAGGAAACCCTTTTAACAGAATCGCAGGAATTGCTCAGAGATCTCGAAAGAGCCAAATACAGCCCGAAAAAATTGGATGCCCAAACCTTACTCCTGTTTAGTTTGCGTGATGAACTGCTGCGGCGCAATTTGGAGATTTTGGCCCCCAAAGGCCCTGAGACGCCGCTCTTTGTCAATCACCCTGAAGAAGATCTGGGATTGATCAAAGGGGCGGTAGAGACAGTGGACAGCCTATTGGCCTCGACCCGCGATCTGCCCCCGGATATGTTAAACGACCTCTCGCGTTTGACTGATGCCATTTCCAAAGCCGATCCCGGTCAGATCGCTGAGAATGTGCGCAAACTGCGGGAGCAGACCTCAGCTACCGAGATCAGCGATTTGGGCCAGCAACTCAAAGACCTGGCGAGCCAAGACAAACTGGATTTACCTGGCCTGCAAAAGACCTTGTCGGATCTCAATCGTTCTGCCAGCAGTCTGGACGCCACCTCTGCCGCCCAAATTCAAGATGTGACCCAACAATTGAGTGAGAGCCTGCAAAAAGGCTCATCTCAGGCCGCAGGCCAGCTCAATACCCAAATGCAAGCGGCCGCAAAGCAATTGACCGAAATCGCCAAACAGGGACAACAGATCAGCCTGCCCCAACCGATCACCCAATTGGTGGATCTGGCCTTTCAAGGCGTTCAGGCCGGACCTCCGAATATCGGTGGGGGGTTGTCGAATGTGGTCGATCTCTACAGCCGGGGCATGAGTGGGGTACAGAGCAAACTCCCCCCCCTGTGGTTCCCGGTGACCATGCCTGTCCCGTTGGTCTATAACAAAGGCGGAGATTCGTTTGTCTTGCCCGCCGGTTCGCGTCTGAGTCAAGACCGCCGCACAGGTGCTTACAACATTCAAGCCCCTGGCTTTTATATGCAAACAGGGAGCACCCAGGTGGCAGCCAACCAGGCCTCGATTCAATTGGGCAACGGTCTCGACCGTTTGCAAATGGCCTCTTTGGCCGTAAACGAACCCGGCCAGCAAACCCTGCTGCAAAATATCACAGCCCAGATCAACCGCAATGAACGCAGCAGCTTGATTCAGGCCCAACAGGTCACTGTCAACAACGACTCGGGCCAGATCCAACTCGAAAATGCGCGTATGATCCAAACCCCCGAGGCCTTTCAATTGGCCACCGATCGCCTGCTCTACCAACAGGGAGACAATACCCTCTCAGGGCAGAATATCGGGCTCTGGCAGAGTGAAAAAGACGGCATCGAAGACTTTCGCGGGGGCGGCGAAAACCTGAAGTTTAACAATGGTCAAACCCTGATCACCGCCGATCGCATGGGCTTTCAGATGAGCAATAACGAAAACACCGGCGCAGGGCTTTTGCGCTTTGCAGGTGAAAACGTGGCCGTCCAAAGTGGCGACAGCACAATTCAAGCCGCCCAGGGTTCTTTTGACCTGATCAACCGTGCCGATGGCAGCTCAGGCGTGATCCTCGCTGCTGAAAATGCGTCTTGGCAACAGGGCAGTCAGTCGGTTAGCACCCAGGGCCTGAGCACCCTCAAAATGGAACGCGATGCAGAAGGGCGCATCCGCGAATTTTCGGCCCAATCGCAAAACGTGAATTACGCCAATGGCAACCAACTCGGCCAATTAACCGATGGGCAATTGACCGTCAAATACAATCCCGATGGCAGTCTCAGCCAAGTCGGAGCCCAGGTCGGGCATTTGCACTGGCAAGACCCCCAGCAGGGGCTCGACGCCAGCGGCGTTGGTCTGAATATGAACTACGGCCCCAACGGACAATTACAGGCGTTAAACGGCAAAATCGAGAGCTTAAACTACCAGGGCCAAGGCCAAAGTCTGACGGCCAGCCAAACCCAAGTGCAGGCCCTCTGGGGCGAAAACGGCCAGCTCAGCAGCGTGGCTGCCCAGGCCGGTCAACTGGAGTGGCAAGGGGCCAATGGCGAACTACTCAAAGCCACAGACACCCAACTCAAGGCTCAGTATCACCCCAATGGTCAATTGGGCAGCGTCAATGCCAGCAGCGGTCAGGTTTTCTTGCAACAAGCCGGTCAGACCCTGCAGCTCGACAAAGCCCAGGCGGGCATTACCTACCGCCCCGACGGCTCTTTACAAAAGATCCAGGGCAGGGCCGAGAAACTCGATTGGCAGTCGGGCAGTGATTCACTCAAAGTCGAGCAATTGCAGGGCCAGCTGAATTATGGCGAAAATGGTTTGTTACAAAACGCCCACCTGAGTGCAGGCAATTTGAGTTATCAGGGGGCTTCTGGCCTGATTCAAACCCAGGGCCAGAGCAGCCTGAACCTCAATTACGGGCCCAATGGCCAATTGCTCATGGCCTCGGCCCAAACCCAGGCCCTGAGTTACCAGGGCAGCCAAGGCCAGTTTGACCTGACCGGCGGCAAGGTAGCTCTCAATTATGGCCCCAATGGCCAATTGCAAAATGTCACAGGCAAAATTGACACCCTCAAAGGCCAGATTCCCGGCCAAGGGCAATTGGATGCCTCTCAGGCTCAGGTTCAGCTCAAATACGGCGAAAATGGTCTCTTGCAACAGGCCGGAGCCAGTGTCGGCCAGCTCAAATGGCAGGGTGAAAACGGCGACAAACTCGACATCCAAGGTTTGGGCGCCCAGCTCAATTATGGTCCCAATGGCCTGCTGCAGAGCGCCAATGCCCAGGCCGGCAATATCAACTACACAGGCAGTTTGGGCCAAGTCAACACCCAGGGGCAGACCAGCCTGAATGCCCTCTACCGCGAAAACGGCGAATTGGCCTCACTTCAGGCCCAGAGCGCGCAAATCGACGTCGTCGCCCAGGGCATCACGGCCCATGCTGAAAATACCACTATCAAACTGGATACCCACGAAAATGGCCTGATCAGCCAGATTTCAGGTTCAACCGACAATCTGCGTCTGCAGGGCGATTGGGGCACCCTGAATACCACTGGCACAACTTCGGTGGGGCTCAAATACACCGATGCGGGTCAATTGGCAGGTGTCAGCGCGCACTCAGATCAACTCAGCCTGCTCCAGAACAATACCCGCCTCGACCTCAGTGGTGCCCAACTCGATTTGGCTTATGGCGCCAATGGCCAGCTCTCCCAGGCCAGCGCGTCGATCACCCAGGGCAGTTATGCCGGAGATTTTGGCAAAATCGACCTGGCCAAAGGCGCGAACTTGCAATTGCAATACGGCGAAAATGGCCAACTCAGTCAGATTCAGGCCGGGGTCGAAAAATTCCAATATGCCGGAGACAAAGGCCAACTCGATCTCAATGGCGCACAGCTCAATGCCAAATATGGAAGCGATGGCCTGCTTGAAAATATCCGCTTTACAGGCGATTCAGTCGACTTTAAAGGCACCACCGGCCAAAACCAGCCCTTGAATTTTTCGATGGGCAATTTTGCCGCTGACCTGACCCAAAAGGCCGATGGCGGCCAAGCGTTTAATTTCAACGGCAACCAGATCAAACTGGATACCCAGGGCCACAATTTAAACTTGCCCGAGGTGCGCACCCTCAATCTCGAAACCGGCGCCGATGGCAGCATCTCGGCCATGAATTTGCACCTGCCAGGTCACAATACCTACAGCAATCCCGATCTCAACGCGGCCCTCGACAATTTGCAGGCAAGCTATACCCAAGAGGGCAACGAACTCAAAGCCTCTTTCGACAAGCTCAACCTGGCGGTGCCCAAAGAGGGGCTAACAGCAGAAGTGATCGGTGGCAAACTCGTCGACAATGACCGCTTGACCAGTCTGCATTTGGACTCAGCCACCGTGGTCAAAAATCTCGAACAAGAACTCAATGTCAAAGTTGAAAATGTCGATCTGCTGATCAACAAAACACCCACAGGCTCACTGGCTTCGGCTGATCTGCAAATTGGCCAGGCCGACGCCTTGGTCTCAGGCATGAACCTGATGGTGCGCACCCAAAATGGCGACCGCGTGCGTTTAAATATGCAAATGTCCGACGATGGCACCTTCCTGCGCGAGGCCTTTTTGCAGATTCCCCAGGGCGGCGAGATCAAACTCAGCAAAGACGATCTCAATGTCAGCCTCGGCGGCGGCCAAAAACTCAGCTTCAGCCAAGACGGAAAAGGGCTTTACACCTTTCGGGGTGAGGGCCTGAACGTCAACGCCGTCACCAAAGATGCCAAGATTCAGGTCCAGGGCGGCACAGCCCAGGTCAGTTTGGACTCCAAAAATGGCAATTTGATCATCGATGAGATCAAAGGCGTGAACGTCCACGCCGAAGTCGGAGGCCAGAAAATTGATGTGAATATCAAAGAGATGGAAGGTTTCTTGGTGCGGGCCACGGGTATTTCCGGGCTGGCCCAGGGTGCCGCCATTCACCTCGTGCCGACTTCCGACAGCTCGCGCATGACCGCAGAGATTCACACCACCTACAACGGCATTCCGATTGCAGTCAAACTCGACAATGTCCACGAACTCAAAGCCTTGGCCACAATCGAGACCAACCGCGCCCACGTCTATTTTGGCGATCCCAGCGGTCGGGGCAAAGTCAGCATTTCTGCTGGCCCGCTCGAAATGAAAGGCAACGCAATTGAATTTGTGGCCCGCTACCAGCAATATGATCCCCAGCGCATGATGAGCACCTTGAGCCGCGCCCTGTCTTCCGATGGCTTTGAAATTGTCAAAGGCGTGCAGGTCGAACTTGATGGGGTCGTGCGTTTGCAAACCCCGTTTAAAAATGGCCCCCACGCAGGGCTGACCTTGCTCTTCCCGCGCCCGATGGCCATGACCCAACAGCCCTTTGATCCCAATCCCTTTGCAGCCAGCCAGGCAGGCAAGGGCCTGAACGACGGCGCCACCGGCATTGTCACCGAATTGGGCTGGAAACACACCAATGGCGCGGGCACCCAGAGTACCTATGGTGTGCATGCAGGGCTGGTGCCCGGCTCCTATTTAAGCATTGACCAAACCCAAGGCCAAACCACCCTGGCAGGTGTGCCCCTGCCCAAGAACTTCTCATTGCCCACCACCGCGATTGCCGGTGTGACCTACCGCCGCCACGGTGACAATTCCCGCCTGGATGTAATGGCCGGCGGCTATGTCAACCCCGCCGGGCTGGCTCCCGCCAATGTGCCGCTTTCAGAACCGAACAAATACGGCGCTTATGCCGGTTTTAATTATCGCGAGGGCAGCTGGCAATTGGGGGTCACCAGTACCGTGGATCTCAGCCAGCGCAAACCCAATGTCGGCGGCATGGTGAGCCTCGGATTCAGTTTTTAGCACCGTGAAATCCCTTTTTTGGACATGAAAGCTTGGCTATTGGCCTTTTTCAAAGGCTTTAAATGGGCCTTTTCAGGCCTCTTTTACGCCATTCAAACCCAGCGCAATCTGCAGGTGCATTTGGCGGCCACGCTCTTGGCCTCTGGCCTGAGTTTTTGGCTGGGTTTGAGCCGCCTGGAATGGATCTTGCTGCTGCTGACCTTCGCCTTGGTCTGGATGGCGGAGATGGTCAATACCGCCCTGGAAGCCACCCTCGACCATCTCGCCCCAGAAATTCATCCCCAGGTCAAAATAGCCAAAGATGTGGCCGCCGGAGCGGTGCTGGTCGCGGCCCTCTTTGCGGTGCTGATTGGCATCCTGCTCTGGGGGCCGCGCCTGTTGAATCTGCTGAGAGGCTAGAGAAAGCCACCGGTGGCATTAAACAGCTGGGAAAAGACCCCAGAACCAGAGCCATCTTGGGCACCGGCTCCATCCCAGACCGCCACAAAATTGCCACTGCTGTCGAGACTGATGGCCGGATTGCTTTGCTGATCCGCCGTGGTGGCATTGACCTGGAATTCACTGCCTTGAGCCACCCCTGCGGCAGTGTAGCGTTGGGCATAAATTCCATTTTGGCTGCCGTCTTGGCCATTGCTGCTCCAGCCAATCACAAAATTGCCTGTATTATCCAAAGAGAGGGTGGCACTGTCTTGGTCCCCTGTTGTATAGGTATTGACCTGAAATTCACTGCTTTGGGCCACCCCCGTAGCATTATAGCGCTGAGCATAGATTCCTTTGCCATTGCCATCCTGGCCATTGCTGCTCCAGCCAATCACAAAATTGCCACTGCTGTTCATACCCACAGCGGGCAAGTCCTGATCGCCTGTGGTGGTGGAATTAACCAAAAATTCGGCCCCTTGGGCCACCCCGGCTGCATTATAGCGCTGGGCATAGATACCTTTGCCGCCACCATCTTGGCCATTGCTGCTCCAGGCAATCACAAAATTGCCACTACTGTCCATAGCTACGGCGGGCCGATCCTGATCACCTGTGGTGTAGGTATTGACCAGAAAGGCATTGCCCTGTGCCTCTCCAGCGGCATTGTAACGCCGGGCATAGATCGACAGCCCCGAACCATCCTGGTTTCCACTGCTGACCCAAGTCACAACCGCATTGCCATTGCTGTCCGAGGCAACGGAAGGATAATCTTCATGGTTGGTCCAAGAACTGGTGCGAACAGCTGTTCCCTGAGCCTCGCCAGCAGCATTATAGCGCTGAAAATAGACCCGATTTCCTGGGAAAAAGAAAGAAGACCAGGCCACCCAAATCTGGCCATTGGCAGCTACAGCCGGGTTTTGTGAAAAGAGCGACGTCACCGAAAATTCATTGCCCAGGGGCTGGCCCAAGGCATTGTAACGCTGGGCGTAAATGGGGGTTTGGGCTCCCGCTGATATCACATTTTTCCAGACCACTGTAAAATTGCCTGCAGCATCATGGGCCACGGCAGACTGTTCTTGTGCATTTGCGGTGCTGGTATTGACCTGAAATTCGCCTTTGCCCAGGCTGACATTGCTCAGATCCAGACTGACATTGGCAGCGGTTCCTGCTCCATCGACAGTGACGGCACCACTGCCCACGCGGGTGCCTGACATATTTTGGGCTTCGATCTGCCAAGTTCCTGGCGCCACCCCGACCAGAGCATAATTGACGCCACTGGCCGTCAAACTGGGTGCATCGACCCATTGAGAGCTGGGATCACTCACCAAAAGGCGCACAGCCTCTGCCAAGGGCTTTTTATTGGCGGTATTCACAGCAATGCTGGCACTGCTGGTCTGGCGCAAGGCGGCATTTGAAAGCGCCGTGGCATCTGGCACACTCCCATCGGCTGCGATTTGGTCCACCAAGGCCTGCACCCCAAAACGGCTCGGATCCGTGCCAAAGGTCTGGCTGGCAGCCGTATAGCCAATCATGCTCTCCAATTTGCTTTGCAAAGCAGTGCGGTCCACGAGGGCCAAACGGGCCGTATCGTTGCTGAGCAGGTTTTCCACGATGCTGCCCAAAAGCCAGTGCCGCCGGGTTACATTGACATCCAGCGAGCTGACATTGGCTGTGGAGGTATATATCGCCTTGGATTCAAAGGCGGGCAAGGCATTTTTATCCGCATCGAAGGCCTGGGCTGTGACCACCCGCAATTTGCCCGCTTCGAGGGGAATATTCCCCAAAGTCAGGCTCAGGCTGTTGCTGGTCACTGCCACCTGCTCAGAACTGATCGGGGTGCTGATGCCCTCCCCTTTGACGGTCAGGCGCAAAAAGGCGATCTGCTCAAATCGCGCCAACTGGGTGCGAAAGCCGCTGGGAAACACAAAGCGAACGGTGATCCGCTCACGGGGGCCCGCAGTGGCACTGTCGGCCACCAAAGTGCTTGTGGGAAGATTGGCCGCTTGCTGCAAAGCGCCTGGTGTATTTGGGCTGCAAGCGCTCAGGCAGAAGCTGAGGCAAAGGGCCGGGAGTAAATAGATAACTCTTTTCATAATTTAAATGTCCTTTTTGGTATTGCTTATTTTGGTTAAAGGGCATGGCCTTGGGCACTGAAACGTTTGCCCACAATTCCATTGTTATTGCCATCACTGCCTTGGCTTTGCCAAACGATGGTAAACGCACCATTGGCCAGCATGTCAATCTTTGGATAAAGCTGAGCACTGCTGGTTTTGGTATTGACTTGGAATTCAGCGCCTTGGGCCACCCCTGAAGCGTTATAACGCTGGGCATAAATCCCAGCACCCGAGCCATCTTGCCCATCGCTGATCCAGGTCACCACAAAATTGCCCTGGCTATCCATGGCGATACTGGGGTCGGATTGTGAGTTGGCTGAGGTGGTATTGACCCGAAATTCCAAACCTTGGGCAGAGCCATCTGCGGCATAGCGCTGAGCATAGACCCCCGTATCAGAACCATCCTGGCCGCTGCTCTCCCAGCTCACAACAAAACGCCCATCAGCGCTTAAATCTAAACTTGAACGGCTTTGAGCCCCTGTTATCTGGGTATTGACCCGAAATTCCGAGCCTTGGGCAGAGCCATCTGCGCTATAGCGCTGAGCATAGATTCCGGACCCATCGCCATCCTGGCCGTTGCTGTCCCAGCTGATCACAAATTGCCCACTGCTGTTCATGCCGATAGAGGGTCGGGATTGATCCCCTGTTGCTGTGGTATTGGCCTGAAAGCTGCCCAAAACCTGCCCTGATGCATCGAAACGAACAGCCTCAACGCCATTTCCACCGCCATCGAGTCCATCACAGGTATATGCAATCACAAAATTACCTGTGCCATCCAGGCCAATCGCCGGGTTGTATTGCCCCCCAGCAGTGGTGACATTGACGCGAAACTCGCTGCCTTGCGCCACACCCGCAGCGTTATAACGCTGGGCATAAATCCCAGCACCCGAACCATCTTGATTCGTGCTGGTCCAAGCCACAACAAAATTGCCAGCGCTGTCCATGGCCACAGCAGGCTCATACTGATCATTGGCCGTCGTGGTATTCACCCGAAACTCACTGCCCAAAGGCAGGCCTTGAGGGTCAAAACGTTGGGCATAAACCCCACGGATCGCGCCATCTTGAATATGACTTTCCCAAACCACAACAAAATTGCCATTGCTCTGCATAGCCACTTCAGGAGCAACCTGGCTGGCCGTGGTAAAGGTGTTGATATTAAACTCCCCCCGCCCCAAATTTTCAAAGCTCACGCTGGCATTCAGGCTCTCTGTGGTGGGAGCAACTGCAGCAGGCGTACCAGGATCTGCAGCAGCGGCACTTCCACCACCACCGCCACCACCGCCACCACCACCAGAAGAGCTGCTTTCCACAACGGGGGCCACCACAGCAATATTAATGCTGGTTTTGAGTTCTGTGCCTTCCAATTGCACAGAGATCTCAGCCGGGCCCGCGGCACTCAAGGCGCTCAGCGTCGCAGATAACGCGCCAGTGCTGGCCACGGCAATGCGCTCGGGGTGGCTGCTCGACCAGCGCAGAGCAGCTGTGGAGGGCACTTCTTTGCCCTCGGCATCGAGCAGACTCAGACTGAGTTTGGCCTGCTGACCCACGGCTGTAAAACTGCTGCGATCACTCTGCAGTTTGATGCTGGCCACCTGGGTTGGTAGCTGTTTGAGCAAAGCTGCAGGTAATAGATTGGTTTTTGATGCACTTTGGGGCCCAGCAGCTTCGCTCTGCTTTGGAGAGGCCTGGGCAGAAGGATGAGCTGAAGACGGGGCTGTTGTCTGCACAGAGATACTGAGCGGGGCATCGGCCTTTGCAGATATTTGGGGTAAGTTCGCAGGTGCCTGGCAGGCCACCAGAGCCAAAGACAGGGCAGAAAAAGCCGGTTTAAGGGCTTTTAAAAGAGAATTGAAAACAGAATTTTGCATTGAAAGAACCTCTTTGAGCTGGCTTTTCAATTACAATAAACGGCCCAATTTGAGGTTCTGAGAAAAAACTCGATAACCCACCCAATTTTAAAAAAAACTGGGTGGAAAAAAATCTTATTCCACCGTGATTTCAATCGTGGAGCTTAAATCCGGGCCATACGATTTGTGCACCCCATCGGCAAATTGCAGTGTTAAGGTATGTTTTCCGGGTTTGAGCGGGACTTCGGTGCTGGTTTGGCCTTTGCCAAAGTGAATGTGGGTATCGTCTTTGGGCACGACATCACCTGTGGGAATGGGTTGGCCGTCAATGATCAAATGGTGGTGGCCACTGTTTTCTTTCAGCTCACCGGCGGGCACAACTGTCATGCCTTCCAAGCCCATCTCCACTTTGACGGGGGATTTGACTTTGGCCCCCGCCTGGGGAGCAATAAACATAATTTTGCCTTTGGGCTTTTCTTCAGTTGTTTTGGGTTCGGTACTGGCCGTGTGCTCGCCACCGTGATCATTGCTATTGCCATTCTGGGATTGGGTTTTAAGATCACCTGTATTCTCGGATTTGTTCTCAGCGGGACTGCAGGCAGCGGCCAGGGCCAAAAGGCTGATCAAAAGGGGTAAAAGGGTACTTTTCATTACTTATAAACTCCTGTGATGGTTCTGAGCCCAGTATAGCAGCAGATAACTCTGAAGGGCCTTTAAATGCACAGCTGTGAATGTTATCATTGGAGTTATATTTCAATGATAACGTTAGAAGCCAACGCGTTAGAGTTCAACAACGTCCGCAGACAAGAGAGAGTCTATGTTTATTCGCTTGAAACCCCGATTTTTGAGTTACCTGCTGTTTTTACTGCTCTGCCTACAGGGTCTGGGGGCCTGCGTTCCGGCAGCGGGGCCCCTGCAAAACGAGGGGGATTTTGAGCTCAAATCTCTGGCAGAAAGTTTTGTCAGCAGCTATATTCTCAAAGCCGAAGAACGCTTTCAAATCAAAGCGGTCAATCCCGAGCACAAAAACACCGTTGACAGCAGTGTGGCCACTTTCAAGCAAGATCTCCAAAGTGGCAGCATCGATACCTATTATAATAACCCCTCTTTCAGCATTTTATTGGCCGCAGGCTCTGAAGGCAGCGCCTTTAACAGCAAAGAGGGGATTGAGCAGATCAGCAAAAATGGAGCGGTTTTTGCCCAAGCTGTGGTGTTTAATCTGGGAGACACCCGTGGCAGCGTTTACAAAGGCCAATTCTCCAGCGGCCGCTTTTTCTTTAATCGCAACGCCAACCAGGAAATTTCCCCCAGCAATACAACCTATTTGATTGCCCTCAATCAAAATCTCGAAACCCAGGTCTTCAAAGGGCAGCTCTCAGCGGGTCTCTCAGCCGGTTCCGAAGGCAGTGCCCTCTCAGCGGGTTCAGAAGGCAGCGCCCTTTTAAAACAAGAGCTGAACCAAAGCCTTTTGCACGAGAATCAACTGACTTACCAAAAAACCCTGGAGCTGTATCAAGCCAAAAACGAGGCCTATACCCAAAAGGTACAAACCCTCAAATTTATTGTGGATCGCCTGATTCCACAGGCCTGGACCGAAACCTATGCCCGTTTGATGCGGGCCTACCGCGATGAAATGGACCTGGAATTGCGCATCATACGTGGCTTGCCCAAAGGCCTGCTGGCCGACGCCTGGCAAGATGCCGTCAACCGAGTGGGTCAGCGCTGGCAAGCCGATTGTGGTTATTCCGTGCCCGACAGTGGCAAACTCTTTCCCCAATATGGCCCCGATCGCTCAGCCATTCCTGCAGGTTACCAGAGTGAGACCCTCAACAGGGTGATTGAAGAAATTCCCGAATTCAAAGCCCGTCTGGCAGCAGAACTCAAACTGGACCCCCCGGCCCGTTTTAAAGGCAGCAATTTTATGGCTGTTTTGCAGAGCTACCAACAATCCCACCCCGAAATTTTTGCCAAACACCAATGGCAAGATGAATTTGCGCCACCCGCCTGTGTCAAACCACGCAAACGCAGTGGCGGAGTGCAATTGGAGCCCATGCCACCGCCCAATGCCCCCGGTGGCGATCTCTCACGCAAATGAAACTTTAAGGCAAGGGCAAATTGAGCAAAGAGCCCTTGCAGGCGCTGCTACAGTCTTTGGTGAGATCGACCAACTCCACCCCATAGAGCTGGTCTTGGTCAAAGAAAACACTGGGCATGCCCGTGAGAATGCGGTTCAAAGGTGCGGTTTTGACTTCTCCACTCTGCATATCCACGCGGTAGATGCGGTTATTGGCGGCACTGAAAATATGTGTGCGCGCCACATAAAAAGCCCCATCGTGAGCAGTCAGGTTTTGATGGGCAAAACTGTAAAAGCCCTGGTCATTGACCTCCAGCGTTTTCAAAATCGTGCCCGTTTCGGGATCGATCTGATAAAAACGGGCTGGCTGGGTTTGGCCTTCGGCATCGAGAAAGGTTTTGTGTAAGACCCAAAGCTGCTCTTCGCGCTGATCCCCACGTGGATCTTGGTACCAGGTGATTTCTTCAGCCCCCCCCAGGGCGGGCATGTCCTTCAATTTGAGGGTTTTGACCAAAGCTCCGGCCTTGCTGAACTGAAAAAGGGTATTGTGTTCATCCAAAAACCAGAGGTGATTGCGGCCATAAGCAGCGCCTTTGTGGAAGGGCATCGGGCTTTCAGACAGAATCAGATTGCGGGCTTTTTGGTTGCGCAAATCCAGCGCCAAGAGACGGGTTTGTTTGTCTTCTTTGATGTATTGCCATAAATATTGGCCGTCCCAGGCCATGGTGTGGAAAGCTGCCACCACCAAACTATCAGCTTTGAGGGCAGACTGAGAGCTGATCTGGGCTGGGGAAGAAGTCAGACAGGCGCTCAACAAGCAAGAGCCAGCCAGCACAGCCAAGGTAAATTTTTTCATAGAATCTCTCCGGTTATTTGCTCACGTTATCGATCTGGCTGAAATAAATTATTCTAACATTTGGCCTAACAGAGTTTTTGATAAACTCGATATTTCGAAAATATTGAGTGAAAAAAATAAAAATTTTTTTGAAAAAAAAATGCCTCCCAAGCGGGAAGCTAGAAAACATGCGGGTGCAAGGGGAAATGTTTAAACCAATTCGGAAGTGCAAACCCGGTTGCGACCAGCGGCTTTGGCACGGTAAAGCGCTTGGTCGGCACTGCTGAGCAAGTCTTGGGGTTTGCGGTTTTGCTGGGGCATCAAACAGCTCACACCCAGACTCAGGCTCACATGGACAGCGGTGGTGTGGGACTCAGGCAGGAGCGAGAGAGCGTGCACCGCCTGTTTAAGTTGCTCTGCAACTTTTTGGGTCTCAGCCAGATTGGCACCCGGCAAAAGCACGACAAATTCTTCTCCGCCATAGCGTGCCACCTCATAGTTTTGCTCAGCCAGAGTGTTTTTGAGGGTTTGGGCCACAGCGGCCAGACAATCATCGCCAGCGAGATGCCCAAATTGGTCGTTGAACTGTTTAAAATGGTCGATATCACAGACGATCAAGCCCAGCGAACGCCCTTCTCTGATGCCCAATTGCCATTCGCGGGTCAACAAATAGTCAAAATAGCGGCGATTGGAAACACCCGTCAGGGCATCGGTCATGACCAATGCTTGCAGCTTGGCATTTTGTTTTTCCAAAGCTTTGCGCTTTTCTTGCAGGTCTTGTAGCTCATTTTGCAACGCGGTTAAACCCTGTGCCCGAAAATGGCTAAGACAGGCCCAAGCCCCACAGACGAGCAAAAGACCGGCCATGAGTGGTAGCCCCACAAAATGGCCAGAAGGCAAAAGCAATTGGGTAATCAATGCCTGTACACAGGCATAAATACCCAGCAAAGGCAAAACAAAATCGGCTTTGAAAGGGGCCTCAGAGATTTTCACATCTTCCAAACGGGTGTTCTTCACTAACATTTACCATCCCACCTTAAATTTCATTCAGGTTAAGGCCTATTGTAGAGGGGCATTTTTGGCCAAGAAGAAAAAAACTCGATATTGTCTAAAAATTGTTTAAACATTTTTTGGGCGGCCTTTTTTGAACAGGGATATCGAGTTATCTGCGTTAAACTCAAAAAGGCCCGTCACAATAGAAATAGAAATGACACGAGGACAGCCAATTATGAAATCTGGGTTTTCAAAAGCAGAGCAAGAAAATATCTACCGCGCCAAAGCGATCCTCAAGCAATTGTGGAAAGACAGCGGTTTAAACCAAGCCTCTGTGATAGAGGCCTTGGCCGCACGCGGCTTGGAAACCAATCAATCCAGTTTGGCCACATGGCTGAGTTCCAAAGAGGGCAATTATTATCGGCCCAAACAGGAGTTTGTCAAACCTCTGTTAGAAATTTTTTGCCCACCTGAACAGATCGAGACAACCTTTGATGAAGTGATTACCCTCTTGGGTTATCTCGAAGGCCCCTGGACTCCCGAAATGGTCAAAAACCGGGTGGCCCACCAGCTCAATACCCATTTAGAGACCACACTCAAACACAACCAGAGCCATTTGCGCAGTCATTTGGAGGCCCTTGATGGGCTGCTCGATGAAATTGAGCCCTTGATTCTGGACTATGACAAAGGCTATCCCACAATATTTATTGAAAAAGACAACCGGCCCTTGCTCTGGCAATTATTGGGCAAAGACAAAGATCTGCACAAGGCCTATCAGGTCGAAGAGGGCTACGAAGTGCCGTTTAGCCAGATTCGCTCTCAGGAGACAATCACCCAGATTATCAACAACCTCAACGAAGGCATCCGCCTGCTGCAGGCCTATGTCGACCGGCATATTACAGAAGAAGAAGAAGGGTTCTTGCTCTTTGACTTTTACCGGATTGAAGACTTTGTCACCTATGCCTGGGAAATTGCCGATCGGCTGCTCAATAACAATGCCCTGTGCAAAGCCGTGCCCGTGCTCAAACGCACCCTTTTGCGCACCATGACTGTGGCCTGGGGCGTTCACTATATTCTCGAAAACCAAACCCGTGATCTAAGTGAAATCCAGTTTCAAAACGTGCTCAAGCTCAAAGGTTCTGAGGCCCAAGCCGATGTACACTGCAGTGTCGCCGTTTATACGGGCATGTTGGCCCGCCAGTATTTACGCAGTGTCTCTCCTGACCGGGCCCGCCAAGGTCTGAAGCTTTTTGATAAAGCAGAAACCCAGCTCAGGTCTTATCACAGCAAGGTCTTAACCAGCCAGGATCACTATTTTTATAAAAAAGAGCTGGCCAATTTGTATTACGATGTGGCCAATTACCTGCTCAATCACCAACACCATTTGCCCGAAGCCCAGAAACGCTTTCAAACAGCCATGGCTGCAGCCAATGCACATTATGCTGAGGTCTTAGACACCCCCAATGTCTTTGTGCAGGGGCTCTCTTTTCTGCGGGCCTTACATATTCAGATTTTTTATATGATCAGCTCCGCATGGGTGGAAAGCAAACCCAAAAACGCGATCAAATTGATCAATTTGCTCAACGATGGCCAAATGTTGGATGAACAGTTTTGGAAAATCCAAATAGCCAAGGCCATTGCCTTCGCCGTCCTCAGTCTCAAAACAGACAAAGCCGAAGAAAAAGCCCAGTTCAAGGCGATGGCCCAAGAGGCCCTGGATCGGTCCCGTTTGGTGGAAGGCTTTGGCGAAAAAACCCAACGCGAAATCCAAGCCGAGTACGCCCTGCACCAATTATTTGCAACAGACTAAATCAAAACACATCCAAATCTGTGCGCCCAGCAGCCATCAGTGCAGACAGAGCGGCCAGTGCTGCCTGAGTTGAAGCCAAAAGATCTGCATCGCCTTTGTCTTGGCGCAATTGCAGCGCTGCCAGAAAACAGCCCCGCGCTTCGTTAAAAAGCCCCTCTTCAGCCAAAAGTTTGCCCAGGTGCTGCCAAGCAAAATCGCGATAGGCAGAGGCTTCAGGACGTTCCGTCAGCTTTAAAGCTTCTTGAAAATAATGTTCTGCAACCTGGTTTTGCCCCGCATATTGGTACGCCGTGCCCAAGCGAATCAGATTGGCAGCCTCAAAAGCAGGCAGATGCAGAGTTTGAGAGAGTGTTAAGGCCTCTTGAAGCAATTCCACCGATTCGGCATATCTTTGCAAGAGACGGGCATAGGTGCCCAAAGAGCCCAACATGCGCAAAAGAATCTGGGCATCGCCCCGCATGCGCACCCGCTCCAACTCTGCACGTCCCTCACCATAGGCCTCCCAAAATGCAGGATCCTCACTGCGGGTATCGCGCAGGAAAACGGGCATGGTTAATTTTGCGAAATCGTTCCGATAGTCAGGCCAATGGCCCCGCCAATGACAGCGCCCAAAATGGGCTTGCTTTTCCAACGCGAACCAATCACGGCACCCAAAGCAGCGCCTCCGAGGGTGTGAGAGAGTGGGAAACCGCCTTTTTTATACTCAACAGGCTCTTGGGTCACAGCGTAGCTGGGATAAGCTGCTGGCTGTTGCTGATATTGAACTTGTTGCTGCTGAGCGTAATAAGCCGCGTTGGGATCCTGGTATTGAACCGCAGGGGCCGCCTGTTGGGCTTGAATTTGCTGCTGCTGGGCGTAATAAGCCGCATTGGGATCCTGGTATTGAACGGGAGGAGCGGCGGGTTGATATTGAGGGGGGGGCTGAGGGGATTGGTATTGCACAGGCTGGGCTTGAGAGACATAGGTTGCAGGAATGCCCTGAGCAGACACGCGATTCCACTGGGTCTGATCGGGGGTGTAGGCCTGAGCGGGGGCAGGAATGGGAACCAGGGTGGGAGCCTGAGCCGGAGCAGCTTGGTAGGTCTGGGGGGGGGCACTTTGCAAAAGGCTGTTTAGGGGTTGCAGACCTTGCTGGACCATGGGGTGAGGCTCCTTGGATAACATTGCTTGATCTCATTATCCCCCAAAAGTGGCAATTTCTAGCGTCTCCGCGATTAAGAGTAGGATAAGTTTTGCTCAAATCTCTCAAGTCCCGCGCCAAGAGTTCAATAATTGCTTTTTTTCAAGCCAGAACAGGCTTTACAATGAAAGAATAGAACCTGTGGAGTACACCTTGAAATACCCTTTGGCGAAATACCCTTTGGCGAAATACCCTTTGGCGAATTTGCATCACTTTGTTTTAGCGGGCCTGATCGCGCTGCTAACAGCCTGTCAAGGAACGCTTTCAGCACCCAGCAACGCTGTGGGTGCCCCTCACTTATTGGCAAGTTCCAATCCCGCTCAGCCCCAAAACCAAATTTTGCTGCGTCTCAAAACAAAACCCAGTGCCGATCTGGGCGCCCTCAAACTGATCAACTCCGAACTCAGGCTTTACAGCCAAGACCTAAAAAGTACAGAGGCAGCTGAGTGGCAACTCAGCAAACTCAGGCAAGATCCCCGGGTCCTTTATGCCGAAGCCAATCAGCTCTATGCGCTGGAGCAGCAGGCCACCCAACTCGACTCAGATCCCAGTGCAGGCTTTCAAATCACCCAGGTCGATCCCAGCAGTTTCCCTCCACTGACTGAGATGTGGAATCTCAAGCAGGCTCAAATTCCCGAAGCTTGGAAGCTGGTAGACACACCCACCCCCCTGACCGTGGCTGTGATCGATTCAGGTGTAGACCCCGATCACCCTTTGCTCAAAACCCAATTGCTGCCTCTGGAAGACATTTGGAACGAGGTGGTGGGCAAAGACATTTTGCGCAGCAAAAGTGACAGTAGCTTCGAAGAAAATTATGGCGGGCGGGACGGAAATGGGCACGGTACACATATTGCGGGGATTATTCACATGGTCGCCAATCAGGCCAAGGCAGACGGCCCCGTTAAAATCTTGCCGATCAAAGCCACCAACATGGCTGGAGCCACCAATGCCCTGGTCTTAACCCAGGCCTTTCAACGGGCCCTTGAAAAAGGGGCCAAGGTCATCAACCTGAGTATTGGGACAGTCAACGAACGCAACCCACCGGGCTCAAAGGCCCTGCAAGACATCATTCAATTGGTGCTCAATCAAGGCATTGTGGTCATCGGAGCTACGGGCAACGAAAGTCAACGCAGCGTCAATACCATCGCCCGGATCTCTGCACCCGCTTTTTATGAGGGGTTGATTGCCGTGGGGGCTGTCAATGACAAAAACACGGTGGCAGACTATTCCAATGGGGGGCCTGAAATTGAGCTGGTGGCCCCTGGTGGCGGCGGTGCCCGGCGCAATGCGGGCCAACAAATTCTCTCAACCTGGCCCACTTACCGCACCTTTGAATCTTATCAGGGGCGTATTCGCACACTCGGACAGGCAGCAACTTCTGGCACATCCATGGCCGCTCCCCATGTCACAGGCACAGTTGCACTCTTATTGGCCAAGGAGCCCCAACTCACACCCGCCCAAGTGCGGGCCCGGTTGATGGTCAGTGCCGACGATATCAAAGGCAATCGGCAGCAGACAGAGGGTTTTGACCAAAGCACGGGCTGGGGACAGTTAAACGCCCTTCAAGCCTTAAACTGGAACCAGCACAACAGCGGGAAATAGCGCCAAAGCCAGAGCGACTCCGGTCTCAGGCTCAGTCTTTGTCGCGCAATTGCTCGATTTCTTGTTTAAAGAAGGCTTTGTCCAATTCGGCCCGTTTTTGATTGTGGCGGGTCAGCTCGCGGGCCTCTTCCTGGGCTTCTTCTAAACGCTGGCGCTCCAAATTGTCATGTTCGATATTTTGGTGCACCTTGGCCAATTCTTCGCGCTCTTGGCGAGCAAGAGCTTCTTCTGCATTTTTTGGAGCAGAATCGAACTGAGCTGATTTTGTTTTTTCAGCCTGTAACAGGGATTCTGTCTTCTCAGCCTCACCTGTTGTGCTGGGTGTTTTTTCTGGGCCAGCAGGGATCTTGGCCAGTGTCTCACCAATTGATTTATCAAGGTCTTCGGCTTGAGCCAGGGTTTTTTCCCAGCGCCGGGAATCGCGCAAAACCCCTTCTTGCACAGCTTTAGACTCAACAATGGCAGCCTTGGCTTGGGTCACCGTCTGTTCGATTTCTTGATCGAGCTTTTCAATCCGGGTTTGAACGCTGACCACCGTCTTTTCAACAAAGGGATTGAGCACCTCTTGAACCATTTTGCGCTCTTCGGGTTTGAGCAGGGGCTCTGCCTGTTTGACCACTTCCAAACGGGTCAATTCTAATTCTTGTAACTTAATGGTTTCAACCTTGATCTCAGCACGGGTCTGTTCCAGTTTCTCGGTTTTGGTTTCGAGTTTTTGGGTAGACTGGGCCAAATTGGCTGTGGCTTTGAGGGCCTCACTTTTGCTGCGGGCCAAATCACTTGCCATTTGTTGAATAAAAAGCTGCTGCTGTTTGAGCAAATCACCCAAATGCTGGGTCACTTCAAGCTGAGAAACCTCACGGCCCCGGATAAAAAAGCGCTGACCCTCGGGCCCATTTTGCACGCTGATATTCCACTGTGCCAAGAGCAAAGGACTGACATCCAAAGTAGCAGAAGGATTGGGAGCAATCAAACTGGGAGCGGCTTGAACAGCTGTTTGCAATTGCTGGGCCTGGCTCTGGGCCGTTTGAATTTTGGCATTTAACTGGTTGGTGGTCTGATGGGTCTGTTGCAGATTCTGGTTTTGGGCCACAACTTCGACTGTGGCTTTCTGCACTTCAACGATCTCAAAACTGGCACGTTCACCCAGTTCTTCGAGTTTTTTCGACTGACGAATCACGTCGGCACTGGCAGACAAGACCTTTTGATAGCCTTCGGAGGGGTCTTTCATACTGAAGACCACGGATTCGAGCTGTTGCACTTCTTGCAGGCTCAGGGGTTTGCGTTCAATGGTTTCCAATTTGTTTTGGGTATTCACATTCAGGCCATATTTATTCAAGAGTGAGCGCTCTTGGGGGCTTACGGCCTGATCACTTTGGACTTTTTGCAAAATGCTTTCAACACTTTGCAAGGTGTTGGGCGACTCTTGTGAAAGCACAACAAAATGCCCCAGGGTATAGTCCATACCCGATTTTAAATTAAAATTTTGACCGGTAATTTTGCTGACAGAGAGATCGTAGACCCCTGCCGTTTGATCCGCAAGCAGATCATTGATGCTACCAGCGGAAAGGGTCGAAACCACGCCCTGAACACGCGAGAGGTCGCGGGCCTGGGATTCGATATTGGAAAAGGTCTGCTGGCGCAGATCGACATTGGAGAGAAAACTGGTGACCGAAGACTGAACCGTTTGGAAGGCATTGCTGGTCTGGGTTTGCATGCTGGGCAAGAGCAATTGGTAAAGCTGCTGATAAACAGTGGCCGTATTTTGAGAGGTGAGCCCCAAAGAGGCCAAAAGTTGCTGCTGCTGGGGCGTAATCCGGGAAAAATCCACCTGACCACCGCCTGACACTTTTTCCAGGGCTTGCATGGCCAAATTAAACTGACTCCGATTCGCTTTATACAAATCGCCCAGTTTTTCGCTGATGCCAAGCAATAATTGGGCCTCTTCACTCGACAAAGCGGCAGGGGTTGCAGCCGCAGTACTGAGGGAAACAGCTTGAGCCGGAACGCCGCTGGGCGGCGACACAGTCGCCAGGCTATCTGAGCGCATTTCTGGCATGCGCAGGGGAGCCAACGGCGCAGTGGCCTGAACAGGAGAGCGCGTGGGTGCGGAAGGATTGGCTTCGATTGCCAGCAGGGCAGCTGGGTCAAGGGGCTGGGTCTTCAAGCGACTGTTAAACATCATTTGATCAAATTATCCACCTGGTTCAAGCGATTGACAAATCCCTGATAAATAGACTGAACGGCCTGCAATTGAATCTTGACAGCATTCTGCTCCACGGGGGTCATTTGTGCCAATTGGGTCTGGGAGCGGGTAATAAACTGGGAGTACTCTTGATCTACCATGGTTTTGGTCTGCTGCAACTCTTTGTGCAAACGGGACGAAAGCGGCAAGAGATGTTGCTGTACCTGCTCTGCTGTGGCTGGACGACCGTTGAGTAAATAACCGCTGATCTGACCCTGGGCATTGCTTTGTACGACCACGCCATACGGTGCCAAGGCCTGTTGATCGGCCTTCTGCATCAGACTTTGAATTTGGCCCAATTGACCTTTAAAATCTGTGCTGGGGGGTTGGAAAATAGGCAAAGGCGCAACCGGGGGTTTGGCTGCGCCATTTTGCATCTGCTGACGAAGTTGATCGGGACTGCCCAGCGTCAGCGGTGCTGGCTGGGGGGGCGCAGGCAACGCTGGCGCAGGCTGCGTCGGTGCCGGGACAACCGGTTTTTTGGCCCACAGTTGACCAGGAGCAAGTAAGCCCGGGGTGGGCGAAGGCAGATTGGGTGTATTTTGCATTAGCTGATTAACTTCCACATCCAGCGTTGGGTCCAGGAAGGGGTGCCCAGCAACCGGCCGCGGAGGGTGTAAATCTGACCGTTTTTGACCGTCAGATAGGCTTCGCGGAGGAGGGCGTGCGCTTCCTCGTTGAGTTGATCATAGTCATCTTTGGCCAAAACTTGCTTAAACGCTCTGCTCAAAGGGTGCTTGCGGGGATTGTGGAAGAGATAAAGGGCGTGTTTGTCGGCCAATTCAATCACCTCATCGCGCAGAACCATCAGATCGGTGATGTCGAGGGGGGTGCCAAAGCGGTCAAAGAGCACAGGACCCTGGCGGGTCTGACGCAGACTCATATGCAAATAGTCTTCGATAATCAGGCGTTCGAATTTGCTAAAATCGGCATTTTGGTGGATCAGTTTGTCGGTCAAAGAAAGCAGGTCATAGACCCAATCCACATTTTGAATAAAGCGGCGGACAAAGAAGAGAATTTGGTCGATTGGGCTGGAACGCAGCATTCCTGTGGGATGAGTGGATTTACGAAGGTAGACGGTCTGGGAAGTCTGCATACGTTTTGGCCTTTCTTTAACAATCTCTTAATTATAATTTAACATCATTTAATCTAAATTTCAAGTCCCCTTGCAAAGTTTTTCTGGAGCCTAAACAGCCGGGCCAAAATGTTGAAAACCAGCGGGTTGGTTTAATTCCAAAGGCAGATGCCCAGGCCGGTTTAAGTTCAAGCATGGAGCCTCGGTGATATAACCGATCCTCCGCCAGCCAAGCTTTTCAGCTTGCGCAGCCCATTCCGGCGCCAAACTAGCCAGCAGAGCATAATCTTCCCCGCCGTGAATGATCCATTCCCAGGGATCTTGACCTTTTGCAGTTGCCAATTCCCATACTTCAGGCAAAACAGGCACCTGCTCAAGTGCCAATTCACAGCCCAGCTCTTTGCCACATAATAATTGCAGCGAGCGCCCCAAACCATCACTGGCATCAGTCAGTGAGAAACGCTCGGAGCCGAGAAGGTTTGAAAGGCTTAAGGCGTCTGCCAACAAAGGCTCAGGCCTGAGTTGCTTGTGCTTGAGTTTATCAAAACCAGGCAAAGCCTGTTCCAAACAGAAGAGACCCGCCGCTGCCGCGCCAAAATCCCCGCAGGCCAGAATCAGATCCCCGGCTTTGGCTGTGCTTTGCAGGCGGGGCAAGCTCGTCTGCCCCAAAAGACTGATCGCAATCACCAGACCCGACTCAGAGCGGGTGGTGTCTCCGCCGATTAAATCGACCTGCCAGCGCTCTGCCGCCAATCGCAGACCGGAAAAAAAAGCCCGAATCCAGCTATCTTCAAGGCCATTGGGCAAAGCCAAACCCAACGTAAATGCCAGGGGCCGACCGGCCATGGCCGCAACATCACTTAAATTGACCGCCAGTGCTTTGTGGGCAAGCTCAGCAGGCGAAAAATAGCGTCTGCGAAAATGCACATTTTCAATCAATAAATCAGTGGTCCAAAGCAAGGAGCCCGCTACTGGGGCACTCAGAACTGCGGCATCATCGCCAATCCCCAGCCCCATTTGGGGGTGAAAACGGGGAAAATCACGGGCCAGGGAGATAATCTCGGCCTCGTGCATCGTGTTTATAAAACCTGACTGGCCAAGCGCTGAAAGAGCTTTTCGAGGGTTTTCATTTCGTTTTCAAGGGTTTGAAATTCATGTTTATCAATTTTGACCCCCACCCGCCGAGAAATGTCTAAAAAATCATGGCGGCTGCGCAAATAGTCCCAGCGCTGTTTAATACTCGACAACTCAAACAGGACCAAGTTCTTTTGCAGGGCCTGTTTAAAGCCCGGATCGGTCAAATTGGCAAAACCAATCTGACGTTGGGCATAGTGAAAAAGCAATGGCCCCGGCAACTCGGCCAGACGCAAAGGCACATTTTTGCTGAGTACCGGGTCAAGATAACGGGCCTGAACCCAACCACTCTGTTTGCTTTGAAGCCGAATTTGACACCACAATTCCCCGTCTGTACCATATCTGAGACTCTGAAGCGGTAGCAGCACCTGAGAAATCCGCGCCAAATTGCCACTGCCCAAATCGGGTCCCGGTCTGACCAAGACATTTTGCTGAGAAATATAAACCTGATAAGCGTTCGCAGGCAGGCTCAGACCTGCCCAGAGCAGGCCGAGCCAAAGCAGACGTTTCATAGTGGAAAAAAATCTCAGGCCTTGGAAATTTCGTGGCGGGCCACAACCTGGAAGAATTCCAAGCGGTCGCCAACTTCTAATTCATTGTAGTTTTGCACACCCACACCAAATTCGTAGCCAGAAGCCACTTCTTTGACATCGTCTTTAAAGCGTTTGAGCGAAGAGATTTTACCTGTAAACACCACTTCTTCTTTGCGCCAGACACGCACACGGGAGCTGCGTTCGCATTTGCCGTCTTTCATATAACTGCCCGCAATGGCAGTGGCCTGTTTGCCGACTTTAAAGACGGCACGCACTTCTGCCTCACCCGTTGTGTTTTCAATCATTTCGGGTTCAAGCAGACCTTCCATGGCTTTTTCGATATCTTCAATCAGTTTGTAGATGATATCGTAATAGCGGATTTCAATCTGTTCGCGTTCGGCCACGCGTTTGGCGTTATTATCTGCCTTGACGTTAAAGCCCAGCACCAGGGCATTGGAGGCAGAGGCCAACATGATGTCATACTCAGAGATTTCACCGGTGGCATTGTGGATGATCTGGAGCTGAATACGCTCATCGGAAAGGCGTTCCAGCGATTGTTTGATCGCATCCACAGAGCCATGAATATCGGCTTTGAGCACCACATTCAACTCTTTAATTTTGCCCTCTTTGACATTTTCATAGAGATTGGAGAGGCTGATACGGCGACTGCGGGATTCGATCTCCTGCTTTTCTGCGTATTCCTCGGCCAAAGCTTTGGCAATTTTTTCGTTTTTCACGACTTGGAATTGGGTGCCCGCTTCGGGCACATCCTGAAAGCCCAGGATCTCCACCGGAATTGAGGGGCCGGCTTTTTTGAGGTGTTTGCCGCGCTCATTGGTCATGGCACGGACTTTACCAGCAACGGAACCGACCACAAACGAGTCACCGGCCCGCAGGGTTCCGCCTTGAATCAAAACGGTACCAACCGCACCACGGCCTTTGTCGAGTTTGGACTCAATCACGATGCCCACAGCGGGTTTGTCGGGATTGGCTTTGAGTTCCATCAGTTCAGCGACCAAGAGAATCATTTCAAGCAGATCGTCAACCCCATCACCACTCTTGGCAGAAACGGGAACAATCACGGTATCGCCCCCCCATTCTTCGGGAACCAGGGCGTATTCGGTCAGCTGTTGTTTGACCCGCTCCGGATCAGCACCGGGTTTGTCCATTTTATTGATCGCCACGATGATCTGCACCTTGGCGGCGCGGGCGTGGTTGATCGCTTCAATCGTCTGAGGCATGATGCCATCATCAGCAGCCACAACCAGAATGGCCATATCCGTCACATGGGCACCACGGGCACGCATCGCGGTAAACGCTTCGTGGCCAGGGGTGTCTAAAAAGACAATCGGTTTTTCATCGACGTGGACCAGATAGGCCCCAATGCGCTGGGTAATCCCACCGACTTCAGCATCGGTCACTTTGGTTTTGCGAATATAGTCCAATAACGAAGTTTTACCGTGGTCAACGTGGCCCATGATCGTGACAATCGGAGGGCGGGGTTTGAGTTTGGCAGGGTCTTCGTTGGCGGGTGCAGGAGCCGGGCGCACGTGGGGATGGGCCTCTTTCGGCGTTTCTGTGGCCGAAGGCATAATCACCTCATAGCCCAGTTCATGCGCCACCATTTCAGCGGTTTCCAGCTCCAGGATGTGATTAATGGTGGTCATCACACCTTTCATAAACAAAGCTTTAATGACCTCGGAGGCACCGATCCCCATTTTCTCAGCCAATTGACTGACGGTGATGTTCTGATGCAACTCCACTTTTTTCTCCTGGGGAGTGGCCAACTCAACACGTTCCTGGAATTGCTGCTTTTCACGGCGCTTTTCCTGACGCATTTGGGTTTTGCTTTTGCGTGGGGGAGATGATTGACCAGGAGAGTTTCCACCGCCTCCACGGTTATAATTGCCGGGACGGTTATGCGAAGAAGGCTGGCCTCTGAAGCCACCGCCAGGACCTTGGGAGGGGGATGAGGGTGAAAAACGGCCACCGCCACCTTGGTTCTGAGAAGGCGGGGTTGGGGTGAAGCGGCCACCGCCACCTTGGTTCTGAGAAGGCGGGGTTGGGGTAAAACGGCCACCGCCACCTTGGTTCTGAGAAGGCGGGGTTGGGGTAAAACGGCCACCGCCACCTTGGTTCGGGGAGGGCTGAGAGGGTACAAAACGGCCGCCGCCACCTTGATTCGGGGAGGGCTGTGAGGGCACAAAACGGCCGCCGCCACCTTGGTTCTGATAGGGCTGTGAGGGCACAAAACGACCACCGCTCTGACTTTGAGGGGGACGAGTTGAATTCTGAGTGACATCAGCGGGAGGGGAGGCAGACTGATGTGGACGGGAGCTGGCCTGTGGCTGTGGTTCTCTGGGGGGAGAGGCAGAAGAAGCAGCAGGACGAGCGGGGGATTTATCTACAGCAGGAGTGGGTGCAGAAGCCGTTTGAGCAGCAGGTGTTGTCGAGGAAGCCTGTGATGGCAAGGCTGCCGATTTGTCATTTTTAAAACCTGTCACCAATTGCCGGGCGACACTGCCATCAACGACAGCATTGTAGTGTATACCAAACTTAGAATCTTCTTTAAACTCAATCCCCAATTTGCGACACATACTTGCAATCTCGGGATAATCGACATCCAGGCCGAAAAGGGTGGAAATCTCTTTTTTAACTTCTGAAATACGTTTTTTACTCATGCTCTATTCTTCTTCTGCTTCATTAGTCCTGCCACAGCACATTTACAAGGCGTCGGGGGTTTATTTCCCTGGTATAACACAGGGACGGGTGCCGCCATATCAGGCTTTATTAGGGGGTACACGAGAGACTGTGTACCTGATACACCCAGATTTGCAGACCAGCCGACGGGCCTGACCACAGCTCAGAATAACATAGTTTTGGCTTAAAAACCAAGCTGAAAGCCCGAAGCCTAAGGCTATCCGTGCTTATCAGAGGGCAAAGCCTGCCTGAGGTTGGCACACAGCACCCGGATCACATCATCGGGAATCTCACCCCAACGTTTTTGCAAGAGCCTTCTTTTTTGTAACCGATCCAAACAGCCCGAATGCATGCAGAGATAGACACTGGCAGCACCCGCATGCGCCGAACGAACCCAAACCGGCCCCTGCCCCTGTTTTTGCAAACGAAAAAGCAGGTGGCGGTGATTCAGACACCGGCAAACCAAACAACGCCTTAGTTCAGAACGCATGCCTTAGGTATTGCGTACTTTTTCCTGAGCAGCTTGCTGCATTTCCATTTTTTGTTTCCGCAGCTCACTTTCGGTCAGAATATCGAGGTGGCAATTGGTCAAGTGGGCGGCCAAACGGACGTTTTGCCCTTCGCGCCCAATGGCCAGAGACAGTTGGTCGTCTGGCACAATGATCAAGGCATCATTTTTTTCGCCTTTTAAATTGACCTGCACAACTTTGGCCGGACTCAAAGCGTTGGTAATAAAGGTAGCCAGGTCTTCGCTCCAGCGCACAATGTCAATTTTCTCACCTTTAAGTTCGTCAATAATTGGGTGAATGCGCGAACCCCGAGAGCCAATACAGGCACCCACCGGATCAACATTGCCCTTGATTGAATGCACGGCAATTTTGGTGCGGAAACCAGCATCGCGGGCAATCGATTTGATCACCACAGTGCCGTCAGCGACTTCGGGAATTTCAATCTCAAACAGGCAACGGACCAAGCCAGAATTGGCACGGGAAATCACAATATGAGGTCCCCGTTGGGTTTCTTTGATTTCAGACAAATAGACCCGCACCTTGTCACCGTAGCGGTAGCGATCATTGGGCAATTGCTCCGAAGGCGGCAAGACCAACTCAGATTTATTGTTAAGCTTGACGATTACATTGTTTTTTTCCAAGCGCTGAATCGTGGCGGTGACCATGGTGCCGACGCGATCGCGGTACTCCTCAAGAATGGCCTTTTTCTCGGCCTCGCGCAGACGCTGGGTAATCGCTTGCTTGGCAACCTGGGTGGCCAGGCGCTCAAATTCACGGGTGGAAAGGACCATTTCCATGCGCAATTGCTCACCCACCTGAGCCTCTGGATGCTTTTTATGGGCATCTTTGAGGGAAACCTGATTGGGGGTTTCGGGGGTGGATTCCACCACTTCGCGCAGCATAAAAACCTTGATCTCATTTTGGTTGCTGGTATCAATCCGCAGCTCGACCTCAGAGTCCTTGTCCATTTTGCCCATTTCTTGCATTTTTTTGCGATAGGCACCCAAAAGTGCGGACTCAATCACTTCAATCACACTGTGAGCCGTAATGCCGCGTTCACGTTCAATTTGTTTTAAGGCCTCAGTAAATGTTTCTGCCAATTTCATGCCTTGTGTGCCAATTCCCTTTATCTATTGTTCAACCCTGGATAATTCAGACCCAAAAGGGCTTCGCTGTGTTGTTCAGACCAGTTTCAGACGAAAAAATAAACGCTCAACCACAGCGTGAAGGCGTTTTGTTAACTGTTAAATTGTCCTCAGTGAAGCTATTATAACCCATGGTTCTGGGGCTGTCTAGCAGCATCAAAAGCGCATGAGTCGCCTCTGAGCGGGTTTAAAAGGCCCTCAGAAAAAGAGCCACCCCCCACTCAGTCTGACCCAATTTAGACCACAAAATCAGACTGAACGGGAAGATGTCAGGTTGTGCTTTTTTGCAAAAAACACGCTGCCCAGCGCAAGTTCTACACCTGGCTCTCCGGAGAACTTGTGGGTGTACTTTCCCAAAAGCCAATTGGGTTATTTTCGGTATCCAGAATCAGGGCAATAAAGCCCATATCCGCCACAGGTTGTTTGGGCAAAATCACCTTTGCGCCCAAAGCCAGTGCTTTTTCGAGCGTGGCATCAATCGATTCAACGCTAACATAATTGGCAGGAATATGCCCTGGATTCTGCCGCAGCATCATCCCGCCGCCGAGCCCAGGCTTGCCATCGAGGGTCTGGGTTTTAATAAACGTATACTCAAAATCTGTATATTTTTGGGTTTGAAATTGCCAACCCAAAAGTTCGCTGTAAAATTTTTGGGCCCGCGCTATATCATCGACAGGCAATTCAAAATGATCAATGGTAGGCATAAAATCTGAGAACTCCTCAATTAAATAGATGAATTTAATTCGATAAATTACATTCATGAGTATACGATTCGTATGCTTTTCTGTCAAGCCACATTTTTGCCAGAGACTTGGTGTTTATAATCGTTCGTAGTAATATGTCTGAAGGTATTTGCTGCCTCTTCTGACCCCACATGGGTGGTTCCAATGCACCCCCTGGAATTAAGAAGCAGCAAAAAGTGCCGATTCCCCCTCACTTTGGTCTCCTTACCAAAGCGTGATGTTTGCCGACGGAGTGTTTGATGTTTCCTGAAAACGGTAAGATTTGGTCCAACGGAAAATTAATTCCCTGGAACGATGCAAAAGTTCATGTCATGACCCATGGTTTACACTATGGCAGTGGTATCTTTGAAGGCATTCGGGTCTACGACTCTCCCGATGGCCCGATGGTATTCCGTTTGGATGACCATTTACACCGCTTTTATGAGTCGGCCAAGGTCTACCAATTTCACATGCCCTATTCGATTGAGACCCTCAAAGCAGCCACCCTTGAGGTCGTTCGCGAAAATAATTTCCGCAATTGTTATATCCGTCCCGTGGCCTTTGTGGGCTATGGAAAATTGGGGGTTTTGCCCAATCGGGAAAATATTGAGGTCCATATCGGCTCCTGGGAGTGGGGCTCGTATATGGGCGAAGAGGCAATCACCCAAGGGGCCCGCGTTACAATCACCAGCTGGAAAAAATTTCACTCCCAAATGTTTCCGGTTATGGCAAAAGCCACGGGGCAGTATCTCAACTCTATGCTGGCGGTCATGGACGCCAAAGATCGGGGATTTGACGAAGCCGTTCTGCTGAATGAGTATGGTGATATTGCCGAAGGCAGTGGTGAAAATATTTTTATTGTTAAAAATGGTAAGATTCTTACCAATCCCATCAACGCCTCTATTTTGGCAGGTATTACCCGCGACACCATTTTACAGGTGGCCACAGATCTGGGCTATCCAGTTGAAATTGGTGCCATGACCGTAGGTCAATTCATGACCTCTGACGAAGCCTTTTTTACAGGTACTGCGGCAGAAGTTACCCCCATTCGGGAAGTGGATCGGCGTGAAATTGGATCAAATGGGCATTGGCCGGTTACCCGGCACATGCAAGAAACCTATTTTCGAATTGTGAAGGGGCTGGAGCCCCGCTACAGACATTGGCTAACACCAGTTTATAAGTAAGGAGCATCGACCGTTGCGTTATCAGAAACTCTTTGCGGCAGCACTGCTGAGTGCAACCCTCTTCAGTTTTGGCTCAGGACCCGCTTTGGCACAACTTTCCGCGGTGAATTTCACCGATGTACCGGCTGAGCACTGGGCTGCCCAAGCGGTAAAAGACCTCGTGGACAAATACGGTGTCATGCAGGGTTTTCCCGACAAGACATTCCGTGGAACCCGTAATATCAGTCGTTTTGAAGCAGCTGCAGCCTTTTTGCGCATCATGGATCAACTCGCCCAAACCGAAGAGTTGACCAAACGCATCGGCAAAGTGGCCCTCGAAGACCTCAAGACCCTGCGCACCCTCAACGATGAGTTTAAGCAGGAAATTGAAACCATCAAAAAACAGCATACCGACCAGGGTGCCAAGATCAAACAATTGGAAGAAGCCCTGGCAAAACTCAAAGAAGACATCGGTTCGGTGCGTTTTGGCGGTATGATCAGCGTTGGCGCTGAAGACGTCATGGAAGACAATTTCCGCCCTGGTTATACAGCCTCTTTCTCTTTGAATATGCGCATTGCCGCCACCGAAAAGACCACCATTCGTTCGGCCTTGTCTGGCGATTTCAGCTCGATTCAAGACGAGAACAAAGAAGGTGAAAGCGGCAAAAAGTCCCAATTCAAAGAAAACAAAGACATCAGCGTGGGTTTTGGCGAAGCCTGGTTTGATCACCGCGAGAGCGGTTTTCTCAATCCCCGCGTCAAGTTTGGCTTTATGGGGGTGACCCGCTTAATCCAGCCCTTTACTTCCATTCCCAATCAATTTGGCAATAGCATCATTGGCGTGCTGGATTCTCCCGCCGTTAGCCGGGCCTCACCCAACCTCTTTGGCTCCAGCCGCGGCATCCGCCTGACCCGCAGTTTTATTGCCGGGACAGAGTTTTCTGAAGGCATTTTCAGCGGTGCAATTGCCGCCAGTCCAGATGTCTTTTACGGCCAGCTTAAATTGAATCTGGGTTTTGCCCAGCTCAAAGTGGTCAGTGAAGGGGATCAGTCTCTGGTGATCGGCGAACCGGTTTTGGATCCGTTGCACAACCACACAGTGATCTTGGATCTGGGCAATGACACCTTTGGTCTGGGTTTGCAAGCCACTTTCCGCGGTCTGGCTGATGAAATCAACTTCCGTGGCGCAGCAGCCTCAACCAATTGGTCCTTCAGTGGTTTCAGCATTGGGGCATCAGGCAAATTCGAAAGTGAAAAAACCTACCAGCAGGTCATTGCGGGTGTGTATCTTTCCAGCCCTTCCAACCTCAAACAGATGAATCCCGAATGGCCAGATGCCAATATTCCCAGCTTGCTTGTGGCGGTGCAATCTCCGTTTACAATGCAAAACGGGGAACTCTTTGAAGGCTCACCCGATGAGGTCGGTGATTTGGCGGGATTTATGGTCCAATTGACCTATGACAATCCCGTGATTCCCAATTTGACCTTGGAATTGGGACGCCGTCAGAAAGTCTTTGGTCAGCGCGTGGCCACTGACAGCAAGTTTGACAAGACCACCTTCGCAGTCTCTTCGTCCTTCTTCTTCTGATTCTTTGCATATCAAGGCTGCTTTCCTGTTGGGAGGGCAGCCTTGAGCATGTTATACTGCTGCATCGGGTTGGATTTTCAGCATGATTGAACAAGATGATTGAACAAGATAATTGAACAACATTTACGGCTTCCGCTGATCCAACTGGCTCTACTATTACGGCATCCCTCTCAATCCCACGTGAAGATGCTGTCTCTTTGAAATCTGAAAGGAATACGCACAATGAAAGTTGTATTGACAAAAAATCACGATAAACTGGGCATGAACGGAAGCGTAGTAGACGTATCTGAAGGCTATGCTCGCAATTTCTTACTGCCTCAGCAAATGGCCCTGGTTGCCACCCCCAACGTGCTGAAGCACTTTGAAGAGCGCAAAAAGGCCATCGCCAAAAAAGAAGCTGCCATTTTGACCAATGCCCAAGCATTGGCTGAAAAAATTGAAGCCCTGTCCATCACCATCGCTGAGCGCGTGGGTGAAGAAGGCAAACTCTACGGCACCGTCACCAGCAAAGAAGTGGTCAGTGCCCTGGCTGAACAGGCCAAAATTGAAATCGACAAAAAACAGGTAGATATCCGCCAGTCCATCCGCCACGTGGGTGAACACAATGCGCATATCAAACTGCACCCCAAAGTGATTGCTGTATTGAAGGTTCAGGTTGTCGCTCAGGAAGGATGATCTCCACCACCGAGTTACCTGAACGCACGCCCCCCCATAACAAAGACGCTGAAGTCGCTGTTCTGGGGGGGATGCTTCTGGACAGTGAAGCCCTGTCCCAGGTGATTGAGATCCTCGACCCCGATTCATTTTATGTTCCCGCCCACAATCTGATCTACGAACAGATCCGGCTTTTGTTTTCCAAAGGCCAGCCCGTGGATATTCTCAGTTTGGCTGATGCCCTCAAAAGCCAAGATGCGCTCGACAGAGCGGGTGGAACCTCATATTTGCTTTCGCTGGTCAACAGCATTCCAACCACTGCCAATATTGAATATTACGCCCGCATTATCGAGCGCAATGCAATTTTGCGCAAATTAATTCGGGCGGGCACCGAAATTGTCAGTTTGGGCTACCAAACCGAAGAAGCGGATATTGGCATTCTGCTCAACAAAGCTGAGCAGAAGATCTTTGAAATTGGCCAAAACCGCTTGGGCAAAGGTTTGGAGCATATCCAGCCCACGCTCTGGAAGCTCTTTGAAGATCTCGAAAATGTCTATAACAACCCCGATATCTTGGAGAAACGCCACCTGACCACCGGGATTATCGATCTCAATGCTTTACTTGGGGGCGGTTTTAACCCCTCGGATCTGGTGATTCTGGCGGCCCGGCCTTCGATGGGCAAAACCAGTTTGGCGATTAATATTGGCACCCATATGGCGATTGAATACAAAAAACCTGTGGCCGTGTTCAGCTTGGAAATGTCCAAAGAGCAGTTGATCACCCGCATGTTGTGTACCGAGGCCTCGATGAGTTCGCGCAATCTGCGCTCAGGCACCTTACATGCCGATGAGTGGCACACCCTCTCCAATGCCATCGCCCGCCTCTCCGAAGCCCCGATTTATATCGACGACTCCAGCACCATCACCCCGGCTGAAATCCGCGCCAAAGCCCGCCGCCTCAAAGCCGAGCACCAGGAATTGGCCCTGATCATCATCGACTATTTGCAATTGATGGATGGCGGCAGTGGCAGCGGCCACGACACCAACCGTGTGCAAGAACTTTCCAAGATCTCGCGTTCGATGAAACAATTGGCCCGTGAACTCAATGTGCCTGTGATTGGCCTGAGCCAGCTCAGCCGCGCGGTGGAAAGCAGGCCCAACAAACGGCCCATGCTGAGTGACTTACGTGAATGTGTGACAGGAGAGACCTCTGTTTTATTGGCAGATGGACGGCGCGTCCCGATTCAAAGCTTGGTGGGCACCACCCCCGAAGTTCTGGCCGTCAACGAAAGTGGTCAGGTAGTCAAAGCCCTGAGCGATAAAGTCTGGCCTGTCGGCAAGAAGCCCGTTTTTGCCGTTCGCTTGGCCAGTGGGCGCTCCATCACAGCCACGGCAGAGCACCGGATACTGACCTTTGAAGGTTGGCAAAAAATTCAAGATTTGCAGCCAGAGGATACCATTGCTGTAGTCGAAAAAATCCCAACAGAGATTCCACAGTCAGACATGCGCACATGGGAAACCTTAAAGCCCCAAGCCAGCAATGATCTCTTTTGGGATAGGATCGTACAAATTGAACCCCAAGGCGAGGAAATGGTCTTTGATCTGACCGTTCCAGGGCCAGCCTCTTGGCTGGCAGATGGCATTGTCAGTCACAATTCAGGCGCGATTGAGCAAGACGCCGACGTCGTGCTGTTTATTTACCGCGACGAGTATTACAACCCCGACAGCAACGACAAAAACGTGGCCGAAGTGATCATCGCCAAACACCGCAATGGCCCCACCGGAACCGTCAGAGCCTATTTTGACAAAGAACACACCAAATTTGGCAATCTGATGCTGGACTGAGTTGTGAGAACTCGTTAGACTGAATACAATCCAATGATCAAAAAAGATTTGAACCTCAGGTGAAACACGATGCATAATCTCAAACAAACAAGCAAATTACTCGGTCTGGCCCTCGGCCTCAGCACCCTCGGACTGGGGCTCAATACCCCATTCGCCCAGAGCGCAGGCAAAGTAGACGTGCGCCTGATCGACAAAGGCGAAGGCAAACCCAAAACGGTCAAAGCCGTGGGATATATCAATGTGCCGATTGCCAAGGTCTGGAAAGCCCTGACCAATTATGGCAATTACCAAAATTTTATGCCCCGTGTGGCCAGCAGCCACCTCGATTCGCGCTCAGGCAATCTGGCCCAGGCCACCCATAAATTGGATGTACCTTGGCCTTTTTCTGGCACCTGGTATACCAACCGCTATGTCGAAAATGCAGCCAATCACAGCATTCGCTGGAGCATGGTCAAAGGCTCGATTAAACACAACGAAGGTTCCTGGCAACTCAAATCGCAAGGCAAAGGCACCTATGGCACTTATACCGTAACAGCCGATGTGGGTGTACCGGTGATTCCCCAGTGGATGTATGGTGAACTCACAAAATCAACCATTCCAGACATTTTTCACAGCTTGGAAAGCCATGCCGCGAAATTGTAGGGAGCAGCTCCTGATAAGCTCGGCAAAGCTCAAGCTTATCAGGAGCAAGCACTTAGTTAGATAAGTGGCAAACCCAGCTCTTTCAGGAATTGATTGTGCGTTTCTGATGCTTGTGCAATACGCTTTTCTATTTTAACCAATTCGGCATTCACAGCAAGTAAATCAATCTCTTGCTCTGATATGGCGGTGCTTACATAGCGAGAGATATTCAGGTTATAGTCGTTTTTCTCGATCTCTGCCATCGATACCCGCTTGGCAAAGCGCTCTTCTTCTTTGCGGTATTGGTAGGTCTCAATAATTTTTTCAATGTGTTCGGACTGCAAGTGGTTTTGGCGTTTGCCTTTTTCAAAGTGTTCGCTGGCATTGATAAACAAGACATCATCCGGCTTTTTGCATTTTTTCAGTACCAAAATACAGACCGGAATGCCTGTTGAAAAAAAGAGGTTGGCAGGCAAGCCAATAACAGTATCGATATTGCCCCCTTTTAAGAGTGCGGTGCGGATGCGCTGTTCGACACCGCCACGAAATAAAACCCCATGAGGCAAAATAATCGCCATAGTGCCTTCTTTGGCCAAAAAGTGAAAACCGTGCAACAAAAAGGCAAAATCTGCGGCTGATTTAGGGGCTAAACCATAGCTCTTAAAGCGGAAATCTTCAGCTATCGCTTCGGTTGGCTCCCAGCGGTAACTGAAAGGCGGATTTGCAACTACCGCATCAAACTCTTGCTTTTTGGCGGGGTTCATCTCGTTGAGTATGTTCCAATCATTGAGCAGAGAATCACCATGATGAATTTCAAATTCGCTGTCTTTCATACCATGCAACAACATGTTCATACGCGCAAGGTTGTAGGTGGTGATGTTCTTTTCCTGACCATAGATTTTGCCAATACCGTGGGGGCCAAGGTGATTGCGTACATTCAGCAAAAGGGAGCCTGAGCCACAGGCGAAATCGAAGACCTTGTCAAGTTTTTTCTTTTTACCCGTGGCCGGTTCTTGGCTATCAAGGGTCACGATTTCAGAAAGCACAGTGGAAATCGCTTGTGGGGTGTAAAACTCACCCGCTTTTTTACCAGAACCGGCAGCAAACTGGCCAATGAGATATTCATAGGCATCTCCCAAAACATCACTGTTGGCGGGGAATTTGCCAATTCCTTCGGCGATTTTGGTGATAATGGTGCAAAGCTTCTGGTTGCGCTCCAGATATTTTTTACCCAATTTCTCAGAATTTAGGTTAATTTCCGAAAATAGCCCTTGAAAAACACTTTCAAAAGACTTGTTTTCAATATATTTAAAACTATCTTCTAAAATTTTCAACAAATCACTATTTTGAGTTTTTGCCAGTTCAGCAATACTGTTCCAAAGGTATTTTGGCTCAATAATATAATGCACTTTGCGGCGCATCTGTTTTTCAAATGCTGGAACATCTTTGGTATTTGCATCATACCAAACAGATAAAGGAGAGCGCTTATCGTTTTCGTCCAATTGTGGATAATCGCTCCCCAGCTCTTTTTTTGCTGCGGCTTCATAATTATCGGAGAGATAACGCAAAAACAAAAACGACAGCATATAGTCGCGAAAGTCATCAGCATTCATGGCTCCGCGCAATTGGTCGGCTATCTCCCAAAGTGTTTTACCCAGCTGGTTGAGTTGATCTTGGGTCATGATGGGTTATCTACCTCAGTTGGTTGTGGAAATAATTCGGGGTTAAAGCGATAATTGTTCATAAAGCCACTCAAGATTTTCTTGAAATATTGCTTGTTCTCTTCAATCATTTCCTGGGGTTCAAACAGCGAGTAATTGCCATGGCTGAGTATATTTATAACTCTGGCATGAACAATGCCATCAGGATCATCTTCATCCCGATTGATACAGTCTGAAAAATTTTTAAAGCCGTGAAAGGTAGCTGTTTTTTCGAGGATATTGCGCAGTATATTGAAATGGTAGGTGTAGATACTCCCAGACTCGGCCACTTCATATAATTGCTTTAATAAAGCCACATGGTGAAAACGCGGTGTGTCGCCGGTATCTCTGATCAGATAAACATGAGCATCTTCATCTTTGCTCAAAAAATACTTAACGGCTTTACTCAACTCATTACACATCACATTAAAAAACAAGTGGTGGTGAGATGAAATGATCGCTTTTACCGTACTTTCAGGATTTTTGAGAATCTGCGCCAAGTGGCTAGCCACAGCTATGGCATTGTTGTCATCCAATGAAGAAATAGGGTCATCGATATACAGATATTTCACCCAGTTATAAGCATCTTGCTTGTCCACGGCAAGCTGAGCAATAGCCAAAAAGAAACACCAGACAAAGATATTTTCTTCACCACGGGACACTTTAATGTGTTCGACCCTTGATGTGCTCTCCGCTACCCTCAATTCGCGAAAGAAGTTAATTGTCCACTCACTGTAGTCTATAAAAAAGTCAAAGTCTGCATAACGGCGCAAGAGCGGGCGAATGCGATTTTCCATCTCTAGTTCTTGCAGACCATCAAAAAAGCGGGAATTTCGGTTGATGCGAAAGACCCTTTGCTCATCATTGTCTAAGTCGTTATCCCAGCTGAAGAGGTCTTCAGTGAAAGCATTAAAATACAGCGTATCCCGCTCTTCGCCATTCTTACCGGCTTCCTTAAAGAGCATAGATAGACGTGTTTTACCCGTGCCGTTATAGGCAAAGAGTAAAAGGTATTTTTTCTGTTGTAAGCGCAGACGCAAATGAGCTGCAACGTCATTTAAATTGTCAAAAAGGATGGGATCGGGCATGGCTTAGCTCTCCGAATCGTTGTGTGGTGGCAATGTCTTTGTGTTTTGAGCCAACTTCTTTTCTTCAGATTTCACCCGGCGTTCCAGCTTTTGTAAATCTTCTTCAGCGGCCAAGTTTTCTGGCTTGATGCCTCGTTGCCCGAGCATATCCCTGACACTGACATTATTTTGTACATGTTCATGGGTGATCGCGTTCTCTCCCAACAGGTTCGCTTGCTCGACATTGTGATTGGTCATCTCGGTCGCCAGATTCTTTGCCGCAATGGCCAAGGTAGGCAAAAAATCCGCCAGTGGACGGCTTTTAACGATTCCGTATTTGTCCTTCATGGCTTGGGTTGTGTGGCCACCAAAGAGCGCCTGATCACCTTTTGAGCGAATACGTCCAAAGCCAGAGTTATCAACCCCACGCTCGAAGATATTCTGCGACAGGGCTTTTTCTGATTCTTTTAAACGATCACGGGCTTCTATTCTTGCTTGAAAGCGCATACGGTCTTCAATCAGTTCTTGTTTACGGGTTTGCACGGCAAAGTAGCTCTGCGCAAAGGCGATCTCAGGTTTACGCGGGTCACCATTTTGGGCAATCAGGTAGCAGGCATAACGGGTCAGCATAAAGTCATCAATTTCACGTTTGCTGCCTTTGCCTAACTCGATCATTTTCGTGACGCCACGAAAATGATCGGATGCCGGATGGCCTGTCACTTCACAGGATTCAATCGCACGATGAATAGCTGTTTGAAAATTTTCCCACCGAGCATAACCCAAATAAGCTTGTAAATCACGGGCAAACCAGAACTCAATTCCTTCAGCGTCTGCCCTTTGCACAATGGCTTCGAGATTCTGTTGTAACGTTTGTAACTGTTTATCCATGGTTGAGCCTCGATTGATTTTGTGGTTTCATCTCCAAATTGGCAAAAGGGTTTAACCGATTATTCATGCGTCTGCCTCTAAAGCAGGAAAGAGCAGCTGCATGAGGCCTTTTTTGTGGATTTTGAGGGCATCGAGCTTTTGGGTTTGGGCAGAGATCAGGATGTCTAGAGACGAGAGGCAGTCGGCGATTTTTTGTTGTTCTTCAATTGATGGAACGGATATACAAAGCGCTTTAAAATAAGGTAGCCCGATGGTCTTAATCGTACTACCCACTGCAATACTTTCAAAAGTAGGTTTTAAAATTTGTAATACATAATACAAAAACCAATTTGAAAGTTTGGATTTATCACAAACCCATGCCATAAAATGTTGGCTTACCGCCATGTCTGAATTCAGAATTGCACTTTTTCCGACACCTGCATCACGACTAAGAATCACTGTTCCCACTGGATGAAGCACTGCAGAAGAGTTTTTTAGTCCTTCTGTAGAAATCTCTATTTTGGTTGAATATAAATAACCATTATCAAGCATATTGGAGTCAGCAAGAGAAACCCACTTAATACCCCCGCTATAATAGCTAGCCTTCTTTTTATCTGGCGTATGGCCAGAGCCTCTTTTTGCTAACTCTTCAATTCTTTGTGTCCTCCAATCCCCACCATCCCGAAACACGGGAAATCTTAGGCGGGGGATGGTTTCGCCTTCGGAGGGAAAAATCTGCTGCATCAGGCCTTTTTTGTGAGTTTTGAGGGTGTCGATCTTTTGTGTTTGGGCAGAGATCAGGGTGTCTAGAGACGAAAGGCAGTCGGCGATTTTTTGTTGTTCTATCTGAGAGGTGTGTGGCAATAATGTTTTATACACAATCTCACTGCTAATATTTTGAACAATCCCTCCCGCAGAAAATTTCTCATATTGGCTCTGCATATAGTCAGAATTAAGCAATTGAAGCAAAAATTGTTTATCAAAATATTTTTCATAATCACGTAGAACAAACCACCCATCATAGATACATCCGTCAATTGCAACTTGATAGGTCTTCCCATAACTCATCGAATTGGCCAATATCAATTCACCTGTATTTACTTTTCTTGATTTTTTAGCCCCCTCAGGTGTTATTTTTTCTTCTACTTTGCTTATAACAAAATTCTTTGCAAATTTTGTATCACCAATCTTTATCCAATTTACCCCGTTGCTATCGCTTGAAAAATAATTTTGAATTGGACGTGGTGAACTGCCTCTGTACAGTACGATATATTTTGAAAACTCATTAATTGCCCACTTCCCCGCATCCTGAAACTCAGGAAAGCGCAGCCTGGGTCCCAAAAGACATTTCTCTTCTGACTTCATTGTTTGGTTTTCCTTTTGCGGGCTCATTTTTGTCCCAATACAAACTGGGCGCGTTCATGGCGCAACATTTCATAAGGGGTCATAAAGCGCAAACCCAGACCAGCACAAACATTGGGGATTTTTATTCGGCGGGTGGAGGCTGCGGGCACTTCGTGAGTGACGACCACATGGCTGCTTGACAGGGCATGGGCAATCAAGTAGAAATCAGCCACCTGAAAAAAGGTACTGATCGCGGCAGGTTCATAGTGTTGCGCAGTGACCCAGGTACTTACAGCGGAGAACTGAGCCAGGACAAGAGCACCTGTATGGATAAAAAAACCAGATTTTTGTTGCCGTACCCAGGCTGTTAGTTCATCTGCTCCTGCGGTCAATTCATCTTCAACTTTATCAATACTAAACACCACGCCAAGCTCATGTTTCTCGATCAACCACTGCCAAAACGCCGGGCAGAAGTCCAGGCCGTAATGCAGGTTTTTGGCCTGAATAAAGACATTGGCATCAAGCAGGTAAGTCATGGAGCACCTCTAATTCACGTGCGGCCTGATAAAACGTCGCCGTCTTTTTTACCCCCAGCAAACGAAAGGCATCTTGAAACAGGGTTTGCCCTTCCAAGGTGCTGGCCAACACCGCTCGTGCAAAGCGTTTGCCCGTGCGCGCGCCAAGCGTACGATAAAAATCGCCCCCACCTCCGCCCCGTTCGAGGGAGCGAATTCTCGCCAATTCCACATGGTAGTGTTGCCAGAGTTCGATCTCGCTGAAAAACCCAGCATCAAATAGGCGGCGTAAGACCACCAACGTGCTGACCTTGAATAGCCGGGCAAGGCGCATGAGTTCATCAGACAAAGTCTGATCTGGCTGATACGCCTCAAGGGTGGCCGACAGCGGCATTAGCAGTTCTGCTGCTACACTGTTGCACCAGCGCTCGATTTGCTGCTCTGGCAGACGTCCTGCTTCGGTGTTAGAAATGCCGCTTTCTCCCAGCCAGAGATGAGCCAATTCGTGGGCCAAGGTAAACATTTGGGCAGACTTGCTATCAGCGGCATTTAAAAAGATCAAAGGAGCCCATTGATCTGCCAATGCAAAGCCGCGAAATTCTTCAACCGCCAATTTACGGTGGCTATTGCTGCCCACGATGGAACTGGCCATAACGAGTATCCCCGATTCTTCGACACGGGCAATCATCTGACGCAGTGCTTCTGTCCAATTCGGTAATTGTTGGCGCTCACTCAAAGCCAGCCGCGTGGTATCACACATCCTGTTAGCAACCCCCACAGGATCTTCGCTGAGTGTGGCACTGCCAATAAAAGTCAAGGTTGGCAAGCCATACATACGCACATGGTCACTGTACCAGTCTTGCCTTTGTTGGCAGAGGTATAAGGTATCAAGCAAATTTGGGCTGGGGCGAGCAACTTCTCGATCCGCCAAAGTGCGAAAGTCTGAAATGGGAAGCACTTCTTGAATGGGTTGTGACAAAAACAAATAACCAATGGGCACGTGCACGGTCTTTGCAAATTGCTCCAATTGTCTTAGTGTGGGCTGTTCTTGGCCCATTTCCCAGTCAAGAAGTTTCGGGTATTTTTTTGCTAAACTCCCGATACTCAAGCTTGCACGTTCACGCGCCCAGGTTAAAATTCCTGGATTAATCGGCACTCTACTACTCATACGCAGCCAATCCCGAAATTTCACGCCCCTGGGCGAGTTTTTTAAGCAGTGGTACGAGATCTTCCATCAGCGCCAGTTCTTTTTGGCTACGGGCTTTCCAACCCAATTCTAATGGTGCCATCAAGTCACCCAGTTGTTCTCCATCAAAAATCATGCGCTCCATAATGCCAGTCACAAAGCTGTGCATGGCCGTTTCCTCCAGCCCATGTCGTTGAGCCAAGTCAGCCAATTCTATAGCAGATTTTTTCGCTTTGAAAGCTTCATAACCTTTGCGGATGGCCTGATCACTCAGTCCTTCTCCTGCCTTGAGGCTATTGATATAATCACGAATATCATCGTGCTCATTCATCAGGTTGGAATTGGCTCTGAGCAGGTTAATGAGCTGCTCACGGGTCATATTCTGTTTTGAGGGCTTATTCCGACTGTATTGAGCAATCAATCCCATGATATAGTCGTAATCAATCACCGCCGAGGAGAAGAGTACAAATTCAAAATCGAGTTCTTGTAATTCTTCACTGGCCTCACTCCCACTTTTAGGTTGCTGGGCTTTAAGCCGCTGGGCGGTTTCCAAGTACATTCCTCTAAAGCCACGCAATTGCTCTTCAGGGAGCAAATTTTCGATGATTTCACGTTCTTCGCTGCTCAGGTCAGTGTATTGATCAAGCTGGGTTTTCAGGCGTTGCACTTCTTTAAAGCGGTTGATAAATGCAGCCCTTGCGGTATCACCGTTGAGGTTGTTGACAGATTCAGGCGTACAGGGTAAATTCTGAGCTTCCATAAATTTTTGCAGTTCGCTCACGGCAGCATCGAACTTTTTAATGACTGCCGGAGCGGGATCCACCAACCAGATTTCTTTGGCGCGATTTTGGTCGCCACCAGAAAAGAGCGCGATGGCTTCATTTACAGCTTTTTCTTGCTGACGAAAATCGAGAATATTACCATAAGGCTTGGTATCGTTGAGTACACGATTGGTACGCGAGAAAGCTTGAATCAAGCCATGGTGTTTGAGATCCTTATCCACATACAGGGTATTGAGATAATGGGAATCGAAGCCCGTTAGTAACATCTCGACGACAATCAGAATATCGATTTTATTTTTGTGTTGATAGTCCCTGTTGGGGTATCTCTGTTTTTTCATGCGCTCCTGCACATCTTGATAATAGAGATCGAACTCATTAATATTGTGGGCGGTTTCATATTGGCTGTTATAGTCACCAATAATGGTTTTGAGTGCGGCCTTTTTTTTATCTGGCGCTTGCTGGTTATCTGCTTTTTCCTTCGGTAGGTCCTCCTGTAATTGCTTGACGTCTTTATTGCCTTCGGCTGGGGGCGAAAAAACACAGGCAATGTTCAATCGTTCAAAACTCAAAGCTTCTGCCTGTCGCTGGGCCTGGATTTGCTTAAACAAGTTGTAGTAAGAAATCGCATCATCGATCGAGGCTGTAGCCAGGATTGAGTTAAAGCGACGATGATTGGTAACAGCATTATGTTTTGCCAGAATTGCCTCAATTACAGCTTGGTGGGTGAGAGTTTCATTCGTTTTGGGTTGAGCTTGGCCTTCGGGCTTGAAGTAATCAATATGAAAGCGCAGCACATTGCGATCATCAATGGCATGGGTAATGGTGTAGGCGTGTAATTGTTTTTGGAAAATAGCTTGGGTGGTTATAAACGAGCCCTCGGTGCCGTCGTTCTGCTTATAAGTGGCATTTTGATCAAAAATAGGCGTACCAGTAAAACCAAAGAGCTGGGCATTGGTAAAAAAAGCTTTGATGGCTTTGTGGTTCTCACCAAACTGGGAGCGATGGCATTCGTCAAAGATAAACACAAACCGCTTGTTGCGCAAGGGTTCCAGAAGTTCTTTATAGGTAAGCTTACCTTGTTCTTTGTGAGTTTGGGTACGTTTGCTATTTTCATCAAGTGCTAAGCTCAGCTTCTGGATGGTTGTCACAATCACCTTGTCAGCATAATCTTCTGAGAGCAAACGTTGAACCAGGGCTTTGGTATCGGTGTTTTCTTCAACACAACCGGGTTGAAATCGGTTAAACTCTTCACGGGTTTGGCGATCCAGGTCCTTGCGATCTACCACAAACAGGCATTTTTCAATGTCGGGGTTGTCTTTCAGCAAAGTAGAGGCTTTGAACGATGTGAGCGTTTTTCCGCTACCCGTGGTATGCCAGATGTAGCCATTTCCCCGGTTTTGGTGAATACAATCTACAATGGCTTTGACTGCATAGATTTGGTAGGGGCGCATGATCATTAGCTTTTGTTCGGTTTTTAGCAAAACCATATAGCGACTGATCATCTCGCCCAGTGTGCATTTGGCCAAAAATGAATCAGCAAAGTCATCCAAATGAGTGATCTTTTGATTGTCTTCGCTGGCCAATTGATAGATAGGCAAAAAACGTTCATCTGCATCAAAGGAAAAATGCTGATCGTGATTGTTGGCAAAGTAGTAGGTACTAGAACGGTTGCTGACAATAAATAACTGCATAAAACACAGCAGGGTATTGGTATAGCCATTGCCAGGATCATTTTTATAATCGACAATCTGCTCCATGGCTCGGCGGGGGCTAATTTCAAGGCTTTTAAGTTCAATCTGCACGGCAGGGACCCCGTTGATCAGCAAAATGACATCATAGCGATGATAACTGCTCTCGGTATTGATACGCAGCTGATTGATGACCTCAAAATCGTTTTTACACCAATCTTTGACGTTCACAAGAGTATATTGAAGTGGAGTGCCGTCTTCGCGTATGAAAGTGTTAGGCTCACGCAAAGTTTGGGCAGCAATGAAGACATCTGCACTAACAATCTCATCGCGCAGCCGAGCAAATTCAGAATCAGTTAGACGGACTCGGTTCAGGGCTTCAAATTTTTCCCGGAAATTTAGCTCAAGCGACGTTTTATCGCGAATATCCTCACGGTAAATGTATTTGAGATCAAGCAGCCGATTGATCAGATTTTGTTCAATCTGTTTTTCTTGGAGTGTCATGCAGAAAACGCTTTCATTACTAGCATTGGGCCTCTTAATTAGTTGAGAATCAAGGTATGGCTACTTCATTTTAACTTATTCTCAGGCCCCCAAACAGCCGCCCAAAGCCTGCTTAAGAAAGCAAAGAAATCAAGATAGAGGACTAATCCTGAGCGGCTTTGAGTGCTTTTTCACTCTGCCGGTGGCGCAGATATTCGATCGCCATCGGCAACACAGAAATCGCGATAATGCCCATGATCGCAATTTCGAAGTTCTTTTTAACAACGGGAATATTGCCAAAGAGAAAGCCTCCCAAGCCACAGGCCCCCACCCACAGCAGTGAGCCCAAGACATTGTAGAGGAAAAAGCGGGGATAATGCATTTTGCTCACGCCCGCCACAAAAGGCGCAAAGGTGCGCACAATCGGCATAAAACGCGCATAGACAATCGCCCGACCACCAAATTTGGCATAAAATGCCTGGGTTTTTTCAAGATATTCTTTTTTAAAGATCTTGCTGTTTTTTCGTTCAAAAACCGGGGGCCCCAAATAATAGCCGATGCCATAATTGGCAGCATCCCCCAAAATAGCCGCAATCACCAATAAAAACAAAACCAAGGCGATGTTTAAAGCGCCCAAAGCGGCAAAGGTGCCGGCTGCAAACAGCAGAGAATCACCCGGCAAAAAAGGCGTGACAACCAAACCGGTTTCACAAAAGATGATCAGAAAGAGAATCAAATAGGTCCACATACCATAGCTCTGAATAATGGTCTGGAGATGATCATCGAGATGCAGAAATAAACCGATAAATTGAGTGATATATTCCATGAAGCGCCTGTTACTGAATTCTTTATTTTCTTTGTACTCTAACATGCTCAGGAAGTCTGCGACATCACTTACAGTTTCAAGCGGCTCTTGGAGGCCAAAAGGTGTGGTAATCTAAAGAAAACACTGCCAGGAATGTCCTTGATGAAACTCCCCGCTTTTGTAACTTTGCCCCTGATTAGCTGTTTGTTAAGCCTGAGTTTTTTATTGCCCACTCCCGCCCAGGCCGCCGTTGAGCAAACCCTGACCTTGCTCTTTACCAACGATACCCACAACCGGCTGGAGCCCTTTGAACACATCGAACTCAAACAAAAAGTGGGAGGCATCGTACGCCGGGCCCGCTACTTTGACAGCGTGCGCCAAAGCAATCCGCAAACCCTGATTCTCGATGCGGGCGACGTCTTTCAGGGCACGCCTTTTTATAACTTTTATCTGGGTGAACCCGATATACAAGCCATGAATATGCTGGGCTACGATGCCATGACGATGGGCAATCACGACCTGGATAATGGCCTGAATAATTTGCGCCAAAAAGTCCAATATGCCCATTTTCCCGTGCTCTGTGCCAATGTGACCGAAAAGGCCAACGATCTGCTGGTGTTTCGGCCCTTTCAGATCTTTGAACGCAACGGCCTCAAAATTGCCGTGATGGGGTTTATCAGCGAACACGCCTGGCAGGCCGTGGCCCTGCCTCAAAAGGAAGGCCTGAGCTTTCATGACCCGATTCCGATCGCCCAAAAATTGGTGGCGGAATTGCGGCCCAAAGTCGATTTAATCATCAGTTTGCACCATATGGGCATCTGGTTTGATGAGCCTTTTGCCAAAGCAGTTCCAGGGGTGGATCTGATCATTGGCGGCCACTCACATACCGAAATGGAAAAGGCCCAATTGGTGGCCAATGGCTCTCCCAACGGGATTGGCGGCACCTTGATTATGCATGCGGGGCATATGGGCATGTGGGTCGGACGGCTGGATTTAACCCTGAACCACCGCAAACAAATTACCCAGCACAGCAGTGAGCGGGTGTTGATGGATGCCCGTTGGGATCTGCAGCCTCTGCCAGAAATGCTCGAATCGTATGCCAAACGGTTGCGGGCCGATATGGAAAAAACCATTGGCGAGGCCTTGGAAGACTTTTCTGTGGCGGGTAAATACGATGGTCCCTTTGCCTTGGGCAGCCTCTTGGCAGATATCCTGCGCAGCTCACTCAAAACGGACATCGGCATTATGAACACAGGCGGGGTCCGCAATGGCCTCAACAAGGGACCGATTCAAGTCGGAGAAATCTTTGAAATTCTGCCCTTTGAAAATCTGGTCAATCATTTTGAGTTGCGGGGCGATATGCTGCGCAAAGTGGTTGAGACCAGCGCCAGCCGTCTCAAAGTCTCCAAGAATTTGCAGTTTTCAGGGCTGGATTATACCCTGGAAGGCAAAAAAGTCACAGAAATACGGGTGCAAGGCAAACCGCTCGATCTTCAACGCTGGTATAGCGTATCGGCCCCGGAATACGTCTTTATGGGCAATGAAGCAATTTCCTTTGAGGGAGCCCGCAATGTACAAATGACAGACCGGCGCACCCTGCGCGACATGGTTTTGGACTATATCCGCTTGAATCCCCGTCTGTCTCATCCCAAAGAACCGCGCCTGATTCAGAAATAATTCAGCGATCAGGCTGGAATCCTTTCAGATAGTGTGATGAAGGCACATCAACTCAGAAAAAGATAGTGCTAAGATGAATCAGGGCATGATGCCCTTGATCTAGACATGGGTTTAGACATTGTGTTTTGGGATCTCGCCCACTGCATCGAAGCAAAATCTGAAAGAGGTCTGTCTATTGTGAGCGCTGAACTGTGGAAAAAGGTGAAACATTTGGTCGGTATTCCCGAAGATGGGGACTATGCCGAGTATGATGAGCCTGTAGCCCTGTCCATGCCGCCGCAGCTCGAACCTCTGCCCGAAGAGCCGGTTTTGCCCCGCACGGGCCGCCGTCAGCGCTTCGAGCGCTCAAATGGCAATCATTTAAACAATATCATCGGTCTCAATTCAGCCCTCAGTCAAAGTGAGATGCTGATTGTGGAACCCAAATCTTTTGAGGACGCCCTCGAAATTGTCGAGTCACTGCGCAGCCGCAAAGCTGTGATTGTCAATCTCTCTTCTTTGGAGCCTGAATCGGCCCAGCGTCTGATTGATTTTGTCGCGGGCGCCACCCACGCTTTGGATGGACATCAAGAGCGGGTCGGAGACGGCATTTTCTTGTTCTCACCCAGCAATGTGGTGATCAGCTCCCCCGGCGCAGAACCCTGGGTGAATCAAGATGCCAAAGACCTCTTTTGGCCCGTGAACGCGAAATAAATCATGACGATTGAGTTCGCCGTGATTGGCGGCGGAGTCATGGGCGAAGTCCTTTCTCGCGCTGTGACTTCGGCAGGCGTTTACACCCCAGAACAGGTCTTGGTAGTCGATCCCAATCCCAATAAATTGCGCAAACTGCAGCAGGAAATTGGGATCAAAACCAGCAGCCACCTCTCCGATGTGGCTCAGGCCCAAACGGTTTTATTGGCTGTCAAACCCGACAATGTGCCCAAAGTGCTTAGCAGTCTACAACACGAAAAGCTCTCAGCCCACTTGCTCTTGATTTCGATTGTGGCCGGTGTCTCGATTGAAGGTATGGCTGCTTATCTGCCCGAACAGAGCGCGATTATCCGCGTCATGACCAATACCCCCTGCCTGGTCAATGCGGGCATGTCGGTGCTGGCCCCCAATGGGCATGTCAGCGAAAGCCAACAGGCTTTGGCCCTTTCCATTTTTTCAGCCGTGGGTGAGAGCTTGATTTTGCCGGAAAAATACCTCGATGCAGTCACCGGCTTAAGTGGTTCGGGACCCGGTTTTGTCTTTTTAATTGTCGATGCCCTGATCGAAGCGGGGGTTTTACAGGGGCTGCCCCGCGCCATATCTCGGCAGTTGGTCGTGCAAACCCTGATCGGCTCCGCCAAACTGATCCAGGAAACCGATAGACACCCCGCTCAGCTTCGTGATATGGTGACTTCACCCGGAGGCACCACCATTGCAGGGATTCAGGTGATGGAAGAATACAAAATCCGGGCCACTCTCCTCAAGACGGTTGAAACCGCCACCCAGCGTTCCAAAGCCCTGGGAGAACGCAATAAGGAAAACAAAATATGACCGGATTGCTGACTTTTTTATCTGCGCTGCGCGGCTTGTTGTATCTCCTGATTTTGGCGCGCATGATCATCTCTTTTTTGCCCCATGCAGATATGCGGCACCCGCTGGTTAAATTTGTCTATGGTGCAACAGAACCTCTTCTGGCCCCTTTTCGGGCGATTTTGCCCAGCACCCGCATTGGAATCGATTTTTCACCGCTGCTGCTCTTGCTGGTGATGGACATGATTATCCGCATTGCTGAGAATATGTTGCATTAGCGGTAACCCAAATCCGACAAGCGGCTTACCGCTCATCCCCCTGTCTTATGTCACTCGACAAATTCGTAGAGCAATTTGCGCAGCCGCTTTTCGGCCTGTTTGATTTTGCGGCAGACTTCCATTTGAGACATGTCCAATTGTTCAGCAATCACGGCCTGTGTCAGGTCTTCAAAATAGCGCAGTCTGAGCAATTGCTGGTCCAAGGGTTCGAGTTTTTCAATCCCTTCGAGAATGAACAAACGCGTGTCCATGCGGTTTTGGGTTCCACCCTCATCTGAGCTAAGCGAGTCAAGCAGGGTGCGTTTTTCCTGATTTTCATCGTTCACTTCTTGATCCAACCAGACCATGCGCGAGCGACGTTCAAAGGTTCGGGCTTCTTCTGCCGTTTCGATCGGCACATCCAAAACCGCGGCAATCTCCAATAGCGTCGGCTCACGATCCAGCTCTTGCTGTAGGCGTTTTTCGATATTGCTCAGGCGATAGGCCAATTCCTGCAGAGCACGGGGGCCTTTGAGCAATTGTTGACGATCGCGCAAATAGTGGCGGATATGCCCGGTAATAAAATGGGTGGCATAGGTCTTAAACGAGGCCGCTTGGGTAGGGTCGTAACGCTTGTAAGATTCAAGCAAGCCAATCATGCCCACCTGCATCAGATCTTCAACGGGATCAGCCGTGCGCCGCGCCAAACTGTAGGCAATCCGCTGCACCAAATAGCCATAATCCACCACCGCATCGTCAGCACTGGCGGGAAAATGAGCTAAACGTTTATTTGAATCTTCAGACATGCCTGATTCTGAGTTCACCTGCAGGTTCTGGAACGGGACCTTGATTTAAAAAAAGCGTATTCAAACGGGGTTGAAGCCATTCTATTGTACCAGAGGCAACATCTGACTGGGAGTCCAGCTTTTTGGGGGCTGGGCTCTGCTTGCGGTACAATAGGGGTCGATCTTCTCCAGAATGAGGTATTCCATGGCAGCAACAGAACGCGGGCAATGGCAGTCCCGATTTGGCTTTATTATGGCCGCAGCGGGTTCGGCAATTGGTTTGGGCAATATTGTCTTCTTTGGCGCCAACGCCTATAAATATGGTGCGGGCGCGTTCTACCTGCCCTATTTAATTGCCCTGTTCTGCGTGGGAATCCCTGTTATGGTATTGGAACTCGGTTTGGGCAGTTATACCCGCCGCGCCTTCCCCCCCTCTTTGCACAAAATAGCCGGTCGCATGGGCGAGTTCTGGGGCTGGTTTGCCCTGATCAGCGCGACCTTGATTACCATGTATTACATCACGATTTTGGCCTGGTGTTTGGGCATGTTGCTCGGTGCCCTGGGGCCACTTTGGCAACCGGAGCAAACGCTTACGGCCTTTAAAGAAGTGGGCAAATTGCCCAATCCGACGGGCTATTTCTTTGAAATGATCAGCCAATGGTCAACCGTTATTTTTGTGATTTTGATCTGGGCCGCCAATCTCTGGGTGGTGGCCAAAGGTGTTCAGACGATTGAGTGGGTGAATAAAATATTTTTGCCACTGATGTGGCTGTTTATGGGGCTCTTGATCGTACGTGGTATCACCCTGCCCAATGGGCTCGACGGTCTCTATTTGCTCTTTACCCCCAATTTTGAAGTCATGGGCAATATCGAGGTCTGGAAAGGGGCTTTTAGCCAAATCTTTTTCACGCTCTCACTCGGATTTGGGATTATGACGGCCTACGCCAGCTATTTGCCCGAAGATGCCGACCAGGTTTCCAATCCCCTGATTATCAGCTTCATGAACTGCGGCTTTGAATTTTTGGCAGGCATCGCTATTTTCACGATGCTGTTTAGCTTCTCAATTGTGCCCAAAGCCAGCACCCTGAGCATGACCTTTTTTGTGATTCCCGAAGGCATTGCCCGCATGCCAGGAGGGCCACTGCTGGTAAGCGCCTTTGGGGTTTTGTTCTTTGTGCTGCTGCTGCTGGCAGGCATTACCTCCAGCGTCTCGCTGGTCGAAGGTCTGGCCTCGGCCCTGATCGATAAATTTTCCTCCAGCCGGGGTGCCTTGGTGCGTGTCTTTGCCGCCGTGGGCTGCCTCGGCAGTGTGGCTTTTGCCCTGCCCTTGATTGTCGATCCCTCTTTGGCCAGCAACGGCACCTTGGGACTGACCCTGATCGATCTGGTGGATCATTGGGCCTTTGGCTACGGCTTGCTGATCGGCGGATTGATGGAATGTATTTTGGTGGGCTGGGTCTTTGGCGCCAAACGCCTGCGTGAACACATCAATATCCATGCCAGAATCAAATTGCCGGCTCTGTTTGATCTCTTAATCAAATGGGTCATTCCCGCCGTTTTGCTGTTTATTATTGGCAGCTCAGCCTGGCAAGAATTAAAAGGCATCTATGGCCATGACTTTGTGATTCAGGGCTTTCAGCCCTGGTTGCCTTGGCTCTGTTTCGCAATCTTTGCCGCAGGTGGCGCAATTCTGGCCCTGGTCTTGACCCTTGCCAAAGACTATCACCAACCACTTCAGACAGAAGAGGAGCAAAGCGCATGAAACGCACACTGATTTTGGGGATGCTTTTGCTGTTTTGTTTTTTTTCGCTTCAAGCCATTGCCACACCTGAAAAACCAGGCATTGGTATCAAAGACAATTACCCTCTCAAAGACCAAGCGATTCAAATCTATGTGAGCCACGCCACCGTGCCACTGGAGCGCTTTCAGGTCAGTGTGACCTACCGTCCCAATAGCATGGTTTCGCGCACAGAAGAATTGGGCCATCCTGATGCCAATGGCTACCTCAACTGGACTCCCAAAGACGCAGGGGTGACGATTCTCAAAGCCACACTCCCCGGCAGCAAAGACAAAGATTTGAACTTTAGTAAACAGGTATCTGTACGCTATGGCAGTTTTCCCCTGATGGGCCTGTTGATCTTTCTGCTTGCTTCTTTGACCTTGTTTGGTGGCCTGGCTTGGACCTTGGTCAAAAGCAAACCGGCCTAAGTTAATCACTTTCTGCCCCAACTTAACCCCCGCAAAAGCCTGTCTCTGCTGGTATGATGTGAATAAGGCCAAAACAGGCCATAATTCGCTTGAAAAGAGATGCAAAACCGATGACCACCGAAACCCTGCAAAAACAGGACTATAAAGTCAAAGATATGTCCCTGGCTGAATGGGGCCGCAAAGAAATTCGCTTGGCCGAGGCTGAAATGCCTGGATTGATGGCCCTGCGCAAAGAGTACGGCCAGCTCAAACCCCTCAAAGGATCCAGAATTGCCGGTTGTTTGCACATGACGATTCAGACCGCTGTCTTGATCGAAACCCTGGTCGAATTGGGCGCCGAAGTGCGCTGGTCTTCGTGTAATATTTTTTCGACCCAGGACCACGCAGCTGCTGCTGTGGCCGCCGCCGGCGTGCCGGTTTTTGCCTGGAAAGGCATGAACGAAGAAGAGTTTGACTGGTGTATTGAACAGACCCTGTTTTTCGACAACGAAAAAAAACAAAATCCCCTCAATTTGATCCTCGATGACGGTGGTGACCTGACCAATATGGTGCTGGATCGCTATCCCGAATTGGCAGAGGGAATCAAAGGGCTGTCTGAAGAGACCACCACAGGTGTACATCGCCTGTACGAGCGTATGGCCAAAGGCACCTTGCCCATGCCTGCGATCAATGTCAACGATTCCGTGACCAAATCCAAGTTTGACAATAAATACGGTTGCAAAGAATCAGCAGTTGATGCCATTCGCCGCGCCACAGATATTATGATGGCCGGAAAAGTGGCTGTGGTCGCTGGTTATGGCGATGTCGGTAAAGGCACAGCCGCTTCTTTACGCGGTGCTGGAGCCCGTGTGATCGTGACCGAAATTGACCCCATTTGCGCCCTGCAGGCCTCGATGGACGGTTATGCCGTCAAAAAAATGGATGAGGCCGTCAAAGAAGCCGATATTATCGTGACCGCCACTGGCAACCGCGATATTATCAGCGAGCGCCATTTCCTCAACCTCAAAGACAAAGCAATTGTCTGCAATATTGGCCATTTTGACATCGAAATTGACATGGCTTGGCTCAACAAACACTACGGTCATACCAAAGACCAGATCAAACCCCAGGTGGATATGTACACCATCAATGGCAAAGATCTGATTATCTTGGCTGAAGGCCGTTTGGTCAACCTGGGTTGTGCCACAGGCCACCCTTCGTTTGTCATGTCCAATTCTTTTACCAATCAGGTACTGGCCCAACTCGAACTCTGGCAGCACCGTGAGCGCTACGAGAACCAGGTCTACACCTTGCCCAAACACCTCGATGAAAAAGTGGCTCGCCTGCATTTGGAAAAACTCGGTGTCGAACTCGAAACATTGAGCTCAACCCAGGCTGAATATCTGGGCTTGGATATTGCTGGGCCTTATAAGCCCGAAATGTATCGCTACTAAAAGGCAAATACTCCATGAGTCCCGATTTCAGCCATTAATTTGGGTGGGGTCGGGACATTTGCATAAATATGTCTTGTTTTGCCAGGCTTTCGATATTTTGAGCGGAAAGACAAAAACAATCCACCCCCACTCCCTGAAGATGAAGCCAATCTTCGGGACTGCTAACCTCCCCCTGGAAAATAACACGGGTATTGGGGGGTGCCTGTTGTCGGATTTGGGACACCCATTCGTAACAAGCCGCTCCTTGTAAAGCGGTCTGCAATAACAAGATATCCGGACTCAAAACCAAAGCCCCAGGTAAGTCTTTCAGCGAACTGACTTCAACCACGGGCAAAAGACCCCAAAGTCCAATTTTTTCGTAATAGAGCTGCGCCCGCCGTGCGCCCAAAAGTGTGGGAGAAAAAGCCAAAGCCTGAATGCCTGCGACTTTGGCCTGCAAAATCTGGTATTCATCTACCAACGGGGCTTGCAACAAAACAAAGGTTTCAGGAGCAGACTGGCGAAAACCAGAAAGTTGCTCGGGCAAAAACAATTGAGCGTGGGCCTTTAAGATGGCCCCTGTTTCGTTTTCCTGAAATAACTCACTTGGCTTTAATTGTTCGCCGGATTCAGGAGAAATTTGGGTCAGGACAAGCGGCAAAACAGAGGGGCGAAGGGGAGGCAAGTTTTGATGGGCCCGCAATTGCAAAGCCCGCTGCTCCAGTTCAAAGAAAGACACTTGCTGACGGGCCTGTTGCAGCGCAGTTTTGTATTGCTCAATTTGATAGGCACGCGTTTCTGACAGAATCTGCTCATGGCTCATCAGACGATACCCCTTTTTCCCTTGAAACGGATTGCCAGCTAAACATTGAAAAAAGCCGTGAGCAAAACCCTATGATTCTCTAATTAAAGCAGATTCAGCCCAAAAAATTAAGCCCCCCCAATCGGAAAGGGCTCAAATTGGCCAATCAAATCAGCTAGACATTAAACAAGAAATGCAAAACATCGCCATCTTGAACGACATACTCTTTGCCTTCGGTCCGCATCCAGCCGCGATTACGGGCCTCTGGGTAACTTCCGGCTTCGAGCAATTGGGAACAGGGGATGACTTCCGCACGAATAAAGCCATGTTCAAAATCTGTGTGAATTTTGCCCGCCGCTTGGGGCGCTTTGCTACCCGCTTCAACCGTCCAGGCCCTGACTTCTTTTTCACCCGAGGTGATAAAGGTAATCAATCCCAGGGTTTCATAGCCAATTTTGATTAAGCGGTGCAGACCTGGCTCTGAAACACCCAATTCATCGAGATACGCTTTGGCTTCATCGGCTTCCAACTCAGCCAGTTCACATTCAATCTGGGCACTGATTTTGACAACCTGGGCTCCCTCTTTGGCCGCGTATTCACGCACCCATTTGACATAGTCGTTGTCTTCAGTCAAATGTTCTTCAGCCACATTGGCAACATAAATCACAGGTTTGTGGGTTAAAAGTCCAAAGTCTCTCGGAATTGGCATTTCATAGTGCCCAGCCCGGGCAGGCTGCCCCTGTTCCAAAAGAGCATAAATTTCCTCAGCCAGCGCCAATAGCGCAAGTTGCTCTTTGTCTTTATTGCCTTTGGTGGCTTTTTTCAAGCGATCAATGCGTTTTTCGAGCGTGGACATATCCGAAAGAATCAATTCCAAATTGATAATTTCGATATCTTCCAAGGGATTCACACGGCCCGCTACGTGGATAATATTGTCATCTTCAAAACATCTCACGACATGGGCAATGGCATCCACTTCGCGGATATGGGCGAGAAATTGATTGCCCAGGCCTTCGCCCTGACTGGCCCCTTTGACCAAACCTGCAATGTCGACAAACTCGACGGTGGTCGGAATAATCGGGGGGATGCGATCGCCTTTGGTAAACATGCGTGAAAGAGCGCCCAAACGCTCATCGGGAACAGCGACCATCCCGACATTTTTGTCAATCGTGGCAAAGGGAAAATTAGCGGCCACAGCGCCAGCACGGGTAATTGCATTAAAGAGTGTCGATTTGCCCACATTGGGCAAACCCACAATACCGATTCCTAAACTCATGGGATGTCCTTAATCAAAATGAAATGGTTGGTTGAATGGTTAATTATATAGTGGTTTCGGTCCAGACGGATAGAAATCAGCACTCGGGCAAACTGAATCTGGCATGGGTCTTGAGACCGAATACCCAATCGCTTATATTAAATATTCATTAAAAATAGGCCCCTTACCACAAGCTTTGTTCAGGTCCTAGCGACAAGAAAAATAACCAAAAATCTATTTTTGCACAAGGCGGTTGTCCATGCTGATACCCTCTAACAACTTCATCAAACTGGCCATTGGTGCCGGTCATGCCGTCCGTGTGGAGCTCTCAAACCAATTATTTTATCCCATCGCCGTTGATATCAATAATCCCTCTCAGCCGCTCATGGGTGGTTCCGTGGGCAACCGCAGTGGTCGTGCCAATCTCCTGGGTGATCCCAATATTGGTGGAAATACAGGGGCTTATGCCGCCGACTTTGCGGCTCTGACAGGAGATCCCCTGGGGGTTGTCAAAATCAACACCGCCAATGGTCCCATTTTTACCTTGACCCGATACGATGGCACGGGTATCATCACGATCGAAGAACCCCAGCTCAATGGCCCTTATTCTTCTGTCCCGCGCTATATCGTCAAAGCCGATGGCACCATTTATGATTGTCTCGAAGCCCGTGGCGTCGACAACGAAACAGCTCCCAATACCTATAACAACCTCTCCCACTGGGAGTTTGCTGCCGCCGCTGGCGGTTATAATGCTGGTACTCTGTCTTATACCCCACCCGCCCCCTTTAACGTGGCAGCGAATATCAACGAAAATCACTATACCCGTGCCGTTGGCCGGGTTTCCTTCCGTCCGAAAAGCGGTGCCTCATCGGGAGTCATTCAAGATTCGCTGCAACGGGCCCAAGGCAGCCTCGACACCATGAGCCGCATTTTGCGCAGTTTGCACGATGAAGCCAAAGGTCCTCTGTCGAATATTGTCATTCGTTAGGCCTTCAGATTGGCCCGAAATTTCTGATCGCTCAATAAAAAGCCCCGCCTCAAGCGGGGTTTTTCTCTTAAAAAAGGGGCCATCTTTTAGATGGAGCCCTGTTTAACGGTAATTATTAAACACCAGCGGGATTTCAATCTCCTCTTGTTCACGCAAAAATTGCATCACGGTCTGAAGATCGTCTTTGCTTTTGGAAAAAACCCGAACAGATTCCCCCTGAATGGTGGGTTTGACCGTTTTGAACTGATCGCGAATCATTTTTGAGACTTTTTTCGCTGTCTCTGTGTCCATGGCTTTGATCAGGGTCACAGTCTGTTTGAGTTTGCCACCCAAAGCAGATTCGGGATCTTCAAATTTGAGAATTTTGGGGTTGAGTTTGCGGGCTATCACGCGTGAAATAAGCATTTGCTGCAGAGCCGTCAATTTCATTTCGTCTTCACCGCGCAGCGTAATCAGCTCGTCACTCAAATCAATTTCAGCCAGGGCATTTTTAAAGTCATAACGGGTCAGAATTTCTTTCTTGACCTGATCGACTGCATTGCGCAGTTCCTGAAAATCAAATTCACTGACAATATCAAATGAGGCTTCTTTTGCCATAAGAGATCCACCTTGAACCAAATTATTTCGTTTGAATTCAATTTACCACAGACAGATCGTTAAAGGACGCTCTGGGAATTCCCATCCACTTCAGGGGATTGGGATAAAATGAGCGACAGCTCTGTGAGCTGTCATCAGAATGTTGGGGTTGAGTGAACTTGACATTCAGAGTGAGAGACCAAAATAAAATCCAGAGTGTATTCTTGTGTATGATATAATAAAATATTATGGAATACGTAAAAGCTATGTTGTCGCCAGACCTAAGCCCTAGCGCTGCTGTCCATGGTTGTAAGGCTCGTGAACTCGCTAACAACCATGGCTCGGGCAACGCCTGCCGCATCTTCCCACTCAAACACCTCACTCACTTTCAGCATGAGCAAATCTGGTCAGCTCGTCTGGAAGCCGGTAAAGTATGGAACCAATGCCGGGACATTCATCTTGAGGCGCGCACTTCGACTGTACTCAATA
>JADMKE010000016.1 GCA_018780035.1 Candidatus Sericytochromatia bacterium
GACCAGGGAGTTAAAGTTGCATGATTTGCTGTCTTGACACTGGGGAGCACTATAGCAGACAAATCAAAAATTCTACCCTGTAAACGGTAATTTACGCTGCGATCATTGTCTGGCTCCGCAAAAGGTGGAAAGGTGGCAGACGCGCTGGGTATGGGCGAAGTCAAAGGAGACGGCGTAGGCGTGGCCGGAACAGCAGACGGAACTGCTGAAACTGTTGGACTGGCCAAGGCCGAAGGCTGTGGTGTGGGCACCAACACCTGTTGAGCAGGGTTGCCTGAAGCGCTTACCAAAACAGCATTTCGCCCAATATCCACAGCATTCACAGGCGCTTTATCCCCTGGCTGTGGCAAGGGCAGCGGAGAACTGCAAGCAAACAGACTAAAGGCCATCAAGGGAGAAATCCAATTTTTCATGTACAACACTCCTTATGGCACATAAGTATCCCAAGGACTACTGAGAGAGGCATCTCCCCCTGATGGTAAGAAAGCTCAACAGCTTCTTATTTGAATTCCTTGGTAAATTCTTGGCGGTTCATCGTTTCTATCTTCTTTACTTCCATTTTAAGCGATCACCCTTTTCTGGGGTATCCACTTTTTTGGGGTAAAGGTCACTTTTAAACAAATTCTTAGGGGAGAAGAAAAGAGAGAAGGCGGGCCGTTGAATCCAGGGGGTTACCCGCAGGATCCGTGATGGTTGCTGCTGCTTCGATCTGCACACTTTCCCCTGATTGAAACCAAGAAAAAGCTGTATTGGCACTCCAGACTGTGGCTGAAGTCGCTATGGCCACAGGCAAGTTGTCATCACCCTGTTTGACCAAACTTTCCAAGCGCCAGCCGATGCTCTCGCCAGTACTATCACTGTAGCTAATCATGAGACTCTTTTTGTCCTGACTAGCCTCGACTATCCAGGCACCTTTGCCGAAGGTGTTCAACGCACTTTGGCAACGCTGGGCAAAGCTTGTTGCATCGAGTGCTTCTGCACCTTCGAGATCAGGTGTCTCGAAGACCTGGCTGAGACTGCCGTCACGCTGGACGGTTCGAAAACGCAACAGCCAGGCACCATTATCGGCCGTATCCGTGGCGATGTCAGCAGCCACGGCCTGGGTGGCTGCGAACCCATAAGCAGGATAAAAACTCACGCTAGATTGGCTATTGAAGGGGGCTTTGAGTAATACCGTTTTGCGCTCAGGATCTTGTCCATCATACACCACAATGCCTCCGAGGGCCTTCCAACTTCTTTGTAGCCGAGGCACAACTGAACCAAAAGGTGTCGCTTTGAAGACATAATTCGCGGCTACTTTACGGGCAGTGGCATTCCCCTGATGCTGAGGATATTCGGCCGGTGCAGAGAGCTCTGCTCCGGGTGTCCCAAGCCGATCTCCCATACCGCCAGCTACGGCAAAGGAAGCTGTAGAAAGAGACATGCTTTCTGAATAGGTGAGAGCGAGATCATTTGCGCCCTGAATCGCCAGCAGTTTCGGTGCTTGGGTATCCTCCAAAACATCAAAGGGGATGGCGTGCGTCCAATAATAATAGTCCCGATCAAAGAAATCCAATGCGCGCAAATGTCCATCGGCACTTTCAATCGGTCCACCGAAAATCATCACGTAATCCATGAAGACTTTATTCTCAGGAGGCAAAGATGGTAGCTGATACCCAGGTTTAAAACTTATTGCAACCTCATCTTTATGTTCATTCCACGCAAAATTAAATGCCCGTTGATCCAAAACCAGAGTGCCTCGGGCATACCACTCGTAATATTTTTGATCCCCATAGGGAATAAAGCTGATAGGAGCAGCCGAAACCCCACTCCAGGTAAAGGGGGCCTGACTAATATCAGCCCGCAGCTTGATATTGGACGGAAAATAAGCCCGAATCTGAAAGTGGTTTTGGACAGAGGATGTATTCATAGGGCGCGAAAACTTCAATTGAATGGGACTATTCCGGGAAACATTCAGAGCCTGAAAAGCAGGGACCGTCGACCAAATCTTGGGTTTCTGGGTAAGGGCTTCTGAGATACCTCCTTTGGTACGGGTATCGGTTTGGCCTCCGGAGTCCCAATACCCAGGGCCAAAATAGAAGTTGTTTTCATCTCCAAATCCAGCAACGCCACAATGTGGAGATATCAACATCTTGCTTAATGAATACCCCTCTTTAAATGCAGAAAGTTCATATTTTTCGCCACATAGAAGAGACTCAACTTGAAAAACACCCTCTTTAACCAGGACAGGAGAAACTTCTTTCTGTGTGTTTAACTGTTTGGCCTGGAGAGTTGCACCCTCGAGTACCTGCTTGTTTTCATCTGTCACCCAAACAGAAATTCTCCTCATCTGTGGAATCGAAGGATCAGGTGTAGGAAATGCCAAATTGTCTGGGTGAAGATTGTTCGAGTTGCCATCGAGAAAGTAGATTCCATTTTGAAAAAAGGGTGTCGGAGATACCTGGGGAGAAGGACTCGAAGAAGGAGTAACGCTGGGCTGAAGCGTTGACTGTTGCAAGGGAGACGCACTCGGTAGAGAACCAGAACCGGGTAGAACACTGGCCGAAGGGCCACGCACCGAAACATTACCTGAAGGCTGTGCCCCGGCATTCAAGGCTTGGTTTCCCTGGTTTAGCCCTGGCGATGGCGATTTCCCCACTAAAGATGGCTCGATTTGGTTTTTGTCCACAGGATTGATCTGAGGAGAAAAAGGGCCTTGGCAAGCACTCAACACCACCGCAGCCAAAGAACAAAAAATCCATTTCATAAGCATCTCCTCAGAAAATTATAGCTTTTCTTCATTCTTGATTTCAAGCGCCCTCCTAGCTGGCGGGCTCGCGAGAACGCCTTTTGTCTTTCCGCATGGCTTTCCCGCGAGGGCCTTTGACCGTAGGTTCCACCGTTACTTCCACCCGATCTCCCGGTTCAAAATAAGGGATGTTTTTTTGAGATGGCTTCAACAACACCAAGCGCTTGGTCGGGTCTCCAGGATGATAAATCGCGTCCCCGCCCAATTCTGCCCAGGTACCTTCAAAGGCTGGGGTCCTGGAGTAAGGACCTGGCGTAATTTTTACGCGGTAGTTTTTGGCCGCGTTGCGGCGGGTTGCCCGTCCACGGTGATGGGGATATTCCGCTGGTGCCGCCAGTTCCGCATTGGGAACACCATTCAGATCCTCCATGCCGCCAGCCAGTGGATGAGGCTGGGAGTCAATCAACATCGGCGTGTCATAAACCACTACAATGCTGTCACCATAAACCCCGTTGTTTTCGTGAGTTTCAATAAACACCTGCTCCACGCCAGGTTCAGGCTCGTCCGAATTTGCTGTTGAGTCTCTGGGCAGCAGAGCTACTCCTACCAACAGTCCCAGTGTCCCAATCCAGAAAACCATTTTCACGTTCTTTTTCATAAGACCTCTTCTACTTAATATTCAATGTGCTCATTCAACACCCGCTCCCCGACACTTACAGCTTTGCTGTTGAAGCGGCCCCCTGCGGGGAAACTGCGATAATCTCCAAAACCGATGTCCAGGTTTTCTCGTTCGCCGTCACGATTCCGGTAAATCAGCTTGCTGTCGCGGTAAACATCAAAACCCCAGGTGTAGGTAGGGCGCTGCGAGGCAAAATGATTTAAAAGCGCGGGCAAATTATGGGTAGGAAAATCTAGTTCGGCCTGTACATTACCAGGATTGTCTCTAGGATAAGTGGCTATTGAGGTGTTATCTGTTGCTAACACCTCAAAGCTAAATTGCTTAACTGGAGACGTCATCAAGGCATCAATATTGTAAAAAGTTTCAAAAGGACTTTGTGCTGTTATTTGAAAGGACTGGCCATTAACTGTCGCTCTGCTAATGTCACTAACATTGTACATCCGAAGTTGGTAGGGTCCACTCGGAACCGGTACCGAACCATCCTTGCTGACATAGAGAGTTTCATGCAAGACCAAGCCCTGACTGAAACTACCCCGCCTAGCCCCAAAACGGGGAATGCCTGTAAATCGATCTGAAGCAGCGTTGCCACGAATATCGCGATAAACAACTTCATTGTTGGCCAACAATTCAAAGCCCCAGGAGCTACCGTTGTCAATACTCTCCCCACTGGTAAATTTGCCAGCATACGGAAAGGGTAAGAAAAAGGAGGGTAGATTCTGGTCATGGTTGTAAACCTTGAACTCAATAGTATTCATTCCGGTATCACTCAAAATATTGGTTACATCAATACCGCCAATATGTTGGTCTACTTGAGAGAAAGCCGCTCCCGTATTAGTCACTAATTCGCCACCAGGTTGAGATCCGTTGAGATCTACAGCAATACCATTAATAAACACTTCCGCTTTGTCATTAAGGTTGAAGACCTTCAATTTCCATTGTTTTGACAAGAGGACAGGCGTTACTTTCCGAATTTGAGTAAAGTATAACCGGTTCCCAGAACGCCAGCCTTCGATCTCTACTTCATCCGTTTGGAGCAAGGCGGTCAGGGGACGCGACACAGGAGGATTCACTGTGTGATCATCAAAATACATTTGATCCAGAATCCGTTTGTCTTTGGTGCCACCCCAGTACAAATCCAAGAGCTGAGTCAAGTCTGTGCTAGAGGTAAAAGTATAGGTGGATGCAACTGGAGGGGTAATATTTCCGCGAAAAAGCTGAACAGAAGTGGGACCCAGGCTTTGTATGGCAGCCAGGGCGTTGGGAAGTCGAATATTCATTGTTTGGATTGGCAAAGGTTCTCCAAACGTTACTTGGTCTCCAACCTTTTGGGGGAAACCCCTTAAATTCTCATCGACAAAACTGGTTTGATACGACGTATTTACCAAAACTTGTCTAAATTCTTGAAGATTAATGGAAGGCTTGACGGATTTGAGCAATGCAGCAATACCCGAAACAACAGGGGCTGCGGCACTCGTTCCATTCCAATAACTAGTCCCGTTGGTTTCTGCCAGTTTCACATACGAGTTGGTTCCATCAGGGTTTAAAACTAAGCCCTCGCCCACGGATAAAGTCAGCATATTGTTTCCTGGAGCCCAAATGTCCAGACTGCCCCAATTGGAGGCATAATTAGGAAGGGTTCTTGCATTTCCTACAAGAATCGGAGGCAGATGAAAATTTGAAGCCCCGATTACACCATCAACCCGTGAAAAGATCGCCCGTCTGACATTATCACGGGAACTAAATGTCAAGGTGGGTTCCAAAGCTCCTACGGAAATGATGTTAGGTATGCCTGGGTTAGCAGGAAAGTTACGCCTATAATCCCACCCCCCGTTCCCAGCACAAGCAACAAGAATAACGCCTTTGGAAGCCAGTTGGTTGGTTAACAACTCCAAAGGATAAAAGGCATCTTTGATTTCCCCTCCTACAGCTGCTAAGTTTGACTTCGACCAATCGCTCATAAAAACATTGCCTGTGCCACCAGCCCACAAACTCATGTTAATTACCTCAGCGCTTTGGGCTAACGTATTCAAATAGGACAAGGCGTAGATAAGATCAAACCAAGAAGAGAATTCTCCATTCCCAATTTTTATCGGGATTATCTGCGCATGAGGAGCGACCCCAGCAACCCCACGCCCATTGTTTAGGCTTGAAGCCAATGTCGAGGACACTTGCGTACCATGCGTACCTACTTGTACATTGAAGTTAAGGCCCGGTACAATCTGGTTATTCAAGGGTTTGATAGACTCTGAGGTAATCGCTTCAGCAGTCCAAGTTGTGGTCTGGTTTATATAAATTCCATTCTGAGCCCGGATTTGAAAGATTCTGCCCTCATCCCATAGGACACGTCCATCTAAATCACCCCCATCTGAGCTGGCTGATTCTAACCCTCCAAAAGTCTGATCAATCACAGCTACTTTCACAGGTCTTTGGGCTTGTATGTTGTAGCCCATAGTGTAATTCCAAGCACCCATCACATTGGTAGAAGTTTCGTTGAGCCACCAAGAGTCCTCTGCCTTGGGAATGAGATCTGGTTCTACAACGGTATTGATAGTTTGACTTTCTTGGCTGCGTACGCTGCCATTGGTTAAAGAATAATCCAAACTGATGGACTTCACCTGATCGGAGACCATAAGCTCTACCTGCAAGGCAAATGTTTTGGCTGCTTCCAGGCTCGCGAATGAAGCCGAAGTAGTCAAGAACTCAGCATTAGATTGCGCCAGATTGAGCTGTTGCAAATTGCCTTCTAAAAGGGAAAGATTCACTGTACTTAGGTCTGCCTGAATCAGATAAAAGCCCCCCACAGGCTCAGGACTTGCCAGTGTTGCATTGTAACGGGCCAGGATTTCCTGAATCGGCACATTGGGAACAATGGCCAACTGACCTGTTTTAAATTCACTGGGAAGTTGATTATTGAGACTGACAAGTGTTGACGTGGTTTCTGGCACCGTTACGTTGGGATTATTCCCAGGCACATCAGGAAACAAGTCCCCCAATGTACTCGGGTCAGCCGGATCAAACACCACATCACTGGGTGTTGGCATTGGAGTAGGCGTTGGCTCTTCAGTTGGTTCAGGTGTCGGGGTCGGCGTATCTGTTGGAACTGGCGTGGGCGTAGGACTGGGAGTCGGTATGGGAGAGCCAACTGGGGTCGGAGTGGGGCTTGGTGGTAATGTCGGTGTAGGGGTTGCACTGGGCGTTTGCGTCGGTTGAGGTGTGGGGGTCGGCCCAACAGGGCAACTCGTTGAGCGTTTATTCGCTTTGGCTATTTTGCCATTTAAGAGCCAATGAACATTGCCGTGGTCAAAATCCACTGAAAAAGCAGAATTGGGGAACGGCCCTACACGACCTGGAGAAAACTGGGTGGGTTGGCCTTGATCAAACTTCTTTTTCTTTTTGTGCTTCCCGCGCAACATGGGTTCTGCGGGCAAAACCTTGTTTTTAGAGCCAATCGGAATGGTGATTGTATTGTTATGGGTGTTGTTGTAGCCAAAATAAGCACGGAAGCTTCCATCGGGAAGGGATTGCACACATTGAAATTCGGGCTTGAGGTATTTTTTGTAATTTTTGTAGTGGTGGGATGACTGAATGCTAAAATCCTCACCTTCAGAGTCACTGGCAAAAGGGACTTTTTTCAAATGCTTGTATTTATCCCCCATTAAACCAGGGTCAATTTCAAGCTTAATATCTCCATCCCAAACATCATCAGAATCCGGAGCTGTGGCTGAATTTTGTGAAAGCGTATTATTGCCGCCCCAAATGGTTTGGCCTTGTGGCAAAACACAACCTGCCAGCATGGAGATGGTGACAATTTGTGCAACCCATTTTCTGATTATAGCTCTCATTCAGTCCTCTTTGTCTATCCCGTTTTAATTAGCCACAAACGCTTGAAACGCCACGCCAAAGGGAGTGGTATACGAAAAACTGTGTTTGGTATTTTTTGCCAACTCTGAATTTTGGGGCGGGTCGATGAGCATGATGAACTCTTCTTGTTCCTGCTCATTTTCCTCCAGGCCCGCCTGCAGAATCGAAACGACCTCTTGATTGACTTTGACCTGGGCAAAATTGCGGTTGTACATCAGGTGGGTTCCTTTGATTTGGATATACTCCACCTCGTCAAATTCATCGCGCACCACTTCAATCTGCTGGATTTGCGGCGTCAATGGCACGGTCACTTCGGGCTCACCCACCCGAATTTCCACCTTGAGGGTGTGACCCGGCAAATCCAGGGTGAGGGTATGGCTGCTCCCCACCAGGTAAAGATCTGGGATATTGGCTGTGTTGAAACTGGCTTCGATGCGGTTATTGGAAACAGACAGCGTATTGGTTTCGATGTCGTTGTCGATATACACATCCACATCTTCGGGTTGAACTGCTCCCAGATAAAAATGGCCTTGAATGCCCAACTGAATCACTTTGCCCAAATAATTGGCATGCAGTGCAGCCGGAGCAGAAGCCCCCATAATGTTCTGGCCCTGAATAAAGACCCCGGTAATAATATGCAAACCAGGGGGCGGCAGTGTCGCTTGGGGTATAGGAGAAGGAAACACACCATTCCCCCCTGCAGCCGGAGCAACGGATGGAGGACTGGAAGAGATAAACACAATGGGTTGCGAAGAATCGCGATTTGTCGTCCCTTGAGAGGGTGTGGATGAGGCTGTGGGTAAACTGGTGGGTGCAATCTTGGGCAGATTTGGCACAACAGCCTCAATTTGTGTTTTCTGGTTTTTCTCTGCTCTGGGCAGATTTACTTTAACTGAAGTTACAGGAGGAGAACTTTTGGGCAAAATCTGTTTGGGTGCAGAGGGGAGATAAAAATCTGTTTTGGCTGAGCTTGCCGGAATACAACCTGACAAAAAAAATAAAACACAGATGAATAGAACCAGATATCCTGTCTTTGCAGACAAAATCGCCCGGAACATCTTCTGTCTATCCCCCGAAAAATCCCAAAACAATGAAGACAACCTCTGGTTTTTATTAAAAATCGCCTCTATCACTTGTCATACACGTGGCTAATAGGTGACGAAAATCACTCATTCCGTTAAAGGTTATAACATGCCAATCAAAAGCTGCATATCGCCCAGTGGGTGATCCCCCAAACAGTTCGACTTATTTCTCAAAGATGTTTTGTTAAGATGCAAATAATTCTCCAAAAGCTCTATCTATCCGTAATTTTTACAAACAATTAAGTCTTTTTTATCTATTTGATTAGTTGCTTTTACGCTCAAATATGTTTTAATTTAATCAAAGTTTAAATTGCTAGGATATTATATTTTGATATTGCCTACCATCACAGTCACCCTCGTCGATGACGATCCGCATACCCTGGATCTCTTGGAAGCCTGGATGAGCAATAGTTGTTACATCCCGTATCACTTTCAAGTCTTAAATAAGGCCGCATCTGGCCGTGAAGCAATCAAAAAAATTCAAGACCAGCCTTGTGATTTGGTCATTTTGGACTTGAATTTACCCGATACAAATGGACTGGCTATTGCCCATTTTTGTAAAACGCTGCAAAAGCCGCCGCGAATTCTCCTCTATAGCGGTTATGATGACTGGCTTGAATGGAAAGACACAGCCCATCGGCATATTCAGGGGTACGTACTCAAGAGCAGCCCAATTGAAATCATCGAAAAGGCTGTCAAAAATATTCTGGAGGGGGGATATTACTGGGATCCTGCCGTTTATTACCAGATGCATTTAAAATCTCTTGAACCCGCAGAACCCTTTGTCTGGGTACAGCCTTTAACCAAGAGGCAAGAACAGGTTCTTTCCTTGCTTTGCCAAGGTGACAAACAAGCACAGATCGCAATCAAGTTAAATTTGAGCACCAACACAGTCAAAACGCATCTCAAAAAAATTTGTAAAAAGGCGGGCTGCAGCGATCTTGAAAGTTTAAAGAAAAAAATAACCTGAGCAGATCAGCCTATCCAGTTCCTGTGGCTTACTTCAGCTTCAAGGCCATCTGCAGCAGATTTAAATATTCCTGCGCCAAGGCACTCTGGCGTGGGCCCAGCACAGCCAATTCCTGATTCACCTGCTCTTTCTTTACTTCGCCTTTGAGAAAACGCAGCAGCAGCGTGATCAGATGTGCGTCTTTGATATTCTCCAGGTCTTTGCCCAGCAACTCTGCCAGTGTTTTTTCCGTCCATTCCACTTTGGGCTGAGAGGTCACAGGATCGGTGTACGAGATCAACAAGCGGATCTTTTGCTGCATCAGTGCACTGTCGCCAGAGGCTTGCATCTGTTCCAAGAAAAACTGCGATGTGTTATACGAAAAATTGGTGGCTTGGACCTTTTCTGCCTGCTGTGAAGACTGTTCAGCGGCACTAAAGCTGCGTTTGAGGGCTTTGGGAAACTCCAAGCGAAAGCGCACATCTCGGGCGGCCACATTGATCAGCCCCATAAAGCGATCCCCCATGGCTCTTTCCACGTCTCCGGGGTGAATCATCGAGAAATAGGCGCCTTTGCCCGCTTCCGTGAGTTGATTCAGAAAGGCCTCGTTAAAATCGTGGCCATAGCCCAAACCTGAAAAATAAATACCTTCGGCATTGTTCATACGCGTATGGTAAGAAACCCGGTTGACATCTGTATCTCCGGCATTGGCAAAGGCATCTGTCAGCATCAGCACGCGGTTGATTTTCTGGCTGTCGTAGTATTTGCGCGCCAAGTTATACGCCAGTTTCATCCCGGACTCCAAATCAGTTCCCCCTTCAGTGCTCAGATTCAGAACAGTTTGTTCAAAATTGAGTTCGCTGGTCACGAGTTGGTAATTTTCAAAGCGCACCTCAGCGCCATCCGAAAAAGTCACCAGATTGACAATATCTCCGCTTTTCAGGTTGGCTTTGAGCGCCAAGAGCGTAGACCGGGCCAGGGAAAATTTACTCAGACCGTTTTTGGGATGGGTTGCCTCATCCATCGAACCAGAAACATCCAAGACCACGGTCAGCACCAAATTGCGCCGCTGGCTTTGGCTGATCACAGGAGAAGAGACATGGGCCCCAAATTCATAGGTGTCCATGCCCTGAGCGCCCAAGGTCGGGTATTTCCACAGGCCCATTGAGACCTTAAACAATCCGAGTGAGACCTGGGCTTCGTGCTCAAAATGTGCGGCATTTAAAAATTCCCAGGGGCGCAGCAGCGATGGATCTGGCAATTGTTGCAGATTGAGGGCCTCTTTGCTCAATGCAACACCCGCTGTACTGGCAGAATCGTCATAGCTGAAATAAAAGAAATCTGAATCCGCCAGCGGGGAAGGCGTCACCACCGGCGCAGGGGTCGCCGTGGGTTGGGGGCTTGGATAGGGTGTGGGTTCTAAAAGGGGTATGGGGGTTGGCGTTGGAACAGGTGTGGGTGTTGGGGCTGGCGAACCCGATGCAGGAGGAGTCACACCGATCTGCAAATTAAATTGGTTGGCATTGGGATCGCCTTGTTTATTGGATTTGATCACTTCGACCCGGCTCAATGTGGTTTGATCGGGCAGGATCACAGTAATTTCAATCTGCACCCCCGAAGGAGCATTGTTAAAGGCATAGACGCCCCCAGCTGTCTCCATTTCTGCTTGGTAGGGCACAGAAGGATTGAGCGAGCGGGCCACCACCTTGGCCCCCGCAATGGCTTGGCCTGTGGCGTCGAGGATTTTGCCATTAAAGGTCGATTTTTCAATCACCGAGATGTCGGCATCATAATAACCAATATTGCCTGTGAAACTGCCTGGCAAAAGCGGGGGAGGAGTAACGGGAACAACCCCATTTCCCAAACCGATTGAGCTGATTGGGCCAAGTCTTGAAGGTATGCCGAGCAAAGGATTTATATTGCCCGTTGCAGGTGTGGCCACAGCCCCTGGCAGGCGTGTCCCTTTGGGCAGCGGTGCAATTTCACTGTTTGTTTGCGGAGGCAAAGCGATGTTGGCTGTCTGGGGAGCGGATCTCCCTCCCGTACAGGCCGAAAGGAATACCGTCAGGGCCAGACCAGAAATCCATTGCTTATTCATCTTGCTTGCTCCTCATGTTTGGAATTTAATGCTTGCAACAACAGGGGATCTGATTCACGCAGAACAGCCAAATCTGGATCATCTGGCGCTTCAGCAGCGCTGCGATTGCCAGGTTCAGGATCCCGCAGCGCTTTGCGCAACGCTGCCGAAGCCCGTTCCAGCAAGGCGGGGTCGGCATTCTGCTGATAGCTCAGACACAGACACACAGCACGCACATAATGCAAAAGCCAATGTTCTGGCAGATACGTGCTAACCAGATCCAAAATGAAAAAAGCCTGCTGAAACTGTCCGAGTTTGGCATATGCCAGCGCCAAAAACAGCGATGCCTCATTTAAAACGACCTGGCCCAAGACCTGTTTATTTTCAGCGCCCAAGACCGCCTCAAAAGCCCCCACACAGACTTGCCAAAGAGATGCCGCTTCAGACCCCACCAATAAGAGCGCCAGATTAAAACTGCAGCGGGCAAATTCATCCAGAATATACACATCCTCCCGATCCAAAGCACTGGCTTCAGCCAGAATGGCACAGGCCCTTTGCAGATCTTGAATGCGGTCTGCCTGACTGAGTTCTGCTTGATGCACAGCTTTGAGAAAATACATTTCCCCCAGATTGAGCTTCAAATCTGCGAGTGTAACCTGAAGTGGGGGATTTTCCTGATAGGCCTCGATTGCGCTGTTTTGACTGAGGATCGCCTCTTGATAATGGCCACGGCTCAATTCCAACATCGCCACCAGACTCTGCAATTGCACATGGGCCTGAAAGCGCTGAAATCCCATCTGCAAGGCCTGTTGTGCCTCTTCGAAATGGTCGTTTTTGAGCAGTTCTATAATCCAGGCTGAAAACGCTTGAAAATTTGCCTGTTCAGATTCAGCCGCTTCAGCCTTGAGTGCAAGCGGATCTTGGGGGGTGTGAAGGGCTGGCCTGTGCAAAGGTGAATACCCAGCCAAGAGCAGAAGTTCATCGATCTGGTGTTTTTGCGAGGAACTGAAACAGACATCGGCCAATTTCAGCACCAAGTCCCGCGAGGGCTGTCTTTCTCCACTTTCCAACATCCCGATATATGTCGCAGAGACCCCGACCCGCGCGCCCAGCTCTTCGCGAGAATCCCCCGTTTTTGCACGCAGCTCAATGAGCTTTTGGCTAAGCGGCGTCGTTTGAATCGCTTTAATCCGTTTACGGCCCATGATTCCACCATTAAAAAACAATTTGTTTTTATATAATAAACTAATTGTTTTTAAATTACAAGCCACAACACAGCCCATTAAAGGCCAATTTCTGATTGGGTTTTGTAGTCAATGCCTCCCCTATTTGGGCCCCTCAGCCCTTCATGGTATGATGCCTATACATTTTTTGAAGAAACTTTGATGATACTTTGAAGACACAAAGGCAAAAACGGATCATGAAACGCAATCTTTTCTCTTTGGCCACCTGCGCGCTGGCTGCCACCACTCTCACCAGCTGCTGGGTTCCCCAGGTCATTCAAGGGGTGCGTCCCGAACTCTTCAAAAGCGCAGCTGAGATCCCCCCCGATGAATACAAGATCAGCCGCGACGAAGGCCTGACCGCTCTGGCCACCCACATGATCAGCATTGCCCAAGAGGCCTCCAACCTAATGGTGTTGACCCGCGGTATCAACACCCGCCGCCAACAGGTCGAAAACCACATCTATTTCAATGTCAAAAGCGGTCTGCCCGACTGGTTTTTTAATGGCAACGACTACACCCGTTACGACGCCTTGCGCCGGGGCAATTACACCCTGAGTTTTAAAGACAGCCAAAACAAGTCCTACCCCTTTGATGTGCTGGCCATTTCCAATTATGGCAACAGTCCTTTACCGGCCAAGGTTTTCCCCCTGGACTTCTCCCATTACGAGCTGAGTGTGGCCCAAAGCCCCGCCAATACACTCGGCACCCTGAGCCTGACCCTCAATGCCAAATTGCCGCACCAAGTGCCCCTGCGCGGTAATTTTGACACCACCCTGAGTGGCACAGGCGAAAACACGGGCCATCCCTATCTCAATACGATCGCCCTGCGGGTCGATGGCCGCGCCAGTCTCGACGGCACCGTCACCGACGGTCAGATCAGTTTCGACACCGTCTTTCAGGGCAAAGCCTATAACGGCTTTGGCGCCATCGACGCCCTGGGCTTTAAAAACACGGTGGATATCCAGCAAAACGGCCAAAGCGTGATTCAGATCCGCCGCGTCGAGAAGCGCTGGGAAGTGGTTTTCAACAACCAAGTGGTTGGCACCGGCTACTGATCCCCGCACCGCTGATCTGGCCATGAGTATTCTCGAGACCCTGACTTCGCTGGTGGCCATTCCCTCGGTCAGCGGCCAAGAGCAAGATTTGGCCCTGTGGTGTGAAGCCTTTTTAAACAAAGCAGGCTTTCAGACCGAACGCCAAGCAGTGGCCCCTGATCGTTTTAATGTATTGGCAGAAACCGGCGAAGGCCCACAGACACTTTTGCTCTACGCCCACCTCGATACCGTCCCCCCGGCTGCCGATTGGCAGGGGGATCCCTTTGCACTGCAACGCACGGGAGATCGCCTCACAGGTCTGGGGGTTTCAGACATGAAAGGTGGGCTGGCAGTGATTCTCGAAGCCGCTCGCCTGTTCCGGGCCCAGGATTTTAGACTCAAAATTGCGCTGGGTGTGGACGAAGAGTGTTGGTCCCAAGGGGCCTGGACCCTGCTCAATTCAGGCTGGCTCGATGACGTGGCCGCTGCGTTTGTGCCCGAACTCAGCATCGACAGCTTACATCCCACCCTCGGCCTCGGGCGTTTGGGCTGTTTTAGCTACCGGGTCGAACTCCTGGGAGAAAGCGCCCACGGCGCTGTTCCTGGGCAGGGTCTCAATGCCATTCTCGAAAGCGCCCGGCTCTTGCAACAGCTCACAGATCTGCCCCTGGCCCAAGACGCACTCTGGGGACGCGAACAGATTTTGGTGCGGGAAATTAGCGGGGGCCAAGCCAGCCTCAGCGTGCCCGACCGCTGCAGTTGGGTGCTCTCGTGTTTGATGCATCCAGGCCGCGAGGCCGAAGAACTCAGGGCGCGTTTGGCAGATTTTTTACAGGCCTGGACGCGCTGTGATGTTTCGGTGGCTCTGTTAGAGCGCCCCACGCCGATGGCCCAAGGCTATTGGCTCTCACCGTCACATCCGCTGGTGGGGCGGGTTCAGAACCTGATGGGACGTTTTCGGGGGCAGGTTTTGCCCGAGGTAATGGGGGTCTCCGTGGCCGATGAAAATATCCTGGCCCAAAGCGGCAAACCCGTTTTAAGCCTGGCGCCGGTGGGGGGAAATTCACACAGGGCCGATGAATGGGTCAGCGCCAGCAGTTTGCAGCAGACCCTGAGCCTCTACCACGAGTTATTGCGGCGCGGAGATTCACTGATCCGGGTGGCCACCCAGGCCCCCCAGTGAATGCGAGCTTGAATAAGCTTGAGCTTAATGCCCCGTGTGACTGGCTGTGACCAAAATCCAGTAGACCATTTCCAGTCCAAACATCAGCTTGGCAGACATGCCAAAGACCCCGGCGCAGGCCCCCAAAGTCGCTTTTGTAACTTGGCGGAAGGAGACAAAGCCCTTGGCCTTGAGTTCGCCAATCAGGGCCCCCAAGAGCGAGCCAACAATCATCCCGCCAATCGAGCCCAAAAACATCCAGAGAATAAAGCCCCCGATAAAACTGCCAATCACCACGCCCCAAAGCGACTCTTCGGCCACGCGGAAATACCAGGTACGCAGACTGGCCGAATAAAAATCCGAGGCAAAACCCATGGCCAAAAGCAGGGCCAGGATCACCAGCAGAAAATAACGGGGCTCGGGTGAAAGCTGCAATTCCCAGACAAAGCCACAGGCCATGATCAAAAACAGACCCGCCGAGCGCACAAAGATCGAGCGATTGGTCTGAAAAAAGATCAGGCAGAACAAAGCGGCTGCCAGCATCAATAGCAGGGGGATTTTCACGGCCCGTCTACGGGTTCGGCTTGCGCTCGACGTCGGCTTCCTTGCCATAATTGGCTTCGGGAACCAGCTTGGGATCGCGCACAATCACCGGTGTGACAATAAAGACCAACTCGCTGCGTCTTTCAAGAAAGTCGACAGTTTTGAAGAGATAACCCAAAAATGGAATATCTCCCAAGAGCGGGAATTTTTGATTGACTTCCTGCTTGTCATTTTTGAGCAGACCTGCAATCACAATCGTCTGATTATCGGGCACACGCAGGGTGGTTTTGGCCCTGCGGGTTTTAAAGGCCGGCACCACAAACGAACCGCCCTGGAGCTGGTTGGCAATGGTCACACTGTTGGCTTTGTCGATGTCTGAGACTTCGGGGCTCAATTCCATTTGGATGATATTCGAGCCTTCAACCTGAGCTTTGAGATTGAGATGAATCCCAAATTCGCGCCATTGCACATTGATCCGGTCACGGTCGGTGATAATCATGGGCAACTCACCCCCAGAGAGGAAACTGGCCTCTTTGCCGTTGAGCACAACCAGGGTGGGTTCAGCCAAGACACGGGCTTTGCGGTCATTGATCAGGGTATCTATTTTGGCGTTGAGGGTGGTCGTACGCAGGGGCAGACCAAAGCGAAAGGGGGCCGTGGGAACCGCTTCTTGAAAGGTGACAAAATCTGACCAATCGATGCCAAATTTACCATCAGAGCTAGATTCCACCTCTAAAACCTTGACCCGCACAGCAATTTGCTCACTGCGGGAATTGGGGGAAACCTCAATCACATAATTGATCGGTTTTTCGCTGCGCTGGGTCCAGATCAGCATATTGGTCACACCGGGTTTAAGCGCGGTAACAACGGCATAACGATCTTGACCGGGGGGAACAACCACCCGCGCCATACTGCCATCCCCCAAGACAAAGGTACTGATGCCATCAGGCACCTGAAACGTGATCACCTGCCCGAGGGGAATCACCAAATTGGGGGTGGTGGTGGGAGATTGCTGGGCCATCGCCGACTGTGAAATGGCGGGACTAAATCCCAGAGCTGTGGCGAGAGCCAGGGCAGAGAGGGTCTTTCCAAAACGAAGCCAACGTTTCATACGCGTAACCTTTGTGCATTTATCATTGAATTGTTTAAGCCATTATAGCAGCAAAACTGCTTGAATTATCAGGGGGGGTAAAGTTCTATTCCCAGGCACTGGCTGTTGGACTCCCAGTCCAAACGGGTTAAAATAGGCTCAAATCACCCTTCCAAGCTTGATTCGAGCAAGCTTGGCTCCAGAATCTGCCCCAGGAGGAACGCCTGTGCCCCAAGACCGCTGTCCGGTCTGCCATACAACTTGGCCAGAACCCGTTTTCAGTCATTGCCCTGGCTGCAAGGCAGATATTCCCAGCTACTTTCAAAACACCCTGCCCGAAGGCACTGTTTTACATGGCGGGAAATACCGTCTTAACAGCGTTTTGGGCAAAGGCGGCTTTGGCATTACCTACCGGGCAGAACACCGTTTGCTCAATCAAGCCGTGGCAATCAAAGAGTTTTTTCCCCAGCGCTGCATGGAGCGGAATCCCGATGGCTCAGTTCAGATTCAGCCGTTTTGGAGTGGGGTGGTGGAAAGCAGCCGCAGACGCTTTCTCGAAGAGGGGCGCATGCTCTACCAACTGCGTGAGCCCGGGGCCATTCGCTGCCAAGATCTGTTCGAGGAAAACGGAACAGCTTATTTGGTCATGGAATACCTGCAAGGCCAAACGCTCGAACAGATGCTCTTGCGCTCTCCTGATCATCGGCTCCCGCCCGAACAGACAGGTCAGATCTTTAAACAATTGCTGACAGCCCTGCGCTCTTTGCATGCCCAGGAAATTTTGCACCTGGATATCAAACCCGACAATATCTGGATTCGTGAAAACGGCGAGGCCCTGCTCTTGGATTTTGGCTCCTCCTTGCGCGGTTTGGCCAATGCCGTGCCGCAGGTCTGCACCCCAGCGTATGCCCCCGTGGAACTGATTTCATTGGACTTTCCCACAGGTCCCTGGACAGATATATTTCAGTTGGGCATGGTCTTTTATGTCGTTCTCTTGGGCCAAATGCCTCCGACGGCCCTGGAACGGCTCAAAGGAAGTGAACTCAACTTTACGCAGTTGTCCAGCGAGCAGCAGGCGCTATTGCCCGCTCCTTGGCGAACAGTCTTGGAAAGCGCTCTGGGGCTTTTGCCCAGTGAACGGCCACAAAACGTGGCAGATTGGTTGATCAAAATTCAAAACCCGGCTCCAGCCAAGCATTCAGCAGTCCAGGTAACATCCTCCCCCTTGCCCCAGATGGTCTTGCACCCAATTGAAAGCAAAGGTTTACTCTGTCTGGCTTTGAGCCCCGATGGCAGAGAGGCCTTCGTGGGCGGGCAAGATCAGCGAGTCAAGCGCTGGGAACTCGCCACAGGCCGTCTCCTGCAAGTTTTAAGTGGCCCACAGGCCCCGTTGATCAGTTTGGCCTGCGCGAACACAGGTCAAATTGCAGCCGGAGACAGCGCTCACGAATTGCATCTCTGGGAGCAACCGGGACAGCCTGAACCCAGCTGGCGCTTCAAACCCGACGCCCACCAAGACCGGATTACGGCCCTCTGTTTTGCCCATGAAGGCCGACTGTTGCTCTCTGGCAGCGCGGATAAAACCCTGATCTGCTGGGACAGCCAAAGCCTCACTCCCCTCTGGAGTCAGAGCCATTTCAGCCATTGGATTCAGGCCCTGGCCAATAAAGGCAAACTGCTTTTGGTGGGCTGCAGCAACGGCCAAATCCAGTTACTTGATCTCGAGAGTGGCAAATTACACAAAACGCTTTCAGGGCACAGCAGCGGCATCACCGCCCTGCGCTTTGTGCCCGGCAGGGCTGAAGCCATTTCAAGCAGTTGGGACAAGACCTTGAGACATTGGGATCTGCGCACAGGCCAAACGATCCAGATCTTTCAGGGCCACAGCCTGGATGTGACCAGTCTGGATCTGTCTCCAGACGGGAGTTGGTTGCTCTCGGGCAGTTGGGACCGCAGTCTCAAAAGCTGGGATTTAAACGGCAATTGCACAGCCCACTTACAAGCACACAGCGACTATGTCACCGACGTGGCTGTGATTCCCAGCCATCAGCCAGGCCAAAAACACGGCCTTTCGATCAGCAAAGACGGCACCCTGATCCGCTGGGATCTGCACAAGGGAGAATGGGTGTATAAAGCCTGCAGCCAGGCAGATGGCGTGTATACCACCCTGGGCCGCCAAGGCGCACTCCAGGCCTCTGATTACCAAGCCGCAGCCCGCGTGATCCGAACCCTGGAAAACCAGCAAACCCAACCCCTTAGCCCCGCACATTATCAGGCTGCCTGCCAATTGGGCATGGATAGCTAAACGGCCCCAGAAACCTGAATCAAATGGCGGGTGTTGAACGCCGCCGCAGACGCCGGGTGACCAGGGCGATCACGTGGCCCACTTCTGGGTCGCGCAAGAGCATTAAAATGCCCAGGTAAAGCGCCCCCAAGAGGCCCAAACTGAGAAAGGTGCCAAGCGCCTGCCAGGATCCTAGGCGGGGCAAATAGAGCAAACAGGCCAATCCTCCCAGTCCCAAAGGAACACAGCTCAGTAAAACCCGGCCCAAATGCATCCAGGAGGCCCGTTCAAACCAAGGACCAATGCGGCGGCGCAATAAAAGGGTCAAAACCAAAAAATTCAAACCGGTTGAAAGTGAGGCTGCCAGAGAGACCCCACCCACACCCATGCGGGGCGCCAATAACCAGCTAAAGACAAACATACCCACAATCGAGACAAAGGTGGTTAAAAAGGGAATGCGGGCATCTTGCAGGGCGTAAAAAACCCGGATCAGCAGATCGCGAATGGCGTAGGTGGTGATGCTGAGCGAGAGAAAGAGCAGCGCTTGGTGGGTCAAAGCGGTGTCTTCAGCTGTAAAATTGCCCTTCTGGAATAAAAAGGCAATCAAAAATGGGCCCCAAAAGATCAACATCAGTGTGACCGGCAGTGTAATCAACAAAACCGGCCGCAGGCCCTGATTGAGTTTTTCTTTGAGGCTGACATAGCCATCATTGGCCTGGGCCACCGAGCTGAGCAAGGGCAAAAGCGGCACCAACAAAGCCGTTAAGAGAATACCCAGAGGCAATTGCAGGAGCCGATTGCCCAATTGAAAGGCGCTGATGCCTTTGTCTGCAGCCCCTGCAAAGAAATAGATCACAAAGAGATTGACCTGCCCCACGGTTGAACTCAACATCGCCGGAAAGAGCAGATGCAGCAAACTGTGAAAAAGCGGGTGTTTAAAATTGATCCGCAAACGCCGGGGCCGAAAGCCACGCAAAAGCGGAATCAATTGCAGCAAAAGTTGACAGACAGCACCGATCAGTGTGCCCCAAGCCAGGGCTTGGGCCTGAATCAAACCGCTGCTGCGGGGCCCGGCAAAAAAGACCAGGGCCAAAATAATCGTTAAACTGGCCATGATCGGACTGAGACTGGGCGTAAAAAAAGATTTGCGGATATTTAAGACGCCATACGAAATCCCGATCAGGCCCGAAAGCAAAAACATTGGTGCCATGATCTGCAATTGCAAAATGGCCAATTTGGCAGTTTCGGGGGAGAGGCTTTTCCAGAGCCCAATCACAGGCGCTGCCGCAAAATAGAGCAGGCAGGCAATGGCCCCCATCAGCAGGGCCGTAAACAGCAGCGTGGTATCCAAGACCGTTTGATAGGTTTCCTGATCGCCCTCTTCCCAGGGACGGGTCAAAGTGGAGATCACGGCCGAATGAAAGGGCCCATTGAGGCCCCCCAGCATCAAAAGCGCAAAACTGCCGGGAATCATATAAGCGGTATTGTAAGCATCGGTGACAATACTCAGCCCACAATAATAGGCAAAGACCATGTCACGCAGGAGCCCCACTCCTTTGGAGAGCAGGGAAAGAATGGCAATTAAACTGGCTGCACGCAAGAATGACATGGCGCTTGTCTGAAACCCTTTAAATTAATAATGTGTTAAGTGTAGCGCTTTAAGATTAAATATGCCGCGCTTTATGTTATATTTTTGTTAAGTGGGTAAAGTTTCTTCAGGGAGATCCCTGATAATGGCACAAGGAAAAGAATAACTTTTTGACCCAAATACTGAATATTAAAATAGCCATTTCTGACTGGTTTTGAAAATGAAGAGGAGAAGACTCACATGGGATTAGGTGATTTAAGCTTTTCAGCCGTAGCCTCCCTGCGCTCGATTGACGAATGGATCGCGGTATTAAACTCAAATATGTCCGGTGCAGGCCGCGTGGGCTACAAAGCAACCCGCGTCAAATTTGAAGGCGGTGCCGTTTCTACCGGCAAACCCACCGTATCCCCCCGCCTCGGTGTACATATCGCAGAACAAAGTCTGGGTATTGTTGAAACCACTCTGGATTTCAACCAAGGTGCAATTACCGCCTCCACTGACTTCACCCATTTGGCGATTCAGCAAACCAGCGCCGCTCCTGCCTTCTTTGTCTTAAATAGCTTGGCTGACGGCACAGGAACCAACTATTATACCCGCGACGGGGAGTTCCACTTTAATACCGAAGCGCCGCCCAAGCTTGTGAACAGCCAAGGTTTGTATGTCATGAGCCAAGACAATGACGCTGTGATGCTCTTTGACGACGGAGACGCCCTTGCCGGTGAAACCGATGCTGTGGGTACCAATGACGAAGATGTGTTCAACGGTCAAATTCTGTTGGATCACCTGCGGGTTCAAATCGTCAACAACCCCCAGCTTGAACTGCAATTCTCACGTTACGGTTCGACCATTTTTGAAACTGCACCCGGTGCCGTTTTTCCGGCCTTCAGTGTCTTGGATGTCAACGGCAATTACAATGATGCCTTTGGCAACCCCTCTGGCCGTGTTGTTCCCAACTCGCTTGAGGCCTCCAACGCCTCATTGACCCAGACCGTACCCGAGCTGTCGCTGGCACAAAAAATGTACTCAGCGATTACCAAGGTCATTCAGGTCTCACTCTCGAATATCGATACAGCCTTGAGCCTGATTCGCTAAACCGTCCGATTGGACGGTTAACCGCAAAGCTCAAACAAAAACCCCGCCAAATGGCGGGGTTTTTCTGTTGGGGTTCTGTGAAGTTCAGTTAAGGTTTGGCTGAATTAGCGGGAAAAGCCCTCTTTGACCACTTGTTCACCCGAAAATGTGAGTGAATAAGACAGATCCGTGCTACCCATGGTCTGGGTCTCACTTAAAAATTGTTGATTGACCAATTGGGTCAAGGCCTGCTGGACATCTGCATCTTCTTTGCCAATCCGATTAAAAATGGTCTGCATCAGATCCCAGCGGGTAAACAAATTCTTTTGTTGAAAGCGCTCCATATAGAGCCCCACCACCAAAATCACGTCGGCAATTTCTTTGGGCTCTTTGGTTTTGAGAAACTCAGCCAAGGTGGGCAAACGGCGTCCACCCGCTGGGGCTTGGGTGGCAGAGGCAATGTCTGCAACGCGGGCCGATGGGGCCGATGGGGCATGGTCCGCATTGGGCATCAAATTCGCAGGCAAGTCTCCCGCAAAGATCTGGAGCCATTTCTCTACCTGGGTTTCAACAAAGATCCGATCGCCACCAAAATGAATTTCTTTGTCTTTGATCTTCAGGCCAAATACATATTGCATATTATCATTTGCCATAAGGGACTCCTTGGTTCTGCGTTAGAATGAATAATACCCATTAGGATACAAACAGATGCAAACAATGTGTACCACGAAACGGATTAACAGTAAATACATCGACACCGGAACGACTTGGTTGATCGATCACTGTTTGTTGATTGATGAAAACGGCAAAATCGAAAAGGTTTGCTCCCAAGCCGAAGCAAATGCACTGAATCGCCAGTACGAAGTGGAAGAAGAGTTAAACTTTCCTCACTCCCTGTTGATGCCCGGTTGCGTCAATACCCACAGCCACGCCTTTCAAGTCCTACTCCGCCCCACCACGGGCCAACCCCAGCATTTTCAGGATTGGGTGGATCGCTTTCTCTACCCCCTGGTACTCGAACTCGACGAAGACAGCCTCTATGCTTCAGCCCTGTTGGTCTTTAGCCAAATGCTCAAACAGGGAATCACCTGTGTCGGAGAATTCTTTTATTTACACAATTTGCCCGACGGTGCCAGCAGCCGCCAGCGCAACGTCAAGGCGGTATTGCAGGCCGCCCGCGATCTGGGCATGCGCATAAGCCTGATTCGCGCCCTCTACGATCAGGGCGAAAAAGAGGGTCAAAGACGCTTCAAAGAACCCTGGGAACAGGCCATCGAGCAAACCCGACAATTGGCCCAGCAATATGAGAGTCACCCACTGATCTCCGTTTTACCTGCCCCCCACTCACTCCACGGAGCCTCCGCTGAGTTGATTCAAGCCGCTGCAGCCCTGGCCCAAGAACTTGACACGCCCTGGCATATTCACTTGGCTGAGCAAAAACACGATCTGGAGCTGGCCCAAAGTCTGTATGGCACGACCCCTGTAGGCGCTCTCGAAAAATTGGGTGTCTTGGACCACCGCACCGTTTTGGTGCATGCAATCTGGTTGAGTGAAGCAGACAAAGATCTGGTCGCCCAAAAACAGGTGGGCATTGCCTATAACCCAATCACCAATATGGCCCTCGGTGATGGCGTGGCAGATTTGCCCGGCTGGGTCAAACGGCGTGTGTCTGTCGGCCTGGGCACCGATGCCAATATCGAAACCAATCTCTTTGCGGAGGCCCGTACAGCAGAATACCTGCAACGGGTGCAATCACTCTCAATGGGCTGTGTACCGGCTGCCCGCAGCCTGTACCGCATGTTGCACTTACAAGGGGGCAAATTGCTGGGACTGCCCATCGGCGAACTCAAAGTCGGCATGGAGGCAGACTTTCAGATTGTGGATCTGGAACACCCCTCACTTTTGCCAGCGGCGTTTGCCGCAGATGTGGAAACCGCTGTGCTCAATCAATTGATCTTTTCGGCTTGGCCCGAAAGTGCCCTGCAAGCGGTCTTTGTCGGCGGCGAGTTGGTGGTCTCAAAGGGACAATTGGTGCAGGTTCGCGAGGAAAGTGTGAGAGAAGAAATTCGCCGAATTTTGGCCTGACCCCATCAACAATGCCCAAAATTAAACAAATTTTAAAGTACCAACAACTTAAAATTAAGAATAAAAAACCCCGACGTGGCGATAAGTAAATTATCAAAATCGCGTAGAGGATTTATTCCCATGAAAAAAGCAATGTCCGTGCTCTGTTCAAGTCTGTTTTTATTGGCAGGTATTGGCTGTGGCCAAGCCCCCCTGAACCCATCTGCCATGATGCCACGCCAAGTTGGCCCCATGAATGTCCGTGCCAATTCCGTTGCTCCTGCCGCTCCTGGCCGTCAAGCGGGCACCCTGCGCCTGGCCACCTATAATATTCGCAATCTCTTCGATGGCATTCAAGACCCGGGCAAAGAACCCGAACAGGCCAAACCCGAAAAAGAAAAAATCGCCCTGAGCCAAGCCATGCACGATATCAACGCAGATATCATTGGCATGCAGGAAGTGGAGTCCAAAGCCACCTTGACCCAATTCCGCGACAAATACCTGGCAGACATGGGCTACCGCGAAGTGGTCTTAATCGAAGGCAACGATACCCGTGGCATTGATGTGGCCCTCTTCAGCCGCTATCCCGTGACCGCCGTCAAAAGCCACAAAGAAGTGCGTTTTCCCGTACCCGGCGAAGCTCAACCCGTCGGATTCAGCCGCGACTTGCTGCAAGTGCGCATTCAAGGCCCGAATAATTACGCTTTGACCGTCTTTGTTCTCCACCTCAAATCCCAACACGGTGGAGACGAAGCCGATGTGCGCCGCGAAGCCGAAGCCCGTGCAGCCCAACAAATCATTGGTGCCTTCCAAAAAGCCAATCCCCGCGAAAACGTGGTGGCGATGGGCGATTTTAATGACAAACCCCTGGAAAAACCCGTGCAACCGCTGGTCAATCCCCAAGTCAGTGGTTTGGGTCTGACCGACATCATCATGAAAGATTTGGGCAATGGCCCTGAGGTCTTTACCTATCATCCCCAGCAATACCGCTCGCGGATTGACTATCTGCTGCTCTCTCCGAGCATGCTCAACGAATATGTCCCCAAATCGGCGAAGCTCTACAAACCCTTTAAACAGGGTGAGCAATGGCAGAATCTGCATTTTTACAATGCCTCTGACCATATTCCTGTCACGATTGACCTGAATATCACCACAGATCGGTAACCGTTCGCTAACTGTTCGCTAAATTATTTTTTCTTTCCCAACTCTCTACGCTGGCCCCTCCGGGGGCCTTTTTTCTTGGTTATGTTTTGCTTGGCTATTTTTGCAGCTCAGCCAAAAACTTTTCGGGGTCTTGCGGACAAAGCAACAAGACAAAGTCGTGGCGGGTCGGAATATACACAGCCCGCTGCTGAGAAACATAAACAGCCAGGGCCTTTTCTTTGTTTTTTAAGCGAAACCAACCCGCACCAAAGCCAATCAAACCGATACCATTGGTTCGAAAAACAGGTTTTAAAGCAGGCTCAGCCTGTAAATCCACGATACGGGCCTGATCGCGATGAAGCTCCTCTTTGGCCATTTTGCGACCATAAAAGGGGAAGTAAATCTGCAAATGACCGTCGCTGACTTCAAACCTTAATTGTTGGCTGGCCTGAATAAACCAGATCAAGATCCCAGCCAAACCGAAAGTTAAAAGAATCACAGGAGAGACAATTATCCAATTGGCCAAAACCGCTTTCTGGCTTAAAGGGGCCATTCTAAATGTCTGGTTCATCATGTTTTGCCTCATTTCATCTGTGTTTATCATAACGCCGATCTGAAATCAGATTACACAATTAAATTTTTGTTGAAGCAAAGCAAAAACAAACAACTTCATCTGGGTCAATACTGGATTTCGATCGAGATAAATGCTAAAATTCAGATGAAATTCCGCCCAGGAGCCTGCAATTCATGAAATATTTTGCTTTGTCTGCAACCGCACTCTGTTTGGGCGGACTCTCACTCTTTGCCTGCCAACAAACCCCGCTGGCCCCAGTCAACGCCCAGCAAAATGCCCGCTTGGAACAGTTCCAGGCCAATTACCAGGCCAGCGCAACACAGATTGCCCAAAACCTGGGTGAGACCCTGGCCCCCAACGAAGCGGCTGCAACCCGCGAAATCGAACAACATATTCTGGCCACGTTGAAAAAGAATTTTTCGGCCCCCCCGATGAAACGCGACGTACATGCCAAACACCATGGCTGTGTCAAAGCCCAATTCCAGGTGCAAAACCAAGCCTTGCCTCCAGCCCTGCGGGTCGGTGTCTTTGCCCAGAATCAAAGCTTTCCGGCTTGGCTGCGTTTTTCCAATGGTGGCAGCGACCCCAACGTGCCCGATACCAAAGGGGATATCCGGGGCCTGGCGATCAAATTAATGGGCGTGCCCGGCAAAAAACTTTTGCCCACCCAAGCAGATGCCCGCACCCAGGACTTTGTGATGATGAATAACCGCGAGTTTTTTATCGAAGAGCTCAAAGACTATGTGGCCTTTTCTTCTGCCGTGGCCCACGGTGGGTTAAGTCTGGCCGGTTTTGCAATCACCCACCCGCGTGTGAGTTACCGCCTCTACAAAATCTTTGGCAAACAGACCATCAACCCGCTCGAAAGCGAATTTTTCAGCGCAACAGCCTACCAATTGGGCAATCGCCCGATCAAATTTAAGGTGCGCCCCTGCCAGGCCCCGCGCAGCACGATGCCCGCCAAGCCCGGCCCCAATTATCTGCGCGAAGCGATGGTCAACACACTCAAACAGCAAAGTGCCTGCATGGAGTTGATGGTTCAGCCCCACAGCGGCAATTTTGAGCAAATGCCGGTTGAAAACGCCACGGTTGAATGGCCCGAACAGGCCTCAGCTTACGTACCCGTAGCCCGGATCACGATGGCCCCCCAGAGTTTTGACAGCCCCGCGCAAATGCAATTTTGTGAAAACCTCTCGTTTACACCCTGGCACTCCCTGCCTGAACACCGGCCCCTGGGTGTCACCAACCGGGTGCGCAAATCCGTCTACGAGCTGATCTCCGAATTCCGCCACAGCTTTAACCAGGTGCCCCGGCAAGAGCCCGAAGGGTTTGCTCCTTTTTAACCCCAGCTCTGTTTAACCCCAGATCTGGAAAAGCTTGATTTGCATCAATCACAAATATACCATAGGGCGTATAGTATAAGCATGGAGGTAATCAACCATGTCACTCAAACACCTGTCTCTCTCACTGCTGCTCGGGGGGGCCTTTTTCTCCCCCTTCTGGTTAACGATCTCAGCAGCGCCTTTCAATCCCACGCCCAAAGCTGTTTCGTTGCCCCATTTGGCTGAAACGGAAAAACTGGCCCATGATCTCTATGTCCATTTGGGTCAACAGTGGAACCACCCTGTATTTTTGCAGATCCAGACAGCAGAAATACGGCATTTACAACGTCTGCGCAGCTTGCTCAATCAGCGCCAGCTCTCCGACCCGACCCTGGCCCTGGCCAAGGGCCAATTCTCAGAGCAAGAGATTCAAATGCTCTACCAAAAACTCAAAACCAAAGGGGAAATATCGCTGCAAAAAGCACTTGAAGTGGGGCTTGAAATTGAAGAATTGGATATTTTGGACTTAAAACAATGGCAAAGTCAAACCCAAGATCCTGCAGAAGCCCAAACGGCTGAGCATTTGATTCAGGCCTCTGGGCGACACCTCCAGGCTTTTTATCGGGCCTTGGCAGCCAGTGGAGGAACTTACCAACCCCAATATCTCTCTGAGACTGAATTCCAAAAATTTCTCAGTTCTGCACGCGGCCAACACGGCCGCAATAGAAAATAGAAAGCGTCTAAATCCCATGTTCAAAGTTCAATTTTTCGCAACCCTTGCCCTGCTGGGCAGTCTCAGTGCTTGCAGCGCCCTGGGGGTGGGACCCAACCAAAACAACCCTGGAGCCAATAAAAATCCCTTTGTGCAAGTCGACAGCGAAGGCTCGACCCGTTTGGTCGACAATTTACTCAATCAAGCCCTGGCACAAATGCCCACATCTGAACTCTCAGAGGATGAAAAGACGGGCCTTTTGCAAATGCGTGAAGAAGAAAAACTGGCCCAAGACGTCTATCTTAGCTTGGCGGGTCTGTGGCCACAGGCCCGCCAATTCCAAAATATCTCAAGCAGCGAAGCCAGCCACACCGAGTCGGTCAGGCAATTGCTCGAACGTTACCAAATTGCCGATCCTGCTCTGAAAGAAACAGGCAAATTCAACTCTGCAGCTCTGCAAAGCCTCTACGACAGTCTGATCACACAGGGCAAAACGTCATTAATTGCCGCTTTGCAGGTCGGGTTGGAGATCGAAGAATTGGATATTGCAGATTTGCAAACCCTCAGCAAAAGCATCGACCAAGCAGATATCCGCTTGGTTTATCAAGAGCTGGAACGGGGCTCGCGCAATCATTTGCGCACCTTTCACAATGCCCTAAAAACAGCGGGGGGCACTTACAACGCCAAACATCTCAGCCAAAGCGCATTTGATACAATCGCCACCAGTGCGGTTGAACGCGGCAACGGGGGTTAAGGCTGAGTGGTCGCAGGCGCAGTTTGAACCGGTGCTGTTTGAATGGGCGCCGTTTGAACTGGCGCATCGGCAGGCTGTGGCACGCGCACCAATTTCTCAATCGGATAACCTTGGGCCTTGAGCCGGGTAAGAATGCCCTGGTAAAGGGGCTCGTCCATCACTGGGCTGCGGCTCATGACCCAAGCCATTGAGCGGTCGGGATACCCCACCACCGTATAGCTATAATCGTCGGCCAATTCCACAACCCAATAATCCGCTTCAAAAGGCCAGAAAAACTGCACTTTCATACGCACATGGCTTGGGTCCACGACGCGGATTTTACCCACCATTTTTTGGGCTGGGGCAGCCAGGCTTTTTTCGTGCCAGCCATAGATCACCTGCAAACTGCCATCGGGCAATTTTTCATAACTGTCGCTGCCACCGACATGGCTCTCGGGCTGAAAGGGATTGGGAATGCGGGCCACTTCATGCCATTTGCCCAAATAGCGATCCAGGTCAACATATTTGGTCAATTGCTGCTCTGGCTGGGCTGCCTGAACCGCCTTTTACCAAAGCAGATAGCCGCCGCCCAGCACCAAAGCGGTTAAAACAAAAAACGAAAACAGGCGCAGGGGTTTGAACATGGGGAGAGCCTCTGTATCTTTAGTGATCTGCTGTGATCATACTGCCTGATCGGGCTTCAGCCCAAGCCAAATGGCCCCATCCTATTCTGCTGAGCCAAACGCGGGTGGTATACTGGGCTGTATTGTCACGCGAGGTAAGCATCATGAAAAGTTTAACAGGCGCTGAAATTCGCCAAAAATTTATTGAATATTTTAAAAATAAGGGCCATGTCCATTTGCCCAGCTCTCCCCTGGTGCCGTACAACGACCCCACTGTTTTGCTTACCACCGCGGGTATGTTGCAGTTTAAACCAATCATGTTTGGCACCGAAAAGCCGCCCCACAGCCGGGTCACCACCTACCAAAAGTGCTTTCGCACCACCGACCTCGAAAATGTCGGTTTTACGGCCCGCCACCACACCTTCTTTGAGATGCTGGGCAATTTCTCCTTTGGCGATTATTACAAAGACGAGATCATTCCCTGGGCCTGGGAATTTTTGACCGGTGAGTTGGAGATCCCCAAAGACAAACTCTACGTGACTGTCTACCTCGACGATGACGAAGCCGAAAATATTTGGCGCGAAAAAGTCGGCGTGCCTGCCGAGCGCATCACCCGCCGCGACGGGGAGACCAATTTCTGGGCCGCCGGAGAAACCGGCCCCTGTGGCCCCTGCTCAGAAATCTATTACGATATGGGCCCTCACCTCGACAAAGGCCTGACCCCCGGCGACGACGACGATGTGCGTTATCTCGAAGTCTGGAACCTGGTCTTTATGGAGTTCAACCGCCAGGCCGACGGCTCTCTGGAGCCTTTGCCTGCCAAAAATATCGACACCGGCATGGGCCTCGAGCGCATCGCTTCGGTTGTGCAGGGCAAAGCCAGCAATTACGAAACCGACATGTTGCAGGCAATTATCGAAAAGGTCAAACCCCTGGCTGCCCCCGGCATGGAGAGCAACCCCCGTTATACCACCGCTTTGCAGGTGATTGCCGACCACAGCCGCGCCAGTGTGCTCTTGATCAGCGATGGCGTGCAACCGGGCAACGAAGGCCGGGCCTATGTGCTGCGCCGCGTGATGCGCCGGGCGATTCGCTTTGGCCATTTTATTGGCATCAACGAGCCCTTTTTGTATAAATTATTGCCCACGATCGTCGAACTCTACCCCAATTACCCCGAGGTCAAAGCCAAAGGGGAGCAGATCCGCGAGAGCATTTTGCTCGAAGAAGAGCGCTTCCACCGCACCTTGAACCGGGGCGTCAAAAAACTCGAAGAGGCCCTGGCCGAGCTCGGAGGCGCCAAAGTCATTCCCGGCGCTGTGGCCTTTGAACTCTACGATACCTACGGCTTCCCGCTGGAGCTGACCCAAGAGATTGCCCAAGAGCAGGGCCTGAGTGTGGATCTGCCCGGTTATAAAACCGCCATGCAAGAACAGGTCGAACGGGCCCGTGCCGCTTCGCGCTCCAATCTGGACATGGGGGCCCATGTGGTGGGTTTTGCCCCGACCGAATTTACAGGTTATGGCGAACTTAAAAGCGACGCTGAGATCTTGGCCTGCCTCGAAACCAACAGCCATGAGCTGCGCCGACTGGTGCTCAACCGCACGCCTTTTTACGCCGAGAGCGGGGGCCAGGTCAGCGATCACGGCGTGATCAAAGCCGGGGCCCATGTCTTTGAAGTGGTCGATGTGCAAAAGGTCGGAGAGGTCTTTGTGCATGTGATTCGCGGCGATGAATTTGGCCTGTTGCAGCCCCAAATTTCAGTGGTCTGCGAAGTGGAGCAAAGCACCCGCCGCGAGACCATGAAACACCATTCTGTGACCCATTTGATGCACCAGGCCCTCAAAGATGTCTTGGGCGATCAGGTCAAGCAGGCAGGCTCTGAGGTCAGCCATCTGCAAACCCGTTTCGACTTTTCGTATAACCGCGCCATGAGCGCCGAAGAAGTGCAAAAAGTCGAAGAATTGGTCAATGAGCAGATCATGCAAAACCACCCCGTGCAAACCCAGGTGCTGCCGATTGAACAGGCGCGCGAAAGTGGCGCTGTGGCCATGTTTGGCGAAAAATACGGCGAAGTCGTGCGTGTGATTGGCATGGGCGATTATAGCAAAGAGTTCTGCGGCGGCACCCATGTGCCCGCCACCGGTGTGATTGGCTCCTTTAAGGTGATTGGCGAAGAGGCCATTGCCTCGGGCGTGCGCCGCATTACTGCCGTGGCCGGTCAAGCCGCTTACCGCTACAGCCGCCAAAACGAAGAGCTGCTCAAAAGCCTGGCCCGCGATCTCAAAGTGCCTTTTTCCGAGATCCCTGGCCGTCTGAGCAAATTGCAAGAAAATCTGCGCAACCAAGAAAAAGAACTCAAACAGCTCAAGTCCAAACTCGCTTTGCATCAGGTCGAAGAACTGGCCAGCCAGTTTAAGCCCCGTGAATCAGCCCAAGGCTCAACACAAGGCTCAACACAAGGCTCAGCCCAGGTGCTGGTGACCGTGGTCGAGGTGCCCGACAGCGAGGCCCTCAAACAGATCGCCGATGCCCTGGCCAGCCGTCAGGCCCAGAGCCTGGTGCTGCTGGGCGCTGTGATTGCAGACAAGGTCAATCTGGTTGCCCGTGTCTCACCCGAGCTGATTCAGGCCGGGGTGCAAGCAGGCGCGATTATCAAAGCCCTGGGCCCAGTCGTGGGCGCGCGTGGTGGGGGCAAACCCGAATTTGCCCAGGCCGGTGGCGGCAGCGATCCCAGCGGCTTGGACAAACTCTCTGCGGCCCTGAGTGAGTATTTGCAAGGGGTGGGTATTTGACGTCTCGGCAACGCCAAGGCCTGAGCCGCTGGCTGGCAGCCCTGTTGCCAGCCTTGCTGCTGACGCTCTTGGCGGGCTGCCCGCCCAAACAGCCCGATCCGGCCACCTTGGCTGCACGCTTGAGCGTGGGCCTGGATCCCAATATTGGCCGACCCTTTGTGTATAAAATCGAAACCGCTGAAAAATACGGCGGCTTTGAATATGAGATCTTACAGTACCTGGCGAAAAAGCTCGGCAAAAAGCTCGAAGTCAAAGAAATTGCCTGGGAAAAACTGCTGGAGTCGGTCTCCCGCAAAGAGGTCGATCTGGCCCTGAATGCGATCGAAAAACCCCAGGCCAATACCAATCTGCCGCCCCATCTCGCATTCAGCGAGCATTATTACACCGCTTTTCAGCAGTTGACGGTGCGCAAAAGCGATAAATTCACCTACAATCTCTCAGATCTGCGCAAAAAGAAAATTGGCGTAATTGCAGAGTCGGTATCTCAGGTCCTGCTCGACGATCTCAACCGCCTCAAAGACGCGGGGATTCAGGTTCAGCCCTACGACGACCCCGACACCCTCTTTCAGGATCTTGGGCAATCGCGCCTAAATGCTGTTTTGAGCGAGCGGGCCCTGGCCAGTTGGTACCAGTCCAAGGTGCCCGGTCTGCGTTTAACCGGCGAGCCGATCACCCCCGAAACACCTTATGTGGGTGTGGTGCACAGCGAAAACGTTGAATTGCTCAAGCAGCTCAACGCGACCCTCAAAGCGGCGCGCAAAGACCCGGCGTTTATGAAGATCTTCTCGAAATGGCATATGAGCATTCGGCGCTGAGTGCTGTTGTTACTTAATTTGCCACTTACTCAATTTGTTGCAACATTAAAGCGCTTTTTGTTATGCTCATAATCAGGCGGAGGGAAATAAAAATGGCGAAACCCAAAGTGGGCAGACCGATTAAATTTGAAGACAAACCGCTGTATTTTGGCATGAAGGTCACAGCCCAAGAAAAGGCCGCGATCAAACATCTCGCGCAACTCAGAAACCAGCCTGCCTCCCAGGTCATTTTGGAGCTGGTGAGTTCTGCTATTGCAGAAAGCCACCCCCCCAGCCAGAAGCGTTTGACAACGGCTGAACTGAGGCAACTCTCAGACGAAGCCCAAACCCAACTGCTGCAAAGACAGGCCCAAGCCATTTCAGAGCATCAAGAAATAGACGCCTATAAATCCCCAGCGGGGGGAAATTTGGTTGGTCAGTTTTGATCCCCAAGTCGGTGAAGAAATTCAAAAAACACGCCCGGCTTTGGTTTTGAGTATCAACAGCATGACAAAACTCAAAACCCGCTATGTCGTTCCGATCTGAGATATGAAAGACTTTCATACGGCTGTGTATTATTATTATCCCCTGCAGCCCAATCGAGAAAACAAACTTCAAAAACCCAGTTCAGCCGATTGCACACAAGCCAAATCGGTCTCTTTACAGCGTTTTGTCAAAGCGACAGGCGGAAAAATCAGCCCCAGCGATCTCAAAGAAATCGCAGAGACGGTGGGTTTTTTACTGGGGATTTGAACAGGCTGAGGCAGAGCAATGAGGGATCAGCTTCTGGTTTGATTAAATCTTGATGACGTTTTGAGTACAAAAAATAGAATTACAGATTTTTCCAAACACTTGAGAAGCATTGACTTTCAGACAAAGCCAATCAACCCAGGCGAACAAAACACCCACCTTTGGGCAGGACTTTTGTTAAAGAGTGTGACAATTAAAATACAAAAATCCACAAACCCAACTTTACAAACCTTTTAAATTAAGTTATTATCCTCTCAGCATTTTTCGAGGTCATTTTGATGAAGTTCGCTGCTGGGTTTTCAATTCATTTGGGGTCTGCTTTTTTCTCTGGCTTGGCCTCAATCATACCCCCCCCCTGTATATAAACTTTCTCTTCAATTTCAATCACCGGCTTCTCCACTTGTTCTTCTCTTGGGCCATGTTAGGCTTTTGGGTAGAACCCTTCAACGGGCATTTCAACAGGTGGAGAAATAAAATGAAAATTAATCATCATTTAAAATTGGGCGTTTCACTCCTTGCTTTACAGGCCTGCCAATGGGGAGGCGTCACCCCCTCCCCGCTGCCCAGTGGGGAAAAAGTGCCGGTGGAAATTGCCGCCAAGCAAGGTCAAACCTATCTCTGTGAACCTTATCAAGAGCCCCAGCAACCGGCTTTACACTTTCCCAGTGATTTGGCTGTGAGCCAGGATGGGAAAACTGTGTATGCCCTAAATGGAGAGTGTTTGGGGCAGACTTTGGAGCGGAACAAAACCCTCGGCATGAATGCCACCACAGGCTGTGCCCAAGAGTCTAAAACCAGACGCGATCTCCTCGAAAACAATGGGGTTTTTCTGCTGCAACGACGCTTTATTTACAAAATTCAGCAGAATCAAAAACCTGAGATCTTAAAAATTCAGGGCAACCCCCCCCTCAATTGTGTTTTGGGAACAGATCTTGAAATAGATACGCAAGACCGCCTGTATGCCGTGGATGAAGTCAACCAAGGTATCTATCGCTTAACAGACAAGCTAGAACAAATCAAACAAGTAGATGAAGCAACCACTTTTGCCGTTGATTGGCCGAACAGAGACCAACACAAACAGTATTTTGAGGCCCCTTTTGCGCTTTCAATTTCGGGGAATTCACTTTATTTTAGTTTGTATGCACATGGGACAGAAGCCAGAGAGTCTCAAATCCGGCAATTGGAATTAGATTCCGCTAAAGAAACAACCATTTATCTCAGCTTTGGATATGACATGCCAAAAACCAATAATTTAATGGTTTTTGCTTCAGAGCAAAACGTCTATAACGGTTTTTTTCCACTTTTGCATCTGAAACCTTATCCGACAGATTGGATTTCCACATCAAACCAAGAGCGTATCAAACTTCTCTCAGGCCCTGTTTATGATCAGTTTATAAAACAAAAGATCGATGTCGATGGGATCTACAATGGGGCTCTTCTCTATCAAAACAATCAGTATATTTTCTATTTTTCAGACACCCACAAACACGTCATTTACAAATTGGTTGTAAACCCCTCCCATGAAATGCTCAGTTTTGAGGTGTTTGCAGGATCTGCTGAGCAAATGGGAGACAGCGATGGGCAAGCCGCCCAAGCCCGTTTTAAGCATCCAACCGCTGTGAGTTTAGACAAGTTTCATCATCTCTACGTCGCAGACACCGGCAACCATGCCATTCGCAAAATCACGCCTGATGGCCATGTCAGCACCTTTTACAAAGAATCATTACCCTTGAGGATAACCCCATGAATCAATCATTGCGCGTCTATTTAATTTGGTTTTTGGTCCTTGCAATAACTGCCTGCCAAATGAGTCCGCCAGGCACAGGGAGCCAAGCAACTTCAGCGGGGGGATTTCAAATTCTAGGCAGAGGAAAACCCGAACTCAAACCCCTTTTATCCTGCGTTTCGCAAAACCGGGATGGCTCTTTGCTGGCCCATTTCAGTTATGAAAATACATTGGGAAAAACAATGACCCTTCCTGTCGGAGAGCAAAACAAATTTCTTGAAAATCCTGGTTGGGGAAACAACCATCAGAAACATGAGAAGGATGAAAGGGATGAAAAAGATCGGAGAAATGAGAAAGACCATCACTCTCAAAATGAAAAAAATCATGGCTTTTCAGTTCAATCAAAGAATCAAAATGAGCATCAAGCATCACATAATCCGAATTCTCAATCCCACTTTGAAAAAGAAAATAAAGAACATCGCTCAAATCGCAGAGATTATCAGGATCGTGGACAGATCACCGTTTTTCCTCCTGGAGCAGGCCCCGGTTGGCCGCAAAGTGCGTTTTCAGTGGCATTTACCCAAGAGCGCCTCACTTGGCAACTGGGCAAACATTCAGTCACAGCCTATGCCAGAGACCTTTCTCAACGCTGCAAAGAAGAAAATTTAACCGTTGCAGAACACACAATACCCCGCAAGACATTGCTTCCAGCTCAAACAGTGACATTGACACAAACACAGCAGGTGTTCAATTTTTCTTTTCAAGCTGCAGAAACATCTGATCTGCGTCGTCGGATTGTGATCAATTTATTAAATGGCCCCAATTCAAGTATTCGTGTCAATAACTTAAATATTTTTATCAACAAACAGCCCCTGATTCAACAATTACCCAATGCTTCTTTTTTAAAAGCAGAAATTCCGGATATGATTGCTGAAATATACAACGCTCAATTTGGCCAAAATAACATAGAACTGCAAATCAGTGGTCCTATCGGGGCCAAAGTTCAATTTAATATTGAAGGGTTCATGCGTGCTGCCCTCATCGAAAAAGCCGCTCATAGCGCAATTCCAGATAATGAATTAATTCGCAAAACCCCGATTTACAAAGGCATTCTCACCATTAAATTCATGGAAGGCATGAAGGTGCGCCTAAAAGAATCAAACAAACAGTACGAACGGTTGTTTGATGAAACAGGGGTTAGCCTTCTCCCTCTCAATACAATTTTGGCATACCATCAGATCACAAATATAGCTCGCGCCCTACCTGGTTCTGTTGAAGAATTAAATGAAATGGAGCAACTCACAGAAGCACAAACAGGCCACGAAGCCCCCAATCAAAATCTCTTTTATGATTTGTATTTTGATCAAAATAAAGATGTCTGGGAAATGATTGATCGCTTATCGAGCCTCCCATTTATCGAAGAGGCCTTCCCAGCCTTTATTTATAGCTATCCTCAGTCCAGTCCCACGCCACTGCCTTACTTTCAGCCAGAAGAAATGCTACCGGGAAAAGAACTATCTCTATCTGTTCCAAACTTAAAACCAACTCCCGTTCCCTATACAAAATGGCTGCACTGCACACGTATTCTTAATCAAAATGCTGGTTTACCTGCCGATTGTGCCAACCCACCCACTTCACCACAAGGGGCTTGGGATCGTACCCGAGGAGAGCCGGGTGTTAAAATTGCCATTCTTGAACACGGCTATAACCGCAATCACGAAGATTTAAGCAATATTCAGCAAATAGTTAATGTTGAAGTCCCGCCAGGGGATAGAGATTGGCAACATGCAACCCAAACCTTGGGAGTGGTGGGAGCAACACAAAACAATAGTTCAAAGCCCCCCATTGGTCAGGGAGCTGTTGGTGTGGCCCATAAAACTTCTGTTTTACATATTCAAATGCATGCCAAAGGATTCAGTGCTCCCAGTAAATGTTTAGGGGCAAAAGGAGTAAATCCACCAGAGAGCGTATGTCAAGACAATGTAATAGACTCTCTGTTGCTGGCAAAACAGAGTGGCGTAAAAGTAATCATGGTAGAAGCCGCTGCCCAAGGCATCAATCCAGGTACATTGGAAACCTTGGCCCCCAAAGCGAGAGCCATCATTTCACAGAACCTTCTACTTGCAGGAATTTCAGTTATTTTGCCAGCTGGAAATCGGGCCTGTGAAGATATTTCCGACTCAACCGATTTTGATTTATGTAAAAAAATATACAATTTTGGATCAACTGATCCTCTAAAAAAACCGGGCAAAGATATCAGGGTTGATTCAATAGCAGAAACTTATTATAGCTGGCCTCAATGTATTGAACCCAATTTATTAATGGATTATTTGCCGCCCACAGGCATCTTTGGTGTGATTATAGCAGCAACAAAACAGATGACTTATTTTAATTGTCTGAATACAACAAAAGTAGTGAAAAATATTCGATTCAAATCTGAAAAACGGATGAGTGATACAGGTTCAATTATTGTAGGTGCCCTCAAAGTTGATGGGGGAGGTATGGTAGCACCAAATTCTTCTGGAAAGAGTATTTTACCTTATAATTATGGTAAATCGAACGCAGATGTCCACGGTACAGATATTTCAGCTCCTGGACACTTTATTCATACAACCATCTACCATGATTCCCAACCAGGTAATAACAGTGCTTATCATAACTCCTATGGAGGTACTTCTGCTGCTGCTTCTGTGATTGCTGGCGTTGTTGCGCTGATGCTTTCCGTCAATCCTACGCTCACACCCCAAAATATCCGTAAAATTCTGCGTGAAACGCAGCAACCTTTGCCTTCGGGGGAAGATATTTCAGGCATGGTCAATGCCTATGAAGCTGTCAAAGCAGCGCAAAGCCTACCTGGTGGATTTAAAACAGCATCCCTCCGCTCTCCCCCTCCTGGAACCACCCCGGAAAGCGCAGGTGTAAATGCCCTTTACGATCCCCAAAACACCAACCCGATTTCGGCCCGCGCAGGCGACGTGATTGGTTTCTTTACGGACGCTGTCGGCACGAGCAATATTTCGATCGAAATTCAAGGCAAAAATGCGGTCATTTCTACGACTCAAGCGGATTTTTTCACCGTCACGGTGCCCGCAGATCTTCTTGTCGGGCTGGCCCATTTCACCTTCAAAAGCGACGAAGGTGAATTTACAATTGAGAACCTGATCAATTACACCTCGCCGTATCCCGAAGTCGTCAAATGGAGCAAACCCACGATCTTTGCCAATGGCGGCGATATCGTGGATGGATATATCACCGTCAAAGACGCAAATGGGCAACCCGCTCCCGATGGCACCCCTTATTATGTTCAGCTCGTGCCCACACAATTGGGGCTCTATCCCGATCTGACGATGATTCACCCCGAAACCGGCCAACAATACGGCGGCAGATGGACCACCGTGGAACAGGTCTTGCCGGTCAAAAATGGCAAAATTCACATCCAAGCTAAACTAAATGCCCCGATTGCGCCTTATGAATACACCTACGACTTCAACAACAATCTGCCCAATGTATTCACCTGGCCCCATGCCAACGCACCCAGTTTTCAGGTGCAGGTCTGCAACCCTGCTTACGACTCTGGCAGGCCTGGCTATGGCTATTATTGCGGCCAGCAGCTCTTTCCTCAAGCAGGTAACACACTTGATGGTCGCTTATATGCCATTCATGCCTATTCTTTTGATCCGCAAATCCATCAGGTAACAGGAGGAAGCCCCAAACGCACGATTACGATTCGCAATATCAAAGACATTTTGGGCAATCCGGTGCCTGTGGGAACGGTTTTGCATTTTAATCAGACCTATTATGGCAATGTCTCCAACCCCAACGGCAACGACATTTATTGGGGCGTAGCAGTGACAACCCCCGGAGAGGTAGAGGTTGACTACGAACCCTTTCAACGCTTCTATTGTGGCTCTGTGGGATTAGAAGAGGTTATCTATATGACCTCAGTGCAAGGAGCTGCCAATAACTCTCTCTACTGGCTGGTCGGCAACCCGATCTACTTCAGGTATGTCGCCTGTCAATAAAAAGAGAGGCTAACCCCGCTCCAGCTCCCCCGCCAGATTCACCCTGGCAGCGGCCTCCCAGCGCGCATGGCCCACCTCGCTCATAAACAGGCGGGGGCGGGCCAGCCAGCCGCGCACAAAGCGCAGCCGCGCCTGCGTGTAGAGAAAGCCCGGCACAAAGTGGTACTCGCGCCGAATCTGGGCGAGATAAGCGGCGTAAACCTCGGGCTCAGCACCCAGAATCGAGAGGTCGAGATCGAGAAAGAGCAGGGCATCACCATCAGCGGGGTCGGCTTTGTGGCCAGCAGTGACCAAAACCAAGTCCGCCACACGCGCTTGCAAGGCCGCAGAAGCGCCCATTTGACCCAATTGGCGTTTGGCCAGCCGGGCGCTGTAAAGCTCGTTTTTGCCCTTGCGGGGGTTGTAGATCGCGTCGTGGAACCAGATCGCCAGCCCCACGCTGAGCGGGTCTTGGAATTCAGTCTGGTATTCTTGCCACAACTCAAGCAGGGCCTGGATATGGCTCAGACCGTGATAGGCCCGCTGGGGCTCTTGGTAGCGCGTTTGCAGCTCATGGTAAATCCGGCCACGCAATGCCGGATCTGCACAAAAGGAGGCAGTCAAAGACTCCCAATTTTGTTTTAAATCATGCACAGCGCAGTGCTACTAACGGTTGTAAATCTCGGTCCAATGGCCCAGGGTATGGGCAATTTCTTGGGAGAGATCTTCAGCCCGCAGACGCCAGCTCCAATTGCCTTCGGCTTTGCCGGGCGTGTTCATGCGCCCAGTGGGATCGTCGAGGCCGAGAATATCCTGCATCGGGATCAGCACCGTATTGGCGACCGAGGACATCGCCAGGCGAATCAGCTGCCAATGGATAAAATTGGCGTCGTTGCTGCCCTGGTAATCGAGGATGAATTTTTTGACCGCCGCAGGCCGATCGTCAAACCAGCTCAAACTGGTCTGGTTGTCGTGGGTGCCGGTATACACCACACTGTTGGCGATGTGGTTGTGGGGCAAAAAGGCGTTGGCAGAGGTATCGTCAAAGGCAAATTGCAGCACCTTCATGCCCGGAAAGCCAAAACTGTCACGCAGGTCTTCGACCGGCGGGGTGATCACCCCCAGATCTTCGGCAATAAAGGGCAGGTGGCCCAAAGATTTTTGAATCGCTTTAAAAAAGGCCTTGTCGGGCCCTTTGACCCATTTGCCATTGATCGCGGTTTTTTCGCCAGCGGGAATCTCCCAATAGGCCTCAAAGCCCCGGAAATGGTCCAGGCGCACGATGTCGACCAAATTCAACATCACGCGGAAGCGCTCAGCCCACCAGGCATAATTGTCTTTGGCCATGACTTCCCAATTGTAGAGTGGGTTGCCCCAGAGCTGGCCCGTTTCTGAGAAATAATCCGGGGGCACACCGGCCACAACCGTGGGCTTGCCATGGGCATCGAGGTGAAAGAGTTTTTGGTGGGCCCAGACGTCGGCGCTGTCGTGGGCGACAAAGATCGGCATGTCGCCAATGATCTGCACGCCGTTGAGATGGGCATAGCTGCGCAATTCATCCCATTGTTGGTGGAAGAGGAATTGCAAATACTGGTGATAGAGCATCGGGCCAGCCAGGGCCTGTTCGTATTCGCGCAGGGTTTGGGCATCGCGGCAGACCAGACCTTCGTCCCAGGTATCCCAGGGCTCGCCAGCGTATTGTTGTTTGAGCGCGGCAAACAGGGCATAATTGCGCAGCCAATTGCGGTTTTGCTGGCATTTGCAAAAATTCTCAAAGCGCTTGCGGTCGGAGAGACTGGCATGGGCCTGAAAATACACAAATGAATCTTCAAAAATCGCGCCTTTGGCAGCGGCCACCGCTTCAAATTCAACTTTGTCGGCGCTGAGTTGGGGGTAAGCGGCCAAAGCGGGGCTGTCTGGAGAGAGATAGCCCTTTTCGACCAACTTTTCGGGGCTGATCATCAGAGGGTTGCCGGCAAACGCCGAGAGGCAGGCATAAGGGGAGTCGCCATAACCCGTGGGGCCCAGGGGCATGACCTGCCAGAGTTTTTGGCCGGTTTGGGCCAAGAAATTGACAAAGTCGTAGGCAATTTCACCGAGATCACCCACGCCAAAGGGGCCGGGCAAAGAGGTGGGATGCAATAAAATACCGCTTGCGCGTGGGTACATAATCTGTGTCCTTGTCTGTGTTAAAGGCTTAAACGCCCATTTTGCGGGCGGTGGTTTCCATATTGCGGGCCAAATTGCGGCGGCCGGTTTGAACCATGCTCAGGGCCTGAGTCACTTTGTCTTCAAGTGAAGCCAAGACCTCTTCGCTGTATTTGTCTGCTTCAAAGCGCTGTTGGCGGCACTCGGCTTCAGCGCTTTTGCGGGTTTCGTCAGCCATTTTGACGGCCTGGCGCACCAATTCGTGTTCTTGCAAATACTGGCGGGATTTTTCTTTGGTCAGCTCCAGCAGCTTTTGGCTCTTGGCCTGGGCCTCGGCAAAAATCGCATCTTTTTGAGCCAGAATTTGCTGGGCCTGCACCATTTCTTGGGGCAGCATTTCGCGAATGCGATCGATCAGTTCAAAAATATCCTCTTCATCCACCACCACGCGCGAGGTAAACGGCACTTTGACGCTGTTCATGATCACTTCTTCGATTTTTTGCACCAGGGCCAAGGTGGTTTCGGGAGAGGCGGAAGGCTGGGCTTGAACAACGGCTTGGGGAGAAACGAGTTCATTTTGATTTATCATATTTTTAACTTACGCTTAATATTTACTTGCTACTATTATATTTTCTTCTCAGGCATTCTTCAACCTGAGTCGGAACAAAATCTGAAATTTTTCCGCCGAAGGAAGCGATTTCACGGATCAGACTGGAGTTGAGGAACATGTATTCTGCTTTGGGCATCAAAAAAACCGTGTCCACTTCGCCATTCAGGTGTTTGTTCATCAGGGCCATTTTGAGTTCAATTTCAAAATCCGAAACCGCACGCAGACCGCGGATAATCACCTGTCCACCGACCTGGCGGGCATAATCGACAATCAGGCCATCACAGCCATCAATCTGCAAATTGGGGAGATGGCCTGTGCTCTGCTGGATCAATTCCATGCGTTCGGCCACAGAAAAGGTCGATTTTTTGGCTATATTGGTTGAGACCGCCACAATCACCTCGTCAAAGAGGTGACAGGCCCGCTCCATAATATCCAAATGTCCATTGGTGACCGGGTCAAAACTGCCCGGATAAATTGCGCGCGTCAAAAAAGGCTCCTTGTGATTCCATCTGCTCCTTCAATTGTAGCAAATGCCCGATCAGGTGTAAGCCCCGCAAGATGGTGATTTCGTGCAGATTTCAGATATTTTTCTCAAAGCCGCCCGTGATCCGGCTTTGAGAGCTTCGTCACAATTGGCTATACTTGCAATATATGCGATATACCACCCTGGCCCACGAATCCAGCCACGAAATTTCGATCTTAAACAGCCGCTTTATTGCCTCTGGGCGCGAGGTTGTGTCTGTCGACGAAGCGGAGGCCTTTCTCAAGCAAATCCGCTCCCAATGGCCCGATGCCAGCCACCACTGTTATGCCTTTCGCGTGGCGGGCCCACCTGTGGTCGACCGCTTTTCCGACGATGGCGAACCCTCGGGAACAGCCGGCAAACCGATTCTAACCGTGCTCGAACACAAGGTCTACAACGCCATTGTGGTCGTCACCCGCTATTTTGGCGGCACCAAATTGGGCACAGGCGGACTGGTCAAAGCTTATACCCAAGCCACCCAGGCCCTGCTCGAAACAGCGGGGCTGATCGAAAAAGAGCCCTGTCAAAGCCTGGTTTTGCATTACCCTTACCACCTCAGTGGCAACGTGGCTTACCAATTGGCCCAAATGGGGATCACGGCCAGCTTGGACTATGCCGAAGCCATTACCTGCCAGATAGATGTGCCGATCAGCCTGCTAGAACCGCTGCGGGAGCGGCTTTCTCACCCCGAATTAAAATGGCAGAACCCAGCTTAAAGACGCAGAGTTTCTCCCGCTTGTCTGGCTGGGGTACAATTTGAGAGAGACTACACAACAAGCCCGAGCAAAATGGAACCCTTAGACCCCTTTCCCGAAACAGAACCCCACGACGCCACCGAGATTGGTACGATGTTTGCCGTCTCAGCCACGGTCAAACCCCAGACCCCGACTGAGAACGTGGGCCGAGATCTGCCGCGTTATGAGCCCATTCAAGAATTGGGCAAAGGCGCCATGGGCGAAGTCTGGCTGATGCGGGACATTTACCTGCGCCGCAAGGTCGCCAGCAAACAATTGCTGCCCCAGCTCAACAGTCCCGAAGTCCAGGCCCAGTTTTTAAGCGAGGCCCAAATCACGGCACGCTTGGAGCACCCTGGCGTGGTGCCGGTCTATACCCTCGAAATCGACAGCGAGGGGCGTCTCTCTTACGCCATGAAAGTCGTGCAGGGCAATACCCTTAAAGAAGAGATTGGCGAACTGAAAGACGCGCAGCTGGCCAATCCCAACCGCAAAACTTGGCAGCGGGAGCTGTTTCGCCTGCTCGAAATATTCCTCAAGGTCTGCGACGCCCTGGACTATGCCCACAGCAAAGGCATTATTCACCGCGATTTAAAACCTGCCAATATTATGATTGGCCCCTTTCGCGAGGTGTATATCGTGGACTGGGGCATTGCCCAGGTCTGGAATCGCCCCGGCATCGAAAATGAAGAACCCAGCAAGGTGATTGCGGGCACACCCCGTTACCTCTCCCCCGAACAGGCCCGCTGCCGCCATCTCAAACCTGCCAGTGACCAATTTACAATGGGCCTGATTCTGCAAGAGATTCTCACCCTGGCCCCGGCCTTTAAAGCCAGTTCCATGCCCGAAATGCTCAAAAAAATTCTGACGGGTGATCGTGCCCCCTGTGATCAGGCCCTGGAACTGCACCCGATTCCGGCTGATTTACAGGCCATTGTCAGCAAAGCCACGGCCCTCAAGGCCGATCAGCGCTATGCCTCGGTGGCCGATCTGGCAACAGATCTGCGCCGCTATCTGCAAGACGTGGAAACCACTGTCAAACCCGACAATCTGCAACGCCGAGCCCTGCGCTGGATCCGGCGCAATCCCCAACGCGCATTGCTGGGCAGTATGTTGGTTTTGGTCGCCTGCATTTTGGCTGTGGCCGGCAGTTTGTATATCTGGCAACAGACCCAGGTTCAAACCCAACGCCGCAAAGCCGTGCTCGAAGACCTGCAGCGCAAATTGACCATGACCGGACAGCAATTGGATATTTACCTGAGCGGCTTTGAGGCCCAATTGGAATACCTCACAGGCGCTGCCGCTGAAAGCTTTCAACGGGGCGAAGATCTCCCCGGAGAGATGTTTACCCCCCAGCGCTTGCCCCAAACCAGTCTCTTGCCTTCTGCACAAGAAACCGCAGCAGGTGGCCCCTTGTATTGGCACCAATTTGTTTGGCTCAATCCCTCTCCTGCTTACTCACGCTTGCAGAGTATGCTGCCGATCTTTCAGCGCGTCTTTGCCGTCAGCGCAGATCCCCAAGGCAATAGTGTGGATTGGCTTCAGAGCCAAGATCATGCCAGTCCTTTGGGTTGGGCCAGCATCGCCTTTCAATCAGGCCCTCAATTGATCTATCCAGGCAGCCCCCAGGCCGAAACCATCGCAGCCCGTTTGAATCGCGCTTTCACAGCCCAACAGCCCACAGGTGAGCACTCCCCAACCCGAGAGACCCGGCCCGTTTGGCTGGGCCCCGAGCACTTGGGAGCCACGCGCTTGGGAGCCACGCCTTATTTTATTGTACAGGCCCCGATTTTCAACGATCAATCACAGGTATTGGGCCTTGGCAGTTTATGTCTGCGCCAACCCAGTTTGGAAAAAGAACTGAAAAAAGCACCTTTAAACGAGGGACTCCTCTCACTGCTTGTCAGTGATGCCCAGGGCAAGATTCTCTTCAGCCGAGATCAAAGCCAGAAAGAAACCTGGCCCGAGGCCCTGCTCAAAGATCTCAAAAGTGGCAAAAGTGGCATTTATGAAAGTGCCGAGGGCCTCTATGTTTACCAATCTCTCTCAACGGCCAATTGGCGTTTGATCGCCCGGATCGACTTTCAAACCCTTTTAAACCAGAAAGTGGCCCCCAAATGAGCGAAATCAAAGCCGAAGAAAGTGATCCGCTTGAACTGACCATGCACGAATTCGGGCATCTCAGTCCCACCGCTGAGATGCGCGAAAATCCCACGGCCACCCCCAATGCCATTGGCAAACAGCATTACGAGATTTTGCAAATGCTGGGAGAAGGGGCGATGGGCACGGTCCATCTGGTCCGCGACAGCCGCTTGGAGCGCACGGTGGCGTATAAACAGCTGCACAAACGCATTCAGAGCGACAATCCCGAAGTGCATCAGCGCTTTTTGGGTGAGGTCCAGATCACGGCCCAATTGCCCCACCCGTATATCGTGCCGGTCTACAGCCTCGAGGTGACCGAAGCCGGGGTGGGTTACACCATGAAGTGCATCCAGGGCAAAACCTTCAAAGAGCTGATTACCGAGGCCAAAGCCAAAAATGCCGAACCCCATAAAATCACTTATCCCCAGGATTTCCCCAACCTCTTGGAGCATTTTCTCAAGGTCTGTGAGGCCCTGTCTTTTGCCCATTTTAAAGGTGTGATTCACAGGGATCTCAAACCCGCCAACCTGATGCTCGGGCCCCACAACGAGATCTACGTTATGGACTGGGGCATTGCCCGTCCCTTTGGCGAGGCAGCCAAAGACTACCCCTTTGAAGCCGGGGAAAAAAACCAAATGATCGGCACCCCCCGTTATATGTCACCGGAACAGGCCCGCGGCGTCAACGATCGCCTCGACGAGCGCAGCGACCTCTTTGCCCTGGGCCTGATTTTATACGAGTTGGTCTGTTTGCAGCCGGGCTACAAGGCCAGCAGCACCTCCGAATTGCTCGAAAAGGTGCGCAAGGGCCAGCTCAATCCTGTGGCCTTTTTTCGGCCCGAACTCAAGGTTCCACGCGAATTACAGGCAATTATCTCCAAGGCCACCGCCTGGAAACGGGCCGACCGCTACCCCAATGTCGAAGCCATGTCCCAGGATCTGCGCCGCTACCTGCGCGGCGAAGCGGTACAGGCCGCACCAGATACCCCACTGCAGGCCGCTGGTCGCTGGTTTCGCGTTCACCGCACGGCCTGTCTGAGCAGTCTGATGGTACTGGTTTTGGGCAGCAGTCTCTGGACCCTCTGGAACCTGCTCCAGCAACAGCAGACCCTGCAAGCCGCCCTCCAACGCGAGCAGGTGATCACCCAGTTTATGGGACAAATTCTGAATCAGGGCCAAGCGGTCGATCGCTATATGGTCGCGATTCCGCGCTCGCTTGAAAATATGGCAGGCACAGCAATCCAAACCCTGGATCACAGCAAGCCCCAACCCAATTTCCCCTATTATCTCGACGATGATCATTGGAGCAAACGGGTACCCGACCAAATCCAATCGGCCCATTATGGCACCAAGATCAGCACCGGCTGGACCACCTATACCTTGCCTTGGGGTGCCCCTGAGTCCTCCCTCAAGCCCTATTTGCACAAACTGGGCCCCCTCAAAGACTATCTGCGCAATCTCTTGATCCGCAGCGGCAAAGAGCAGGGCGCCACTGAGACCGATCCCAAAGTCTTGGTGGCCAAACAGGGGGTGCCGCTGATGTATGTCAATATTTCGACCGAAGAGGGGATTCTCAGCTTTTATCCTGGTGCCAGTTACAATACCCCTGGCTACGACGTGCGCAAGCGGCCCTTTTACCGATTGGTGCGCGACAAACGCGGAGTCCACTGTGGCAATCCTTATATCGACCGCCTTTCGGGCTCGCTTTTGCCCTGCAGCCTGGCAATCTATGATGCCCAAGAGCGCTTTCGCGGGGTGGTTTCCATCGACCTGCAATTCAATTACCTGGCCCGCAACGTCTTAAATATTTCCAATATTCCCGGCCTGCGCAACAGCTATTTGCTCGATGAAAAAGGCCAGGTGATCGTCAAAGGCAGCGACCGCAATCAAAAGATTGAAAAACGCGAAAAAATCAACCAGGGCATGCAACTCTCACGTTTTAAGAATGAAGACCTGCTCAGAAAAATCGAGTTACACAGCGAAAGTGGCTATCTGCGCAACGCAAATACCACCTTGGGCTATTTGCGTTTGAATTTTCAGGGCTGGTATTTTGTCGTCGAAGCAGAGACCGAGCCCCTTTTTGCCATGTCCCCCTCAGGAAAGAACTAAATCCATGCCCACTCTCGAAACCCAGAACCGCCAGCTGTATTTGGATTTGCTCAAACGGGTCTTGGGGGATTTTATTTATGATCTCGGTGCTGCCAAAGACGAAAAATACCCAACAATGACCTGGGCCGACACCCGCACAGGTCGCAAACACACACTCTCAACCTATGCCGATTATAAAGCCAATGGGCTGCTCTTTCCCCAACAGGCCCACACCATGATCGGTCTCAAACGCCTGGACAATCTGCAGTTCTGTTTGGAACAGATTTTGGCCCAAAACACCCCCGGAGACCTGCTCGAAGCGGGTGTCTGGCGCGGGGGAGCCTGTATTTTTATGCGCGGCCTGCTCAAGGCCTATGGCGAGACCCAACGCAAGGTCTGGGTCGCAGATTCGTTTGTCGGCTTTCAAGCCAGCGATCTGGTCAACACCAATATTGACCTCGAAAAAACCAATTATCACAGTGTCTCTCAGGCACAGGTCGCCGAACATTTTAAGGCCTATGACCTCTTGGATGAACAGGTGGTTTTTTTGCCTGGATTCTTAGACCAAAGCTTGCCCAAAGCACCGATTGAAGCCTTGGCTCTCTTGCGTTTGGACGTGGATTTTTACCATCCCACCCTGGAGGGACTGACCTGGCTCTACCCCCGTCTGTCTCCTGGCGGATTTGTGATCATCGACGATTATTATGCCTTTGAAGGCTGCCGCCAAGCGGTCAATGCTTACCGCCAAGTACACCAGATCAGTGAGCCCTTGGTACGGATCGATCCCTGCGCCGTCTATTGGCAAAAGAGCACATCCAGTCAGGGGGCTCTTGCTCCTGGAAATGACTGATCTATAATGGAAGATATGAAAAAATTAGCACTCCTCGTCATCCTCTCCTCTTTCACCCTCTCTGCCCCTGCATTGTCTGCGGAGCCCCTCAGCGAGTTTATCTCCGCTCAAGAAGATCTCCGTCGGGACGGCAAGCGTTATTCTCAATCGGCACGGGCTTTTGCCTTTTATGAAAAGGGGCTGCAGGCCCTCAAAACAAAAAAACCCCAAGAGGCGGTAGAAGCCTTCACCAAAGCCCTGCGGGTCTACCCTTCATATGCCGAGGCCTTTTATGAGCGAGGCAATGCCTATTTATTGCTCAAAGCCCCGGAACGGGCCCTGGCCGATTTTTCAAAGGTAATTGATTTGCAAGCCAAACCTTTGCTGGTGGATGCCTATAATAATCGCGGTTTTGTCTACAATGATTTATTAAAACAGTACGATAAAGCGGTGGCCGATTTTAGCCAAGCCATCCAACTCAACCCACTCTACGCGCGCGCTTGGTACAACCGCGGTCTCGCTCACGACCGCTTGGGACAACACGAAGCAGCCGTGGCCGACTACAGCAAAACCCTGCAGCTTCAAGCAGACTACCTCGATGCGTATAATAACCGGGGCATCAGCTATTTGGACCTCAAAGAATACGACAAGGCCCTGCAAGACTTCGAAAAGGCCATCAAATTGGCCCCCAATTATGCTGTCGCCTATTATAATCTGGGTTTGATTTACGCCTACCGCAAAAATTACGAAAAATCCCTGCAGTACTACAGCCAGGCGATTGAGCGCAACCCCAATTATGTCGAGGCCTACCACAATCGCGGTTATCTCTATAACGATGTGCGCAAAGATTACGAAAAAGCGCTCAACGACTTCAACCGGGCCCTGGCGATCGATCCGACGTATATCAACGCCTACTTCAACCGGGGACTGACCTATTACAATAAAAAAGACTTCCCCAATGCCATTTTGGACTTTAGTCAGGTGATCAAAGACAATGGCAAAGACGCTGATGCCCTCTATTACAGAGGAGATTGCCACTATTGGCTCAATCAGCTCGATGCGGCCATTCTCGACTTTCAAGCGGTGGTCAGTTTAACCCCTGAAGATGCCTCCACCCATTATCTCTTGGCCAGTCTCTACGCCCAGAAAAAAGATGCGCCCAAAGCCTTGGCCGCACTTTCTCTGGCCATTCAACACAATCCCGACCTCAAACGGGCCGCTCGCAACGAAGCTGCCTTGGTCTTTTTGCGCAAGCTGCCTGAGTTTCAAAAGCTGGTAAAATAAACATGTCTGTTTTTAACTCTGGCACGTATCGCCAAGACGCGAGGTTTTGCGCCGCATGAAGTTTTTCTATGACTCCCGCACCGATCAGCTCGGTATACAGTTTCAGCCTGCGCGCAAAAAACCCACAGGCAAAATTCAGCGCAACCGCAAAGAAGTCATGCCGGGGGTCTGGATGGACTGGGACGAACGCAACAATCTCGAACGGATCGAAATTCGCGAAGCCTCGCGCCACCAGCCCGAACTCAAGAACTTTATTGGTGAGCTGGTGCAAGAGGTGATCAAAAATGCCCAAGACATCCCCAAAGAGGTGCTTTTGGCGATCGAAGGCACAATCAAGCTCAGCCAAGAAGATGGCCCCAGCACCCGCAGCGAAGACTACCAGCCCCGACTGAGTTTTGATGCCGTGGCCAACACCCTCACCACCGAATTCCGTACCCCCAAACCGGGCGAGGTACAAATGAACAAACGCGAAGTGATTCCGGGTATTATCGCCAGTTTTACCGATCAAGGTGAATTGCTCTCGATGGACATGTTACAGGCCCTACAACACTTTCCAGCCCTGCAACAATTTGTCCAGCAGGGCAACGAAATGTTGGCCATGCAACATCTGCTGCGCAATTTTAACCGCTAAAATGACGGCGAATAATTAAGACGCAAAAAAGCGGGGCTGCTACTGGCCCCGCCCATCATCAGCAGCTAAAAACAATCAGAATCAGGGTGTGTTTGAGAGCTTAAAAAAGCTTTCAATCAATTTGCGGTACTCACTCGAAAGGGCACTGGCATAATCACCCAGGTCTTTGTTGAGTTCCTGTTTGGCGGCTTCGGGTGTCAGCTCTTTTTTGATCAAACTGGTCAAGAGCGTGATCATACGGGCGTCTTTGATATTGTTGAGATCTTTGCCCAAGATCTCTTTGAGCGTCCGTTTATACACCTCTTCTTTGGCCTCGCCGGTCTGGGGATCTTTATACATGATCGTCAGCGTCAGACTTTGCTCGAGCAAAGAGGCATCGTCTCCGGCTTGAAACCGCTCCCAGAAATACTGTGAGGTATTGTAAGAGAAATTGGTGGGCTGAACTTCGCTTTGCACCTTGGAAGATTGCTCCGCGGCGGACATGGCATGTTTCAGTGCAATCGGATAGTCCAGACGGAACTGCACATCGCGGGCGGCCACAGTCATTAATGCCATAAAGCGCTCTTTGAAAGCCCGCTCAGCATCGTTGCGCGTAATCACAGAGAAATAAGCGCCCCGACCGGCTTCGGTCAATTTATTGAGAAAAGTCTCATTAAAGTTCGGACCAAAACCCAGCCCCGAAAAATAAATACCTTCAGCATTGTTGATGCGGGTATTTTGGGCAATCACAGAGGAGTCCACTTGACCGATATTGGCAAAGGCATCGGTCAACATCAAGACCCGGTTGATTTTGCCGGGTTGATAGGACTTTTGTGCCAAGGCGTAAGCGGTGCGAATGCCCGCGTCTAAATTGGTGCCACCCTGGGTTTGCAAGCTGCGCACCACACTCAGGTATTTGCTGGCATCCCCTTCATAGGTGAAGTTTTCAAGGGCCACAACCGCAGAGGTCGAAAAGGTCACCAGATTGATCACATCACCGGGTTTGAAACTGCCTGCGAGGCTCTCCAAACCGGCTTTGGCCACATCCAGCAAGCTGGGCGAACGGCCATCATCGGTCACCACCGGGGTCTGTTCGTTCATTGAGCCCGAAACATCCACCACCAAGGTCAAAGCCAAATTCTGGCGCTGCTGAGCGTCCAGCTCTGGCGCTGAGACATGCACACCCAAGTCGTAGGTATTGCCTGTTTCTTGGCCTTCAGCACTGCCATGTTGCCAGAGACCCATCGAGACCTTAAACAACCCCGTGGATTCTTGACCCTGTTTGACAAACGACTCATAATTCAAAAATTCCCAAGGCCGGGCCCAACTGACAGTGGGAGCAAAACCCTGTTTGAGCGCATATTTTGTCAATTCCACCCCAGCGGTGCTGGCAGAGTCATCATACGAAAAGTAAAAATAATCTGTGGTCTTTTTCTCTGGCTCAGCTGAAGGCTGAACTGAAGACGCAGGTGTGGGGGTGCTCACGGGTGTGGGAGTTGGTTCAACGGGCTGTGTCGTCAGCACGGGAGCGGTGAGCGCACTGTCATTCGCACCTGTAGCAGAACCACCACCAGCTTGCCCTGAAGCAGGCAAGGGCTGGGGCGCGTTGGGGGGCAAAATGGCATTTTTACCAGCAGGAAGAGGCGCACCTACAGCGATGGCCGTGTTTTCGGCGACAGGTTTTAAGAGCGAGTCTGTCGCGCGTGTTGGCAGCGGCCCTTTGGGCGGAGGGGTGATAGAGTTAGAACCCAATTGCACATTGCCCGTGCCGGGGGCATTGGCCAAAGGAGGTGCCTGCTGACAGCCTGCCACACCCAACGTCAATGCAGTCAAGCTGAGGGTCAAGATAGATCTGAATTTCATACTTCTTCTCCTTGGTTGAGTATCCGGGCAAAGTCCCGCTTGCGGGCCTGTCTCAAATGATTTAAATCTGGGTCGTGACGCGCCTCAGAACGGGCGGGATTATTGCCTGAATTGGCCTCAAAGGCCAATTGAAGCGCTTTTAAACCCCGATCTAACCAGCTCTTTTGGGGAGCGTGGGCATAACTCAAACTACAAAAGCAGGCATCGATATAATGTACCAACCAATAGCCAGGATTAAAGCTGTCCAGCAGTCCCAAGGTCAATTCTGCTTCAGAGAAACGCCCACTTTTGGTATAAGCATGGGCCAGAAAAGCGCCAGATTCCATCAAGGTCTGTTGGCCCAATTGCTGTTTATGGGGTGAAATCAAGACCCGCTTAAAATAATGAATGGTGCGCTCCCAATAGACTTGGCTGGTTTGGGGGTCCATCAAAAAAGCCTGATTAAAACTCAAACGGGCATACTCATCACAGATAAACACGTCGTCGGGCACCATTTCCATGGCCCCTTCAAATTTGGCTGCGGCCTGTGCAAAGTCTGCCAAAGCGGCTTTGCGGTCTGCTTCGTCTTTTTCAGCCAAAAAGCGGCCCAAAGCATCATAGCCCCGCAAAAAATAAACAGCGCCCAGATTAAAATGAAAATCTGCTGCGCGGATGTCCAACTGGGCCTGAGCCGGATGCAGTTCATAGCTGCGCAGGGCTGTCTCTTGATTGAGCAAAGCCGCGTCGTAATTGCCCCGGCTCAGTTCCAGGGTCGAGAGCAGCGACTGCAATTGCACCCCTTCAGAAAAGAGTTGCAATCCTTGCTGGATCTTCTCTTGCGCTTGGGCCGTGCGACCGGCTTTGATCAGGGCATAGACCAAGCGCAAATAAGTCGAAAAATCTTCGGGATGCTGACTCAGGCTTTGCTCGTAAGTGGCAACAGCATCCCGATAGGCAGCGGCAGCGTCGCTGTTAACCGGTGCAAAACCAGCCAGAATCAAAAGCTCATCCCGGGCATTGCCGTTCCCCCCAGGAAAAAGCACTTCGGCCAATTTGAGCACCACCTCGCGAGAAGGTTGGCGTTCACCGGCCTCTAACAGTGAGATATACGATTTAGAAACGGCAATGGACTGGGCCAGTTTCTCCATATTAAGTCCTTTTTCTTTGCGCAAAACTGATAGGCGTCTGCTAAAAGGACTCTGAAGACCGTCATTTTGTTTCCCTTTTGGCACAAGGAATCCTCCTTTTTTTTTAGTGCCTAACCTTTGCTGGGCTGGATCTGGCTTGATGAAGAGGAGCTTGATTGCGGCGAAGCTGTTTCAACAGGCGTGGGCGTGGGCTCTACTGGCTTGGGCGGCTCTACTGGCAGGCCTTCACAGCGCATGGCAGCATCGTACATCGGCAAATAGAGGGTTGGGCGGCTGAGGCTTTTGATCTCGCCACTGGCCGCATCGAGTTCAACCGAGCCCCAGACCCGTGACTGCTCGGGATACGTTGGCATCACCTGCACACAACGGTTGCCATTGGGATCCAGCGCGGGATCTTTCATCTGCGCCGAAGGCAGGGGCGAAGGCTGAGCGGGCATTTTTAAATCAAAGCTGACGCTGACAAAATAGCGGTTTTGGTCTTGGCCCTGTTGGTTGAGTTGAATCTGCCAAGAGGCATTGGCAGGGACTTCATAAGCAACTTGCAGATTGGGCTGTTGCTCAAGGGATTCAGGGTAAACAGGGTAACCCGGTTTGCTGCTGCGGCTGGTAAAGGCCTTCGTGGCAATTTCTTGGGCCCGTGAGCTGTCAATTTTTACTTTGCTCAGATCAATGGTGGGTTCACCCCAGACCAAACGGTGAACACGGGTTTCTTTTTTGAGCAAATAGACATTCAGGGTCTCTTTACGGGTGCTGGAGGCAAAACGGAAGACATAATCCGGCTGCAATTGTTCGGCATTGCCATCGGCCCCGGGCAGAGAGATATATTCAATAAAAGCACTGTTGCCATCGAGTCCCAAATTGGCCCGACTTTCAACCAAGCGGGCAGAACTGTCCCACTCAGCCAGAATCGGTTTTACGGTTTGTTCGTACGCCTTCAGCAAGGTACTGGCCTGATTGGCAGGAAAAATATTTTCTTCGGCAAATTGAATCACATATTGATTAAACTCACCACCACCAAACCAGGGCATACTCATACGTGCAGAAGCCCCCGTGGCGACATCGCCGGCCATCGGCGCGGCAATTTTATTGGCGGAACCGCTCTCTGCAGTAGTGGGTCGGCCCAATTGAGGGGCTGGGGCAGTCGCGGGTTGGCTGGCATCTTGTTGCCCACCGGCCGTGCCCGACTGGGCAGCCGTATTCAGTGGCAAAAGCCGTTTAGACAGGGCATTGGAAAAAACAGATTTGCCTGTTTGTGTACCCGAAGCCGGAGAAGCACTGGGAGAGGCAGAAGGTTTTGGCAAAATAGAGTTGATTTGCCCATTTGAACAGGCGCTCAGACTCAGAGCCAAAGCCAGAGAGAGTGGAAGTAAAGTTCTAAATTTCATGGTTTCAATTCTCCTAATTTATTGTTTCACAGGGGCTGGAGCAATCGCTGGTGTGGCCACGGCAACACCGGTTGAGCCCACTGAAGCTTCTGAGCTGCCACCACTCACGGCCCCAGGATAAGGCATGTAATTGACAGGGCGATTGAGAGAGAGAATCGCGCCAGACTCAGCATCAATTTCAATCGAGCCCGACAGGGTGATCTGTTCGGGCATATAGGGCGCACGCGCAGAGATGGGGGCAACGGCAATATCTGGAGCCGCGCCACCACTGCTGGCAGATACTTGGCTAACCTTCATATCTGTTGCGATCGCGGGCATTGGCACAGGCTGCCCAGGTATAGCAACACCACTGCCGGGTTTGTTCCAATAAAAATTGAGGAAATAGCGCAATTTTTTGCCCTCTTGTTGGTTGAGATGCACTTGCCAAGTGAGTTTTTCGGGCAGATCATAAAACACTTCCATGTTGGGCCGTTGCAATTCTTCGGCTGCCGGATAAACCGGATAACCGGGTTTGCTCTGACGATCAGCAAAGGCTTTGCGGGCAATGCTGAGGGCCTGATCGCTGTCGATCTTGACCCGGTTGATCTCAATTTGGGCTTCGCCCCAAACCATGCGGTGCACCCGAATTTCATTGCTGAGCACGTAGATATTTAAGGTCTGTTTAAGCGGGCTGGAGGCAAAGCGGAAGACATAATTGGGCAAAACTTTCATGGGCTCACCACTGCGGCCAGGCAATTGAATGTATTCGGGCTCCTGGGCATTGATCTGGGCCCGACTTTCAATCAAACGGGCTGAGCTGTCCCATTCTTTGAGCAGAGGTAAAATGCTTTGGTTGTACACTTCCAGCAAGCTATTGCCTTTGGCTGATGGGTAGATATTTTCTTCTGCAAATTGAATGGCGTATTGATTAAAATCATGGCCACCATAATAATAACCGGGAGCAATCGCCGGTTTGGTCATCGCCATTTGTTTGACACTAAAATCCGATTCTTGGCCTGAGGGCAAATAGGCAAGAGGCACATTTTGACCGTTTTCCTGTCTCAAGAAAAGCGGACGTTTGATCAGCGCAGAACTGAAAAAGCCCTTTTGAGAGGCCAACTGAAGAGTCGGAGAGAGTTGACCAGGCGGCAAACCAGCTCCTGAAAAGGCACAGGAAGTGAGTCCCAAGGTCAGGGAAAGGGTCAGAGCGGATTTGAGCAGGACATGCATGGTGATATTTCTCCATTGGTAAGAATAATTTGAGTTTAGCAAACATGTTTACAAGTTGTCAACACGAATACTTATTGTAAACAATATTTTCATTGTGCTCGCTTGGATTGACAAAAAATGAATAAAGCCCGGAACAAGTCCAGGCTTTTAAATTGACTGGGAGAACCCGTTATGGCTCCAACCGTTTATTCAATTTTGGCTGAGGTTTTATCGGTTTTGGGATTGTATTTGAGGGTCAATTTATTGATCTCATCCAGGCGCAGACCATTCCAATACACATATTCTTGTTTGGCCCCCTCTTCCATCACCCAATCAGCGCGCAGATCCCACTCCACCGACTCTGCATCGGGCGAAAATTGAATATTAACGGAATAGGTGTCATAGAGAATATCGGAGAGAATATTGTCACCCCAAGAATCGGTATCAGAAGGGCTCATGTACACCGATTGAATATCATAACCCGTGGCATTGACCAATTTAAAATCCAGAGCCTTGTTTTTGACGGGTTGAACCACACCCCCAGAAGGTTGGAGGGCTTTTTCTGGAGCGCTCATGGCAGAGGTCGCCCCCAGCAACATCACAGCACCCGCAACCAAGAAAACACGTAAACCCAGTAATGTATTTTTCATAAAACGATTCATCCTTCTTTCTTTAAACCAAGAATAAAATAAACGATAAACAAAGTAATCAAGGGTAAGAATAGATATTCAAGACAATATTGATCTAAAACCCTCTTTCGTCGCCTAAAGATTTAAGTAAGACCCCCGAAATTCAGGGGTCTTAAAAAAGGGCGCCGACAATAGCGCTAACAGATTTATTCTGCTACAGCCGTTGTTTTGTCTGTGGCTTCGTCATATTTGAGGGTCAGGGCATTGATCTGATCCAAGGGCAGTCCCATCCAATAGACATAACCTTCACCTTTGGTCCAGTCGGCACGCATGTCCCACTCTGCGGCTTCGGCTTCAGGCGAAAAAGAAATCTGAAGGGTATCTCCATCATTAAAAGCACCGGGCAGGATGCTCGGCCCCCAAGAATCGGTGCCGGTTGGGCTGAGGTAGAGACCGGTGATTTCATAACCAGTGGCGTTGCTCAAGGTAAAATCCAGGGCTTTGTTTTGAACGGGTTTAACCACTCCAGAACCAGCAGGCTTGAGCGCCTGTTGAGGAGCGCTCAGCGCAGAGGTGGCACCCATCAACATCACAGCACCCGCAACCAAGAAAACACGTAAACCCAGTAATGTATTTTTCATAAAACGATTCATCCTCTTTGATTAAAATTAGTTAAAAATTAAGCAGAAACAAATATTTTACAACCCATTAAAGTGTAACACTTCGTTTTTGCTATAAATTCAGTCTATCAGATTAGTTTACTCTTTGTCAACTCAAAAAACAAATTGTCAACAAACATTATTTTTGTGGTTGAGGAGCAAACAAAAAAAGAACAAAGCCTGGAACGAGTCCAGGCTTTTGAATTCCTTGGAAGAGCCTTTTAAGGCCCCATCCGCTTATTCGATTTTGGCAGACGTTTTATCGGTTTTGGGATTGTATTTGAGGGTCAATTTATTGATCTCATCCAGGCGCAGACCATTCCAATACACATATTCTTGTTTGGCCCCCTCTTCCATCACCCAATCAGCGCGCAGATCCCACTCCACCGACTCTGCATCGGGCGAAAATTGAATATTAACGGAATAGGTGTCATAGAGAATATCGGAGAGAATATTGTCACCCCAAGAATCGGTATCAGAAGGGCTCATGTACACCGATTGAATATCATAACCCGTGGCATTGACCAATTTAAAATCCAGAGCCTTGTTTTTGACGGGTTGAACCACACCCCCAGAAGGTTGGAGGGCTTTTTCTGGAGCGCTCATGACAGAGGTCGCCCCCAGCAACATCACAGCACCAGCGACCAAGAAAACACGCAGACCCAATAAAGACTTTTTCATATACTATTTATCCTTTTCCCATTTTTTAAATAAGCATAAAATAAGCAAAAAAACAGAGCGGTTTAAAATTATTTCGAGAGCCCAAGAATCAAGATAGCATTTATTAGCAGGCATGTTAAGTCGGCTATCAGATACAAAAAAGACCCCTGAAATTCAGGGGTCTTCGCCAATCGATTTCATCGAAGGCAATCGCAGATTTACTCAGCTATAGCGGTGGTTTTATCGGTGGCTTCGTCATATTTAAGGGTCAGAGCGTTGATCTGATCCAAAGGCAGTCCCATCCAATAGACATAACCTTCACCTTTGGTCCAGTCGGCGCGCATGTCCCACTCAGCGGCTTCGGCATCGGGAGAGAAGGAGATATTCAAGGTATCACCATCGTTAAAAGCGCCAGGAAGGATGCTCTCTCCCCAAGAGTCGGTGCCGGTTGGGCTGAGGTAGAGGCCGGTGATTTCATAACCAGTGGCGTTGGTCAAAGTAAAATCCAGGGCTTTGTTTTGAACAGGTTTAACCATTTCAGAACCAGCGGGTTTAAGTGCTTGCTGAGGAGCGCTCAGCACAGAGGTGGCACCCATCAACATCACAGCACCAGCGACCAAGAGAATACGCAGACCAAACAATGTATTTTTCATTTGTTTAATTATCCTTTTTTCAATTTCAATTACAAGATACATTTTCGAACCAAGAAAAACAAGAGACCTCATTCTTAAAAAATAAGATCTTCAATCAAAAAACTACTGGGCTTCTGCAGAAGTTTGCCCTGTAGAGGCATCATAGTGAAGAGTTAAAGAGTTGATGGTGGTCAGATTTAAAGCTGTCCAATAGACATAGGCTTCTTCCGAATCATCTGACCAATCAGCACGCATATCCCAGTCTGTCGCTTCGGCTTCTGGAGAAAAAGTAACATGTCCTGATGCGCCATCTGCAAATTCACCAGGGAGAATATTGGGCCCCCAAGAATCCACACCGGTTGGGCTGATGTACAGACCCGCAATGGAATGTCCCGTTGCATTGCTGATGTCAAAATCAAGAGCCCCATTCTCAATCGGCTGTAAAATCTGATTATCTGAAGGTTGAGTCGCTTTTTGAGGCGCACTCATCACGGACGTGGCACCCATCATTAATACAGCGCCAGAAACCAAGAAAACACGCAGACCTAGCAAAGCATTTTTCATATACCCATTACTTTCCATCAAATAAAATAAGTAAAAAAGAAGATTAAAAACAAAGTTTAACACTTTATTTTTGCTGAAGATAAACAACATAACATTTATTTAGACATGCTGTTAAGCTGGATGAATGGGCTGCTTATACAAAAATAACAGAGATTTAATCTTTACAAAGAAACCCAATAAAAGATCCCGTACAGGGCCCAAATCAGCCCTTACAGTCCGCAAAGTCAGCCCTTGCTCTTACACCGGCTTTGTTGGGAGTGTTAGAATAAACAAGAATACGCGCAGACAGGTCATTTTCAGTGTTTGATACCCAATTACCCGTAGCAAGAGCCATTTTGGTGGGCGTCCAATTGCCGGACACCCCCGACTGGGAACTTGACTATTCACTTGATGAACTGGCCTCACTGGCAGATACCGCAGGCATTCAGACCCTGGGCACTTGCACCCAAGGACGCCAACATCCCGATTCAGCCACGTATATTGGCAAAGGCAAAGTGCAAGAGGTGTTGCTGCTGGTTGAAGCGGAAAGCGCGGATGTGGTCATTTTTGACTGTGAGCTCTCACCTTCGCAAATGAGCAATTTGGAAAAGCAACTCAATGTCCGAGTCATGGATCGCGGCGATGTGATTCTGATGATCTTTTCTGAAAGGGCCCAAACCCGCGAAGCCAAATTGCAGGTTGAATTGGCGCGCATGAAATATTTTCTGCCCCGGCTCAAACGGCAATGGACCCACTTGGAGCGTCAAGTTGGGGGTGTGGGTGTGCGTGCTGGGATGGGTGAAAAACAGATCGAAATTGACAGGCGTTTGGTTCGTAGAAAAATCGACCGCTACGAAAACGACCTGAAAGAAATTGAAAAACAGCGCAAATTGCGCAAGAACAAGCGCCGCGAGTCCTTTAGCATGGCCCTGATTGGCTATACCAACGTGGGCAAATCCACTTTGTTTAACCGTTTAACCGAAGCCGGTGTCTTGGTCGAAAATCGCCTCTTTGCCACCCTCGACTCGACCGTGCGCAAAATTGAAATTGGGGCCCATGAATTTTTGTTAACCGACACCGTCGGTTTTATCCGCAAATTGCCCCACCATTTGGTCGCTTCGTTTCGCAGCACCCTCGAAGAGGCCTGTGATGTCGATGTCTTGATTCATGTCGTGGACGTGACTTCGCCCGTATTGGGCGAGCAAATGGCCGCAGTCAACGAAGTCTTAAAACAGCTCGAAATTGAAGACAAACCCATCATTTATGCCCTCAACAAAGCCGACCTTTTGCCCCCAGGAGAAGAGCTGGATGTCTGGAAACACATTCCCCCAGAGGCTCCCTGTGTCACAATTTCGGCCCATACCGGCGAGAATGTGGATCTGCTCAAAGATTTGGCCCTTGAAACCTTTTCTGAGCAATTCCGCGAAAGTACCTTTGTGCTGAACCTGAGCCAATCGGCCTGGGTCGCTCAGCTCTATGCAATCAGCACCATTTTAAGCGAAGAATACCTTGACGGAAACCGGGTCAAACTGCGCTGCCGGGCTCCGGCCAAAGATCTTGAACGCTTCCGCAAAAATTGGAAAGCCGCTGTGGGCGAAGAAAGCCTGTTTTAAACCCGATTACCTGCGCTGAGGTCACGCGAAAAGCCGATGAACAATGACATTGCAGCCCTGATCACACAATCCCTGGTTTGGGTCTCTTTGATCTACCTGATGGCCCGGCACAGCCTCTCTTTGGCCGCCTGTTTGATCTCCTTTCGTGCCCTGCAAAACTATGCCCGTAAGCTCAAGTCTGTAGATATTGAATCGCTCTTAAAAGCCGCAGGTGCGCCCCCCCTGAGTATTTTGGTCCCCGTTTACAATGCCTCGGGAGAAGGGGTCAGTTGTCTCAAACACCTCTTGCAATTGCGTTACCCTGAGCTGGATCTGATTATGATCAACGACGGCTCCAGTGACAATACCCTCGAATTGCTGAAAGAGATCTTTCAATTGCACCCGATGTCGCGGTTTCCTGTTTCGGAGCTGCCCAGCCGCCCGATCAACGCTGTTTACCAAAGCCAAATTCATCCCCGCCTCTGGGTGATCGACAAAGAGCGCGGCGGCAATGCCGATGCCCTCAATGCGGGTTTAAACTTTTGTCAGACCCCGCTCTTTTGTACCACTTACGTCACCATGATTTTGGAGCGGAATGCCCTCTTGCGGGCCCTGCGCCCGTTTTTGGAGAACGCAGCAACCGTCGCGGTAAGTGGCATTGTGCGGGTACGCAATGGCTGTTCACTCGAAAATGGCGAGATCACCACTGTCAAAATGCCCGAAGAGCGTTTGGTGCAATTGCAAATTTTGGAGCATTTGCGCTTTTTTCTAGTGGGTTATATGGCGGGAAGCGCCCTGCGGGGGCTTCTGCTGATTTCAGGGGCCTTTGCCGTTTTTAGACGCGCAATGGTGGTCGAAGCCGGGGGCTATGATGCCCGCTACCAGGCTGAGACGCCTGAGTTGATCTTGCGTTTGCACCGCTTTTGCCAAGAGGCCAATCGCCCTTATCACATTGATTTTATTCCCGATCCGGTGGCCTGGCACGAATGCCCCAGTGAGATGGCCGAGGTGCGCTCCCAGCACATGAAATGGCAAAAAGGCGTGACGGAAGCGCTTTTGCATCACCGTTCAATGTTGTGGAAAAAAGGCACAGGGCGGATTGGCTGGTTTCTCTATCCGCTGTTTATGTTGACCGAGATCTGGGGGCCTGTGCTGGAAGTACTGGGCTATCTCCTCGTGATTGCCGGTGGAATTTTAGGCTGGGTACCCCCCCTCTTGATCCTGGCTTTTGCTCTGGCGGCCTTTGTCATGGGCAGCACCTCTGCGACCCTGGCTGTGGCTCTGGGTGAACTCACCCCCCGCCGCTATTCCGAAGAAGATCTGCGCCAATTGACACGAACAGCCTGGTTCGAGAACCTGGGCTACCAACAATTGCGCACACTCTGGCGGCTGCAAGCCACTTGGAAGGCCCTGCGCAAAGATAAAAAAGGCCAAGTGCCGGTTTCGCTGGAGTTTTAGCCCCTGATTTAGACCATCATGCGCCGGGCCAAAGCCATCGCCAGCCGTTCTTGCATTTGATTTTGCTGAACCTTAGAGAGTTCAGGGTATTCTTGCAATTCGTTATAGACCTTGCTGAGAAACTCCAGGCTTTCAATGCTGTCGAGACCGCCGAGGGTTTCGATAATTTCCAAGCGTTCGTCCCAGCTGGCTTGGGGATAGTGCTGCATTAAAATGGGCACCGATTCGGGGTTGGCAAAACTCTTGAGGGCACGAATCAGGGCCAAGGGGTCGGGGAAATTGCCCATCATCAAACAGCTCAGGGTTTGATAAAAGAATTGGTAATCCCTGAATTTTTCCAACTCCGTGGCCATGGCATAACGCACGGCTGAAGAGGTAGCTGGGTCAAAGAAAAGGTGAATCACCAAGGCCCGAACCTCTTGGGAGTCGTGTTTTTTGAGCTGCAAAAACAACCTGCCCACATGGGGAGCAAAAGCGGGATCTTTGACCGATTGTTCGACAAACTCAAGCGAATTGAACTCTCCAAGCATCTGTCCCGCCAGCTCCGAGCGGGGATGCTCAGCCAGATCCAATTCATGTAAAACCCGGTGATGGCCCGTTGTTTTAAGTGATTGAGCGGCTTCCATTGCCACCCAAGGCGAAGGGTCATCAAGGGCCTGACGAAAGGTTGAATGGTCGGCATTGCTCAGAATCCCCAGGGCCCGAATGGCATGCAAACGCACCGGAAAAAAGGGGGAATTATAACGCTGGCGGATCAGCGGGATATGTTCACTGCCCCCCATTTGGGCCAAGAGCTGAATCGCAGCGATTTGCAAATTGATGTCTTTTTCCTGACGCAGAATCTCTACGGCCAAAGGCGTGGCCAGGGGATCCCGCAGTTCAGTGAGTGCTTTCATGGCAATCGTGCGCACCCACGATGAGTGGTGGGTATTGCGCAAATTGGTGCGCAGCGAAGGCGCCACGGTTTTGCCCAAAGAAACCAAAAGAGAAGCCAAGACATTGGGATTCCAGGCTTCAAAGCGCTGCAGAGCAGGCAATAGATGCTCGGCCACAGCGGGTTCTCCCCAGGTCGCCAAGGCCCGCGCAGAGAGCAAAGCCACCAGGGGTGATTTGTCCTCCAAGGCCTTCATAAAGACGGGCAGATATTGTTGTTCACCCAAAACAGCCAAGGTATGAACAGCCCGCGCCCGTTGCTCGCGATCCCCCGTGGTCACACGCTCAGACAAGACCTTTAAATAGGGCGCCGCCAAATCGCGGTAAATGCTGGTTTGTTGAGCAGGGGCAGCGACAGCTCTGCGCATGATTAAATCGACAAAATAGAGTTCTTCATCGGGTTTGACAAGCGGGCGAATCACATCCGGTACCCGGCGACCTTTGGCAATATCTTCCAGCAGGGGCTCCCAACGGCTCTCCAACTCACCCCAAAAATGGGCCTTGTGCAAATTGCGACTGCGCAGGCGAAAAGTCAGCCTGGAGGCAGCCATGGTAAAAAATAGAAAAGACAGACCGTAAATCGAAACGGCTATCAGGAGCAGCGTGTACCCAGAAAAATGCGTGAAAATGCTTCTCTACCTCGCTGCATAGATCATAACCATTCGCCCCACATGGCACAAGCCAAAAATAGGGCATTCCCCAAAAAGAGCCAAAAAAGTGGCCTGAGCCATGTGGCAACAGCCCGTCTCAAGCCCCAAGCCAGCCCCAGAGCAAGCAATATCGAACCCAGCCCAGCACGTAACACAAAGCCCAAACCCGCTCCTCCCCACCAGATCCGCGCATTTGGCCAAACGCTCACCCCACTGACTTGAATCAGAAAGAGATACAGGGCGATGGTCAGAGCTGCCAGCACGAAATGTTTCAAACGCTTCGCCTTTCTCTCAACACGCCTCAGATACAACCAGTATAATGCAAGAACAGGTTGAAACAGGAGAAGAAAAGTTTGCTCAAACAAAGTATGCGCCTGGGTTTTTTCGGTTTATTATTTTGTCTTTGTTTGGCTTTTCCTGCTCAGGCCGGGCACTTCAGTTTATTGCACACAGCAGGCGTCAATGGGCTGGCTTCCAATTATCATTACCAAATTCAACAGCCTTACCAATTGATTCACGAATATGCACGGCAAAACCCAGATACCATTCAGGGCTTACGTACCCAAGGTGCTTCCATTTATTTTTACCATCAGAACCATTATGTCTGGGGTCCTGGCTTGGGCATTGAGCAATTTCAGCAATTTTTGGGCCAGCTTTCCAGTAAAAAACCAACAGTAAAAAGATCACTCACTCTCTTGGACAATACCGACAGCATTGTACTGGAGCCTGATTCTACCCACGACTTGCTGGGCAAACTCAGGCCCTTGATCAAACAAAATCCAGGTTCAGAGCTGACGGGCGCTCAGTTAGACATCTACCCTGGCCCGATCTATTTTTTGCATCTGGATGCTGCCGAAGAAGGGCCCAATCCAGACCCCCATGCTTGGGAGATGCTGTTGGGACTGCAATTAAACATTCTCGAAGATACCACGTCAACAGATTGGGTGCTGATTGGAAAACCCAGTGGCGATGGGCCCCGCCGCTTAAATTTACTCAAAGATCTGAAAGACCCGCAAACACTGTTGGTCGACAGTGGCAATCTCTTGGAAGGGCTGAGTTCAGTCAATACTGCCAGCCTCTCGCTGCAACGGGGAAATAGCTTAAAGGCCCTGCAAAATTTGGGTTATTTTGCCCTGAATATCGGGGCCGAAGAATTGCGCGGTGGACTGGATAATTTACTGCGAGAGCAAGAACAATACAACTTGCCCTGGATCTCTGCCTCGCTGCGCCAAAACGGCAAATACCTCTTCGCCCCTTACAAATTGGCCCAGGCAGAAGATGGAAAAACCCTTGCCCTGATAGGAATTGGCAATCACACCGAATTGGAACAATTGCAGGAAAGAGGGTTGCTCGGTGCCGGAACAGAAATTCTCACACCGGCAGCGGCCCTCAAATGGGCCTTCAAAAGCCTGGAAGCAGAATTAAAGCAGCCCCCTGATTTAATCGCCATTCTGACCAATCTTGAGGGGTCTGAACTGGAAAACCTGGCTCAAACCAATGCAGGCATCGATCTGATTTTGGGAGAGGCCCAAGCCCCCTTGCGCCCGAGTAAACTACAGTTAGAAAGAGTCAAAGATCCCCATCACACGCCGTTTGTGGTGGCCAATAATCCCCAAGCACTGGGTTTGTTGCAAGTGCAATTGGATGCTGAAAAAATCCAGATCCAAAATGAAATTTTGCCTGTTTCGTTTGATCTCAAACCCGACCCCGTTTTTTTAAACAGCACGATGAAAATCCGCCAAGAGGCCTATCGCGATGCCCTTGATGAACTTTTGCCTGATTTAAGCAGTGAAATTCTGGCAAACCCTGTTTTGCTCCAGCAATTTCTCAACAGTGAAAAAACACGCCAAGCCCGTCAGCGCTTGGAAGGGCGACATTCACTCACAGATTCCGAATTATTGCGTTTATACCCCCCCCGCTTGAGTTCAGAAATGTGGGGGGTTTTGCTCAGCAATCTGCTGTTAAAGTCCTTTGACTGTGAGGTGGTTTTGGTTGAAAAGCTGCCTGACGGTATTTATGTTCCCGGCGCTTGGCCTCGGCTTTTGGTCTACGAAATGCTCAAAGACGATGCCACTTTGGAAGGGTATCTGCTCAGTGGTGCAGACCTCGATCGGCTACTCAAACTGCCTTTGGACCACGCCATCCAAGGGGGGACCAGTGCTGACAAAAGCAAGGTCTGGAACCGCCCGCGCCAAAAGAATACCTATTACCGCACCCTGATCAGCAGCAGCCTGGCCCAGAGCGCAGAATTGGCCCCGCTGCTCAAAGGGCTGCGCAAACGGGAAGAACTGCGCAATCCTTTTGCGCCTCACAATCCACCAGAGCGGTTATATTTGCGCAATATCTTACTCAGTTTTTTGGAGCAGACCAAAGCCTCTGGAAAACTCAAAGAAACCCTCTTAAGCTATTTAGAACCCCAATGGCATCAAAAACAGCCACTTTGGAGTTTACAGATCAGCGATTTACAGCTCAACCTAAGTGGTTATAACGCCCTAAACAATCAAAGCTACACAGCCGTCCGAGAAACCCGTGTGACCTCTCCCAATAGCTTTACCTATGGCGGACGCAGCAAAATATCCCTGATTTTTGACAATGCCAACGTGAGCTGGACCCAATCACTGCAGGCAAAATACGAAGGCCTCTCGCTCTTAGACGAAAGCAGCAAACAGACCAAATTCACAGAGAACCAGGACGATCTCTTATTTTCAAGCGAGCTGCAATTGCAGCTCTTTGAATTTCCTTTGGGAGACAAAGAACTGCAATTAATTCCTTACCTTGAAGGGACTTATGATACAGAGTTTTCGCCCACACTTCAGCCCACTACCGGCCAGCTCAACCCCCAACAAGCTGAGTTAAGTGGCATTGCGGGTCTGACAATTCCCCCAGGGCCCATGCTCAAAGCATTTAAGACCGGTCTGGCCCTGCGCCGGGATTTTAATGTACCGAATAACTTGGAGTTGGGTCTGCAATTTAAGCTCGACCACGAACTGCCTCTGACAGCGGAGTTAAAATGGACCAACAGTCTCGAACTCAAATATTATCTGCCCAGCGCCAACGACAATGCATCCAGTTTGGGACTGATCAGCCAATGGGTCTCAGCCTTAAAAGTTTCCCTGACAGACAACCTGAGTTTGCGCTTTTTTGCAGATGCTTATCTCTTTCAGGGCAAATTGCCCTCTACCTCTGAGCTGGGATCCAGTATTATTCTAGGAGTAGGTTTGGCTTATGATCGACTTTGGAAACCCTTTTACGAGCCCATATGAGCAATCAAGTCTGGATAACTTTACAAAACCAATTAAAAGGCCAACTGCCCCTCCATTTACTGGAATGGACCGGGTTTGTGGATTTCCAGCAATTGTTGAGAGAATTACAGGCCCTGTTGCATCAGACTCTCGCAACAGAGATCGATACGCTGCTCTTTATTGAGGGTGAACAGAAACAGGTTTGGGGATTTAAAATGGCACAGAGCAACGATCTGGTGGTTCATTTTTATCCACCTGAGCGCAGCAAGGAGACATTGACAACCCTCTTACAAATCCAAAAATTGGCCCACGCCCAAAAATTTCAAGCCCCGCAAACACTCCTACCACCCCATGCGTTCGGACAATGCCGGATCAGCATTGAACTCTGTCTGCTCGGCAGCCGCAAACCCCATCCCCATCAGAGTGGAGATATCCAACTGATGGCTCAGACCTTGGCCCGTCTGCATCAAGTGACCTGTACCCTGCACGCCTTGCCCGCTCTGCCACATATGCAAATACCTTGCCAAGCCTTATTTTCAAAGGCTGTCCCCAAAGAACGCCGCTCAGAAACAGAATGGCTGGGCGTATTAACCCATACCCTGCTGCGGCGCTTGCGCCAAGAGACAGGTCGCCAGGTTTTGAGCCCCATGTATTGGACTCCCTCCCAACTTCAAATCAAACAGCAAGAACTCGCAGCGGTGTATAGTTGGAGTAAATTAACGTTACAACCGGAGCTGTGGGCTTTGGGAAGAGCCATGGCCAGTTTGGGCTTTTTAAGTCAAACCGAGCCTGGACAGCCAGCATCAACAATTGAAATGCAACGATTTTTAGCCACTTTTTGTGAGGTTCGGGGGGTTCCCTTTCTCACGTCTGAATTGCGTTATTTGGAAGCCAGTCTGACCTGGGCCATGGCAGAAATTGCTTTAAAAGAACAGCAAAGTGATCCCCACAACCGCCATTGGGAAGGCAGCTACCGCGAAGCGCTAACCAAACACGCACACCCTTATTATCTCTCCCTGCTTTAAGTCTGGACCAAGGGATTAGCGCAAAAGTACAACAGCAACCGCATCTTTGGAGAGAAAACCCTTTAAACGGTGGTAGCGGGCTTTTTCCAAGCGATCTGTGTCGGCGTGGCTAAAAAAGAGGGGCTCTACCTGCTCAAAGGAATGCATTAAATTGAAGCTGAGCGTGACTTCTTGCTCTCCACCCCGGTTGATCATGCCCACCAAAAGGTGTCCTTCAGTGGTTTGGCGCAGAATCACCTCCACTTGGGGCACCCCTTCAACCAGGGGCGTCACACCCGTCTCTTTGAGCAAATGGCCAAAGAAGCGCAGCACCGAGGCCTTTTTTTCAGGTTCAATCGTGTAATAGCCAGGCGTATCAAAGAACAAACCGGGCAAAGTGCCCAAGAAATAGACACGTCCCCGCCCCAAGCGCTTGCTATATCCCACCGTTGCGCCTTCAGGCTGGCGCAAAACAGGGGTAATCCCCCCCCCTTGCCAGAAACTGGCAAAGCGACTGGCCCAAAAGGGTTCTGCCCGTTCGGTTTCGATCCAAGCCCCTGATTTGCCTACATATTTGGAGAATTCCACAAAAGGATGCATCATATCCAGGGTATGCAAAGAGAGTTTGTGAGAAATACTGCGGCGCATCATTTGGTAATCCATCATATCCAGCGCCACTTGGGAGAGCACCGCATTGGTGCCGTATTGCACTTTATTGGCGTTGCCATAGGGTTTGGCTGGAAAGAGTGGATTGGGGGCGTAAGGCTCCCCATGGAGATCTGTGACCACAGGGGTGCCAAAAGAAATTAGAGTGCCGCCATTTTCAACAAAATAAACCAGCTTTTGGTAGGACTCCCGATCCATCAAATTGGTCGAAGCCAAAAACAAAACCTGGAGCTGTTCCAATTCCTGCAAGCTGATTTTTTCCAGGTCATAGACCAAGGGATTACAACCACACTCCAACAGCACCCCATGCATTGCCGTCAGCCCCGAAAAATGGCTCAGGGCGTTGTCCATCAGATCCAGAGCGCTCCAGACATTGATATTGGACTTGAGAAAGTCCCAACCCTGGGGAATGTATTTAACCAAACCGACAGGGCTGTGCAGCGGCTCACTCTGGGCCAAGAGCGCACCATGATCGCCAACAAATTCCCCGATCTGTTTGAGATAGGCATAACTGTCGACAGCCTCTCCGGCTATATTTAATGGCGATTGAAAGATCCATGGCACGCCATCACTTTCAACACAATCGTGTAAGAGATACCAGTTTAAAATGCGCATACCGCGTAAGAGGGCCACCATGCCATTTTGCAAAAGAGCCTCTTTGCGCACTTTGACACGCGGGTCAAACCAACCCGCCCCCACCTCTACCCCCATCAAGAGCTGATCGGGATTGAGATTGCGGTAATATTCAGGCGCAAACGAAATCCCAAACGGCACATCGTGAGTGGCATCGGGATCGGTCGTGAATTTGCTGTAGATGTCGTAGCCGGTTAGAGCCACCCGCGTTTTTTTTGCGCTGTTATTGGGCCATTGACAGAGATAGGGATCGTTGAGATAGAGCAGACCGGGCACAGAGAGGCCTTTGAGATAATCACTTAAAGTGCCCAGATATTGCACAATATAGTCTTCGATAAAGGCCGCCCATTGCCGAAATGGCACCGGAGCATAAGCGCTTTTGCGCGGGGGTTCAATGGCTTCAAAGGTCTCAAAATCTGTGTGCCAAATGCGGTTGAGATGGGCCAGCGAGGGGTATTGCTGACGCAGCCAATGATGATAGGCCAAGACCGTATGGGGGTTAAAATCGCCGGAATAAGTGACACCCCCATATTGTGGCAGCCCCGTTTCATTGTCGAGCTGGCAGGCCACAATCCGCCCACTTTCAAAGCGCGGACGGAGGTAGTCGATCACGGTCTTGAGCCATTGCTGGGTGTATTTGAGAAAAATAGGGTGATTGAGGGCCACCTCGTTGCTGAGCTGTCCTGTTTCATAAACCATCAGAATTTCAGGGTGTTTTTTGCGCAGCCAATCGGGAATACCAAAGCCCTGATACTCCCCATAGACATAAGGCCCCGGACGAACAATGAGGGCCAAGTCATGGCTCTCTACCAGCTGCAAAAAATGCGCCAAATTGCGTTCAGGTGCCGTCTGGCCCTCAAAATCGTAGCAACCTTCTTCGTATTCATGCCAGATCCAGGGAATATAACAGGAGATAAAATTGATCTGCGCATCCGCCAATTGTTGCAAACTGGATTCCCACAGCTCAGCGGGAATGCGAAAATACTGAAACTCGCCGCCATAGAGAATTCCTGGCTGCCCGGCAATCGTAAGCGCTTGGGAAGACAGAGTGATCTTCACGTTTAATCCTTGAGCAAGAGCACAGAAGCTGAAGCGTACTCAGGCAGGTGCATCACACCTTTGCTGTAACTTTCGCGGGTGGGGAAAACCCCCGCCAGATAGTCCAATTGGTAGAGATTGGGAATAAATGCACCACCGGTATCAGCCAAAACCGCCAAACGCATAACGGTCTTGCCCTGCAACGGATAGCGCAATGCGAATAATTTGCCCAGACCCAAATTATAAACATCTCCAGCAACGGTTACAGCAGGTTGAACAATGATCTTTTCGTCTTTGCCATAGCCCTGAATACCCGCCACTTCTTTAAAATACCAATACCGCTTTTGCAGCCGAGGCTCTTTGATACGCCGATCATAGGCGATGCCATTGTTGCGGTGCACATTAAACATGCGGGTTTGACCACCGGGCATTTTAACCATCAAAGAACCTTGCATCAAGGCGTCTTCAAGCCCCTGGCGATTGATCCAAACCAGGGGTTTTACCTTGTGTTGGGCCAGGACCCCCTCGACGACTTGCTGTTTGGTATAGCGATAGCGAATCAGCTTGGCTTTTTCTTTTTCAGCCTGATCAGCGCTCAATGCCGCCTCTTCTTCGGGCAGCGCATAAAGCGCACAGGTCTGTGAGGCTGTTTGAACGGGGCTGCCCTGGGCCTCAAAGATAACATATTTGGTCAAGCGAATGCGCTCATCGCTGACCTGCACCTTGTGTGCCGCTGCCGCCGCACGATCCGAGCGCCACTGAAAAAAACGAAAGTGCTGCTCTAAAAAGGCGGGATTGCCCAAACGAAAAGGGCGCTTAGCAGCTTGGTCTTCGTCCACAGTTTTGGCCACAAAGGCCAAAGTGGCTTTGACCTGCTCCAAAGAGACACCCATCCCCCCCAAAATGCCTGCATTGACAGCCTCAGAATCATCTTTGGCATGTTTATTCAGGTAAGCCAAAGTACTGCGTGCCACACCGGCCAACTTGACCGGATCGGTTTCGAGTCGGACTCCCCTCAGACTGGGTTGGGTCAATTTAAAAAACTGCTCAGGCGCAACCTGGTTGACCACCTGCCGGGCCTCGTTTTTAAGTGGGAAAAGGACGGGTGCCGCCCAAGCCCCTGCCGCTAAGCCCAGCGCAAAAGTGATCAAAACCCCGTTCCAAAGTGGTTGCGCACGAAAAGCAGACATAGATTTTTTCTCGCAGATCTTTTTTGTTCAGTATAACGCGAAGCAAGAGGAGGGCAGAAACCCACCCTCCTCAAGTGAGGGCTTTCGGTAAGAGAGCTACCTGATAAAATTAAGACTCGGCAATCTGCATTTTCACGCCCCGCAGGGCCAATTCTTCCAAGAAAATACCCGTAGGAACGGACTTCTCCAGTGGGATCGCCCCTTTTTCGGTTTGGCCCCGGGCCATCATGATCGCCACAATTGAGGCAGGAAAGCCAGTCATGCGCGACATAGAGTTAAAACCTGTGGCATCGTCAAAGAAATCAATGATCGTGTACTCCAAGGTTTTTGCTTGACCCTCTTTGAGGCCTTTGCAGGTTGCCCGCAAAACCACCAAATCTTTTTCACCCGGAAAATTGAGTTTGTCCAAGGCCAAGGTATGAAAAAGATGACGGGGAATCACCGCTTGTCCATCAACCTGGACAGGTTCAAGTTCAAGCAGCCCCAGATCGCGCATCAATTTCATTTTCTCGTAATGGCCTTTGTAGCGAATCGTCTTGTACTCAAAGGTTTTGACCTGTCCTTCATAGCTCCAGGGACAAGTGGACGTGCCACCCGAGGTTGTAAAAGCTTCGCATTCGCCCAAAGGGGCTGGCAATTGCAGGGTTTCAAGCTCCGAAAAGGTACTGACCTTGTCAATTTTGCCATCCCGCAGGATCACTGCCTGACCAAAATACTCATTGGTCAGACCTTCCACGCTAAAGACCAGCATATAGTCCAGTGGCGGTTGGGGATTTTGCGGCAGTCCACCACAACGCACCTGAACTTCGTCACAGCTATCCAGTTGGCTGATGCCATGGGCGGCCAGGGTATTGCCCAAACCCGGAGCCAAACCGCAATCTGGAATCACCGAAACACCTGCTGCCAGTGCTTTTTCATGTAATTCCAACTCCTGAAAGACCACATCGGTATTGCCGCCAAGATCGCAAAAATGGGTTTTGGCCTCAACGGCACAAGCCGCAATTTGGGGATTGAGGAAATAAGGCACGGCGCTCAGACAACTGTCTGCGGGTTTAAGCACGGCCAACAATTGTTCACGGTTGCGCACATCGACCGTGCCTGGCTCCACCACTTTTTTCTCCAGCAACCCATTGATATGGCTCGCTGATTTTTGGGCCTGTTCGAGGCTCATATCCAGTAGTAAGACCTTGTCTGCATCTCCAAATTTGGCCATATCATAGGCAATCGTGGTGCCCTGAATGCCAGCCCCCAAAACAACGTAGGTATATCCCATAAAGGTCTCCTTGTGGTGTATGATTTCCATGTATTGTACCAAGCTCTCAAGCGCAATCGGCGAGGAGGACATTCAGCATGTGGCAAAAGGTTCTAACGGTTTCAGGCTCGACACTCTGGGGATTGGCCCTATTTTTGGCTCAACCCATGCCACTGCAAGCTCAAACAGCTGGCTGTGGGCTTTTAAGTGAAACCCAATTGGCAGGTTTGTTGCCAGAGGCCCAAGCCATTCAGCAGCTCAGCCAAGTCCCTGGACGCTGCGTGTTTGAATGGCGCAAAGCCAATGCTGACGAACTCGAAAGACAAAATCAGGAACGCCTGCGCAGCTCCATGCAGCGTGGCGGAAGTCCCTACCAGCCCGTTTCTGGCTGGAGCAAGATCTCATTGGAGATCCGCCAAAAATTTGCCACACAAGCCCAAGCCCAAGCAGCCTTTAAGCAAGAAGCTGCCGGTCAGCGCGAAGCCCGTTTTGGTAGCCCCGACGCCTTGGGAGATCAGGCTTTTGAGGTTTTAAAAAACGACAAAAGCCTGATGGCCTGGAACAGCGAAAGCAAGACCCTGCTCTTTCAATCAGGTCTCTGTTTATTCGTGCTCAGCCTGGACGTGGCGGAGACCCCCGAAAAGAACCGCGATCTGGCAATCAAAATCGCCCAATTGGTCAAATTGGCTGCCTAAAAACAACAGCGTTCAACGCCAATTGACCAACTGGGTGCAGAGCAAATCCTGCGAGGCCCGTGCGGCATAAACACCTGTAAAATGGTTCATCAAAAAGGAGAAGACCAGGGTTTCGTTGTTCTTGGTCTGCAAATAGCCCGAGAGAGCCGATACCCCGTTGATAAAACCGGTTTTGGCACGGATTCTGCGCTTGAGATCGGGGGAGTTGAGACGGGCATGTAAAGTGCCATCCACTCCCGAGATCGCCAGCGAAGAGACATAGTCGACCCCCACATCAAATTGGGAGTGCATATAACTCAAAATTTGCGCCAATGAATGAGCTGTGACGCGGTTCAAAGGCGAAAGGCCAGAGCCATCTGCAATTGAGATCCCGGTTTGGTTATTCAAACCCACCATGTCTTTGAGAAATTTTTCTTGGATCACTTTGGCTCCTTTGGCCGCAGTGCCGGGTTCCCCTTCAAAAATCGCTCCCATGTATTTGAGCAGATTTTCGGCAATCAAATTGACACTGTGTTTGTTGAGTTCGCCGACAATATCCCGCAATGGACGCGATTCTGTGCGGGCCAATTCATAGACGCCGGGAGGGGTCTTGCTCTGTTCAACCCGTCCGGGCAGGCGCACCCCCTCTTTGCGCAAGAGATTTTGAAAGACATAACCTGTGTACAGAGCCGGGTTTTCGAGATTGATCGACTCCTTTTCTGGGCGGGCCTGGGGTGAAACGGATCCCGAGACAGTGACACGGTTTTTGCCATTGACCATGCTGCGGGCAATTTGCAAACGGGTGCGACCGCCCGTATAAGTCTGGTTGACGATTTCGAAATACTGATTGGGGGGCTCCAAAGCCACCTCTGCGGGTTTACCGGGAATGCCAGGCCGCACCCAGACATCAACGGTATTGCGATTCAATGAAAGCGCGCTGATCTGCGCACTGTAAGCCGAAGCACCATAGGTCTTTTTCCAGCCCCGCCCTTCGCGCAAGGGGTCAAAAAAAGTATCATCGACAATCAATTTGCCTTTGATCTCCTGAATTCCGCTGTAGCGGATCTCCGAAGCCAATTGGGTCAAACCATCATCGGTCAGCTCAGGATCCCCGAGCCCCTTGAGGTAGAGATTGCCATTGAGTGTATTGCCCTGGATCCGACCATCGGTATAAACCAGGGTTTTAAAGCGAAATTCGGGTTTAAGCAGTGCAAGTGCTGCTGCAGAAGTCACCAATTTCATGTTGGAAGCGGGCATCAGAGGCGTATTGGCATTGTGCGAAACCAAGGATTTGCCCGTTTTGAGCGAAGTCACCTGAATACCCGTATGCGCGGCAGAAAGGCCTGGTTGCATCCACTGCACAGCTGCAGTGGTCTGGCCCGGGGAGCGGGCTGAGGCCGGAAAAACAAAGAGAGGAAAGACCCCCAGCAAGGGAATCAAAAATCTCCGTAACTTAAAGAAATGTAACACAATCCCTCCGAACACAGGATAAGCTTGTTAAAATTATATTTTAAATTCATCATAATGCTCACAACTGTGATGAACCCACGTTGTTAATCCAAAGATCTTGTCGTATTATGTATAAGACGAGTTCCTGATGAGAATGAGGTAGTTCCTATTTTGACTAATAATCCTTTGCAATCACTCCGTTTTGTAAAGTCACGGCCCCTCACCGGTGATGATCTGAAGGCGTTGTATTATATTCACGACAAGGTCGCTCAGACCCTGACAGAAATCCTGTCCGCTGAGCCGACTTCTGCTGCCACTTGGCAGGTTATCAGCGTAGAACAACAGAGCTTTCAACAGGTTTTGCGCAAATATCCGCGCGACTCCGTCTGGTCTTTGCTCGGTTTTGGCGAATCTTTGGTAGGTGGCGTGGCCCTTGTTATTGAAAAAGAGTCTGTGATTTCGATGGTGCGTCAGGCCGGTGCCGAGATCGCGCCCGAATCCGAAAACGAGATCACGGAATTTGAATTGGGTCAGATCGACAATCGCATCCAGCAATTTTCTGAAGCCTTCTCCACGGTTTGGGGCGAACACCATCCCCTCAGCCTGCAATTAGCGACCTTCCCAAATACGCCCACCATTGATGAGTTCCGAAATTTATTAATGGGGATCAATCCTGATACCCCATCTGTATTGCTCACCTTCCAAGTGACCATGATTGCCCGCGAAGTTCAAAAAGCGGCACTGGTCTTCCCTCAGCCTTATCTGGCACCCTTGTATCACGCTCTACAGAGCGTCTTAGAAGGGACCAATGAAGAGGCTGATTTTGAACAAGTTCAAGAGCGTATTTCCATGGTAGACGATGTCACGACGCCTGTGATCGTAGAATTGGGCAAAACCCGTATGAGTTTTGCTGATATCCAGACCATGGAATTCAATGACTTTATTGTCCTTGACCAAACCATTGACAAGCCTTTGACTGTCAAGGTCGGCAAGGATACCCTCATGAAAGGCATGCCTGGCACCACTTCTGATGGACGCCATCTTGCCGTGCAGATTATGGAGTCATGAGAACCAAAATGTCTGTAGAGAGAGATAGAGTTTGACTATGTACCAGCAAGATCCTTTGTTTGATGAATTGCTGCGCAAGCCGATGATGATGGCTTCGCAGAATGATGATGATTATGATGAAGACGAAGACGAAGAGGAAGAAGACCTCTTTGGCGACGACATCATGGCCGCTCTGCAGGCTGAAAAAGATGCGGAATCGGCTGAAGCGGATGCTTATGCTGCTTCATTGCTCGGTGGAGATGAAGGCGATGCCGAAGCGGCCCCCGCTGAACCTGTCGCTCCCCCACCCCCTCCGAAAGAATATACGTTACCGGGTATTTGGCGTCACCCCTGGGGCTATCGCCTGATCACCCTGTTTGGCTTTGTGCCATTGGCCTTGCTGGCGGCATTTACCGTCATTCAAAAAAGTCTCAGCTTGCCCATGACTTTGTTCATGGTGGTTTTTGTGGTTGGCCTGGGCTTCTCCATTCACCACATGCTCTATCTCAACGCCAATAAATACACCTTTACTGTCAGTTTTGACAACGTTCGCGGTTTTTTCCGCTGGTCAGAAGTCTTGGTGATTTCTGCTGTGCTTTTGGGTGTGGCCTTCTTAAATCTGGGTAATTTGGCCAAAGGCAAACCCCTGACACTTTCAGGCAAGCCGGTGGCCACCGCTGCCCATACTTCTGAAAACGAAGAAGAAGTGGTCTACTCTTCATTTAAACAAGCCAAAAACACCAGCACAGCCAGCAGTGAAAGCAAACCCGCAGTCGCTGGCGGTGCCGTTGGCATCAGTGGCGTCAAAGAAAAAGTCGGCGACAAATACAATAAAGCCTTAAAAGGCGGCGTAGCTGGCTCTGCAGCAGGTTTAATCGGCAGTCAAGAATTGCCCGATGAAACCATGCCCAAGTCTGAAACCGCTCCTTTGCGTGGCACAGGCAGTCCTGTCTTAGACATGCTTTTTATGGGCGGATCTCTGGCTGCCGCTTTTGGTTATGCTTTTGTCTTGGCCATTGCCGGCGCCATCTTTGGCCTAATGCGCAAATTTGAAACCCCGTTTTCACGTAAATATGTTGAAACCATTCACGTGGACACGGCCAAAGTCACCCGCATTGACGAACCCGAATCCGCCCCAGCCATGGGAGTGCTGAATATTGTTGCTCGTATGACAATTGGAGCCAGCTTTGGTGCTACCTTGGGCTTCATTCTCGGTTTGCTCAGCATTGTTTTACTGAGTCTCTTCTTCGGCAGAGAAATCAGTAATCCCGCGGTAGCACCTTTGCTTTCAAGCCTCGGACTGGCCCCCAGCGCCGACCTGGCTTTTACCCACGCAGTCACTTTGGGTGGTCTGATGATTCCCTTTGTGATTCTGGTGGTTGGCAAAATGTCTCCCCAGGGTCTGTCGGTCAGCGATGAGCTGATCCGCACCCACTATCGTCATGAGCCCCAAGGCCGTGTCATTCCTGCGGACCAAGCCGGTGGTGCATTTGCCAATCCTGCGATCATCAGCTTTGATGGCAGTGGCATGATGCCTGATGCACTGGAAGCCGAGCTGGAAACCAGCAAACTCATGGAAGAACTGTCCATGGACGAAGACAATCTGGCCTCTGAAATCATTGATGAATTTGGCCGTGACTTTGAAAGCGTCTTTGGCATCGACACCCGTGAACTTCTGGCGCCCCATACCAGCCGTCACATCGTCGATAAAAAATTGCTCTCCTCTGCACTGGATGAGTCCTTCGGAGAACTGGGCAACGTACCTGTTGAGATCAGCGCGGAACTGGGTCAGGCCACCCTGGATCTGGTTGAGTGGCTGAATCTGAAAGAGGGCACACTGGTTCTGCTGAACAAGCCAGCCAATGAAGAAATTGATATCCTGTTTAACGGGGTACGTAAAGGCAAAGGGAAGCTGCTCGTCACTGACAGCAACCTGTCTGTAAAGGTTTCAACAACCTATTTTGGTGGTAATAATGGCCATCAATTGCAAAATCTGACTGTTTAATATTCGAGGAGGCATTTCATCCGTGGCAGAAACGAAAGCGCAAAATAAACCGACGCGCAAAATGACGGTCAGTCCCGTCAAATTTGCACCCCTGGTCCGGGATCTGCCCACCTCTGCCGTTACTGGGGTTCTGGGTAATCTGGAACTGGTAAAAGACGTCAAAATGGACGTTACGGTGGAATTGGGAAGAACCCATCTCCCCCTGAAAGAAGTTCTTCAATTAGAAGACTCTTCAGTGATCAAATTAGAGCGTCTGGCCGGAGAACCGGTAGACTTGCTGGTAAATGGCCGTTTGATCGCCAAAGGAGAAGTTGTCGTCATCGGCAATAACTTCGGCGTCAAAATCACCCAGGTTCACAAGCCCAAAGCTTCTGAGTCCGGTGGTGATTCCAGTGCCATGGAAGGATTCGATGAGGGCGGTTATTAACTAACCGCTGAATTTTTCATGGGGGAACCCTTTCAGTTTGACTATGTAGGCTATTTGCGAAATATGGTTTTCCTTATCATTTTGATGGGAATCCTGGCCTTTATCTTGGTTAAACTGAAAGGTGGCAAAGCCCAAATACCTGGGCTCCCCCTTTTAAAATTGCCCAAAATAGGCAATAATTCAAGCCAACAGATTCGGATTGTCGAACGCACGCTGTTGGAGGGAAGAAAAAATCTGTATCTGATACAGGTTTTCGAAGACCAGTATTGGTTGATCGGTACGACAGATACCCAGATTACCAATTTGGGGCAAGTCAAGCCCCCTTACGAGATGGGTGATGGCGCAGAGCCAGACAATCCCAAAGCCTTTGCAGAATATGTGGAAGATCATGAAACAAAAACAACTGATTAAGACTCTTGGAATAGCCTCTTTGGCTGTTTTAGCTCTGATCCTCCTTTTTTATACTTTGCCAGTGCTGGCCCAGAATGGCCCTTTGCCCACAAAACCAGTCACGCCAGCCAATCCGAGTAATTTATTGGACTCCATCGACCTGCGTAAATCGATGAGTCTGGAGGAATTGGGTACGCCCTTACAGCTGATCGTTTTTATGTCTTTATTGACGATCCTGCCTTTTATGTTTATCATGACCACCTCCTTTATCCGCACGATTATTGTTTTGAGCTTTTTGCGTACGGCAATGGGCACCCAAACCAATCCGCCCAACCAGGTGGTGGTGGGTATTGCCTTGTTCTTAACGCTCTATACCATGTCTCCCGTGTGGGATCGCATCAACAATGACGCAATTGTGCCCTACCTCGACAATAAAATCACCCAATCGATTGCGGTAGAGCGGGGCTTGACCCCGATCAAGACCTTTATGCTCAAACACACCAGCAAACAAGAATTGGGGTTTTTCATCCGGTTGGCCAACGAACCCAAACCCCAACGTCCCTCGGATGTGCCGCTGCATGTCGTTGTGCCGGCCTTTATGGTCAGCGAATTGACCACTGGCTTTAAAATGGGTTTTGTCTTGTTCTTGCCCTTCTTGGTCATTGACTTGGTGGTTGCCAATACCTTGTTGGCTTTGGGGATGATGATGTTATCACCCGTCACCATCTCTTTGCCCTTTAAGATTCTGGTCTTTACCTTGGCAGATGGTTGGTTCTTGATCCTCCAAGCCATTGTCATGAGTTTCCGAATATGAGGGGGAAATAACCAGCGTGTCTCAAAATCTGATTCTCACCCTGGGCACCCAAGCGATCACCATGATTGTCTTGATGTCTTTGCCCCTGATTTTAACAGCCATGCTTGTGGGTTTAACCGTGAGTATTTTGCAGGCTGTGACCCAGATTCAGGAACAAACCTTGAGCTTTGTGCCTAAAACGATTTGTGTTTTCAGCATGCTCATTTTGATCAGTCCCTGGCATATGTCTACTATTGGTGAGTATCTCAAACATTTGCTGATCAATTTGCCCACTTATCTGAGCCGGTAGGCCAGAAAACCCTATGGAATACATTGTCTTCGCCCTGGAGAAGCATGTACCCATTTTCATGCTGGTGGTGGCCCGCACCCTCGCTCTGACACTGCAAACGCCGTATTTAGGCTCTGCGACCGTTCCGGGTATGGTCAGGGTGAGTATTTGCCTCTCACTCTCTTTTTTCTACCTGCTGGGCACCCCCAATTTGCCGGCTGAAATTCCCACCAGCTTTTTGCCCTATATGCTGCTGATGATTCGGGAGTTTTTGGTGGGCGTTCTGTTTGGCTTCTGCGCCAATATTATTTTGGTCGCGATTCAAGCAGGGGGCGAAATTATTGACGTGCAAATTGGCTTGAGTATGGTGATGCAATTCAACCCCCAAACAAAACAGCAGAGCACGGTCATTGGTAAATTTATGTACCAATTGGCAACCATTGTTTTGATCAGTTCTTATTCTCATCTCTTCCTACTTAAGGCCTATTTTAAGACCTTTGAGATCTTGCCGATTGGCACCTTTGACTTTGGGACAGGGCTGGCACTCAAAGGGATCATCGACATCACTTCGCAAATTTTTGTGGTGGGAGCCCAAATCGCATTGCCCATTATTGTGGTCGTTTTTGTCGTGGATTTTGGTTTGGGCATGATGAACCGGGTTGCCCCCCAGATCAATATTTTGGAACTCAACTTTGCCATGAAACCCACCACAGGTATGATGCTGATCGTCGTGATTTTTGCCACCCTGATTTCAGTTTTGCACGATTTTTCCTACCGCATGTCGGTCAACGCCCAAGGCTCGATTACGGCCGTGGCGGAAGGCATCCGCTGGAAACAGATGAACCAGAACAACAAACACAAAGCCCTATTGGAAAAAGAGGGAGTCCCCCCTGATTTCCCCATCTTCAGACCCCCAGGACTTGAGTGAACGTCCAACTGCACTATTTAAACCGATGAGAGAATTGAGAAGACTGTGGCACGTAAAAATGAATTAAAGATGAAAATCTTTGGCGTCTTATTTGGCCTGATCTTTCTGGCAGGTTCAGGCTTTCAAGCCATCAAAATGCTCGAAGTCACCCCGGATCAAAGTCTGGCCAAAGCAGAGAGTTTGATGCTCGCAAACAAATTGCCCGAAGCCCTGGCAGAAGCCGAACAAGGTGCAGCAAAAGCGCCCAAAGATGAGCGTTTTTGGGTTCTGCAGGCCAATCTTCAACTCAAAATGGGCAGCCCCGAAAAAGCCCTGCCTTTGTTTGAGAAGGCCCTCAGCATCAATCCCAACAGTGTTCTGGCCCACGAGTCTGTGGCAGTGATCTACGCCAATAAACGGGATTGGGTCCAGGCCGAAAAACACCTACAAGCGGCTTTAAAAGTTGAAAACAAAAATGGTGTGGCCCACAATAATTTGGGTGTCATTTACCTTGAACAAAAACAACCTGCCAAAGCCGAAGCGGCTTTCCAAAAAGCAATTGAAGTTGATCCGCGTAACGGGGATTCTTACCGCAATTTGGGGGCACTTTATCGCCAACAGGGCGATCGGGCAAAATCTGATAAATATTTAATGAACTATCTCAAGCTCTTCCCCAAAGCCCCAGATGCAGAAGAAATTCGGGCTGTTTTGCGCAAAAGTATGCAATCAGAAGCGAGCCAAAAGCCCGATCCGCAATCCTGAGCGGATATTTTCAAGAATCTTACTCGGATCTTCAGAACTCTACCGCTAACCTGTGACAAAGCGTATTATACTGATCGCAAACCCGTGAGCAAGGCCTAAAAATGTCTGCTCTACAAAGCAAAAAGAGGTAATACCTATGAGTACAGAGACAGCAAACAAAGGACTTGAAGGCGTTGTCGCCCTGAGTTCCTCCGTTTCTTCGATTGTCGATGGCGTTTTAACATACCGCAGCTACGATATCGACGATCTGGCAGAAAACACCACCTTTGAAGAGGTGATCTATCTACTCTTGAATGACGATTTGCCCACCCAGGCTCAATTGGATCAATTGAATCAGGAACTCAGTGCCGCTCGTCCTGTCGATCCGGCTTTTCTTGAAGTGCTGAAACAATTGCCAATTACCCACTCACCCATGGAACGTCTACGCACTGGCATCTCCTTGTTGGGGCTGTATGACAACGAGTCGGAAGACAATTCAAAAGCCGCCAACCGCCGCAAAGCGATTCGTCTGATCGCCCAAATGCCCACCGTCATTGCCGCTCAAGAGCGAATTCGCCGGGGCAAAGCGCCGGTCGACCCCAAACCCAATCTGAGCACGGCTGCCAGCTTTTTGCAGATGATGCACAATACCGATCCCGATCCTGTGGCTGTCGAAGCCCTCGACAAAGCCCTGATCTTGCACGCTGATCATGAGCTGAACGCCTCGACGTTTGCCGCTCGCCAAACTGTCTCCACCTTGGCAGACATCTATTCTGCTGTGACCTCTGCTGTGGGTACCCTCAAAGGCCCCCTGCACGGCGGTGCCAACGAGCAGGTCATTCGCACCCTGCAAAAAATCGGTGAAGTCAGCAATGTCAAAGATTTTCTGGTTGACGCCCTCGACAATAAAGAGCGCATCATGGGTTTTGGCCACCGGGTCTACAAAGACGGAGACCCCCGCGCCAAACATCTCAAAAAGATGTCTTACGAACTCGGCAAAATGAATGGCGAAATGAAGTGGTATGAAATGTCGGATATGCTCGAACAGGACATGCTTGAGAAAAAGGGTATGAAACCCAATGTCGACTTTTATTCTGCCAGCGTCTACTTTGTTCTGGGCATTCCCGTTGACCTCTATACCCCTATTTTTGCTCTCAGCCGTATCAGTGGTTGGGTGGCACATATTCTGGAGCAATACGACAACAACCGCTTGATCCGCCCCCGTGCCGACTATACTGGCCCGGCCCCACGGGTGTCTAAACCAATTGCTGAACGCGGCTAAACAGAGCCTAATGCAAAGGCCCCCAGCTGGGGGCCTTTTTTAATGGCGAATATTTTGCCTCAGAATGTCCCCCAATTGGTAAAGAGCCTGCTCCAATCGGTCTCCCCAAGGCAAATTCAGACTCAAACGCAGTGCGGGGTATTCCAATTCGCGGTTGCTAAACAGCGGTCCCGGCGCAATGCTGATCCCCACAGAGAGAGCCTGTTTGTAAATGTCCATCACCGATGTGCCCACTGGCAATTCCAGCCAGAGAATAAAGCCCCCTTCGGGGCGGCTGACCCGAATCCCCTGGGGAAAGTGCTGAGAAATCATCTGCAAAGCCTGAAGCAAGGAACGCTCCAATTGAGGCCGCAGCCGCCGCAAATGGCGCTCATAGGCCCCAGAGGCCAGATACTCAGCAATCACCAATTGTTGCAAACTGGCTGTACCCAACGAGGTCATGCGTTTGAGCTGTAAAAAAGTCTCAAAATGACGGCCAGGCAAAGCCCAACCGACACGAAAGCCGGGCGCGAGGGTTTTGGAAAAAGACGAACAGAGCAAAACCGATTGCTGCCGATCCAGCGAAAACAAAGTGGGCGGCGGCTCACGAAAATAAAATTCGCCATAGATATCGTCTTCGATAATTTGCAAACCACTCCGGGCTGCAATGGCCAAAAGGCGCAGCTTGTTCTCAAAAGGCATACAGGTGCCAAGTGGATTTTGAAAACTGGGAATGGTTAAGAGCACCCGTATTGGGTGTTGTTTTAACGCCTGCTCCAGGGCTGCCAAATCCAGGCCAGTCGTGGGATCTGTCGGCAATTCCAAAACCCGCATTCCCAGACTTTCAATGGCCTGTAAAATGCCATAAAAAGTCGGGCTTTCAACCGCGACCAGATCACCGGGCTTGGCCAGGGTACGCAAGGCCAAATTCAAAGCCTCCATGCAACCTGAGGTAATAACCACCTCCTGAAAGCCAATTGGACGGGCCGAATCCAGGGTACGGCGAGCAATTTGGCGGCGCAGTCCTTCAAAACCAGCAGTCGGTGCATAGGTGTGATTTTCGGGACAAGCTGCCAGCCGTGCAATCAGGCGACTGAGGTGTTTGATCGGCAAATAAGAAGGATCGAGAATGGTCGAACCCAAAGGCAAAATCCCCGGTCGGCGGCTCTCATCCAAGATTTGACTGATAAAGGCATTTTTGCCGACCTGGGCCGGGGCATCCGGCGCAGACGTGCTGTGGGGCAAAGCCAAAACAGGGGGGCGGAGACAGACATAATAACCCGATTGAGGACGGGCCTCTAAATAGCCCTGGGCCTCCAATTGTAAATAGGCCTGAGAAACAGTCGCGATACTCACTTGCCGGTTTTCACTCAAAGAACGCAAAGAAGGCAGACGTTCACCGGGCTGAAAGGTGCCTTTGTCGATCAGATGAATAATCTCATGGGCCAATTGCGCATAGAGAAAAGTGGGGGCCATGGCCATCTCCTGATTAAAACTGTAATGGTCAAAATTTGAAAAACTGTATCTGTTATGCTTTTTTATTTTAACGTATGCTGTTCATCAAGGAGAAGACAGACATGCCAAAATCAACCTCAACCTATACCTTTCGTGCCGCAATCAACCGCGATGCAATTGCGATTCAAAACTTGGTCTTTTCAGTCTTAAACAGCTACGGCCTCAGACCCGACCCAGAGGGCACCGATACAGATTTAAACGATCTGGAAAAAGCCTATTTTCACAGTGGCGGCTATTTTTGTGTAATTGAAAACCCAGAAGCTCAGATCGTGGGTTGCTTTGGGCTGTATCCCATCGATCGCCACATGGCCGAGGTGCGAAAAATGTATTTGCTGCCCGAGGCCCGTGGTCAGGGTCTGGGCAAAGCGAGCCTGACACGTCTCTTGGACTTTGCGCAAGCACACGGATTTCAACGTCTGCATTTGGAGACCAATCGGGTTTTAAAAGAAGCCATTGCCCTGTATTTGAAGTTTGGCTTTTTGCCATTGAAAGGCCATGTCCACTCTGGACGCTGTGATCAGGCCTATTATCTGGATTTAAAGGAGCAGAACCATGTCGAACCCCAGCAGCTGTGAGATCCGCAGCACCCTCCGACAACACCCGGAAAGAGCTTGCAACGACGCCATTCAGGCGATTTTGAGCGAGGGTTATCTGGCCCATGTCGGCTATAGCGAAAAAGACCAGACCTATATTATTCCTTTTTCATATCAGTATGACCCCTCAGAACCGGATATGATTTACCTGCACGGCAGCCAAGCCAGCCACACACTCAAATACCTCGCCACAGGGGTTCCTGCTTGCCTCGAAGTCACCCAAATGGATGGTCTGGTCTATTCCCGCAGCGCCAAATACCACTCGATGAATTACCGCTCGGTGATCTGCTTTGGCCAATGCGAAGAAATCACCGACCTGGCTTTTAAACAGCAGATGTTGGACCAAATGATCGGGCGTTATTATCCTGGTCGCAGTGCGGATCAGGACTATGATTCAGCCCCTGAAGCCCAATTAAAAGGCACCCTGGTGGTGGGTTTTAAGATTTCTCAGGCCAGTGCCAAACAGCGCCAAGGCGGCCCCAAAGGGCCAAATGATGCTCAAACTTTTGCCCAGGGCCAGTGTGGGGTGGTCCCCCTCAAAGCCTCGGAACCCAATTGGCGACCCGCGCTCTGGAACCAATCGCCCTTTCAGATCTCCACCGAAAAAAATCGGATTGAGCCGGAAAAACTTTATGCATTGCTCAAACCCACCTATTGGAATGATCGCCTGACCCCTGACGGCCTGCTGCGACGCATCGAAAATTCCCTTTGTTTTGGCCTCTACCACGAAACAGAATTGATTGGTTTTGCCCGCTTGGTCACCGATTACGACAGTTTCGCCTATCTGGCAGACGTGATCATTGCCCCTGACTGGCGCGGGCAGGGACTCGGCAATTGGCTGGTGGCCTGCATATTGGAACATCCGATCATGACCCAACTGCGTTGGTGCCTGCTCTCGACCCGCGATGCCCACGAAATTTACCGCAAGCAAGGCTTTCAGACCCATGGCAACCCCGAAAAATTGATGGTGTATATCCCACCCCATATGCAAGGAGATCCGAGCTTCCAATGAACACCTTTCCCCCCCAAAAACGGGCTTATCTCTGGCTTGATGTCTTTACCCATAGCCCTTTGTCAGGCAATCCGCTGGCTGTTGTGCTGGATTCACAGGGCCTGGATACACCAACCATGCAGGCCATTGCCCGTGAATTTAACCTTTCAGAGACCACCTTTGTGCTGCCCCCTGAGAACCCCGAAAACACCTGCAAAGTTCGCATTTTTACCCCCAGCAAAGAGCTGCCTTTTGCCGGTCATCCGACCTTGGGTAGCGCTTGGGCCGTTATTCACAGCAAACAACTCAAAACATCAACACTGCTTTTAGAAGAGGGGGTCGGCACCGTGCCCGTTTGGCTTTTGCCCGATGGCTCACTGGAATTGGAAGCGATCTCCCCGCCAAGGTATGCGCCACTGCCGATCAGCTCAGCTCTATTGGCAGAAGGACTGGGAATCGCAGCCGAGCACATCGGCTGGAATGGGCATCAACCCCAAATAGTCTCCTGCGGTGTGGCTTATAGCCTGATTCCCATAAATCGTCTGGAAACAATCCAAAAAGCCCGCTATGGCTGGGGGCCAGATCACCCACTGCTTCAGGCCCACCCAGAACTGGGAGAGATCTATCTGGTCTGCCCCGAAACCGAAGATCCCCAAGCGAATTTCCATGTGCGCCTCTTTGCCCCTGGGGCAGGCGTGGCTGAAGACCCCGCCACCGGCTCAGCAGCCGCAGCACTCGGTGCTTGGCTACTCAGACACAGCTCGGAAAAAGGCCCTTGGTTATTGGAACAGGGGGCAGAAATAGGCAGGCCCAGCCAATTGTGGGTTCGGCTCGATGGACAGCGTATTTTTGTCCGAGGAGAAGTCGTCTTGGTTTCAGAAGGTGTCTTAACGGTTTGAGCCCCCGAAAGAGACAATGTTCAAAGTAGTTGATCTTGACAAAAAGCCCTTGCTATACTTAATGTTAAATAAATCATACATTTTAATCTCTGTTAAGATTCAACTAATATAAGTTTTTTATTTTAAGACTTATGCAGGCAAAGGAACACAAAAAATATGCCAACAACCCCCCTTAAAGCCTTCACCCGAGAATTTACATTCAAACATCTCAGCTCAGATATCCCTGCTGCGCTGGCTGTGTTTTTGGTGGCTATTCCTCTCTGTCTGGGCATTGCACATGCCTCTGGGACTCCCTTGCTCAGTGGCCTGATCAGCGGGATCATTGGCGGCATTGTTGTTGGTATCATGAGCAAATCCCCATTGAGTGTCAGTGGCCCAGCCGCTGGTCTGACCGCCATTGTTGCCGCAGGTGTGATGGAGTTAAGAAGTTTTGAACTCTTTCTGGTAGCGGTTGTTCTGTCTGGCGTGGTTCAAATTATTCTTGGTTTAATCAAAGCCGGGGTGATTGGTTCTTATATTCCGAATACGGTGATCAAAGGCATGTTGGCAGCCATAGGTTTGATCCTGATCCTCAAACAAACCCCCCATTTATTGGGCTATGACAAAGAGGCCGAAGGTGTTGAAAAATTTGCGCCTATCGCCCAGGATCTGGAGGCCAAAGGCCATGGGCATGAAAATACCTTTGAATTGCTCTTGGAAGCCCTGCAGAATATCAACTGGGAAATTTTTGCGGTCGGACTTTTGTCTCTGGTTATTTTATTGCTTTGGGACAAAGTCATGCTCAAACGCCTGCCTGCCGGTTTGAAGATCATTCCGGGTTCTTTGGTGGCCGTCGTGGCTGGTACATTGGCTGTCATTCCGATTGAAAAGATGTTTCCGGGCCAGGCCTTTACCATCAGTCACATGGTCCATCTGCCTGCCATTGGCAGTTTAGGTGAGTTTTTTCAACAAATTACTCTGCCCAACTGGAGTGGACTGAGCAATCCCGCTGTTTATAAAGTCGCAATCACCATTGCCTTTGTGGCCTCTTTGGAATCCCTGCTCTCTATCGAAGCAATCGACAAACTTGATCCCCACCGCCGGAAAACCCCCCTGAGCCGCGAACTCATGGCCCAAGGCTCCGGAAATATCCTCTGTGGTTTGTTCGGCGGCATCCCCGTCACCTCGGTGATTGTCAGAAGCTCTGTCAATCTGGTGGCTGGCGGCCAAACCAAATTGGTCACGATCATGCATGGTTGTATGATTGTTATTGCCTTGGCCTTCTTTTCGGGGATTATCAATCAAATTCCCCTGACCAGTTTGGCTGCGGTCTTAATCATGACCGGCTTTAAACTCGCCCATCCCAAAGTTTTTGCAGAAAAATTCAAACTGGGCTGGTCACAATTCATTCCCTTTGTGCTCACGGTTTTGGCCATTTTGTTTTCAGATCTCTTGATTGGTGTTTTGATTGGTTTTGTGATTTCCGGGGGTTTTATCCTGCACAATCACTACAAAGCACGGGTGATTTTTATCAAAGACCAAGAAAACCGCAAAGAAATTAGTTTTGGACCCAATTTGACCTTTCTCAATCAAGTCCAAATCATGGATGCCTTGCAGGGTTTACCCGAAAAAACCCATATTGTACTCGATGGAAACAATATCGAGTATATTGATGCCGATATCATTGAATATTTGCAAGAATTTGTCATGACAGCCACCGATCGAAATCAAGCCATTGAATTACAAGGGTTTCCATCTCTGCTGAAGACCCCTGTGCTGTCCGCCCATTAAAGCCCCCAAGCTTCAAGGAAGCGCCAAGGCACTTTCTTGAAGCAGCCCCAGAGCAGCGAGATATTCTGCCCAGCTTTTGAACCAAACTTCCAGGGCTTCGATCTCCTCATTCATGGCTTCTCCACGGGCCTGTTCACGCAGGTTTAAAACCAGCAAAGTAGTTGCCCCCAAGGCAAAGCGCTCGCGTTCAGCCGTTTCAAGCTCCAAAGCCACTTTCACCTGTGCGCGAACCAATTCCACCCGCTGCTGAGCAGCCTGCAAAACGGTGACTAAATTTTGAAGTTCAATCTCTATCTCTTCGCGACTAAAACGCAATTCCCACTCCAATTGTTTTTTTTCGGCCTCCAGGGTCTGGATCAGGCCTTGGGCTTTGCGCAATTGTAGAGGCCATTCAAAGCCCAAACCAGCTTCGAGTTCCAAAGGTTCTCGGGTTTTGTCACTGCCACCGAGATCTTTGGAGATACCCAAGTTCAAATCCAATTGGGGCAAATTTTGGTTCTCTGCCCACTGGCGCTGCAACTGGTTTTGTGCCAATTGCAGCGCCAGATCCTGCGGCTCAGGCCGGAAGGAGAAAGCCTTCTCAAGCTGCCTGTTTAAACGGGAATGATCCATCGAAGGCAGAGGTGGAAAACCCTCAGGAGCAGGTGTCTGAGGCAGTTGCGGGCGCCCTTGGGCATTGCGCAACAAAAACAGCGAGAGCTCCCAAGCCGTTTGTTGTTGTTTTTGTTGGGTTTCCACCAGTTTGGCCTGCCGTTTTAAAAGTGCGGTCTGGTTTTCGGTCAAGACAATTCGGGGAGATTGTCCCAATGCCACACTTTGACTCAAATCTTGATTCCGCTTCTGGGCCAAATGCAGTAAATCGCTTGCCAGCGCTTGTTTCTGCGCGGCAGAAACCCAGGCCCAATAGCGTTTGCTGGCCTCTTTGATAAATTTGAGTTGTTTTTCAAGCACCCCCAACCGCGCCCGCTCCAAATCCAATTCAGCTTGGGCGATTTCGAGCCGTGGCAAATCAATCGCATTGTCGCGCAACAAAGGCAATATGAAGCCTGAGCGAATTTCACCGAGTCCGTCGGTCACTTTTTTGCCATCGTAAGTCGCAAATTCACCGGCTCCCAAACGGTAGCCGCCATAAAAAGTCAGTCCAGCCAAAGGGGTTGCCTGCTCAACCAGACCATCAAGAACCACCTGTTCGTAATAGCCCAGGGGAACCAGACTGGTTTTGGCTTTAAACTTGGTGTCAAAGGCCCCACGTTTTTGCAGCAATTTGCCCTCTGCCATGCTCAATTTCTGGCGGGCCGCCAAAAGTGGGGGATAGTGTTGATCCAGTGATTGCAAAACCGCATTCAGACTCAACGCCGACGCTGGGTGTACGGTCAGTATCAGCCCCCCAAAACTCAGCAGACAGACTTTCAAGGCCCAATTCATTTTTTCACCTTGCGTTTGACCACTTCAGAACCGCCTTTTTTTTCACTGCCCGGCTCTTCTGGCACACTGGGGGGAAAGCCATTAAACTGCCGCCAAAATTCATACCCCAAAGGCACCTGATCGAGCAGTACCCAGCCATTCGCTCGCACACCTTGACGCAAAAAACGCGCAGCAGGCCAGGGCTCTCGCCCATCAGGAACCACCACGATCCTGAATTTGCCTTTGCCGTTGTCAGTGGCATCGACAAAAGCCACTTTCCCCGCAAAGGTACCCACAGCCACCGAGGGCCAGCCAGCGAACTGCAGTGCAGGCCAACCCTCAAATTGCAAACGCACCGACCTTCCTGGTGTAATCAGCGGCGTATCGTTGCCACTCATATACAATTCAACTGCCCGCTTTTGGGTTTCGGGCACCAGATAGGCCAAAACATCACCCTCTTTGACAAAAACAGTCTCAGAGAAGGTATTGAGTTTGAGCACAGTGCCTGCACGGGGGGCTTTGATCGCCTGGGTCGACTGCCGGGCCAATTGCACATCAATTTTAATCAATTCAGCTTTGCTTTTTTCAATGCTGCTGCGGGCCTCCTCCAAATTGGCACGGGCACTATTGAGAGCCGCTTTGGCACCGGCATCGGTTTTGGCCACTTCGGCTTGGGCAGAGACCTGATCACTGCGCAGCTCTTGTAATTTGGCACGCGTTTTTAACACATCGGCCTGGGATTTTTGCAGCGTCAAACCCGACAATTCCAGTTCGCGCCGAGAAGCCAGGCCTTTTTGCTCAAGAGCCACCACCCGCTCTTGATTCAGTTGGGCGGTTTCCAAAGCGGCCAGGTCAGCATCGAGTTCACGGTTGGCAGCCTCTAATTTGGCTTTGACAGATTCAACCTTGGCACGGGCCCCTTCAACAGAGGCAGAGCGGGAAAGCGTCAAATCATCGACCCGCAATTCATAAGCCAAGGCCTTGGAGCGGTTGATCTCCAATTGGTTTTGCAAAGTCTGCCGCTCTTGCCGCAAACGCTCCAGATAATTGGGATCGTTGTCAACAATGTCTGCAATGGGATCCCCTTTTTTGACCACTGAGCCCTCTTGCACATACCAGCGCACAACCCGGCCTTTGATTGGGGTTTCAATCGGTTGTTCACGCTCTAGCGGTGAAAAAGCAATCACACTGCCCGTGCCGCGCACATTCTGTTGCCAGGGTGTAAAAATCAAAACCAAACAGACCAAACACAAAAGCAACAAAAAAACCCCTGCCAAAATCTGATACGAACGGGGCGATCTGACATTTTGCAAGATCGGCAATTCATCCAGGGGCTCTTCAAACCAAAGCGGAGTGGATAACATCTTTTAATGCTCCCCCTCTTGATTGAGCGGTGGGGGTAAGGGAAAGAGCAATAAACCACCTTCAGAATCCAAGGCATAAGCCCGATCACAATAGGTCAAAAAATCAGGTTTATTGGTTAAGACCAGCAAACTCATCTCTGGGTGTTGACCAAAGAGAAAACGGGCCAAAGGCCCTTTTTCCCGCCAATCAATCCGGTCCAAACTGCCATCCAAAATCAGCAATCTGGGTTTGAGCAGCAAGGCCCGCGCCACCATCAGACGGTGGGCTTCTTCGGGAGAAAGAGGATAACCACTCAGACTCAAAGCGGTATTTAAACCTTCAGGAAAAGCCTGCACACGCTCCCAGAGACCAACTGACTCCAAAACCGCTCTCAGGTCTTCAGAGCGCAAGTGACGCTGGCCCAAACGCAAATTGTCATCCAGACTGCCCGAAAGAATATCCAACCCCCTCACCAAAGCCACCTGCGAACGCAAATCCAAAGGGGAAATCTCGCGCAAATTGCGCCGGTCCATTTCAATCGAACCCTGATCGGGATGGCGGCTGGCATAGAGTAAATCCCCCAAGACATGGGCACTCCAGCTATTGGCCCCCAAAATACCAATTTTTTCACCCGGTTGCAGATGCAGTGAAAGCTGTTTTAACAAAACGCGTCCGCCCAGGGCACTCAGATTGAGATTCTCGATCTGTACGTCCAACCCGATCTCACGGGGCATTAAGAGACCAGGAGCACGAACTTCTACCGGGATATCAAACAAATGTCCAAGTTTATCCAAAGCGGCCAGCAGGTCATAATAGGTCTCGAGCTTTTTGCCAAATTTTGAAAAACCATCCAAGAGATTGGCCACCACCAACTCTGCAGCCACCAATTGACCAATACTCAATTGACGCTCGATCACCAACCAGCCCCCCAAACCCAAAAGTGCAGCACTGGCCAAGGCCTGCAAGAGATAAGCCCCCACATGCTGGCGTTGAACCACACGAAAATGTCCTTGACGGGCCTTTAAATACCCTCTTAAGAGCGCATCTGTGCGCTGTTGGGCATAATGTTTGCCCGGACGGGATCTAAACAAGGTCAGATGGCTCGAAAGTTCTTCTAGCCATGCAGCCACGGCATATTTGAGTTTGGACTCCTTGATCGCCGTGGCCTCTGCTCCCCAGCCCAGAACAAACAAAATCAAGATAATTGCGAGCAGCAAAACAACGTCAAAAACCAGCAAAAATGGGTGGTAAAAAGCCAATAAAAGCATACCCGTAAAAATCTGCAACAAGATACCCAAGCCCTCAATCAAGAGCACCGAAACCCCTTTTTGAACGGTCAAAACATCAAAAAAGCGATTAACCAATTCGGGGCCATGGTGCCCTTCAAAAAAAGGCAATTTCACCTGTAAAAGACGCTCCGATAGGTCCGAAGCCACCCGCACAAAAATACGACGTTGTATAATTTCCACCAAATTTAAACGCAAGGTGCGCAAGAGGGCCAAAAAGCACAGGGCTCCCAAAACCAAACACGTCAAAATCACAATCGGCTGCAAGAGGGTGCCAAAAGCCACATTATTGACCAAAGCTTGGATTGCAATCGGCACCACCAATGAGAGTAAACCCGTCAAAATGGAGTAGATCACCACAACCAACAGATCTGCCCGCTCTAATTTAATCAGCCTTTGTAAATGCTGGGTGGGAGTCAAATGTAATGGGGTTTCACGCTGGCTATTCAAAGAAATCGATTGAAGCATCAGACAATAGATGCTCTCTTCAAGCAAAACAGCCCCCAAATAGAGCTTGAGCTGTTGTTTAGGAATCCAACGGGTCACACTTTCCTGTTCTCCAAAGACAGTGACCTGAAAACGAAACCACCGGAATCCAGTTAAAGCAATTAAAAGCTGTTTGCCTGGCTGGGGCTCACAAACCATCAGCAGAGGGGTTTCCTGACGTAAATATTTAATCACCTCTTGCAAGGGAAAATGACGCCCTGTCAGAGACAATCCCGCCACCCCAGAAACATAACGCAAAGCCTCCAGTGGCTGAGCCAAACAGACTGGGTGGTGCATAGCCTCACTCAAGGCTTGTTCAACGGGTTCCTCCTGCAAATCAAACGAAGAACGGGCAGCCAACCATACCAATGCCTGGCGTAAAATAGAGGTAGGCAAAACTGGAGGAGCTGAGTAAAGACTGTTCATTGTGGGAATCCGATTAAATGCTTATTCATATGAATATTATAATTTTTTAATCATTTATTTAAATGACGCTCAAACAGACTAAACGGGTTTTTCTGTTTGAGGAAGAACTTATTGTAAAATACGCGATAGGTTGATGTCTAGGTAAAAACATTGATGCTCCAATCTGCCTTCGAACCCAGGCAAACACATGTCTGACTGGAAAGTAGTTCGAATGACCTTGCCCCCGCGCTATTACCGCCAGGGTGTGTATCAGGCCATTGAAAGATCGGTCATTCAACTGCTCACTCAGTCTCAGGGGCTCGAAGCCGCTCTAAAACAGGGTCTCTTACAAGAAGTTCATCCCGCCCGCAAAGCCCGACCTGCCCGACGATTTTTAATTTATCTCAGCGATGCCCAACAGGGCCATGAAATCCCTATTAGCTTCAGTCTCAGCCATCAAGGTCAGGTTCTCTGAAGCATCACAAAGAGGGCGAAATGATCCCAGGTACTTGATCTTCGGACCATTTTTGAGAATAATAGGAGAGTGCATTCAAACTTTCGTGTTCAGGATTCCATTTGTGAATTTCATCACAACCTGACAGATTTAATGAGGATATCGAAGCCATAATGAAGCTCTTTGCAACAATATTAGCTACAAGTACCATATTAACCCTGCAGACAGGATGGATGAATTCAGCTCAGGCCCGTGAAGATCTGCCAATTCGGGTGGGGCTTTCCGATAGCGCACGCCAAGTGACCTTGCGGGTTTCGACAGGTACCCCTGTCGAGGTTTTGGCCCCGATTGGCTGGCAACGCCTGGGACAGCTTTCCGCCAATACCACTTTGCAGGTCAATTATAGCCAAGGTCAGCTCAAGCTCAATATTCAAAGCGATCAGCAAGTGTATAAAGGCCTGCGCCTGGGACAAACAGACCAAGAGGGTACCTTGGTGGGGCTCAATAATACCTGGTACCGGGGCAGTCTCAACCTCACTCCCACTGCCCGGGGAATCACCGTGGTCAACGAAGTTCCCCTGGAACAATACCTCTACAGCGTTGTCCCCTCCGAAATGCCTTCTTCTTGGCCTTTGGAAGCTTTAAAGTCTCAGGCAGTGGCTGCCCGCACCTATGCCATCAGCAGCCTGGGTAGCTACCGCAGCAAAGGCTATGACGTGGTTGCAACGACTGCCAGTCAGGTCTATTTGGGGGTCAAATCCGAGAGCAATCTCAGCACCCAAGCCGTAACCCAAACCAACGGCGAAATTCTGACCCATGCTGGCAAAGCGATTCATGCCTATTTTCACTCTTGTTCAGGTGGTCAAACCGAGAGTGGGGCAGATCTCTGGGCTCCATTTGCCTATCTCAAATCCGTAGCGGATTACGATCAGGCTTCTCCCAAACATGTCTGGCATACCGAAATGAGCCAAAGCGAAATGAAGTCCAAATTGGCCCATTTAGGTGTGCGTGTAGGCGATGTATTGGCCCTCTCTACCGTCAAGCGCACCAGCAGCGGCCGGGTTAAAACCCTGCAGATCTGGGGCAAAGAAGGCCAAAAGTTGGTAGATGGCGCCAAAGCCCGTGTGGCATTTGGGCTCAACAGCACCTTTTTTAATGTGGGAGCAATCGACGCCCGGGGCGAACTCCAGAAAAAACCCAGTCCAGATTCCGTGCCCACCACCTTTCAATTTGCAGGTCGGGGCTGGGGCCATGGTCTGGGCATGTCCCAATGGGGAGCCCGCCAATTGGCCCTCAATGGTTACGCCCACCGTGATATCCTCAACCACTATTATCCCAGTACCCAATTGGGGCCCCTCAACAAAGCCCAGTTCCGCATGGCCTATAATCCCTAGCCTATTTAAATCAACCAGTTAAACACCATGCCTGAATCCATTCAGCAGGAAGACCTGTTGCTTTCTGCCTATGATTTTGAATTACCCGAGGCCCTGATCGCGCAAACACCGGCAGATCGCCGGGATCAATCGCGTTTGCTGGTCTATGACCGCCAAACGCGCAGACACCTGCACAGGCATTTTTATGATTTGCCCGAACTGCTTCAGCCAGGGGATTTGCTCGTGATGAACAATACCCGCGTCTTTCCTGCACGCATTTTTGGCCAAAAGTCCCACACCGGCACCCGCTTTGAGTTTTTGCTCACGCGCCAAACAGCTTCACTGACTTGGCAGGCCATGGCCAAAAACAGCAAACGGATCAAACCCGGTTATGTCTTTGTCTTCTCCGAAACCGTCAGCGCTGAGATCGTCAATTGTGAAGCGGGTGGGTTGGTCGAACTGCATTTTAAGGGGATTGAACCAGAGGCCTTCTTTGGCTGGCTCGACCAACACGGGGAAATTCCCTATCCCCCCTATATTACAGCGCGAACCAGCAGCCAAGATCGCTACCAGACTGTCTTCAGCCGCTCAGAGGGCTCTGTGGCCGCGCCAACGGCTGGACTGCACTTTACCCCTGAACTTTTGGCCCAATTGCATCAAAGAGGCATTAACAGCGTTGAAGTCACCCTGCATATTGGCATGGGCACTTTTGCTCCCGTACGCAGTGAGCGCATAGATACCCATCCCCTGCATCACGAATGGTATTCCCTGTCTGAAAACGCAGCCGAAAAACTCAACGTTCAAAGACAGGCTGGCGGACGCATTATTGCGGTAGGCACGACCTCTGTGCGCACCCTCGAAAGTGTCTGGCGCAAACACGGCATGTTTCAGGCCGAACAGGGTGAAACCAATATTTTTATCTATCCTGGTCAAAAAATTGCAGCAATAGACGGTTTAATCACCAATTTTCATTTGCCCCGTTCCAGTCTGCTGATGCTGGTTTCAACCTGGATTGGACGCAAAAATTTGCTGAAACTCTACCAAAATGCGATTGAGGCAAAATACCGTTTTTATAGCTTTGGTGACGCCTGTCTTTTGCTTTAAACTGCCCAACGGGCTGCAGATCAGCTAAAATAGCAGGTAATTGAGGTCGACCAGATACCTATGCAGACACCGCCCGCCACCGTGCCCTTAAACTTCTTTCGTGCCCTGCGTCAAAAGCGCTATGATCAGGCTTGGAAACACCTCAGTAACTACAGCCAACGGGTCTTTCTGGAAACCCTGTTTAAATCACTCAAACCAGACAGTTGCTCGCTCGAACGCCTGCAAGATGACTTTGCCAAGGGGACAAGCTGGGCCGCCCACTACTGGGATGATTTTTCTCAACATCTGCAATTGGACACCTGGCTCAGCCAGCAGTACAAAGAATACGGCGCCAGCCAAAAGCAGATTTTGGTTCTGGCCCAACCGGCCAATCTCTATCTCTTGGTGATTGAAGAAGCCGGCGACTGGCGCTTTGGCTATTTTGAAACTTTTTTGGACAATTAGACAGATTAAAGTTAATCTAATCATGAAAATGGGTGAACCAGAATGAATGATCGCGCAGTGAAATCAGCCTTCCGGGCAGCAGCTCTGGGAGCGCTCTTAAGCCTCAGCACAGCCTGTCAGACGGTGGACAATCTCCTGGTTGGTATCGGCGGCACACCCAAACCCCAGCCCTCCAGCAGCACGCCTATTAGCAGCCCCACCCCACCGCCTGAAAAATTTTCCTTTCCCGATCAACATCCCGTGCCTTTTACGGCCAAAGATCGCCAATTTCTGGCCCGCTGGAACGGCAATCAATACGAAAATTTTTATATCAAAGGGGTCAATCTGGGCATTGGCCTGCCAGGTACCCAAGCGGGAGACCTCGCTGCCACCCGTGAACAATTTGCCCGCTGGTTCAAACGCATGGGTGAGTTGGGGTTTAACAGTTTGCGCGTCTACACCCTGCATTATCCCCATTTTTATGAAGAGCTGGCCCGTTATAACTCCACACATCCAGATAAACTGATTTACCTCTTTCATGGGGCTTGGCTCGACGAAGTCGAAAACGCTCACGATCTCTATGCCTCCACCACGGCCTTTGACGCAGGTGTCGAAGAAGTGGTCAACGCCGTCCATGGCAGGGGCAATATTGCCAGCCGCCAAGGGCGCGCTTATGGCACTTACACTGCGGATGTCTCGCGCTGGATCATGGGCTGGATCATTGGTCGCGAAGTTTCTCCCGAAGAAGTCATTCTGACCAATCAAAAACACGCAGACAAAACCAACTATCAGGGCAAAAATCTCAAGTTAGCAGGTTCTCCCAGTGAGGTTTGGTGGGCCGAACGTGTGGATAAATTGATCGAATTTGAGCGCAATACCTTCAAAGTCGAGCGCCCGATCAGTGTGTCCAGTTGGCCAACCCTCGATCCGCTCACCCACCCAACCGAAAACGAAAAATACAGCCAAGAAGACACAGCCCAAATTGATATGAGCAAATTGCAATTGGGCACTGTTCCCGCGGGCTATTTTGCCAGCTACCACGCCTATCCCTATTATCCCGACTTTATGAACGACAACCCCGAATACGTCAAAAACCGTGACGGCGAAGGCGTCAATAATTATATTGGCTATCTCAAACAGCTCAAGGCCCATTACCCCAATATGCCACTCGTGATCGGCGAATACGGTGTGCCCTCCAGTTGGGGAAATGCCCATTTCAGCCCCAGTGGCATGCATCATGGCGGCCATGATGAAGAGGCCCAAGGGCGCTATAACGCCCGCCTAACCCGCGATATTCACGATCAGGGCCTCGCTGGCGGCATGGTCTTTGCCTGGATCGACGAGTGGTGGAAACGCACCTGGATCGTCGATGAAATCTCAATGCCACGTGAAAATTACCGCCTGTGGCACAATCTGACCTCCCCCGAAGAAAATTTTGGCCTGATTGCCTTTGATGTCGAAACCCCCGCCACCCACACCGTGGCGGAAGGCCAAGGGCGCATCCGTTCAGTCAAAGCCTCAGCAGATGCCAGCTTTTTTCATCTCAAAATCGAACTGAATTCAGCCCTGGGCCCAGAAGATGAACTGGTCTTGGGTGTCGATACCTACAGCGATGAACTCGGCGAGGTGATCTTGCCCAATGGGGTCAAAACCGTTCGCCGCAACGAGTTTGCCCTGCGCATTCAAGGTACCGAAATGGCCCAGTGGTTGGTCACTCAGCCCTATGATCTGTTTGGCATTTGGCACAATTCTTCGGGCCCCCAGCAGATCTACCAATCCAAAAAAACCGAAGGTGCGCCTTGGATTCCCGTGCGCTGGCAAAACGGCCAGGAACACGTCAGCCGCGATGAAAAACTGACCTTTCCAATCACCATCTTTCCGATTGGTGAGTTGCAGGTGCGTGGCCCCGGTGAAAATGCCAGCTCCAGAGATGCCGTGATTTTAAATGGCAATAGCGTGGAGATTCGCCTGCCCTGGACCCTGCTGCAATTTGTCGATCCCACGACCTTGACGGTGACTCACGACGACCGTGCCACCAAAGGTCGAGAAACAGCTCCTTCCGAAGGGGTGGGTGTGAGTGTCTCCTTGCAGGGCGAATTGCTCGAAAGCGGCCGCTATCGCTGGGCGCCCTGGAGCCAGGCCCCCGAAGTCAGAGAACGCGAAAAAAGTGGCACACGCCTCTTGGAAGCAGCTTTAAAAGCCATTCCCGACAAGCCCTAAAACGCAAACGCCAGAAAATAAACGCCAGAGCCCGATAAGCCCTATTCTTCCCAATCAGGGCTGGTCTGGCGATAGAGTTCGCGCAGCAATTCTTCTTTTTCTTCGATCATGGCTTTAAACACATCGCGGAATTTGGAATAAAAATCGTAGACATTGTGGCGAAATTTATCCTCGCGCTGCTGAAAATCTGCAACCAATTGCTCGTATAAACTGCGGGCATGTTCCACTTCGCTGGCGCGGGCCTTGCGTTCACGCAACAAACTCTGGAGCAGGGCATTTTTTTCCTGCCGCTCTTGAAAAAGGGTGTTTTCTTTGTCTTGCAACACCTGGCTGTATTTGTCCATTTGCTCGCGCAACAGGCCATTGGCGTGTTCAATATTCTCCAACAGCATTTCATAACTTTTGCGCTGTTTATCTTGTGAGCGCAAAGAGGTTCGCAATTGCTGGACTTCTTCTTGTATGGTGCGCAATTTTTCGTCTTTGTTCTGCACTTCTTCGCTCAATTGCTCAATCGTGGACTTCACATTTTTAATCTTGTAAAAAATACTGGCTGGCATACCAAATGCCATTTGGCGGCAATAGGCATCTTCACTGTCGAGGGCAGCTTCCAAAATGCCAATCGCAGGGGAATCAGTGAGGTCTATCGCCTCATAATTGGAGAGCAAAATCAAGAGTCGAGAGCTTTTGACCCGCACCCGCTCCGAGGGGTCAAAGAGCATGCGCTTAAGCGCAATTTCGATGCCCTGATCGAGGTAGGCAATATTGCAATCCAGCACATCCAGGGCCAAGAGGCGCAATTGAGGGTCTTCTTGTATCAGCGAATCCAAAGAAAAGCGAATGGCCTGCTCAGGATCTTTTTCAGAAAAACGGTGAATCACACGGATGCGTGCCAAGCTCTGGGGATCCATTAGCTCCTGATAAGCCAGGGGGTTCTTAAAAACAGCGTCCAAAGAATAGCGGGCATGATCGGGATGCTCATCGCCAATCGCGTCGAGCAGAGAGAGAATACTCTTTTTATCGCCGGTCCGGGCCAAAAAGTCCCAGCCACGCAAACGCACCAATGAGGCATCAGCTTTTTCTGGATTCAACGGGTGAGTTCCTCGATCAGCGGATCGACCAGACTTTCATAACCGGCATTGCGAATTTTGAGCAAGCGCTCAAAAGCATGATCCACCACATCTTGTTCGGTATCGCGAATAAAGTCCACCAAGAGCGGCACCACATGGCCATAGAGCAAATAAGTCTGGCCCAAATAACAAAGAATGTCGATCAGGTATTTGCGCAGTATGCGGTTGCTCTCTTGGTGTTTTTCCAATAAACTCAGCCAGACCAGGGCATCATCTGGGTTTTTCACCAGGTCACAGACCTCACGAATCAAAAGCGCACGCACACTGACATCTTCATGGTAGAGCACCGTGGCAAAAAGGTCTTTACAGAGAGCTGCCTTGGGGGCTTCTGGTAGACGCAAAACTTCGGCCAATTCACGCACACTTGCCAATTGTTGGCTGCGCGAACCGTGTTGCATTACATCTTGAAAATGTTTTTCGGGCAGCGAGGGCAGACTTTTTTCTGCAGGGCCGGCATTCAAAACCGACGGAGCCGCTTTGCGAAGGTGAGCAGACTTATTTAAAGATTTGCGCATAAACGACAACAATCCCTCCTTGGGAGCAGAACGGGCAAGAGGTTCTTGCCAATGGCGCGGGGGAGCGGGAAACCAGGGCATTTTATTCAGGCGTTTCTGCCATTGAGCCTCGGGGGGAATCAGCTGACAAATTCGCCAATTACCCGTGTCCGAAACAAAAATTCGGCCCAAATGGTCCATGGCAATGCCCTGCGGTTTGCAAAACTGATCTTTTTCATTCCATGGTTGTTCGAAAGAGCGGTATCCCGCAACCGTTTCGACCCAACCATCAGGAGCCACTTTGCGCACACAGTGATGGAAGCTATCTACGACCAAGACATGGCCCTGTTCGTCAACAGTCAAACCGGCCATTTTTTCGGGTGAGATACGTCCATTTTCTTCGCCTTTATAACGCAGTGGCGTCAGAGTTAAATCTCCCTCTGGACTGATCTTCAGGAGACGCTGACGATCGACAAGATAGATCGCTCCCTGACGATCCAGGGCCAAATCCAAACGTTCATCGGCCCGAAAAGCTTGATTGCTCAAAGAAAAGGGCAAAAGCCGATCGGCACGCTCACAAAACCAGGGGTTAAAGGGTTTGTTTTGATCGCCATTTTTATAGGCTTTCCAGCTAAAAACACCCGATTGTTCCACCAGCAATTCACTTTGGCCTGTGGGCAAAAGCCGACACAGAGTCAAATAAAATTGTTTCTCAAAGCGCAACTCAGTCGTCAGATAGACCACACCTTGTGGCCCACAGGCAATGCCCCCCAAAGGTTGCCCACAGATCGGCAAGGTATGGGTTTCTCCCTGGGACGAAATTTTACGCAAGGCCTGATTGAAACTATCAACGACGTAGAGAAAACCCAAGCCATCAAGGGCAAGACCCGTGGGCTGGTTAAAACGGGCTTGAGCGCCTAGCCCATCTTGAAAACCGCGCTCACCATTGCCTGCAAAGGTACTGACTTTGCCCTGGCGCGACACTTTGCGAATACAGTGGTTGAGGGTATCTGCCACATACAAAATACCCTGCGTATCCACCACCAAGCCAGTGGGTTTATTAAACAGCGCCTGGGGACCGCGACCATTGCGAAAGCCACTGCGCCAGACAGGCACAGGCAATGGCGTTCCACTCACACCGTGCTGCGCCGTGACCTGGTCAAAACGACCCGCCACAGTCAAAACCTCGTAATGGGGACGAACACGGGGAAGCACAGCCTCTGGCATAGAGATTGGAATAGGCGCATAAGGGCTTTCTTGCACTGGTAAAGTGGAACGGAAGCCCGATTGAACCCCTAATTTTGCATAGATCGGAAGATGTTTAACCCGCATAATTTTATTATAGCCAGTGATCTGGATTTTTCATCCCTTGGTTAATCAAGATTTTACAATCCAACCCAGAAAAAACAGATTCAAGCCCATTTTAATTATTTTGTGGCGGGCAAAACGCTCAGAACCTCAAAAACAGGATCCAAGCGCCCAAAAGGAGCACTGATTTGAATACCCTGCACATGTGGACGCAAGATCTGCACCATTTCTTGAGCGATTAAAATTCCCTCTTCCTTGGCCCGGCCATCCGCATCCGCCGCACACATGCGCTGCATAATGGCATCGGGGATGACCACACCAGGCACTTCATTGTTCATAAATTCTGCATTGCGGTAACTGGCCAAGGGCCAGATGCCTGCCAAAACCGGGATTTTATGCGATTCAATCTGTTCCAGAAAATGCAGAAGCGCCTCCACGTCAAAGACCGGCTGGGTAATCGCGTATTCAGCCCCAGCCTCAACTTTATAATAAAAACGGCGAATTTCCCGCTGCAGATCCACGGCACAGGGGTTGGCTCCCACCCCAATAAAATAGCCTGTGGGTTTGCCAATCGGGTTATTGCCCAAATCGTAACCATGATTGAGACCGTTGACCATATTGGTCAGGCCAATCGCATCCACATCAAAGACCGCTGTGGCATCGGGGTAATCCCCCAGTTTGGGCGGGTCGCCGGTAATCAACAAAATATTGTGAATGCCGGCGGTGTATAACCCCAACAAATCCGACTGCATGCCGAGCAAATTGCGATCCCGACAACAATAATGCGGAATGGGTTCTATTCCCACCTGTTGGTGCATCAAAACCGAGAGAATCTGATTGCTCATCCGCGCTGAGGCACGCGGACCATCGGGCAAATTGATGGCATCAACACCCCGCGCGTGTAATTCGCGGGCTTTGTCTAAAATGGCTGTGGGGTCGCAGCCTTTGGGCGGGGTCAATTCCACACTCACCACAAAACGACCGGCTTGAATGCCCGCTGCCAAACGGGATTTTTCCGCCACAGGCACCGGGGTAATATTCAATTCGGGTGCCGGTTTGCTTTTGGGCTTGGCATCAAGGAGGGCCCGCATCGGCTGCAGGGCTTTAACCGAACGGGCAATCTCGCGGATATGCTCAGGGGTCGTACCACAACAGCCGCCCAAAATTTGCACCCCGGCTTTGATCAATTTGCGGGCATATGAGGCCATGTATTCAGGGGAACAGAGGTAGATCGTGCGATCCTGATAAATTCGGGGATGTCCGGCATTGGGCTGGGCCGCCAGGGGCTTGTCTGTCCATTCCGACATCTGCATAATCGCATCCAGCATGGGTTTGGGGCCCACACTGCAATTCAGACCGAGCATATCCACATCCAGCGCATCCAAGCGGGGGGTAAAGCGCTCAGGGGGGGTACCATAAATGGTATTGCCATCATCATCAACGGTGACCGAAGCCAAAATCGGCAAATCACTGTGTTTGCGAATCGCGGCCACAGCCTGAACCAATTCATCGAGATTGGTAAAGGTCTCCACGACAAAGAGATCGACCCCACCTTCGAGCAAAGGCAAAACCTGTGCTTCAAAGGCCGTTTGAGCCTCGGTATACGAGGTGGGCCCCAAAGGCTCAATTTTGATTCCCAAGGGCCCAATTGAACCAGCCACATAGGCCTGTTCGCCAGCTGCCTGGCGGGCAATCTGGGCCCCTGCCAAATTAATCGCATGGACCTGTTCTTCGAGACCATGGGCCTTGAGTTTATAGGGATTGGCCCCAAAGGTATTGGTTTCAATCACATCGGCCCCAGCCTCCAGGTATAGTTCGTGCAATTCTTGCACCAATTGGGGGCTTTGCAAATTGACCAGATCAAAATTGGTATTGAGAAAGACGCCTTTGCTATAGAGCATCGTCCCCAAGCCCCCATCAAAGAGAATCAAGCGGCCACTGGCCAGCAGTTCACGAAAAGGGGCGGGCATGTTCTTTCTCCTTCAGACCACAAAAATCAGGACTGGGAGTATTGTAACAGAGGCGGCAAACTCAAACCCTCCCGATAGAAGAGATTGTATGTATCAAAGGGAATAATCCGCTGGGCATCGGGCGTCACAATATGTACACAGCTCTTTTTCACGCTGCGAATGTCCAGATCCCAGGCATCCATAAACCGCATAATAATGATTCGGAACAGGTTCTGGTAGCCCATGCCTGCGGGCACGGGAATCTGCGGCAAACAACAGAGCAATTGGGCCGCCATTTCGGGGGAGTGAGCCGTTGAAAAGAGTTTTAAAAATTCTTCGTAGCGAATGGTATTGCCTTGGCACTCAGGATCAACCAAACGCGTCATCGGAATCACACGGTCGGGCAGTTTGAGTGCATACCCCATGGCAATACAATCGGGATGACAGGGCACCGGCAATAGGTCTTCAGCACTAAACAGATCGTGCTGGGCCAGAATTTGGGCCCGGACCTCACTCAGGGTGAGCCGATCGCGGGCAGGATCATAATTTTCCAAACGCCCAGCCTCTTGGACTGGCTGAAAGGTCACCCCCCGCACACAGGACTGCTGCAGGGCAAAATCGATGATTTTACCGATTTCGCCGTCGTTCAGGCCTTTTTTAAGCGTGACCACCAGCGTGGTCGAAATGCCCAATTCATTTAACGTTTCGAGGGCTTTCATTCTGATCGGGCGCAGATCTTCGCCGCGCAGGGCCTCTAAGGGAGCGGCTTCGAGCGAATCAAACTGCAGATAGAGTTCAAAACCGGGCATATACTCAGCCAAACGCTCGGCAAAAGCCCGATCGCGGGCAATGCGAATGCCATTGGTATTGACCATCAAATGGCGAATGGGACGGGCCCGGGCCTGATCGAGAATCGCGAAAAAATCGGGGTGCAAAGTGGGTTCTCCGCCACTGATCTGCACCACATCGGGTTCTTTTTCGTTGGCCACCACCCGATCCAACATGGCAATCACTTCGTCCAAAGAACGGTGTTTGCGCCCAGGGGCCGAAGCGGCATAACAGATTGGGCAGGTCAAATTACAGGCATCACTGATTTCGATCAGGGTCAAACAAGAATGCTGCTCGTGATCCGGGCACAAACCACAGTCAAAGGGGCACCCTCGGCTCATGGGGGTATTAAAGGCATAGGGCATCTGGCCGGGTTTGAGCAAAGAGCGGGTTTTGAGGTAATAATCCACATCCGTGGAGATCAAAACTTTTTGCAGACCATGTTGGGGGCAAAACTTTTGCAGATAGACGCAGTTCTGCTGAAACAGCACTTTGGCTTCCACTTTTTGCAAACAGGTGCTGCACACCCCATTGGTCAATTCATAAAAAACATAAGGCCGATCCATTTATTTACCTTTCCAAGCGCTCCAGGCGCCACACAGAGATCAAACAATACACGGCTCCCAGCAAAGAGGCCCAGGCAATTGCACTCAGACCACCATAGATCATCATCACCGGCTTGAGCCACTCAGAGCCAAAGCGAAAGAGCAAATAGCCCGCCATAAACAGGCGAAAACGCGAACCAGGGGATTGCACACGCAACAGGCCAAAATACAGCGCCAAGCCCCAAATCAAGACAAACAGCGACTCATAAAGTTGGCTGGGGTGGCGGGGAATACCATCGCCAAAATCCACAGCCCAGGGCAAAACACTCGGGTTGCCGTGGGTGCCATCGGAGAGCCCTGTCAAAAAACAGCCCACACGGCCCAGGCTCAAACCGAGTGCCATGGGCAAAAGATAGACATCCCCCGTGCGTTGGCGAATCTGGAGCCTGATTTTGACCATTTCAATACCCAGCCAGCCCCCCAAAAGTCCCCCGACAATGGTCTTGCCTGGGGGCAAAATCGCGCCGGTCAGCGGGTCAAAAGGTGTTTGTAGCCAACCCAAACCCTTGGCGCCCAGCACAGCCCCCAAAATACAGCCCGCCAACAAGGCCAAACGCTGAAAAGACGAAAAGCAAACAGGCTGACGTTTTTGCAGCCAGCGGTAGAGCTGAAATCCGCTTGAATAGGCCAAAATTTCAAATACCAGATGGGGGTGCAGGCGGACTGGCCCCAAAGACAGCCAGACCGGAAATTCCATGGGCTAAGGTGTGGTTTTGGAAGGGCAAGAAACGGGTTTGCCGTCTGCATCTCTGCACTCGATCGGCGCAGGTGGCATAACAGGCCGTGTCGGCGGATAGAGTGAACAGGCCTCAGAAGCAAACCAGGCGACAATCAACAAGAGCCCAAAAGAAACAAAAAAACGCGGAGATGACATCCATTTCAAACGCATATTTGACCTCCTTTTTCTTTCATTATACCTTTACTCAAAAACCAGATCGGACAATCTGATTTTTGAGAATGTCCCCACTCAACGTCGGGCAGGTTGGGTATAGACTGGGCGAGGGCCCTCTTCAAAGGCGTAGAGCTTGCCATCAGAAGACCCCACAAACAAATAGGGGCCGACAATCACAGGGCTGGCCAAAATCTCACCTTTGGTCAGGGTAAAGCCACGGGAATTGCCATTGAGTCTGTCCAAGGTATAGATCAGTTTGTTTTCACACCCCACAAAGACGTGTTTTTGCGTGGCAACAGGGGCTGTCAGGGGCATGACTGCCCGAAATTTCCATTGCAGCGCCAAGGCGCGGGTATCAAAGGCATAGAGGTTTTTTTCGCCTGTGATCAACAATTGGTTTTCAGCCAGGGCCATGTCTTTGGTAATGCTGTCTCCCTGGATCTGGAAACGCCAGTCGATTTTACCCGTTTCTGGCATCAGACTGTAGACATAACCTCCCTGGGTGCCAATAAACACACGGCCCTCGGCCCAAATTGGCGCAGTCGTGGGTTTGCTATCGAGGGGAAAGCTCCATTTGATGTCTCCCGTTTGGGTGTCGAGTGCTTGCAAAACAGGGGATTCATCCAAAGCCACCAAGAGCAATTGATGCTCTGTATCAAGTGCGGGCAGGCGCAAAGGCACCCCTTTTAAAGGACGCTCCCAGAGGGTTTTATAATCGCTGACGGAGACAGCCCGCATCGTACTCAGCACATCAGCGGGCGCGCTCAAAGGGGGATCGACATTAAAAAAAACGCGATCTGGAGCCACCACAACCAAAGGCGCACGCTCGAGAATCTCCCCAGTTTGGTTTTCCCAGACCCGCTGACCACCGACCCGATCCCAGGCATAGACAAAATAATAGGGGGTCCAGCGCCCACCCCAAACCAATTTATCGCCAAAAGCAGGGCTGCTGGCCAGCCCCCCTTGGCCAATCTCCTCTTTCCAGAGCAATTGCCCGGTTTCAGGATTGAGCAAATAGATCAGCCCATCCCGCGAACTCACCGCCAATTGGCTCCCCGCCAAAACCGGCGGTTCCACAATCCGTCCTTCGGTTTGAAACGTCCATTTTTCTGCCAGCGGGGGCTCTGGGCCCGCAGGCACATAACCGCGATGCCCATTGCTGCTCTGATAAGCGGGCCACTCATCGGCATATTGCGGACGCTGAGGAGCACAGGCTGATAACAGCCCTGATAATACAAACCCAAAAGCGAAAAAGACAGATAATCGATTCACCGTTTTTTCCCTCCGCTCATCCCTGACGGCTCTGCAAAAAAATCTGCAGGGCTTTGATCATTATATCTGGCCCAGCCGGGGTCAGCGTGACCGCAATCTGCAAACGATTTTGCAAATAATCGGCCAAACCAGGCAAAACCGCCTGCTCTCCCGACAGTCTTAAACCACTGACCTTACCGCGTGCTCCTGCCGATTGTAGCTCCAACTGGGTTTGGCACAATTGTACCAACGGCTGAAATGCGGCTTCTGCCAAAGGGGCCAGCTCTTCGGCAATCAAAAGCAGATACGGGGATTTACCTTCGCCGTCTTGGCCCTGCAATGTGATCTGCTCCTGCACCCCAGAAAGCCCCCCCAAACGCTGCCAAGCCAAAGCCGCCGCGTCCTCTTCAATCTGGAGCTGATAGCGCTGATAGACATATTGCTGCAGGGCCCGCGAGAGATAGCGTCCATAACCCACAGTCAACGGGAATCCCTGTGGAGAACCCAAACAGCACTCAGCCAAACCATCTTCCAGAAACAAATGTAAATCTGTCTGCTTCACATCTGGCAACTGAGCCAGACAGGTCAAGGGCGAGCAGAGATAAAGTGAATCCAATTGCAGGTGTAACCCCAACAAATCCCAAAAGGCCCGGCAATAGGGCTCGCGCAAATTGAGCATGGGCAAAACCAATTGGCAGCGGTTGGGGGCAATCACCCGAGAGAGCAAAGCTTGAACATAGGCCTTTAACTCCTGGGCCCGCCAGCCATTTTGCCAGAGAGGCGTGCTCCGTCCACTGAGCAATGCGCTATTGCCCCAAAGCTGGGCTTTGTCTCCCACCAGAGGTCGAATCAAGCAGGCGGCCTCTTGGGCCACCAAGCCATGTTCCCGTTCTACCAACACGGCTTCACGGGGATTGAGCCAAAGTGCCAGCGAACGTGTTTCACGCCGAAACATCAGCAGACCTCATTCGATCCGGATCAAGCGCGAGCCACGCTGGGCCCAAGCAATGCTTTCAACCAGTCCCAAAAGGCTCATATGCATCAAAATCGCTGTGCCGCCATAGCTAAAAAAGGGCAAAGGCACTCCCGTGACCGGCATCATGTCCATATTCATACCCATATTGATCAGCAAATGCATCAGTTCAAGTGCGGCCACACCACTGCAGACGTACAACTCTCCCGGCTCAGAGCAGTGGTAAGCCACCCACAAAATGCGCAAAATTAAGAGCATAAACAAGAGAAGAACGAGGCCAGAGAGCCAAAAACCGCCCTCTTCCGCCAGCGCCGAAAAAATAAAATCTGTGTGTTGTTCTGGCACATAGCGCAATTGGGTCTGGCTGCCCTGGGTAAAACCTTTGCCCCAAAAGCCCCCTGCCCCCACCGCAATTTTGGATTGGGTGACCTGGTACCCGGCATTCATCAAATCAGGTTCTGGCGCAATAAAAGTCAAAATGCGCTGCTTCTGATAGGCCTGTAAGTTCTCCCACCCCCATTCCGTCAGGCCGGGAATGCAAATATTCAGCCCCAAAAGCAGACTTCCCACCACCAAACCCACCAACGCTGGGCGACGGTTCCAACGGGTTACCAAAAACCAAGCCAACCAGAGCCCTACACCCACCAGCACATAGACCAACCAAAACCAACTGTTCCAAAAGAACAGCCCCAGGCTCACAACTGGGGTAATCAAAGTGGCCAATACCAGCGAAGAAAGCGGCGAAACCACCAGCATACTCAGTGAGATACCGACCAAAATCAGAGACGTCCCCAAATCGGGTTCTTTATAAATCAAGACAAAGGGAATGCCAATATGTAATAACAAGAGACTGGTCTGTTTAAAGTCAAATTTTTGAATCAAACTCAAATGATGGGCCAAAGAAATGATCAAAACCAATTTGGCCAATTCAGAAGGCTGAAACGAAAGCGGGCCAAGATAAATCCAGCGTTGAGAGCCCGCCACAACAGGCCCGACAACCAAAACAGCTGCCAATAACAGAACCGAAATCACATACATCGGCAGGGCAAAATGGCGCAAATTGTGAAAACCCACCACCGCCACCAGTGCCAAAACCCCAAAGCCCAAGCCAATCGAGATCAAATGGCGCAAAAAAATACCCAAATTGCCTTCGGCATGAACCTGCACACTCCAGACACATAAACTGCTCAAAATAAAAAAACAGCTGATCAATACCAGCGTGGGCAAACTTTGTAGCCAGACTGAACGGGAACGCAGCAAGGCCATGTTAATTGCGCTCCTTTGATCTGTTTGTTTGCTCCAGATCATTTTCAAGCAAATATTTCAGAATTTGTTTGGCAATCGGAGCGGCTTTGCCACCCCCACTGCCGCCATGCTCCAAAAAAACCGTCAGGGCGTAACGGGGCTGATTGGTGGGAGCATAAGCCACAACCCAAGCATGAGTGGATTTACCGGGACTGGTTTCAGCTGTGCCCGTTTTTCCAGCTACACCATGATATTTGAGCTTCATGGCTTTGGCGGTCCCATAGGTGACGGCCCCTTCTAATCCCCTTTGAACCACATCCCAATAACGGGGTTCAATCTCAGAAATCTCTTGTTGGTGTTTTTCTGGCTGAGCAGTAAAGACGGCATTGCCGTCGGTACCTAAAATTTCCTGCACCAAATAGGGGCGAGGGATTTTACCGCGATTGGCCACAGTGGCAATCATGCGTGTGGCCTGCAGTGGCGACATTTGCAGATAGCCCTGACCAATTGAGGTATTCACGGCATCTCCCGGCAGCCAGTCCACCCCAATCACCCGTTTTTTCCACTCTTTGTCGGGAATCAAACCAGGGTGCTCGCCCTTGAGTTCCAAACCAGTGGGCTGATCCAATTTAAATTTTTTGGCATAATCGCGAATCGGCTCAATATCCATTTTTAAGGCCAATTCATAAAAAACAGTGTCGATGGAATGGGCCAGGGCCTGATAAATATTCACAATCCCAAAGCCACCCCGGTGCCAGTCATAAAAAATATGCCCGCCGACATTGAGATAGCCCTTGCTGTAAAAAGTCTGTTCGGGCCGAAGATAGCCTTCTTGCAAAGCGGCCAAGGCTGTCACAATTTTAAAGATAGAACCTGGGGGATAAGCATTTAAAGTCCGGTTGAAAAAGGGAAAATAGCGGGTATTTTGTAGGGTTTTCCACTCGGCTTGAGTCAGGCCTTCGGTAAACAAATTGAGGTTATAAGCGGGATAGCTGACCATCGCCAAAATCGCACCGGTTTGCGGCTCCATCACGACAATCGAGCCGGGTGCCTTGCGGCGGTCTAAGAGTTCCATGCAGAATTGCTGCAAAGGTTTATCCAAAGTCAACTTCAGGCTGTTGCCGGGCACAGCGGCAATGGTTTTGGAAAGTTTCTTTTCATGTTTGCCCAAGTCCACCGCATACAACGATTTGCCATCGGTGCCTTTGAGAAAGCGCTCATAGAGACGCTCCAAGCCGGTTTTCCCGACCAAAGCACCGGGACGATAGGCCTGATAGCGGTGCGACTTTAATTCTTCAGCCGTAATTTGCCCCATATACCCCAAGAGATGCGAGGCCAACTCATTTTCAGGGTAAAAGCGCTCCAATTCAGTCACAACTTCGGCACCGGGCAAACGGGACTGGTTTTCAGTGATCAAAGCCAGGGCTTTGCTATTGAGATTATGGGCCAAATAAATCGGCTCCACACTGTCAAAACGCACCCGCGACAAAAGCTCGGCATAAGGCAAGCCCAAATAATGAGAGAGACGCTGAAGACTCTGGTAGGCCTGCTGAGAAGACAAACGGCCTGGCTGAAACAAAAGCGAATGAGAGAGTTTGTTGGTCGCTAAAATTTTGCTGGAGCGATCATAGATCATCCCCCGAGGAGCCAACATGGGCACAGCTCGCATGCGATTCTGCTCTGCTTTTTGGGACAATTCAGTGTGCTGCAGAATTTGCAAAGAAAACAAGCGCCCCAACAAGACCACCCCCACCAACGCAACCGCGACAAAGAGCAAAATAACACGGCTGTGGGTGCGTGTTTTAAAATAATCGAAATCATACGCCCGTTCAACGGGTTGAGAAAATTTCACGGACCGGCCATTTCCGACCGGAAGACTCAAGGCTTTTTCAGAAGACGGGGCAAATCTGTCTTTAACAGGCGCTCTAACTCTTCTGGGCGCGTGCTGTCATAATAGCCACGTATCTGTAGGTCTTGATCTACCAGCACAAATTTTTGACTGTGTAAAAAGGGATTTTCTTTGGGCACAGAAGCCGTTTTGTCATGGGTAGAGTCTTCATGACCGGATTCATGGTGCTTTTGTGGGGCCACATCCATTGCTTGGGCCGGCAAATGGAAGCCCTTTTGTGCCAAGGCGTATAATTTTTCTCGGGGCCCTGTTAAAAACTTCCAGACCTCAGATTTGGCCTGAAAACGCTCGGCATATTCTGCCAAACGAGCGGGAGTATCTACTTCTGGATCAACGGTAAAAGAAACCAGTTTTACAGGTGTTTGTTCAGGCAGGGATTTTTGCAGGCGTGCCATTTCAGCACTCATCAAGGGACATTCGGTGGTGCAGCTGGTGTAGATAAAATCAGCAATCCAAGGATGCTGTTTGAGTTCATTTGCACCAAAAGATTTACCATTGCGCTCGGTAAACGAAAAATCGCTTAATTGACCATAAACAGGCAACTCTCCAGCGCTCACACCGGGGTTAACCGAGACATGGATCTCCTGATTAACATGTGCGCTGAGTTGAGCCGGTTGATTAACAGCCTGACTGGCGGCAGCCAATACAGAGGCAATCAGCCCCAAGGCCACCAATTGGGGTAAAAACAAGGCGGTTTCTTTTTTTTCTACTTTTTTTTCCATCATCGGCCTCAAGCGGGAACAGCATTGACAAACATCATCACAAAAAGCAAGCAGAGATAAATAATCGAAAAGAAAAACAGGCGGTAAGCACGCTTACGGGTGACAGGTTTGCGAATAAAATCGATGGTTAAACCCAGATAGATCGCCCCCAAAATTAAAGCTGTGAGCAAATAAATCCAACCTGTGGCATTTAACCAATACAGGCTGGTGGAAGCAGGTATCAAGGCCAGTGTGTAAAGTAACATCTGCCGTTTGGTCACCGCCTCCCCTTTGACCACAGGCAACATAGGAATGCCGACTTTGCGATACTCTTCCACTTTGATCAGCGCCAAGGCCCAAAAATGCGGGGGCTGCCATATATACATAATTGCAAACAAGGCAAAAGCAACAGGGGTCAACTGATTGGCCACCGCTGTAACGCCCAAAACAGCTGGCAGAGCACCAGAGACACCCCCCAAAGAGGTATTTAACGGGCTGTTTCGCTTCAACCAAAGTGTATAGACCACAACATAATAAAAACCCGTAAAAAGCGTTAAACCGGCCGTGATCGGGTTGACCTTCCAGAGCAAAACAGCAAAAGACAGCACACCAAAAACACTCCCCAAAGCAAGGGCCACAGAGGGAGAGAGTCGACCTGCAGGCAAAGGACGATTGCGGGTGCGCTCCATGTGTTTATCAATTTCTCGGTCAATATAATTGTTAAAAGCACAGCTGGAACCGGATGCCAATCCGACCCCCAAAAGTGTCCAGAAAGCCAAACCCCAATCAGGGGGGCCTCCGGAGGCCAACCACATGCCCGTAAAAGTGGTGACCAGAATTTCAAAGGTAATATTGGGCTTGGTCAAGGCATAACAATCGCGCAAAATTTGGCGCAGCTGTTGGCGGTCAGGGGCCAGCGGAGTAGATTCAGCTGATAATGTCATATTTCCCTGTTCAAGCATTTACAATTCCTGGCTTCAGATATGGTCACGGCTCAATCAATCCAGAGGTTTTGGCTGGCCTTTGCTTGTAATGCCTGATGTTGATAGCCCAAAGTCGATAAATGTCGATAAAAAGGGGAAGACAGGCAGAGCGAGTAAAGGAGCCAAGGAAGGAGAGAGAAGCCTCTGTCATTGCTTTAGCACATTAGACAGTTTACCACGGACACAAGCCTGAGCGTTTGGAATCAAACACAGGATTTTATGCACATCAATTTGTCAAGCCCAAATTTTACCTCAAATTGTCTGATATCTATCAATTCGCCAATTGAGGTCAATCAATGTGAACTTCAGCTGGAGTATTTACAATAAACTTTGATTATTTCTCAACAAGCCCCTCACCCAAATAGTTCTATCTAATACCAAGGTTTAAAGCCCTATGCATGCAAAGAGATCCAAAAGGAATTTAGACACATGAATTTCTTACCTTTTCCCGAAAATATCTCAACATTTGGAGTTGAGCTGGATGAATTGGCTCATTTAATTACCATCATTACCATGACCGCTTTTGTAATTGCAGAAGGAATTCTGCTCTATTTCATCCTCAAATTCCGCAAAAAACCAGGTGTCAAAGCAGATTATATTCCCGGTAATAGCTGGAAACAGTTGAAATGGATCTTCATACCGTTGGTTGTAATTGTCGGACTGGATCTGTTTATTGATGAAAAAAACACCCATGCCTGGACCTTGATTAAACAAAATATTCCAGAAAAAACCCATTATGAATTGGTGGAAATTACAGGCCAACAATTTTCATGGCTCTTCCGTTATCCAGGCCGTGATGGCTTATTGGGAACCAGTGATGACTTTACTTCCACCAATGAATTGCGCATTCCCGTCAATGAAACAGTGGTCTTTTATCTCAAAGCCAAAGATGTCTTACACAGCTTTTTTGTGCCCGCCATGCGTTTTAAACAAGATGCTGTGCCCGGTCGTACCATCAAAGGATGGTTTGACGCCACCAAAACAGGCACCTACGAAATTGCCTGTACAGAAATTTGTGGTGCGGGTCACTCTCTGATGAAAGCCAATCTGATTGTGCAATCCAAAGAGGAGTTTAAACAGTGGTTTGAATCAGAGGCGGGCAAAGTAACCCTGCCCGCTCCCGGCGATAAAAAAGCCCCCGAAATTGCCCCATCCGCGGCCAGTGGCGAACACAATACCGCAGCCGCCAAAACGGAACATCAAGTCGCCAGCGGCAAAGATTTATTACAGGCCAAAGGTTGCCTGGGCTGCCACAGCTTAGATGGCTCCAAATTGGTGGGCCCCAGTTACAAAGGTCTGATGGGTCGCAAAGAGATGGTTTTAACCCAAGACAAAGAACACGAAGTGACTGTTGATGAAGATTATCTTCGTCGGTCCATCACAGAGCCCAATGCAGATGTTGTGAAAGGTTTTTCAGGCATCATGCCCAAAACCCCTCTGAGTGAAGAGGAACTCACGGCCATCGTGAATCATTTGAAAGATTTGAAATAAGGAGTTGCAGCAAACCCATGGCCACTGAAGTGAAGCAACACTCGGTTTCGCCCCATAACCACCATTCTGAGCTGAGTTTTTGGCGCAAGTATATTTTTTCCACAGATCACAAAGTGATCGGCATGCAATACCTGTTAACAGGTCTCATCATGGTCTTTGTCGGCGGTTTTTTTGCCTATGTCTTTCGTATGCAATTGGCCTTTCCGGGTCAAGGTATCCCCCTCTATGGCAAATTAGATGCCAATGCTTACAATATGATGATCACCATGCACGGAACGATCATGATATTTTGGGTTGCGATGCCTCTTTTGGTCGCAGCGTTTGGGAATTTACTGATCCCCACTATGATCGGTGCTGATGATATGGCTTTCCCGACCCTCAATATGATCTCTTATTGGGTCTTTTTTATCAGCACCGTCGTGTTAATTCTCTCAATGGTTTTACCTGGTCCCATGGCAGCGGGCTGGACCGCTTATCCACCACTATCCGCCAATGGCTATCCAGCCCAAATTGATTTTTGGGGCAGTATTGGGGGCAGTCTTTGGATCTTGGCCGTAGCACTTGAGTTTGTTGCCTTCTTAATTGGGGGCATCAATTTCCTGGTGACCACGTTTAATATGCGTGCTCCTGGCATGAAACTGATGGACATGCCCATCACTGTCTGGATGATGAATATCGCGGTGTTGGTCTTTATGTTTTCTGTCGGTCCGCTGGTTGCAGGGGCTGTCATGTTGCTCTTTGACCGTTCGTTTGGCACAGGTTTCTACAACCCTGCAGTGGGGGGAGATCCGATTCTCTTTCAACACTTCTTCTGGTTCTTTGGCCATCCCGAAGTCTATGTCATTCTCTTGCCTGGCCTGGGAATGGTTGCAGAAGTGATAGCCACCATGGCCCGCAAACCTCTGTTTGGCTATAAAGCGATCATTTACGCCTCAATCATTTCAGGTTTTCTCTCATTTATCGTTTGGGCCCATCACCAATTCATTGCAGGAATTGATCCACGTATGGCTGTTTTCTTCAGCTTTACCACAATTATGATTTCTGTTCCCTTTGCCGTCTGGATGTTTGCAGCCATCGCCACACTCTGGAAAGCATCGATCACCCTCAATACCCCGATGCTTTTTGCCTTGGGTTTTATTGGTGAGTTTCTCTTGGGTGGCGTGACGGGTATCTATCTCGGTGCAAGTGCCTTTGATATCTATGCGCATGACAATTATTTTGTGGTGGCTCATTTCCACTATGCTCTGATTCCCGATGTCTTTTTCGGGGGCTTAGCTGCTATTTATTTCTGGTATCCCAAATTTGTTGGCAGGATGTACAACGAAACGCTGGGCAAAGTGCATTTTTGGCTGACCACTCTGGGCTTTAATATGATCTTTTTGCCCCTCTTTTACAACGGCTTAAAAGGCGAACACCGTCGTATTTTCGACTATTCTGCCTGGCCCTCACTGATGTCAGCAGACATGACTCAAAACCGCGTGATTGCAACCGTTGGCATGTTGATTCTGTGCGCGGCCCAAATTCCCTTTGTGATCAACATGATTCACAGTGCCAGAAAAGGGGTCAAAGCAGAGAGAAATCCGTGGAAAGCCAACTCCTTGGAATGGGTAACCGCATCACCGCCACCCCATGGCAATTTTGAGACCTATCCTTCCGTCTACCGGGGGCCTTACGAATACAGTGTTCCTGGTCGTGAAGAAGACTACTGGCCTCAGCATCTGCCGCAATAAACATGGGAAAGGATCATAAAATGTCGACGACAGCAATCGAAAAAAATAACTTAGAAGAATCGGACTCTGTTTCGGAAAAATGGGTTCGCCCCAGAATGGTAGATATGCCCAAAGGCCGCTTGGCCATGTGGTGGCTGATTGCCTCCGAAATCGTGATCTTTGGCGGATTGATTGCGACATATATCCTGTTTCGGCTGCGGCACCCCGAATGGGGACATGCAGCGGGGCATACATCCACTCCTTTGGGAGCATTGAACACTTTTTTCCTATTGACCAGCAGCTTGACAATTGTTTTGGCCCACGATGCCGCCAATCGCAAAGACCTCAAAGGCGCAGTCAGAAATATGGGGATCACACTGTTCTTTGGTCTGGGATTTTTGGTGGTCAAATCAATTGAATATAGCACCGAAATCAGCCATGGTTTTACGCTAACAGCAGAGTTGTTCTGGAGCTTTTATTTCTTGATGACCGGCTTACATGCTTTGCACGTGATTGCGGGTATGACCACAATTTTCATCATCATGTTGGGTGTTCGCAAAGGCAAACATCTGCACCGGGTCGAATTTGCAGGCATGTATTGGCATTTGGTCGATCTGGTCTGGATCCTGCTCTTTCCCCTGCTCTATATCGCACATTAACCCCAAGGAGGTCTTATGACAGCACACCAAGCAACTGCCCACGCAGAACACGATTACCACGGTCACCCCAATTATTTTAAAACCTATTTTGCCCTTTTGCTGCTTTTTAGTTTAAGTCTGGCAGCAGGTTATTTAGACAATATCTTAATGGCCCTGTTGCTTATTTTTGGCATGGCCCTGATCAAGATGATGTATGTCGTGAATAACTTTATGCACTTGCGCTTTGAGCCTCTGAGTATTTGGTTTGCCGTTGCATTTGGACTTGTTTGTTGTTTTATTTTCTATTTTGGTGTCTATCCAGATATTCTCTGGGTGCCCCTCGAAGTGGCCCATTAAATCTCATGCAGGATATCTTAGTGAACCAAACCAAGAGTCGCCCACTTGTCTCCAATCCTATTTTGGGCATGGTCTTTTTCCTGGGGACAGAAATTATGTTTTTTGCAGCCTTTATCAGCGCCTATCTGGTGAACCGTGCCAATGCCGGATTTACCTGGCCGCCCCCTGGACAGCCACGGCTGCCGATAGAGGCCACAGCTTTTAACAGTCTTTTTTTGATAATCAGTGGCGTCACTTTGATTGTGGCTTGGATAGCCTTCAAAAATAAAACACAGATTCACAAATGGCTCTGGCTAACCCTGGGCTGTGGCAGTATTTTTGTCTTGTTACAAGGAGCCGAGTGGGTTCGCTTATTGCATTTTGGTCTGACGGTTTCCTCAAGTTTATACGGCGCATTTTTCTATCTCATTGTCGGGGCCCACGCCTTACATGCCGTGGCCGGTCTGCTTTGCTTATTAAGCGTTTTACGTCAATTTCAAAACCAGCCCAATCTACTCAAAATGCCCTTTGCCATTCAAATGGCTCAGTCGTTTTTCCCTGCGGCAGCCCTTTTTTGGGGATTTGTTGTTCTGGTCTGGCCGATCATTTATCTCACCGTTTATTTATGAAGTTCATTCAGAGTTCATTTTTTTATTTTGGCGTTTTTTCGCTGTTCAGCAGACAAGCCCAAGCGTGTAATTGCATCTCCGAAACTGGCGGCAGCGCAAGTGAACAGGCCTACCAGGCAATGACTCTCGTCTTGGCTGGGTTTCCAATCATTTTTTGCGCTGTATTTTATGGCAGTTATTGCTGGCTAAAATACAAAGAACGGCAAAAAATCGCGTAAACATTCTATCCTTACATAAGACCTAGCCCCTTAAGCCAATTATGGACTGAGGGGCTGTTTTGTGTGTTTATTTTGCACCTTTTAGGCAAGATAAAAAAGCAATCAATTTCTTTGATAATCATCAAAAACTGATTTGTCCTATATCATTGTGAGAATGTCACTTCATATTTTTGAACGGGGCATTATATGTTAAAGTGAGTATAATTTTGACTACTCAAAACGCCTTGTTTCCTTTTTTTGATCCTGGTGTCAGTGTTTCACGGGGTCTTGAACTGGGTCCTGATCTGGATATTTAAATCCAGGTGCTGATCCAGCGGCAGATCTCAGAAGGCTATCAACCGCCTTTCCAGACATCCGGATCAGAGGATATAACAATAAAAGAGTGAAAAAATACAACCGACATTGAGTACAAAAGACCGAGGAAAAATCGTGAAAGCACAATTAACAAGCATTTTGCGCCTCACTCTTCTGGTGGGGAGCTTTCTGCTCATGTACCCTTTAAATGCATTCGCCTTGATGGATGCCATGTCCACTTTTGATGTCAAAGGGACCATTGGCCAAGAACAGCTGACTGTTTTCTGGTTTACAGTAGGCGTCTCCGCTTTCCTGCTGTTGACCGTTGGCGGTGTCTTCTTTTATGCTTTGTTCCGCTTTCGGGCCAAACCAGGCCAAGACTTTGTTGTTCCTGAGCAAACCCACGGCAGTGCAAAAATCGAGATCGCATTGATTATCGCATCCTGCTTGCTCTTGCTCGTGATCGCTGTTCCCAACGCCAAAGCCTTGTTTGTAATGGACAAGCCTCCCGAAGGCAAAAAAGTCATGAAAGTGGTCGCCATTGGCCATCAGTGGTGGTGGGAATTCCAATATCCAGATCTGGGTATTACGACCGCAAATGAATTGCATATTCCAGTTGATACAGCCATTGATATCGACATTAAATCCGTAGATGTCATTCACAGCTTCTGGGTACCCCGCCTGGCAGGAAAAATGGATGCTCTCCCAGGTCAAATTAACCGCATGTGGCTCGATGCCAATGAACCCGGAAAATATTACGGTCAGTGCACCGAATTTTGTGGGGACTCACACGCCCAAATGCGTTTTCTGGTTTTTGCGCATAAACAAGCTGAATTTGATAAATGGAGCCGCGCTGAAAAAGCGGACGCAATCAAACCCGAAACCGTGTCACAAGTCAACGGCCAAAAAGTCTTCATGCAAGGCTGTAATTCCTGCCATGCGATTAAAGGCACCAATGCCATGGGCATGGTCGGGCCCAATCTGACTCATTTTGGCAGCCGCACCAGTTTGGGAGCTGTGATGTATAAAAATGACACTGAACATTTGGCCAAATGGATCAAATATCCCCAACAAATGAAACCCGGAAATTTGATGAAACTTGAACAGGCCAATATGTTACTGAGCGATAAAGATGTCACCGATCTGGTGTCTTATCTGCAAAATTTAAAATAACCAACTGGATTGAAGACTGATTAAGAGAGGAAAATATGTCCACAAGTACGGAAGAAATCAGCACAGGAGGTCATGTGCATTCCCATCCCGAAGCTCCGGAGCAGGGAATGTTAGGCCCCCGCCCCTCTGCAAAGAGGGGTATTTGGAGCTGGTTGACAACCATCGACCACAAACGCATAGGGATCATGTATGGTCTCGCTGCACTCTTTTTTCTGGTATTGGGCGGGCTTGAGGCTCTGCTGATTCGTTTGCAATTGGCCGTACCCAATAACGCTCTCCTGGTTGGTGATATGTTCAACCAAATGTTCACTATGCATGGAACCACAATGATATTTTTGGCGGTGATGCCTTTGATTGCTGCCTTTTTCAATTTTGTGGTACCCCTGCAGATCGGGGCGCGCGACGTTGCATTCCCCCGTTTGAATGCATTTAGCCTTTGGGTCTTTATCGCCGGAGCGGTGCTGATTAACGTCAGTTGGTTTGCAGGCGGTGCTCCCAATGGAGCTTGGGTCGGTTATCCCCCCATTACAGGCCCCCAATATAACCCCGGCCACAATTCTGACTTTTGGGTCATGGGGTTGATGCTTTTGGGTGTTTCCTCTGTTGCCGCTTCATTGAACTTTTTTACCACAATTGTCAATATGCGTGCGCCGGGTCTGAGTCTGATGCGTATGCCTGTCTTTGTCTGGATGACCATCGTAACCAATATTTTGATCCTTTTGGCCTTCCCTCCAATCACCATTGCCCTTGCGCAATTGATGATGGATCGCATGTTCGGCGCCAATTTTTTCAATGTGTCCAAAGGCGGCATGCCGATCATGTGGCAACATTGGTTCTGGGTCTTCGGTCACCCCGAGGTCTATATTCTGATTCTGCCCGGCATGGGCATTGTTTCAGAAATTCTGCCCACCTTCTCCCGTAAGCCACTCTTTGGTTATCCCCTGATCGTTTTTTCGGGAGCCTTTATCGGATTTATGGGATTTGCAGTCTGGAGCCACCATATGTTCACGACCGGTATGGGTGTCATTGCCGTTTTGGCCTTTTCTGTCACCACGTCGATTATCGCTGTGCCCACAGGGGTCAAGATCTTTAACTGGATTGGTACGATGTGGGGCGGAAACCTGCGTATGACGACACCCATGCTCTATGCACTGTCGTTCATTTCCATGTTTACCGTGGGTGGTTTCAGTGGCATCATGCACTCAGCCGCTGCCGCAGATATGCAACAGCACGACACCTACTTCATCGTGGCTCACTTCCACTATGTCTTGATTGGTGGTGCCATTTCTGCCCTGTTTGGTGGAATCGCTTATTGGTTCCCCAAAATTACAGGCCGTTTGATGGATGAAAAATTGGGCAAATGGGCCTTCTGGATTTTCTTTGTGGGCTTCAATATGACCTTCTTCCCCATGCATATTTTGGGTCTGAATGGCATGCCCCGCCGTATCTACACCTATCACGCAGATATGGGTTGGAATTTCTGGAACCATTTTTGTACAGCTGGAGCTTTTGTTCTGGCCGTTGGTTTCCTCCTCTTTTTCATCAACATGTTCAATTCACTCAAACACGGTGAAATTGCAGGAGATGATCCTTGGGATGGACGTACGCTGGAGTGGAGCATTTCCTCTCCGCCTCCTGAGTACAACTTTGCCGTTATTCCCCAGGTGACACATCTGGATGACTTCTGGCACAAAAAACAAAGTGGAAAAGCCTCTGCTTCTTGGGATGGAAAACTGATTCACATGCCACTGCCTTCTTATTACCCCTTAATTTGTGGTGTTGGGATGTTCGTCTTTGGCATGGGTATGATATTCCTAAAAGACAATATGATGGTTTTTCTGCCGATTGCGGTCGGAGGTATTCTGCTCTTGACCTTTGCCATCTTCGGTTGGGCCTTAGAGGGTCCTGGCGGAGAAATGATTGATCCAACCAAAGAAAGTGGGGCTTATAACTGATGAGCCATGCAGCAGCAGCGGTGGATCATCAGCACCACCATGAAGAACACCATCACGAAGAATATTCCTATACAGGTGTAACCAACAAAAAAGTGATGATGTGGGCCTTTTTGGCCTCGGACTGTATGTTCTTCGGAACGCTGATCTCTACCTATATCATCTACCACGGAAAAAGTTTGACCGGTCCTTACCCAGTTGAAGTACTGAGTATTCCGGTTACAACCGCCAGCTCGTTTGTCTTGCTCATGAGCAGTTTGCTTATGGCGCTGAGTGTGGCTGCCGTTAATCGCCAGGATATCTTTCAGTTTCGACTCTGGATTTTCCTGACCAGCGTATTTGGAGCCATCTTCTTGGGCTTTCAATCCTATGAGTTCACAGAGTTTGTCTTAAAAGGTGTGACTGTACAGCAAAATCTATTCGGTTCCACTTTTTATACCATGACAGGGACTCACGGGTTGCACGTGGCCATTGGGGTTTTCTGGCTATTTAGCTGGTTTGTCTACTCCTTTTTTGGCAATATGAAGGACAAAGCTGTCGACATTGAAGTAGCAGGACTTTATTGGCACTTCGTTGATATTGTCTGGATTGTTATTTTCACCGTGATTTACCTTGTTGAGTTTGTAGGAGTCAAAGCATGAGCGCACATGAAGAACACCCCAGTCACGTACCTGTTTACATCAAACTGGCAGCAGCATTGGGTATCGTCACAGCAGTAGAAGTCGCTATTTTGATGATGCCTTTGCCAAATGCAGCCATGTACGTTGGCATGTATTCGCTGGCAGCAGTCAAATTTGGTTTTGTTGTGGCGATCTTCATGCACCTCAAATACGACAATAAATTGTTGACAGGCATCTTTTTCAGCGGTTTTACAATTGCTTTGGCTACCATGGTGGCAATGGTCTCACTGATTAATTATCAACCGACCAAAACCTCCATCAATGTTAAAGACACCAAAGAATTAGCGGCCCTCAGCACTGGCAACGCAGAAAACGGTCCAGCCGTGTTTAAAGCAAAAGGCTGTTCTGCCTGTCATGTTGTCAGCAGTGTGGAAGGAGCCGTGGGTCAAGTGGGTCCTAAATTAGACGGTTTGAGCGAACGGGCCAAAACCCGTGTTGCAGGTAAAGATGCGATGGCTTATATCAGAGAATCGATCGAAAATCCTGGCGCCTATGTCGTTGAAAAATACCCCGCAGGCCTCATGCCAGCCAACCTGAGACAAACCATGAGCGATCAAGAATACAACGATTTGGTGGCCTTCTTGGCCAAGCTATAAACCAATGTTGTATTTTTTGTGCCCCCCGGCCTGGGCCCACGAATTTGAGGCCATACCCTCGGTAGATATTCCGGCCGAAGTATGGTGGACGTGGCGTCTAGAATGGGGGGCATTGCTCTTTTTGGTCTTTATCGGCTGGGGCTATTATCGTTTCATTCAATTTGCCCGTGAGCAATTGGGGAAAAAGAATGCCTTTGACCGCAAAAAAGCCTTGGCTTTCTTTTTGGGTTTGGCATTGATCTACACAGCAATCGCTTCTCCGATTGACAGTATTGGAGAACAATATCTCTTCAGTGTTCACATGTTCCAACACAATTTGTTTATGTATCCGGCTGTCACATTGCTTTTAATTGGGACACCCGGCTGGATGCTTGAATTGATATTCAAACAATTGCCCTGGCTAGAACGACTTTTTAAGCGACTGGTTCACCCGATTCCCGCCTGTTTAATCTTTAATCTTGTTTTTGGTATTTGGCATATCCCCTTTCTCTATGACTGGGCCCTGCGCGATCGCATGGTGCACAATTTAGAGCATTTAAGCTTTATTTTAGGTGCTCTTTTGATGTGGATGCCTGTGCGCAATCCAATCGAAAAATTGCGCCTTTCATTTGGTTTTCAAATGATGTACCTCGGTGCACTGACCATTGCCCAAATGCCTGTCTTTGCATTTGTCACCTTTTCCCGCTCAGTCTTGTATCAAACCTATGAATTGGCTCCCCGTTTGACGGTCTTAACAGCACTGGGGGATCAACAATTGGGAGGTGTCCTCATGAAAATTACAGGCATGTTGGTTTTTAGCATTGCCTTTATTAAAATTTTTATGGCTTGGTATCAGCAAGACAAGGAGACAATTGGCCCACTGAAGACTCAACCGCGCTACAACTGATTCAGGTACAATGAATTGAAAATAGCAAAAATACACACATACGATTTCATCAATATCCTAGAAAGGTAATTCCCAATGAAACCCGCAGATCAAATGAAAGTCATCGTTCTTTCGTTCTTTTCCCTGGCAATTCTGATTGGTATTATTACAGCTGTCTCTATCACCACCAATAAAATGATGGCTGGTCACGCCAAAGGCGGACATGGCACTGAAAGCAATCAAAGCAGCAGTCACGCAACAAAGACCGAAGAGCATGCTGCTCCCAAAACCGAAGAGCACGCTGCTCCCAAAACTGAAGAGCATGCTGCTCCCAAAACTGAAGAGCACGCTGCTCCCAAAACTGAAGAGCACGCTGCTCCCAAAACTGAAGAGCACGCTGCTCCCAAAACTGAAGAGCATGCGGCAACAAAAACAGCTGCAAGCGGAGACGCAAAAGCCGGCGCTCAAGTTTTTAAAACCAAAACCTGTACCACCTGCCACACAGTCAGTTCCGTCGCAGGAGCCGTTGGTACAATTGGCCCCAAACTGGATGGTTTAGGCAAAACAGCCGCCACACGTATCGCTGGAAAAGATGCTGTTGCTTATATCAAAGAATCGATCGAAAACCCAACGGCATTTGTGGTCAATGGCTTTACCCCTTCTATGCCTCCCTTAAAGAGCACCATGAGCGACAAAGAGTACGAAGATCTGGTTGCATTTTTGGTCAGTCTTTAGGGCTTAAAAAAACGCTTAATTTTGTTTTGACTTAGACATTCACGGGCCACAGCTTCTGGTTGTGGCCCGTTTTGTTGCGTGAATTCCCATTCCATACAACTCACAAGCGCGGCTGCCCAAGGCCGGTATTCATCTAAACTCCGAATACGCGCAACAAAAACCCCCTGTTCGCGCAAGGTTTTCAAATAATCAGCAGCTGTGGCCAAGCGATTTCGAATCGAAGCCTTTTGCCAATCTTCCCAAGCTGATTTGTGCAAACTCCCCCCTTGATACCAAAGTGAAGGGGTCTGAGGGGCCATAAAATGAGTGGTTTGAAAAACGGGAAAACGCAAACAAACAAAAGTTTGGAGCATCAGAATAAGCGCAAAAGACAGACTTAAAAAGGGCTTTTGTTTCACAGGAGAAAGCCCCAATATAAAAACAGAAACTGCCAGCCCCCCCAAGAGAACTGGCAGTATAAACAACATTCTTTAATTTTTAGCGAAAAACGCTGATCAAATCATCCCAAGCATTTAAAAAGGTCTTCATCGCAGCAGTGGTAGACGTAAAATTACGCTGTAAAAGGCCCAATAGGCTCATACTGCTTGGCGTTTCAGCATTTGACTCTTCTAACGCTTGGCTTTCCAAATCACCCAGGCCCAGCTTGAGATCACCAGGTGCTCCAACCCCAGGAATGCCGCCGGGCGCCGCCGCATCGGTACCTTTATAGACAACGCCCCCAAAGCGGGAATTGCTTAAACCCTGTAAATTGGGGAAAATAGCCAAGGCAATTTGATTGCCTTTGCGCAAACCACGGGTTTCGTTGATCAAAAACCCCTGTCTGTCGAAATCAACCTGATCTCCCGGATAACCTAAATTATGGGTGAATAAAACATCCGGACCGACAACTTTATCTGTCACGTATTCAGACACACGCAGAGAGGCCAGTTCCGGTGTCACATTGGCCAGAGGCTCACCCAAAGCGGTGGCGATTTGAGCCGCAGTTTGGGTTCCACCCGTTTTAAGCTGATCTAAAATTTGTTGCCCCAATTGAGACACCACGGGATTGATCTCCATCGTGGTTTTTTCAAGTGCACCCGTGATGGGGTCAAAGCTGGCAACATTTAATCCGTCACTGTTTACCAATGTCCCTGTATTGTCAAAATGGAAAGAACCATTGCGGGTATAATAAAATTCACCTTTGGCATCAAAGAGAATAAAGAAACCACGGCCATTGATCGCCATATCGGTCGTAAACCCAGTACGAACCAATCCACCCTGACTAAAGTCTGTAGTTGTAGCCGCCAGAGATGTTCCTGGGCCCGCAGCTGTACGCCCATTGCCAAAGTTCAGAGTATCGATGCCTTGAAGGGTCCCCCGGACCGACTTAGAGCCGGGGATTTGACTGCGAGTGATATTTGAGGCCTCAATATTGATCAGTTGTTCAGAAGACCGCAATGCTTCACGGATTCCTGACATCCCACCACTACTCGTCATATTGAAGACCTCCGGATAATTGGTACACGTCTGCGCATCTACACATATAGTTAAACTCAAACTGAATCACGCGTATTAAAACATATTTTTTAAGATTATTTAATCAAAAGAAATTTATCAATAATATCCAATCAAGTTATTTTAAGTTTATTAAATTAAAAACCCCTGCTTTGAGACAGGGGTTAGGAATAAATTAAATACAAGGCGAGTTATTATTTAGAAAAAAGCCAATCCCAAAAGTTCTGTTTCCTCTTTTCTTCTTTGTCTTTTTTCTTTTTCTTTTTTTCTTTTTTCAACTGCTGACGGGATTTTTCCAACTCAGCATTGGGCAAAATCGTCGTCAGGGCGCTGTATTGATCTTTGGCGGAAAGCAGCATACCGTCTTTGCCATAAGGCGTTTGGTGAATGACCTGTTCCAGGGCGGGTGTTACTTTCAGATTGGTACTGTCTTTGGATGCGGTCTGCCCCAACTCTTTTGCTACTTGGGACTTCATCGGCCCCGAATCTGAAATAGGTATAATTGCCATGAAACCAACCCCTCCCTCGACAGTTTAAAAATCTAGCGCTTGTGAAAAGCGATATCCATTTGATTGATTATTTACTATGTGTCTGAATAGCATCCAACAACTTAACCACGTTGGTAGACCAATAGGGATCACGCTTGAGATCTTGCATCACATGATTAACCAACCGAGGGTTGGAAGCAATCTTTTCAGGTAACTCTTTACGCAGGATTTCTTTGACTACCACAGGGAAGACAACATCACGTTCAGCGTTGTCGTAACCATCCCTGGTAAAATTATAATTGAATTCGCGATCTTTTTCACCTGATTTTCGCAAAATAAAAGAGAGAGATATATCTCCCTCTTTTAAGTAAACGGAATACCGCTTTAAAATTTCAGTGATCTGTTTTACAACGTTCTCTTTGCCTGCATCGAGGTCTATTACAATCGGGGGTTCTTGTGCGCTCACGCCTGAAAACCTCTAGGCGGCAAACATAGCTTCGGCAAGCTGGTTGGCCATTTCAACAACAGTAAGCTCAGCACGATTTTCTTTAGAGAGCTGTGCAGAAGCTCCTTTTAACGCACCCACGGCAACCGAGGGAGACAAAGCACTGCTTCCACCCAAATTGACCTGGGTGGCAGCACCACCGGCTGAACCGACGACGGAACTGATATTGAGAATGTCTTCATTTTTAGAGGCGGAAGGTTTGCCTGAAGCACCTTGTACACCACCACTGGGAGCAGCAGTGGAACCGGCTTTTTGGGCACGACCGGATTTGGAGACAGAAAAGTCAAATCCGCTGTTGCCTTGCAATCTATTAATGCTGCTCATGTTGTCCTCCACATACATGTCTAACTTAGTCTTCTACTACAGTTAGTTAATTTTGGGTTAAGGTTGTTAATCTTTACATAATAACTATAGGCAGCACCCCGCAAAACTTGCGAGGGAAAACGATCTTTTAATCTTGTTTTTGAAGAAATCGATTTATTTAATAGACACATAATATTTTTAACAATCGCTCAAACCCTCTCATAGAAAGCATTTGAATTAATTAATGGGTCTATTTCGACTTAAAAAAGTTCTTTGCTCACTTGCTGCATATTTCTGCCAAAACAGGGGTACAAGATCACAAAGAGCCTTACAAAGGAAGCTAAGCAATGAAAATTGATCCATCTGTACAAAAATCACATTATTTACCCATTCATTCCAAAACAGATCCGATCTCAACTTCCCAGGATTTGAATTTGAACGGGCAGGCTCAACCCGATCAGTCAGCCCAAGCAGATCAGCAAAACAGTTTGGGGACAGATCAGGCACAGGTTTCCGCTCCCAAGGCCCAGCACGGCACGGAACCCAAACAGATTCACTTCGAGACAGAATCTCCCGAGCAGGAGACACCTGCCCCCTCTGCAATGCATCTACAAGACTGGGAACGGCCCTCTGATACAGCAGAAACCCAGCAGGCCATGGATTTTGCCAGAGAAATCCAAAATCAAAATATCCAGTCTTTATTAGATGGCATTGATCAGTCTCTGGCCCGGGCCCAAAAAATTATGCAAGAAAATCTGCAACATTATTACACCAAAGTCAAACCGCAAATGGACGCCCTCAAAAAAGCTATTTCTGAAGAAAGAGCAGGCGAAGCAGCAACGGCCACACACGATCAACAGGCCGCCAAGAGCCAGCTCTCACACATGATCGGCGAAGTAAAAAATCAACTCTCTGCAGTGATGCAAACCAATCCTGAGCTGGCACAAGCACTGGAAAAAGCCTTGGCACAGGCTCAAACAATTAGCGAAATGCACGCTCACTAAAGCGAATCCAGCTCATCCCATCGGTATTGTGACCATTGAGATAGACTCCCCAATGCAAATGGGGGCCTGTCGAGCGTCCAGTTGTGCCAATATAGCCAATCGTCTGCCCCTTTTTGACACGATCTCCATTTTTGACAGCAAGCTTGCTCATGTGAATATAGACCGAGGTCACGCCTTGGCCATGATCCAAAAAGATCGTATTGCCATTGGAATTGTATTTTGAAAAATAGCGGGCCAAAGCCACAATCGCATTTGCAGGTGATTTGATTGGGTAGCCATGGGGAGAGGCAAAATCAACCCCAGAATGGTAACCATTGTATTTGCCATTGAGATAACGACGGGTTCCATAAGCGGCGCTCATCCGGTGAGGAACTGGCAAAATAAACGGGCTGTCCCACAGTGCTTGCTCAGTTCGTGAGATGCGGGCCTCATCGACAGATTTATCTTCTTCTGCCACCAAAGCAGCCTGTTCTGGGTTTAATGGAGGCCGGACAAAGCGAATATACTGGGTAGAAAAAGCACCAGGCACGACCTCTAACTTATCTTTTAAAAGCACTTGGCCATTTTCATCTTTGACCAGGATCGTATAACCACCTGGTTTGAGATCCCCTTTAATGGCCAAAAAGGCCCGGTATTTATGTTTTTTTCCGGCTTCGGTTTGACCATTTTCAAACATCAACAGCGACTGGCCCGCCACTTCCACCTTGTATTTACCAGGTTGAGAGCTTTGCAAATTCAACTCAGCAGATTGGCCCTGAACCACTTTGTTTGGAGCAATCGTAAAAACAGGCGCAAGTGAAACAGAGGGTTCAGAGCTCGCAAGAGAAGAAGGCATCACTGTTGGCGTTGTTTGTGGCAATTCCTGAGCACTGGCTGTTAGGGTCAGTCCCAGAATACCCAAACCGATTAAAAATTGTTTCATCACATTCTAAAGACGCTAAATCGGGTATCTTGCGGAGGTGCATTAAGCGAGGACGAAATCGCCAAACCCAAAACCTTGCGGGTTTCAGCCGGGTCAATAATGCCATCGTCCCAAAGCCGTGCGGAACCAAAATAGGCGTCGCTTTCATGAGCGTAGGTTTCCAGTATCGGTGCTTTAAAGGCCTGCTGTTCTTGCTCGGTCAGGTCTTGACCTTTGGCCTGTAACTGATCGCGTTTGACAGTTAAAAGGACATTGGCAGCCTGTTCACCGCCCATCACACCAATTCTGGCCTTGGGCCACATCCAAAGAAAACGGGGGCTATAGGCCCGACCACACATGCCATAATTGCCCGCACCATAAGAGCCGCCAATAATCACCGTAAACTTGGGAACAGAGGTGGTCGCTACAGCTTGTACCAATTTGGCGCCATCTTTGGCAATTCCGCCGCGTTCATAGTCTTTTCCAACCATAAAGCCAACAATGTTCTGCAAAAAAACCAAAGGCGTTCCACGTTGACTGCACAACTCAATAAAATGAGCGCCTTTAAGCGCACTTTCGGAAAACAAGATCCCGTTATTGGCGACAATCCCAACCGGATAACCCATGATTCGGCCAAAGCCACAGACCAAGGTAGGGCCATACAAAGCCTTAAATTCATGAAACTCACTGCCGTCTAAGAGGCGAGCCAAGACTTCATGCACATCGTAGGTTTGCCGTTCATCAGCGGGAATAACACTGTAAAGCTCTTCTGGCGGATAAAGCGGCTCCTGCGGGGGACGAATATCCAATGAAATCCGTTTGACCCGATTGAGGTTGGCGACAATATGTCGGGCGATTTCAAGGGCTTCTTGGTCATTATTGGCCAAATGGTCAGCCACCCCAGACAATCGGGTATGTACATCTGCACCACCGAGGTCCTCAGCACTGACAACTTCTCCCGTAGCGGCTTTTACCAAAGGCGGCCCCCCCAGAAAAATCGTGCCTTGATTGCGCACAATAATGGTTTCGTCAGACATCGCAGGCACATAAGCGCCACCTGCGGTACATGAGCCCATCACAACAGCGATCTGGGGAATATTGCGCGCAGACATTTGGGCCTGCATATAAAAGATCCGACCAAAATGCTCTCGGTCAGGGAAAACCTCCGACTGCAAGGGCAAAAAAGCTCCGCCAGAATCCACCAAGTAAATACAGGGCAGGTGATTTTCAAGGGCAATTTCTTGGGCCCGCAAATGTTTTTTTACGGTCAAAGGAAAATAGGTTCCGCCTTTGACAGTGGCATCATTGGCCACAATCATGACTTCTTGGCCTTCAACAACCCCAATGCCAGTAATAATACCAGCAGCAGGAACGTCTGTATCGTAGACAGAATCCGCGGCAAAGGGACTTAATTCCAAAAAGGGGGTGCCGGAGTCACAGAGTTGAGCGATACGTTCGCGGACAAAGAGCTTGCCGCGTTCTTCGTGTTTGGCACGAGCCGCCGGTGAGCCACCGGACTGAAGACCTGCCAATTTTGTCCGAAATTCGGCCACAGCCAGCCGGTAAATCTCAGCATTTTTGTGGGATTCAGAGGTATTGAGATTGAGTTTTGATTCGATGGGATACATGTTTAACAGTATAACAAAACTGCTCATCCTCTATCCGGCAAAAGCCCTTTCCATGTTAGAATTAACCCAAATAATACGATTTTCCTGAGCCTTTTCCCTCTTCTTAAAATTCAGAAGCAAAGCGACATCTAAAATGCACCTTTGTGGGAATGCGCTCAGCAAGTAACAAGGAGTGTAAAAATGCGTGTTGCAGTTGGTATGAGTGGTGGCGTGGACAGTTCTGTTGCGGCAGCCCTGCTCAAACAAGCTGGCCATGAAGTGGTGGGCGTTACGATGTTAATTTGGGATGGCAGCAAATGCTGTTCCGGTGACGCCATTGAAGACGCCGAATGGGTCTGCAAACAACTGGCTATCGAACACCATGTTTACAACCTGATTCCCGAATTTACCAAAGAAGTGGTCACACCTTTTGTCAATGAATACATGAGTGGGCGCACCCCCAATCCATGCCCCACCTGTAATTTTAAAATGAAGTTTCAGCATCTTTGGCAAGCCGTTAAAGACAATATGGAAGTTGATAAAATGGCCACCGGTCATTATGTGCGCCTTTTACACAATGCAGAAAGCAACCGCTACCAGCTTTACAGAGGCCTGGATCCCAACAAAGATCAAACTTATATGTTTTATCGCCTCAGCCAGACACAGCTCTCTGAACTGATGTTTCCCTTGGGCCATTATCACAAAGCTGAGACACGCAAAATGGCACAAGAGCTGGGACTGGATCCAGTCATCAATAAGCCCGATAGCCAAGATTTGTGTTTTGTGGGTGATAGCCTCAACGATTTTTGGCGCAATCACTACCAAAAATCGATCAAAAGCGGTGATATAGTTGATATTCAAGGCAATATCTTGGGCCAACACGAAGGAATTGTTCACTACACTGTTGGTCAGCGCAAAGGCTTGGGTTTGGCCCACGAACATCCCCTTTATGTGCTGAAATTGGATGCCGCTAAAAATCAGGTGATTGTAGGCCCTCGCGATCAAACCTTCGCAGACGGATTAACTGCCTCAGGCATTAACTGGTCTGCGATTTCTGAATTAAATGCCCCACTCAGAGCGCGGGTGCGCATTCGCTATCGTTCAGATCTTGTCCCTGCCTTGATTGAACCCGTCAACGAAGACAATGTGAGAATCATTTTCGATGATCCCCAAAGCGCCATTTCACCTGGCCAGATCACTGTTTTCTACGATGAACAGGACATGTTATTGGGCGGGGGCGTAATTGAACAAGCTCTGATCCTGACCGAAGCGCTGGCCTAGGTGCCGTGTCCGAATCAGCGCAATACTGGCTTCAAACCGGGCTTCGGGCTTTGGCCCAAGAAAATTATACCCATGCAGCACAGTGCTTAGAGAAATCGCTGTTTGAGCGACAAGGCAAGCCCTGGAATCGCTGCTCCTTTGCTGAGCAAGCTATTTTTTTTGAACGGTCCTGTACTGTTCCAGACGCTTTGCCCTTGCATAAACTGCATCATGACTTGGCACAATTGGACTATCTGCTCAGCACCCAAAAGTTGCCACTTCCCGTTTTTGCTCAGGTTCAAGCCAACTTAGAACGCGTTATCCAATCATTGGCAGAACGCTTTCCCAAATGCGCGTTGACAGAATTGCTAATGTTAAGCCCGCAAGAACAAGACCTATTGCGTCCCTTCTGGGGACGGCTGTTGTATTTTGAATCTGCTCCTCCATTTGAGGGGCCTTTTTTTTCTGAGTATTTAGACAGTGAACGCATTTCCTGGTCTTACCAGCACAATCAACCTGGATTTGCTTTTGCCGATCAGATTTTATCACTGCCTTTGCTTGAAACACTGAGGAGTTTTATGCTCAGTTCCACAATCTGGCATGATTACCAGCGAGGAGGATATGTGGGCGCCTATCTGCCGAATGGATTTTGTACCCCTCTTTTATTGCAATTGGCACAAGAATTGAGAAAAACATTTCCCAAAATACTGGGCCCATACCCGCTCAGCTTGATGTGGGGGTATAAGTACGATTCCCAACATCCAGGTGTGGGTATTCACGCCGACTCTGGTGGGCAGGTCAATGTCAATTTTTGGCTCACACCCGATGAAGCCAATTTAGAACCCGAAAGGGGGGGGTTGATTGTCTACGATGTCATGGCTCCTGATGATTGGGATCCACGCAAGTACAACCTCGAAGATATCGTTCAAGGCCCTTGTAAAGCGTACACAGTTCCCTATCAATATAACCGGGCTCTGTTTTTTAATTCAGGCCTGTTTCATGCCTCTGATCAGTTCAAATTTCAACCGGGTTATCTTCAACGCAGGCTCAACCTGACAATGCTCTTTGGCATTCGCAATAAAAGTGCCGAAGAGCAAAAACTTCTACACTGGGTATCTGTCTAGTCAACAGGCAGTGGACAACGTCGATTTGGGGGCCGACAAAATAATAAAACTAGGGTTTTTGGACGTTTGGCTGGGAGACTTGTTCAGTCCCACCGTTCAATTGGAAACCTTGTTCGGTGGTCATTAATTGAGACAAAGGCAAATGCATGGGCACTTTCATTTTGCCAAAATCCAACATGATTTGATTGGGTCCCACCCGTTTGAGCGAATCAGAAAAGGAAAAGGCCTCTAAAGGCGAAAGAGGTATGCCATTCAGAGGCGGAGCCTGAGAACCATCATCCACAAACAGCCCCAACAGCGCATCTCTCAATTTTGTAGGTACGCTAAAACCCGTTTTAAAATCATCAATCGTCATCAATAATTGGTTGAGGGGGGTTATCGTTAAACTCACTTCTGCCGTAAAAGGCAAAGGCAGACCCAAAAGCGGATATTTACCAGAAAGGGTCATTTTATTACCAGGATGAAAATCGATTTTGGTATCTTGGATCCCTTTCTCCTGCAAAGCCCAATTGAGGTAATTCGACATTTCAACTTCATCAGCGTTGAGCTGAAAATCAGAGACATTGTACTGATAGCGATCCCAAATCACCATATCGGGTTTGACACCATCAAAGCCACTGCGGCTGGTGATATTAAATTTCATGCGATCAATATTAAAGGCATTGTATTTTAAATCGGAGATGGCAATCTCAGTCGGCTTGGGTTGTTTTTGAAGCTGAGGGGCAGGTGGATAATAGGGTTTTTGCGCCATCTGCACATTTTGTTCTGGCCGAGCAGGCAATGGGGGAGGCACGTAATTGGGATCTGGACGGTTAAAAATCTGGTTTGTGAGAACTTTAAAATTAGACACGGCCAGTCTCTCCTCTTACGCTTTGATAGTAGATCTATCGCCAAATCAGAGCAGAGACTGACCTTAATAAGGTTAACGCTCTCTTATTTCTTATTAAAAGTTTGTTTACCCCAGAACATTGCGCTTTGTCCTAACTCTTCTTCAATCCGCAAAAGTTGATTGTACTTGGCAATTCTGTCAGTGCGGGAAGCCGAACCGGTTTTGATTTGACCCGAGTTGGTTGCCACAGCAATATCGGCAATGGTAGTGTCTTCGGTTTCACCTGAACGGTGTGAAATCATATAGGTATAACCGTAGCGTTTGGCCAATTCAATCGATTGGAAGGTCTCGGTGAGGGTTCCCACTTGATTGACTTTGATCAGAATCGAATTGCCCACACCTTGATCAATGCCCTGTTGCAGACGTTGGACGTTGGTCACAAAGAGATCGTCTCCCACCAATTGCAGTTTTTTGCCAAGTACTTGGGTGAGACTCTTCCAGCCATCCCAATCATCTTCAGCCATTCCATCTTCAATCGAGACAATTGGATAGTCCTGCGCCAATTGGGCCAAATAATCCACCATCTCAGCTGAGTTGAGGTTTTTACCCTCTCCTTTGAGTTGGTAAGATCCCTCCTTATAAAACTCACTGGCAGCCACGTCCAGAGCCAGGAAAATATCTTCTCCGGGGCGATAGCCTGCAGCTTCAATCGCTTTTAAAATATATTCCAAGGCCTGGCGATGGGAGCTCAAATTGGGTGCAAACCCACCTTCATCACCGACAGCAGTGACCAAACCATCTTGTTTGAGTAATTTTTTTAAGGCGTGAAAAGTTTCGACCCCCATCCGCAGCGCATCCGAAAAACGCGTGGCCCCCACAGGTGCAATCATAAACTCCTGCACATCCAGGTTATTGTCGGCATGGGCACCACCATTGATGACATTCATAAAGGGTACGGGCAAAACACAGCTGGTAAAGCCACCCAAATAGCGATAAAGAGGCAAATTCAAAGCTTGAGCCGCCGCTTTGGCTGTGGCCATCGAAACCCCCAAAATGGCATTGGCCCCCAATTTGGATTTGTTTTCAGTGCCATCCAACTCAAGCATACGGGCATCCAATTTAAGCTGATCCATGGCATTCATACCCAATAAATGAGGAGCCAGTTGCTCATGCACATTTTTAACAGCCTGTTGCACACCTTTGCCCAAATAGGCTTTGCTCTCGGTGTCTCTCAATTCCAGTGCTTCATGTACACCCGTCGATGCACCAGAGGGTACAATGGCACGCCCAATCGCACCACCAGAAACAACCACATCCACTTCCAGGGTGGGGTTTCCACGGGAATCCAATACTTGGCGGGCTTGAATATGTTCAACCTTAGTCATTTTCACTACCTCTTTGCTTGCTGAGAGAATCCTCAACATAATTGCCCAAATCAATTTCTGGGTCCGCGAAGTATTATACCGCTCAAGCTCTAGGAAAAGGCAGCCAAGCTCCGGCATCTTCCCATTCGCCCAATTCTCGGCGAAAGGTTTGAGATCTGTCTAACATAATTTCGCCCTGTTGTCCCCAAAATAGTCGATAGCGCTCCAACGCCCGCAGAGCAGGACCTTTTTCGCGCAGACCAGCAAGATCAAAATAGCTGTGATGGCAGGGGCAGTGAAACTGGGTTAAATCAGATTTCCAGACTGGGGTACAGCCCAAATGCGTACAGACGGAACGCAAGGCATAAAATCCTGATTCATTGCGAATCAGCCAAGTTTGATAAGCCGGAAAAGCCTTCACTTCACCCAAAGATAAATCTTGAGGAACGCCCAAAACAACCGGCTCCAAGCCAGGACTCCAAGCAGGAAGACGCAAATAAGCAAGCGTCGAGAGCAAAGAGGCCCCCAAGCCGCTCCAGATCAGGGTATACCAAAGAAAATCACGCCGAGACAATTTTTCTGAGGATTCAGACTCTATCGGCAAAGCCATGCCTAAAAACCCTGTCCCAGCGTATTGATCTGCTGACCTGCCTGTTGATTAATTTTATTCAAATTGCCCGAAATATCACTGGTACTAAACGGAAAGGCCAAGAGAGAGAGGTTAAGATTAAACTGCTGATAAAAAGAATCCCAAGAAGCAGTCAAAATAAAGTCGTGTAAATCTTTGCGCAGGGTGAGTTTAAATGGGATCACCAAGGCCATCAATTCTTCGCTGGTTTGCAATGTCGTCGGCTGAACTGAAAACGCGAGATCCAACTCGGTATGCCAAAGCCAGGAATCCCCAAAAGAAAATTTAAACATGCCATTTAAAGCATTGAGTCGCCCCAAATGGAAATCGTAGCCAATATCGCCGCCCAACTCAACCCCTTCGGGAATTCCGCTTTCCAAACCAAAGGTACTTAAGGCACCTGTAGCAAAAACCTGTTCATTGCTGCGCCAGCGCATGCCAATGCTCAAATTGCCCCAGCGACCACCATAGGGAGAAAAACTACCCACATCTTCGGGTTTGACAATAATCGTCGAACCGTTGTGAAGATAAGGGTGATTATTGATATCTTTGAGCGGAGTACCCACATCTGATTCACGAATCAGGGTAGGCTCATAAGATATATTGCTGCGCAAGACAAATTGATTGCCCAATTGAGAAGAAATATCACTGCGAATCAAGGGATAACTGCGACTTAAAAAATTATAACCCCCATTCAGGGTCCAGGTAAATTCAGGCAAATTTACCAAAGCCAAACTGGCGTTGAGGTTGTTAAAGTTTTGCAGGGTCAAAGGCTCAAAAAGTGTAAAAGGTGAATTGTTGTTTTCCTGATCTTGCACAGAGCGCTCATAGGTCACACTGGGAATAAAATAAGGTGAGAGGTCATTGCGCAGGGTTACGCGGCCTGTAAAATTGTACTCCGCATCCTGTGTTTGATACAGGCGCTGCTCAAAACTGGTCCCCCCAAAATTGGCTTTCATGCCCATGCCCAAATCCAACTCTTTGGCTCCCAGCGAGACCCGCAAAAGGGTACGGCCAATTTCATTGAGGTTAAATTGAGAAAGGGTGAGCGCTGTCGTAGAGGGGTCAAAATAGCGACCCAAACGGGTTTCCAACTGAATCGGAAAGGTCTCCTGAAAAAAGGGATTGAGTTGAACCTGCAATTCCGGTAATTTTTTAATCTGTCCCGAGGACTGGTTTTGTGCAGCCTGACGATCCTGTGAGAGTGTGAAATAATCCTCATAACTCAAATTGAGAGACCCCCAATCCAAGGTTTGAGCCAAAGAGACCCTGGGATTTAAGGTTTGAATCAGGGTTCCCTGGGGTGTCGCGGTTGAAAGACCGTTAACATTGCTCTGATAATTAAAGGTGCCTGTCAATTTTAATTTTTCATTGATCGGCACATTTAAATTGAGCGTGGAACTTAAATTATCAGCGCCTGAGAAAGGCCCCTCACTTTCTGATTTGAGAACCTTATTGAGAAATGTCTTGGTTTTAGTCGAACTGATCGATTCACGCCATTGGGTATCCAAATTCAGGCTGGTCTCTCCCAAAGCCAAGCTAATATTGCCACTGCGGTTTTGACCAGAGACATTTTGAGATTCTTCTTGGCGCTTGGATGTATCTCCCCCACCATTGGGAAAGGTCACACTTAGAGGTCCGCTTAAACTCTGATCCAAATGCAAGCGGGTATCTACTTTCAGTTCCGTCTGAGAATCCAACAAGACCAATTGGCTATCGGTAATATCCAAGCTGAAGTTTTGAGCCGGATTGCGCTGGGCTTGAAAAGCGGATGTATTGTAAAAATCTTTGTTATTGTATTTGAGTTCGGCTTCGGTATATGGCAATAAGCGCTGCTTGTGGGCAATACTGATTTCATAATCCTGAAATTTATTCCGGCGCCAATTGGCCAATTGCTGGAAAAAATTAGGCTCTGCAGTCGCTTGCTGGGTTGTTGCCGTTCCCTGCGTCAAAGTCTGATCATTGGGGGGCGTAAACAAAGCCGTTGCATAGCCAGGAAAGTCAACCAAACTGTTGGTGACGGGCAAACCATAAAAATGGAAACGGGTGATGGAATTGGGCGCAGCCACCCAATCGTGCTGAAAGCCAAGACCCACACCTTTTTTTTCCATCGCGGTCAAATACCAAAAGCCATCATGAAAATCATTCCAATGATAATAGCCTTTGAATTTGGTAAAGACACCTTCGACCGGATTTTGTCCGGCGTCAATATCAGGCTTGTTGATGCCCTGTGGGTTTTCAAGTGGAATATACCAGAAGGGAAACCAAAAAGCCTGTCCCTCAAAAGCCATAATCCGAGCATTCCATGCCAAGATTCGCTTCCCCTCGACATAATCCAAGACCTCTGAATCAATTGCATAATGGGTCCATTGTTTACGCATGTCTTGAATATTATGGGGATCTACCTGGCCCTCTGTCAGCTGATGCGACTTGTCAAAGTGATTACAGGTTGTATAAAACCCATTGAGGAAAACCACCCGCTTGCCATCGTCATAAGCCGTCATTTTTTCGCCCTGTATGTACACCTCTTGTCCAGGGGACTGAGCAGGAACAATAAGATAGACATTTTCTGCCTCAGCTCGCTTTAGACGAATATCATAAATCAATTTATCGCCTTTTATTGTCCGCTTCTGATTCTCTTTTGTAGTCTGGACAATTTCAAAAGGGACCTCACTGAACAGCACCTTATTTTCAGTGTCATATTCCAATTTTTCACTGGTAATAACCATATCACGCACAACCATTTCAACATGGCCCAAAAGTCGAAAGGTTTTTTGATTGTTGATATATTCAATTTTATCGGCTTTGTATTTGACTTTGATTTCCTCAGCATAAACAGGCAAGCCAAAGAAACAGCTCAAGAAAAAGCCGCAGATCCAGATGAAAGAAGGATTTAAAATAACTAAAGATTTCACAGCATTCTCAGTCTACTTGGATCAAGAAGAACAAGCCAACTACCCCAAAAATAATATTGGGAAGCCAAGCGGCTAAATTGACAGGCAAAAGCCCCAAATTGCCAAAACCGGTACCCATGGTCTCAGCCACAAAATAAAAGAAGGTCAATATGATGCTGATCGCAAAACCAATATATCCTCCTCTGGCAAATTTCAAGCCAATAGGAGCAGCAATAATCGCGGCAAAGAAGGTGGCAAAAGGACGGGCAAACTTAGCCTGATACTCAATTTCAAAAGCGCGGGTATCTTGGCCTCCCTCTTTGGTCGCCAAAATTAATTTCTCCAGTTCTTCTGAACTCATTTGTTTGGGTTGTATTTCTCCCGCGAGATAATTCTCAATCTGAATCCGGGTTTCGACATCCAATTCCGAGAAACTGTACTCCTTCTCGACGAAACCGTCTGCAGATCCTGCAGGATAGGTTTGTACCACGCCATCCTGCAAAATCCAGTGTGTCCCCTGCCAACGGCCCCTGCGGGCAGTAATCAGTTTATGGGGGTTCTGAGGATTGCTATCAAAGATCAGAATGCCATCCAAGGTTTTTTCTTTTTTATTCAGGGTTTGAACACTGAAAAAACGCGAGTCAACCCCTTTAAATTGAATGTTTGCGGGCTTGTCCTGATTTTCGCCCTTGATGGTAATTTCAGCTTGTTCACGCGCAGAACTGCTTCGTTTATTTGCTTCTGGGACCAGTTTCTCATTCAAATAAAAGGCCATAAAACTGATCACGATCGAAATCAATAAAATGGGCCGCATAATGGTGCGACTGCCTGTTCCCGTGGCCCGAATCGCAATCAACTCAAAATCTTTGGACATACGGGCCAAACCCAAAAGGGTGGCAATCATAAACGCAATGGGCAAACTCAAGACCACAAACTCTGGCATTTTGTACAAAATCATCTTCAAGACCAATTGCCAGGGCACTTTTTTGACAATAATCAGTTGCATATCCTCATTGAGACGGACAGACAGCATAATCACAATCACGCCAATCACCACCATCAAAAAAGGTCGAATGACTTCCGATGAAATATAGCGATCGACAATCTTCAAATTCAAACTCCCAGAGAGACAGTAATATTCAATTGTAATGAAGTTTCAGAGCCATGGGCAACTTTCCCGATTGAAACAAAGAACAGCAAGACACACTACGAATGATATACTAAAGCAACGATTTCACAGAGGTTGCCTATGTCCCGTGCCTATATTCCCTTTCACAGATACAGCTTTAACCATCTTGAAGAAGAGGCTGTAATCCGAACATTGAGATCCGGTTGGATTACCCGTGGCCCCCAAGTGGAGATTTTTGAAAAAGCCATCTGTGAATATACCCAAGCTCAACATGCCCTGGGCCTCAACTCCTGTACCGCAGGTTTACATTTAGCTCTCTTAAGCCTGGATCTGCAACCTGGTGACGAGGTAATAACAACCCCATTAACTTTTGTCGCAACAGTTAATATGATTGTTCGCTGTGGTGCCACACCTGTTTTGGCGGATATCGATCCGAACACCCTGAATATTTCAATTGAGGCGCTCGAAAAAGCCATCACCCCTAAAACCCGTGCAATCATACCCGTGCATTTGGGTGGGCAACCCTGTGACATGAAGCCAATTATGGATTTGGCAAAAACCCACCATCTGTTTGTGATTGAAGATGCGGCCCATGCAATTGGGGCAGAATATCAGGGACAACGGATTGGCACGATCGCGGATGTAACCGTCTTTAGCTTTTACGCCAATAAAAACATCACCACAGGGGAAGGCGGCATGCTCACCACCCAGAACGCAGAACTGATGGAAAGACTTCGCCCCTTGGCATTACATGGCCTGAGCAAAGACGCTTGGAAACGGTTTTCAGAAGGGGGTTATCAGCACTATTTGGTTGAAGAACCCGGATTTAAATACAATATGACAGACATTCAGGCCGCCTTGGGCAATGTGCAATTGGCCAAATGCGACGATTTAATTGCCGCTCGAAGCAAAGCTGTAAATTATTACCAAACTCACTTAAAGAGCCCTCTCCTAAGAATCCCCTCCGAAATTCCACAAATCCGCAATCCCTACCACTTATTTATGATCTTGCTTCAAACAGAAGAGCTGAAAATAAGTCGGGATGAATTGATTGGACTGCTCCATCAAAAGGGAATCGGCACAGCCGTTCATTATATTCCGATTCACTTTCACCCTTTTTATCAACGTCTTTTACCTGAGGCAAAAGCACACTTGCCGATCGCCACAGATATCGCTCAAAAAACCCTGTCATTGCCATTGTTTCCTGCGTTGACTGAATCAGAGCAAGATTATATTATTGATACTTTGGAAGCCCTTTTGAGTTCAAACAAAAAATAATGCGACTCATCTTGTACCTGACGCTGCTTCTGCTGCTGGGCTCTCAAGCTCTGGCCCAAACATCTCAAAAATACGTGCCAACAGGCGCTTTTGCTGGTCAAGAAATCGCGTCAAAGGCCCTGCTTTTGAAACACGCCTACCCCCATCAATTTCCACTCAGACTGGTTTTGATGCCTTGGTACTCACCAAGTAAAACACCAGAATGGAAAGACATTCAAACAGAGTGGCTCCAAGCCCTTGAGAAAACAGAATCCGGGTTTAAACTGCAAAAAGCACCTGATTTTGTCAAAACACAAATGCAAGAAAAAACGTTTCCGCTTGCAGAACCCACCTGGAAAAAACTCAGTTTTGAATTAAAAGCAGATCTCTTCTTACAAACCCAGTTGATTCCAGTCGGAAAAAAATACTGGTTCAATCTTCAATTGATAGAAGGGATTACTGGCAACATCTTGGCCAACGAACAAAAGGAATTAAAACAGCTGGACTTGGAACTTTGTGTCAATCTTACGCGCACTTTTCTCGCGCACCAAGCCCAAGCCAGTTATCCCCGTATTATCGATATCGGCTCCGAAACCGATCCAGGCGAAGTCCATCTCGAAACAACCCCAACAGAGATGTCTGTTTATCTCAATGAGGATCCTGTAGGCCAAAGTCCCTTGATTCTAAGATATGTTCCAGCGGGTCTTCATCAGCTTCGCTTTCAAGAGTTTAAACCTTTTCGTTATCAGATTTTGCGTATTTACAGCGAGCCTTCTGGGGTAGAGGTTTGGTTAAACAATCAGTATAAAGGGCAAACTCCGTTGGCTTTGCCCAGTGAGCAATTATTGACTGCTGGAGATTATCAATTGGAATTTAAAAGTCCCAGTAATTTTAAAGCCAATCTTGAAATTCAAACCCAACCGGAAGGTGTTCCGTTCCAACTGGACAACAATGCCATTGTCAGAACCCCAATTACGTTTGAGCAATTAAACAAAAAATTATATAACTTAAAAGTTTTGGGCAATGAACAAATCCAGGTGAGAGAGCCTCTGCTCATTCCACCCAATCCGGAAATGCCTTTACAGATCAAAATTGAGCCCTATAAATTTGCAAAGGTGGTACTGGATGCATCTGAAGAAAATACAGAAGTTATTCTCGATCAAGAATTGCGCGGAGAAACACCTATTTCGTTGAATCTCAGCCCTGGTTTGCATACTTTAGAATTGAAAAAACCGCGTTATAAGCGCATTCTCCAATCCCTGGACCTTGAAGCGGGGAATAGCTATAACTATAACTACCAGCTCGATCTCAAAAGCGTGGATACATCCATTTTTTTAACTCCCACCGGAGAAATCAGCTCCCGGCTCAACGTTTCGAGCAAAATTCTTGGCCTGGGTCAATTTAAACCAAACGCAAATAGTTCAACACTAAATGCCAGCATGGGTACCTTAGAAGTGGATTATGGCTGGCCAGAATTGGCAAAATTCTATGACATCCTCGATTTGGGCCTGAGCGTGGGTGGCTATGTCGCCGTATTGCAGAAAGGGGAAAATATATCTTCTATGCAAGGCGTGAGCGCTAAATTGCAATTATTGAAAGAAAGCCGTTCAGTCCCCGTTTCGGTGGCTGTGGGCAGTTATCTTAATATCGATTTTCAAAATCCCAAAGCAGTTGGTTTTGTCAGTCTTTCACGTAACTTTTTTGATTTCGCCCTGCATTTGGGTTTTCAAACCCACGGTATGAATCTAAATATCGGCTATACGGGTTTTGACAATTGGCGTTTGGGCTTTGTGGTTTTTGCCAACTCTTTATTGGGCCTATTGAGCAATCCTGACGAAGAAATAAGTACCCTTTACGGACTACAGGCTGGTTACAGTTTCTAAAAGACGTTTAAGAACGTCCAAACAAACGCTGCCAAAAACCTTTGTTTTTTTCAGTTTCCAAAGCAATCTGGAGCTCTTTTTTGGTTTCTTCTGCCCGCTCTAAATCTTGCTCTAAGCGATTCACTTTGGTTTGGTAGCTTATCTCTTTTTGCATCAAATCGTCTTTTAAATTGCCCATTTCTTTTTGAGTTGATGTCCACTGATCAGGAAGTGGCAAAAGTTGGAGTTTTTGTTCATGGCGCAAATTGGTTTCTTCCAATTGACGGTTACGCTCTTCCAATTGACCAATTTTATAAGTGGCTCTGGCATACTTTTCAGCCAACTCATTTTGCTCACGAATAATCTTCTCAAGCTCTGTCTGATGTTTTTGTAGCATCAAACTCAGGTTTTCAAGATTTTTACCACTGTTGTCTACTTGTCCACCCGTTATCAGACCAGCAACCTTCTCGACATCAATCAGTCCACTTATGTCGACTCCCCTTGAACCAGAGGAATGGGAGGAGAGGACAGGTTCAGAACTGGCGGAAACCAAAAGCCGTTTTTGAATAAATTCATGGCGATTAAGAGAAGGATCCAAACGCAGAGGAATATCGTTTTCGGTGATCAGATAACCTGTTCCATGCCTGACTGCTGGCAACTTTCCCGATTTGATCCAACGGGAAATTGTCTTTTCGCTTTTACCTGTAATTTTGGCAACGTCAGCCAGGGAATATTGAATGTCTACCATTGTCACATCGTCCTTGTGTTAGTCAATCATACCCCAGCAAAGGACAAAAGTCTAGTAGACGCTTTAATAAAAAAACAAAACTGCCGAGAAGTCTCGACAGCTTAAAAAATAAGTATAAAAAAGCTCCAACTGTGGGACTCGAACCTACAACCGATCGGTTAACAGCCGATTGCTCTACCATTGAGCTAAGTTGGAATGAACAAGTAGTATATTAAGGGATCTTGAAGGGCAACGTCAAGAGATTAGAGTCAACTCCCCAAAAAATATCATTGCTAAAAATAAACAATCTGAAAATAACCTTACATTAAACTTGCCGGCAGCTTAGAAGGTGTATCCAAGCCCCGCATAGTATCACCCATATTGGAACTTAAGAGCTGCTGCGTTAACAGGGTTGCCGAAACAAAGGCCAAGAGAACAGCAGCAGCAATCACAGCATATTCAACAAGGGCCTGCCCCCGCTGGTGCCTCAGCCCTTGCTTCATGCCTTAACGCGCCAAAGCACTGGAAAGGAAATTGATTGGAACATAGATATCCAGGCTGGCGGGCCAACCGGCATCATCTTGCCCCTGTAAGGTAACTTTGGCAGAAATTTGGCTATTGATACGTCCCTGTGAGAGCGGATTGCCCAATTCAACCACATGAGAACTGATCACAGGCAATTCGACCAGACCTTTGCCAGAAATGACGTTGCCTTCTTTGTCAAATTGGTGCGAAGAAGGTACTCTCACAGATCCTGTAATCGTCACGACTTTGGGGTTTAAACTTAAAGACTCAGGCAAATAAGTAATGGTGATCGTATCATAGGTTACACCAATACTCCCCGGTTCTCCCTCTAAGGCAATCTTGGGGTTTTTAATCTCTGCACTGATACGGCTTTGATCCACAGTATAAGTAACAGAAGCGTTAATCGAACTCTCAGCGGCTGCAGAAACCTTGATTTGAGCTGGAATATTTGTATAGAGACCACAGCCCCCAATTAAAGAGGCCAAAACAAAAAAACCAACGAGTTTAGAATTGAATTTCATGAATAATAATGCCGTTCCATTCAGTGTGCTCTAAACGGCATTATAACATACGCAGGCTGTTTCTCTATCAAGGAGCGGCAGAAGGATTCACCAAGACCACATTTGTTTGATTGAGAAAATCGGAGGCCCGCAACCCACGGTTATCCTGCACAACCTGATTCTTCAGCAAATTATTCTCAAGTTGGACCAGCCGATAGCGATCGACGGCTTCTTTGACCACCAAGACAATCCGATTTGGACTGGGCTGAGCAGGGGTAATTTCGTCTTTGCGAAAGGCCACTTGCTCCTGCCCATAGGCCCGAATAGCCAATTGAGACAATTGATTCAACATGCTGGGATTGGTCAGGCTTTGCGCCACCATCTGATACGCGGCCTGAATCGCTGAACTGTCTGTCGTTTGTTTAGAGAAATTCAAGAGTCCATTGATCACCACAGTCTGTTGGTTGCGCAAGCCTTCCAAAGCCTGTTTGGGTTGCTGTTGTGTAAACAGACTTTCAAAAGCCGCCAAGTCAGTAATATAACGCTCTGTGTATTCAGTGGCCTGAAAAACAGCCGTCAAATCTTTGAGCGCAGTTGTCACGGATTCAGAAGTCGCCCCCGAACCCAGCGATTGGGGTGTTTCGAATTGATTTTGATAAATTTGCAGATTGAGATTTATCCCTGTCAGCATCTGATTCAAGGCATCGGCATATAATTGCTGAAATTCTTGTTTGTACAGTGCTTTATCTGATTCAGGTGTTTCAGTACCCGAAGACGTTGTCAGGGCATTGGCTGCCAAAACCATCGCAGGCAATACTTTCTCAGCGGCGGCTTGGTAAGCCTCTATATCGGGTGTAACAAATTGCAAGCGGCCTGAAATTTGTAAAAAAGCGTTGCGGGCCTGGTTTAAGGCATTGCGCGCAGACAAACTGGCCGAATTGGCAGAGATATCGAGTGGATCTTGAAAGAAATTACTGGCAGAAGGTGTAGGCACACTCCCTGTCGTAGAAACCTCGCCACAGGCAACAAGAGAAAAAATTGTTCCCAAACAGAGCACCGTTGCCGAAATTTTCAAAGGCATTTTAGGCAAAGACAACCGTTGCTGATAATTCATAGATCCCAACTCTCTTTGTTTTGCACTTATTATAAACTCCCTAGCGGATTCCATTCCATCCTTTAGCGTAATAAGTTAAAAGTCGCGGTTGCATCAAACTGTTTATTTGAATCGAATTCAAATCCAGCAAAAGATCCTCTGGAAACATAAACAAAGCTGGCAGGGTTTGGGTATTTAAAAAACGCATTGAGACATTCTTGTTGAGACGCCACTGCTTAAAATCTAGCGGGTAACGACTTGCCAATTGAAAGCCCCAATTGCCAAAAGAGGGGATATCCACTTGATAAGGTAAAACATGGAAACCAGCGTGTTGTAAGGTTTTGTGAATCGACCAAAAAGCTTCACGGGCAAAAAAGGGAGAGGTACTTTGGGTGACCATCACCCCCTGATAACTCAAACGCTTTTTTAAGAGCTGATAAAATTCATGGGCATATAATTTGGCCAAAGCCGTGTGACTGGGATCTGGCAAGTCCACCAAAATGAGGTCATAGAGCTGATCGTCTTGTTCGACAAATTTATAGGCATCTTGATTGATAATTTTGAGTTTGGGGTGGTTCAAACTGCCCTGATTTAACTGAGTCAAAAAAGATTCTGTTTTAAAAATCTCAGTCATAGCAGGATCCAAATCCACCAAAACCACCTGCTCAACCTGAGCATATTTTAAAATTTCTCTTGCAGCCAGGCCATCCCCACCTCCCAATACCAAGATCTTGCGGGCCTGAGGTACAGCCGAAAAAGGCACATGCACCAAACTCTCGTGGTAGCGGTATTCATCAAGAGAACTGAATTGCAGACCGCCATTGATGTACAAACGAATATCTTTGTGCCACCGGGTCAGCGTAATCTGCTGGTAAGCGGTCTGCTGAGAGAAAATCACCTCATCCCGGTACAAGCGTTGTTCCAACAGTTCCTGTTGCGTCTGGCTTGTGAGCAAGAAAAAGCTTAATACCCCTAAAATACCCACAAACCCAAATACCAAAGCAGGAAAAAAGCGCAAAAGGGTGCGGTGGCGGACAAAATTAATCAACGCAATACAGAGATTTAAAACACCCAATATCAGGGCTGTACGAATCAAACCCAAATGAGGCAAAAAAAGAATCGGAAAAAGCAGGGCTCCGATCAAGCCCCCAATATAATCATAGGTTAAAACATGGGCCACATTTCGCCGCAGCGTTTCTTGCTGTTCCATCAGGCGGATCAAAAGTGGGATTTCAATCCCAACCAAAGCCCCAATCAAAAGTGTAACGGCCACCATAGCGTATTCATAGCTGTCGCCCAAAGTATAAGACCAAAATAAAAAGAGAGCAGATACCCCACCGATAAGACCGATTAAGAGTTCAGACAAAACAAAGGCATCAAAGAGGTGGTTTTTGACAAACTTCGAGGCAAAAGCCCCCAGCCCCATGGCACTCATATACAAGCCAATGGTGACCGAAAAATAAAAGACGGAATCACCCCAAAGATAAGAGGAGACCGCCCCAATAATCAATTCATAAATAATTCCACATACAGCCACCACCAAAATGCTCAAATAGAGCAAAGGGGTGGAAATGCCTAGACCCACGAGGGGAACCAGCGCAGCAGATTATAATACCACCAGGGGATGGGAAAAGCTGAATAGATCGGATAAAACATCACAAACAGCCCACAGGCCAAAGCCATATAGCCCCGCACGATCCAGGGACCTGCATTTTTCCAGCGCTCTACCGCAAAACCCAAAGCAGCCGCAATCGATAGACAGGCATAAGGCACCGCCTCAAAGAAATAATGGGCAAAATTCAGGGTTCGGGGTGAAAGCCCCCAGGGCAGATACATAAACAAACAGGCAAAACCCAAAAACCACAGGTTCAGATTTTTGCGCAACAACCCCTGCCAAATGACAACCAATACCACAGGCATCGACAGCCACCAAATTGCAGGGTTGCCCAAAGCCAGAATTCCACCAATGGTGTTATTGCCATTGTTGTGAAAATAATACCAGGTGGGGCGCACAAGCCAAGGCCAGGTATACCAAGCAGAATAATAGGGATGGGGATCCGTGAGTTGAGCATGATAACGCCAAATCCCCTTTTGCATTTCGATCACCTCTTGAACCGAATGGCCCAAGCTCATGTATTGAGAATAAGAGGCCAAATACAAAATAGCTGGGATCAAAATAACGGCAACCGGTATAATCACCAAGGGCAAAAAGGTATAGAGCCAACGCTGGAAAGAATTGCCTATTTTGGCAAAATAGCGGTACATCAAAAGAGAGGGGATCACCACTCCAATCGCCAAAACCCCCATCATAAAGCCATAAGACCAGAGCGAGGTCCAGCGGGTACAAAGCGAAAGTCCAATAAAGACAACGGCTCCGAGAAAGTAAAAATAACTGGAGAGATAGTTTTTGGTTGAATCTAAACGGTGCCAATAGACCTGGAAGAAACGCCAGGTAAACATCAGGGCAGTAACCTGAAACAGCGTGGCAAAGATATTGGTCATGGCTGTACGCGACTGGACAAAATAAACCCCATCACAGGCCAAAAGAAGCGTTGCGCAAACAGCTTGCCAACGGTGAGGTAAGGTAAATCGCGCCAATAAATAAACCGAGAGTAAGAGAAAAGAACCAGCAATCACAGGCAAAATACGCCAGCCAACACCTGTTAACTCATAGACATTGACCCCAACCGCGATCAAGAGCTTGGCCAAAGGCGGATGCACCCACTCAAAGGGGTGCATGCCCAAGACATATTCGCCACCCGCACGGGCGTGGTAGACCTCATCAAAAACCATTTCAGGCGGGAATTCCAAGCGCCACAATTTAAGCAGGGCAGAACCCACAACAAACAGAGCGATGATTTTAATATCCTGCCAGTCCAAAGGCTGGGGAACAGGTATCAGGTCTCTGACATTTATACGGATAATTCTTTGCCACAATTTGAGGGAACTTTCTTTGAGTCTTTCAGAGGCATCCAACAAGGGACCTTGCACCAAAACAAAGACGATCCAAGCAAAGATAATAATATTCAAGACGGCCAAAGGCTTGTACCACCCCTTGGCTAAAAACTCATTCATACTGTACAAAAATGAAGGGAAATTCAACTCACGTTTGGTACCAGGCAATTCATACAATAAATTGAGCATAAAAATAAACGATAGCGAATAAAAGGAAGCCACCAAACGGCGGTTTAAGACCATCGATCCCAGAAGAAAAAACAAACCACTGAACAAATAACGTTCGTGCATGCGGGTCGGGAAAAGAAAAAAGGCAATCATGATCAAGGTAGAGGTATGCCAAATGACAACCCCACCGTCTTCATCTTCTTTCGGACGGTTTTGCCAAAAGAAAAGCAAAGCTCCGGCATAAGCCAGTGAAAAAAGAATCAGGCCCCAGGTTTTATGCTGCCAGAGCAAGCTCGGATTACCGCCACCAATCCCAAAAATTCCCCTGGAAACATCACTTTGCCACATATTGGTCAAAGACCAGAAATTAAAGGCTTGGATCGAACTGTAGGGATAGAGATTGGCCTGGTTCACATATTGATTCACAAACCAAGTGATCATTTGATTTGTGGGCACAAAAATAGCTGTCAGGGCAAGGGTCGCCAACAAAGAGCCGACCAGACCTCCAGCCAATTGAGGCCAGCGCCGCCGCCACAGGGTCCAGAGCAAAACAAAGGGCATCAAGATCAGCCCCTGGGGTTTGACCAAGATATTCAAGGTGGTGACCAGAATGGCCCCCCCTTCTTGTTTTTTAAGCATCAGCCAAACAGCCAAAAATTGCAGCACAAGTGTAATCGAATCAACTTGCCCCCACATGGCAGATTCATAGACAACGGCTGGGTGAATGGCAAAAATGAAGGCCGGGATAATCGCCAAAAAGAAAGGGATATAACGCTTTAAAATAACGACAAATAGAGCCATACAGCCCAAGTCTGCCAAGATAGACGGCATTTTTACGAGCAGAGTGAAAAAGCCTTTGTTCCAATTGGCAAAATTGGGATCAAAAATGGCATAAAATTTGCCAATACCCCAAAGTACCAAAATATACAAAGGCGGATAATCACACCAAACCCCTTTGGCTGGGTCCACACTTTTATAGAAGCTGTGAAAATCATGGCGGGCCACATGCATGGCCCACGCTTTAAAGTTATTAATATCTGTGGGGTGACCGTGCATGGTATTGGACAATACGATCCGCAATACCAAGGCGGTAATCAAAAGCGTCGCCAAGACCCAAAATTCTTGTGATTTCCAAAAAGCGGGAACGGTTCTTGTTATTTCTTGTTCTTCGTTATTCAGTGCTGCGTCTGTCATTCACGTCTATTTCCATGTCAAGTGCAAGTAAAGCGGCCCCCACAACCCCCGCTGCAGATCCCAATTGAGCCAAAGAGATAATGTCAGGGTTTTGCAAAGGCATACTCATTATAGCGCCAATACGGTCTTGTACAGGTTTCAATAAAAGCTTTTCTCCCTGTGACGAGATTCCTCCACCCAAAACCAGATGTTCAGGAGCCAGAGTATTGAGGATATTGGTACAACCGACAGCCAGCATTTCAATAAAATGGGCCACAGTTTCTTTGGCTATCACTTCTCCCTGGAAGGCCTGTTCAAAAATAGCTGGCCCTTTCAAGGCCAGATCGCCCCCACGTAAGCGATAACTTTTGAGCAGGCCATTGCCAGAAACATAGGCCTCTAAACAGCCTTGCTGGCCACAATTGCACATTCTCCCACCCGCATGCACGATCATATGCCCAAATCCAATACCCAGACCATGATTGCCTCGCAGTAAACGTCCATTCACGATCACACCACTGCCCAAACCGGTACCCAGGGTCAATAAAACAAAATGCTGACTCTGTTTACCACTGCCCAGACAGTATTCCCCCCAAGCTGCAACATTGGCATCATTGTCAACAATCACAGGCACGCCCAGTCGCTCTTCCAAAACGGTTCGCAGTGAACGCCCTTCCCACCCCGGTAAATTAGGGGTACAGCCCAAAATGATCCCCTCTGGAAAAGCCACCAATCCAGGCGTTCCAATACCTACAGGCAAATTTCCATATTGTTCAAGCAATGCTTGGATTTGCTCTGTGAGCAAATCCAAGATACTTTGGCCACCCAATTCCACAGGTGTAGCAACTCTGGTTTGAGCGAGAATTTCGCCAGATTCTTGAACCACTGCCAAATGAAGTTTGGTCCCGCCTAAATCTACTCCAATTGCCGAGCGCATGTTAAATCCTCTCTTTGCCAATATTCTCGTGAGCCTTCAGTTCATAGGCTGAAGGAATCAAACCATAACGACCAGGACGGTAGACAAGCGGTTTAGACATTGTTTTTTCAAGCACCGTTTCAAAGGGTTCCATCGAGATTACGGTACCCGCATAAAGTCGTTCCAAACAAATCAATTCAGCCTGTTTTACATTTTGCTTGACTTGAAAAAGTTGCTCCAATTGACTGTGCAATTTTTGCAACGAGAACTCCAAGCGGGGTGTGCGACTGCGGAGGTGTCTGAGCATGATATCCTCCTGACTGCGTTTTTCCTTGAGCACATATTCAGAGATAGTCATCCTCATTTCTGACAAACGGGTATCAAAGCGATCCTTTTCTTTCTGCAACTGCTGAATTTTATCTGTGAGATAGGGGTTATTTCCGATAAAAAGCTGTGAGAGAAGGCCCGCTGAGCCAATGGTCTTGGCCCGAATAGAAATACTGGCACGCGTTTCTCCGCCAATAATTGAATCAGCTTCGACACAGTCCAAAGCGACACTATAAGATTGTGTCAATGTTTTGGCATAAATGGATTGTTGAGCTTCCAAAGTGCAGCGTTCAGCAAACCCCAAACAGATATGATTGGCAGCTTTGATCACAGCCATATCTTTGCCCTTAATGCCTTTTGTAATGAAAACATTTCCGCCTGAAAGAACCACTGCAGCATCCACATTTCCATTGATAAAAACATCCCCCTCAGCACTTAAACGCACATGATCGTGAACCGAACCATTAATAACAACCATGCCAGGGAAATGGCGAGATTCACTTAGATCTCTGTCTAAGATATACATCGGTTGAATATGAATATTGTGGGGCAGATGAACCAAAGGACAGCCTTCAATCGTGGAAACCAATACCTGTCCCTCCTGCTCTTCGATATGCAGGTTTTTCATTTTGGGAAAAGGCAAATCCCTTCCCCACACACCCGAAATCAATTCACCACGCAGGCTCATTCCTGGAGCACCCGCTGTTGCCGCATGTTTACGCAAAATAGGAGTATTTGCAGGTCTCAGATTTTTTTTAAAATCAGGCCATTCAATTTGGCTTGAAGCCTGCCTAAAATCCGCCAATAATTGCTGAAAGGGCTCGGGTTGAGATGAGGTTAAAACCTCAAAATAAGCGTCTTCACCTATTTCTGGAGCAATACCGGTCGCAACCAATTCTCGTTTACAACCGCCGACTTGGACAATTTCAACCAATTTGCGATGATGAATGCCATAGGTAATGCCTTGATCTTTTAAAAAATCAAGCAAAGATCTTACATTTAATTGGTAGCCTGTTTGAGGCCTGGGCAAAGGCAAAACCGTTAAAAAAACCTGATGTTGGTATTTTTCGGACAAACGGGGAAAATGAAGCTGAAATTGGTAAAAGGTCATACATGCGCAGCAGGGCAAAGTGCTGCCAAAAAACAGCGCTCACACTGTGGCACTCGAGCCTTACAAAGAGCCCGGCCATGGGAAATCATCAAATGCGGAAAGAGCACCCAATCCGTTTCAGGAACGAGAGCCATGAGGTCTTGCTCGATCTTCTCTGGCTGGGTTGCCTGGGTCAAACCCAAACGCTGAGAAAGCCTGGAAACGTGGGTATCTACCACAACGCCATCAGCTTTGCCAAAGGCATTGCCCATGACCACATTGGCAGTTTTACGCCCCACGCCCCGCAAAGCTACCAACTTGGCCAAGTCATTGGGCACTTCGCCCCCATGTTCGCTCAAAATTTGCTGAGAGGCCTGTTGGATTGAGAGGGCTTTGTTGCGGAAAAAACCGGTGGGACGAATATCCTGCTCCAAGTCCAAGAGATCTGCTTGGGCAAAATCCTGGGGACCTGTGTATTTTTGAAAAAGATCTGCCGTAACCAGATTCACGCGTACATCGGTGCATTGGGCTGAGAGAATGGTTGCCACCATCAATTCAAAGGGATTTGAATAATGAAGCGCACAATGGGCATCGGGATAATGCTGCTTGAGGGCACTTAAAATCAGCTGCGCTTTTTTGGGCTTTCGCACCCCATTACTCCTAACATAAGAAAACAGGAAAGGCACCCGAAAGGATGCCTCACCTGTCATTTCAATCGATTATTTTTTCTGAGGTGTGGCGTCGCCAGCGTAAGGATTCAGCATTTTTTCAACTTCTTCCTCTTTGACTTGGCGGGTCCGTTCAATCAACTCAAGCTGTGTTAGTGCCTTTGTTTCATTTTTCTTGCTGCGTGTCTCAGCATTGACCAAAATGATATTAATGCGGCGATTGCGGGCCCGATTTTCAGAATTGATATTCGGCACCAAAGGGCGGGTATCTCCATAAGCTGCGGCTGAAATCTTGGTGGAATTAAAACCCACCTCACGAATAAAGAAACGCACGACTTCTGTTGCTCGTAAAGCAGACAACTCCCAATTGGAGGCCATTTTAGCCGTATTGACTTTTTCATCATCGGTATGGCCCTCAACAATTACCTGGGCATCCGTATCTTTACAAAATTGGGCAACCTCTTTCAACAAACGCACCACACGGGGTTTGATGGCCGATTCACCGGGGTCAAAAAAGATACTGTCCACAATCGAAATAATCGTACCACGCTCATCAGTCGAAAAACTGACGGATTTATCAATCCCAAAAGCGCGGGCAGCCTCTTCGATCGCCTCACTGGCGGCGGTAATCACCGAACGGGTGGGAGAAGATAAAATCGAAATCCCCACCGCACTGGCCTGCACAGACTCTTTATTCAAGGCCCGGCGCAGCGACTCCGAAATTGCCAACAATTTATCTTTGGAAACCTCCGAAGAGGCGAACATGACCACAAAGAAAATCATCAGCAGCGAAATCAGATCCGCATAAGTGGTTAACCAACGCTCTGTATTTTCTGGAGGAGTTTCTCTTTTTCTACGTGCCATGTTCTTTTACCTGTCCCTTAATCATCAGCCAGACGGCGTTTTTTGCCACCTGCCGCGCCTTTTTTGCGCTTCTTGCCCTTCATTTTGGAGCCTTTGGGCAGTTTTTTGACGGGCTTGTATTTCATATACTCATTGGAGAAATCTTTGCACAAGGTCTTGTCATCAGCTTCGTTGATCAACTCAGCCAACATCAGCTTGACATCTTCGATCCCAATTTCTTTGGCTTCGGTGTGTTTTTTCACTTCCGCCATCAGTGCCATGGCTCGCTCTTGATCTTGGGGGTTCATATAGGTGGTGTATTCGATATGTTTGTCGGTCTTTTTCTTACCAACTTTGCCACCTTCAATCTTGGCACGCATTTTTTCATCAACATATGACTTCATGACTTTGTCGATGGTATCTGCGGTACTGCCGGCTTGAATGGCCAACATGCCATCAATATACATGCCCTTTACAAGGGCTTCAGTGGTATTTTTGGTTTTCAGTTTGGCACTCACAGGTAAGATAAAGACGTTTGCACCAAATACACCATAAAGGGTCGTTAACAGCGCCAGCGCCAGAGCGGAACCCAGTGCAGCCATGTCATCCAAATTGCCCATGGCCTGAACAATCCCAAGTACGGTTCCCAACATCCCGAAGGTAGGGAAATAACCGGCCAAAGCGTCTAGAAACCCAGTGTTCACTCCATGTCGTGTTTCTGCACTGGAAAGCTCAGCTTCCATAATCGTTCTGACCACTTCAGAATCGGTCCCAGCAACCAAGAGTTTAATCCCACGGCGGACAAATTCATTGGGTGCAGTGGGAATTTCCGAAGTCAGGGCAGGCAAACCACCGCTGCGGGCTTTGTCGGCCATGCGCTTCATATCCACAACCACTAATTCTTGACGGGTTGGAAACGGCAAAATGGCCTGTAAATAAAGTATTGGCATTTTAAACATCAGCCCAAAACCAGAGCCTACTGCGGCAGAGCCCAATGACCCACCAATTACAATAATTAACGATGCCGGATCATAATAGTCCTGAAGGCGCTGATTACTCATCAACATAGCGATGTAGATACAGGCCAGAACCATTGGTATTCCTAAAATAACCCCCATGGTGTTATCCCCTTAAAAATTCAGACTTCATCGTGTGTTTCCTCATTCAGGTGCGGATATTCAGCAACTGCCTTTGGATCAGCTTCATCCGCAGGCAAGAGGCCATCGGCCTCTATCCAGTCAAAGGAGCGCTGAGAGTCTGGTATGCGCACGTGTTTTTTCACAGGCCAGTCACTGAAAACAATGCGTTTGTATTCAATCACCTTTTGCCAGACTTCATCGACACTTTCTTTGACAACCATTCGCTTTTTATCAATTGTGAGTGTTACAACTGTCTCAGGTGTAGCCTCAAACATCTCTATCAGTTCGGCATTGACAAAAAACGCACGGCCGTCCAAACGGGTTAACTTTATCATACAATTAACCAAATTTTCGAACCGAAGTAAAATGCATCGGTCACAGTTTGGAGTTGCCTACTTTATTTCAGTTCAATTTTCTTTTCATTGTACAATAAAAATATGAATGATCCAAACGGCCCCAAAGAGCAACAATCGAATCCAAAACTGTCATCAAGAGCCACCAATTTTTTGATGAGTTCTGGCTCCATGGGATCGTCTGTGGGACAAGTCAGCCAGACGGGACCCATTCCTTCCGAAACAGCGGCCCATCCTGTGGCTGAAGCAGTGGAACAAACGCCTCCTCCGCCAACAGAGCCCAAAGCACCGCGCACAGGGGTCATCAGTTCAACCATTTATCCGGCACAGCGCCCTGGTACCCAACCCCAAGAGCCAAGCTCAGGTTCTTCAGCCAATCGCACCAATCAATTGTCGCCAACAAAATCGGGCGTGGCCAGCTCTCAACAAAGCAAAAAATTATCAATTGAAGAAAAAGCCCGTTTACAAGATCAAAAAATCGATAATATTGCCGAGCGCATCACCAACGTTTTAAAACAATTATCCGATTTTAAAACGGGGATGTTAGACACCCGATTGGCCCCGAGCCAGAAATTGCAATTTATTGCCGACAAATATCCGGGCATGGCCAAATTTTTAGGCGCGCTTCTGACCCAGTTAGAACCAGTAATCATGCTCATGCAACGCATCAATCAAAAATTGGTTGAAAAAAACCTGATTCAAGGTCGGCGCAAAAAATATCACAATGATGCTGACCATGCTGATCAGCCCGAAAATGATTTGCCTCCTGCTCCGCCGCCCAAAGTATCATTTTTAGAGCTGGCAGAGAAAAATATCGTCTTCTGTGATAACCGCAAACGCCCCCTTTACTCACTTGAGCAAATGCGGGGAAAACATGGCTATACCGCCAGCGAAGAAGTGCTTGTACCCATGATTATGGAAAACATCATTCAGGCCTTTCAAGAGGTGGCCCCCAAAGCCAAAGCCATTCCCACCCCCCAAAGTGGAATGTATGCAGGCCGCCCCATGGATCAAGTCATGAATAATATCAGTGAAGATGAGATCATGCTGTTTTTAAACTACGTACAAAAATTCCCCCGGGGCTATGTCGGTAAAAACTTCAGAATTACGGAGTCTTTTGCTGGTTGGGTCGTGAGTGGAACCCCTGACGACTAATGAAACGTGTATTAATCATCGAAGACTCGGCTTTTATCCGGCAATTATTAATCGAAAACCTGGTTGAACTGCAAATGGAAATTGTGGGAGAAGGGTGTACCCCGGAGGAAGGGATCGCGCTTTTTAAAGCCTATACTCCCGATGTCACCCTGATCGACTATAGCCTGTCCAAGCAAACAGGTTTTCAATTGGCCGAAGAACTCCTGAAATACGATATATATGCGCGTTTGATTTTGATGATTCCGCACCGCATGTTTTATCATTCCCACGATTTAATTGCAATGGGAATCCGGGCTGTGATTACCAAGCCTTTTTATCCAGAAAAACTACAAAGCACCTTAATTGAGGTCATTGAAGATCTCTAAAAACAATGGCCCACGCATAAAAGCGCAGGCCATCATAAAAATAAGGTGGAGGTAAGCGGATTCGAACCGCTGACCCCTTGCATGCCATGCAAGTGCTCTACCAGCTGAGCTATACCCCCGCAACGAAATTTACTTTACCATGAATGGATGAGCAGTGTCGATTCTATTGAATAAAAAAATTTGTGTTCTTAAAAATACAATCACCATCAGAGTAAAATAAATGCATGAGAAAAACATTCGCTTTCACGTTGATTTTAATCATGCTTACAGGCTGTGCTTATTTTCCTTCAGCCGCTCAAAAAACCAATCAAATTGAACCTCCCCGCTCACTTCATAGCCAATTAAAATCTTCAGAAATAAGCTCAAAACTCAAACTGAAGATCTTAAGTGAAGTCAGTTCATGGGATCAATCCGGCCATTTCAGATTGCAACTCAGACTACAGAGCCCGAGAGAATCTCTTCCCCAGACAGAGCTGCGTCAAGCGCTGTATCAAAGCCTTCGGCCCTATCTACCCAAATACTCAGTAATTTGGGCAGAAGTCACCAGCAACCAAGATGGTCCCCACTGGTTGGCCCGTGCAGACTGGTTTGCACCTGAAGTTCCGCCTCATTTGCGATATTCAATCAGTCAGTCCCAGGAAACCTTTCGAGGATTAAAAATTGAATACTCTAAACATTAGAAAATGGGCTTTGTGCCTCTGTCTGCTCTTCGTGGGATGCTCTTCTACAGAAAAGCAAACAGCCGCCCCCCCTGAGCAAAAGCCTCAGGAAAAGATGGAAAAACTGGTGTTAAAAGAGGGAAACGGAGTTGCTGAGTGGACAGTAACAGCTGATCTGCTCGCCAAAATCTCAAAAGAAAAAAATGTCTACTCAATAAGTCACCCCGTTGTCAACTGGAAAAATTGGGGGGAGCTGACAGGGGACAAGGGGACAATTTCAGAGAATGAGCTGAAAATAGAAGATTGTGTTTTAATTAGAAACGACAAAAAAATCTCAAGTAAAGAAATAATTTTCAAAAAAAAGGAAAACAAGCTATATTTACCTTTTTTTCATCTAGAATCACACAGAATGAAGCTAAATGGCAAGCAATCCATAATAAACTTGTCAAATAAAAAGTTAAACTTCAAACAGGGCCAAGGAAAATATGTCTACTAGAAAATTTATATTTGTAAAAAATGGCGAATTCCCTGATTGTCACCAATAATCACCAGCAGATCATTTTCACTGATCACATGATCAGGTCCAGGGATAATCGCCAGCTCTGTGCCCCCATGTTTAATGGCGACAACAGAAATACCAAACTTTACCCTCAGATTTAACTGAGCCAGGGTTCGATTAAGAACATGATCCGGTGCTTTCATTTCAATCACGCTAAAGCGGGGATCCAATTGAAAGCTTTCAAGAATACTCGATTGCATCATCATTTGAGCCACACGTTTGCCCATGTCGCGCTCAGGGAAAACAACCTGAGGCACATTCATACGTTCTAAAATTTTACCGTGATTGGCATTGGTCGCTTTGGCGATTAATTTTTTAACCCCCAACTCCATCAGGTTGAGCGCAGTTAAGATACTCGCCTGTAGGTCTTCTCCAATTGCAAGAATCACACCATCAAAGCCCTGTAAGCCCAGTTCCTCTAAGGCATGAATATTGGTTGAATCCAAACAAATCGCCTGGGTGACCAGTTCTTCGGTTTGGACACTTTGAACATTTTCTTCATCGTTGTCGATGGCCAAAACCTCATGTCCTTGGGCACGAAGAGTGGCAGCCACACTCACACCAAATCGCCCCAGACCGATGACCGCAAATTGCTTCATAAAAACTCCTTAGCTAACAAGCAAATTTTCTTCAGGGTATTTTAATAATGATTGACGGTGATGCAACCAAAATGCCGTCCCCAATGTAATCACGCCGACACGTCCGGCATACATGGTCAAAATAATCAAGATTTGTCCCAACCCTGATAAAGTCGGGGTGAGACTGACAGAAAGTCCGACAGTCGCAAAAGCGGATACCACTTCAAAGATCAGCACCGATAGCTCTTTTTTCTCAGTCAGCAGCAAGAGTAGGGTCACACCATTGATCCAAACGAGTGAAAATAAAAGGGTTGCTACCGCTTTATTGACAGTTGAGTCACTGATTTTTCGTTGAAACAGGACAAGATTCTGACGGCCTTGAAGAGAAAAAAGCGATTTAAAAAAGACAACAGCAATTGTTGTGGTTTTAACCCCCCCACCGGTTCCCCCTGGATTGGTCCCGATAAACATCAAGGTCAAGGTGATAAACAAGGTTGCCTGCCCGAGTTTGGCCGTATCCAGAGCATTAAAGCCAGCCGTTCTGGGCATGACTGATTGAAAAAAAGCATTTAGCAGCTTATCAAAAGCGCTCATGGAGCCCAATGTATGTGGGTTATTCAGCTCTAAATAGAGAATCGCATAGGTCCCCAACACCAACAGCGCTCCTGTCGCAATCAGGCAGACACGGGTATGCAAAGACAAATATTTCCAGCGCAAAGGTTTAGAGGAATCTCGAAAGCGATTCCACAGTTCCGAAAGAACCGGATAACCCAGCCCGCCGAAAATAACCAAAGTGGCAATGGTCAGCAAAAGCAAAGGATTGGATTGATACCCCATCAAGCTATCACTAAAGAGAGAAAAACCCGCATTGTTAAAAGCAGAGACACTGTGAAAAAGCGCCAAGAAAAGGCCTTTGCCCCAACCCACTTGAGGCACCCAGACTCCAGCCAAAAAGCACATACCCAGACCTTCTATACATAAGGTCATTAATAAAATCCGTTTGACAAAGCGCACAACGCCTCCGGGCCCTGGCAAATCCAAAACCTGCTGCATGGCAAAACGCTCACGCAAAGACAGTCTTTTTCCGACAGCCAAAACCATCAGGCTGTAGAGAGTCATGTAACCCAATCCACCCAATTGAATCAAGGCCATTAAAATAACCTGACCCAGTGGGGTGTAATAGGTGGAGGGGTCGACCACACTCAGCCCTGTGACACAGACTGCAGAAGTAGAGGTAAACAAGGCGGTTAAAAACGTGCTAGAAGAAGGTTGTGTGACAGAAAAGGGCAACCAGAGAAAAAAAGCCCCAACCAAAATGAGCGCAAGAAAACCAATTAAAGTCAGCTGAGATGGCGTGAAATTCCATGTTTTGAGCTTTCGTTCTGTTCCAAAAAATAAACCTTCACTCACAAAACCAACACCTACTTTAAACGCCTTTTTATGACTGACAGAATCGCTAAGAACAAGTGCCGAAACCTTTACAAGATAAGAAAAGGGATTCCATACCCACCTATGGGAAAGTATGCTAACATGCACAGCAATAAGGAGGCAATTCAGAAAGTTTAAGAAATGATTCAATAGAGATTAAAGAAATGATTAAACTAAGTTTATTTCCAAAAGACAAAAAATTTTTCGTCTTATTCAACAATCTTTCACAATGTCTTGTTGAAATAGCTAAAGAATTCCAGCTTTTTTTACATACTTATCAAGACAATCCCATTGTAACAGCCAATCAGACCCGTGATCTGGTAGAAAGCTCTGCCGCTCTCAAAAAAATTGTGAGCCTGGACTCCCATGGAGATGGTCTGTCTGAGGACCTCCTCAAAACTTTATTCTCCACCTTTGTGACCCCCATGGATCGGGAAGATATCCATGCCTTAACCAAAACATTGACCAGTATTATTGCCCATATCAATGGAGCCGCTCGCCGTTTTGATATGTACCATGTTCACAGCGTCGAACCCGCAGTGCATGAGTTGACCCAAATTCTCTTGGAATGCACCAATGAATTGTCCTTCCTGATCGAAAGACTGGATAATCTCAGTTCGCTCGAGAGATTTACTCCCCATCTTGAAAAGCTAAATCAGCTTGAAAAAGAGGCGGATAAAATTTATCGCTCCTCAATTAAACAATTGTTTAATGAACCCCAAGATACCTTGCATGTGATGAAATGGAAGGACATTTTTGAATGTCTCGAAAATGCCATCGACAAATGCCACAGCGCTGGCTCAATTTTGATGGGGATCATTTTGAAGTATGCTTGATTCCTTCGTCTTATTGGTTTGCGTTGTTATCTTTGCTTTGGTTTTTGACTATATCAATGGTTTTCACGATACAGCGAATTCAATTGCTACCGTTGTTTCGACACGGGTTCTGAGACCTTCCCAAGCCGTCATGATGGCTGCTGCGTTGAATTTGTTCGGCGCATTTTTGGGTGTCGAAGTAGCCAAAACAATTGGAAAAGGCATGGTCTCAGGCGCTTCAGTTACACAAGTAACCGTTTTAGCTGCTTTGATCGGTGCCATTATTTGGAACCTGATCACCTGGTATTTTGGCATTCCCTCCAGTTCGTCTCACGCCTTGATCGGCGCTCTCTGCGGTTCTGCAGCTGCTTATAGTGGGCTAAGTGCTCTGAATATGCAAGGGCTAATGCAAAAGGTGTTTATACCGATGATTGTCTCACCGACACTGGGTCTCGTCGTCGGTTTTTTGGTCATGACTTCACTCTATTGGATGCTTGTAAAAGCCAAGCCAGGGTTTGTCAATCGTTGGTTTTCAAAATTACAGCTGGTTTCAGCAGGCTTTATGGCCCTCAGCCATGGATCGAACGATGCACAAAAAACGATGGGGATTATCACCTTGGCTCTGATGAGCTATTACGGCACACCCGCTGGAAATCACGATTTTCAAATCCCATTTTGGGTGGTTCTGTCTTGTGCCTTGGCCATGGGCATGGGCACTCTCGCTGGCGGCTGGAAAATCATTCACACCATGGGCAGTAAAATGATCAAACTCCAACCGATTCATGGCTTTGCTGCCGAAACCTCGGCTGCAATTATGATCATGACGGCTTCTCATATGGGTATGCCTGTCAGTACCACCCATGTTATTTCCAGCTCAATCATGGGAGTGGGTGCCTCCAAACGTTTTTCAGCAGTCCGTTGGGGAATTGTTGGCAGTATTGTTTGGGCCTGGGTGCTCACATTTCCTCTGTCTTTTATTTTGGGGGGAGGAGCCTTTTTGCTCCTCAATATTTTCTTTCATTAACCCCATTGGTTGCGTTTCCAAGCCAAGAAAGATGCGCTTAAAGCGGTCAGACCATCTGCCATCCAAGCGGCAAACCAAGCAGACACACGTCCAGAGTCTCCCATGGCTGTTCCAAGTGCAAAGAACAAATAGTAGACAAAAATCAAAAGTAAGCTAAAACCAAATCCCTGTAAACGACTACTCAAGGTGCGAGCACCCATAGCTGCACCCAAAATAATGAAAATAAGGGTGGTCATGGGCAGAGCTATTTTTTGATGCCAGCGCACTTTTAAAGCGGACACATTTTGTCCACTGGCTTCTAAATCTTGAATATATTGGTGCAACTCAGACAAACTCATTTCCAGCGGAAGTCGACTTTCCTGCATTATTTTTTGAGTGGACAATTGCAATGGATATTGAAACTTCAAAAAATCAACAGACTGAAAACGCCCATCAGAACTTGACTTGAAAATTTTTCCCGAATAAAACGTCCACTGACCATCCTGAAGTGAAGCACGTTTGGATTGAAGCAAACTGACTGAATTTTCTGGTTCAAAGATCTGTAAAACAAGATCATAGAGATACTTTTTGTCTGCTTGTTTGGCGTATAAAAGATACTTTAACTGTCCTGATTCGATTTGCCGAAATACAAGATGGGATTGTAAGACGGGAATTTCAGGCTGACGGGTTTGGGCATAATGCAATAATTGACGGGCCGAATAAGCCGATGCTGGCAAAAGGGTTTCATTCAAGATGATAGCAAGCAAAGCCAACAGGCAACCGCCCAACATCAGGGGCATTAAGAGTTGATAAAAACTCCAACCCATCATTCTCAAAGAAAGGAGTTCACCATCTCCAGACAAACGAGAAAAAGCCAGCATACTTCCGAGTAAAGAGGCCATGGGAAGTGTATAAAAAAGCATTTCAGGAATGCGCGCCAAAAATATTTGCAAAGCCAGAGTGAAGGGGATTTGAAACTGAACACTTTGCTCCAACAAATTGAAGAGCACAAAACCTGTGGTTAAAATACAGCCCATCATCACCACAGAAAAGAGAAAAGGGCTGAAAAACTCAAGCAGGATATAGCGTTGAACCAAAAAAGAAGAGCGGCTAAACAGCGGGAGACTCGTACAAATCGGCATCCAGGTCATCAAAATTGACTTGGCTCAGATCGGCAATACTTTCTTCTTTTCTGCGCATGATTTCTTCGTCCGTAAAAGGAAAACGCATTTTAGAACGGTAGCGTTGGAACTTAAACTCACTGCCCAAATAATACCTTCTGGCCAAAGGATTTTGCGCAACCTCTTCAGAGGGCCCACTTACAATGACATTACCACGGGTCAAAATATAGGCCCAGTCTGTAATTCCAAGCGTCTCCTGGACATTATGATCGGTGATTAAGATGCCAATTGTCCGCTTTTGTAAATGGACAATCATTTCTTTAATCCCTGCCACAGCAATTGGATCAATACCGCTAAAAGGTTCATCCAACAACAAAAAAGAGGGATTGGTGGCAACAGCTCGCGCAATCTCAACCCGCCTGCGCTCACCACCAGACAATTGATGGCCTTTTGATTTGCGCACATGCTGCAAATTGAACTCTTCTAAAAGTTCATCCAAACGCACCTTTTGTTCAGCGCGGGGAACCTTTAACAATTGCCAGATTGCCTTGATATTGTCTTCAACTGACAGTTTGCGAAAAACAGACGCTTCCTGAGGCAAATAGCTGATGCCCAAACGGGCCCGTTTGTGCATGGGTAATTTAGAAATGCGTTTCCCATCAAAAAAGACATTGCCTTTTTCGGGAGAAACCAACCCCACAACCATATAAAAAGTAGTCGTTTTACCAGCTCCATTGGGGCCCAAAAGACCGACAACCTCTCCCCTGCCCACTCGGATATTGACATTATTGACGACCCGACGTTTGCGGTAAGTTTTGATCAGTCCCTTGGTTTCAATCATGGATGTTTGGCCGTACTTAAAATACGCTTTTCACTGACAGGATCAAAAAGGTGGACATGTCGGGTATCCAGCCAAACAGGAATTTCTGTCCCCGAAGTAATATGAAGAACTTTAATGGTGTCCACTTCGGCCACCAATTTATGTTTATCGCCCACAGACAGATGAATAAATGTACGTGAACCAGAAGGCTCAACCACATCGACCCAAGCTTGAACCGATTGCCACTCAGGAATGGAAGTATCCACATCTGTTAAAGCCAAAAATTCAGGCCGAATCCCAAAGGTCATTTCTTTGCCTTTAAAAGCATCAATTTCAGAACTGGCATCTGTTCGCTTTAGATTTAAACTCAAACCAGGGGCCTCAACCTTGACAGAGGTACTGTCAAGGTCAGAGACTTTGACTTGTAAAAAATTCATCGAGGGACTGCCAATAAAACCGGCCACAAAGAGATTGGTGGGAAATTCGTAGGCAATAGCAGGTGTGGCCAATTGCTGAATAATTCCCCCTTTCATCACGGCAATCCGATCACCCATAGTCATGGCCTCGATTTGGTCGTGGGTGACATAGACCGTGGTAATCCCCAATTTTTGCTGTAGGCGTTTGATCTCTGTGCGTGTTTGCATGCGCAACTTGGCATCCAGGTTGGAAAGCGGCTCATCCATTAAAAAGACCTGAGAATCACGCACCAAGGCCCGGCCTAAGGCGACACGTTGACGTTGTCCACCCGACAACTCTTTCGGTTTGCGTTGCAAATAGGGTTTGATATCCAACATATCTGCGGCTTCTTGGACTTTTTTCTCAATCTCAGACTTTGAATATTTTCGCAGCTTTAAGCCAAAGGCGATATTGTCATAGACGGTCATATGCGGGTAGAGCGCATAATTCTGAAATACCATGGCAATATCACGATCTTTGGGAGGAATATTCGTCACATCACGATCACCAATCGTAATCGTGCCCTCATTGGCGGTTTCTAAACCTGCAATCAGACGCAAAGTTGTGGATTTTCCGCAGCCACTGCCACCGACCAAAACCAAAAACTCACCATCTCGGATGTGCAAAGAAAGAGATTTAATGATCTCCACTGTCCCGTAGCGTTTAACAATATTGGTTAATTTGACTTCACCCATAAATCAATTCCAGCCCTCTTTCATGATTTTCCAAAATAAATCCGCCGCACAGCAGATAAATGCTCGGAGTAGCTCTTTGAAAAAGCATGAGAGCCATCTCCACGGGCAACAAAATACAAATAGGCTGTCTTTTCGGGATACAAGACCGCTTTTATCGCAGCGCTCCCCGGATTGCCAATTGGACCAGGAGGCAAACCCCCATACCGATAGGTATTATAAGGGGAATCGACGCGAATGTCTTTGAGCGATAAGCCTTTGGGTCCTTGGTGCCACCCCAAAGCATACTCCGTAGTGGGATCCGATTCCAGTTTCATACCAATCGAGAGACGCTTCAGAAACACACCCGCAATCACCGGAAGCTCACGATCTAAGAGCCCTTCAAGCTCAACAACTGAGGCCAAAGTAATGGTTTGATGCAGATCTAACTTATGCTCAGGGGGACGTTTCTCCCAAAGAGGCAAAATGACCTCTTGAAAACGCTTAAGCTGGGCTTCAATCAAATCCTTTTCGACCCCTTGTAAAAAATAGGTGTCCGGGTAAAGAAAGCCCTCTAAGGATTTGCCGGGTTTTAGAAAAGGGTACTTTTGAAACAAACCCGGATCAGGTTTCTGCGCAATTTCAATATAGCGCTCAGGAGAGAGCAGATATTCATTTAAACGGCGGGAAGCCTGATTGATACGATAGCCCTCGGGAATGGTATAAGGAATCTTTTCAGTCAGGCCTTGGGTGATTTTGTTGACAATATCTACCGAAGACATCTGGGGGGAAAGTCGGTAATATCCTGACTGAATCTTACTTTGCAAGCCACTGAGCTTGACATAAAGCTTAAAAATATCAGGATTGCGAATCAGTTTTTTCTCTCCCAAATCTTGGGTGACTTGACCAAATGTCGTTCCCATTTGGATACGATATAAAACAGATTTGTCAGAAGTCCCGACGGGAGCCAACTCTTGATTAAAAAACCAACCAGCACTCAGCAATGCCAATAAAACCCCCACCAGAGCAAGACCCAACCAGCGCAACAAAGACATTTGTGGCCAGTTAATCCAAATAAAAAGCAGTCACGATTTTGTGCTGCTCATGGGCAAATTGAATGGTTTGTTTGAGGGTCATGCTGGTGTGATACAGAAAAATAACCAATTGCTGACATTTACCAATAATTTCGGTATAACAAAGTTCACTGGCCTGAGCCAAAGTCATATTCGTTCTTTCGGGATACTCAATGACCGTACTTAAAGTTAAAAGCTGTTCTCGACTTTCGTCAGGCTGTTGCTCAATTGTTTGCGGAAGAATGACGATGAGATTATCGGGATTGGCACGTTGAACACCTTTGATCACCGCAAAATTGGTACCAGACGCACCACTCGTAATCACCTCATTGCCCTCTAAAGCCAAAGCATAGGCGAGGGTTTCAATCAATTGTTGATGTGCCAGAGAAATGTGGCGGCTGCCAATCAAAGCGATTTTTTTAGAACCTTTGGATTGCAATAATTGCAACTCTTCAAAAAATGTATCCAGTTTATTATCGGTGATTGTGTCGGCGTTTCCGGATTGCTGTGCCATAAGTGGATGAACGTATTATCCTTCCCAAAATATGCAGATATATATGCAGATAAGATGCTGATACCATGTCTAGGTCAAACATTGCCATTGTAACATAATCACCCCTTGGACACGTTAAAGACCAGCGCAGGGCTGAAAAAGGATAACTGATATAATAACTAAAAATCAGGCCCTAGGAAAAAAAAATGCCTCCCCAATCCCCAACCGATCCCAATGCACCTTTAAGATCAGATATTCGCAAACTGGGAGACATCTTGGGAAAAGTCTTAAATGCCCAGGTAAATCAAACATTTTTTGAGCTGGAAGAAGAAATTCGAGAACTATGTAAGCGGGCCCGTCTCGAAAATAATGTGGGTATCTATTCTCAAATAGAGCAATTAATCGGTTTACAATCCCCAGAAACATTGGTTCATCTTAGTAAAGCCTTTGGGATTTATTTTCAATTGGTCAATCTGGCAGAGCAGCGACACCGCATCCGCCGCAAACAAGATTATCAAAACCAAGAAGAAATCATTAAATACTCCCTGGAGTATATATGCGAGAAAATCATCCAGCTAAATCTATCGCCGGAAACGCTTTCTGAGAAACTCAAACAGGTCAATATCATGCCTGTTATGACTGCTCACCCCACCCATATTATGCGCCAGACTCTCACCAATAAACACAAACGTATCATAGATATTCTGCTGCGAAGGGATTTATCTCACTCCCAACGCGAACAAGAGAAATTGGCGCTTGAGTTGGAACATGAGATCACCTTGCTTTGGCAAAGTCATCCTTTTCCCGTGCAAAAAGTCTCAGTGGCCGACGAAGCCGAAAACCTGTTTCTCTATTTTGATCATGCACTTTGGAAGATCATTCCAGAACTGTACAATGATCTGAGTTATTTATTGGCACAGGCAAGAATAAATATTCCCATTCCCAGCTTACTTCGCTTTGGTTCCTGGATCGGTGGAGATAGGGACGGCCATCCTTTTGTCACAGCAGAAGTAACCCGGACCATCCTGCGCCAGCAAAAAGAATATGTCTTACTCAAATACGAACAAGCGCTTAAAAACCTACAAGATCATTTAAGTCTGTCTCTGATTTACCAGGGCGTCAGCCCAGAATTATTGGAAAGTTTACTTTCCGATCAAGAGCACTTTCCCGAAGCCTACAAAACTCTTTGCGAGATTTACCCCCAAGAGCTTTACAGACAAAAACTGGGATTGATCTTGCATAAACTGAACAACACCCGTTTACAAAACCGAGAAAAAAAGAGACATTTTTCACAGTTCTTATACTACCAACATGCGGAAGAGTTAAAGCAGGAGTTGAAAATCATTCACAGCAGCTTGGAAACCCATCAAGGTATCTCTGTTTGCCAACCGATTAAAGATCTGATTTGCCAGATCGAAACCTACAACTTTTGTTTGGCGACCCTCGACATCCGTCAAAATGCCACGATTCAAAATCAAGCACTGGCTGAAATTTTCAAAAACAATCAAATTAAAGTGGATTATCTGGCTTTGCCAGAAAATGAAAAACAGCAGATTTTGCTTGAAGAGCTGAGCAATCCGCGTCCCATGCTATCCCCTTTTCAGGCACTTTCTGAACAGACCCAAGAGCTGATTGAAACCTTAGATACCATCCGGGAAACTCAGCAAAATATGGGGCCCAGAGCGATTGAAAATTATATTATCAGTACCTGTGAACAGGTATCTGATGTCTTGGGCCTGCTCTTATTGTTAAAAGAAACCGGGATGGCTGAATTGACAGGTGATAAAACGAATTGCGACCTAAATATTGTTCCGCTTTTTGAAACCGTCCAAGATTTGAAACGGGCACCTGCAGTCATGGAAACGCTTTACCAAAACCCGCTTTACCGATCTGTGCTCAAACACAAAAACAATACCCAAGAAATTATGTTGGGCTATTCAGACAGCGCCAAAGAAGCAGGTATTTTAGCGGCAACCTGGCAACTCTACCAAACCCAACAAAAATTAGCCAAAAGTGCCCAGGCACATCAGGTGCATTTGCGCTTCTTTCATGGTCGGGGAGGGACGATCAGCAGAGGAGGGGGCCCTTCACATCACGCCATTTTGGCACAACCGCCGGAAACCCTTTTGGGAGATATTCGGATTACCGAACAGGGGGAAGTCCTGTCTTGGAAATATCTCTTTCCTGACATGGCCCATCGCAATTTATCTGTGCTGATTTCTTCGGTGCTCGAAACCCTCTTAGAGAGTGCTCAGCCAACAGCCCACCCGATTGAAAACCCAAGCTTGCTAGAAAATCTGGCCGCAATGAGTTATCATCACTACCGTCAATTGGTTGAACACCCACATTTTATTGATTTTTTTAAACACGCCACTCCCCTGGATGCGATCAGTCATTTAAATATTGGATCCCGTCCATCTCGACGCAAAGAAACCCAAGGTTTGGAAGACCTCAGAGCCATTCCCTGGGTCTTTGCCTGGATGCAATCAAGGTGTGTCATGCCCGCATGGTATGGCGTTGGAAGTGCTTTTGCCCCCTATTTACAAACGCCCAAGAATCTGTCTGAGCTCCAAAGCATTTACCACGGATGGCCTTTTTTTAAAGTCTTTATCGACAATTTACAAATGACCCTCTCCAAAGCAGATTTAGGAATCGCAGAGCGGTATACACAAATGGTCGAAAATGCTGCCTGGCGAGAGCAGATTTGGCCTTTGCTCGAAAAAGAATACCTCAAAACATGTCAGGCTGTTTTGCAGATCACCGGACAAACAGAATTATTGGAGAACGCGCCTGTACTCAAAAAATCAATTGCCTTACGCAACCCGTATGTCGATCCCCTCAACCAAATCCAAATAGAAAGCTTAAAACGCTTAAAAACCCTGTCCCCATCAGACCCCGCTTACATACCGTTACAACAGGCACTCAATTTGAGCATCATGGGTATATCAGAAGGATTGCGCAATACAGGTTAAAAGAGGCTCTTCTTGGTTTCTGTACATAGAATGCTATAATTTATCATTTCATAGCTAAGCAAAAGGAAAATCGATTCATGAAACGCTCACTGTTCTTTACCGGCATTGCCCTCAGCTCTTCTCTCCTCATTTCTGTTCCCGTTTGGGCAGAAACAGCTTCCAAGCAATCAGCACAACAGGTAGCACCAGAATCTACATTTCGGTTTATTGACCCAAACCCTGCGGCAACCGCTAATTTTGGTTGGGGGCGTTTCAGATTGCCTTCTCTGCGTATAGATATTGGCAGCACAGTTCCTGTCGATAAATCCATTCAAGACTTTACCTCGCTTGGCAGCTCTTTGAGCAGCTTAACCAATGCCCTGCTCAAAGGCGAAACCACCAGCAATGAAACTGCCACCAGCACCAAAAATCAGCTTGCAAATGCTTTGGCTCCCTTTCGCTCAGGAGCGCGCTTGGATTATGAAACAGAGGTTGCTTTGGTCAGTTTTGCAGGATCTCCATTTCCTGGCTTGCAAATTGCCAATCGCCCCCTGAGTTTGGGTTTACATATTGGCGCAGAAACACGTGGTTACGTCAATGCCCAGTTTTCCCAAGAGTTTAGCAATAGCCTGACCACCCTCAGCGATAGCTTGCCTGGCTTGCTCACAACAGCGAGTACCGTTGCAGGTCTCACCACCAATGCAAATCAATTGACCACACAAACAGCCCAATTAACTGGAAACATTACCCAATTGGTGAGCGAAGGCAATCAATTGCTGCAAAGCCCCTCTTTGCAGCAACTCAACACAGTCACCAGTCTCGCAACACAGGTTTCTGGCAATGTAGATCAATTGCTGACACCCGCCCGCAGTTTGACCAAAGCAGTCACAGACAGCACAGCGACCGCCCAAGGGCTTTTAAACGCTCTGAAAGGCGCTTCGTCTGGAGGAATCAGTTTCGACAGTGCCAACGACTTGCACGTGACAGTATCACTCTCAGGGGCCTATCCGGTCTATGATACACCTGATGTCAAAATCTCCGTGGGCACCAATCTCAAATTGTTTTTGATGCCTTTTAACGTGCCTTTTCGCAGTTTGGGACTCAACAGCGATTCCTCTGTCATGGGCCAAATCAAAGTCACCGAATTTAAGGGGCTGCAAAACTTAGATGGCATTCAAACCACCTTAAACAGCCTGAATACAGCTGCGACAGATGTCAATAAATTGATAACAGAAGCAGAATCCGTCAAAACCCAATTGGATACCGCCAACCAAAATTTAAGTAGCAACAATATTGCTGCGATTGCCACTCAGGTTCAACCTCTACTGAATTCTGTGACAAGTGCCAATCAAACCCTGCAAACAACCCAACAGAGCATCAATTCAGCATTGCAAAACGTCAACAATATCCAACAGACCCTCAGCACTGAATTGCAGCAAGTTTCCCTCAAGGGCAGTATTACAACTCCAGGCGGGGCAGGCTTTGGTTTGGATTTAGGTATCAATGCAATTCTCTATCGCAATCTGCGCCTTAATTTGAGCCTGCAAAACCCCTTGGTGCTGTGGCAGGGCACCGAACGCCCCTTTGAAGCAAAGATGGCCAATGGCACCTCGGGCCAACCCCAGCCTTCACTCAGCTTTCAAGATGATCAGGCCAAATCCGTCAATTATAATGCCACTGTTCCCCTGGCACTCTTGTTAAATGGCAGTTATAGCTTTGATGAATTATTGCCCCAATTTCAAGGGCTCTCCCTCAAGGGTATGTTTGAATTTGTCAACAATGGTCGCACACCAGGCCTCACTCTCGGCTTGCAAAAACAAGTGGGAATGGGTTATTTCGGTGTAGGTGGCCGTGCAGGCGGAATCAGCTCGATGATCTACGGAGAAGCTGGTCTGCGCTTGCTGGGTAATTTTGGACTGGATCTGCAATTGGGTGTCTCTCCTGCTGGCACAGGCATTCCTGCCCCTGGTATGAGCTGGTTGAACAGCGCCATTGTGGGCATGTACCTCCAGTTTTAGTGACGACCTCCCTCCTTTCTTTTCATCAGCTGCGGGATTGGCTTTGCTGCCCGCAGCTGTACGCCTATAAACATTTACATATGCTGCCAGATTATCAGCATCAAGCAGAGCAAGAACGGGGGGAATTACTCCACACACTCATCACCCAAGAAAGCCTGGGCCAAAGTATTCAGCCCCCCCCCGATTTGGTTGAACTCTGGCAAAACTATTTGAATGGCATGCTCCCTTTTCGAGAGTATCCCTCTCACAGTGAGTGGAGTTATTTTTTTCAGTTTAAGACAAAGGGAATGTCATGGGGCATTCATGGACGTTTTGATTTATTGGTTTATCTGCCTGATTCTCTTTTAATTATTGACTGGAAAACGGGCTCACACTCACTCACAGACAGTTGGCAAATGGAATGGTACGCTTGGTGCTGTCACCGCTTACGTAGCGCTTTAAATATCAGTGCAGATCTGCCAATTCAAACCCAATGTATCTATTTAAAAGACGGTCGCACTCAAAAAGTCCTCTTTCAGCCCACAGAGCTGGAAAAGCACGAAGAAGAATTCAGCAAACACATTGCCCAGCTCAACCCAAAAGAGTATGCTTTTATACCAAACCCACATTCCTGGCAACAGGGAAGCTGGTGCGAACGCTGCACCTATCAAGAAATTTGTCCAGAAGGGATTCGTTATTGTCATGAAAGAGCTGATTTCGCTGTGTAAGCGCCGGGGCTTTATTTTCCAGGGCTCAGAAATTTATGGGGGGCTCGCCAATACCTGGGATTATGGCCCTGTCGGAGTGGAGTTAAAAAACCGGATCAAACAGCATTGGTGGAAAAGCTTTGTCCAAAACCGCGAAGACGTCTTGGGTCTGGATTCCGCCATCTTGCTCAACCCCAAAGTCTGGGAAGCCTCTGGCCATGTCGGTAATTTTAACGATTTTCTGATGGACTGCCGCAAATGTAAGGCCCGCTTTCGTTCAGATAAATTGATCGAAGAGTATTTGGTTGCTCAAGGGGATATGGAAACCCAGGCTGGTGGCTGGAGCAAAGAAAAAATGGAAAGTTATATCAGCGAAAATAAGATCCCTTGTCCAGAGTGTGCTGCCAACGACTTTACCGAAATGCGCCAATTTAACCTGATGTTTGAAACCCATCAAGGGGTGGTAGCCGATTCAGCGGCTCGCATTTATCTCCGGCCCGAAACTGCCCAGGGTATTTTTATTAATTTCCGCAATATTATGAATACCGCCCGCCCCAAACTGCCGTTTGGGATTGGCCAGATTGGCAAATCTTTCCGCAATGAAATTACGCCAGGTAATTTCATTTTTCGCACGCGCGAGTTTGAACAGATGGAAATGGAGTATTTTTGCCATCCTGACGACTCTCTGAACCAATATGAATACTGGTGCAATTTTTGCATGAATTGGCTGCAAGATCTGGGGATTCGCCCTGAAAATCTGCGTTTGCGGGCCCATGATCCAGAAGAACTTTCCCATTATTCAAAAGCGACCTCAGATATCGAGTATAAATTTCCCTTTGGCTGGGGAGAACTCTGGGGTGTTGCCCACCGGGGTGATTACGACCTGGGCAAACACGAAGAACATTCTGGCCAGGATCTGCATTATCAAGATCTGAGCACCAACCAGAAATTTTTACCCCACGTAGTAGAGCCCGCACTGGGTGTGGATCGGCTCTTATTGGCAATTCTCTGCGATGCCTATCAAGAAGAGGAAGTCAACGGTGAGGCCCGTGCGGTACTGCGCCTGCATCCCCGAATTGCACCGGTTCAGGTCGCTATTTTGCCACTGTCTAAAAAGCTCAATGACGAAGCCTATAAACTTTACCAAAAGCTGCAAACACTCTTTGTCTGCGATTTTGATACCACTCAAAGTATTGGTAAACGCTACCGCCGCCAGGATGAAATCGGCACGCCTTATTGCGTCACTTTGGATTTTGACAGTCTCGAAGATCAAGCCGTGACCATTCGCGAGCGCGACAGCATGAACCAAGAGCGGATCCCGATTAGCGATTTGATTGGCAAATTGGCCGAAAAATTAAGCGTCTAAAATAAGCCAAAGCCGCCGAAGTTAAAGTTCTTCGGCGGCTTTGCTATTTTTTGAATAGCTATTCTCGCCCTGAGAAATCCTTTTCCATATCTACCAATTGGTTTTCAATTAAAGTATAAACATGTTCAATCAGCTCTTCTTTATTGGCAAAAGAAGGGTAAGTCGCCGGGTCAAGTGGAGCCAAAAAAGCCACCTCAATTAAACCGGGTCTGACCACTTTCACACCAGGGGGCAGGGCCTCATAACTGCCCCGCACACAAAAGGGAACAATCGGCAGACCCGATTCCAAAGCAAAGACAAAAGCCCCTTTTTTAAAAGGAAGCATTTTACCATCGCGGGTACGTGTCCCTTCTGGAAAAAAAATCACCTGTTGCTGGTGCTTTAACAATTGCTCTGTTCCGGTCTGAATACTGGCAATGGCTTTCTCACTGTTCTTGCGGTCAACAGAAATATGGCCAAAGGCCCGCATACCAGGCCCCAAAACAGGAATTCGAAACAGTTCTTGTTTAGCAACAAAAACCGGGGGGCGAGGCAAATATTTCATCAAAACCAAAATATCAAACATGCCTTGGTGATTTCCCACCAAAACAGCAGGAGTAGCTGGTAAATTTTCCATCCCATAGAGCTTAACCTCCATAGCCGAAGCCCATAAAATCCAACGGGCCCAACAAACAGAAGCCCACTCAGACCATTTAAGTGGCCCCCTAAAAAGGGTAAAGATCATGACCAAGATGCCAAAAATAAACGTCGCAAGCGCAGCATGAAAAGAAGCATAAATAAACCACCCATTGAGGCGAGGCAAGGAAGCTGCGCTTGGGCGGTTGATGTTCATTCAAATCGTGTTTAGCCGCGCGCGGCTAAACCATCGGCCGTGCTCAAAGCATTGCGAGAGCGAATGCCAATGTGACTGGGTGTCAAAACAAAGATACCCTCACCCACACGCTCTTGATAACCATCCAAGGCATAAGCAGAGCCCGAGATAAAATCGACAAAGCGTTGGGACTCATTTTCGCTCATTTTAGTCACATTAATCACCACAGTACTGCGTAATTTAAGAAAACTCACTGCAGCCAAGGTTTCATTAAACGATTTGGGATGCATCACGACAACTTCGTGACTCACTTCGGCTTTGGGGTGAAGAGAAATAATATTGTGACTGCCATCTTCTCCACGCACAGGAACGTCAATCGCCTCGACATACTCATCCTCTTCCTGGATGGTAAACAAGGATTTGATTTTGTCCCACATAGCTCTGAGATACCTTCAGTTTTTCAATAATTATAGACAAGCGAATACCCTCACATGGTACCAAGACTTGCCTCAGAAGGATGTGACAAAACATACCTGCACCTTGCTGAAATCAACCGACAAAAGGCACACATTGATTTTATTGCGTCTAACCAGACAGGACGTGTTAAATTAAAAGTAATGACGCTGCTCCGAAAGGAAGTACAGATGAGAAACGATCAACAGTATTCTTCTCCCACTTATATGGATGTCGGCTGGCAAGCCGGTATGAGCCAACGGGTTTTTGATACCCGCGTTTTGCCTTTGTTTGGTTTTGGCCTTTTAATGACAGCAACAGCAGCTTATCTCGGACGAGATTTGCCGTTTGGGATGTTAATTGCGGCGATGATTGGTGAGTTAATCCTGGTATTTACTGCAGGTATTTGGCAGCGCAAAGAGCTGGGCAGTCTGAATATTGGCCTCTATTTTTTGTTGACCGGACTCAGCGGATTGACCTTGATCCCGCTCTTGCAGTGGGCCAATTTGAGATCGGGCCCGATGTTAATTGCTCAAGCCCTGGCAGTTACAGGCATTACTTTTGGTGCCTTGATGGCCTATTCCCTGATCACAAAACGTGATTTCAGTGGTTGGGGTGGTTTTTTAGTGGCCGCCTGTATTGGCTTGATTATTGCCATGATTGTCAATGTCTTTATTGGCGGTTCAACCTTTTCCTTGATCATTTCCTGTTTTGGTGTGGTGATTTTTTCAGGCTTTGTGCTCTATGATATGTCTTTAATCAAAGGCCAACTGAGTGATGCAGACTATATCATGGCAGCCATTATGCTCTATCTGAATTTTATCGGAATGTTTACACATATTCTGCGTATTCTGGGCATCATGGGCAGCAGTGACGATTAAGTGAGTTTATTTCAAAAAGCCGGTTTAAAATTAAACCGGCTTTTGTCTTCTCAATGCAGCTCCAAAACTAATTTTTGGCATAAACAAACACAACAAGGAAACCAGCTATGTCGCCTGCCTCAAACCATTTTGCCCAAGCGCTGATCCAAAACATCTCTCAGGCCATTTTAGGCAAAGAAGAAGCGATCAAATTATCCGTGACCGCATTTATTGCTGGGGGCCACATCCTACTTGAAGACATGCCCGGTGTCGGCAAAACGCTGCTGGCAAAATCTCTCGCAAATTCATTTGCGGGCAATTTTAAACGCATTCAATTCACATCAGATATTATGCCTGCAGATATTACAGGCAACTCCATTTACAATATGAAAACCGGTGAATTTGAATTTATGCCGGGCCCTGTCTTTTCACATATTATTTTGGCCGATGAAATCAACCGCGCCACCCCCCGCAGCCAATCCAGCTTGCTGGAAGTCATGGAAGAGCAACAAGTCACCATTGATGGCAAAACCTATCTATTAGAAAAGCCCTTCTTTGTAATTGCGACTCAAAACCCACTTGAATCTTATGGCACCTTTCCACTGCCTGAATCGCAACTGGATCGTTTTATGTTTTCGCTTTCGATGGGATACCCCGACTTTGAACAAGAGCTTCAAATTTTAAGACTTCATCGCCTCAACAGCAAAGCATCTCAAACCACTTCTTTACATGAAAAACTCAAACCTGTTTTGAGTGCAGCTGACAGTCAAAAATTACAACAAGAGACCCAGCAAATTGATGTCAGTGACGAAATTGAACATCTGATCCTCGGCTTGATTCATCAAACCCGCAAAGACAGTCGCTTAAGCATGGGAGCAAGCACGCGCGCATCGGTGGCCTTTTTAAGGGCTACTCAAGCTTTGGCTTTCATTGAAGGCCGTCATTTTGTCATTCCAGATGATGTCAAATTCTTGGCACCTTACATCTTAAGCCACAGAGTTGTGGCTCGGCAATTGAATAAACGCCAAGACAAAGAAAATTTAATTCGGGAAATGTGTAACGAAGTTTTTGCCAAAATGAAGCAATAAAAAAAGCCCCGGAGAAATAACTCCGGGGCTTTTTCAAAATAAGATTTACTCTTCGTCTTCACCTTTTTTACGGGCGGTGGCGTATTTCTTACGGAAGCGCTCAACACGACCTTCGGTATCCATAATTTTTTGGGTACCAGTAAAAAATGGGTGTGAGGCACTGGAAATTTCCACTTTTACAAGGGGGTATTCATTGCCATCTTCCCAAACGATCGTATCATTGGTTTTCACCGCAGAACGGGTCAAAACGGTAAAATCACAAGAAATATCTTTAAAGACGACGGGTCTGTAATTTGGGTGAATATCTTTTTTCATAGTCTTATCTCAGCTTAATACTTATCTTAGCTTAATATTTTAATCTAATTCAGTCTATTTCCAGATGCGTTTCACAATGCGGTTCACATCATGCGGTTTCACGTCTGGAAAATCATATAGAAAATCACAATGTTGATCAGTGTAGCATAATTAACCCCGATTTTACGATGGGTTTGACTGTTTTTTTCACTGCCTTTTATGTCTAACAGATTGCCTAACAGAAGCCTGACGAACCCAGGCCTGAATTGCAGAGCTATTTCCCTCCGTAGACAACCAATTCAAAAAATAATCCTGAAAATCGCAGTGCTCTCGTTCCAATTGTAAAGCTGAAACAGAGAGATCCAAGACTGACTCTCGGTAAATACCAACAAGATGACCCAGCAAATAATTAAAATAACCCATTTTTAGGCAATTTAAATTGAATTCCAAACCGGGGATCCAGGTTTGTCTGGGAGACAGGTTCCCTGGATCTTTTAAATGCTGAGCCGACATCAATGAAAAGCCCAAATAATTGTAAGGTGTTGGTTTAGGGGCAATAGCATGTCTATATGCCGTATGAATACCGTGGTATAAACAGTGGACAGATCCACTGCCATCTCTCAAGATGTCCAGACCAGAAAAATAGACCCTGTGATCAGAATAGTGCAAACGCAGTCCCAGAGTTCCCAAAGGCAAAGAAGTGTCTCTTCGGGCAAAATCAAGCAAACTTTCTAAAGCTCCTGCTTGTGGCAAAATCCGGGAATCCCAAACCAATACCCACTCAAATTGTTCCAACTGGACAAAAGGCAAAACTTGAGTGAGCGCAGAGCCCAGCGAAAAATCACGCAAACGAAAAGGCATGGGATGCCAAGAGACAGTCCCCAATGGAACGCATCCATCTCCCGGCCCAAGCGCTGTACCAGCGTAAAAAACAGAGACCGTTGGGTTGTTTAAACCCGACAACAATTTCAGACATGGCTCCAAAGCTAGATCTGGTGCCAAATGCAATAAAATAATCGCGAGTTTTTTTTGCCCCAATTGCATTTTTTCTAAAAGGGGAAATTTCAACAAAGAAAAAGAGGGTTGCAAAGGGAGGTGTTTTTGGTATTTTTGGATCGTTAATTGGCGATAGTGATCAAATTCTCGATCTACAGTTCCAGTTGACAAATGTTTTAGCTTGATATCGGTCATCACGCCGTTTTTCCGGGGCTTTGGCCCCCTTTGATGAGAAAGCCAATTATCCAATGTCAACTGAACATCATAAAAATGGAAGCCCGACAATTGCGGATTAAAGCGGACATCGGTTCGCTCTTGATGCAAAGCCAAAAACAAGCCATCCAAAGTCACAGATTCAAGTAAGTATGTGCCCAAACGACCAGAAAAATCACTGAGAAAGGATTGATTTGTAACCGGATCTTGGTGCCAAAGATGACCCAGCATATTTTGAGGGGGAGCCCAAGCCACAGCATGTTCTTCCAGCCCAAGAGAGCCTGCCACCCCCAAAATTGCAAATTCAGGGTTGTGTTGAAAATGGCGAATCACTTGTCTGCCCCAACCTCGGTTGCGGGAAAAAACCAGATCGTCATGCAAAAGACAGACTATTTGAAAACGTGCTTGAACCAAAAATTGGTTATATACCTCAGCAAGAGACACTCGACCAGGGTTGTAAAAAAAAAGCAGTTGAACCCGAGACACACCCACTGTCTGCAATAAATGCTGAGCATAACGCCGGATAAAATCGGGAGAGCGCCGGGTACTCACCCCCAAGGTCAATCCATGACGACGCAGCATTTAAACGCTATTTGCAGAGGCAGCCAAACGATTCTGATAGTCTTTTAAAACTTTGGTACCGGTTTCATATCCCAGCGCAACATAATCTTTTAAAATTCGGATCCGGTCTTGACGATAGAGACCCGCAAAGGGATCTCCTTCTAAATTGATAGGGGGCTCAATCATGACAATTTCAACTTCGCGTTTGTTTAAAAAGCTATCGACACTGCTAAAACCGGCCACCTGTAAGAGTGCCTGATTAAACTCACTCTCACGCAAAATCTGACCTGAATCATCAGTCTTTAGCAAGGTCCTCAAAAGGCGAATGCGCTCATTGATTTGCTGAATTTTGCGAAAATCATTGGCCAGATCTTTGTTTAAAATAATTTTATAAATTTGATCCACCACGGTGAGCAAATTATCCAAGCGCCCTGAAGTGGGTTGGGTGATGGGCATCGAAGAAACGAGAAAAATGGTACGCACCCGTGGATCCAATTTAATCGCTCTGCCAAAAGGGCCATTTTTGGTTAGGCCTCCATCCGTATAAAAATCTGTTTTGCCGTTAATTGACAAAGGTACAGGCGGAAAAACCCCTGGAAAGCTACCAGAAGCCTGAACCACTTTGCGCAAAAACTCAAACTCTGAAGACATTTGTTCAGAAGTTTGCTCTGGATGAAAGTGAAACGAAAGATAGCCCCCATAGCTCACCAAAGGCTGCTCAGCATAGGTTTCAATCGCCCCAGTTAAACTGGTCACCGCTGCAGAAAAATGAATTTCTTTTTTAATTTTTTCAGGGGGCTGCAGGGTCTGTTCCAATTGCTGCTTTAAGTGTTTATCACTCAAAATAGAGGTGAATTTCAACTTAAAAAACTCTTTGATCCAACCCGCATTGGCAGGGGTCAACCACATCAATAGACGGCGCAACATAAAAATGCTTAAACGCACGTCTCCGACCAAGCTTCGCAAGGAATTATCTTGAATTTCACCATAAGCCCAAAGTTTTTGAATACTGGCTTGATAGAGCCACATATTGACCATGGTTTGTTCTACATCGCGGGGTGTAAAGCGATCTTCCATGATCAAACGGGCAGCAAAAGCGCCATTTAAAGCACCTGCAGAAGCCCCCACAATCACAGAGGGAACAATGCCCTGTTCAGCAAAACTTTTCATCACCCCAGCATGAAAAGCACCTTTGGCAACGCCACCGGTTAAAGCAATGGCACAGGGCAAAAGGGTCACTTCGTGCGCTCCTGAATCCAGTTCAAGACTTTTTGAGCTTCGGCATAATCGGATCGACGCTCCACAGCCTCGGTCAAATTATCAATTACCTCTTGTAAATCTTCCTGGGTTTGGCACTTATCTAAGGCCTTTAAAAACTCAGGTCGCACACCACTCACACCATTGACCAACATACCCAAAACCAAATTAAAATGGGCCTGATAATTGGCCGGTTCCAGTTTAACAGCCTTAACAGCATAGTTTAAACCTTTGTCAGCATCTTCTTCCTGATTGCGTAACAAATGCAGCCAGGACAGACAGGTATACCCAGTCGCATCTTTAGGAGAGAGGATAAGCCCTTGCTCAAACAAAGCAATCACCTCTTCCAAAGAGCCTTTTTCCTCGTACAAAGCCAGTCCTGATTCATAGGGGTGTTTGGGTGTTTCGGCTTCTGTCGTGATCAATGATTCCTGCTGTAAGCTCATCTTAATACCTCAATACGTGTCATTTATTTTACTCAATTTTCTAAAATAATCTGTGTATCATGTACCAATTTGCCAATCATGGTACCTCGGAAAACCTGCATAAAAAATGCAACAATACCCTCTGCCAATTTTAGCAACAAATGACCAACAAACCCATCACTTACGGTCACATCAACGGTTCCTCGGATCAAATCCCAACCTTCAAGAGTGCCCTAAATAGAAAGTGAGGCACAGAGCACAATCAGCTCATTTAGGTATTGCTTGAAAAGGAGGTGGTTAGGTCTTGTTTGGATATGAGCGGTCACAGCCATGCGCTCAAATAAAGAAAGCTGTTTAAAAAATAGCTTTCACAGAGGCACTCAGCTTCACGGAAACCCAAATAAAGGCATTCGATTTTGCGAAAAGGGCAGGCACAGGAAGCCCATTCATCCCAGTAACATCTGTTGCAGGAACCAAAGAAACACACGCCATATCAACAATTTCTCTTTGGAGCAACGCGTTTAATGTGGGTACATGGCCTGTAAAAAAAGACGAATATCAGAAAACTGCCGGAGTGCTTCAACGGCACCCCGGACAATTTCTAATGGAGTGCGATCTCCACCCATTGCATCAAGAGCAATGTGATACAAATCCACTTGAAAAGATACTATTTATCAGCAGAAGCGGGTTTAAAAACTTCACGCCCTTTATAATATCCGCAACCGGGACAAACGACATGGCTGGGCTTTTTATCGCCGCACTGATTACAAATAACCAGTGTGGGAAGTACAGCTTTCCAATGTTGACGACGGCTGTTACGTTTAGAACGGGATGTTTTCTTTTTTGGTTGTGGCATAGATCAGCCTTGGCGGTCAGGAAAACCACCAACCTCCTTTTTTATGGTAATGAATTTTCTTGGTTTATCACTTGGACTTGTCAACTTCCCAGGACTGAACCGCCTGTCGAATGGATTCCCAAGCAGGATCGATAGGAAGGGAGTCGTCTGGGTTAGAGTCCAGATTAGATTCTTGATTGACGTTTGCCAAATGTTCATTATAACAGGTTTCGGAGCTTAATTTTTGAGCTGGTAAATTCAAAATAATATACTGCCGAACCAACTCCTGCAGGTCCAATTCTTCCTCAGGCAAAATTTGCTCATGGCTATCGTCCGTCAATTCAGCCTCTTCTAAATAGGTATACTCCGGAACAACCTCCATAATTTCTTCAAAAGAAAAAGCCAAGGTTGTATCAAAAGGTTGAAGTGTGCGGTCACAGAGCAATTGCAAAGTAACATCTACTTTGCCTTGACAGAGCAAGAGACGGGCCTGGAGCTCTACACGAATCTCACCGCTGATCTGATGGACGGTCATATCCGGGTCGTCAAACACCCCCGGAGGAACACACAAATCAAAAACAGCTGTCTTTTGAGGCAATCGAGAGAGAGCAGAAGGCGCAATGGCTAGTTTTTCATAATGCTGAGTCATAATACTGAATCAAATCTGAATCAAATCAAGAATTTAATAAAATTAGGATAAACCTAAGTTAGGGTAACATTCCTTGGGGCGATCTTCAAGCAGAATCACATCGTTGCGCCTAAAGAACTTCATCAAAGAAAGAAAAAACCTTTGCCTTGACCCGTTGCCAAGCTGAAAACGACTTGCTGTCATAAGGGGCCAAGGCATGGCGATTGTGCTCGAATAGGCGGTCTTCAACAATTTTTGTAAAACCTGCATCGGTAACAGAAATATTCAATTCTTGGTTGTTTTCGAGTGCCCGTGTGTCAAAATTGGTGGAACCAATCGTGGTCCAAACACCATCAATCGTCATTAATTTGCCATGTGTGAAGACTTTTTTATCTTCACCGGGATCTACCTTAAACACTTTGCCACCTGCTTTGACCAAACGCTCAGCATTCTGCTGATTCAAAACCTCGTGGATCGGGTTGTCACTGACACCCGGCAAAAGGACGCGAACCTCGATCCCTCGGCGGGCAGCAGCAATCAGTGCTTCAATGACATCGGGATCAGAAAAATAGGGCTGGACCACATAAACATGGTGTAAAGCCGACTGAATAGCACTGATAAAGGCATTCTTGCTATCTTTTTCTTTACCTGGTTCTTGGGGACTGGTTACGGTTACTCTGGTAGCAGAAGTTCCAAATTTCATGCCAACTGGCAGTCGGGGCAAAACAGCAGGAACCTGTCCTCCAGCATGTTTCCAATTCTGAAAGAATTCAGTTTGCATCTCTTGAACTGATTCACCTTGTACCGCAGCCATTAAGTCATGCCATTCATACTGATACTCATCACCAATATTCATGCCACCCGTAACGCCTTTATAGCCATCCACTAAAACCAATTTACGGTGAGTGATATTGACGTTTTCCCAATCAAATAATTTTTTATTATAGAGTTTTACATCTACGCCATTTTGCTGGAGAAACTTAACCACTTCACCAGATTCATTGACCTGGCCCATGGCATCCAACAAAAGTTTGACATCTAAACCTTGTTTTTTCTTGGCAACCAATTCATTGGCAAATTCCCAGCCCGTCTTATCACTGTGGAAAAGAAACATTTCAACATAAACAGCTTGTTTGGCAGAGCGAATATACTCTTTCATTTTGTCAAAGGCCTCTTTGCCGTCGACCAAGAGTTCCACGTGATTGTTGTAGGTATTTTGGGTGCCTGTGGCTTTATCAACCGCACGGTTGATACTGCTGGCGGAAGATTGAATCTGAAGCAATTGAATGGGAGCCATACGGGTTTGACCAGCAACATTCAAATCGAGCCGATCGCGATTAAAAACCTGCCCTGGCGGCAATAAACCACCGGGATTACTGGGTTGTTGAGGCAAAAAAGGACGCTGCAATTTCAAATGCTGGGGTGAATTGTATTCATCCCATTGTTTGACAAATCGCGACACATATTGATTTTGCAATGCGTTAGGCATACTCAACTCCCTCGGTAAACACCGATTCTGATAAGGAGTTTATAGACTAAAAAATAATAATACTGACGCTAAGAAATGGTTAACTTTTCATTACTGAAAGCCAAGAATTTTTAACCTAGAACCCATCATGCATCACGGTATCTGCCGATTTTGAGGTATTGACCAATATTGGCATTGGGATAGATCACAGGTTGGATATGAGTGCTTGATGCCGTAATTAAGGTAGTTACCCCAGGGCCATGCCCGGCTGTATACGAATCGGTATGGCAGACCACCCCGATTGTCATCGCCCCTTTGAGGAAGGACCAGCCATAAAAAGACTTATAATCCATTAGCGCCACGACATCACCGAGTTTCAATTTATGCAAGCCCAATTGCTCGATATACTCCCGATCTGAGGTTTGAATATCAATATCAGCTTTAAACCCATCTGTGCGCCCCAATCCTGAGCCAAGTAACTCAGCCGGAACAGTTGCCACCACAGGAATACGTAATTTTTTTTCAGCAGGATCTTCTTCGATTCCCATATTATGAAAAAGTGAAGGAGCCAAGCTCCAGATTAATACCTCAGGGTAATCTAACAATTGCAATCCCTGACCGTAGGCCCGAATCTGGATTTTGTCCTCGTGGCTCATGACATCTAAGACTTCATCCGCAAAATCAATCATCACATGCTCACACCCCCCATGAGTTCCCGTCACAATCCCTTTGGCCCCTTTGGCTTCTCCAGATAATAGACGGGCTTCATTGCCCAGACAAGCAAAATAATTATAAGAGAGGTTTACTCCCTGCTCCCGTTTTTCAATCGAAGCAGTAGAAGAGACGCCTGGTTCAGCGTGATCGGCCACCCAGCCAAACGCACTGTCTCCGACTTTGAGGTTGTAAGTAATTCCCCCCACACCGGGCAACATGAGACCTTGTCCATCATGAGAAACACGCCAGCCAGACGCCCCGGGATAAATCGGATTACCTTGGACGGCTGTCATGATCAATTGTGTTTCATTGGTTTTCAACATTTATTTATCTCCCATGATTTGCGGAACTTTAAAATAGGCCTCTTCAGTTTCTGGGGCATTCATAAAAATTTGGGCTTGGCTCAAGGAATGCAAAACGGTGTCATCGCGAAAAACATTGATAGCAGGCAAAGCATGGCTGGCCGGTTTAACACCAGTTGTATCCAGTTCAGCAAGCTGATCCACATAATTCAAAATAGCCCCTAATTGCTCAGTAAACTGTTCAATTTCGGCCTCAGAAAAACTCAAGCGCGAGAGTCGGGCAATATGTTTAATCGATTCGGTAGAAATCATAGAGGCTCCTTCAAAAAATAAGCACATAACTATTTTAACAACTCTCTTAGAAGTTGACCGAAATAGACAAATTTAGACAATAAATCGAATCTGTGGATAACCTGTGGATAACTCTTTCCTGATTGTGGATAATTTGTGGATAAGCTCTCAGTGAGATGGCTAACACTTTGCCTTAAATCCGCATAAACACTTGAAAATTTACCTGTGCAAAAATCACAAATGAAGATTGAATAAATCTCAAACAAAGCGAAGTGCTGTGGATAACTTGTGGATAACTAAGGATTTATGTGGGGATTTTATGTGAATAAGTCTCTTGGTAGCCGACGTCACTCTCGAAAAAAGTCCTCTTCTGTCTTGGTAAATTTCCCAGACATCAAATCAAAATAGCAAAGACCCCAAAATAGAAAAAAGCAAAATTGGCGAAAATCTGATCTCTCGACGATCCAGGGGATCTTTAAGTGGGAAAAACTCTTTTTTATAGAATTGTCCTCTGACATTCTTGTCCCCGGATCGAGCCTCTCGACATAAGTGATTTTCAGAGCAAAAAGCAAGCATCTAGGAACTTTGTGACAGAGGACACAAAAAATCGATCCACTGGATCCACTCGATGAATCTCTCAGATCTGATTGAAATTAATAAAAGGGGGAGTGGATCCCCAAAGGGCAAAGTCGGTGGAAATTTTGAAACAGAAAACCATACAGCCCAGTTCCCAAGATCCACTGCAACGTCTGCTGCCCAAAATAAGTTTGTCTTACATTTGCATTAGCTGCCATCAATCAGTAGACAATTAATAGAAAGAAGACTACACTAGTAGACAATGATAGACTACTTAAAAAAGATAAATACAAATAGCCTAAATTATTGAGATATGTTTATTTTTATTTAATTTTGTAAATCAGCTTGTGGATAAGTTGTGAATAACTGAACTTATTTCTGTGGATACGACTGTGGATAAATATGGGCCTGTTGAAACCAGTAATCTTATCCACAGTTTTTCCACAACTGTGGATAGCGTCTAAAACAATTAATCATCAATGCTTCAGAGATCTTATCCACATTTCCACAGGCTCTACTACTACTGATCATATAAATTGATCTTTGAAGCAGGATCTTGATCTCTGGTTAGAGAATCAGTTGGGTTTTCAATTGTAAGGGGGTGTGTTAGTTTGGTATTTAGCCAACATTTCCAATCCTAAGAAATTTAAAAAAATCCAAAAAGATCCAAGAGACTAAGAAGCCATGAAAATTACCTGTTCTACAGAGCATTTAAGAAAAAATTTGCAAGCCGTTCAGAGAGCTGTTGCCAATAAAGGCATCTTGCCTGTTTTGAGCAATGTATTATTTACCTCATTGCATGATTCAGAGGGGCATATCAAAATCATTGGGACAGATCTTGAAATTGGTGTAGAAAGTCGCTTAGAAATTGGAGCTGCTGAGAAGATCAATATTACAATCCCAGCAAAAAAACTCTTTGAAATTGTCAATAAATTCCCTGATGAAACCGTTCATTTTGATTTTCATGAAAATGGCTCTGTGGATTTGATTGGGGAAAAGTTAAAATTCAATTTAAACACTTTACCCGCAGATGATTTCCCTCGTCTGCCTCATGTCAACCGGGACACCCAATTTTCATTGGGGTTGAGTGACTTCTGCCAAGCCATTCGACAAACAACTTTTGCAACAGCAACCGATACAGCAAAAAGTATTTTAACGGGTGTTAACGTTCAACTCGACAATGGCCAGTTGCGCTTAGCGGCCACTGATGGCTATCGTCTGGCTGTTCGGCAATTGGTTTTACATGACAATTCACCTCAAGCACTCAACGTCATTATCCCCAAACGTACTTTGGTTGAGTTAGAGCGTTTGATCAAGCAAGATGAACGTGAAATGGTTGGCATGTCTGTGACTGATAGTCATGTTTTGTTTGAATCTGATGGGAAAGTATTGACCTCTCGATTGATTGAAGGCAAATATCCTGATTACAATAAAATTTTGCCCAAATCTTTTGGACGCAAAGTCTGGTTTGAAACCAAACCCCTCTTAAGCGCTGTCGAGCGTGTTGCAATTATGGCATCGGAACAAACGCATGTGATTAATTTTGATATTCAGGCCAGTGAATTGATTATTACTGCTGGAGCTGAGCAGGGCAAAGCAAGGGAATCTGTCGAGGTCAAAACTGAAGGTGAGCCCTTGAACATTAGTTTTAACGCCAATTATTTGATGGATGTACTGAAGATCTTTGCTGAAGATGCCAGTCACAGCTTGCTCCAACTCAACAGTGAAATACAACCCGCTGTCATTCATTCCGTTGATAACGATGATTATGTCTGTATGTTGATGCCGATTAAACCCTAAGCATGATAAGGCTATCGTGTGGCTTCAATTCATTGAGTTAAATCAGTTTAGGAATTATAAATCCCTAAAGTTGGAGCTGGGCGATGCGCGCCAAATTGCTTTGGTTGGTTTTAATGCCCAAGGGAAAAGTAATTTTCTAGAAAGTCTATATTTATTGGCTTTTGCCTCTTCTTTCCGGACAGCATCGTTAACGGAAATTGTTCAATGGGGGTCAACTATCGCCACCGTTGAAGGCAATTTTGGCTATAAACACAATGTTCCTTTGTCTCTCAAATTTGGGATTTATAAAAATGGCAAACGACAGGCAATTGTCAATCAAGAACATCAGAAGCGTCTCTCAAATTATATTGGGCATATCAAATTGGTCTGTTTCACCCCCAAAGACCTTATGATGTTAACAGGGCAACCTTCAGATAGACGGCAATTTATTGATTTATTATTAACCCAAAGCTATCCCCGCTATTATTCTCTGTTGCAAAATTATCAGCGTTTGATCAAACAAAGAAATGCCCTGCTAAAAAATCTCAAAAAAAGGACGGGCTCTCAGCTTGCTCAAGAATTAGACGAGCTAGATTCTTGGGATGCTCAGATCAGCCAATTGGGAGCACAGATTATAAAACGTCGCCAAGTTGTGTTGACTGATCTAAGTCGGTTATTGCATGGCACTCATGCTTCGGTGTCTTTAATGGCTGAGAAAATTGAATTGATCTACCGTTCAAATTTGGGCGAAGATATTTCACAGATGGGATTATCTGATTTGGAGCAAAGCTTGGCCAAGCAGTTAAAAGCAAAAAAAACCAGTGATATTCTACATGGGCATACCTCTGTTGGTCCACATCGGGATGATTTGAGTTTTGTCTTAAATGGGCATGAATTAAAATTTTTCGGCTCTCAGGGACAGATTCGCACTGTTGCACTGGCACTTAAAATCGCTGAAATGAAATATTTGTCTGATCTGTTTAACGAACCTCCGATTTTATTGCTAGATGATGTCTTTTCCGAATTGGATATCAAACGACAACAGGCTTTGATCGAGCATATACAACAGCCAGGTATCCAAACTTTTTTAACCACCACACATTTAGAGGGACCCGTTCAACGCTTTTTTAACCAGGGCTCAAAAATTCTTCATGTTTCGGGGGGAAGTATTTTTCAATGAAGCCACGGAAACATAAACGTAATGCGGGGTTTCGGTCTGTCGGAGATTTGCTCAGTGGGGTTCTTGGCCCACATTCAAAGCTTCAAAATAATCCTCTCCTACAAATTTTAGAGCGCTGGAAGGATATTGTCGGTCCCTTTATTGCCGAAAGAATGCAGCCCGTTCGGATTGAGAATAACCGCTTGATTTGTTATGTCACTTCCTCGACATTGATTCAAGAGTTCTCATTTTTAGAAGTCGATATTTTAAGAAAAATAGTTCAGTATGCTTTTGCCCGCGATATTGTGGGTATTCGCTTGACCACCATTCAAGAAAATCAAAATTCAGAGACAAACTATATCGAAGAGAGTTGGAAACAACGAGAAAAACATTTTCAGTTGCCTGAGGGAGTGCAATTAACCTTAATTGAAATTGAAAAATTAGAATCTGCGACAGCGGATATCTCAGATCCTGAAACCAAAGCACGCACTTTTCGTCTTTTAAAGGCCATGGAGCTTAGAAAAAAAACCTTGCTAAAATCTGACTGGTTACTTTGTGTTCAATGCCAAAGTTTTTGGGAACCCGGACATGGTGTTTGTCCATATTGTCAAAAATTATTAAAAAATTATTAACTTAATCACCTGTCTTTGGGGGCATTTTCTTGGACTCATAAGGCTTTGCTTGATATACTAAAACTTGTAACAAAAAAAAGACATAGTTCAAAGAACAAGGGTAATGTATCACCCATGAGTTTTTCCCTCGATATCGACTCTCTTCCCACACTTCCCATTATTGTCCAACAACTCATGGCAGAAATGAATAATCCTGGTTCTTCGATCAGAGATATTGCTGAGCTGATTGAACGGGATCAGTCGATGTCGAGTAAAATTCTTAAATTGGTCAATTCTGCATTTTATGGTTTTTCCAAACGAATCGGGACTATTGGTCATGCAACCAGTATCCTTGGTTTTGAAACGGTCAAAAGCCTGGTTTTGGGTGTTTCTGTCATGGATACCTTTCGCATTCGAGAATTTAATATGTTGGCCTTCTGGGAACACTCAATTCAAACAGCCTCTCTTTCTGCTTTTTTGGCAGGCAAGTTGCGTTATCCTCAGAAAGATGAAGCCTTTACAATTGGGCTCATTCACGATGTGGGCAAATTGATTTTTATGCTGCAATCCCCTGATATATATCGCACGATTCAAAACGAATACGCGCAATCGGGTACGCCTTTTTTGCAATTGGAACGCAAATATTTAAAAATGGACCATGCTTTTGCTGGAGCCCAGGTTGCAAGATTATGGAATTTCCCCCAGGCCTATATTCAAGCCATTGATGGACATCACAATCGATCTTGTTTAAATGATCAGCCGGTTTCACTCAGACAGGTTTTGTATTTGAGTAATTTATTGTGCCATTTGTATGTGGGGGATACCGATGATGCCTTGGATATCAAGGTATTCAATCAGCTGAATTTAAGCTTTGACGAAATTCAAACCCATTTAAAATCAATGGATGCTGAAATCAAAGAGTTTTTAAAATACATATCTGCTTGATGTTACCTCTTTCCTTTCTTCAGCAAGCTGGACAAATTTGGGATTCTGTTTATGTTGTGGGGGGCTTTCTTAGAGAACGTTGGTTTGGCCGTCTAAGCAATGATCTGGATTTGGTTGTGCCCATGGGAGCCATCCAAGGTGCAGAAATCTTGGCCCGTAAATTTAATAAACCTTGGTTTATTTTGGATGCAGACAGAGATATTGCCCGCATCGCTTTTTCACCTGAATTTACTGTTGATATTGCCCGAATGTCTACTGCTGGAATTGATGCTGATTTGGCTGCAAGAGATCTTTCAATCAATGCATTGGCTTGTCCCCTTGTTGCTGAGCTTTTTTTAATTGAGATCCCTTTTCAGGATTTGCCTTTTTTGGATCCTTGTAAAGGTCTTCCTGATTTGCAAAATGGGAGTATCCGGTGCATCGATAAGCGTAATTTGGTCGAAGATCCCTTGCGCTTATTAAGGGTTTTTCGTTTTGCTTCTACCTGTGGTTTTGAAATAGAGCAGCAAACTTTGGCTTGGGTGAAGCTTTTGTCTTCTTCAATTCATACTGTTGCTTCTGAACGTCTACTTCAGGAACTAGACAAATTTCTCTCCGGAAAAAACATAATTAAAGCATTTGAGCAAATGGTAGAAACAAATTTAGCCCAAGAAATTTTCACTGATCTAAAAAAAGATCAGTGGACGTCCAGTGTTCGTGTCTGGTCAGATTTGAAAGATTTAATGCAAGTTCCTGTTTTGTCGGGTAGCAAAATAGGCTTTGAACAACCGTTTCAGCATTATTTGGCAGAACCTTTAACAGGTGAGCGTAAACGCCGAGATCTTATATTTTTGGTCAGTCTTTTTTATCAAGATTTGAGTGATAATTGGGTTTTGTTTGCAAAAAAAATCCGTTTAGGAGTAAAAGATGCTGATTTTGGCTTGAAAATACTCAATTACAAGTTGGAAATTGAAAAAATAAAAAACAATGCTTCAGATAAACTGAGTCGATTTCGTTTCTATCGAAAATGTCAAGAGACAGTTCCTGCCTTATTGCTCTTGGCTGTGGTTTTTCAGGAATTGGATTTGAGCCAGTCCAGCGATGCTGCATTTATAGATCTTCTTTTAAGCGAATGTTTTGATTTGACTCACCCCTATTTGACTCTCCCCCCTTTGATCAATGGCAACGATATACTCAAGCAGGCAAAAATCAAACCTGGACCTCTGATTGGCAAATTGTTGCTTGCCGTTCAAGAAGCCCAGGTTATGGAGCTTATAGCCTCAAAGTCTGAAGCTTTAAATTATGTTGACCGTTTACTTGCGAATGATGGCCAAGAGGTCGTCTCTTAATTTTTCGAGATTTTCCTGACTATCAGCTTCACAGTTTAAACGTAAAAGTGGTTCTGTATTGCTCTTTCTCAGATTGAGCCACCAGGTATCGCCAATGACAGACATGCCATCAATTTCAACCACTTCGCCTTTGGGGGCATAGAGAGCCTGAATTTCTTTAATTATGGCATCGGGATCTGCTACGGTGGAGTTTATTTCGCCACTGATAAAATACTGACTGCGTTCAGCCAAAATCTCTGATAAAGTTTGACCTGCTTCTGAAATTATTTCGGCAGTCAAAAAGACGGGCCAAGAAGAATTATCCGCGTACATTTCATCGGTGAATTTAAAATAAAAATGTCCACTGACTTCTCCTCCCATGATTGCACCAGGGGTTTCTTTCATTTTGGATTTCATGAAAGCGTGTCCCACCTTCCACATAAAGGCTTTGCCACCAGCTTCTTCAATGGTTTTTCTGACAAAGCGGCTGCAGCGGACATCATAAAAAATAGTAGCACCAGGGTGGATTTTTAATAAATGACGTCCAAGTAGGCCTGTCATAAAATCGTTGTCGATAAAATTGCCTTTGTTATCGACGAAAAAAGCCCGGTCAGAATCGCCATCAAAGCCCACGCCAAAATCGGCACCTGTCTCTTTGACTTTGGCCATCAAATCGATCCGGTTTTCTTCCTCAAGGGGATTGGCTTCGTGGTTGGGGAAATTGCCATCGGGTTCAAAAAACATGGGAATGACTTCGATCGGGGTATTGGCAAACATCTTGGGTGCGACCAAACCAGCCATACCATTGCCAGCATCCATGACCACTCTCAGGGGCTTTAATTGATCGAGTTTGATTTTGCTGTGAATGAACTTGACATATTCATCCAAGATGCCTTCTTTGGCGAAAATTTCACCTTTTTTCTCGACAGTTTTAAATTGGCCTTGGTGGTACAGGGCTTCAATATCTTTGATGCCACTGTCTCCACCAATCGGAATGGCATGGTGTCTGACCATTTTTAGGCCATTGTATTTGCCCGGATTGTGAGATGCTGTGATCATAATACCGGCAGAAGCCGCCAGGTGTTCTACCGCAAAATAGAACATGTCGGTAGTGGACATGCCGATATGGTAGATATTGGCCCCTTGTTCAGTAATCCCGCGAGAAAGCGCCTCAAAAATGCTGGGGCTTGATGTGCGCATATCCTGCCCAATCAACACATTGTCTACTCCGAGATAGTCGACAAATGCCTTGCCAATTTGATAGGCAATCTCTTCATTAATTTCAGAAGGGTACACTCCCCGAATATCATATGCCTTAAAAATGGTTCCCATGGAAATCTCCTTTAAACAAATATCTCAAACTGAATCAGTATAGCTTGCCACCCTGTTTATTCAGAGATAGGCCAGTTTTCCACAATTTTTCCACAGCGCCGATTGCACAAATGGGGGTGTGCAGGATCTTGGCCGATATCTTCAGCTTCAAAGACCCCCCAACAGCGTTCACATTTTGTGCCCGAGATGACTTCGATGCTGACAAAAGATTGGCTTAATTGGCCAATGGGTTGGGCATTTTCGACCTTTAAATACGAAACCATCATGACCTGGGTAAAAAGATCCAGGTGTTCTTGTAAGTAGGCGCTCAATTGAAGTTCCTGATTGTCTTTCTCAGAAATATAGATGCTGGCTTTGGCTTCTAGGGAGCGTCCCAGTTCTTTGGCTTTGCGGGCCTCTTCTAAAAGTAGATTGAGTTGATCTCTGTAGGCAAAGATCCGCTCCCATTTTTTAGCCAAGGCATTATTTTGCCAAGCCTCGTTGCCTTGGGGGTATTCTGCCAATAAAACACTCTCTGGCCAGGTGGCTTTGAGTGCTTCAGGTAGGTGTTCACGAGCATCTTCAGCTAAATGGGTTAAAACAGGGGTGATCATACCCATCAAAGCCTTGAGTACTTCCCATAAAACCGTCTGCACAGAACGGCGTAAATTTGAATCAGGATGCTCAATATAGAGAATATCTTTGACAATCGCAAAATAGATATTACTTAAATCGATCACACAGAAATTTTGAATGATCTGATAAAAACGATAAAAGGCATAGCTGTCAAAACTTTTGCGGACCTGCCCCACCACTTCGTTGAGATTGTGTAAAACATAGCGATCCAATTCACTCAATTCAGCGTAAGGCAAGGCTTTGTCGGGCGTAAAATCATAGAGATTGCTAATAATAAAACGCACGGTATTGCGGATTTTTTTATATATTTCTGCTAATTGCCCGAGAGTATCATAAGAGACTTTTACATCGCTGGAGTAGTCCACCGATGCCACCCAAAGCCTGAGGACATCTGCGCCATATTGTTCAATCACTTTGAGGGGTTCGACCGTATTGCCCAGCGATTTACTCATTTTGCGACCTTGACCATCCAAGACAAAGCCATGGGTCAAAACCGTTTTGTAAGGGGGACTGCCATGGGCCGCAATGGCTGTTAACAAAGAGGATTGAAACCAACCCCGGTGTTGGTCTGAACCCTCTAAATACAAATCAGCGGGATATTGTAACTCGGGCTCGACCTGTAAAACGCTGGTATGACTGGAGCCAGAGTCAAACCAAACATCCATAATATCTGTCTCTTTGCGGAATGTTTGGCTTTGATAATCTTTATAGCGGTATTTGGCGGGAAGCAGGTCTTCGGCTTCCAATTGCCACCAGATATCACTGCCTTTTTCTTCTACCAAATTGGCCACATGCAGGATCAAATCTTTTTCTAAAATGGCCTCTCCACTTTCAATATGGTAAAAGGCAGGGATGGGTACTCCCCAGACTCTTTGGCGGCTGATGCACCAGTCTGAGCGATCTGCAATCATATTGCTGATTCTTTCCTGTCCACTGCTGGGGATCCAGTTGACCGTTTTAACAGCATCCAGGGCCTTTTGGCGAAAGCCGTCAACTGAAGCGAACCACTGTTCTGTGGCACGGTAAATCAGCGGTGTTTTGGTTCTCCAGCAATGTGGGAAACTGTGAACAAAGGTGGTGTGAAAGAGCAATTTGCCTTTTTCTTTGAGCAGGTCAATGATGATTGGATTGGCTTTTTCATAAAACAGGCCCTCAAAGCCAGGGGCCTCACTGGTAAAAATGCCTTTTTCGTTGACAGGAGACAAAACGCCTAATTTGTATTTTTCACCGGCAATAAAGTCTTCCATGCCATGACCAGGAGCGGTATGAACACACCCCGTTCCAGCCTCCGCGGTGACATGGTTGCCAAGAATAACCAGGGAGGTGCGCTCATAAAAGGGGTGCTGACATTGGAGGCGCTCTAAATTTTTGCCTTGGGTTTGCCAAAGTACAGCTTGGGTTTCTTGGCCAATCGTCTTAAAGACGGCTTCATGCAATTTGTCTGCGACCACCAAGACCTCTCCGTTCGTTGTTTTCACAAAGGAATAGGTAAAGTCTGCGTTGAGGGCCACACCCAAATTGGCAGGCAAGGTCCAGGGTGTGGTTGTCCAAATCACAAAAGAAATTTTTTCTGATTGCAGCACTTCCGGAAGATGCTGCTTTTCAGATTCGAGCAGCGACATTTTGACATAGATACTGTTTGAAGTACGGTCCATATACTCCACTTCAGCTTCTGCCAATGCGGTATGGGCACCAATGCTCCAATAGACGGGTTTGAGGCCTTTATAGATATAACCCTTGTTGACCATCTCAGCAAAGACCCGCAATTGCGCTGCTTCATAGCGGGGATTCATGGTCAAATAGGACTTGTCCCAATCGCCCATCAATCCCAAACGGTAAAAATTAGATGTTTGTCCGGCTAAATTCTGACGGGCAAATTCTTGACAGGCTTGGCGGGTTTTTAAAGGGGGATCTTCGACGATTTTTTGGTTTTTGGTGACTTCGTGTTCAATTGGCAAACCATGACAATCGTAGCCAAAGACCAATGGAGAGGGATGATTATTGAGGGTTTGGTATTTGACGACAAGGTCTTTTAAGACCCGATTTAAAGCATGACCAATGTGGATTTTTCCCGAACTGAGATAAGGAGGACCATCATGCAAAATGAATTTGGTGCCGGTGCGAAAGCTGAGGTTCTTTTGATAAATTTGCGCATCTTTCCAAAAAGTTTGGAGTTGGGGTTCTCTTTGGGCTGAGTTGGCTCGCATCGAAAAAGTGGTTTGGGGGAGATTGAGATATTGTTTGTAATCCATGGCTGGACATCCTTGTATTAATAAGCGCAAATTTTCCTTCAATCTTAACACCAAATTCATAGGAGAAGCAGGATGTTCCAGCGAGAGATCTTGCTTAAATGGGGCGATCAACTCAGAAAAAAAGCAATTTTTTTTTCTAATTTTGAAGGCAAAATAAAAGTATACACACGGTTTATGGGCCGGTCGCAAAATTAAGCTATATAATGATTCTTGGTGTATTTTTTGTGTATTCTTGCTCTTAGATTATTGACCCATGCCCGTTTGAAGGATCGGCAAGGCCTAAAAAATTGCAAAATTTGTTGATTTTTTTTGTTTTCAAGACTAGGCAATCGCTTAAATATGGCCTAAACTATGAACGTGAACCAATTGTACTGTTAAGGAGAGCACCATGAACAAAGAAGTACTGGTAAAAGAAATCGCTGAAAAAGCAGGCCAATCCCAGAAAGATGCCAAATCCTTCCTGGATGCTGCCATTGATGTGATTACCGATGCTCTGAAGAAAGGTGACAAAGTGACTCTGGTTGGCTTTGGCACTTTTCAGGTTAAAGAGCGCGCTGCCCGTGAAGGCCGTAATCCTCGCACTGGCAAGCCTCTGAAGATCCCTGCAAAGAAGGCTCCTGTATTTGCCGCTGGTAAGGGTCTGAAAGATGCTGTAGCCGCTCCCCCGCCCAAAAAAGGCAAGAAGTAAACAGCTCTAAGCTAAACAGGGAATCCAAACGGATTCCCTGTTTTTTTATGTGTATGCAGTGAAACTGCAATTCACTCATCTGCTTTGCGAGGTATTAATGATTGCCCATTTGTAAGAGTTTATGGTTCTCTTGCAGAAGTTTGCCCTCTTGCCCGTGCCCATAGAGCGTGTAATGAATTCCGTGACTCCAATAACCGACTTTGCCTGCATAGAGCTTGGAGGCAAAATTGGCGTTTAATTGGGGTTGCGTTGCCGCGTTGTACTGAACAATAATTTGTAAATTATTCATATCCCCTGTGTGCTTTGAGAGGGGATTAAAAAAGGTTTTGTTGTAGTTATTTTTTTTTGCATCTTCGTAGAGATCTTTGATGCTTTTGGGGGGATGGTGATGGCGGCTGATGTATTTATCCACGGTTTCTTTGAAAAAATCCATATTTTGTTTTACAGATGCGTCAATTGCCGGTGATTTTTGACCAAGGGCCATAGGAATGAAAAAAATCACCAAAGAAATACTGATAATTAATAATGGTAAGGTGGCTGCTGGGGAAAACTTACTTGTATATTTAGACATAAACCTAATCCCAATCTTCGATCAATTCCATTTGTGGTTCGGGCTCTTCTGTTTTTTCTACGTCTGCGTCGGGTGTGCCTGTGTCGGGTTCTGAAGGTTGAGTATTTGTTACGATCTCCAGATCAGACAAACCAGTGGTTGTTGGTGGGGATGCGGGTTGATGAACATACGGTGATGACACTGGTAATAGTGCGGCTTTGTCATGGCTGTCTCCCTGTTCCAGCATTTGAATAATTTCTTCAACTTCATTGGAAAAAGAAAGTTCAATATCTTCTGTATGTACTTGTTGAAAAAGGCTTCCTTGGTTGGGTTGAGAGGAGGGTTCTTTAAATACTTCTTCTAAATCAGGTCTGAGCCAGATCATTTGTTTGATTTTTTTGCAGTTTGAGCGAGGACGTTTATAAACAATATTGATGGCTTTGGTTACTGCATCGACAATTTGTTGGGTGTATTTTGCCCAGATCACACTTTTTGCAGTGAGCGTCCCTCGGGTACCCGTCACATAATAAGCAGGCAATTGATGTAAGGCAATGGCAACAATATCCGCTCGACACTGACTACAACGACAGAGATCAATATAACGCGAAAGCATAATATTGAGTTCTGTTTCTACAAATTCTTCGAAAATATTATAGGGTGCAGAATAGGTATCTGCAATTAAAGGGGGTTCATCTTCGGTTTTAGAGGAATTTAAGTCCTCAAGCAGCATGGGGGTATATAAATCATCTGCTTCAAGATAATGTATTTCTTCGCTGGCGGGTTCGGAAAGAGGCGGCTCTTTTTCTACATCCGGCTCAGAAGAAACCTCAACCTTCTCAGAAGATTCAGGTTCTAAACCGGCTTGAGAAGTCTCTTCAGAAGAAGATGAAGGTATTTTTTTTACCTTACTCAATACATTCTGAATAGCCTGTTCAATATGCTTGTGATAATTTACTGCTTCTTCGCTCATACAATTAATAACAAAATATACCGCTCAACGGAAAAACTTTCCTGTATTGTATCAGGATTTTACCGTTGAGCGCTGAGCTGAGCAAGCAAAACGCGACCTGAGAAATTAGGTGTTTTCGTGTGCGGGTACAATCATGACCGGACATTTTGCGTGGTTGACAACATAATTGCTGACACTGCCCAATAAAAAACGTTGAATAGGGCCCAAGCCTCGACTGCCCATCACGATCAAATCACATTTATGCTCATCAATGGCATTTAATATGCTGTATCCAGGATCCCCTTTGATCACAGCGGTATTGGCTTTGATTCCGGCTGCTAGAAATTTTTCCTCGACACGGTTCGCGATTTCTTTACTTTGTCCTTCTAAATAACTTTCCAATTCGTCCAAATAGGCATAGGTGGTTTCATAGACGGGTATGACCTCCAAAAACTCATAAGCATGTAAAACTGTGACTTCCGCTTCAAACTTTTGGGCCAAATTGATCACGTGTTTTAAAACATTTTCAGCGGCGGGAGATCCATCGGTGGGATAAAGTATGTGCTTGAACATTTTTCTATCTTCCTTTTTTGCTTATCCTCTATATAGAGTCTAATGCTCTAACAGCAGGAATACATTGATATAAATCAGTCTGCAGTTTGATGTGTTTCTGTTGCCGGAATCAGATAGAGAGCAATGTCTTTGATATGATTTGACACATAGTGACTGGTGCTTCCCAAAAAGAAACTGCGAATTGAACCAAAGCCCCGTGTTCCCATCAAGATGAGGTCACAGGCCTCCTCATGGGCTACCCTGACAATGATGGGCCCAGCGGCCCCTTTTAAGATTATTTTTTTTGCAATATTGAGGCCTTTGTCTGTCAATTCTTGAGCCAACTCGTTTAACATGACTTGGCCATGTTGGGCAAACCGTTCTTCAATTTCTTGAATATAGGCGCTGTCTGTATCATAGCGGCTTAAAACATGGCCCATTGTAAACTCATAACAATGCAGCAATGTGATGGGTGCTTGATAGACCTGAGAGAGCTTTTCCAGGTGAATGAGGGCTGTCTTTGAGGCCTCTGAACCATCAGTCGGATAGAGAATATGTTGAATCATGCACAAAACCCTTTCTGAACAACTTTAAATTAAAAGCGAATTGCCTATCTCCAAAGACCCATGCCAATCCCAATTTCATAGAGCAAAGTCCCCGCATTGGATTTTTTGCTTCCAGAAATCTCTTTGTAATATTTGCGGAAAAAGGGATAGGCTTCGTCCACAAATTCAAAATCGGGATTGAGATCCATAATAATGCCTTCAGCTGTTAGCATGGCGCGAATCAGCAAAATAAAGGCTGTTGAAAAGTAAATCCGGTATCGGGCGCAGAGGGTGGTGATGTGGTTGAGGGTGCTGCCAAAACTGTACTCTGAGATGGATGAACCTTGAACCTGCTCACAAAAATCAGTATATTCTTTTTTAAATCCCGCCAGATCGGTGCAGGCTGAGGTATCTGCTCCTTTTAAAAGCGCATCTACAGCCGCCTCAAATTTACCCAGGGCCAAATTGGTCCAATATTGAAAATAGGCCAGTCTGAAGTCCATTTGCAATTCGCCCACCAGACCAAAATCCAGCAACATCAATTTTCCATCACGGGCGATTAACATGTTTCCGGGGTGCAGATCACCATGAAAAAAGCCATCGATCAGGGTCTGTTTGAGCAACATATAATAGACATCGCCGGCGATTTTTTCGAGATTATGTCCATCTGCTTTGAGACGTGTAATTTCGTCGACAGGGATACCCTCCATAAAATCCATGGTCAAAACACGTTTGCTTGTGTATTTCCAATAGACTTTGGGAATGCGGATAAAATGCATCCGTTCGGTATTTTCTGAAAATTGTTCAATATGGCGACCTTCGATGAAAAAGTTGAGTTCACGCAAACTCCACTCTTTAAATTCTTGGATGGTGTCCAGAATCCGGAATGGCTGAAGAGTGGGGAAAAGCTTCACCACTGTTTCACCCAGACGCTCAAGCCATTTTAAGTCAATCGCCACATTCTCATCCACGTTCGGCCGTTGAATTTTGACGGCAACCCAAGTACCATCATATAAACGGGCTTTGTGGACCTGGGCCAGTGAGGCTGCTGCGACCGGCTCCGGTGAGAAATAGTCGAATAACTCTTCCGGTGGGGCCCCCAGCTCATCAATAAAGGCATTGCGGATGGCGTCATAATCACAGAAGGGCATCCGTGAACGCAGCGTTGATAGGGCTTCAATATAGTCGGGGGGTAATATGTCCCGTCGTGTGCTTAAAACTTGGCCAAATTTCGCAAAGATACCCCCTAGTTTTTCCATCACACTGCACAATTTATAGGGGGTGGACAAGGGCCCTGTGCCTTTGGACTGCTCAATCGCATCGTCATAAGTTTTGCGCCATTTAACAGGACTCGGCATCCATTTTCGTTTGATTCCCTGCTCAACAACCTCACGAAATCCATACTGTATCAGCACAGCCATAATTTCCTGTAAACGGCGCAGTTCTTTGGTTGTTTCAGCCATCGATGGGTGCCAGCCTTTGCCTTCACTTTTAAAATTAACGATTGAAATTGGACCTGGGGAAAGGTCATAACCATTCTAGCACAAAGGTTTTGGGCCTGATACGCCGATTTTGCTTGAAAGACACGAATGATTATGTGATGATTACTGTTGGTCGTCTCTTCATCTTTTTAATTGAACTCAGGAAATCGTTATGACAGTTAGAAATCGCCTCTTAGGGGTATGTTTGCTCGCTTATTTGGGACTGATAGTCCAAACTCCAGAGGTCTTTGCTAAAGACACGGCACAGAGAGATTTTTACAGTTCTGCTCAGCTCTTTTCTCAGGTTTTGCCCTCTCAACCTTCAGAAAAACAGATGAATGCCTGGACCGAGGAGTTGCTCTATTTGTATCTTTGGTCCAAAGATAATTTTGCAATTCAGCAGGAAACCCAATTAGAGCAAAAGATTCAAAAATTTGCTGATGCTCTGACACGTTGGGAACAACAGGCGGATACATTCCCTGCTGCCAGTCGCTCTGCACTTAAAGCCTTAAATGCAGCTTTTTTGTTGCTGATGCACGAATATGACGCTGCTCAGGCTGCTGTGAAAGCTGAAAATGGTCAATATGCCCAAGTGACGCGTGTGCTTGTGGGCGAGGCTCACCCTGAATATCCCCAAATTTGGCAAATATCTCTGGTTGAGGCGCGTAAATTGTTAAAAGCGCATCCAGACTCTCTTTTGGCCAAAATGACTTTTTTAGAAGCGGTATTAGAAATGGGAGAGGGTTTGCAAAAAAACGCAGCGCTCTTAGTCGAAGCTGAGCAGGTGGTGAGCAAAACAAAAGTACTCAATCAAGATTATCTTTATTTCCACTATCAAAAAGCGCAGCTTCTGTATTATCAAGGGAAACAAGATGCTGCGTTTCAGATGTTTGATAGACTTTTAAATCAATCTCCTAAAAATGCCGTTTTGGCAGAGGCTGTGGGTAATTTCTATCGCTGGGTGAAACTCTATGCCCGTTCGCTTCAAACCCTTACATTAGCTCAGAAAATGCAGCCGCAACAACCCCGTTTATATCGCAAATTAGAGTCGGTTCATTTGGCGTTAGATAGGCCTTTAGATGCCATTAAAATGTATCTATCTGGTTTGCAATTCATACCAAAAGAGCTTAGCTTTTATGATGCCTTGCTTGAACTCTCGTCCAAGGCTGAACTTAAGCAGGTTCTGGAAGAAACTACTCTGGCGCTTGAAAAAACACCCAACAATATCTATTTACTTTTATTTCAGGGTGAAATAAATCTGCAATTGGCCCAAAAAGAGGCAGCTAAATTGGCCTTTGAAAGGGCTGTACAGCTTTCCCCGCCTCTGCCCCAAGCTTATAGCAGTTTGCTCTATTTTTATTGGCAGGAGAGAGATTGGGAAGCCCTTCAGGGCTTACTTGTGAAAGCCAGACAATTGCCAGATATTTTACCGCTGACTTATTATTGGACTGGTCTTTTAGCGCTTGAACTCAATCAACCGAAACAGGCGATTGAGGCATTAAGCCAGGCTTCATTAAAAGACAGTTCTGTTCAGCAGGCTTTGGTGATGGCTTATAAACAGGCCAAACAATTTGTTAAGGCTCGGGAATTATTGCAGCTCATGCTCAAAGAAAATCCCAAAGATGTCCGACTTTTACTGAGTATGGGAGATATTTATAGTGAGGAAAAAAAATTAGAGAAAGCAGAAGATTATTATCTTTGGGCTCATAAAATAGAGCCTTATAACCCGAGTGTTTATTTTAGTTTGGGAAATCTTTACGCTGATTCAAACCGCTCAGATTTGGCTGTAGATGCCTTTGAACGCAGTATTTTGATTCAACCTGAAGATTTGGATTCTCGTAATAATTTGGGCAATGTCTTTTTAAAAAACAAAGACTACGTGGCTGCTGTGCTTCATTTTCAGCGGATTTTAAAATTAGATCCGAATTACGCCACAGCCTATTATAATATTGCCTGTGCTTATGCCCTGAACCGACAAAATGAGGCCGCCTTGCTGTTTTTAAAACGGGCATTGGAAAAAGATCAAAACTTAAAAACATTGGCAGGTTCTGATCCAGATTTTAGCAATCTGCGGCAGGATCAAAAATTTCAAGAAATGGTGCGTTAGACCTTGGTACAGGTGGGTTTGGATATTGTCGCTTTACATCGCGATCCGCAAATGGATAAACGTTTGTTATCTGGGAAATTTCGGGTTAACCGTGAATTGAATGAAGAGTGGATTGACATTCAAAACAATGGTCCCTACGTCTTAAATATGCAAGGACGTTTGTTGGCCTGTATGGAGCGTATCGGATTGAGAAGTGCTCCCCGTGGATTTCGCTGTTTGCGCAAGGCCTTGATTCGTGCTCAGACCACGATCCCTTTAGATCCGGGACATAAAATCCGAATTTATACGGGAGAACAACCCGCTACCTCTACTCAGTTGGGGGGGCAAGATCGCATCAGTCGCGTGCTTTGGATGGTTCAGGCCTCTTATCTTTGGCTATCTGAGGGGCATGAAGTGCATATCTATTTCAGTCAGGATGATCTCAAGCAGGGCAAGGAACCTTTATCTCGCTTCGTTTACCGTTGAGGTATTTTAAACGGTTGTCAGCCAGAGCAGCAATTGTGCCACCACAATTTTGAGAATCATGGCTGCAGGCATCATGCCCACATAGGCAATGTTTGCGGCTTCTGAGCCAATGCGTTGGTTGACAAATGCCAGAATGGCGGGTTGTGTCTGTCCCCCTGCCAAGGTGCCTGTTGCCGTGACCCAATCCCATTTTAAAATGAGGTAGGCTCCAATCAGCAATACCAACGAGGCACCCAAGGTAATTCCTGCACCCGTTAATAAAAGCAAGGGTCCTTGACTCTGAAGGGCAGCCAGAAACGCACTCCCAGATCGCAGACCCACCGAAGCGAAAAAAAGCATCATACCCAATTGGCGAAAAGTCATATTCACTTCCAAGGGCTGATTCCAGATAATGGGTCCCAAACGGCCCAGCCATCCCAAAACCAGTGCCACAATCAAGGTCCCACCAGCCATGCCCAGTTTAAGATGCACTTCTCCAATGGGCAGAACCACTTCTCCCAAAAGAATACCCAATAAAATGCCCAGTGATAGAGAGACATAATCTGTTTCTGCGAGTGAGCGTTGGGAATCCCCCAGCAATTGGGTCAGGGCTCCCATCTTTTCCGTGGGAGCGACAATTCTGAGCCGATCGCCCCGTTCCAGAACCGTCTCATCAGAGGGCACAAAATCGATATCTCCGCGACGCAAGCGAGTAACAACGACTTCCCAATCCTGTTCCAGGCGTGTCTCTTTGAGGCTCTTGCCAATGAGTTCGGGGTTGGTAAGTACCATCCTCCGGAAATCAATTGTTTGTCGGGATGTTTCGGGGCCAGCCAAATGAACCCTTGGACCCAGTAATTTTTCGAGTCTATTCAGTTCGGTTTCTGAAGCCACGATATGCAAAATATCCCCTGCTTTTAAACGACTCTGGGGTGACGCCAATAAAATCTCTTTGCCCCTTTGAATCCGACTGACTTTGATGCCTGGTTTAAACAGCTCGGTTGTACTGATCTGCTTGCCTTCCCAGAGCAAACTCTCAAGTTGAAAATTACCAGAAGCCGCTTGAGGATGACTTCCTGCTGCTTTTTCTGCTTTTTCTGCTTCTTTGGGTAAATTGAGCCTTTGTAACCAAATCAGAGTCTGAGCCAATAAAATCGGAATTATAACGGCCAAGGGGTAAGCAATGGAATAACCAACGGCCGGTTGTGCGGCTTGGGGGGTAAGATGCAGGCTTTCACTCACCAATGCCAATGCGGGGGTATTGGTTGTGCTGCCGCAAAAAAGACCCACTGCAATGGCCGGTGAAATATGCAAAAATTTGACCGCCAGCCCGGTTAAAAGGGCTGCGACCCCAACGGCAGCCGTTGCCAATAAGAGCATTTGTAGGCCGCGTTTGCGAAACAAACGAAAAAAAGAAGGGCCTGATTGCAAACCGATGGGATAAATAAACAGCAACAATCCCAATTGCCCAACGATCTCAGGTAAGACAAACTTACCTTCCTCCCAAGCTCCGAGTGCGAGACCTACAAACAGAACGGCTGCGACTCCCAGGCTGATACCCGCAAACTCAATCCGACTCAGGAGAAAGCCCAAACCGATCGTCAAAAACAGCATTAAAAGGCTGTGGTTTGCCAGAAACTCTTTTAAGAATTCAATGGACACTATCATAGTGAAGGCTGGGCGGGGCGTTGGAGTTTGCGGGTCAGATCATTGCCTAAAATAGATTGCAAGGCAAAACGCAAATTGGGGTTGCGCTGCATCAGGGCTGAAAGAGCGGTTTTATCCCAGGACAAATACCGGGTGTTTTCACTCAAGGTTTTAACTGTCGCCGTGGCCTGTGTACCTGTAAAAAAACTCATTTCGCCAATAAAATCACCATCTTTGAGCCGGTTGACCTCTTTGCCTGAGACCTCAACACCCGCTTCTCCACTGTAAATCAACATGACCTGTTTAAGAGGCTTACCTTCTTCGGTTAATTTTTGGCCTTGACTCGCTTCATGCCAGGTACTGAGACGCATGAGCTTTAAAAATTCAATCGGAGAAAAGGCTGTAAAAATTGTTTCATAAAGTTCAGACTGTTCTGCTGAAAAGGTAATTTTGCGTTTTTCATAAATACTCATACCGATTTGAAATAGATTTACACCAATAAAGGCCAAGTTCCAATTAATGACCAGCCAAAGCGGTTCAGCAGGGGCATAATAATTAAAAATAATACCTGCTAAACTGGCGATGATCGAAAGAATACGCAGGATAAAAATGTCTCTGACAAGGTAAGACAAAGCAATTAAGCCAAAGGTAAGATGCCCAATAAACGCCATAGATCCTAATTTCTTAGTGTCGTAATGATAGCCCGATTCTAACATAAAAAAGATCGGATTAACGGGGTGAGACCGTTTTAAAATGGGAGCGAAAACGGGATGATAATGTGAGGCCTGCGGCCATTAACCCCAAGGTCAATCCAATCCAAAGCCCCGTTTCTCTGCCCTGTAAGGGATAGGCAAAAATCAGCGCACTGCCCAGACCTATACCGCCATAACAGAGTAAGCCGAGTAGCATGGGAATGCGGGTGTCTTTGAGTCCGCGCAAAGCTCCTTGAGAGGTGACCTGCAGGGCATCAAAAATTTGAAACAAAGCAGCTATTTTAAGCAGATGGCTGGCCAAATAAAATACGGCCAGATTTTCGCTTTGCTCCAGATTTAAATACAAGCCAATAAAAAAAGCAGGGATGCTCCAAAGCAAAATGCCCATTGTGCCCATAAAGCCAAGCCCGATCAACATACCAACAATGCCCGCTTGATAAGCTGCTTGTGGTTGGTTTTTTCCCATGGCTTGGGCCACGCGAACAGAGGATGCATTTGAGATCCCCAAGGCCACCATAAAGGTGGTTGAGGCAATATTCAAGGCAATTTGGTGGGCTGCCAGAGCGATTGCGCCAAAATGCCCCATTAAAAAGGCGGTCCCGATAAACAACCAAACCTCCGTTAAAATGCTGATACCCATAGGCAGACCGACTTTTAACAATTCTTTCATCACCACCGGGTCGATTCGCCAAAAAGGGAGTGTTGGCAAATAGGGGCAGAGTTCTGGTGTTTGACGGGCCCAGAGCCACAAACAGACAAACATCCAGGTATTGACCAAAGTGGTTGCCCAGCCTGTGCCAGCAATTCCCAAGGCAGGAAAACCAAATTTGCCAAACATCAAGATCCAATTGACCAGGATATTAATAAACACACCTGAAATGGCGACCATCATGCCCGCCCGTGGATGGCCCAAACTATCCATAAAATTGCGTAAAACAGCCACGCCCAAAGCGGGCAAAAGACCCCAACGTGCTGCTTGCAGGTATTGTTCTGCCAAAGGGAGCAGTTCAGGTGGTTGACCCAGTAATTTGAGCAGAGGCTGAGCATAACTTAAAATCAGGAATAATGGAATAAACAAAAAACAGCTGAGCAAGAGGGCTTGATGAAGGGATTTTTTAATCAAGTGGGTATTTTGTGCACCATAGGCCTGGGCACATAGCGGGGAAACGGCACTGACAACGCCTGTGGCTGGCAACCAAAGCATGGCCAGAAAAGAAGAACCCAGACCTGCGCCAGCCAAAGCTAAGCCGCCTAATCGTCCACACATCATTGTATCGACAATGTGCAAGGAAAATTGGGCCAATTGCCCAGCAGCCATAGGGGCAGCCAATTTGAGTGTTGCTTGAATTTCTTGTTTGATAGTCATTGTCTGTTAATTATTCGGGTATGTAAATGATAAACGTCAACCATTTTTAAATTAATTTTGCTCAATGAAAATGGGATTCTTGGTTTATAATCGGCTTATTGGCTATGAATGCAAAACAACACATGAAACATTATCTGGATGCTTTATTGCTTGAACTTAAGCATTTGATTCGGGTTTTGCGTTTAAAGCCCTATGAGCAAACGTGTATTCATGAACTGCGCTTGATCCTTAAACGATTACAATCTTTCACGTTTCTCCTGAATCTTCTGGGGGCTAAAAAAATTCACTTGAGCAAACCCCTTAATAAACTGTTTCTTGCTGCTGGAAAAGTCCGAGATTTAAATGTTCAATTGGCGTTGGGCCCCAAAATAGCTGCTGATTTTTGGCGTGAACAGATGCAACCACTTTGGCTCTTGCGCAGCGAAAGTGCTATGAAAAAATTTCTGCGTGTTTTGAAGGGCTTCTCATTTCGGCAGATGAAGCGGTTTCGACAAAGACTTAAATGCCGTGTCAGGAAATTGGAGAAAAAACAAATTTTTGTGCAAATGGTCACCTTGATCAGGCAAGAACTCGGAAAAATAAGTGATTCGCCCATTCATGTTGAAGACAAAGCCTGGCATAAACTGCGGATAAAATTAAAATGCATACAATATTGGTTGGAATTTCTGGTGAAGACCTTAAAAGCGGGCTCCTCTTATTCAAAGATCCACCAGACTTTAAAAAATATTACTGAAAATCTGGGCCAATGGCATGATCGTGTCGTGCTGATGCAGCAAATGAAGAATAAACAGAATGGAGTTGGGAGAAAACAAAGCCAAGGCTCGAAAATAGATCAGAATCATTTGCCGGCGAACCCATCCACAAATGGACTACAAGAGCAAATAGGTCTACTTGTAGCAGCATTGAAGGCAGAAGCACATCATTTTGAACAAGGGGCAAAAAATTATGTTTGAATCCGCAGAAATTGGTCATACGCTCTCTAAAGCAGAATACAATCAACGGGTCCCTCTGATCAGGCAAGAACTCTTAAATTTACAGCAAGAATTACGTGAAAAAAAAATATTTCAGATCATTATTTTAATTGGGGGGGTGGATGGAGCGGGAAAAAGTGAAACAGTTAAGATCTTAAATGAATGGATGGATCCCCGTTTTATTGAGACCCATGCAATGGGCCTTGCGACAGAAGAAGAGTCTGCTCATCCTCCGATGTGGCGCTTTTGGCGGGTTTTGCCTCCCAAAGGAAAAAGCGGTATCTTTTTTGGTTCTTGGTATACGCAACCGATTATTGACAGGGTATATGGCTTAAACACGAAGGCTGAGCTGGATCAAGCGATGGAACGTGTTGTTCGGTTTGAGCGGATGCTCTTTGATGAAGGGGCCTTGATCCTCAAATTTTGGTTTCATCTTTCCAAAGAGCAGCAAAAAGATCGCCTCAAACGCCTGAAAAAAGATCCGGAGACCCGCTGGCGGGTGACCCGCGAAGAAGAAGCCCATTTTAAAAATTATGATAAATTTCGCAAAGTCTCTGAACGGGCTTTGCGCTTGAGCAGTACTGCAGAAGCACCTTGGATGATTGTAGAGGGTATGGACCCGCGCTTTCGGTATGTCACTGTGGCTCAAACCCTTTTAACGACTTTAAAGCAGAGAGTTGAGAATCCTGAAAGACAACAGAATACGCACTTGCCTGTGGGATTGCCCCCACTGGACAATAAGTATCTTTTGCAATCGCTCGATTTTTCTCGTAAAGTGAGTAAAAAAAATTATGAAGATCGCTTAGCGAAACTGCAGCGAGATTTAAATCTTTTGGTTCGCAGCCCGCGTTTTAAACAAATTTCTGCCATTCTGGTTTTTGAAGGTTCTGACGCAGCAGGCAAAGGGGGGGCCATTCGCCGCATTGCAGGAGCCCTGGATCCAAGGCATTATCAAATTGTGCCGATTGCTTCTCCCACCCAGGAGGAAAAAGAACAACCCTATTTGTGGCGTTTTTGGCGTCATATTCCGCGCAGAGGTAATTTTACGGTCTTTGATCGCTCCTGGTATGGGCGGGTTTTGGTCGAGCGTGTGGAAGGTTTTTGTGAGCCCTCGGATTGGATGCGTGCCTATTCAGAGATCAATGATTTTGAGGAACAGTTAAAACAAGGTGGGGCTGTTCTGCTCAAATTTTGGTTGAGTATTACCAAAGAGGAACAATTATTGCGTTTTCAGGCGCGTGAAAAAACGCCGTATAAACGTTTTAAGATTACGGCAGAAGATTGGCGTAACCGAGAAAAGTGGGATGACTACGAGGTGGCTGTTTCTGAAATGATCGAAAGAACCAGCACCGATATTGCCGCTTGGACCGTGGTGGAAGCCAATGATAAATATTATGCTCGGATTAAAATTTTAGAAACGGTTTATACCCAATTGCAAAAAGCCTTAAGCTAAGAAACGCAAGATTTTCCCCCAATGGGGATAAATCTGCACTTGGGTGGGCCAACCTTCTCTGCTGAAGACACTCTCTTTGGGATTGAGTAAATCATGCCAATGGCCGGCATAAGGCAAATTGAGCTTGATTTGGGCTTCTTTGGCGGAAGCATTGACGATGATCAATAAAAGCTCCTCTGTATGCAGACGTAAAAAAGCAAATTGTTCAGGATGAACCTGAAGTGCCCTGTAATGACCCCGCTTTAAGGCGGGACTGTGGTGGTACAGAGCGATCAGCTTTTTTAAGGTATGTGCCAAATCTTTGTGTGGGCTTCTCTGGCCCCATTCTGGGTGGGGGAGATGCGGACGCAATTCTTTGTCTGACCAGCGTTGCCGTTTTCCTTCGAGCCCCCATTCGCTGCCATAATAGATCGAAGGAACCCCTGGCAAGGTCATGAGTAAAATATGCAGTGGGTAAAGTTTGCGCGGGTCTTTTAACAAACTTGAAATGCGGTTGACGTCGTGGTTATCGACAAAGTTATAGAGGGGCAAGCCTTGGTAGGCCCCCTTTTTCCCATATTGACGTTCGAGGGCTTGGGCCAAGAGCCCATAGTCTTTTTGGTTGTGACTGGTATGTAGGTGATGATAAATATCGTAATTGGTTACAGAGTCTAACGTGTGAGCGTTGGCCCAACGGCTATAATCTCCCATGACCACTTCGCCCATCAGCCAAAAATCGGAAGATTGCTTTTTGCAAAAGAGATTGAGTCGCTTCATAAAACCAAAATCGAGGCAATCAGCAGCATCTAAGCGGAGCCCGTCAATTTCATAGCGCTCTATCCACATTTTTAAAGCTCCGAAAAGATGTTCTCGGACTGCTGGAGTGCGCAAATTGAGTTTAGCCAGATCCAAATGGCCTTTCCAGCCTTGATAGGTAAAGGGATCTCCTTTGCGGCTGCGTTTGCCAAAACGCAAATGGCGATACCAGCGCACATAGTCAGAGTGCTTTCCCTTTTGGCGGATGTCTCGAAAAGCCCAAAAATCACGGCCGGTATGATTAAACACTGCATCTAAAATGACGCGAATGCCTGCCCGATGAAAGGCTTTCACCAAGGCTGTAAGTGTATCGTGGTTGCCCAAGCGGCGATCGACATGGTAATAATCAACTGTATCGTAGCCGTGGGAGGTCGATTCAAAGAGGGGACCCAGGCAGACAGCATTGATTCCCAAATAGTTGAGGTGGGGAATCCATTGATAGAGGCTTTCTAACCGGGGAACAGCGTTTCCATAAAACGGATTGTGATGGGGGGCTCCACACATACCCAAGGGATAAATATGGTAAAAAATTGCGTCGTGAGACCAATGGGCCAAATATTTTTGAGCAGACATGGCTTTCATTATACGCATACCCAAGGCTGGCTTTTAAATAAACCAGCTGAAATAGAAAAACGACCGCTAAAACGGTCGTTTTTGTGAGATAAAACGGATTGTTTAAGGGCGTTTATTGGGCTTTAAACGACTTAAAACCTGAACTTGAGAAATGAGTTTGCTTGAGAGCGCATTAAAATCCATATTCTTGGGTTTTTCCATAAAACCCACAGCGCCCAGATCCATGACTTCTTTGCGTTTTTCTTCAAAAGGTTCAGCAGAGGTGATAACCATGATCGGTTTAGGGGTGGTGCTCATGATTTGTTTAATTGCTGCAGGAGCATTTTGTTTGGGCATGCGGTAATCCATCAAAATAATATCTGGATTTAAGCTTTTGGTTTTCTCAACAGCATCCATCCCATCACTAGCAATACCTACGACTTCAATGGTTTTGTCTTTTTTTAAAACGTCAGACAGCAGCCGCTGAATGATGGTTGAATCTTCAGCGATTAATACTTTGGTCATAGATCATAATATCCCTTTTCTTTTTGAGGATGATTGAATCCCAATATTTAACCTTAAATAAAACAGGGTTGTCCTGTCAATAGCACCCATGTATTTATTTTGTCACACAAAATATCTTGACATTCTAAAGTGTCTTAATTATGATAATTTATTATCACTCACATTATTAGAGTGCTAATTTGAAAAGACAATTTAAATTCCTCATGGAGGCACGCTCAATTATGTTTTTTACTGTTTCTAATCCCTTTGAAGAAATAAATGCCATGCGTCGTGAAATGGAGGATATTTTTAAACGCTCTCAACGTGTATTTACCCATCAAGGCCGAAATTTCCCCTTGATTAATATTTACAATCAGCCAGAAGAAATTCGGGTTGTGGCTGAAGTGCCGGGTGTGGCCAAAGAAGATCTGCAAATCAGCTTTAGCCATGGTGAATTAAAAATCAGCGGGCAGCGGCAATCACCCAATCTGCCTGAAAAATCGTTGCAAATCCGCGCGGAAAGACAAACCGGGAGTTTTGAAAAAAACCTACGTATTCCTTTTGAAGTCAATGCAGATAAATTACATGCCGAATTACACAACGGCATTCTGCAAATCGGCTTGCCCAAAGCTGAATCAGCCCGCGCCCGTCAAATTGTGATTAATGCTTAACCCAATCAAAAAGGAGATTCTGAACATGAGTAATTGCAATGTTTTACAATTGAATGAGAAAGAACCCGTACTCCAGGCCACGGCAGAAGAGCTGGTCAGCCCGCAAAATGCCTATCGCCCAGACGTGGATATTTATTATTTACCCGAAGAATATCTCTTTCAGGTTGACCTTCCGGGGATCAAAGAAGAAGATATTCAATTGGAAATTGATGAGAAAAATACCTTGATTTTGAAAGCGCGCAATACCCAAGAGTTCTCTGGAGAAGCCGTTTTTAAGCAAACTTCAATGGGCAATTATTACCGTGCCTTTAGTTTAAATGATGAAGTGGATCGCCAAGCGGTTAAAGCCCAATACCAAAATGGAGTCTTAGAGATTCATTTGCCCAAACGGCAAGAGGTTCAGCCCAAGCGGGTTGAAATTAAAATCAACTAAAACAAGCAAGCGGAAAAGTGGACTTAACTCCATTTTTCCGCTTTTTTTTATCTAAGTGGGTTTTTTGCCGTGTTCCGCAAAAACCGTGATAGCAATGCCGCCGCGCGCACTGAAATGCCCAATCACCTGAATCCAAGTGGGTTGCATCACTTTAACCAAGTCATCCAGAATGCGGTTGGTAACGGCCTCATGAAAACTGCCGATATTGCGAAAGGCAAATAAATAAAGTTTAAGGGCTTTGGACTCAATACATTTTTGATCGGGAATATATTTAATTTCAATTCGGGCAAAATCGGGTTGGCCTGTAATGGGACAAAGGGTTGTAAATTCAGGGCAATTCAAGAGAATTTCATAATTCCTGCCCATGGCTGGATTGGCAAACGTTTCCAGTTCAGCGGCTTCGGGGGTGGCTGGGTATTCTGTTGTTTTGCCGAGGTGCTTAAATTCTGCTTTTTTGTTTTTTTTGCTCATTCAACTGATTTTCCAAATAAATATTTTAGGCCTGTGGCCATGCGATGACTCCAATGGGTCCAATTGTGGCCTTCATTGTATTCTTGGTAGCGGAAGGTATACCCTTGGGTGGCGAGGACATCTGCCATGTGACGATTGGCTTGAATCAAACCTTCGAGACAACCTGCACTGAGGTAAAAGCGAATGGGGCGGGTGGGGAAGTCCCGCAGGGTATCGACCATGCGCTCCCGGTAAAATTGATATGAGCTGGATTGACCAAAAACATTGCCAAAGACATGGGAGTATTGAAATGCCATATAAGTTGAAACCAATCCTCCCAGTGAAGAACCGAGTAATGTTCGCGATTCTGGGCTGGGTTTGGTTTTGTAATTGGCATCAATATAGGGAATGATTTCTTCGACCAAAAGATGACAATAGCTATTGTTAAACGTATATTCACTGAAACGGTGAATGGGATCAATGCAGACGGCTATCACAGGTTCTATGGCTTCTTCTGCAATTAAACGATCCAAAATCCAGTTTAATTTCCCATGGCGCATATAGTCTTGGCCATCATGGGCATAAATGACTGGGTAGTTTTGGGCTTTGTCGGGGTCATAATGGGGGGGCAAATAAATATGCAGGCCTCTTGGCCCTGGAAGGGCATTGCCCTGAAATAGCTCGTTGACCACTTGGCCATGGGGGATGTCTGGTGCCCAATGAGGATAGACATCTCCCTGGTAATCAGGCATACCAAAAGCAGAGTTTTGTCCACCAATACCATTTTCCAGCTTTGTCTGGTTCCAGGGATCCATTGTCCACTCACCATTCACCAGGAATTTATATTCCAGACGTGCATCCCGCGGCAAAATCACCGAAAGATAAAAAAGATCTCCAGGCAAACGCTGTAAATACAGTCCACGGCTGTGCCAGCCTGTAATTTCTCCCGCAAGTTCTACTTCTCGGGTATGAGAGGTGCCCTGATAGAGAAAGGTCACCTGTGTGCCTTCAATCCAGGGCGAAATTTGTTTTTCGGCCAATTGCCGAATGCGTGTTTCTAATTGGGGGGTTGTGGGAGCAGATGCATGAGCACTGCGGGACATGACAGAAATAATCGGTACGTTAAACATAAAACAAACCTTGTGTTAGTGGTGTGGTAAAAAAGTGGGTTGTCTGCTTATTTTACTAGAGGTTTATTCTAAAGGCAGTGATCGATGCGATATAACCGTAGAAATACTGTTGTCTCGGCGATCAAAAAGCGCGATGTCTGCTCTGTTTTCGCCAAGCCGATTGGTATACAAGACCCGTGTATTGTCTTCTGACAGAGAGGGGTCTGTGCCTGGCGTAATCGCAAAAGATTGGGACAAAGAGAAAAAATACATGTGGATATTGCTGAGATAATTAAAGACCATCAAAGAACGATCTTTGGACCATTCGGCGTCTGCAAAGGTCAATGCTGAAGGATTGACATCGACGCTCTGGTGGCTTTGCGAGGCCAGATTATAGGTGTGGTACTCCAAAACACGCTGATCCAGTTCTTTGGACAGAGGTGTTTTGGTGCTCAACCAAAGTACTTTGAGCCCGTCAGAGGACCAAGCGGGGGCATACACTTCCCTTTCGAGCTTGATGGGTAGAGCCGTTAAAACGCCCGTTGCGACATCATAAAGACGAATTTGGCGTTGACACTGGGTGCCCCCCACCCGATCATTGGCCTCGCAAGTATTGTCAAAGGTGCTGACAAAACGCGCTTCGGTTGGGTGCCAATTGGGGCTGTCCCCGTCACTGAGTTTGCGGAAGTTTTCTCCGTTTTTGTCCATCAGATAGATTTCTTCGGTATCTTCGCTGGTCAAAAGAAAGTTTTCGCCACTGGCGTCCCAACTTACGGTTTTAAAACGCGCAGGACGCAATTCACGTACTTTGACCAGATCGCTGCCATCAAGCAGGGATGAATAGAGGATATCGTGTACTTCTTGGCTATTCTCTTTGCGGGAGCGGAACAAAAAGGCGATCCGCTGCCCATCGGGAGCCCAAGTTGGGGAATAGGCCATTCTCACCAAGCCAGGTACTGGTGTACTGGCAGGTGTTGGGTTATTGCCCTGGGCTGTGACACATCCACTGAAGAGTAGGGCTGTGGCAACAACCAGCGCTTTAGAAATTGAGTTCCAAAATGGTTGAGTAATAGCCATGTTCCTGCTGTTTCAAAGTAATTTCCCGAATACGGGATTCTATCTGTTGATTAGAAAGTTCTGTTTGGTAATAAGCATCGGTGGCACCCCAAGCCATATAAGCTGAAGGTGGGGCGACGTTAACAATCACTGCGGCAGTGCGGGCAATATCGGAGTCGATGCTGCTTAAGAGATAACTGCCTAAAAAGCTGACAATCAAAGTGGCTGCAAATCCACCCAAAACCCACACACCTCTGTTGACATTCCCAGCATAAAGATGGCCTGCACCGGGAACAATCGAAAAGAGAGTCGCCACCTCAGGGCTGGCCTTGAGACCGGCTAAGCGCTGTTTTTCGGCTTCTAAGGCTTTGAGGTCCATTCCCTTCAGCGGATCAGAAATGTTGGCCTGGGCCGAGGTATAGGTCTCTGTTTGGGCTTGAGCTTGAACGGGAACCCGCGGTTTTTCAACTGCTTGGGCTGCACCCGAAAATGAAGACAGGAGCATCACTGCTGCTGTCGCTATGGAGAGCGCGGATCTGAGAAAATGCTTTTTGTTTTGCTTTAAAACTGCCATAATGTCACCGATACCAGACTCCCTTTCATTATATACGCATTTTCGGCCGGGTCTAGGGTGTTTGTCACCTTTTGATTGTGGGTATCAGCCCGGCGCCATGCGTCACCAAAATTCCAGATCCACAAACCAGGCAAAGCCAGTTGTAGAGCCAAAGTAAAGGCTTCCCAATGCGCATCAGGCAATCTTTCTGTGGTGGGCACACCATTGAGGGTGACCGTTCGATACTTCAGCGAGGCTGTGCGCTGCTGATCGACGAGAAAAAATACCACAACACCCAGGGCCAAACCTGCAGTAATTAAAACCTCAGGCCATACCCGCTCTTCAACATACATTTGTCCTGTGCCCGGTACTGCCAGCGAAAAGGCAAAAGCCAACCAGGGACTTTTTTCTTCTTCTGAAGGCTCTTCTAACCCTTGGTTGGGGGATTTAAGAGTTTCTTCCGCCAAACTGACCGGAGTCAGAGTTGCAAAAAGCAAACACCAGACTAACCCAAAGATTACCAGATTTTTTTGCATTCAGCCAAATATTTTTTTCAACTCCGGGTGATAGAAGGTGAAATTGAATAAACCTTTCAGGACATGGATCTGTTCAGGATGAAGTTCTGCAATATTACACAGTTCCAGACTGATTGTCAAAGTTCCCAAACCCATGATCAGCAGATTTAAATTGAGTTTGTGTAAATTGGGCAAAGGCAGGTGACGAGAGCGGGCCGGTATGATCTGAGGGGTACTGATATCTCCCGTTAATTGTGGCGGGATCAAAGAGGGAGCAACTTGGTTCGCCATTTCCAGCAACCAGGACCTGACAAGGGTGCTGCCTGCCTTGACCAAATTTTTTTGACCATTCAAACGGGTGACAATATGGTGCTCGTTTAATATTGAGGGCACTGTGCCCAATGTCAGTTCGGATTCGTCGATATCCAGATCCACCCGATCTGTATCGATGGCTTTAAAAATAAATCGCTGGTTTTCAAGTTGTAATTCAGCCCGTTGCTGACTATCTAGCGGCAAGGTAATCGCTTTCTCTTGCCCGAGACGGATGCGCAATTGTTCTGGCCGACGGTCTTCGCCTTTGCCTTCAACTACTGCAATTTTCATCTTTTCGTGATTGTAAAGCGGCCCGAGATTGATTTCAATCTGTTTGACCCAGGCATCGTTACAGCTGTACCTGCGAACACTGTCCTGGGTGGGAATGCCCAAAAGTTTGCGCAATAATTCGTCACGTTGGGGGCTTTCTTCGGCATTCAAACTGGTGAAATTTTTTCCACAGAGGCTAAAAGCGCTGAGATTGAGAGCCGTTAAGAGGGACATATCAAAGACACACTGCCCCCCCATAGCCGGTCCTAAAATCCCAACACGGGTCAGGAGTCGATAGGGTGAATGGTTTAATTGGGTGGTATTTCGAGCTGATATGACCATTTTGCCAGTGGCAGCTTGTAATGCTCTGATGCAACTGGCCTGTAAATCAGCCTGCTTGATAAGATCGTACAGACTCAATGAATTCCCCGCAATTACCCGAATGTTTTCCTAAGTATACCATTCACTTTCCGCTTGATTGCGGAGAGCATGGTATATTTGACTGAGAATTTAACTTAGGGCTTCGTCCAGAGATCATAATCGAGGAAGATTGAAATGCGTCACCGTTGTCTGTCTCTCTTCATGCTTTTTGTCATGCTGGCCATTGTTTTGCAATCAGCAAAAACACCCGCTAAAACACCTGTGAAACCTGTGCCAGTCTCCTCACCTGTTCTCTCCAAACAACCTGTTGTGAACCCTGCCTTGATTTCAGCAGGTCAACTCAACTATCAAAATCAGTGCAGTTTTTGTCATCAGGCCAAACCTGTGACTGTCTTACCGGATCTAAAGGCCTGGACAAAATTGTTATATACCAGTGCCTGTCCGCAATTTTCAATTCGTCTAACAGATAAACAGCGCAAAGAAATGCTGGTGTTTATTGAGCAAGAATATAAAAAAACAGCTCTGCCATCCACGCTTAAATAAGTTCAATCATGGCTGAGACTCCGTCGGGTTTGCCTTTGGCTTGGCCAGTGCGATTCAAAAAAATGTGTCAGTCGGCTTTTGCTGTGGGCTTGTTTTTGTTGTTGTTGACAGTGGGTTTGCTCTTTTATTTTCAGCAGCGCCTATTGCTGGACTATCGCAGCAATTATCAGACCTCTGCTGAAAAAGCAGCACAATTATTGACTGAAGAATTAAAGCCTTTACTCTTGATTGCTGGCTTTGATGGGATCTATTCAACACGCACCCTGCAAAAAATTCGTGATGCGGTGTTTAAAGTTGAGGCGGGCAATGCCGCCTATTTGTTTATCGCCGACAAAAACGGTATTTTTGTGCACCACCCCAATCGGGAATTGTCGATTGCTTCGGTCAATGTTCAGGCCTTTTTTCCGCAAAAAACCTTGCCAACTTTAAAGCAGGCCCTCGAGCAAAAAGAGCGAAAATTTATTCGCTACACTGATCAAGGTCAGGTTTTTTGGCTGTTTATGGAACCTTTGGCGGACAGCTCTTTTTTTATGGGGTTGGTTTGTAGTGAGTCTGAATTGGCTTTGATACCTGAAATTCAGCGCTTTTATCTGCTTTTGTTTTTATTGGCCAGTGCGGTTCTTGTGCTGGGTTTGGCTTTGGCTCAGCAGCTTTGGCAATTGAGATACCGAGATTTTAAACGGCTGTCTGCTTATGCCTCTTTGGCGCTGATCGCCAATATTTCGTTTGCTTGGTTTTTGCAAATACAATTGAATGTGGCCCCCTCTCTTCCCCAAAACTTGCAGTCGCCAACCGATCTGACGCGCTACCGGGCATTGATACAGGTGACCGCTTCGGCCCAATCCAAAGGAGATCCCCTGTTTGTGCCCACGGGCTTGCAGATTCGCGCTTTGAGTTTTGAAAAACCAGATTTGGTCAGAATCAGTGGGGATTATTGGCAGAAATTTTCGCCAGGCCGGGGCAGCCGCATTCCCGAAGCAGAAAGAGGGCTGATTTTTCCTCAGGCCCGTCAAGTCCATTTTAGAGATAATTATTTGCGTGAAACACCCCAGGAAGAGCTTTTGGGTGGGCGTTTTGAAGTCTTATTGCAACAGCCTTTAAACCACACCCGTTATCCGCTCAACCGTGAACAAATTTTGATTCGTTTCAGTGCCCCTGAGAGCTCAGAAAATTTGGTTTTAATTCCCGATCTGGAGGCCTATTCAGACTCTCAAAATCTGGGCTTGGATTCGGCTTTTCAAATTGATGGCTGGCAGGTTTATCAGACTGGTTTTAATTATGTGCTGCCAGAGAGTTCTGGTTTGCATTTGAGTGCAAATGTGCAGCGACAAACCCCCGAGCTCACGCTCAAACTCTCGATTCGCCGCAGTTTTTGGGGGGTCGTAATTTTGAATCTGCTCTATGTCGGGATGGTTTTGCTATTGCTATTTTGGGTCTTGATCCGCACCACCCATCGCTATCAAGAGCTTTACCGCCCTCTGGATATCTTTGGGCCTGCGATAGGTTTGCTTTTCCCCCTTCTGTTTGCCCACTCCAATTTACATTTGGGTGTAACGGGGGTGGAGCGCCTTTTTTACCTCGACTTTTTTTACTTTATTGTCTATTGGATGATTGTGGTGGTGGTGGCCCATTTTTTGTTTCAAGACAAAGAGCCCGAGGCATTTTGGAACCTTGATGATGGTATTTTGCTCAAAGCAACTTATTGGCCTTTTGTCTTTGGCTTTCTTGAAGGCGTTACTTTGCTCGTTTTTTGGTAGCCCTTGTTTTTGTGGGGTTTGTTAAAGATAGAATGAAGTAAAAGTTAAAATTAGTTAAAGTTTGCGATCTATGCTCTTTTTAGAAACAAGATCAAAACAAGCTGTTCCTAAATAAAAATTATGTGTAGGTCAATCTCAAGTTAATTTTTGTGTAGGGAGTCGTTAGAGCCATGTCAAAACCATACGCCCGTCTCGTTTTGGTTTCACTGTTTTCATTTTCTGTTCTAAGCAATGTGGCGTGTGGACGTCGTTTGCCCAATCAAGATAAACCCCCTGGTACAGAAGAGCCTGGTGCTCCCGCTGAGCCTGGTACCCCTCCCGCGCCGCCTGCGCCACCGACAGATCCTGTTCTCCCGCCCGCGCCGCCTGCGCCGCCGACAGATCCTGGTACCCCTCCCGCTCCTCCGGCACCGCCGACAGATCCTGGTACCCCTCCTGCTCCTCCGGCGCCACCTACCAATCCAGGTAACCCGCCTGCGCCGCCAACAGATCCTGGAGCTCCTCCTGCCCCTCCCAGCAATCCTGCGATTGATGCCTTCTTTGCTGAAATGGCCAAAGCCGGTTTTTCTGATGCGGCATTGGTCAAAGCTGAGCTTCAAAAAACTGTCAGTTTAAAAGTGACGGGTTGGAGCAAAGGCAAAGCCGAAACCCCTGATTTGAATGTGGAAGCTATGTTTAATGCCACCAAGGCGTTGTTTAAAACCCCTCCTGCCAATCCCAAAGAGTATTTTGAGCGCAGCATGGCTTTTGCCCAACAACCCGGCAATTGTACCTTCTTTGTCGATTTAAAAGTTTCAGCTGAACGCAAGGATCTCTATGTGATGAAATTTGATCCCGCCAGCAAGCAGATTTTGGGTATTAACGAAAAAGATTTGGACTATGTTGTACCCGAGATCAGTGCCATGAGCGCTCGCAATACTGTACTGCGCCGCCTGAATGCTGTAGAAGGTAAAGTCTTCTTCTACGGTGAAGAACAGGGCAAATTCCTGGACCCAGCCCGCTTTATTCCCGTTCCTGCAGAAGTGCTGAACCCCCAATTGATGGCGAACCGGGTGCGCACCTCCAACGTGGGAACCTACCGGGTGATGCCGACAATTCGTCGCTAACCCTTCAACGAATTCTCTACACTCTATTTCCTACACTTGTCCCAGGCAGCAATGCCTGGGTTTTATTTTGGGACGTTTGAAGGGGCTGTTTTTAAAACAGATTGCGCATATTCTGGCTTAAACTTTCGGCCTGAATGCGCTGATTCAGCCGTTTTAACTCAGGCTCTAATTCTGGGTTGAGTTTCAGGGCTTGGTTGAGGGCTTCGACAGCTTTGTTTAGGGCCCCGGTTTCGAGATAGGCTTCGGCCAATACTTTAAAATCCAAGCCTTTGAGATTAGGGCGGTTGCCATTGATTTGCAGCATGGTTTCGAGGCTTTGCACCAACTCATCCCAGGCCTCTTGTTTGAGCAATTTGCGGGCCTGTTTGCGGTAGCAGCGGCAGAGTTGGGCATAGGGGTGGTTCTCGCCAGGAGGGGCCTCTTGCAGGGCCTGTTGGTAAATTTGAAAGGCCGTATCGTAGTCTTTTTCTGCAAAAAAGCGGTCGGCATCAAAAATTAGGTTTTGGTAACGGCTGCGCTTGGGGGGCGGCTGACCGGGTTTTCCAGGCATTTTTCGCTGCATATCGTTTCACCCTTGTTTTTGCTTTAGACAGGCTGATGAGAACAGAGACATGGCTGCCATTGTAACTGAATTGTTTCCCGAAAAACGAGTTGCTCAGAGAAAATCGGAAAAAGTGGACAATGTTCTGGAACAAAATAAAGTTTACTTGCGTCGAAAGATAAAACCATCTTTCCAAATTTTTGAAAAAGGAGTACAGAACCTATGCAATTCTGGATGAATACAGTTGATATTGCTGTTTTGCCCATGGCACTGGGTTTTTCTGTGCCTCCTTTTTACTGAGTTCTGTTTGACCCCTGCAGGTGTGAACAGATAAATCGGTTCACCCGGCAGGCACTTCTGCGTTTTTCTTTAAAAATTCAGCCTCTTGCCGGGTATCTCACCGGGAAGAGGTTCTTTTTTATGTTTGAAAAACAAGGAGGAAAGTCGTTATGTTTGCAATAGAATGCCATGAAGTCTCTAAGTCTTTCAGCGATGGCTTTTGGTGGTCGAAAAACCGCAAAGTGCTCAAAGCTGTGGACAAGGTGAGCTTTCAGGTTGCCAAAGGTGAAGTGTTTGGGCTTTTGGGCACCAATGGATCCGGCAAATCGACCCTGATTCGTATGCTTTCAACCCTGCTTTTACCTGACAGTGGCACGATTCGGATCATGGGGCTCAATATTGCTGAACACCCCATGGCTGTGCGCGAGCAAATCAACCGTGTCTCTGTGGAAGCGGCTTTTTTTAAGAAGCTCTCAGCTTGGGAGAATCTGTCTTATTCTGCGCGTTTGTACGGGATTCATCCCGGTCGCAACCGAGAGCGAATTGCTGAAATTCTCAAGCGCTTGGGGCTGCCTGAAAACAAGCTGGATGAGTCGATTGAGGATATGTCGCGCGGGATGCAGCAAAAAGTGGCGATTGCGCGGGCATTGATCGCGGTTCCCCCCGTTTTGCTCTTGGATGAACCCACCACGGGTTTGGATCCGGTTTCAAAACGCGAGGTGCGCAGCTTTATCAAAGAGGTACGCCAGGATCACGCCACTTCTATTCTCTTGACCACCCACGATATGCAGGAGGCCGAAGATCTCTGTGATCGGATTGCGGTCATGAGTGACGGGCGTTTGGTGCAGGTTGGAACGCTGGACACTCTGCGCAATCTTGTGCTGAAGCCAGCTGAAGACAAAAATACATTGGGGTTGGAAGAAATATTCTTTCGCCTGACCGGTAAATCAATTTATGAGGAAGGAATGAGCCATGTTTCATAGTCGTCGTTTAAAAATCGGGGGAATGCGTGAACTTTATGCGGTGATGGCCTTTGTTGAACGGCAATTTAATCTCTGCAAACGCTATTTGGGTTGGGAGATTGTGTTTCTGTTCTATACGGTGATCAATACCCTGACGATTGCCTTTATCGCCGTAGGGATGCAAAAACAGGGACATGCGATCAACCCGGATTACGTCTTTTATCTGGTGATTGGGGCGTTGATGTGGGGGTTCTTGGGGATTATCTTCCATGAAATTTCCAACTCAATTACCTGGGAGCGTTGGGAGGGCACGATAGAGCAGACCTTTATGGCTCCGATTCAGCGTTTGACGCATTTGGGAGGCGTGTGTTCGTTTGCGGTCCTCTACGGTTTGCTGCGCACGATCATTGTGCTGGTGGCAATTACCTGTTTCTTTGGGATGGGTTTGCCCAAAGCCAATTATGCAGGCGCATTCTTGATTCTGGGGGCGGCCAGTCTCTCTTTTGTTGGACTGGGGCTGATGGCGGCGATTTTGCCCTTGCTCTCGCCTGAAAAAGGCTCTCAGGCTACCCATATCATGGAAGGGGTGCTTTTGCTAGTTTCGGGGATTTATTACCCGGTGACAGCGTTGCCAGAATGGCTGCAGGGGTTTGCTGTGATTTCGCCCGCAACCTACGCCCTCGATGGGGTGCGTAAGGCGCTGCTGGAAGGGGCGACGGTCTCTGAACTCTTACCCACAGCCGCCATTTTGGTGCTGATGTCGTTGGTCTTTATTCCCCTCGGGCTGGGTATTTTTCATCTGGCTGAGACCTACGCCAAGCGTGCGGGTTTGCTCAAACGCAACGGCTAATCGGGGTTGATTGAGGGCCCTGAAGTTGCTGCCGTATTTATGGTGGTTGACTTTGGGGCCTTTTTTAGTCGGCGTTGTCCATTGCCAGTAGCCGTTGCTGGGCCTTTAAAATGGCGGCTTCGCGTTCGCGTTTGTGCTGACGCAATTGAACTCTTTGCTGTTTTTGCACTGAAGAGAGGTAGGTCAATTGGGTGTCAGACTGAGCCGTACTTTCATGCTGGATCGGCCAATGGAGTCTGGAAATCAGCGCGCGCAGGCATTCTTCGGCGCGTTGTGGGTGGTTCAGTACTTCTCTGGGGGGGAAGCCTGCCCCCAAATGTTGAGCCAACTCTAAGAGCAGGGGCAAAACTGAATCAGACCCGATGACGGTTTCAAAGAGGGGGTGTGAAAGCAACCAACAGAGTGGTGGGAGCCATTCTGCTTGGGCGGGTTGGTTGAGGACCTTGGTGGAATTAAGCTGGTTTTGCACTTCGCGATAGGGGACATGATCACTTAAAAAATCATGTAATAAAGCGGGGATGATTGTTGACCATTGGGCATAAGGGATTTGGAGCGGCCTGAAAAAATCTGGCGGACAGGCTTGGAGATGGCTGAGCAGCGGAAATAACCCGATTTCAGACATGTTTCAATGACCTAAAAAGCGCTTGGGTAGCACTGTGGATATCCTTTTCCGTTTGAATCGGATGAATTGACCAGCCTTGGGCTTGAAGCGGAGCGAAAAGTATATGAGCAGGGGCATCTGCGGGCCATTGTAAAAAAAGACTTCCCCCCCCATGGCTGACTTTGAGGGTCTTTTTGAAGACTTCCAGCCCCTGCTCGGCTTGTAGCGAGTCGAGCAGACCTTGATCGGAAAGCAGGCAAATATAACTTGCTTCTGGCTTGGACAATGAATTGCGTTCTGGGTAGCGCTCTTTAAACAATTCCAACGGGAAGCGGGTACTGCCACCGAGATAATGGGTGAGGGCAGTGAGAATGGTGGATTCGTTGCGGCTAAAGGGCTGGGTTTGAATGGGTTCATTTGCACCGCTCCACAGCGTCACTCTGACTGACCAGCCCTGATGCAAGGCCGAAAGGGCCAACACAAATCCCGTGAGAACCATCCAAGCCTTTTCTAAAAATGGATTGGGAAGAGAGCCCGAGGCATCAAGATAGAGATCCAAGCGATTAACGGCACTGGGGACTTGTTCTGGCTCGTGGCTCCAGCGCTGTTTGACGGTGGTTAAACCGGGCACCACTCGGGGGCTGTTTAAAAGGCTTTCGACCCAGGCAATCTCTTGGACGGGGGCATCTAATCGCCAGGGTTTGAGCCCTTCGGGGAGCCGGTCTGTGGGGGGGCCTGACATGGGAATCTTCCAAGGAGCGAGCAGGGGCAAGGCCTTTTCTCGGTAAAAAATCAGGGTACTTGCACGCTTAGAAATGTCGATGCCCAATTCTGCCCAGAATTTCTGCCAATGCTGGGGATTTTCATGCAAATTTTGAGCTGTCTGCGCATGCTGGCTGATGGAAACGGGTTTGGGCAATTCCAGGCTCCAGGGATTTTCTGTCTCTGCGTTTGAGGGGGATGTCTCCTGGTCTTTACCTGCCTTGAACTGTGCGGGTCTGGGCTGTTGACTTGGCCAAGCCGTGCCTTCTCTCATGTGGAAAGGTCTGCTCTCTTGGTCTAAATAGGTTTTACACAGTTGGGCAAAGCCTGCAAGCCCGCCCAGATCGTTGTTTTGAAAAGCATGTACCAAATCGGCCAAATCTGAGGCATCGGCTTCGAGGCAGGGGTCGTTGCTGATAGGGATTAAGCTGCCAGGAGCTAAATACCAGAGGTATTCATAGCCCCTTAAAACCCACTGCCAGAGGGGGGTCGGTTGAGATGGACAAAGGGCTTTAATCAGGGAAATGAGGTCTGTTTGATGGACCGGATACAGGCGCTGATTGATCAATAAATCTTGCCAAAGATTGGCCAAATGTGGCAATTCAGAACTTGCGTTGGGCAGCTGTGATTGTAAGATTTCAAGACTTTTGCGCTGCACCAATAAAGAGGCCGGGCTGAAGAGCAGATGGCCAGCTTCGTGAGCCAAAATCAAGGGTAAGTTTGTGAGCAGGCCGGCTTCTTTTAAACGCAGGCCGTTGAGTAAAACACTGCCAGAGCGCAAGTGAACCCGTGCCAGATCGTGGCTGAGATTGAGATCCAAGAGCTGCTGGGGCTCTGTATGTAGCTGAGGGGCAGGATAGGCTCTGGGGAAAGCACTCCAGAACTTCAAGGCTGTTTGCCAGCATTGGTTCAGATTTTCGGCTGTTGGAAATTCAGATGGCCGTTTTTTTGATTTCGCCACCCGCTTAACCGCCGAAGACGGCGGCCCCCAATCCCAAGGGTAAAAGAATGCCCATTAACAGGGCTCCGCCAATCAGAATTGTGATCAGGCCCTGAATCAGACTCACAACCAAACCACTGACCAAGCTGAGGCCATAGTTCTTTTGTAAGAGATAGAGATAAATCGCAAAGGGAGCCACAACGCTCAATAAATACGGCAAAATGGGAATAATGAACCCCAATAAGCCCAAGGCTCCACTGGCCAGCAAAGAGAGCAGCATCGCCAGTGCTGTGACTTTTAAAGCCGTTCCAAATGAGTTATGGGCCACTGTGAAAAATTTAAGTGTGAAATAAAGTGCGACACTGCTCAAGAGAAAGCCCAGTCCCATCAGGGGGAAAATCATGAAGGCCCCCAGAAACAATTCCATCTTTTGAAAAGCTCCCTGTTCAGATTTTGAGGTTCAAATTCCTTGTTTTTACCTTAACACACAGCTATCCCAAAGAAGGTCAAAAAAGTCGTTTCAGGTCGGCTATAATGATAGCGTTTAATCGCTGATTGATCTGGTTATTGTTTTGGGTTTTGTTTGCATCTTGACATCTGAAGGGGTTAAAAAAATGGACGCGGAACCAATTGCTGTGACGGATTTGCCAAATGAATCCCTGGAGGCCATTGCCCAAATCCTGGCTGCGCTGTTTTATTACCGACAGGGCATTTCCCTTGAACATCATTTTGAGAGCATGAAGCGTTTGCGGGAAGTGGCAATAGAGGTTCGCACCCAGATTCAGGCAAAAGGCCGTTCTTCCGTCCATTTGATGAATTTGTACGAAGAACATGGGTTGGATGCTGTTGTCTATCTTTCTCAGGTCAAAGCTTGGTTGGCCCTTCAATCGCAGAAACAAACCTATGGTAAAGAGCCGCCGACGCGCTGCCCAGCCTGTGATATGCCCCTGGCCCAGAGCTGGACCTGTTTGGCCTGTGGCCTGGAGCTGGAAAGCCCTTATCAGCGCATGCAGGTTCGTTCTTCTTCACAGCCTGCGGTCCAATTTTTGCCCTTTCATACTGCCCTTTTGGCGGACCCTGAACGCCGCCGCTTGCTTTTTGTCAATTGCCGTGAAGGCCACCGGGTGGTCTGGGAGATCGATGCTGAACAGTGGTCTGCAACAGTGCCATTGAGTCCACTTTACCTGGAAAATCACCATCTCTTAATGGTTGATCAGCAAGAAAATCGGGTCTTTGAAGTAAACCTCTGGGGCAAGACGATCTGGGAGTTTAAAACGGATACCTCTGAGCGACACCAGCTTTTGGGCCCCCGCCGGGTGGCTTTACATCACCGCGCCCAAGACGCCTATCTGTTGATTGCCGATACTGGCAATCACCGGATTTTGATGATTGATCGCCATCACCGTATTCATTGGCAATATGGCGTCAAAGGTGAGCCTGGCAAAGACGATGGATTTTTGAACTCACCAACAGATGTTCAGCTCACGTCTGAAGGCTATGTCTTAATTGCCGATCGTGGCAATCACCGTGTTTTGGAGATCAATCCAGATAACAATCTGATTACCTGGGAATCGCCGCAAGATTTGGGTTTGAGTTTGCCAACCTTCGCTGAAAAATTGCCCAATCACAACCTCTTGGTGGTGGATGCTGGCAATTATCGTGTTTTGGAGTTAAACCCGCAAGGGGTGCCTGAAGAAGAGTGTGTTTACTTTAATCAAAGTCTTGATCCCCGTTTTCGCATGGATGATCCGTTGCACTATTTCCGCCGTGAAAACCAGAATATTTTGCTCAGCAATGGGCGGCGGATTATGGAGATAGACCTGATTCACAAACATGCCCTCTGGGTGAATAATCTGAGTGAATTGCGCTATGAGGGCCATGAAGACAACGGCCATACCCTCGATCCCAACCCTGATTTTGTGGCTTGGATCAGCAAACAAGATGCGGCTCCCCAAGCCTCAATGGCCCTGAATGATATCTTGGCCCGGACCTCTGTTTTTCAGGGGGCACCGGTTACTTTCTTTGAATCCCTGACGCCTTATCTCACCCTTCAGACCTTTTACCCTGAGGACAAAATTGTGACCCAGGGCCAGACCGGGGATGCGATGTTTATTCTCAAAAAAGGCAAGGTTCAAGTTTTAAAAGAACCAGAGACTTTATTGGCCACGCTTGAAGCGGGAGATATTTTTGGTGAAATGGCTCTGGTACTGAGTGAACCGCGCAGTGCCACGGTCAAAGCCGTCTCCAATTGTGAAATTTACCGCTTGAGCAAATGGGCCTTTGATACCGCCCTGCAGCCCTTTCCCGAGGTGCAGGCAGGCATTCAGAAGCTGGCCCAGAGCCGGGCCGCAATTACCCGTTTAAAAACGGGCAAACATCTCTCTTCCCAAGAGGCTTCAGAGGTCTTACAGGCCTTGCTTGATCAACAGGTAGAGCGCTTGCAGCAAATCAAAGCTCAGTTCAGTCACCGCTCCCATCCTGTGATCGCCTTTCGTCCCCTCTGGCGCTTGATGTATAACAAAATCGAGCAACATGTGATTCATGAGGCGCTCTTGGCTGGTTTAAATTGTTTTGAATTGCATGTGCATACCTATAATCGGGAAGTCATGAGCCAATTGCAGGCCAGCCATGTTGTGGAATTGCTGCAGGCCCAAGGGGATCTACTCAAATTACACCCTTCTCCTGAGGCTATTTTCAAAGATCTTTTGGATGATACCTTGGCTTTGACTTTGTTGACCCGGCACAGCCCGGAGCAAATCTTGGATGACCTGGCTGGGATGGATGAATTGGCACCTTCGGAGATCTATTCAATCGTCTTTTAAGGTCTGTCTGAGAAAGCGCCAACCCCATGCCGCTTGGGGGAGAATCCGGTTACAATAGAGCACTGGCTCGCGCTTTGGCGTGAAACCAATTCGCTTCAATAATTGAGGAACGCCTGTGATTGAAAGAGATTTGGCCCAATTGGCCGTCGATACGGCCCTGCAACGCGGGGCAACCTATGCAGATGCCCGGATTATCCGTTTGCAAACTGAGCAATTGGATATTCGCAATGGCAATGTCAACGGAATCAGACAACACCTCGAAGTGGGTATTGGGATTCGTGTTTTGGTAGATGGGGCTTGGGGGTTTGCTGCCAACCCCGATTTGAAAAAGTCCAAGGTCGAAATTGCGGTCGATCGGGCGATTGCCCTGGCCCGTGATTCGGCCCATCTCTATCACAAACCGGTGGTTTTGGCCCGCCGTGCGCCGATTGTGACTGTTTGGAAATCCCCCTGTGAAATTGATCCCTTTGGGGTGGCTCTGGAAGAAAAACTCAACTTTTTGTTTGCGGCCGAAGAAGAGATGCGCCGGGTCAAAGGCATTGCCTTTACCGAAGCAGGCATGGATCTATGGAAAGAATGGCAGCTCTTTGTCAACAGCGACGGCAGCCAGATTGAACAAGAAATTGTCCAGACGGGTTCTGGCCTTTCTGCTACTGCCGTTTCGGATACTGATGTGCAATCGCGTTCGTTTCCCTCTTCTTTTGGTGGCCAGTTTAAATCTGCGGGTTATGAGCTGATTCCCATGCTCAATCTCAAAGACAATGCCCAGCGAATTGCCGAAGAGGCTGTGCAATTGCTCAGTGCCAAAGCCTGCCCTGCAGGTGAAAAAACCCTGATTCTGGGCGGCTCTCAATTGGCTCTGCAGGTGCATGAATCCTGTGGCCACCCTGTCGAATTTGACCGTGTGCTCGGCCATGAGGCAGATTTTGCGGGTACCAGTTTTCTGACCCCTGAAAAGCGCAACAATTTCCAATATGGTTCTGAAATTGTGAATATGGTCGCTGATGCGACGGCTCCCGGTGGGCTGGGAACCTTTGGCTATGATGACGAAGGTACCCCGGCGCAAAAATCCGACATTATCAAAGATGGCAGATTTGTGGGCTATTTGATGAGCCGTGAAACGGCAGAAGGCTTTGAAATGGAGTCCAATGGTACGATGCGCGCCCAGGGCTGGAATCACACCCCGATTGTGCGTATGACCAATATCAACCTGTTGCCTGGCAATTGGGAACTGGAAGAGATGATTGCTTCAACCGAAGATGGCATTATGATCTCGGATAACCGCAGTTGGTCAATTGATGACAAGCGCTTGAATTTCCAATTTGGGGGCGAACTGGGTTGGGAGATCAAAGGCGGTAAAATTGTGGGCATGGTCAAAAACCCAACTTATACGGGCATTACCCCCCAGTTTTGGCGCAGTTGTGATGCCATTGCCAATCAAAATCATTACCAAATCTGGGGCACGCCCAATTGTGGCAAAGGCCAACCGATGCAGGTGGCCCGTGTGGGGCATGGCGTATCGTTTGCCCGCTTCCAGAACGTGAAAGTAGGTGTGGGCTATGCTGAATAAGAAAAAAGCTGAGCAAATTCTGGCCGAGGCCATTCGCTATTCGCCCGCAGATGAAACCGAAGTGATTCTCAGTGGCGGCAAAACCTTTTCGACCCGTTTTACGAATAATTATATCTCTCAAAACGGGGCCCAAAAGGAGTATGACCTGACGGTGCGTGTGGCCTTTGGCCAACAGGTGGGTGTGGCCTCTTGTAATCTCTTTGACGGGGATAATCTCAAGCAGGTGGTCGACAAAGCCTGTCTGGCCGCCCGCCACAGCAAACCCGACCTGGACTGGACATCTGTGTTGGAGCCCCGTGAGACACCCGAAATGCAAGATGCCTATCTGCAGGAAACCATCGACTATACCCCCAGTGAAAAAGCTGAGCGTTTGGCGCCGATCTTAAAAAAATCAATAGAGCGGGGTCTGACCTCAGCAGGCATGTTGGTCAATGGCGATCAGATGCTGACAATGATGAATTCCAAAGGCCTGTTTGCCTATCAGTCTTTGACGTCGGCTTCGTTTACGTACACAGCCATGGCACCCCATCAGGGCTCGGCCTGGGCGGAATTCCACAGCCATGATATGCGCGAAGTGGAAGTTGAAACCCTGGCGGATCAAGCCATGGAACGGGCCTTGCTGAGCCAAAACCCTGTGGCGGCAGAGCCCGGTGCGTATACGGTTGTTTTGGCCCCCAGTGCTGTGATCGAATTGGTGGAATTCCTCAATTACCTCGGTTTTGGGGGCATGGCCTATCAGGAGAACCGCACCTTTACCGCTGGAAAAATGGGTGAGAAGCTCTTTGATGAGCGCATTTCTCTGATCGACAATCCTTTTGTCAAAGAGGTCTTGGGCCCCGGTTTTGACTACGAAGGTCATCCCAAACAGGCTTTGGCTTTGATTGAAAATGGCGTGATCAAAAATGTGGCCTATGATCGTCGCATGGCGCAAAAATCGGGAGTCAAATCCACAGGCCATGCCCTGATGCCACCTGCCACAATGGGACCTTTCCCGACCCATATTGTCTTGCAGCCCGGCCAAGACAGCCTTGATAGCATGATTGCTTCGACTGAGCGTGGGATTTATGTGACCCGACTCTGGTATTCCAATGTGGTCGATCCCAAACAGGCAATTATTACAGGCATGACCCGTGATGGCACCTTTATGATTGAAGATGGCAAATTGAGCAAACCCCTGCGCAATATGCGTTATAACGAGTCGGTCATCAAGGCCTTTGCCAACGTCGAGGCCTTGGGCGACCGGATTTATGCCTTCCACGGCTATTTTGGCAAATTGGCTGTGCCCGCACTTAAACTGCGCGACTTCCATTTTACAGGGGTCTCACAAGAGGCTTAAGCCTCTTTTTAAAAGCTCAAAAGCCCCGCTACAGCGGGGCTTTTGTCTTGGGTCTGTATCTGAGACTTTTAACGCTCTGTTAGCAAAATTTGCCGGCGTTTGAGGCCGTTTTCGAGCGGCAAAAAGAATCCCCAGCGCAAGAGCAGCAGATACAAACCCGCCAAAAGCACAGTGGCCAGCCAAATACCCAGATATTGCATGGCCTGTTTGTCTCCGACATGAACCAGGGCATTGATGCCCTGGAGCAAGACAAAGGCAGACATGACCTGCAACACGAAATACCAGCCGTTTTTCAGGCTGTTTAAACTGCGTTGCAAATCCTCAATCTCCAAAGGTCTGCTTAAGAGTAATTGCCCCAAAAGCTTGAATTCCGCTTTTTTTCCAAGTGCCAAATAGCCCAGACTGGCCAAAGCTGTGCACAGGAGTATATCAAGGCTGAAATAATCCCCAATTTTTTGCCCACTGATCACCATGCTCATTCCCCAGAATCCGAAACACAGGAGATAGATAAATGCCTGTTTCATTTTAATACTCCGTTCCAATGAGTCTTTGCAGTGCGTTTTGCAGGGGCAAGATCACGCCAAAATTAAAGCAGAGGGCATAGAGCAGTCCCAAGAAGCTGATAGCCAGGGCGGCCCCCAGAGCGCCCATATCATCGAGATTGCCCAAGGCCTGAACCACACCCAACAAGCTACAAACCCCGCCAGCAAGCAGGCCATTTTGGCCGATGCTCTTGAGAATCAGAGCACTTAAATTGGGAGCTTGATCCACTTGATTCATCCCCGTGCTCTGGACAAAGGCTTTGCTGATTTCAGAAAGTGGGTAATTGACCAGTGTGAAAAGCCAGCCGGCTATAATCATGAGAGCGCTGGGAAGATCCCAGAGATCCAGCCAATGTAGACCATTCATCGTAAGAAAGACGTGGAAGGCAAGCCCACTTAAAACCAGATAGACCCAACTTTTTATCCATTTCATCCTTTTTTGCTCCTCTGTTGGTAAATTTTTTGAATCAAACCCAGCGCCTGTTCGGTTTTGACTGGAAAAGAGGTTTGAATTCTTTCTGTTTTGGGGGGGCGCCGCCAATGCTGGGCTTGGGTGGCAGGTAGTTCAAGCGGCTGCCAAAAAAGCAGGGCCAAAACCGCCACCAAAGCGGGGATATGTAAAAAGTCAAACCAGATATCGAACTGTAACCAGCGCAATTGGCTGCTTTGTTCTTTGACTAAACGGCTGTGTAACCGAGCCTCAAAATCACCTGAAACCTGGATTTCTGGTAGGGCATCTAATAATTGCCAAACACTGAGCGCTGCTTGCAGTTCAGGCTTTTGCTGGCAAATCAGACAGGTGTGGACATGTTCCACGCTGGCTTGATTGTTTTTTTCTGCCAGGGCTTTTAAAATGGCTTCTGGCGCAGGGCAGTTTTCGCTTGCGCTCATCTGATCAACTCCTTGAGTTTTTTCCCCAGGTTTTGCACAGCCCTGAAAACCTGTACTTTGACCTGATTATCTGGACAGCCCACAATTTCAGCGATCTGGCTGTATTTGAGGTCTTCAAATTTGCTCAAAACCAAAATCTGTCTTTGTTGGACAGGCAGCGTTGCCAGGGCCGTTTGGAGATGTTGACGGGTCTCCGCTTGCAGGGCCAATTGTTCAGGGCCCGCCGCAGGGCTGGGCAATTCAAGCGCTGTGTCTTCTAATGGCTCGAATTGGGTGGGTCTGCGTCCCTGGCTGCGCCAATGGTCCACCAGCAGATGATAGGCCAATCGGTAGAGCCAGGTCGAAAAACGGGCTTGGGCTTGGTATTTTTTTGTTTTCCAGACTTTGACAAAGACCTCCTGTGCCAATTCTTCAGCCCTTTCAACCTCTCCCAACTGGCGGTAAAAATAATTCACCAGGGGATGTTTCCAGCGCTTGACCAACAGATTGAAAGCCTGTTGGTTTTTCTCCAAGACTTGCAACATGAGAGCTTCATCCGGGGGATGGAGGCTGGATTGATTGGGTGTAGAATTTGTCATGGTTACCATCATAGCTTTCAAATATTCAAACGTCAGTGAGACCAAAAGGTTACACGGCAAACGCAAAAAAAGAGGTATTTATGTATCAACTCTCTGGTTCTTTGGCTTCGCCTTATGTACGCAAAGTGCGCGTCTTGATTCATGAAAAGGGACTTCAGGACCAAATTGAATTAAAAACTTTGGCCCTTTCACCGATTGCACCCGACAAAGTACTCTCTACCAAAAACCCACTGGGCAAAATTCCTCTGCTGGAATGCCCCGATGGCACCTTGCTCTATGATTCCCGTGTTATTTGTGAATTCTTGGACGGATTGAATGAGTGCCCCCGTCTGATTCCGAAAGTGGGACCTGAACGTTGGGAGGTCTTGCGTCTGCAGGCTTTGGCAGATGGCATCCTGGATGCGGGCATTTTGATTCGTTATGAAACCTTTTTAAGGCCAGAGTCTTTGCGCTGGTCAGAATGGGTCAGTAGCCAAGGCCAAAAAGTCAAAGCAGCGCTTGACCAATTGGAACAGTCTGCTGAAAATCTGTCTCAGACCCCTGATTTGGGGACTATTGCTGTGGCCTGCGCCTTTGGCTGGCTGCATTTTCGCAAACCGCTGGCCGCTTTACCCGAACAAAATTTGTCCCTGGAAGAGGCTTGGCCACAGATTCAGGCGTGGTATGAAGGCTTTTCTCTGCGCCCTGCGATGCTGGCCACTTTGCCAATTGCTTAACGACCTGGGGTGGCAGATGCCGCAAAGCCTGATACAATAATGTATTAAGCAGGATTTGTGAGTTTATGTCAGAAGTTTATATTGGACGTCAACCTATCTTTAATCGCAATCTCGAAGTCTTTGGCTACGAATTGCTCTACCGAAGTGCGGACATGGACCGTGCTGAATTTTTGGACGGAAATCATGCTACTTCGGTTGTTATTTCCAATACCTTTTTGGAAATTGGCCTTGAGCGCTTGGTCGGGGATAAATGGGCGTTTATTAATTTGACGCGCCCCTTTTTAATGGGGGAATACCCCATTCCATTGCAGCCAGACAAATTGATTCTGGAAATTCTGGAAGATATTGTCCTGGACCAAGAATTGGTTGAGGCCGTGCGGGATCTCAAAGCTCAGGGATTTACCCTCGCACTCGATGATATCACTGATCCGGCCCGTTTAGAGGCACTGGCAGGTCTGGCCAGCATGGTCAAAGTGGATTTGATGACCACCAATCGGCTTTTGCTGCCTCAGCAGGTCGACAAGTATATGAGCTCTCGGGTGAGTTTGCTGGCTGAGAAAATCGAAACCTTTGAAGAGTTTGAATGGTGTCAAAACTTGGGCTTTGACTATTTTCAAGGCTATTTTCTCTCCAAACCCCAGGTGATCAAAGAGAAAAAGCTCAAAGGCACCAAAATTGTGATTATGGAGCTTTTGGCCGCCCTGCAAAAACCGGATGTGGAATTTAATAAAGTTGAAGAGATCATTCAAAAAGACGTGGCTCTCAGTTATAAACTGATCCGTTTGATCAACTCGGCTTATTATGGCGTGCGTTCGGAAATAAAATCGATCAAACAGGCCCTGACACTTCTTGGGCTCAAGCAAATTCAGTCTTGGGTCTCATTGCTCTTGTTGTCTGAAGCGGATAAAAAACCTTCTGAATTGATCAAAACAGCCATGATCCGTGGCAAGATGTGTGAAATTTTGGCTGAAGACTTACACGAGCCACGTCCGGAGATTCCATTTACCATTGGCCTCTTCTCGGTCTTGGATGCCTTGATGGACATGAGCCTGGAAGATATTTTGGCCCAGGTGCCTTTGGCCCAAGAGGTCAAAGACGCTCTTTTGAAACACACAGGCCCCTATGGCCGTTTATTGTCCTGTGTTTTGGCCTATGAAAAAGCAGATTGGCCCAATGTCCGCCTGCAGGGATTGAATCCTGTCAACGTGGTCGATGCTTATCTTGAAGCTGTTGATTGGGCCGATGAATTGGCTGGCTTTGTCACCAGCAATTAGGTTTGGTTGTTTGCTAGGGGCTGTTTTCTGGCAGCCATTGCTGGCTCACACGGTCATAAGACAGGGGGTGCCCCAAGACTTTGAGGGTCTTTAAGAGGCCTTCTTGAATTGGGGTGCGGTCAGAGTGAAAGGCCTGCCGCAAATTTTCCAATACGGTGTCAGAGCGGCTGAGATGGCGTAATAATTCCACCAAAATGGGAATCGAGCGGGGGTCTTGTAGGGTCTTTAAGGTTTCCAGAGCGACTTCCATTTCTTCGCGGTGATCTTGGGCCAGGGCACTTCTAAGAGCGCCAATGACTTCTTCTAGATAACCAGGATGACCCCATTTTGCCAGGATTTGAATCGCTTTTAAGCGGCTCAAATTGCTCCAATAGGAGGCATGGATTCCTGCGCGCAAAAGCGGACCTGCCAGGGTTTGGTACTCATGGTTTTGAAATTGGCTCAGGACGTCTAAAGCGGCACAACGGACTTGGCCAAAGGCCCCTTCGGCTTGATGAGAATCGGGTATTGTTTCTACAAGCAAAGAACAGAGTATTTCCCAGACTTCTACTTCGGAGATTTTTTTTAAGAGCCCCAACGCGGTTGTTGTGAGACTGTGTTGGCCCGGAGACAAGACCAAACGCCGCAAAGCGGGCAGTGCCTGAGACAGGTTCTGGGCTTCTTTTAAGATCGAGAGCGCTGCACGTAGAGCACCCGAAAAGCGAGAGCGCATCAAGATATCTTCGGCCAAAGCCAAAGGTGCAAATTGGGCTATTTTGAGTTCGATTTGAGCAGGGGAGATGCCGTTTTCTGCCAAAGGGAGTTCCAAGGCAATGATCGTTTCCAAAATCATGGGCCAATGGTTTTCACGGGCCTCTGGTCCGAGCAGATGGGCATAGATTTCGAGTAAATCCAGATTGAGATCTTCCAGGATATTTTGGGTTTCTGCCATTGAGAAGCGCTGCATGAAAAAAGGGCCTTGTTTCAAGGCCTTGATCTGTTGTTCCAAGGCCTGTAAGGCGTGGTAGCGATGGTATTGGGGACGTAAGTAGGGATCGGGTTGCAACTGATAGGGACTGCTTGGGGGACGGGCCTGTGTACTGACTAAACGGCGGTCCAAGCGCAAATGGAGCAAAATGCGCACATTTTCTAAGGCCTGAGCACTGAGTACCTGTTTTAATACCAGCGGCTGCAGGGCCAATAAAGCGTATTCCAATAAAAGGCGCAGTTGTTCCCAGGGCACGGGCAGCGGCTCTGTGTGTGTGGGCTCAGACTTAGGCGGCCAATCCGCCAGGGCTCGCCAGAGGGATTGTACATCTTGCCAAGCTGGGTCTGCCAAGAGGGCTTCCCATTGCATGATTTTAGGCGGTTTGAGCGGTGGCTTCAGCCCGGTATTTCTGTTGCAAATGCTGAGCCAAGGAGCGGTAGGCCAAAGAACCCGGTGAGTTCATATCGTAGAGGACCACGGGTCGGTGAGCGGCAATGGCTTCACTCAGACGGGGGTCACGGGGAATGACGGCATCAAAGAGCAAACCCTGAAAATGTGACTTGGCCTGTTCGAGTAAGCGGCGGGAATAGCCAATCGAAGGATCAAACATGGTCATGAGAATCCCTTCGATTTGCAGCCAGCGGTTGCTGGATTTCTGTAAATCGCGAATCAGTCCCAGCAGGCGGGGCATGGTGCCCAGAGCCATTTCTTCACATTGCAGGGGCACCAGAATGGAATCGGCTGCAGCCAAAGCCATGCGCGGCAGGGCTGAAAGTGAAGGAGGGGCATCGATCAAAATAAAGTCAAATTGCCCAATCGCCAGATCCACCGCGTTTTTTAAGAGTTCAGGATCTTCGACGGCCTGCTGAGACAGCCAAATCTCATCTTCGGTAGAGGTGATATTGGAGGGCAGCAGGTGCAGATTTTTGATCATGGTTTTGTAGATATAGGGCTCGATCTGCTCCTGTTTGAGCAATTCGAGGGCCCCACAGCGAAACATTTCCAAGAGCCCGCCATGGGTGAGTTTGTTGGGGCTCAGTCCCATGCAGCGGCTGGTGCTGCCCTGGGGGTCAAAATCGACCACCAAGACCCGGTTGTCCAGCAGGGCCAGCCATGCAGCCAAATTGACAACCGTGGTGGTTTTTCCCACGCCCCCTTTTTGGCTGCTGATGGCAATAATCCGCGTTTTCATACTAGACCTGTTTCTTGGCATCAAAGGCGTCGCGCAGGCCGTCGCCGAAGAAGTTAAAACCAAAGACGGTCAATACAATCGCAAAGCCAGGAATCAGGAGCCAAGGGCTCTGTTGCACTGCGACAATATTTTTGGCTTCACTTAACATCAGGCCCCAACTGGACTCAGGATCCTGAATCCCCAAGCTCAAGAAGCTCAAGGCCGCTTCGCCGAGGGTATAAGCCGGAATCGAAATGGTCGCAGAGACAATGATCCAAGAGGACATCTGGGGAATGATGTGTTTGATAATAATCGGAATATCTTTCATCCCTACGGCCCTGGCTGCTTCAACATATTCCATTTGCCGCAAGCTGAGTACCTGGCCACGGTAAATTCGGGCCTGGCCTGCCCAGCCAATAAAGCTAAGAATGACGATGACCGCCAAATAGCGCTGAATGGAGGTCAGCCCTTTGGGCAGGGTGGCAGAGAGGGTTAGCAAGAGATACAAACTGGGGAAAGAGATAATCGCCTCAACCACACGCATGATCACGTTGTCGACCATACCGCCAAAATAGCCGGCAATGCCCCCCATTAAGAGACCGATAGGGTAAGAGATGAAAATAGCCAGGATGCCTACCGTGAGCGAAATTCGCCCCCCAAAGAGCAGGCGCGTAAAAATATCGCGGCCCTGGATATCTGCACCCCAAATATACAGACGATTGGGTTTTTCTTCGGACAAAAGTGTGGCGGGCTGGCCGCTTGCATTCACGGCAGAACCAATCCCAAAGAGGTGTAAATTCATGGGCACCAGGCCCAGAAATTTATAGTCTTCACCTTTGCTGAAAAATTGCACGGGGTAAAGGATCTTTTTATCCACCACCAAACGGCTGGAGGGAATGCCATTTTCACCCATGATCAGCTTTTTGCGCACATGGTAGATAAAAGGGCCTTTAAATTGGCCTTCATGGTTAAAATGCAGTTGCGAAGGTGGAAAATGGGAATGATTGATGACAGAGGAATTCATGCCATAGGGGCTGAGAATATCTGCCAAAAATGCCGACATGTACAAGATAGTCAGGATAATTAATCCCAAGATTGCCAAGCGGTGACGCAAAAAGCGCCTTAAAATTTTTTGACGGGTCGAAGTCATTGCTGGGAGACCAGCAGTGGCGCGTACCGCCTCCTGCGCGTCTACAATCTGTGTATCCAGAGAATGGGTACTCATGTATTAGGCCTCCAATTTAATCCGTGGGTCAGCAAAGGCCAGCAGCAAGTCTGCCAGCAAGTTGCCCAGCAACAGCATGACGGTACTGATAATCAGGCCCGCCATTACCAAGTTTAGGTCCGTACCCAAGAGCGCTTGCAACATCATATTGCCCAGACCGGGCCAAGAGAAAATGATTTCGACAAACGCGGCACCGCTGATCAGGCCTGCGACTTCAAATCCCAAAAGGGTAATGATCGGGTTGATGGCGTTGCGCACAGCATGTTTGTAAATTACTTTTTTCTCAGGCAGTCCTTTGGCCCTTGCGGTTTTAATATATTCTTCTCCCAAAATATCGAGCATATTGGCCCGCATGCGGCGCTGCAGGGTGGCAATGCTGATCATTGAGAGGGTCAAGGTCGGTAAGACCAAGTGGTGTAAAAGGTCTAGAAATTGAATTGGCAAGCTCGATTGCGCTGCTTTGATTGACTGCATTTCCCCAATCGGGAACCAGCCAGTGGTGGCCGCAAAGAGCAAGAAGATAATCGCCAGAAAGAAGTCTGGAAAACCCATAAAGAAATAGGAAATCGAAGACGAGATCTGGTCAACCAGGGAGTATTGACGCACCGCCAGATAAATCCCCAGGGGCACGGCCACCAACCAAGTGACAATCAGCGTGGCGACGCCGAGGATCAGGGTACTGCCCAAACGGCTGAGAATCAGACTGGATACGGGGGATTTGAAGTAATAAGATTCACCCATATCCCCTTTGATAAATTGGCTCATCCATTTGTAATAGCGAATGAAAAAACCATTGGGGGTGCTGTATTCAAGCTCGAGTGTTTTGCCTACCGCACTGGGGTGGAAGAGATAGACATTGTTTTCAAAGCGGTATTCACCCTCTGCCAACGCCTTGGCTTTTTGATCTTCGCCCAAGCGGGTCAACGGCGCTCCACCTTTGAGTTTTGCGGTAATGGAATCATCGGCCACTTCGGCGGTAGAACTGATCTTGGTGGGGGTGTACTTGGCTTCTGCAAGTTTAATCTCCTCGGAATGGGCTGTTTCGTAGCCCAAACGGGCCTTCTCTCTGCGAATGGTCTCAGCTGTGACCGTTGGGCTCTGTTTCATTTGCGCCAGAGGATCCGCACCTGCAAAAACCTCGGCCAGACGAATGATGCCAAAGCCCAGGAGCGAAATGATCAACAAGAGCGGAATCATTTGAATCAGGCGTTTAATAATGTATCTGAACATGTTTTGCTTTTACTCCTGGATATACTGCACGTCGGTGTTCCAGTTGATCACGCTGAGGGCCGAGCCCCCGTGAATCGACGGGAAAATATTTCCGAGGTTTTGACGATAGGAAACCAGTGAGAGTTGATTGACTGTGTAGAGGAAAGGCAGGTTGTCTGCCACGATTTCCTGGGATTTGCCATAGAGGGCTTTGCGTTTTTTAAAGTCAAATTCAACTGCGGCTTTTTCATACAATTCCAGAACTTCTTCTTCCCACGGGGAAAAACTGGTGCCTTTTTTGCCTTTCCAATAGCTGGAATGGCCCATGTTAAACATATGCATGCGGCCGTCGAGTTTCCAACTGTTGATGCCAAAATGGGGCTCGATCGCGCTGCCAGTCAAACCGATCATCATGGCTTCCCATTCCAGGGTTTGGTCGATCTGCTGCACCATGATATTGAAGTTGACGGGATTGTAATTGACCTTGATGCCCAATTTGCTCCAGTCTTTGCGCAAAACGGCGCAGGCCGCATCACGCATCGTATTGCCAGAGTTTGTCACCAAATTGAACTCAACCCGGTTGCCCTGGGCATCCATGAGTTCGTCATTGGCATTTTTCTTAAACCCGGCCTCGGCCAACTTCTGAGCTGCAGTTTCGAGATTATACGGGTACTGGGGCGTATTGGGATTATAAAAGGGATTTTGCTGGCTGATATGGGAGTATTGAGGCAATGCGCGTCCTCTGTAAATACTCTGGATCATGCCCTCTTTATCAATCGCATGGGCCAAGGCCTGGCGGAATTTTTTGTTGCGAAACCAGGTCGAGCGCGTGGGATTGACCACGGGCTTGCCTTTGTCGTTGAGGGCAGTGCTTTGATTAAACATCACAAACAAAGTACCTGTGGCGGGCCCCAGATTGACAATTTCAAATTTGCCTTTTTTCTGAAGCGGCTCAAGTACATCGTAGTCCTCTGAGCGCAACGAGAGCGCGTCGGTCTCTTTGGCCATGTACTTGATAATTTCGGTACTGAGATCCTGGACCTCAATGGTGATGAATTTTTTCAAATAGGGCAGTGAGTTGCCCTGTTTGTCTTTGAGGTAATAATGGGGGTTGGGCTCCAGAACAAGCCATTGGGCTGAGCGGTAATCGGCAATTTTAAACGGCCCATTGACCACGATCTCTTTGACATTGCTGTTGAGACCCCACATTTGGTTGAACTTGACTCGGCCATCTTTGTCGGGACGGGTGGTGCCTTCAAAGATATGTTTGGGCATAATCGGGTCACTCAAACCGCGCAGAAAAGGCACAGAGGGTTCGGGGGTGGTGATTGAGACATGCAGATCATCGATCTTGACCACTTTGGGAAACTGATCTTTGATCAGGTGGCCATCGCGGTAATTGCTGGGAATGTGTTTATTGTCGATGATTTCGTTATAGGTAAATACCACATCATCGGCGGTTAAGGGGTGACCGTCGGACCATTTTAGGTCTTTTCGCAGTTTGAGCGTATAGGTGCGTTTGTCGGGGCTGAGCACCCAGGATTCAGCCAAAGAGGGCTCTTCTTTGGTGGTGATCGCATTGGTGGTCACCAAACCCAGATACATTTGGCCGATCACATCGGTGGTGGATGTCTCAGCAGCGAGACCCGCATTAAAGGTCTTGGGCAGAGAGGTACTGGAAATAATCCGAATCCCATCCCGCTTGCCAATAACGGGCTCATATTTCTCAGGTAGGGGAAGGCTTTTGATCTTTGAACTGTCGATGCTCAATGCTACAGAAGCGTCATCTTCTTGCAGCGTGGGACAACCTGCGAGAAGGGGAAGCAATACAGCAAGAACCCCAGCAGTAATTAGTTTCTGAAAGCGGGCAGCTGGCACCATGCGTCTGTCACCTTTCTGTGGGGGTTACTTAATCAAGGGGCTGGAGAGCAAAATGGCGACAATCGCCCATAACACAGCCAGGCCACCTGTGATTTTGTTCAGGCCGGACTCGGCCCCCTTCTGGCTACCAAAGATCTGAGCGGTGCCGCCCATGCTGCCAAGTCCCATGCCCTTGGCGGGATGGACTAAAATGGCGGCGATCAGGGCCAGAGAGAGTATTAATTGGATCCAAGTTAAAGCGGTTTGCACAACGGTTTCCTTTCGGGTCAAAGAAGCAATCCTGATCGCAGATTGCACAAAAAATCACTGTTCATATATAGCATGAACCACAGGTGTAGTCAATCAAAGCCTGCTCAGACAGGTGCCATTTAGGGTTTAATAAAATGGTATTGGGAGTTCCAATTGACCTGATTGAGACCACTGCCGCCAAAGATCGAGGGGTAGACATTGCCGAGATTGCCGCGGACGGCCAAAAGTGAAAGCTCACTGACCAGATAGAGAAAGGGCAGGTGTCTGCGCTCAAGTTCCTGGGCCTGCCAGTAGAGGGCCTTGCGTTTGTCAAAGTCGGGGGTGATGGCTGCCTGGGTATAGAGTTTCTCCATCTCGATTTCCCAATCTGAGTATTGGGTCGGTTGGCGTGCGCTCCAGCGGTTGGGATGACCCAAATTAAACAGATGCATGCGTCCATCGCGCTTCCAGCGTGAACTGCTGAAATGGGGCTCAAAAGAGCTGCCTGCGAAGCCCATTAAGACCACTTCCCAGTCCAAGGTCTCATGGACTTGGCTGATCAGACTATTAAAGGCCTGGGGACGGTAATTGACCTTGATTCCCAACTTTTCCCACTCTTGCCGCAAAATGGCGCAGGTGGCATCCCGTTCCGTGCTGGAAGCATTGGTGGTCAATTCAAACTCCACACGGTGTCCTTGCGGATCAAAGAGCTGCCCCTTTTTTGACAATTTGAACCCCGCTTCTTTGAGCAGGGCTTGGGCTTTGTCGGGCGCATAGCCGTAGTCGGGAATATGGGGATTAAAAAAGGGGTTGTGGGGATTGAGATGGGTGGTTTGGCTCACGGCCCGACCTTTGTAAATGCTCTGAATCAGACCCTCTTTGTTAATCGTATGGGCCAAGGCCTTACGAAATTGCAGGTTGCGAAACCAGGCCGATTTAACCGGATCAATCAGGGGTTTGTTTTGGTGATTGCGGGCCCTGCTTTGATTAAACATAATAAACAAACTGCTGGGGTTGGCTCCGAGATTGTAAATTTTAAAATTGCCAGATTTTTGCTCTCTGTTGAGCAGATCATAGTCTTCAGGTCGCAAATCATAGACGTCTGTTTCTCCTTCGCGGAATTTGAGCAAGGCACTATTGGCGTCTTGCACGTCTAAAAAGATCAATTGTTCCAGATAAGGCAGGCGCTGGCCTTGGGCATCTTTTTCGTAATAAAAGGGATTGGGCTGCAGCTCTACCCGCTGCCCAGCCAGGTAGCGCCCCAGTTTCCAGGGGCCATTGACAATAATCTGTTCTGGGGGGGTGGTTAAACCCCACATCTGGTTAAAGGCAATTTGATTCTGGGCATCAGGTTTGTCTTTGGTCTTAAAAATATGTCGGGGCAAAATGGGGGCTGCCAGATTGTAGAGCGCAGGTGCAAAGGGCTGGTTGAGGGTGAATTTGACTTTGCTCGGATTGATTTGCTGGACCTTGGGAAAAGAACCTTGATAGCTCCAAAAATCCCGGTAATTATTGGGAATGCCGGGATTGTTGATGATTTGATTATAGGTAAAAACCACATCACCTGCGGTCAGAGGCATGCCATCGGACCATTTCAGGTCTTTCCGCAATTGCAAGGTATACACCCGCTGATCGGCGCTGACTTCCCAAGACTCAGCCAGATCGGGTTCAATCTGTCGGGTGGCGGCATTGAGGCGGGTGAGCCCCGAAAACATGCGGTAAATGACTGCCAGGGAAGAGCTCTCAGAGGCCATATACGGATTAAAGGTATTGGGCAGAGAGGTGTTCCCGACTACGCGCATACCTCCGCGAACCCCGCTTTGGATCTGAAAAGGGGCCGATGCTGATGCCGATGCGTTGGCTGAAATGAGGGTTTCTTCCTGGGGGGGGTCACAGCCGTAGACGAGGGTTCCTGCCAAACAGAGCAGCAGGAGCAGACAGCCTTTAAAGTGCGGGTAAGGGATTCTTGCAGGAGACATGCCCCAATTATAGCCTGAAAACAAAATGAGCTTGTGCAAGGACTTCGGCAATCAAAAGAGGGGCCGTCTTTAGAACGGCCCCTCTTCGTCTAAAAGCTGTTTAATTGCCGCTTTCGAGCATCCCCAGTCGGGCGGTTTTGACGTTGCCGCCACCACCTTTGAGCTGATTGATGTACTTTTTGCGGGGCAGATTGTTGATCGGGGCGAGATGAAACTCTTGCACCATTTCTCGCAACTCTTCACCGTATTCAGCCACAGCCTGGGCTGAGTCCATCGTGCGATGGGCAATATGTTCATTGCCATCGGCGATTTTTTCGACTTCGGTAATCGCTGAAGTGATGCGTTCAATCGAGGTGACCTGCCGCGCTGTATCGTTGCGAATGGCGTGGGAGGCTTCGTTGATCTTGGTGGCCGCTTCAACAATCTGCTGATTGCTGTCCTCTTGATTCTGGGTGGCTTGCACAATCTGTTTGATCATTTGGCGCACCTGTTCAATGGTCTGCACTGTATTTTCGGTATTAAAGGCCTGGGCTTTGACTGCCTCAGTGACCTTACTGACCTGGTGGTTCATCTCACCGGCCCGGTGGGCAATATGCTCCGCGGCGCGGGCCTGTTCTTCGGCCCCGATTTTGATCTGTTCGATCAGCGAAACGGTGTTTTCAACCCCTTTGATAACTTGGTTGATTTTGCCCCCGGTCTCAGCTGCCAGACGGGCACCCTGCTCGGCTTGGTGCACCCCACCCTGAACGGTTTTGACGGCGCCATCGGCTTCGACCTGAATGCCCCGGATCAAATCGGAGATTTCTTTGGTCGCCCGGCTCGAACGCTCAGCCAATTTACGTACCTCGTCGGCTACCACCGCAAAACCTTTGCCGTGTTCCCCGGCACGGGCCGCTTCAATTGCGGCATTTAAGGCCAGCAGGTTGGTCTGGTCGGAAATATCGTCGATCACGTTGATGATCTCGCCGATTTTCTGGGTGCTTGAGCCCAGGTGCTCGATGACTTTGGAGGCTTCGAGCACAACTTCTTTGAGGTGGTTGATACCACTGATCGTCTCTTGTACAGCGGCACTGCCTTCAAAGGCGGCCTCTTGCATATCCAGAGCCAATTTCGCTCCCTCTTGCAAGCTGGTCGAAACCTCGTTGAAACTGGCTGAAAGCTGATTGATTGCGGCAGAGGTATCTCCTGTGCCCCGGCTGATATATTCAGCACTCTCTTTGATCTCAGCAAAGGCCCGAAAGTTTTGACTGACGACATCGGAAACCTGATCGCTGGCTTCGGACAGGCGGGTAATGCTCTGAGTAGACTGGGAGAGGTTGTGGGCCACCTGCTCAATTTGGCGCATGGTTTCACCGGCGCGGGAGGCCAAAGCCTCGGCTTGGTTATCAATGCCTTTGACTGAGCGGCTGACTTCTTCCATAAAGCCCGAGATCTCGGTAATGGCAGATGCCTGTTTGGCGGCACCGGCTGCGGTCTCGCGTGACAGTGACTGGATCTCACTGGAGGATTGGGCGGTTTTATTGGAGGTTTCCAGGATGCGGGCAAATTTTTCGTTGAGATTGTGGGTCATCTCATTAAAGGTATGTGCCAATTCTGCAAATTCATCTTTGGTTTTGACGACGGCCACCCGATTGAGATTTCCACCGGCAATCGAAGCCGCAACCTGATTCACTTCTTTGAGTGAACGGGTAATCTGGCGCACCTGCCAGACGGCAATGACCAACGAGAAGGCCAAACCGCCAAAGAAGACAACGATCAGCTGGAAGGTCGCTTGTTGCTGAATCTTTTGACTTTCTTCAAAGGTTTGAATCACTTGTTCGGTTTTGGTTTTTTTATCAATGGTGTTGTACACCTGTTCGAGTTTTGTGTTCAATTGTTCTAAACCGACCAAACTGATCAGCAGAACCAATAAAAGGGACACACAGGTGATCCCAAAGCCAACCAGCAATTTGGCAAAAATTTTCATATAACCTCCTGTAGTGTTTCCGGGCGGGGCTTATTGTCATAGAGGACTTTGGGCAAATCCAAGACGATCACCAGCCGATTTTCATATTTGCAGACCGCTTGGATATAGTCTTTATCCACAGCGGTGGTGGGAGCAGGCTCCAATAAAGAAACGGGCAAACGCAAGACCTCTTGCACTTCATCCACCACCAGACCGACATTTTGTTCGCGTCCCCTGACGATCACAAAACGGGTATCGCGTTGATAGGGGGAAGGTTTGAGACCCAGCCGTGAAGCCAAATTGATCAAGGGCAAAATCTGGCCCCTTAAATTGATCACGCCTTCGATCCAACTCACGGTAAGAGGGACCTGGGTGACCGGCAGGGCTTTAATAATTTCTTGTACACAGAGAATGTCCAGGGAATAAATTTCGTTTTCTAAGCGAAAAGAGACCACTTGCAGGGTATCTGCCTGAACCTCAGTGAGTACGGGCGAAAGATTCAAAGGGAACGCTCTTCACGGAGCAAAGAGGCAACACAAAAGGCCCCCTGTCCGGTTTGAATCGGGATTGAAAGGGGGGTTTGATCTTTGCTAGGTTTGGGAAAAACCTGATTCGATTCGGGCCCCAAATCAAAGACCTGCGGCAGCCCGAGTAAAAAGGCCTGACCATTTTGAGAGAGGGAGGTTTTGATGCCCCCTGCAATAATATTGGTAATCTCTGCAACGGCTTCATAGACGTCTTCGTTGACCTCATCGATCTCTTCTTCGAGCATTAAAGAAGCCATTGAGATCGCCAAAGGGTAAGAGAGCAGGATCGAAATACTCCCACTGATGCCGCCCCGGATATCAATGGTGCCCACCAGATCTTGGGGATACCCTTGCGCACTGGGGCTGGCCTGATTTGAGGCATGGGAAGTGTCCACATCCATGGGAACCATGGTGCTGAAAAGGCTGCTCACCGATGTGCAGACAGCTTGAATAAAGCGTTCTTGTAAGGCCACAGACATGCCTTTCTGCCTCAGACGCGCAAAGGCAGGACCTTTTTGAGGGTTTTATTCAGAGTGTCGGCGGTAAAGGGTTTAACAATATATTCATTGACTCCCGATTCCATGGCCTCAGTGACTTTGTCAATGGTGCCTTCGGTGGTGATCATAATGATTTTGACTTTTTTCTCGGGTTCAGTGCCAATTGAAGTCTCATATTCCCGGAGCTTTTTGACAAACTCAAGGCCATTCATTTTAGGCATATTCCAGTCGCTCAAAACCACATCTGGCTGAGCGCCGCCTTTAAATGTCTCTAAGGCTTGTTCTCCGTCTGAGGCCTCAATCAGGTTGAGGTTGGCGTAAGGGCCGCTACCGATATGCTTTTTGATCACCTTCCGGGTGACGCTTGAGTCATCGACAATCATGATAGAAGCCATGTATTTAATCCTCCGTAAGCGCTGCGTATCGTATATCACTGCCAGTTAAACGAGTATACCATCATTTTTTTTAGGCACATAGCCCGAAAGGGGCTTCTGACACAGCTTCTTTTTGCTTCGGGCTTGCAACGTATTGGGCTCAGCAAAGGGATCCGTTATAATGTGTTAGCCTGTTTCAATCTGAAAGACACGCATCGAAGCAAAGAACATGGAAACAACAGCCTACTTTATTATCCTTTCTGTCATCGCCGTCATAGGTGGGCTTTTGACTATTACGCGCAGTCACCCCCTTTCCGCGACCTTGTCACTGGTCATGACCTTGATTGCCTTGGCCGGTCTTTACGCCCTGCTTTCGGCAGACTTTTTGTTTGTGATCCAAATCTTGGTCTATGCAGGCGCGATTATGGCCCTGATGGTCTTTGTGATCATGTTGCTCAATGTCAAAGAAATTCATTTGCCGCCTGAAAAACAGATCGAAACCCGCGTTTTGCTGGCTTTGCTCTTTCTCAGCCCGATCTTTTTTCTGGTTCAGCGCGGGATTACAATGCAGTTTGGCAATGCTGTTTTTCCCCAGACCCAAGCGGGCTATGGTTCGATTGAAGCGGTCGGTTTGGCCCTTTACCGCAACCATTTTTTCCCCTTTGAAGTGATTTCAATTTTATTATTGGTGGCCCTGGTCGGCGTTGTCGCCCTGGCCAAACGGAGGGCCTGATGCTCGGACCTGCACATTATTTAACGGTCAGTGCCATTCTCTTCTTTTTGGGGTTGGCTGGGTTTATTAGCCGAAAAAATATTTTTATCCTGTTTCTCTCGCTGGAACTGATGCTCAACGGCATCAATTTGAGTTTTGTGGCCTTTTCACGCTTTTTTAACCAGCTTGATGGCCATATTTTTGTCTTCTTTGTGATTGCCGTTGCTGCGGCAGAAGCGGCGATCAGTTTGGCGCTGATTATTTTACTCTTCAAAAACCGTCAGACGCTGAATGTCGATGATTTCGACACCCTGAAAGGCTGAGTCAGATGTTATTACACGCCACCGCCCACACCACTCTCCCAACGGCCTCTTTGCAGCTCAATTCGCTCTTAAATCTGGTGGTTTTATTGCCTTTGGCCGGGGCCTTGGTTTTGGGCCTGGGCACCTTGTACAATGCCCAAAACAAAACCGGTATTTCGGAACGGGTCGTCACAGCGATTGGCTGTGCTGGCCCTTTGCTGGCTACGGTCTTGGCCTTTTTGCTGTTTTTACCCATGATGGGAGACCCGTCCCGTGTCTGGCACAGTCCGCTTTTAACCTGGATGGATATCGGCAGTTTTAAGATTGAACTCGGTCTGGTGATGGATCATCTCTCGGGCATCATGCTGCTGATGATCACCTTTATTGGCACGTTGATTCATCTCTTTTCGGCCAGTTATATGCAAGGCGATCGCAGTTTCAGTCGCTATTTTGCCTACCTCAATCTCTTCTTGGGCTCCATGCTCCTGCTGATTCTTTCAGACAATATGATTGGTCTGTTTATGGGCTGGGAAGGGGTGGGTGTTTGTTCTTATCTCTTGATTGGTTTCTGGTTTGAAGACGCCGCCAAAGCCGGTGCTGGCACCAAGGCTTTTTTGCTCAACCGCGTCGGTGATTTGGGTTTTATTTTGGGCATCTTTTTGCTCTTTCAAGAAACCGGTGCCTTTGACTTTGCTGGCATACAGGCCCATATTGGCCAGACCAGCGCCGAACGCCTGCCGCTGATTGCCTTTTTGCTTCTGGTCGGTGCTTTGGGCAAATCCGCTCAGATCCCGTTGCATGTGTGGTTGCCCGATGCCATGGCGGGCCCGACCCCTGTCAGCGCCTTGATTCACGCCGCTACCATGGTCACTGCAGGTGTCTATTTGGTGGCCCGTTTGCACTTTGTCTATACCGCCACCCCGTCTGTGGCTTGGTTGATTATTCTGATTGGGGGCCTGACGGCCCTGATGGCCGCTTCGATTGCCCTGGTTCAAAACGATATTAAAAAGGTCTTGGCCTATTCCACGGTCAGCCAATTGGGTTATATGTTTATGGGTGTGGGCGCAGGGGCTTATGCCGCGGGCATTTTCCACGTCTTTACCCACGCCTTTTTTAAAGCCGCGCTGTTTCTGGGGGCAGGGGCCATCATCCATGCCCTGCACCACGAACAGGATTTGCGCAAGATGGGCGGTTTGCGCAGCAAATTGCCGATTACCCATTTGGCGATGTTGGTCTCTTGCCTTGCAATAGCAGGCATTCCCCCCTTTGCGGGCTTTTTTAGCAAAGACGAAATTCTCTGGTCGCTCTGGGAAAAAGGCCATTTTGTCTTTTGGGGCATGGGTCTTTTAACGGCAGGGCTGACCGCTTTTTATATGTTCCGCCTCTATTTCTTGGCCTTTGGCGGTACCTATCGCGGTGAACACGAAGCCCATCCTGAACCCTTGTTAATGAAGCTCCCGCTTGGCCTTTTGGGGCTGGGTGCCGTAACGGTTGGATTTTTGGGGATGCCCGCCACTTTGGGCTTGCCCAATTGGTTTGTGCACTGGCTGGCGCCCCTTTATGGCGAACACCATGCCAGCGATCCTGCGGCCCAGGGCCTGTCTTTGATCTTGATGGCTGCTTCGGTGCTGGTGGCCGGTGCAGGTATTTTGCTGGCACTCAAACGCTTTGGCAAAATCACAGGTGAGGTGCCTGCACTGCCTGAAAATGCCCTGACGGCGCTTTTAAATGAAAAATTTGGCTTTGACAGCCTCTATCAAACTGCCGTGGTCGGTCCGATTATGGCTGCTGGCCGCTTCTGCCGCCAAGTGGCGGAGCCTGTGATGATCGATGGCCTGATTCGCGCAGGGATTTGGGGCTATTATGCCTTTTCACTCTGTCTGCGCACTTTGCAGTTTGGCCAACTCCGGGCCTATGCCCATTATTTAATTTTTGGCCTGTTTATTTTGGCCTATGTGTATTTTGTCTTGCATTTACCGGGGGTCTTCCAATTATGAACCACCTGCTTTCGCTTCTGATTTTTCTTCCTCTGGTGGGTGGTTTGGTTTTGCTGGCCCTCTCGCGCAAATTTGCTTCTGTGGTGAAACCCGCCGCCCTTGGTATTGCCCTCATCAATCTGCTCTTGGCAGCTCTAGTGGGTTTTCGCTTTCAGCCCCAAGCGGGGTTTCAGATGGAAGAAAAACTGGCCTGGATTCCCAAAATGGGGATCGAATACCACCTCGCCATTGACGGTATCAGCCTGTTTTTGGTTTTGTTGATTCCGATTTTTATCTTGATCGCCCTGTGTATGGCCCAATTCTCTAAAAATGCCTATCCGCCGGCTTTCTTTGCCCTCTTGCTCTGTTTTGAAGCCGGACTTTTGGGCACAACCTTGGCCCTGAATCTCTTTCTCTTTTACCTCTTCTGGGAATTGATGTTGATTCCTGCCTTTTTCCTGATTGGCCTCTGGGGTGGCCCCAAACGCAAGCCGGCTGTGCTCAAGTTCGTGATTTACACCATGGCGGGTTCGCTGGTTTTTTTGCTGAGCATTCTGTTTTTGGGGGTGCAGTTTTACAGCAAAACCGGTGAATGGAGTTTTGCCTTGCCACAACTCTACCAACTGCGGATGGGCATGGGCCCTGTTGCCAGCCTGCTCTTTTTCGGCTTTGCGCTGGCCTTTTTGATCAAGGTGCCACTGTTTCCGTTGCACACCTGGTTGCCCGATACCTATAGCGAAGCGCCCACCATTGTAACCTTTTTGCTCTCGGGCCTGATGGCCAAAATGGGCATTTATGGCCTTTTGCGGATTACAATTCCGCTCTTTCCGCAATTGCTCGAACGCTGGGCACCGCTGCTTTCGCTGCTGGCGATTGCGGGAATTGTCTATGGCGCCATTGCCGCCCTGGGGCAAACCAATCTCAAACGCCTGATTGCCTATTCTTCGCTGAGCCATATGTCGCTGCTGGTATTGGGGGTCTTTACCTGGAACCTAGCCAGTTTGCAGGGCACCCTTTATCATATGATCAATCATGCCGTGGCCACGGGCGCTTTGTTCTTGCTCGTCAGCCTGATTGAAGAACATTACGGAACCACTGAAATTGCTGAATTGGGGGGACTGGCCAAAGAAACGCCACTCTTTGCCAGCTTATTTTTGCTCATGACCTTTGCTTCGATTGGTGTGCCCGGCCTGAACGGCTTTGTGGGCGAATTTTTAATCTTATTGGGTGTAACCACCCAGGTGCCTTTGTTGGGCCTGGGTGCGGGATTGACCCTGATTTTGTCTGCGGCCTACATGCTTTGGCTGACCCAGCGCCTGCTCTTTGGGCCGCTCAAAAGCCCTGTCGCAGAACCGCTCAAACTTTGCCGCTACCGCCAAATTGTGCTGGCCCCTTTGGTGTTGGCTGTGGTGTTGATGGGCTTGTATACCCAGCCCGTATTTGAACGCACCACTGCTTCAGTGCGCCAGTATTTGCAGATGCTGCACCAGCCCCAGCAGGTGAGCGAGCCAACCCTCCTCTCAGACACCCTGCCTGCAAGTGAGGCCCAGATTCATGGATAAATTATTGCCTTTTCTGCCAGTTTCGCTGCCGGTGCTGTTTGGTTTGATTGTCTTGCTTTTGGGTGTGTTTTTGCCCCTCAAACAGCGTTATCTGCTGCCTCATGTGTCTTTGGTGGGCGTGGCTTTTGTGGCTCTTTCTGCGATTGCTGCCTACAAAGCGGTGGCTCCCAATGGCGAAATTTTGGGCGGTTATCTCATTTTAGATACCTATTCACTTTTCTTTTCGCTGCTTTTAAGTGTGGCGACTTTTATTACCATGCTCAGTGCTTCTTTTTATCTGGAGCGCGATGGCTTGGTCAAAGCGGAGTTCTTGGCCCTGCTCTTTTTCTGCCTGAGTGGCATGTTGCTCTTGGCCTCCAGCCGTGATCTGATCACCCTGTTTGTGGCGCTTGAAATTGTTTCGATGTCGGTTTACGTCTTGGTCGGTTATGACCGTGACAATCTCAAAGCCAACGAAGGGGCCTTTAAATATTTCCTTTTGGGTTCGATGGCCTCTGCCCTTTTGCTCTATGGGATCGCCCTGCTCTATGGCTCTGTGGCTTCGACCCGCCTGTACCAAATTCACAGCTATTTTTCGACCCATGCCCACGAGCCCTTGGCCGCGATGGGGCTCTTGCTGGTGTTGGTCGGCCTGGCCTTTAAAGTGGCCGCCGTGCCTTTTCATACTTGGTCACCAGATGCTTACGAAGGGGCCTCGATGCCCGTGACAGGTTTTATGGCCACCGCAGTCAAAGCCGCTGTCTTTGCCCTGCTGATTCGGGTTTTGGGCGAGGGTTTTATCTCTCTCAAGACCTATTGGGTTGAAGTGGTGGCCATTTTGGCTGTTTTGACGATGTTGGGCGGCAATATTCTCGCTTATACCCAGCGCAATATCAAACGCATGTTGGCTTATTCCAGCATTGCCCACACGGGTTATTTGCTCACAGGCATTACAGCCCTGGCCCTGCAGCCTGGCAATGAAGCCGTCTCAGCCCTGCTTTATTATCTCTTGATCTATGTGCTCAGTTCACTCGGGATTTTTGCGGCTCTGACCTGGCTCAGCTCTCAAAATGAGTCGCTGGTACAGATTTCAGATTTGGCGGGCCTGGGTAAAAAATACCCCTTAACCGCCTTGGGTCTGGCATTGCTCTTCTTCTCGTTTATCGGGATTCCGCCCCTGGGCGGATTCTTTGCCAAGTATTATCTCTTTTTAACGGTGCTCAAGGCCCACCAGCTGTTTTTGGTGGGTGTGGCTGTGTTGGCCAGTATTCTCTCGATCGTCTACTATCTCAAAATTGTGATGGTGATGTATATGGAGCCCCTGGCAGAACACTGGGAAGCGCCGCGTATTCGTCCGGTTTCGCTGGGCGCGGTTTTGGGCTGTTGCAGCTTTGCTGTCTTCTGGGCCGGCTTTGCACCTGTGAATTTTCTCAATGTTTTTCCAGGGCTCTTGCCACTTTTGGAGTGGTTGCAATACACCAGTCTGATTTAACTGTTACTGCCTAGCTGCACGGAAGGCCTTAGCCTGAAAACTGAAAGGGCTCTTCGTCGCTGTACTGGCCCAGGCGATCAGCGAGACTGGCAAACAGGTCCTCTGTTTTGTCGTCTTGCTTTTTCTTTTTTTTGTCCTGTTCCTGTTGCTGTTTGCGTTCTTCTCCGCTCTCTTTGCCCCGCTCTACTTTGTGCTGTGGGCGGAAATCAGGCACATTATAGATGCCATCTAATCCCATGGATCGTTTCCTTTCTCTCTGCGAAACTCAGGTTGTAGTACCTTCTAACATAAACTATCCCCAAAAGAAAGAGGCGCATGACCTGATTTAACGTAAAATTAACAGGTTGCACCTCTTTGCGTGCTTGTGCTTGGACGCTTTAAATCAAACCTTCGAACAGGTTTTGATAGCGCTTGAGCACATTCTGCAAGGTTTCGAGTTTGGTCAATGCACTCAAGATTTCATCGCTGTTGAGCTTTTCTTTTTCGGTCATTTCACGGTAGACATTGACCTGCTGGGCCACAGCCATGATCTCTTCAACCGGGCCGCGCTCCCGCGAGAGGCTTTCGAGCTTTTGGTACATGGCGCCGACTTCTTCTTCGGAATTCCAGATGCGGGACATGCGCTGCAAATAAGGGTAGAGACATTGGCCGAAGAGGTCTTGAAACTGCTGTTCGAGCCAGGCGATATCGTCTTTTTTGCTCAGGTCGTAGGTCTCGTTGCCCATTTTGACCAAGAGCTGCCCTTCGGCTCCGCTCAGGGCACCGCCACTTTGGGGGGTGTTCAGGGCGGCGGTGCCATCTGGGGAATTGCTTGGAAAATTGCTTGGGGAGGCACTACTTGGGGCAGAACTGTTGCTTGGGCTGTTCTGGGGGGCTAGGCTTTCATTCCCATGGCTGGCTTCAACTGGATTTTCTGCGACGGTGCTCTGAGAAGCGGAGCCGAACGCCCCCTGAGCGGAGTGTTGCATCGAGCCTGGCGAGTTGCCGAAGGGGGGGATTTGAATACGCTGGTGTTCAATTGCCAAATCCAAATCGTTGGGGCTGTCGTCTTGCAGGTCGTTGCTCAATTCGAGGGTGCTGTCGAGGGTGCTGACCTGTTCTTCTTCGAAGCTGCTGCCAAAGAGCGAAGCATTGCTGCTGGGGAGATCCACGGAATCATGCATTCTGGCGATATCTTCCAGGGTCAATTCATCTCCGGCCGCGAGATCTGCGTCCGCCAAAGGGGCTTTATACTCTTCCATCGCACTCTCTCCTTGTGTTCAACTTATTCTTGGCCGAGACGTAAAACGGCCATAAAGGCATCTTGGGGAATTTCTACTTTGCCGACTTGTTTCATGCGCTTTTTACCGGCTTTTTGTTTTTCCAGCAATTTGCGCTTGCGTGAGATATCGCCGCCATAACATTTGGCCAAGACGTTTTTGCGCATGGCTTTGACGGTTTCGCGGCTCACGACCCGGCTGCCAATGGCCGCTTGAATCGGGATTTCGAACATTTGGCGCGGAATAATCTCGCGCAATTTGGCGGTCAGTTGTCGGCCCATAAACGGCGCTTTGTCGCGGGGCACAATCACCGAAAGGGCATCAACGATCTCGCCGTTGAGCAAAATATCCAGTTTGACCAGATCGGCTTCGCGCATGCCGATCATTTCGTAGTCGAGGGAGGCATAGCCGCTGCTGCGGGATTTAAGCTGATCGAAGAAATCCGCCATCATTTCGTTGAGCGGCATTTCGTAGTGCATCACGACCCGATCGGGGGTGGGGTAGTCCATGCTGATAAAAATACCCCGGCGGCTCTGGGCCAGGTCCATCATGGGGCCCACATAGTCTTTGGGGGAGATCACCGTGACATTGACATAAGGCTCTTTCATCGTGTCGATATGCTGTGGCAGCGGCAGATTCTGCGGGTTGTCGATCATGATCGTCTCGCCAGTGACCGTTTTGATCTCGTAGATAACACTCGGTGCAGTTGCGATCAGCGAGAGATTGTATTCCCGTTCCAGGCGCTCTTGGATAATCTCCATATGCAACAGGCCCAAAAATCCGCAGCGGAAGCCAAAGCCCAAAGCGTTGGAGGTCTCGGGCTCAAAGGAGAGGGCTGCATCGTTGAGCTGCAACTTGTTGAGGGCCTCTTTGAGTTCTTCGTAATCGTCGGATTCGACGGGATAAAGACCGCAAAAGACCATGGGGATTGCCGGACGGTAGCCGGGCCAAGCTGCCTCTGCAGGCCTTTCTGAATGGGTAATGGTATCACCCACGCGGGCATGTTGGACGTCTTTGATCTCAGCTGAGAAATAGCCGGTCTCACCTGCGCGCAGGCCCTCAACGGGCGTGCGGTAAGGCAAAAGCACGCCCAATTCGGTCACGTTGTAGTTTTTCTCTGAGGCCATGAAGCGAATTTTATCGTGGTTGCCAATGCTGCCTTCAAAGATCCTGAAATAGACCACGGTGCCACGGTAGGTATCGTAGACCGAGTCAAAGATCAGGGCCTGCAGAGGGGCATCAAGATCGCCTTTGGGCGCAGGAACGCGAAAGACAACGGCCTCCAATAAATCTTGAATGCCAATCCCCTCTTTTGCGCTGCAGAGCACCACTTCATCCGGGTCGAGCCCCAATTCTGCAATCTGCAATTTGACCCGTTCCACGTCGGCGCTGGGCAGGTCAATTTTGTTGATCACCGGCACGATTTCGAGGTTGTGTTCCAGTGCCAAGTAGAGATTGGCAATGGTCTGGGCCTCTACCCCTTGGGTCGCGTCGATGATCAGCAGAGCACCTTCACAGGCCGCCAAGCTGCGTGAAACTTCGTAGGTAAAGTCCACGTGGCCGGGGGTGTCGATCAAATTGAGGATATATGGCTTGCCATCTGAAGCTGTGTAATTCAGACGGGCCGATTGTGACTTGATCGTAATTCCCCGCTCACGCTCAATGTCCAGGCTGTCGAGCACCTGGGCCACCATCTCTCTTTGTGAGAGCGCGCCTGTGTATTCAATCAGGCGGTCGGCCAAGGTCGATTTGCCGTGGTCAATATGGGCAATGATCGAGAAATTGCGGATCGATTCAATATAACTCATGCAGGTTTTTCTAGTTCTGGCTTATTTCGGTGGCTTCATCTGTTTCGATGGCTTCGAGCGCCTCAGCTGTTTCACCGGCCTCAAGCAGTGCCGTTGGCTCTGTGTTTGGCACTGCATTGGGATCCGTATTGGGATCAAGCACCTGTTCCGCAATCAAACCAATTGCAACGATCAGATCGCCTTCGCTCAGACGTTGAACCGTAACCCCTTTGGTGGAGCGGCTGTAGACGCTGATATCGCGGACATGCTGACGGATGACCACGCCTTGGGCCGTGACCACGATCAGTTCTTCGTTGCCGTTGACCGCCAGCAAGCTGGCGACTTTGCCGTCGCGGCGCAGTTTGATATTGATGATCCCGGAGCCCGCGCGGCTCTGCAGGCGGTAATCTTCAATTTCGGTGCGCTTGCCATAGCCGTTGTCGCTCACGGTCAAAATCGTCTGACCCGGTTGCGGTGTGGCCATGCCAACGACCACGTCGTCTTTTTTGAGCTGGATTGCTTTGACCCCGCGTGAGGTACGACCTGTGGGACGCACGTCCTGTTCGGAGAACTGGATCGCCATGCCGCCTGCGGTACCGATCAGGATTTTCTGATCGCCATCGGTCAAGGCCACCCAACCCAAGACGTCGTTTTCGTCGAGGTTGACGGTGATCAGGCCGGCCCTGCGGATATTGCGGTAGGCGTTCAGCGGGGTCTTTTTGATAATGCCCTGGCGGGTCAACATGACCAGATTTTTGTCTGCGGCAAATTCCCGCACGGGAATCATCGCGGTCACTTCTTCGCCCTCGCGGAACTGAAGCAAATTGGCCACGCTATTGCCTTTGGACTGGCGGCTGGTTTCGGGGATCTCGTAAGATTTGAGGTTATACACGATGCCCTGATTGGTAAAAAACAAGAGCGAGTCGTGGCTATTGGTGACCGCAAATTGGGCGATATAGTCCTCGTCGCGGGTTTGAATGCCCGAGACACCACGGCCCCCCCGTTTTTGCTGTTCAAAGCTGTCGAGGTGACTGCGTTTGATATACCCTTGGCGAGTCATAAACACAACCATCGGTTCATCGGGAATCAGGTCTTCGTAAGTGAAGTCGCCGGGATCTTCTTCAAGGCGTGAGCGACGGCCATCTTCGTAAGTGGCAGCCAGCTTTTCCAGCTCTTCACGGATGATTTCGTTGACGCGCTCGGGGGTGGCGAGAATATGTTGCAGATCGCCAATTTGGCCTGCCAATTCATCGCGCTCGGTTTCGAGTTTTTTCTGTTCCAAACCGTTTAAGCGGCGCAATTGCATATCCAAAACGGCGGTGGCCTGGCGTTCGCTCAGGTCAAATTTTTCGATCAGTCCGGCCAGGGCCTCTTGGGTGCCCTGGGAGGCACGGATCAGCTCGATCACGGCGTCGAGATTGTCGAGCACCTTGAGAAAACCGGCCACCAAATGGGCCCGTTGCTCGGCTTTGTCTAAGAAAAACTGGGTGCGGCGGCGAATCACTTCGACGCGGTGTTTGAGAAACTCACTCAGAATGTCTTTGAGGCTGAGCAGGCGGGGCTGGTTATTGACCAGGGCCACCATATTGTAATTGTAATTGGACTGCAGACGGGTCTGCTGGTAGAGATTGTTCAACACGACTTGGGAATTGGCATCGCGGCGCAATTCAATACAGATGCGCATGCCTGTGCGGTCGGATTCGTCGCGAAGATCGGCAATGCCTTCGAGTTTGCCGGTCTGAACCAGATCGGCAATATGTTCCACCAGGGTGGTCTTGTTCAATTGGAAAGGAATTTCTTTGACCAAGAGGCGGTCGCGCTCGCGGCCTTGGCCCTCTTCAAATTCGATCACGGCGCGCACAGTCACTTTGCCGCGCCCTGTTTCAAAGGCCTCGCGAATGCCGCGATTGCCGAGAATAATCCCCCCTGTGGGGAAGTCGGGGCCTTTGACGAAGTCCATCAGATCGAGCACGGTGGCGTCGGGGTTGTCCATCAGGTGGATGGCGCCTTCGCAGACTTCTTTCAAATTGTGTGGGGCAATTTCGGTGGCCATGCCGACCGCAATGCCTGTGACGCCATTGATCAGCAAATTGGGGCCTTTGCTGGGCATGACCAACGGCTCTTCGAGCGAGCCGTCAAAGTTGGGAGTGAAGTCGATGGTGTTGCAGTCGAGATCTTGCAGCATTTCCATCGCAAATTTGGAGAGGCGGGCTTCGGTATAACGCATGGCGGCGGCAGAGTCGCCGTCCACCGAGCCAAAGTTGCCCTGGCCGTCTACCATCATGTGGCGCAGGGAGAAAGTCTGGGCCATACGTACCATGGTGTCGTAAACAGCAGAGTCGCCGTGGGGATGGTATTTACCCAAAACTTCCCCGACGATACGGGCGGATTTTTTAAAGGGTTTATCGGGGGTCATGCCCATTTCGTGCATGGCGAAGAGAATGCGCCGGTGAACGGGTTTGAGCCCGTCACGCACGTCTGGGAGCGCTCGTGATACGATGACAGACATCGCGTAGTCCATGAAGGACTGCTTCATTTCGTCTTGAATCGTAACAAAAGGGCGGGATTCCTGCTCGGCAGGTGGCGCGAGATCGGTGGTCATGGTTGGGATTTTCTCCTGAAGAACTGCATCATTATACCCTGATTTCAGGCCATTTCCAAGCAGAAAGGGCTGTACAGCGCCTTGTAAACACAGGATTTAATTTTGGGTCGGGCTTTGGGCTGCAGATCTGGGGTGACACATGGGTGATAAGAAAAGGAGAGATTGAATCATGGGACGTCTATTGCTTTGTTGGTTGTTTGCCTGTCTGTCGGGAGGCACTCCTGCTGCGCAAGCAGAAAATACCTCCCCTGTTTTGCCCTCTCCCCGTCCTCTGGGCCAGTCTTTGACTGTTTATCAGCCCGAATTACCGCGTGTGGAATTGCCCGAAATGGGGCCCATTTTAAGCCTGAAACAGGCCCGTCAATTGGTGTTGTTATACAATCCTGAGTTTCAATCGCTCAGCTGGGAAATTCGTGCCCATCAGGCAGATTTATTGCAAGCAGGTCTGGGGCCCAACCCCGAAATCGGGCTGCTCAGCGAAGATATTTTGGGCAGTACAATTTGGGTCCCCAAAGACTTTCCTCAGACCACCTTGCAGGCCACCCAGGTCTTTATGACTGCTGGGAAAATTGAATTGGATCAGTCCTTGGCGCGTCTCACGGTTGTTTTGGCGGGGTGGGATTTTGAAAAGAAGCGCTTGGCGCTTTTGACTGAGGTTACAGCCCGGTATATTGACGTGCTTGAAGCGCAGGAATATCTGTCCCTGACCCGTGAATTGCAAGAGATTGCCCAAGCCACCCTGACGGTGATCAAAACCCAGGTTGAAAAAGGCAAGGTCTCACCATTGGAGCAAAACCGGGCCCAGGTTGTTCTCGCCAATACGCGCTTGGAATTGGAACAGGCCGAAATGCAATTGGCGTTGTGCCGCGAAAATCTGGCTTCGCTTTGGGGCGGTGGCGGGTCGGAATTTGAAAGGGTGGCCGGAGAATTGCGGGTGCAAAATTTGCAATTGCCCTCGCTGGCCTCTCTGCTTGCACGTTTACACCAGCATCCGGATTTGGCCCGTTGGCAAACCGAATTTGAACACCGCAAGGTCAGGTCTCAGCGGGCCCAAGCGCAGGCTTATCCAGATCTCAGTTTGACAGGTGGTCTGCGCCACCACCACCAAAGCAATGATTGGGGGATTTTGCTGGGGGTGGCATTGCCCATGCCGATTTTAAATGCCAACCAAGGGGGAATTCAAGAGGCCCAACTGCGCCAGATGCAGGCCATTGAAGAAAAAGAGCGGGCCCAGTTTTCGCTGCAGGCCGAACTCAAAGGGGCCTATCAGCGTCTTTTGCGCTCACAATTGACCTTGCAGGTGCTCGAAAATGAAATTTTGCCCCAGGCCGAAGCCACTTTCTTGGCGATGCGTGCCGCTTATTCCCATGGCAAATTCTCGTATTTGGAGGTGCTCGAATCGCAGCGCAATTTTTTTGAATCCCGCCGCCAGGGCGTGACTGTGCTCAGCGATTTTTACCAGGCGCTGAGCCAATTGGAATATTTAATCTCTGAAGAATTGGGCGGGGCTGTCCCTGCTGTGGAGCAGCGGCTCGGCGTGGTGGCTGTGCCCAACCCAGATTAAGCCAGATGGACTGAGCAGAAGCCCCACTTCTTGCTAAAATTGAAAAGGATTATTTTCAAGAGGTGCCCCGATGGCGATGAAAACCTGCCCCAGCTGTTATGTGGAATTGCAATTGGCGCAAAAGAATGGCATTGAAATCGACTATTGTCCGCAGTGCCGTGGCGTTTGGCTGGACTATGGTGAGCTGGAAAAGATCATCGAACGTTCCAGCCAGATTGGTGCCGCCCCAGCCAATTACCCTTCGCCCTATCCACCACCGGCTTATCCGCCAGCGGCAGCGTATTCTTCTGCTTACCCTGATCCCCATGACCCAGGTTATGAAGAGGCCAAAGCGACCTACCGCATGCATAAAAAAATGCGCAAACACAAACACCACCCGCTTGCGAGTTTTCTCGAAGAAGTCTTCGACGTTTTCGATTGAACAAAATACGCTCTGGGCATTCGGGCCGCTCACTTCACACATCCTGTGCTCCGCTCACTACAGCACCTTCGGTGCTAAGTAAGCGCCTTCTAAGCATCGCTTTCAGCTCTGTAAGAAGCGCTTAAAAGTCATCCCGCCTTGTACCATCCTGGCCCGGCGGGATTCCTATTGCCCTCATCACCCAGAGCGATTTCTTCTCTAGTCACAAGGATTGAATTTTTTTATTAGCTGGTGCTGTCGTAAGCGGGGTCAGCGATTACCTGTCGGGGATCGCGGCCATCGGGACTCATGCTCCAAATATCGGTACTGCCACTGCGATCAGAGGTGAACAGAATACGGCCGTTGGGCCACATCACAGGGCTGCGGTTGAGGAACATTTGGTTGGCGGTGAGTTCGCGCAGATCGGAGCCGTCGCGGTTCATGCGGTAGATGCCAAAATTGCCGCCTTCGCTGCTGCTGGCTGAAAAAACAATTCGCGGCTGGGTGTAAAAGCCAAAGGTGGGCAGCATGGTCGTGCGGTTGGTAAAACGCGCGTCTTTGTCGGGGTAGGTCGGTGAAACCAAGGCAATCTCTTTGATATTCTTGGTGCTGCTGGTCAATTGGGTGGGCATGGTGCCATCGGGGCCCATTTTCCAGATCTCCCATTTGGAGGAGCGCGAAGAGGTGAAATAGATATGGCCGTCGTCGCCAACCACAGGGTAATCGTTATAGACCGAGCCAAAGGTCAGGCGGCGCACATCGCTGCCATCGGGGTTCATCGAAAAGACGTGGGGTTTGAGAAAGCGATCGGAGATAAAGACAATCCGGCCATCGGGGGCAGGGAATGGTCGGTAATTGTTGACAGCGGGGTCTTTGGTCAGGGCCTTGAGATCGCTGCCATCCCAATCCATGCTGTAGAGTTGCCAAGTGCCGGTGCGCCGCGAAGAGAAGACAATCCGGCCATCAATGGCAATGCGGGGAGTGGCGTCGTCGGTGGCGTCATTGGTCAGCTGCCGAACATTGCGTCCTTGCATATCGGAGATATAAATATCATTGGCACCGCTGCGGGATGATACAAACACCAAGTGGTCCATCCAGAAGTCGCTGCCCTGTTGCTGACTGGCGCAGCCAGCGAAACTCAGACTGGCCAGGGCGGCCAATCCAATGCCCAGAATATGTCTTGCTTGCCTCATATAGTCTCTGTTACTGCCTTTAATTGCAAGTATTTTAACATATCCCTTAGGCGGGAGCTGTGTTTTTTTTCACGGGAGGCTGTAATCCTGTCACAGCCTTTACCCATTCAACTGTGCCATGCTTTGTGAAACGCGTTTCACTCGCTATAATAGGCAAAATGCTGAAATTAACCGGAGGCCCACATGCCCGCCCATTTAAATGAATGGCTCAACCTGATCATCCGCTGGATGCACCTGATAGCAGGGATCTCGTGGATTGGCAGCTCTTTTTTCTTTATGTGGATGGACAGCCATCTCGAAGAGCCCAAAGAGCGCAGCGACCGCAAAAAAGATGTGGAAGGTGAGTTGTGGATGGTGCACAGCGGGGGCTTTTATCTGGTCGAAAAATACCTGATCAAACCCGGCTGGGTGCCCGACAAACTCCATTGGTTCAAATGGGAAGCGACGTTTACCTGGATCACCGGCTTTTTTCTGTTGGGCGTTGTCTATTATATGGGCGGGGGGCTTTACCTGATTAAACCCGAATCCGGGATCTCTTCAGGGGTGGCCACTGCGATTGGCCTGGGCGCTTTGGCCGGTTCTTGGCTAGTTTACGATCTCCTGTGGAAATATGTCTTTGCCAACAACGCCAAAGTCGGCTCTGCGGTCTCGTTTGCCCTGGCGATGGGGATTGCCTACGGCCTGAGCCAGGTCTTCAGTGGACGCGGCATGTTTATCCATATCGGCGCGATCTTTGGCACCCTGATGGTGGCCAATGTCTGGATGCGGATTTTGCCCGCCCAGCAAAAAATGATCGATGCCACTCAGCGCGGCGAGGTGCCCGATTATACCCCCGGCATTCGTGCCAAACAGCGCTCGGTGCACAATAATTACATGACCTTTCCGGTTTTGTTTATCATGCTCAGCAACCATTTTCCCAGCACCTATGGCCATACCCACAATTGGCTGATTCTGGCTGGGATCATTGTCTGTGGGGCGGGCATTCGCCACTTTATGAACGTCAAAACCCCTTTTAGCAAAGCGGCGTTGGTGACTTCGATTGCCGGATTGTTTGGGCTCTTCTTTTATACCGCTCCTCCGGCCCCGGCTCCGGCTGCGGCCAATTCACAGGGCGTCAGCGCTGAAAAAGTCGACTTTGCCAAAGTTCAGGCGATCATGCAGAACCGTTGTGTGACCTGTCATTCGGCCCATCCGACAGATGATGCCTTTAAAACGGCCCCTTTGGGAGCGATGTATGATTCCCCCGCTCAGATCAAAGCGTATGCAGACAAGATCAAGGCGCGGGTGGTCGATGCGGAGACCATGCCATTGGGCAATAAAACCGGCATGACCAAAGAGGAGCGCAAATTGCTCGGACTCTGGATTGAACAAGGGGCCACTATTCCCTAGTGGTAAGCGTGGGAGAGGCAGTCGTGAGAGAGGGCTGGTACACTGGTTACCAGTTAGTTCTCACGATTATCGCATTTTAAGGCAGTTAGTGTTATGACCAAATACGTATTTATCACCGGTGGCGTTGTTTCTGGCATTGGCAAAGGCATTGTGGCCTCTTCGCTGGGGCGTTTGCTCAAAAGCCATGGCCTGCAGATCAGTTTGCTCAAGCTCGACCCGTATATCAACCTCGATCCGGGCACAATGAGCCCCTACCAACACGGCGAGGTCTTTGTCACCGAAGATGGGGCCGAGACCGATCTCGACCTCGGCCATTATGAACGTTTTACTGACGTCAATTTAAGCCGACGCAGCAATTTGACCACGGGTGCCATTTACCTCAAGGTGATCCAGAAAGAGCGCCGGGGCGATTATCTCAGCGGCACTGTGCAGGTGGTTCCCCACATCACCAATGCGATCAAAGACCATATCAAAGGGGCTGCCTCGCCTGAAACCGATGTGGTGATCACCGAAATTGGTGGCACGGTCGGGGATATCGAAAGCCTGCCTTTTATTGAAGCGATTCGCCAGGTGCGCAAAGATTTTGGCCGCGACAATGTGCTTTATCTGCATGTGACTTGGATTCCGTATATCAAAGCGGTGGGTGAACTCAAAACCAAACCCAGCCAGCACAGTGTGATGGAATTGCGCCGCAACGGGATTCACCCGGATATTTTGGTCTGCCGCACCGAGACCGATCTCGATGCGGGTATTCGCGAAAAACTCTCAGTCTTCTGCGATATCGACAAAGAGGCCGTGATCCAATGTGAAGATGTCAAATCGATCTACGAAGTGCCGTTTATGCTCGAAAAAGAGGGCCTGGCCAAACAGGTCCTGCAGCGCCTCAAACTCGAACCGCCGCGCCAAGAATTGGATTGGGAGGGCTGGGACGCCTGGGTGGCCCACCTGAAAAAGCCCCAGCAAACCCTCAAAATTGGGCTGGTCGGCAAATATGTGCAATTGCCCGATGCCTATCTGAGCGTGACCGAGTCGCTGCGCCACGCGGCGGCTGTGCGCGATACCGATGTCGAGATCAAATGGATTCATGCCGACGAAGAGATGGAAGGCCCCGAAATCGCGGCCCATCTCGAAGGCCTCGATGGCATTTTGGTGCCCGGTGGTTTTGGCGTGCGCGGCGTGGAGGGCAAAATTGCCGCCATTCACTATGCCCGCACCCGTCAGATTCCGTTTTTGGGTCTCTGCCTGGGCCTGCAATGTGCAGTGATTGAATATGCCCGCAATGTCTGCGGCCTCGAAGGGGCACACAGCGCCGAATTTGCGCCGGATGCTCCCCATTTGGTGGTGGATATCATGCCCGCTCAGCGCGATCTCGAAAATATGGGCGGCACCATGCGTCTGGGGGCCTATCCCTGCAAATTGCGGGAAGACTCTCAGCTTTACAAACTCTATGGCTCAGAGCTGATCTTTGAGCGCCACCGCCACCGCTACGAAGTCAATAACGATTACCGCGAAAATCTGGAACGCAATGGACTGATGATCTCGGGCACCTCTCCCGACGGCTATCTGGTCGAGACGATTGAATTGTCAGGACACCCGTATTTTGTCGCAACCCAGTTTCACCCCGAATTCCGCTCCCGCCCCAACCGGCCCAGTCCCTGTTTTCAGGGCCTGATTGACGCCTGTTTGGCGCTGCGGGCCTCTTCTAAAACTGAGCAAAAGGTACTTTCATGACTATACCCCCACTTTCAGCTGAGACGATCGCCCGCATGTTGGCCGCATCGCGTGAGGCTTATACCCATTCGTATACCCCTTATTCGCTTTTTCCCGTGGGCTCCAGCCTGCTGGCTGTGAATGAAGATGGCAGCGAAAGCCTGATCAGTGGCTGCAATGTCGAAAATGCTTCCTTTGGCCTGGCGATCTGCGCTGAGCGCGTGGCTCTGACCAAAGCCGTTTCAGAGGGCCACCGCCACTTTCGGGCCATTGCGATTTCGGCCCAGAAAATGCAGCCCTGTTTTCCCTGTGGTACTTGTTTGCAGTTTATTCGCGAATTTGGCGCAGATATTCTCGTGATTCTGGAGCAGGCCGATGGTTCGGCCCAGATCTTGCCCATTGCTGAGATGTTGCCGTATACCTTTACGGGTGAGGACCTGCGCCGCAGCGAAGATGACCCCCCCATGCTTCACCCCTAAAAGCTGTGCTGCTGTGTTAGCATGGCAGCAGATCTTTTTTAGGACAGGAGAGTACACAGATGTCTGAAATTAAAACCGTGGCCGTGCTCGGCCTTGGCACCATGGGCTCGGGCATTGCCCAGGTCTGCGCCCAGGCTGGTTTGAAGGTGCGCGCTTACGAAATCAACCAGGCCCTCGTCGACAAAGGCCAAGCCATGATTCACAAAAACCTGGATTTTGGCCTGAGCAAAGGCAAGTTTACTGAAGAAAACGTGACTGCCGCCAAAGCCAATTTGCATCCGACCGCTTCACTCGAAGACCTGAGTGACGTTGATCTCGTGATCGAAGCCGTGGTTGAAGATATTGCCGTTAAACGCGAGGTCTTTGCCAAACTCGATCAAATCTGCCCCGAACATACTTTGCTGGCCAGCAATACCTCTTCGCTTTCAATCACCGAAATTGCAGCTGCCACAAAACGCACCGACAGGGTGCTGGGCCTGCACTTTTTTAATCCCGCCTATCTGATGAAGCTGGTCGAAGTTGTTCAGGGCCTCGAAACCAGCGAAGATTCTGTCAAAGCGGCTTACGGCTTTGTGGAAAAGCTGGGGAAAACCGCCGTCTTGGCCAAAGATACCCCTGGCTTTATTGTCAATCTGCTGCTCATTCCCTACCTGCTCGATGCGGCGCGGGTCTATGAAAATGGCTTGGCCACGGCTGTGGATATCGACAACGCGATGAAACTGGGTGCCGGTTACCCGATGGGCCCACTGACCCTGATGGACATGATTGGCATTGATGTCTGCGTCAAAGTCGGAGATATTCTCTTTGACGCCTACCGCGAATCCAAATACAATGTGCCGCCGCTGATGCGCCGCATGGTCATGGCTGGTCACCTGGGCCGCAAGTCCGGGCGCGGATTTTACAGCTATTAAAGCCGGATTTTGAGATAAAAAAAGGGGCTGGATAGACATCTATCCAGCCCTTGGCATACGCGCTGGTTTCAGCGGGTAAGGTTTTTATTTGGACACTATTTGGGGGTTGGCAGGTATTGTTGGATTTGTTCTGGGGTGAGCAGTTTGTCTGCGAATTGATCCAAAATAGCAAAGCGATGGGGAAAAACTTCCCGGAATTGTGCATGTAAGTTATTGTCAGGCGTGCTGTTTTGGATAGAGAGTATGTAGAGGGCAAACGTTTCCCCTATATCCTCACAACGTTTGTCTTCTCCAACGCGCTCAGCCCCGCTGGAATTGATCTGAGCATATCGCGTTACGGATTGATTTTTAACTTCTAGTCTGTAAGCCTTGGGTTGTAAATGGTCTTTCATGATAGCTAAATCCCATTTTCCCTGCAAAGCCTCATCAAATTCTGTATAGTAAAAAACATGGCCGACTTCGTGTAAGATTCCCTCATACAAATTTTGTACAGATGTCTTATCCGGGTAGGTGCTGACAAGGCCAATTTCTAAGTTTGCAGTGCAATTTTCTCCGTTTGTAAGCTTATGGGTGACCAAAAAATTTAACGCATCTTTTGTACTTGTTGTTTGAGGCCAAATGATCGCTTGGAAGCGTTTTGCATAATTTTTTAAAACGGTTTCAGGGATATTATCAAAGGCTTGGGCAATGGTTTCCGAAGAAGGCAAGGAATTCTTTTGTCTGAGTTGCTGAATTGCGGGCGGTGGCAAGGTCACTTGAATAGATATATCCTTGCCAATTCTGATCTCAGACTCTGTCGCTGAAACGCGCTCTGAAGACGGTTTCATTTGTGTTGAAAATATGCTCGTCACATCTCCACCCTCATATTTATCACGGTAGATGGCTTTGGCAATGCGACTACTGAGATCTTCTTTTTTATCCACAGGATGATCATAAGCAAATAATTCTTTTTGGTTTTGGTAATAGATGTCATTGGTTTCTTGCAGATAAGAATATTCGAGTTTTTCATTTTTTACCGTCTCCTTCAGAAAGATAAACGGATGATTCTGTACTTCATTAAGCAAATAAGAGACCATTTTTTTCTCGCTTTTACTGCCTTTCCCACTTTCTACCGCCCTCAATGCCTCTTTGAGGTTATTCAAATCGGGGGCTTTAATCCAACCGGAACCTGTTTTTTTATGGGGATTAAAATCGGGAGAGCAAATAGCAGAAACATTTTGGATAATGCTATGAAGAATTTGGACTTCTTTTGCTCTTTGAGGATCAGGTGATATGTATTGATTATTAGCTTTTTTTTGATAGGTATCTTTTGCTTTTTCGTATAGAATGCCAGACAAATTATCGTATCCTCTTTTAAACTCGCTGTTACTATTTTGTTGAGAAAAAGTGATTTCTTTCAAAGCCAAGATCGTTTCTTGATCGCTTTCTAAATAGGCCAATACCTCAGAAGCTGTGATCGTATGTTTTTCAATAAACGCAGTACAGGCCTGGATATTATTGAGATCTGGAATCGGCGGGATTTCTCCTCCTTCGGCCAAGGCCTCTGTCGCAGAGACAGGCTGCACTGTAGTGGGCCCTGTGTTTCTGGCTTCGGCCAAAGTCGACAGCCCCTGATACACACTCCCGCTCGAAAAAAGGGCTTTTAAGCCACCTTTTCCCAGGCTGTTTTCAGCTTGGTTGAGACTGGTTTTGGGAGAGTGGGCAAACCCCACTCGCTGAGAAGATGTGTCTGGCAGGCTGCTGTCTGAGCCTGCGGGTTTGCTTGGGGAAGTATTCTGGGCCGAGCGCTGTAAGTTTTCAAAAAAGGCATTTTGTGATTGAATCAGCATGGAAAAATCCTCTTTAAGATTAGGTCTTGATGGGTTAGAACTTATCTGGGTTACGGAAGCCCAGATAGAATGATCTGTGGATAAGGGGTGAGGGTTCTCAACCTGGTTTCATTGTTCAGGTTGTTTAACAAGGGGCCATCAAGAGGCCCTTTGTCCGAGCTGGATTCAGCCCGAAATTTTTGACCCATCCAATCTTTAAATACTTCCAAAGTGGCATCTGTGGGAAAGATGTCACTGTAATTGCGCAATTGATCATAGATGGGGGATGTCCCTGTGGGATTGCTTTGGCCATTGGGGGCAAAATTATGCTGCATTAGATCTCCGCGCCCCAACCCAGGATTGACCAGAAATTCAGTCAGAAATTCAGGGTTTTTTTGAATAAAGGCGATGGCTTCTTTGGGGATTTCTCCGCTATCTGCAAATGCGGCTTTTTCTTTATCCGTGATATTGGGAGGGAGACGGTGCCCCGCCTTGATGGCATTGAAACAGGCATTGTTGGTCTCTGCAAAGCGGGTAAAGGTGGCTGCGAGGCTCTGATGCCGATTGGGGACTTCATTCACTTGAAGTTCTGCGCGAATTTCATTCGCTTTTTTGATGTCCCGTTTTGAAGGCCCTCCGCCGTCTAAGGCCCCGATAAAATCAGTGAGCTTGCCCAAAAAACTGCTGCCCTTTCCCGCTTCAGCCTGAGCCAAGCTGCTTTTTTGCTGGCCTGCAAATTTTTCGGGGCTGGTGCTTGTGGCTGCAGGAGCCGGTTGTGAACCCTGGGTGGGTGTGGCCACAGCTGTACTGGCGGCGCTGAGCTGTTGGAAAAAGTTTGAATGGGAACCGATGAGCATAATCAAAACCTCTTTTAACAAAATTTGTTAAGTGCTTATGATTTAGATATACCACAAAAATAACTTTCTTAACAATATTTGTAAAAATGTTTTTAACAATTTCTGTTATAATTTTTTTAGGGTTATATGAGTGAGCGGAGCAGCAGACATGAAAAAAAGACAATCAGAGCCAAAGGTGAGCGCGTCAGAGTTTGGCAATCGTATTTTGGCCTTGCGCCACGAGACAAGCCAGACCATGACCGATTTGGCTGAGAAATTACAGGTCTCAGAGGCGTATATTTCTTTGTTGGAATCCGGCAAACGGCATCCTTCGCGCAAAATAGTCGAAAAGCTGGTGAAGGTTTTTTCTTCGGGCAATACCCCACTTTTGCGTGATCAATTGTTGGTTTTGGCGGGCTATGATCCCCACTCAGAGAGCAAAGCCCCACCCGATCAACATTTGGAAAAAATCCTCCAGCACAGCAGCAGCGACTCTTTTCCCACGTATATGGCGCTGGTCAATAGCCTGATTCGCCAGGGGCAATACGGGCTGGCCCAGGCGCGGATTGAAGAAGGTTTTAAGTTTTTTCAAAAAACCGTGCAATTGCAAATGCTCGTGGCCTATTTGGAGTTGACCCGTCACAATCATGATGCGGCGATTGTGGCCATGGAAACAGCCTTACAATTTAAGGCGATGCATCCAGAATCAGAGACGTCAATGGCCGAGTTGCTGCTCAATTTGGGGGTTTTGCATTTTTTTAAAGGCTCTGCTGCTTTGGCCGGTTATCACGATGCACTTTCGCGTTCAGATGCCAAAGCAGCCAAAACTTATCACCATCAGGCCCGTCAAGATTTTTTAAACGCCCGACGTGTTTTTGCTCAGGGCTTGGAGCAGGCGCCTGAAAACACCAATTTGCGGGATGAAGCTGCCCGTTTGGCTTTTAATTTGGCCGACCTTTCAAGTTCAAAAGAAGCGCAAGACTATTGGCAGGAGAGCATTTTGGCTTTTGAACAGGTCTTGGCCGCGCCCGACAAAGATCAGCTCGATGAGCAGGCCCTCTTGGAGAGTGCCTGTTTTTTGGCCCATGCCTTTAGCAAATCCGGGCAATTTCAAAAGGCCCGCCAAACCCTTGACCTGATTACGGCCTGTCAGCCGCGTTACGCTTTTTGCTATTATGTGATGGCCTGCCATTGTTCGCTCCGGGCAGAGCATGAGCAGACCGATCTTGGCCTAGATCAGGCTTTGCTCTTTTTGGGCAAAGCCTTGAAGCTCAAACCAGAAATGCGTTCTCAGGCTTGGTTAGAGCCGGATTTGACCTATCTCAAAGCCCAAAAATCCGAAGAAATGAAACACCTGTTAAAGCTATGAAGTGGAATTGCTCTCTTTGGTTGGTTCTGGCTCTGATCGGCAGCCTGTTTGCGTGTCAGGTGCCGGTCTTAAAGCCGCCCATTATCTTGCAGACCGATTCACCCCTGCAAGAGGCCTTGGTTCCCCAAACCAAAGGGGGCACCCTGGGACAGAATTTGGTGCCTGAGAGCAAAGGTGGCACCTTGGGCAAAGGCCTGGTACCCGAAAGCAAGGGCGGCACTTTGGGGCGTTTCACCCTGCGCGGGCAGGTTGTGGCCCCTGCGGGTTTTCGGGTGCAGGCAGAGGGCACCCAGCGCTATCGTCTGCAATTGAGTGACCCGTTGCAAAAGCAGATTTGGCTTGAGCTGGAGAGTGATGAGCAGGGCCGCTTTGAAATTGGCAATCTCCCTGTCGAAACCCTTTTAAAGCTGGAGGTGATCTCAGCCAATCCCGCTCAGGTCCCCTTGCAGCTTTGGTTTGCTTGGCCTGCAGACAAAGCCCAAAGCCTGCAAGAGCGCAATCTGGACCTTGCCTCCAGTGCAGAAGGTCTTTTGCTCGAAAGTCTGCTTTTAAACCCTTCAGCACTTGTATCTTTTGTTCAAGAAGCGCGCAGCCAGGCGTATTTGCAAGCCCAGGAACACATGGTCGCACTTTTACTGAAACATGGTTTTTACATTTCAGCTTTAAAATCTGATCCTGCTTTTGCCCAGGCCCTTGCTCTCTTTCAAACGGCTTTTGAGCAAAAAAACAAGGTCGAACCGACCGTTCAGGATTCGCCTTTACCGGTTGAGACGGCTGCCCCACTGCCGGAATTTCTGTTTCAAGCCCCTGAATCGGGCCGCTCGTTTTTGCTGGGCAGCGTGATTCCGCTGCGCTTTCAATTGAACAAAGCCCACCCAGAACCTGTGTCTGTGGTGTTTTATGCCAATGGGGAAGCGCTTAAAAATGCCTTGGGGCAGCCCTTGATGGCCACGATTCCCGCTTTTTCCACCACTTCTCAGCAGGTCGAAGGGCTCCTCTCCTCTGCTAACGTTGGAGAATGGCAATTGGAGGCCCGTTTGCTGAATTTGGTGGGAGAAGAGACGTTCAACCGTGTCACGGGGCCGCGCATATCCCTGTACAGCGGGGGCGGGGGTTCCAGCCAGCCAGGGCCATCGCCCCCCAGCTTAAACCTGATTCAGGCTCAGGTTCCTGCACTGTCGGGAGGGCTTGTGGCTGAATTCCCCGCAGAGGGGAATGGCAATGACAGTTCTGGCCTCTATACGGGTCTTTTGCAAAATGAGGTGGCGTTTGGGCCCGGTATTCAGGGCCGCGCTTTTGCTCTCAATGGCAGCCAGGGTGGGATTCAGGTGCCCAGTCTGGATTTTGCCCAAAAAGACTATGCTGTCGAAGTGTGGTTTCGGACAGATTACAAGCAGCTTCAGACCTTGGTCAAAGCCTTGCCGGGATTTGAATTGCAACTCTTGGCCTCGGGGCATTTGGCATTTGGGCATCAGCCCCCAGCGCTGATCACTTCCCCCCATCCGGTCAACGACAATCGCTGGCACCAGGCTGTGGCTGTGAGACAAGGCAATCAAGAATTCTTGTTTGTCGATGGGCAATTGCTGCAATCCAAAACGGCCCCTTTGCTGGATTTAAACAGCGCTGTAGCTGTGCATATTGGCTACCAAAACGCACCCAACCAACAGCCGTTTAAAGGCCTGATCGACAATCTGCGGGTGTATAAGCAGCCCCTGACCGCCTTACAAGTCAAAACCCTGTTTTTAGGCCGGGTGTTGCTTTTAACTGGCAGCAGTTTTGTCCCAGATCTGGCGCAAACTACCGTCACGGCCAATGGCGCACCGCTGGAAGTGCTCAGCGCCAGTTCCAGCGAAATTCAGGCGTTGATTCCCGATCACCTGAATGGCTCTGTGCTTGTGCAGGTTGAAAGCGGCGGCGTTAAAACCTATCCACAAACGCTTCAAAGTTGGCCTTTGCGGGTTGACCAACTCTCCCGCTCTCTGCTTTTGACCGGGGATGCGCTAACTCTGACGGGGGTGGGCTTTGACCTGCCCACTCTGGTGCGTCTGAGCGGGGTGCAGGGCACCGTACAAACTTTGAATACCCAATCCTTGGTTGTGACCGTACCGCCTGGCTTGGTTGCGCCCGGTCCCCTGCAGCTGAACAATGGTGGAGCGACCTTGATGGGCCCTTGGCTGAGCCCGATGCCGGTGACGCCTGTCGCTTGGTGGCGGGGAGAAGGCAATGCCCAAGACAGCATGGGGGCTTATCCGGGCACTCTGCAAGGTGCCGTCCAATTTGGGCCCGGCAAAGTGGGTCAGGCCTTTTTGCTGCAAGGTGGTGCCCATGTGGATTTGGGGCTGATTGATGCCTTTCAGGGCAGTTTTACCTGGACGGGCTGGTTTCGGGCCAATGCGCCCACGACCCAAAGCCTGATCTCGGGTACCCAAGCGGGGTTGCCGGGCCTTCAAGTGACTCAAAAAAACAGCCAATTGGGCTTTCTGCACCGCTTTCCCTATGACCCTGCCGGTGGCACTGAGAATCTGGCGGGCAATCTCTTCAACGGCGAATGGCATCATTTTGCGGTGGCCAAAACCAATCTCTTTCAAACCCTGTATATTGATGGTAAATCCGTGGATGCCTTGGACAACGCCACCCAATTTAACTCTGCTTTGCAGGTGCTGTTGGGCCGCATCGCCCCCGGCGACAACAGTGCGGATTTTCAGGGGGCTTTGGATGAAATTTGCTTGTTTAATCAGGCCTTGAGCAGTGCCCAAATTGAACAAATTTACCAGTACAGCCGTTAGGTTTTTAACAACTTTTGGTCTGTGTTTGCTGTTTTTTTGCTGTGGCTGGTCTCCCGCAATGGCCAATCAGACTGTGCCCCGTCTGCTCTGGCATTGGGGTTTGGACCAGCCCGTTTTGGCCTTTGATTGGGCCCGTGTCAAAGGGTTCAACCCTGCCAGTGAGCCCACCCTCTACCTGCAATCGTGGTCGGGGGATGGAAATCTGGTGGTGGCTGAGAGCATGTATGTGGGCTCGCCAATCGACACCATTCAATCGCTTTATGCCTTTCATTTGCCTGCCAAAGCCGCTTACCGGATTGGCACGGCGGGCCGAATCGGGGCCTGGGATCCGGGGCTGGTCTATAGCTGGGATGCCACGCGCCAGCAGCTGGTTTGGCAGACCCGCGAGCAGGATCTGGGCCATTGGCGCTGGGATTTCACCACTCTCAGATACCGCTATTTACCAGGGCCTAAGCCAGCCAAAGGCCTGTATCGGGTGGATAACCTGGATTTGCTGGAGGGGTGGCTCTATCTGCGCAATGCGGATGATCAGTTTTTTAAGGCCCGCTTGGCATCACCGGCGCAGGTGGAGGCCTTTGCCACGCCCGATGACTATGCCCCGCTGCTGGGCAGCTCAAAGCAAAAGAACAGTGAGCAATTTAATGGTTTTGCGGGCTATGGTGTGAGTGAAGATTTTCAAGACCTTTGCCCCGGCTATTCGGCCAAACCATCCCAAATACCGGGGCTGTTTGCGGGTTTAAAGATCTCAGCAGCGCCCTGTCACCAGATTTTGGCCCTGGTCAAAGGCTCAGTGCTGCAATTGCAACTCTGGGATCAACAGGGACAAATCGCACTTCAACGCAAACACGTATTCAAACAAGATCCTGAAAAGCTCGTTTTGGCGGGCTATCCGGGTCAACGCCAAGTCTACCTGATAACCAAACACCAATTTTACGCTCTCTCGCTCAAAGATTTGAGCTTGACCCTGATTCGGGATTTTGCCCCCCAGCAGATTGAGCAGATCAGCCTCTCTCCCAATCGGCGCTTTGCTGCCCTGGTGAGTTTTGGGCCAGATCAGCCCGGCGATCAGTTGTGGGTCTTTGGACTTCCGCGTTGATCCCCTTGTTAACACAGGTGTGTGTTAGGGTTTCTTTCAACAGCATGTTAGACTATCTGGGTAAATATTTGGACAAAGTCTGGATATAAAATCATGCAATGCTAGAAATGAATCACTTGGGTAAGGCTGGGGTCTAAAGATGTTAGCTATTCGTCAAAAATTGGGTCAAACACGTCTATTTAATTCACTTTCAGAGTCTGAGCTTGTCGCGCTGGAAACCTCTGTAGAAGTGATCTCTGTTGAAGCGGGTCACGTCTTTGTTTACGAAGGAGATGTGGGCGATGCCCTCTATCTGATCGACAGCGGCAGCGTTCAGGTTTTTACCTTTTCCCAAGAGGGCCAGGAACGTGTTTTGGCGAAATTATCCCAAGGCCAATACTTTGGCGAGCAGGCCCTTTTGCCGGGCCGCCCCGGTCGCCGCAATGCCTCAGTACGGGCTTTTTCGGATACCTCGGTGCTCAAAATAACCAAAGCTGCTTTTCAAAAGGCCCTTTCCAAAGACAATCCCCTGCGCGAAAAATTGGAGTCTCAGGCCCAAGAGCAGGCCCGGCAAAAATTGGCCCAATTGTCGCACCTCTTTGGTTCGCTCAAATTTGACCAGACCGATCTGACCCAAAGCCAAGAGCTCAAAGCGGGTGAGATTGTCTTTCACCAAGGCGATCCCGGTAAAGATTTTTATGTGATTATGACCGGTTCTGTTGGGGTTTACCAAGAACATGAAGGGGCTTTGACGCTGAAGGTCAAATTGGGCGCGGGTCAGTGTTTTGGGGAATTGGCGCTGATCGGGCAAAAACCCCGTCAGGCCACGGTGATCGCCAGTGAAGCCTGCGAGCTTTTGCGGATTGATGGCCAATACTTTCTCGATCTCTACCAAGAGACCCCTGAATTGCGCGAATATATCGAGACCCTGCAGCGGGTCTATGTTTTGCCGGGGCGCGGCTTTGCCACCCAACATGCCGGTCACTTTAATGGCGATCCCTCGATCACCACCATGTACCATTTGTCGAGCGGACGCCGTTTGGTGGCCTCGCGGGTGATTGGCAAAGAGATCTACAATCTGTCGCTGGCGGATCTTGGCGAGGCAGACCCCACCTTGTTTAAATACGTCGATGCCCAGTCTGGAGACGAGCGAGAATTGGCTGTGCTCGGCAAAAATCTGGTGGGTTTAACCGTCTGGGGACAATGGGACGAATTGGGGGACGTCCACCGCATGTTGCTCGAAGAGGCCCCGATTGAAGCGTGGCAATTGGCGGTATTTAGCCAGAGAGGCAGTCTGAAACTCGAAACGCCCGCCCATTTTTTTGAAGAGAGCGAAATTCTCTGTGCCTGTGTACAGGTGCGCCAAGGCGCTTTGCAAGCGGCCATGTTAAAGGGCTGCACCAGTGCCGAAGCGCTCACCCAAGAGACCGGGGCTGGCAGTGTCTGTGGTGGCTGCCTTCCCCGCTTAAAAGAATTGGTGGGTCGCCCCGATTGGACACCCGTGATCTGCCAGGAGCGTCTGCCTTTAACCGCCCAGATCGGCAGTTTTCGTCTGACCCCTGTTAATGGTGAGATCAAACCGGCTTTACCAGGGCAACATATTGTGGTGCAGGCCCGGATTGAAGACAATTGGGTGGAGCGCCCCTATACCCTCAGCGCAGCCAATTCAGCTGAGAATTATTACGAAATTACCGTCAAACGCGAAGAACAGGGCCTCTTTTCCAATTGGCTCTTTGATCACCCGCTGGATCAAGGCATTTTGCGCGTCTCCAGCCCCCAAGGCCATTATTTTCTCGACCCGAATGAAAAGCGCCCTGTGATCTGTTTGGTGGCAGGGATCGGCATGACACCCGCTCTGGCGATCTTGCGCCATGAATTAAACCATGATCAGCCCCGCCGTTTACATGTCGATTATTCCTGCAGTTTGCCTGAGCAGATGATCTACCGCTCAGACTTTGAGCAGGCCGCTGCTACTTCTGACTTGATCAGCTTTCGGGCCCGGATGACGGCCCAAGAGGGGCGTCTGGAAAAGTCGGAATTGGAGGCGCTTCTCAATGAATTGCCCGAGGCGATCTTTTTCTTGTGTGGTCCCGAAGGGTATCAGACGGCAACCAAAGCGCTGCTGCAGAGCTTGAATGTGGCTGCTGAGCGGATCCAGATCGAAGAATTTACCCCCCAGGGCAATCGGCCCGTACGCAAACCGAGCCACACACCCGGCTTGGCAACCGAGCCCGGCCAAAAGGCCTGCCCCCATGCCGCGGCAAAACACCCACCCGCCATTCTGGCCGGGCCCTGCCCCGGTGCCGACGGCATTCCAGATATTGTGGTGGGCGAAAACAGCTCTCTCGTGGATGAAGCCAAGGCGTATTTGCTGCGTTTTTACCACGAAAAAGGCGTTCCTCAGGCTTTTGCCAGCCGCTGGGAGGAAGTCAGTGCAGAAATTGAACGCACTGGCAGCTATTGGCAAACCTATGACGAATTGGCCTATGGTGCCAAACTGGCTTGGCGCAACAGTGCCCGCTGTATTGGTCGCCTCTATTGGCAGGGCCTGCAGGTCCGAGATATGCGGCATATCACCGACCCCGATCAGATGTTTGAAGCCCTCTGTGAACATATTCAATTGGCCAGCAATGGCGGCAATCTGCGGGCCGTGATGACGGTCTTTGCGCCCCAGGTGCCGGGCCAACCCGCTCCGCGCCTTTGGAATCCACAATTATTGCGCTATGCCGGTTATCGCCAGCCCGATGGGCAATGGCTGGGCGACCCCGCCAATGGCGACCTCACCAATGCGATTCTGGCCCTGGGCTGGGAGCCCGGAGAGCGCACCCACTTTGACATCTTGCCCCTGGTAATTGCCTTGCCCCATCAAGCCCCCCGTTTTTATCCGATTCCCCCTGAACTGGTGCTTGAAGTGCCGATTGCACACCCGGAACTGCCCTGGTTTGCGGATTTGGGCCTGCGCTGGTATGCGCTGCCCGCGGTCTCAGAAATGCTCTTTGATTGTGGTGGCTTGCAATACACCTGTGCGCCGTTTAATGGCTGGTATATGGGCACTGAAATCGGCGCCCGCAATTTTTCGGATCCCTTCCGCTACAATATGCTGCCCGCGATTGCCGAGCGGATGGGGCTGGATATGCGCCGCGAGCGTTCACTTTGGCGAGACCGCGCCCTGGTGGAACTCAACCGCGCGGTGCTCGATTCCTTCGAAAAAAATGGCGTAAAAATGACGGATCACCATGCCGCCTCTAGCGATTTCTTGGAATTTGTCGAGCAAGAATTGGCGGCTGGTCGGCGTTTGGATGGCCGCTGGAGTTGGTTGGTGCCTCCAATGTCGGGCTCTCTCTCAGATCTTTACCACATTGAATTTGAAGAAGTCACGATCAAACCCAATTATCTCTACCAGAACAAGCCCTATTTGAAGGTTTAAAGGCGTGATTTAAAGGGGAATTTCCCCCTCCTTTGGCTCTCCTGGGTTAAACTGCTCCTTACCCAAGGAGAACCTGCTTATGTCTGTCATCGCTCCCTCGATCCGTCAGCTCTTTGCCTATCTGCGCCCCGAACGGGCCCGTTTTCGCATGGCCAGTGCCTGCAGCATTCTGAATAAAATCCTCGATCTGATGCCCCCGCTGCTGGTGGCCTGGGTGACCGACTCGGTGGGGGGCCACCCGCCGGGCTGGATCCAGTCTCTGCTGGGGCCCGCCAGCCCCTGGACGATGGCGGTCTTTCTCTCGCTCTTGGCGGTGGCGATTTTTGGCGGGGAGAGCCTGTTTGAGTGGCTCTTTCAAAAGGAGTTCATGACCCTGGCCCAGGATTTGCAGCACCGCCTGCGCCTGGATGTCTATGCCCGTCTGCAATCGCGCGAGATGCGTTTCTTTGAAAACCAGCGCATGGGGGAAACCCTGGCGATTGTCAACGATGATGTCAATCAGCTCGAACGCTTTCTCAACACAGGCTTTAACGAAATTCTGCAATTGGGCGTGCTCTTTGCCTTTTCGCTGGTGGTGATGCTCTCGGTCTCTTGGGAATTGTCGTTGATTGGCCTGATTCCGATTCCGATCATTCTCTTTGGCAGTGCACTCTACCAGCGCCAAATTGCCCCCCGTTATGATCGGGTGCGACAGGCTGTGGGGGCTTTGGCCAGCCGCTTAGAAAACAATCTGGCAGGCATTCAGGTGATTCAGAGCTTTACGGCTGAAGCCTTTGAGCTGGAACGGGTGCATGCCAGTTCAGACGAATACCGCCAGGCCAATTTGGCTGCCATTCGCTTGGCGGCTGCGTATATCCCGATTATTCGCATGGCGATTGCTTTGGGCTTTGGCGGCGTGCTCTTGATTGGCGCTTGGTGGGTCTTGCAGGGCCAAGGCCGGGTGACGGTGGGCGAATTGGTGCTCTTTTCGATGCTGGTGCAGCGCCTGCTCTGGCCGATCACGCGTCTGGGACAGACCTTTGACCTCTACGAGCGGGCCCGTGCCAGTGCCAATCGGATTTTCGACTTGCTCGATACGCCCTCGGCGATTCAGAGCCCGGCGCAGGCCACGCCGCTCTTGCGGGCCGAGGGCCGGATTCAGTTTGAAAATGTCCACTTTGCCTATGATCCGGTTTTGCCGGTCTTAAATGGCCTCAACTTTGAGGTGCCTGCAGGCGAAATGGTGGGTTTTGCGGGCACCACCGGCGCGGGCAAATCGACCTTGGTGAAGCTCTTGATGCGGCTCTACGATCCCACGGGCGGCGCGGTCAAACTCGATGGGCACGATCTGCGCGATTTGGATTTGCGCGATCTGCGCCGCCAGATTGCCCTCGTCAGCCAGGATGTGTACCTCTTTCACGGCACGTTGCGCGAGAATATTGCCTATGGGCTGAGTGAGGTCTCGGATGCGGCCATCGAAGAAGCGGCCCGCAAGGCGGAATTACACGACTTTATTGTCTCTTTGCCCCAGGGCTATTTGAGCTTGGTCGGCGAGCGAGGAATCAAACTCTCGGGCGGGCAGCGCCAGCGTTTGAGTATTGCCAGGGCCCTGCTCAAAAATGCGCCGGTTCTGGTGCTGGATGAGGCCACCTCTTCGGTGGATACCGAGACGGAGCGGGCCATTCAGCGCAATTTGCATACTTTGGTGCAGGGGCGCACGGCGTTGGTGATAGCCCATCGGCTTTCGACCATTCGCCAGGCCCACCGTATTTTGGTCTTGCGTGAGGGGCAGATTGCGGAGCAGGGCAGCCATGAGGACTTAATTGCCCAGGGGGGGATTTATGCGGATTTGTGGCATGTGCAGTTGGGGGATCTTTGACCCCATTGCATAAGGGGTGGGGTTTTCAAAGGTGGGAGAAGAAGAGGGGGGTGAGTGCTTGGGCCATGGAGTTGGGCATTCGGGCCGCTCCCTTCGACTCCGCTCAGGGTGCGTCTCGAAAACCATCTGGGTTCTGAGCGGAGTCGAAGGACATTGCCCACTCCAGGCCAACCCTCAATCGCTCTTGTGTTGTTTTGAAGACCGAGGGGACTTTTTGCGTTGATGCTTGGGGTTGGTTGGGGCCGTGTTTGGGGAGGGGGATTAGGGTTTGCTGGGGTCATTGACGATGCCCATGTAGAGGATGGCGTTGGTGTAGCTCGAAATGGAATAGAAAAAAGGCCGATCTGCGACAAAACGGATCCTGGGTGTAATTTCTCCGCCTAAAGATTGACCAGAACTCACCAAGGGGCCGTCGATTCCCTGTTCATTCAGACTCACTTTTGCTTTGTGCAGCATTTGATCCGGTTGTTTGACCATTTTCATCAAGGGGCTGAAATCTGGTGAAGTCAAAATTTTGTCCAATCCCAGCGGAGCCATTAATGTTTTGAGATCATGTGCTTGCTCTTGCTTCCAGCGCGGGAAGGCGATTTCTTCAATCAGAGAACCTTTTCGAATCGCCATTTTTAAGCTGTACCACTCTCCATAGGTAAGTGTTTTTGCCCATTCCAGAGCCGATTTTGCTTGGGGTAGCGCAATCAGCAAGTCTAATTGTCTCAAACGTTCATTGATGGCTTTAACATCCAATTGTTCTGAAAAATAGATTTCTTTGCCTTCATCAAAAGGCGCTTTTCTGGGGTTTTTATGCAGAAAAAGCGCTTGTTTTTGCTCATTCAAAGCGGTGGTGAAAGTGTCATGGTAAGTCAAAGAGGGCGAAAAAGTGTAAAGCCAGTTTGCTCTTAAATACAGTGTATTTAATAAAATAAATTGGCTCTTTGGTTGCAATGTGTTTTGGGGAAGAATCGCGCTGATCTGATTGTGTGTTTTCTCTCGAATCCAATTATTTATTCGGTTTTCTGTTTCGAAATCCATCGATCCAGTTTCAAACTGCACGTCATAGAGATCGGTCGCTTGGGGCACAAATTCGTCGGTGAATGCCTGATTTTTTTGAATCCAGATTGAATGAAAGATGCCAGTCTCAAATGCCTCCTCGCTTTGGAGTGAGCGTTTGAGCAAGGCATATGCTTGGCTGACTTCTTCATTGCTCATGCCCTCAATCTGTAAGACTTTGCCAAGTGTTTGACGGGTTTCGCCGCTGGAGCCCAGATAGAGGACCGTGAGCAGGCTGGCGATACTCAACGGCGAGAAAACCAGGTTTTGGTCTTTGGGTAGGTCCTTGCTGAGAATATGCAAGAGTTCAAAAGCCAGATGGTTGTAACCATCGAGGAGCTGGCTGTTTTTGAGGCTTTGCAACTCTGTGTCGGTCAGGCTGTTTAGACGGGAAGTGGCAATGGGACTCGGCATTTGGGGCGAAGGTGTGGCATGACTGGTTTGTTTGTTTTCGTTAACGGGGCTGGGAGACAGGCTTGGATTTGTTTTTGTTGTTGGAATTATTTGACAAGCGACCAAACTCAGCCAAACAACAAGGGCCATTCCTTTGTAAACGTGGCCACTCATTGCATACCGCTGGTCGTTTGGGTTTCTTTGTAAAGGGTGGTCACAGTGCCGTCGGGGGTAATTTTACGAATGGCTTTGTTGCCTGTGTCGGCTACGTAGAGATTGCCTGCGTGGTCCACATCCAGAGCCGTGGGGTATCTGAATTGGGCGACTGCGCCTTGGCCATCGTTGAAACCTGCTTGATTGGCTCCTGCCAAGACGGAGATTGTTTTCTTCTCAAAATCGTATTTCCAGATCACATGGTGGTTGATATCGCTCAGAAACATAGATCCTTTTGAGTCAATACGTATGCCTTTGGGCCATATATTTAAGTCGCTGATTCTTACATTAAAGATATCGGGAAAATTCTCTGCAAATTTACTTGGAGAGCCAATTAAATCTTGTGCCTGATTATAATCTATTGTTTTTGTTGATTTTCCAGAGCCTATGTAAAGGTGTTCTTTATAAATGGCAAAATAGCCTCCTCCAGAAAACAGTGTTTTCCTTTGACCATTAAAAATCGTTGAAATAGAGGCACTGCTACCTTCGGAAAGATTGCCAACCATGACAAAGTAAATGCGTTGGCTGCTGGGGTCCCAATAGAGATTTAAGGGGCCTGTCCGGGGAATGTTGCTGGGTGGAATCGTTGTTGAATCCACATCCTGTTGCGCAACCGACTTATCCAGATTGGGCTGGTAGGTGTTTGTATCAAAACCCAGCAGTTTAGAGCTGGACAATTGGCTGATATAAAGCCGGTTCTCTTCGCGGGCCAGCTCAATTTCACTCATGTAACAGCCCTGGGTTTGCATCAATTGACCCGGAAAAGCACTGAGTTTGCCGTCTTTGAGCGTGTATAGACGGTGGATGCAGTCTTGGGAGTTTTCGCTGTCGAGTTGAATAATTTGCGAATTATACGTTAAATCGCTGCAAGGCCGACTGGTGATATACAGGGTTTTGCCATCCCCGCTCACGGCCACATCCTGGGGGTAGTCCAAGCGGGGCGGGTCATCGGCGCGAATCAGGGGGCAGGCTGTAGGGGCTGGAATCGGTGTGGGCATTGCTGTTTCGAGTGTTGTGGCGATGGCTGTGGGGTGAGGCGGGTTGGGCTCACTGGGTGGGAGGACTGGCAAGGCAGAAGGGGTGCGTGTTGGTGAAGCAGAGAGGGCGGTTGCGGGTTTCGCGGGTACAGGGCTGGTCTGGGGATGACAGGCCCAAATCCCTGCAAGGACAACCAGCAAAGCCTGGTATTGGCAGGATTTTTCTAAAGTCAGACCCGCAAAGCCCATCGTAGATCCCCTCTCTCTGCGCCTGTTCCGATGATAGCTTTGATTCAGAAAATTGTAAAATGGAATGTTTTACCGAATGACCGGCATATCGCTCTGCCCGGTGGTTACATCCAGCATCTTGCCAAAGCGTTTAAAGACGTCTTCTTGCAGATAGGGCACGCCGTATTTTTCACACAGGGCTTTGACCTTGGGCTGCACCTGTCCGTAGCGCAACATGGGCAGATCGGGCCAGATATGGTGCTCAATCTGGTAATTGAGCCAGAACTGCAAAAAGTCGATCAGATCGTTGCCGCAGGTGTAATTGACCGAGCCCGTGATCTGGTGCAACATGCGTTCAGCTTTGTTGGCGGGTTTGCGTTCAAAGCGCGGGATATCGTCGCCGGTGTGATTCGGACCCACGACCAAGAAAGAGTGAAAATTGGCCAGTAGCTCGGCCCCGAGAGAGTTGATCAACGCGCTGTAAGTGGCCCAGAGACCCGCGGGCAGAAAGAGGCTGGGCAGCAGCACAAATTGCAGCAGGGCATAAGGCAGATAGCCATCCAGGATCAACTCCAGAATGCCCTCGCGGTCGAGGGTATAGTCCCCTTGGGGGCCTTTGGCCTGGTGGGTGTGGATGGCGTGAATATTGCTCGGGGCATAATAGACCGGCTTCCAGACCAGGCCCAGCCCCAGCATCAGGGCCTGGCGCAGGGGCAGAGGCAAGTTGGAGTGGCGAATTTTTTCGGTATTGCGTTCGAGCAGATCGGGGTCGGCAACCTGCCCGGTGTGGGTGTGGTGCAAAATATTGTGCTCGTAATTCCACGATTCGGGGGTCATCCAATCGGGCCAATCGACCCAGCGCCGCCAGCCCCGGCCAAAAAAGCGGCTGGTATAGCGCTTGGGCACACCGGGCACGCGATCGTAACCCCGGTGGCCAATATGGTGCATCAGCAGCCAGCGGGTCGTGCGGCCCAGACTCAGGCCTGCCATGCTGAGCAAATTGGGCCCCAGACCTGCGGTCAGCAGGCCCAGGGCCGTGGCCAGATGGCCCCAATTTTCAATCTTGCGCAGGTGGGCCAGATCTTCCGGGCCCAATTGGGCATCGATCTCGCTCCGCAAGGCTTGCAGCTCGGCCATAAAACCGCGCCAGTCCAGCTCTTTGAGCGCTTCAAAGCGGGCTTCGAAGTCTGTGTCTGCTTGGGGAGCAGGGGCACGCTCGTGCGCTGTGTGCTGGGCGGTTTGGGTCTGCTGTATGGGCATTTTTAGTCGTCGCGCTCCAGCATTGCTTTAACCGTGGCATCCATGATCGCCCGCGACTCATCCAAATGGGCGCGGGTGATGCGGTCGAGTTTGCCGCCACTGGCTTTCAGCGTGTTGTCGATCTGGTTGCGCAGGCTGACCAGATCGTGGCGGGCCAGGGTGCGGGCATCGGAGGGAATGGACCGGCTGCGGCCCAGGTACAGGGTTTTGAGCTGTTCCAAATGCACGCGCTGCAAATTGCGGCGGAAGCTGGGCACATTTTTGCCTGCTTTGAGTTCACTCCAGACAGTATCGCTCAGATAGCTGAAATGCTCTTCGAGCGTGAAGCGCTCTTCGCCTTTTTTAAACAGCATTTCGTTGTTCTGCAGGCGCATCAGCAGGGTTGGGCTCATCAAATAGCTCAAGACGCTGGTATGCAGGCCTTGTACCATCTGGTGAACTGGCACATCCAGGCGCATGCCAAAGGTATCGCCGTCAAAATTCCACTGCCGCTCGGGGCCCAATTTGCTCAGCAGCTCGGGGCTGAACTGGAAGGCCTCGTTGACAAAGAGCTGATTGCCAATGGTTTTTAAGGCTTCGCGCTGTTTGGCTGCTGGCACGACCTGCAGCGGGCGTTTGCTGTCGGGATCGCCGACGTGGTTGCGGTGGGTGTAAATGCCGCCGACATAACGCACCATGCCGCTGATCGAACGGAAATATTCGCCCACACCCATCGAAAAGATCTCGCGCAGACGCGGGTAGCGCTCGCCGGGTTTTTCAAATTGGGCTTCAATTTTGCTCAGCAGCTCTTCGGCCAGATTCAGACGTTGGCGCTGAAAGGCCAGCGGGTCGTCGCCCAAATCCCAGATATTGGCATTGGGATCGACTGAAATCGGGCCGCCGTAGACATCTTCATCGGTGCCATACGCCAATTCGGGTTTGGTTGAACGGGCGGCAATTTTGTCGAGATGGCCTTTTTCGCTTGTGGCACTGTCAGCTGGGAATTGGCTATAGGCGTATTCAATCGCCCAATAATCGTAGGGGCCGAGCGTGGTCTGGAAATACTCGCCTTGGGTCACGCCTTTGGGAGCGAGGTTCACAGGCACATAGTCCATCACCGAGCTGGTCAGGCCTTTGCTGCGGGTCTGGTTGAGCAGGTGCAAATCGCTGGCTTTGTGCAAGGTGCTGGCCTTAAAATTGTGGCGCAACCCGAGGGTATGTCCCACTTCGTGGGCGACCAGGGCCACAATCGACTCGCGCATAAACCGCGCGGCTTCGCCCGCAGGCAGGGCGCCACGGGTGGCCAAAAGCTGATGGCCAAAGGCCGCTTCGCGGGCCAAGCCACTGTTGTATTCACAGAGCTGGGAGTGGTTTTGGCTGTTTTTGGCGCTGTGGTTCAGGGCCTGCAAATTGGGTTTGACCTTTTCTCCGGCCAGGGGTACGGCCCAGCTTTCGTATTCATCAAAGAGATAGCGCACAAAATCGGCGCTGATACGCACGTCGGCGTCAAAGATTTCGCCCGTCAGCGGGTGGGCGCGGGAGGGGCCCACGGCATAACCGGCCCCCGGATTGACCATCCAGCGAATCGTGTTGTAGCGTGAGTCTGCCGGATCCCAATCGGCATCGTCGGGCATTTGTTTGACCACAATGGCGTCTTTAAAGCCAATTTTGGCAAAGGCTTGGTTCCAGAGCAACACACCCTCTTTGACCGCTTCGCGGTGTTCGACCGGAATCGTGTTTTCGAGCCAATAGACAATCGGCTCGCGGGGGGGCGAAACTTGCAAGTTGGGATCTGCTTTTTCGAGCTTCCAGCGGTTGACAAACCGCACATAGGGATCATTTTGGCTGAAGCTGTTGTAGTCCCAGAACATGGTGGTGAAATGGCCCACGCGGTCATCGGCCAAACGGGGTTTGTAATCACTCTGGGGCAATTTGCTCAGGCTGTAATGCATCAGGTGTTGAAAGCTGCGGTCATCGGCCAAAGTGGGGGTGGGAAAATCTGTGCCGTCGCCGACAAAATTCAGCCGCACCTCGATTTCGCTGTTCTTTTCGAAGGATTTGACCTTCTGAATAAAGCTGTTGCGCTCATCGACGCGGTAGCCAATGCCCATCATGCGCTGCAGCATTTGAAAGAGCCGACCGCTGTTGGCCAAATCGCCCACAAACAATTCAGAGGCATCCACCAAGAGCGAGCCTTTCTCTGGGTGTGGGGGGGCGATAATTTGGGCGCTGCTCATCAGGGCATCACTCACACCACGGGGAATGGCACGGGAGATGGCTGTGCTCTCATTGGCGCGGTAGTTGAGGTTTTTAATATACATCTGAATCGTTTTGCCGTGTTTGCGGAAATACACGGGCAGGGTGTTTTCCTGCGAGGAGGAGTCAAAAAAGGCCCCATCTCCGGCTTCGCGGGTCATGCTCAATAAAAAGACCTGCTCCAATTGAGCCGGTTGGAGTTCGAGCAGGATGCGCTGATCGCTCTCTTTAAAATGGAAGTTAAACAGGCCTGGAATGGGTTTAAAGTCTTTGATCGTTTTTTCAAAGGTGGGGCCTTTGTCTTCTGCTTCTTGACCTTGGGTCTGAGCCCAGGTGGGGGTGGCTGTCCCCAGGGTGAGACCCACACTCAGCAGGGGGGTCAGGGCGAGCAATGAAAGACGGCGTTTCAACATAGCGCTATTGGTTTCCTTATGCAGCTTTTTTTGCAGGGACGGATTACCCACCCATGGTACGATCTTCGCGGCGGTGGGTCAATCTTTGGAAGCAATCTTGGGCCAATCTTTGGGGGCAATTTTTTGGGGGGCAATTTTTTTTGGGGGGGAGTCAGATCTCGTTTTGCTCCACAGCAGAAGAGACGAGCGGAGAACTTTCTTGCAGATTTTCCAGGCTGGCAGGCTGACGCAATTGCTGCTCTATCAAAGCCAACAAGGCGGCCATGATCAGCGGGCCGTAGACCAGCCCCATCGGGCCAAAACTGGTAATGCCACTGACAATCGCCAGAAAAATCGCCAACGGGTACATATGGGTGCGGGCGTCAATAAATTTGGGCCGAATCACGACATAATACAGGCCCTGTTCAATCAGCTCAACCACGACCAAAAACAAGACCGCGACCCACCAGGGGCCCGCAAAAAACAGATAGAGCACACAGGGCAGATAGACCGCCAAGGTACCCAAGGGGATCAAGGCCAGAATTCCGAGTAAAATGCCCCACATCAGCGGGCTGGCAAAGCCAAACAGGGCAAAGACCAAGGCCATCAAACCGCCAAAAATTAGCGAGGAGACCATGCCGCCGACCAGCACGGTCTGGCCCACATGTTCAACCGAATCGACCAGACTTTGGGCCGTTTTGCGGTCAAAGGGCATCAGCCGTTTGACCAGTTCAATGATCTGTTCGCCGTCGCGGATCAGAAAAAAGGCAATAAACAAGAAATAAAAGGTGGTCAGGCCGACCATAAAGGCGTTGTTGAGCAGATTCAGGGCATTGTTGTAGAGCAACGAGCCAATATTCTGCAATTGGGCCAGGGCATCCTGCTGGATGGAGGTGAGATCAAAAGAGGTGCCAAAGACCTTGAGTTTGGCATTGATCTGATTTTCGAGACCCATCAGGCGTTTGCCAATCATGCTAAAGCCCCCGCTCTGGAACATGTCTTGCACAAATTGCACAAAGCGCACGGCTTCAAGCCCGGCCAATAAGAACAAGAGAAAGATCGGCAAGACCATCACCAACAGGGCTGTAAGGGTTGCCAATGCTGCAAAGAGATTGGGATTGCTGCGCAACGCCAGTGGCAGACGGGGTTTTAATTTAATAAAAATACTGGCGGTGATCGCCGCCAGGATAAAAGGCATAATGAAGGGCTTGAGCATCCACAATGCCAACGCCATCACACCGAGGTAAAGCCCCAGGCGCGTGATATACATACTGGTCAGGTGGTAGCGTGGCTCTAAATTCAATCTTTGTTTACTCCTGGCTGTAGCGTTCCATGATCACGGGTTCCGCTTTGAGGTGGCTGGGGGCCGGTTGTTCTGCTTCGGACTTTTGCTCAAACCCAGCTTCGGGATTGCGGCCCACAACTTTGACCACCAACCACATCAACGCACAGCCCAAGAGGATCGAAATAAACGGCATCAGGCCCAGGGCCGCGGGCAGATAACCCACCACAGTGGCCATGCCCATGCCCAACAGGGCGTAAGGCATTTGGGTGCGCACATGGTCGATATGGTCGCTTGAACAGGCCATCGACGAGAGAATGGTGGTATCTGCCAAGGGTGAGCAATGATCGCCAAAAATTGAGCCATCGAGTACCGCCCCCATGGCAATGATCATCAGCGGCACGCCACCAAGCTCATATGCCAAAGGCACGGCCATGGGAATCAAGATCGCCATGGTGCTCCAGGAACTGCCTGTCGAAAAGGCAATAGCTGCGGCCAGCAAAAAGATCAGCATCGGAATCCAGATCGGATGCACCAGATCTTTAAAGATCGAGACCAAAAACGACGCGGTGCCTAAATCCTGGGAAACCCCATTGAGCCCCCAGGCCATGACCAGAATCAAGCAGGCCAGCCAAACCGAGGCGGTGCCTTTGCCCCAGGCCAACCAAACCTCTTTAAAACTGAGCAAACGCTGGCCCCAGGCCAGAAAAATCGCCAGCAGCGAGCCTGCGATCGAGGCGTAGAGCAACACCGTGGCGCTGTCGGCACTGGAAAAACTGTCGCTGAGTACCTGAAAGCTCCAGAGATTGCTGAATTTGGCCTGAACCTTGGCCCAACCGCCGCCACTGACATAGAGCCCGACAATGGTCATGGCAATCACCAGCAACACGGGCAATACGGCGTTGTACCAGCGTGCAGGAATGTCTTCGCGGCCCTCTAAATTGCCCATGGCACCCGAGGTCATGGGCACCGCGCCATCGCGAATCACCAAACCATGTTCAATCGCCCGGCGTTCGGCGTGGTACATCGGGCCAAAGTCGCGGCGCATCCAGACCAGCAAAAAGACCAGAACCAGCGTAAAAATACAGTAAAAGCGAAAGGGCAGCGCACTCAAAAAGGCCGAATAGCCGCTGATTTTAACATCCAGCGAGGTCAGCACCTCTTGAAATAGACCCACTTCGTAGCCAATCCAGGTCGAGATAATCGCCAGACCGGCCACAGGTGCGGCGGTGGAATCGACAATATACGCCAGTTTTTCGCGCGAGATCTTGAGTTTGTCGGTCACGGGCCGCATGGTGCCGCCAATAATAAACGAATTGGCGTAATCGTCAAAGAAGATGCAAATGCCCATGATTGAGGCGATCATCTGGGCCGAGCGGCGGTTGCCTGTGTATTTGCGAAAGACATCCACGATCCCACGGGTGCCCCCGGAGGCGTTCATCACACCGACCATGCCCACCAGCACGGCGGCAAAGATAATCACCTTGATGTGAAAGGCATCGCTGACGGCGTGCCAGAGATAATTGCCAAAGGTTTCGCTGAGTGTCGTGATGGGATTTAAATTCTGAAAGATCAAGGCCCCAAAGAACAGGCCTGCAAACAGTGCCAATACCAGCCGGTGCAACAAAAGCGCCAAAACCACGGCTACCAAAGGGGGCAGCACACTCAGCCAGGTGGTCATGGTCCGGGTTTCGCTCTGGGCCTTGCCGCCACTGGGGGTGGCGACCAGGGTCATTTGGCCGCGCCCCTCTTGCAGGCTCAAACGCAAGGGACGGGGCGTTCCTTGGGCTTTTTTGAGGTTTTCGGTCTGTTTTTTTAAGGCTTTTTGGGCCAGATCGCGCATTTCTGTTGCGGGCAAAACGCTGGCCGGATCGAGGGTATAGCTCTGCTGAGGGTGTGCTTTTTCGAGGTGTTTGAGTTGTTTATCCAGCAAGAGTTTAAATTGCTGGGCGTTTAGATAATCGTGATCGGGTTTGGCTTGCCAGAGAAAAAAAGACACCAGACAAAAAATTCCCAGGGTCAAAATGACCTTGAGTCGCTGATTCAGCACCTTTTTCCACCCCCTTTTTAACAAAAAACAATTGCAGTGATGCCAAGTATACCCGATCCCAGAGGGGGTGAGAACGCTGCAAAAAAATCTCGGCTCTCTCATGTGGCTAAGGGATTCCCCCCAAGGCCCGCTCTGAGGTATATAGAATAGAGAGACCAGATCCCCGGAGAACCCCTATGTCCAATCTGATGAAGGAATCCACTTTGCATTTTAAGCGGGTGGCACATTGGCCCAGCCTGATCTACCGCTCCCAGACCTTTCAGATTCCCGGTTTGGATGGCGAACGACCGGTCTCTCTCTATTTGCCCCCCGATTATTTCACCTCGGATAAGACCTATCCCCTGGCCTTTTTCTTTGATGGCCAAAATCTCTATGAAGACGAAGGCACAATGGCTGGAGGCTGGCATTTGCACCGCATTCTCGATCAGCGTTCACGCGCAGGCAAAGAAGTGCCTGTGGTGGTGGGCGTGTATCACGGCCCCGATCGCGATGCCGAAATGAGTCCTTGGGACCCCTATCCGGGCAAACGGGGCAAAGCTGAGCGCAAGCTCAACTGGATGCTGGAATGGCTTCTGCCGCGGCTGCACCGCAAATTACATCTGCGCAGGGCCAATGAACAAACCCTGGTGGGAGGCTCTTCTCTGGGGGGGCTGCTGGCGCTTTATTCACTCTTTCACTATCCCGAGCAATTGGGCCGGGGGCTGATTATGTCCCCTGCGCTCTGGGTCAACCAATTTGCCATTTACAATGCCCTGATGTTAACCAAACCCCACGCAGCGGCCAAGGTGTATATCGACCACGGGGAAAAAGAAGGCTGTGAGTGCCACGGCAATGTCAGCTTCCAGCAGACCAAATTATTGGCGGATCTGCTCGAAGTGCTCGAATTTAAACCCCAACAGAACCTGCTTTGGAACCCCGATCCAGAAGGCCTTCACAACGAACAGAGTTGGCACCGCCGTTTGCCCGTGGCTTTGGACTTTCTCTATGAGGGTCAGTTACCCCAATGAAGATACACAGATGAAGCCGTCTAAAACGAGCCAGGGCCTGCGGATTGTTGTCAAACTCGGCACCAGTGTTTTGACTTCGGGCCAAGACCGCCTCTGTCGGCCCCGCATGGTCGATTTGTTGCGCCAGATGGCCCATCTGCGTGATCTGGGGCATGAGGTGGTTTTGGTCAGTTCTGGGGCTGTACTGGCGGGCTGGGAGCAATTGGGTTTTCCCCCGCGCAAACGCAGTTTGGCCGAGAAACAATTGCTGGCAGCCGTTGGCCAGAGCCAATTGATGCATCTCTATGCCCAAATGGCCGAAATCTATGGCATCACTGTGGCGCAAACCCTGTTGACCCGTGACGATTTTCGCGATCGTCGGCGCTACCTCAATGCCCGCACAACCTTTGCCGGCTGCCTTGAAAAAGGCGTGTTGCCCATTGTCAACGAAAACGATGTGGTCGCCATCGAAGAGATCAAAGTGGGTGACAACGACAATTTGGCTGCCCAGGTGGCCTCGTTGGTCGAGGCCGATTTGCTGATCATTTGCACCGATTGTGAGGGGCTGTTTACCGCTGACCCCCGCCAGCATTCAGATGCCCAACTCATTCCTGTTGTGCCCCAAATTACTCCCGCTATTTGGGGCTTGGCGGGGGATGTCGGCAGTCACCGTGGCACAGGTGGCATGATCACCAAAATCCAGGCCGCAGACATTGCCACCCGCAGTGGCGTGGCTGTGCGGATTGTCTTTGGCGAAGCGACAGATATCTTGATTCAGGCTGCCGCAGGTCAGGCCGTGGGCACGCTCTTTGAACCCCATGAAGGTCGCTTGGATGCCCGCAAACGCTGGATTTTGGCCGAGACGGCTACCACCAGTCGGATTGAAATTGATGCGGGGGCCGCCAAAGCCTTAGCACAATCAGGCAAAAGCCTCTTGGCGGCTGGCATTACAGCTGTTTCGGGCAGTTTTTCCAGTGGTCAGGCCGTGCGCATCTATGCCGCTGATGGCCATGAATTGGCGCGGGGGCTGAGCCGCTATGATAGCCATGCCCTGAGCCAGATCAAAGGCTGTCATTCAGACCAGATCGAGCCCCTCTTGGGCTATACCCATGGGGCAGAAGCTGTCCACCGCGACGATCTGGTGGTTCTAAACTAGAGTTGGCCGTCGAGCAGGGCTTTGAAAAAACCCAAACTCTCGTTTTTCTTTTTAATCACCAGGATTGGCACCTTGAGATCGAGTTTGATCAGCTTTTCAGTTAGGCTGCCCAAAAACATGGCAGCAACATTGGTGCGGCCTTTGGAACCCATCACCAGCAATTGGCAGTCCAATTTTTTTAGCCAGTCGCGGATCAATTCTGCCCGGTCTTGGCTGCCAATATCTGCCACGTGGGTTTCAATCGTACTGTCCTTCAGGGGCACACCCTGAATGAATTTTTGCATGTCTTGCTCGGCATAGGTTTTGAGATCCGCAGCAAATTCTTCATAACTCAGGCCCATTTTGGCGTAGCCTGTAGGTACATCAAAGAGATTGAGCACGTGAATCACATCACCTTGTACCACCGAAGAGAGCTGGGCGGCGGTTTCTAAGGCCTGGTGCGAGTGCTCTGAAAAGTCGCTGGGCACCAGAATATGTTGAATATCCAGGCTGAAGGTTTCTGGCACAAAGAGCACCGAACACAGCGCCCGGCGGGCCAGTTTTTCTGAGATCAGGTCCGCTTGAGCCTCGTCATCGCGTTTGCCGACGACCATCAGGTCGGCCATTTTGACCTTGCTGTGGCGCACGAGGGTATTTAACAAATCCCCTTCCAAGACATCAAACTCGGTTTGAATCCCATCGGCCAAATGCAGATGTTGCCCGACCACGGTTTGCATTTGTGCCTGCAGATTTTCATCCATGGGCAAATTGAGTTCGGGGTGTTTTTCCAAATAGCTGGCGGGCAGATCCAGCTTTTGCTCGACATGAATAAAATAAACTTTTTCAATCGGCAGACTTTTACACAAAAACTGGGTATACGTCAGCACTTTTTCATCGAGGGCGGTTAAGTCCAAGGCGACGGTCAGGCGTTTGATTGTCATGGCGGGCCACTTTCTATCCAGATACTGGTTTCATTGTACCGCTATGCGGGTGGCTGGGCAAAATGCAGGGCCAACCAGATGCACGGCGGGGCAGTGCTGGTATAGCTCACGCGGTGGCGGCGATGCGGGGGAATCAGCAAAGTATCACCGCGTTTTAAGTATGTCTCGGAGCCATCTGCATAATTCAGACGGGCCTCTCCCTGCAAAAGCACCAGCCATTCTGCCTGTTCTTGATCGTACCATTCCCCGGCAGGGGTGACTTGTCCGTAGGAGACAATGCGCTCCAATTTGCCCGAGGGAAAGGTTTGCAGGGTTTCGAACAGTTCCTCCGTTGGCAGAGGCTCTGGCAATTCAAAGAGATTCTTCACAGCTCTGAAACTTTATGTGGACTTTATTTGCTTTTGTCGCGTTTAACAAATTCAGGGTAAGCCTCTGAGCGGGGCAAGGCAATTAAATGGGCGGGGGCGGTCAAAATCTGAATGGTCATGCTGCCTTCGGGAGGCTCAGATTCGGAATAATAGAATTTAAATTTCTCGCCCTCTTTGAGCACCTCTTCAATCGTCACAGCATAACCGCCTGTGCTGCGCTCGCCCATAAAGATCCCGGCCACCATTTCGGATTGAAAGTCCACTTCGGGCAATTGCTCCAAAGAGCCGTTGTGTTCTTTCCAGAGCTGGCGGAATTGTTCGTAATCGCGGGCAATCACATAACGGGCTTCGGTGACGCGGCTATTGCTAACGCGGGAGAGGGTGCGCATGGAGATGGGATCCTTTGCTTGAATTTTAACGGCCTCGGGCTCGCTGTTGATAAACGTGATCGGCAGGGTAATCGCTGTTTTGGGCAATTTGATCAGGCAAGCCGGGGCCGTGAGCACGGTGGCGACAAATTGATCTGGTTGGGGTTTGGCTTCGCGATAACGCACCAAGATTTGGTTGGTCTGAACCTCCACCGACTCAACCGCTACGCTGTACCCAGCTGTGGGCCGCACCCCCAGAAAAATCGCAGCGATTCGTTCTTTGCTGAAGTCAACCGCTGGGGCTTGGCCCGTTTGACCTGTTTGACCGAGGTGTTCTTGCCAGAGTTTTTGCCAGTCGGCGCTGTTTTCGATCACCTGGGTGCGAAATGTCCGAATCCGGCTCTGGGAACGGCTATCGAGCAGACCAAAACCTGCAGGGGCCTGGGCTTGGCTGCTGGGCAAAGGGGCTGTGGCCAAAAGAGTGAAAAAGAGGACCGAAAAGAGACCGAATACGAGCAGGACCTTGTGCTTGGGGATCATTTTTTCTCTCCTGGCGGGCTGGCCAATTGCTGCAAAAGCGAGAGGTAATTGCGTCCGGGTTGAATTTTGCCCATCACCGTGGCTGAATGGGCCCCGGTGACGGCGGGCAAATTATTCGGAATGCCGGTCAGGCAGGTATAAGCCAAACAGGCAAAGGCAAAGGCCTCTTTGGCATCAGAAGAGAGACCAAAATGCTCCAGAGGCAAAACCAGGGCCGGTTTGATCAATTCTGCCAACATATGAATCAAGGTCGTATTGTGAATCCCGCCGCCACTGACGACAAAACGATGGGGGAATTCAGGCAAAAATTGATGGCAGGCGCGGGCGATGCTGTGGGCAGTCAGGGCGGTGGCGGTGGCCAATTGATCGGCGGCTGAAAGTTGTAAGGCCTGCCCCTGTTCGAACAGCCATTCGCAATAGCTCTCGCCAAAGAGTTCGCGCCCAGTGGATTTGGGGGGGGGCTGCAAAAAGAAGGGGTGGCGCAGGGCTTTTTCCAATAAACGATCACAGATCATGCCCTGGGCAGCCCATTGCCCGCCGTCGTCGCGCAGCTTTTCGCCCTGGCTGAGGCGGCGCACCAAACCGTCAATTAAGACATTGCCGGGACCTGTATCAAAGGCCAGCATCGCTCCATTGCTGCCAATCCAGGTCAGATTGCCCATGCCGCCGATATTTTGCAGACAAACAGGATAGCCAAGATCTTTAAACAGCAGGGCATCGACATAAGGCACCAGGGGTGCGCCTTGACCCCCAATGGCCATATCTGCCAGGCGAAAATCCGAAACGGTGGTCACGCCGGTCATGGCTGCGATCACGGCGGCATCTCCCAATTGCAGTGAAGAGGAGACTTCGCCCCTGCCGGGAGGCAAATGAAAGAGCGTTTGGCCGTGAGAGCCAATCAAGTCGACCTGATCCAGGTCAAAGCGCTGGCTGGCCAAAAAGGCCCGACTGGAGGCGCCCAACCACTGACCAATCTGGACATTGAGTTCACAGAGTTCATCGACCTGGCTGGTTTCGGGTTGCATATTGCGCAGGAGTTTTTCGCGCAGGTCGGAAGCCATCGGCAGGGTCTCAAAGCCGAGAATTTCGTATTGCAGCCGATCTTCCCAGCTCAGACGGCAGAGACAGAGATCCAGGCCATCGAGTGAGGTGCCCGACATCAGGCCCAGCACGTTGAGGGGGGGTAAATACAATTGGTTTAAACTCATGCACTTATTGTAACCTGTCAGGGCGTGCTTGCGCCAACCCCCCAAAGTGGGTCTGTTACAATATGGGCATGACAGACACCCTCTCTTATTTACTCTCGCTGCTTCAGCACAGCCGTTTGCTGATCTTAAAAGGCGGGCCTGGCACGGGCAAGTCTTATTGGGCCCGCCGCTTGGGGCTCGAAGCCGCTGCCCTTCACAACCAGCAGCGTCCGTTTGCCGATCTGACTCCGATTGAGCAGGACTTCCTCTGCGACAGTCTCAATGGCCCTGTGCGCAGCTACAACTTATACGCAGGCCTCGATTATGGCCTTTTTGTCGAGGGCTATCGCTCCGAAATGGTCCAGGGCCAAGCCACACAGGTCTTGCGCAGTGGGATTTTCAAACGCATTGCCCAAGAGGCGCGGGCCCATCCCAATTTGGGCTATTTTCTGATCCTCGAAGATTTTCAGAGTGTCGATCCACGGGCGCTCTTTGGCGAGGTCTGGGGAAGCTTGGTCACGGCCTCCACCGATTCGGGCGTGGCCCTGGCCCTGAGCCAAGAGCGCTTTGTCATGCCCGCCAATCTGTATCTGATTGCCACGGTGGCAGAGGGACGGGGGCCCTGGCAGCCCGACCCCGACCTTTTTCGGCGCTTTCTCTGCCTGCAACTCACCCCCGATGAGGCCCTGCTGGCCGGGGTAGAAATTGCGGGTCTGTCGCTGCAGGCCTATTTGCATCAACTCAATCAGGGCTTGCAAGCCCTGAACCTGCCGCGTTTGGGGCCTGGTTTTTTCTTTGAACAGGGCCAGTCCGTGCAAACACCCGAGGCCTTGGCCCACTTGATCTGGCTGCGTCTGCTGCCGCTTTTGCTCTCGCAACTCAGTTTGGAGCAGGCCGAAAAGCTGCTGGGTTCAGAACTATTGGCCCTGTGGCAAAACCCCGGCTCAGGGGCTTTGGCCTGGCCGGGAGTGGATGCGGTGCTGGGAGCGGTTGCGGTTAACGGCGATGGGGTTTAAGGCAAGCTGGGGTCGTTGACGATGCCCATTATATAAATGATAGGATCTCCACCTATAAAGAAAAATGGACGATTGGCTTTAAAATTGAAAACACTCTCTGAATGTCCTAAAGAGGTGTCTTCAAAAGAATCCTCAACATTAATGCCATTTTTATCTACGTTTATAACTGAAATCTGTTTTGCATCAGTCAGATAAGTAGATCCTGAATATAGTTTGGATAGATCGAATATTTTTTCAGGTTGCTCAACCTCCAGAAGTTTGAGTAGAGAGAGTAAATCGGTTTCTGAGCGAAGTGAGAATTTGGGAATAGAGATAAAACCATCACTCCGTTTAAATTGATCAATCACACGTTTTTGATACCAATCAGGTGTTAGTTGTTCTAGCTGCTCTTGGACGCTGCTGTAAGGGCCCGGCAAAAACCAATGAAGACCCATGGTCAACACATCTAGTTCTGGATAATTACTCAAGGAATAAATAGGTCTGGTAGATATATCCTTCGGAATTGTTAGGGTGGAAATATTGATTTGCTTGTTTCTATTTACCTCAAAGAACTGCAGTTCTTCGAGCCAAAATGGTCTGGGCCAGTGAACTTTAGGCATGTCTTTATTGGTGAAAAATGTCCTGTTTGGTTTTTCTACAAGAAAATGATCGTTTTTAAGCGGCCATTGAGGAGATTCTAAGCGTGGTTTGTTAGAATAATCAGGCACAAGAAATATAGATAGGCCCAACTTTGTGAGTAAATCTGTCATCAATGCTAATTGCGTTGGGTTTGTTTTAAGCCACAAAGAGCTATCAAAATGACTTGCAGAATAGATTTGAAGCAATTCGTATTGATGGTTAATTTCTTCATCACTCATGTCTTGAAGATCCAAGATTTGTCTGATTTTCTGACGTGTTTCTTCAGTGCCTAAGTTATAAAAAATTATTAAAGCAGAAGTAACTAAAAGTGGAGAAAATAAGATATTTTTTGAAGGAGATTGTTTGCTTATTTTTTTAAATAATTTAAATGCTAATTCGTTGTGTTTTTTGATTAATTTACCTTTTTTTAATTCATCTAATGCAGTGATAATTTTGCTTATATTGTTTGTATTAATTGCATCAGGTTTTTGTACCTGAAACAAAACCTTCACAGAGTCAGAAGTAAAAGAAACAGCTGACGTTGGCGAGGCCGATTGAGCTGCGGGTAAACTTTGTGGGTTGCTCGGCGGTGGCTGGCAACTTAGCAAAAACAAAGAAAGGCTCACTAGACTACTTGGCCAGATTATTCTCGACATCTTCTAATAGCCCGCAGGATAGTGTCTTGGTGGGCGACATAGTCTTGAATATACGGATTCGGATTACTGGAGCCCTCTTGATTCTCTTCGGCTCCCCAGACACCTCGCTGGCCTTGGATATTGCGGTAGACCAGATTGATGCCCTTGTAGACCTCTATGCCTGCATTATATGTGCCCTTTGGGTTTTCAATGCTCAGAAAGAACCACTTAAGGTTGGGTGGGGTCATTGATAATGCCCATATAGAGGATGGCGTTGGTGTATCTATCGTGAAGGGTGTAGACGAAGGGCCGATTCAGTTTGAAGAGAAGAGGGTTGGCGGGAATGCCCAGGATTTGATCTGTCGCTCTGGCCTGCTGGGTGTTGATGCCCTGTTCATTCACACGGATCTGGGCACTGTGAAAACCCTCTGTTGGTTTGGGTAAACCCCATTGTACAAAGAGAGAGGCTAATGGGTGAGTTTGGGTTTCTTGCCAGCGGGGTATCCACAGTTCACCCATGGTTCGCTCTTGTAAAGAAGATTTGAGGGCGTACCACTCGCCGTAAAAGCCAGTTTGTGCCCATGCCAAAGCCGATTTGTTTTGCGGGACAATACACAGAAGCTCAAAACCCGCATGAAGGTGTTGCCCCAAGGCTTGTAGGTCCAACGATTCGGCAAAATACGTGCTTTTGGTACCGTCCAATTCTTTGGGGTTGATGCGTGGATTAATCTGCATAAAGGGAACATTTTTCTTCGCTCCACCTGCGGTTTGAAAGGGCTGGGCTTGGGTTTGATTGGTATAAAAGGGATAGCGCCAATGGGTGTTAAAAGCGGTATCTGGGCGTAAAAAAAGTGTTTGATGTGCCTCCGTATTACTTTTGTTTTCCAGATAGCGTTTGAGCAGTTCGCTGTCTATTTGGATCTGGGTTGGACTTAATCCTTCAAGGCCCAAGATTTTTCGGATGTTTTTTTGTTCACTGTCTGAGCTGCTTTGATAGTGCTGGGTGAGAAAATGGGCAATGGAGAGAGGTGAGAAAAGCAGGTTCTGGTCTTTGGGCAAGTCCTTGCTGAGGAAACGCAAGAGTTCGAAGGCCAGGTGGTTATAGCCATTGAGGAGCTGGCTGTTTTTGAGGGTTTCCAATTCTGTGTCAGTCAGACTGTTTAATAGAGGTGCAGCAATTGGCTTGGGTGTTTCTGCCGCAATGGGAGAGGGGGTTATGCCCGGCTGTGCTGTGGATTGCGCAGAAGAAGGGCTTGAAACAGTCATTCCTGATGGCCCAGGGCCACCCGGTGGAGGGGGGGTGCACCCCCCCCATAACAATAAAGAGAGCCCCAAGAGTGATTGTTTCCAGATTAACTTATTCACCATCTCAATAGCCCGCTGGATAGTGTCGGTATTGGTGGGCGACATAGTCTTGAATATACGGATTACTGGAGCCCTCTTGATTCTCTTCTGCTCCCCAGACACCTCGCTGGCCTTGGATATTGCGATAGACCAGATTGATGCCCTTATAGACCTCTATACCTATGTTATAGGGACCTGTGGGATTCTCAAAAGAGAAGCCGATATAACGGGGATTCCAGCATTCAAAATTGGGATCATAAAGACCACAACTTGAGAACGGGTCAAAAGGCTGAATCGGCAATTGCTTGCTTATTTCTTGGCTATTGATCGGGGGTCCAACCCGAAACACACCATCTGGCCACTGAATATCATTTGTGTCGTTATATGTTTGAATTGTCAGACTTTCATCGGGATTGAGATTAAACACCTTCATCCAGAATGGGCCTGTACCCACAGGCGAAAATTTACTATTGGTAATCATACGTTCATTATAAACGACTCCTTGGCGCTGATCTTCGGAACCATCAGGCAAAACCTTGTTTTGAAGCCCTGGAGAGCCTTGAATGTCCCGATAGGCTGCGGTTCCATTGTATTGAGCCCGGAGTTCAAAGCCATAGGTATAGCCGCCCCCATTATTGACAAGCTCAAAACGAAACTCATTGCGCTGATCTTTGAGCAGAGGATAGCTGCCGTATTCTCCCAAATAGGCATAATTGTCTTCGCCAGCATGAGCCGTGAGAATAAGCTGATCATTGAGGTAGACACGCCCTTCATCATTGCCCTCAATATTAAAGACACGCACACTTTCATACTCACCGGGATTGCCACTGGGCGGAGCGGTGGGCTCAGGTGTTGGTGGAATGGCTTGAGAGACTTTTTCAACCGCCTGCTCCAGCGTCAGCGTCTGACCTGAAGCCTTGATCACGACATCGTGTACACCCGCAGGCAAATTGTCGGGAATACCCATGACAGCCAAATCATTGAGAATACTCGTGATTGGCACCAAAACAGGACCAATTTTGACTTCCAGATCGCGGATCGGCTGGGTAAAGCGGATGCCAGCAAATTCATTGGCATCAACCTGAATGCGGAATCCTGGGCGCATCCAGCGATTGCCCACTTGGTCGTAGGCGTAATTACCTTGGGGCAAAAGCCCTACAGGGGGCAATTCCGGTGCAACAGAAAGCGTGCGAAAGCCCCGTTCAGGCAAAGGGGGCTCTTGAGCTGAAATATCTAAAACAGTTGGCGAACCGCTAAAGGCCAAACCATAAGTCCCTTCTGGAACATATACGTTGCTGTCTTTATTCAAGGCATTGCTCAAGCGCAGATTATAACTTGTATTCCCTTGAAAATAAGCCCCACTGGCGTCATGTTGATTGGCTTGAACAAAAAACTGAGCCATCATTCCGCTTTCGTCAATAAAACTTTTGGTATTGTCTTGTGTGGGTTGTAACTCAAGATTCATCGGAGAGCCAATCTGACCAATCATACGCATTTTTAAACGTCCAGTATTCTGGTGCAAGAAATATTTTCCTTTGATTTGAATCACAAAATCATGCCCAGGATAGATCGCAGGCTGATTGGGCTTGCCTACCTTTGTCCCCTGTTGAAACGCTTGCACATCGGTAATCACAGGAAATTTATCCGTAATCTCTTCATAATCCAAAATCTCAATGGTGTTTTCAGCCAATAAATTTCTCCCCTGACGAATAAATCCATTGCCTTTCCAACCTGTAATCACAACGGCTTTACCTTCCGTGAGGCGATTCCAGGGCAGATTGCTGATCGATTGCATTAACTGAAGAGAGCCCGTTGGGGTTTTTAAACTTTTATTGCCTTCAACCACGCCAATCCATTGCTTGGCACGGTATTTTTCTTGAAATGCCGTGTTTAAACCAGAGCTTCCACCTTGGTTGGGATCAATTGCACGGATCACAGCACTGGCCACATCGATCATTTTGCTGTCATTGTCTGTTAGGCCCAAACGCTTCATTTCGGGATTGGCCCGCACAGTCAGAAAAGAATTGCTGCGTAAAATAGCCAGAATCTGCGCAGGGGTAATATCTGGATTGCGTGATTTCATCAAGGCCACGACACCAGTGACAAAGGGTGCTGCCATGCTGGTGCCTGAGGTCAATTTGGTTTGCTGTTTGACATCTTCATGAATAATCCGCTCGGCCGGAGCCCAGACCAAACGACTCTTATTGAGATGGTCAAACCCTGTACCATAGCCAAAACAGCCCCAGTCCCAGACAGCCTTGCCTGTGTAATCTAAGCAATTTTTAGAAACCTCTATTGGGTTTTGAGAAGCTTCTGGATAAAACCAACCAATCAAACCAGCCTTGGTATTGTCAGGCAAACCAAACACTTGGGTATCGCGTGCAACAGTGCCATACTCTGGCGCATTGTTTGTCAATCCTTCCTGTAACACCTCTCGAACAGGGCCCAAACTGCTCTCAAAATTCAATCCCACTCCCCCTGCCACAATTAAGTTATTTAAAGCCGGAGCCTCATAATGCCCCGCTGGATCTACTTGATAGGAACGGCTGTGCCCTTTCACAATGGTTTTGCCAAAATTGTTGGCAGGAACAATCACGGGGACATTTTGTTGAAGCGCTTTGGTGATGGCAGCCAGCAAATCCGGGTATTCCGCAATATTGCGCCCATTTCCCCAACTTTGATTCAAACCAATAACTTGAGAACCACTGTCTAAAGCTGCTTTCACAGCCACTGAAACTTCCTTTACTGTGCCTGCATTATAAAGCACCAAAGAGGTATTGGGAGCAGTACCAGCACTGCCACGCCCATTGTTTTTTTCGGCAAAGCCCGCCTGCAAACTTTCGATCCCATGTGTATCATGGCCTATCTGCTTCGGGTACAAAAGATGCAAATTAGCAGGATAGGTCTGGGGGGAGCCTGCATTGGGAAATGCCATATTTCGATTATTGGCAAAATCAATCCGGCGATCTTCCAACTCGGGATGAATTGTGGCTCCACTTACAGGGACTTTCAATCCTGGGCCATAGCCGACATCAATCCAGGCTACCTTAACCCCTGTTCCCAAAGAATAACTCCAGGCTTCAAGGGTGCGGGTATCGTGTAAAAACCAAGTGCGCCCCACCCGTTGCGCATTGGTGCCAAATCCCAAAGAGGTATCTCGCGGGCTTTTCCCTACCCCCATATAGGGGTCATCCCCCTGAATGTCATCGGAGGTGTCTAGGGGCAAAATTTGACTCTGGGCGATCGGTAAATGGGGGTTAATGCCATTCATACTCACTCGTTTAATTCTGTTGCGATGGGTCGTGAGCATGTCCATTTCAATCAACAGGGTTTGCAATGCTGCCAGAGAAGAAAGTCGTAAGTGCTGAATATTGTCCTGATACTGCTGATTATAGGCTTGAAGAATAACCTGCGCTTGAGCCAGAGGGGCCATTTGTAAATTAGGTTTGAGATAATAAAAAGTCTGATCGTCTATTTCTAAGCTGCTATCCAGTGTCATACCGTATAGGTTTTGAAAAAAGGGCAGATCCACGTTAGGATCCATAAATTCAACCGTTAACAAACCTGTCTCGAAATGAAGAACCGGCTCCTGATTGAATTGCAAACTGGATAGGGAATGGCCTGCAAAATCACGGTCTCCCTCACTTGGGTCTAATGCCTGCCAAGGAGGAACAGAAACTGTCGAAACAGGTGTATATTGCTGAGAACGGCGAAAGATGGTTCCCGCCAGATCTGTTTCAAAGATGCGAATCGTGACCTGTGCTCCTGTTTCGCCAGTCATTTCTAAATTCAGCGTGTTTTGCGCCTGTAAAAGCAGTTTATTGCGCTGCATTTCCGTTTGGATTGCTACTTCCTCTTGCTCTGCCACGAGGGCAACCCCATTTAGAACACATTGCGAGAGCACTACCGTAGCGGTTTCTGGGTGGATGCTCAAAACATAGCGTTTACTTGTATCCAGGGCAGAAAAAGTCCGTTCTAAAGCAAGTGATCCGTTTTGAAGCGTCAGCGTTTCTTCAAACACAGGCACTGCCCCTTGGGCCTGAATGTAAAAATTGTGAAGCCATTGAGGTGTAAGTTTGATCTGCCTGGGTGGATTCGACCCCACTCCTTGCCAGCCTGTATCGATGAGTATTTCAATCGGACCAGAATAAACAGGCTGATCGCCCACAGGTAAAGGGGGTGTCGCTGGTTTTTGAGTGGGTGTCCCAGGCAAGGTACAGGCACACAGCAAGAGCAGCCCCCAGAGGATGAAATTCATGGCTCTTAGTTTCATTTTTTCACGTCCTCTGGGTTAATCAGGGTACCCATAAAGAGAATCAGCCCAGTGGTTTCATCATGAATGGCGTAAAAGAAGGGGTGATCAGCCTTAAACTCAAATGCTGCAGGTGTATAATCTACAGATGGAACAGGGTAGTACACAACGGTGACAGCAGCAGCTTCTGTCCCTGTTTCATTGACCTTAATTCGGGTACTGTGAAGGATTTGAGAAACATAGGTCTTCTGAGGAGTTAAACGTCTAAAATTGGCTTTTATGGGATCAAAGATCTGGATAAGATTCATTTTTTCTAAAACTGCTTCTACATGGCCATTGCCATAAGTGGCTTCAAAACGCGGAAAACTGAGAGAACCACGTTTCCTATCTCTCTTTTGAAGACTTTCACCCCATTGGTTTTGATCTATCTTTTGCATTAGCTCACTTAAACCCGTTTGTTGATCAGGCAACAAAATAGTCATGGCCAAATTCAAATCCTGCCCCAAAGGCTTATAATTTAAACGTTCATAATAAAGACTCAACACCTGAAAAGAATTATAATTATCTTTAAAGTATTTAAAATATCCGTAATCATTCATAAAAATAGATTCTTTTACACTTTTATCCAAAAGTGTAAATTTATTCTTATTTGAAAGAATCTCTTCAAAGGGTGATGACCACTTGGCTTTAAAATAGACTGTATTCACCAAGATCAACAATGCTTGGCGAATTTGATCTTCACTCAGAATTTTATCAATCAACCCCCGCGTCTTCTGCGAGATCCAGCCATTGATGGCATCTGCCACCTGCTTTGGTTCGCCCTGAAAGTCCACTAACGCCAAGCGGGCATTGTAATGCTGCCCCACTTCGCGCACATAATCAGGCAGAATCAAAATATCGTCAATGTCTGCCCAAAGTGAATTGGCTACCTCAATCTGGGAGTTCTCTTGCATATGGTTCAGATAGCGCTGCAAGAGGCCGCTCAGGCGATTAAACTCCTCGCGAGAAAAGCCTTCCAATTCCAGCACTTTTTCTAACTCGGCCTTGCTCTCACCTTCGGTGCCGTTATAAACCAGAGCCAGTGCCAGCATAATGCTCAGGGGGGAGATCATCAAATTCTGTAAATGACCTTCTTCAGCAAAGATCTCTTTGAAGAGCTTAAAGCCAAAAGCATTGTATTTTTGTACCAATGGGCTGTCTAACAAAGGCTGTAATTCTGCGTAACTCGGACGTGGTTGGGTCTGTGTATCTTCTGCCAACACTTTTAGCCTCGGCTCAACTGAAGGGGCTGAGGAGGAGGATGAAGGCTGTTCGGAAACAGAGGGAGAGGCCATGGGCTGGCTTGAAGTCTGGGGAGAGTGACTGCTCGCAGGGGGTACTTGTGGCAAACTGGGCTGGCAGGCCAATAAAAAGCTGAGTGCAAAAGGCAGTGTAATGGTTATGTTCAATGACTTTTTCATGGGTGAACCTCATACGAAAACAAAGTAATACCTAAAGGTGTTCGATAACGCAATAAATGCAAACCAGGAGCAGTGGCAAAGGGGAAGTGAGACAGATTTAACCAAGTAATACATACTCCCAGATGATCTATTTCAGTTTGTCCCACAGGAATCAATTGTCCATCAATGTCGACATTTACCCAGGCCGGATTGAGCATAAAGTAATGCCCTTCTATTTTTAATTGTTCACCAGACTGCACTATCACCCGCTCAATTTGCGGGGCCAAGCTCGTATCTGCGCCCTTGACCTGTATATTCACAGACAGCCGTTGTTCTCCAGACTCAACACTCAAGGTATGCGTTCCTGAGACCTGTAAATCTGTCAAATACTGGGTGGGCAACTCCAATTGGATGTGTTCAGGGGCAATCTGCACGACTTCCAGCGGACGCACCCCGTCGAGCAATATTCTCTGACGGGGTTCAGGGCCTGTCAAGGTTTGATGCAAAAGTCCCGGTTCATAGGTAAAGCGCATCTCGCTTTCCTGAAGTGGAGATGAAAGCGCAAAATTTCCCACAATTGTAAGTCTGAGGGGTTGGGCGCTAAAATAATCCGGCTGCCAGGCCTGTTCTCGCGCATTTAGAATGGATTTACCTGTTTCGCTCTCAAGAATATCTGCGATATAAAACAAAGGGGTCGGAACGGGAGCCGGGGCAACAAAATTGGAGCCACCGCCACCTGAATGGCTGTCACTGGGTTGAGCGGGTGTCGCTATCGGCACAGACAGAACCGAAGGAAACGCAGAAGGAAACACCGAAGGAATTCCTCTGGGCAAGGGTGAAACAGGCTTGGGTCGCTCCGCCCCTTTTTGAGTGGCCCTCGGCAATGCTTGGGATTCACTGCCAAAACCATGTTCCAATGCGGTGGGTGAAGCCGTTGGCAAAGAAACAGCCAGAGGCCCACCCGATGACGTGACTGGCTGACAGGCTGTCAAAAGGAAGAGGCCACTCAGCCAAACAGCCCCAAAACCCTTACCCGGATGTTTACTCATCTCTTCTGCACCTTTAATGTCCAAGCTAAAGCCTGGAGTCACGAATCATGCCATTTGTGAGTATAATCAAAGGGCGTTTATTTGTATATCACCCTGAGGGTGAGACGAAATTGCAATCTCTCAATCAAGGCCCCTTTTTCATTAAATTTCGATTATCTTCCTCAGCCTTTGTACCAAAAGGGTTTACCGCCTAAATTGGCAATTATTTTGGAGGCCTGACGGGTTGACTTTATGCAAAATCATGCTTTAATTTAATCGAAACTTATAACGCTAGGACTTCATTTTTGATGCAGCAGATCATCACGGTCATGCTTGTGTCAAAACCCATCTCAGAAATATCTGTCAAAAAGCAAATTGTGCAGACATAGAAAAACTGAGACAGCTTATTTTTTGAACTCACAACAAAAGCCCCACAGAGACGTCCATGTGCTCATTTCTGAACCGAACGGATCTGATATCTTCCCTCTTGGCTGCAGACACAAATCGCCCTCTGCTGATCGGTGCGCCAGATCCGGCTACCGAGGGGCCTTCCCTCATCGCAAATACAGCATGGCGCATAGCTTTTCAGCTATTTGCCTTCTTGGCACACTGACAACCACCTTGACATTTACCATCAATCTTCTCAAGGCCCAGCGCCAGCAGGCGGATCTTCGTCCTCTTGGGTCGACATGGCCTCATGGGCGCTGCGCAAGGCGTCGACGCTGATACTTTCAGCCCCCGCCATCACCAGCTCGGGTTCAGGGCTGCGTTTAAACATCCCGCCGATTTTGCCCAAGAGTTTGCGTCCGCCATTGAGCATGGATTCGGTGATCATATACATGGCAGGCACCACCACCAGGGTCAGGGCCGTGGAAAAGGTCAGGCCTGAGATAATCCCAATCGCCATCGGAAACCAGAGCTGCGAAGACTCCCCGCCAATCGACAGGCTCAGGGTGCGGAAGTCAATCCCCACCCCCAGGGCGGTGGGCATCAGACCCAGCACGGTGGTGCCTGCGGTGAGCAGCACGGGGCGCAGACGGGTCAGGCCGGCATTGATCACGGCTTCGTGGGCCGACATGCCCTCTTTGCGCAGCAATTGGATATAGTCGATCAGAATAATCCCGTTATTCACGACCACCCCTGCCAAACTCACCACTGCCAGACCTGTTAGCACAATGCTAAACGGGCTTTGGGTCATCACCAATCCGTAGAGCACGCCGCTGACCGAGAGCACAATCGTGCTCATGATAATCAAAGGCAGCAGCACAGAGTTGAACTGCATCACCATGATCAAGAAGATCATCAGCAGCACCATAAAAAAGGCCTTGACCAAAAATGTACCGGTTTCCTGGCGATCTTCTTGTTCTCCGCCAAAGCTGATCTCATAACCCGGTGGCAGGGTTTTCTTTTTCAGGATTTTTTCGACATCCGCAATCACGTCACCAGAGACCCGGCCCTGCACATTGGCTTCGACCGTGACTGTGCGTTTGGAGTCTTTGCGGCGAATGGCGCCAATCCCGCCCGTGGTGTCGATCGAGGCCACCATCGAGATCGGAATCTGGTCGCCATCTTTATTGGCGATTTTGAGGCGGCCAATGTCTTCGATCGCTTGGCGTTGATTCTCTTGCAAGCGCACGATGATATCGTATTCTTCGTCGAGTTCGCGGTAGTTGGACGCATCGGTGCCATTGACTGCCGTGCGCACCGTGCCTGCGATATTGGACGTATTGAGTTTGACCAAAGAGGCTTTGGTGCGATCCACAGTGACCCGCACTTCGGGTTTGCCCGTACTGAAATTGTCGCGCACATCGACAGCCCCTGGGATTTTTTGCAGCACGCTGCGCACATCTTGGCGCAATTGGTCGAGGGTTTCAAACTCCGCCCCCGCAATATTGATCGAGACCGGTGCGCCGGTGGGGGGGCCGTCTTGCTGTTCTCCCACTTCAAATTCAGCCCCGGTCAGGGTTTTGAGTTCGTTGCGGATTTCGTCCAGAATGGATTTGGCCGAGCGGGTGCGCTTTTGCAGGTCGATAAAGTCGATCGAGACACGGCCCAGATGAGAATAAGATCCTTCGCCGCCCCCACTGGGGCCCTCCGACTGACTGGCGCTGCCCACATTGGCAATCACAAAGTCGATATTTTTCTTGTGTTTATTGACAATGGTTTCAATCTGTTCGACCAGACCGTTGGTAATTTCCACGCGGGTGCCTTCTGGGCATTTGACGCTGACAAAGGCGTTAGACGGGTCGGATTGCGAGAAGAAGATCGCCCCTTTGCCAAATTTGCCGTAGACCACAAACGAGAGCACCAGCAGGGCCATCGAAATGCCAATGGTCAGGTATTTGTGTTTGACGGACATTAACAAGACCTGTTTATATCCACGCATCCAGGGGTTGCGCAATTCACCTTTTTCGAGATAATCCCCTTTGCGTACCTTCATAAAACGTGAGGCAAAGACCGGGTTGATCACGGTGGCAATAAACAGCGAGGCGCTCAGGGTGATGATCAAGACCATCGGCAGGTATTTCATAAAATCGCCCATGATGCCTGGCCAAAAGAGCAGTGGGAAAAAGGCGGCCAGGGTGGTCAGGGTCGAAGTCAACATCGGGATGCCCAGTTCTTCAGCGGCTTTTTTGGCTGCATCCATGCGGTCCATGCCCTCTTGCATAAAGCGGTAAATGCTCTCGACAATCACGATCGCATTGTCGACCACCATGCCCAGCGAGACCACCAAGCTAAAGAGCACAATCATATTCATGGTCAAGCCCAGGGCTTCAACAGCCACAAAGGTCATTAACATCGAAAGGGGGATCGCCAAGCTGACAAAGGTCGCGTTGGACAGACCCATGGCAAAGAAAAGCACCAGAATCACCAATAAAAGACCCGTGATGATATTGTTTTCCAGATCGCTGACGATATTGCGCACAAAGGTCGATTGATCCGATGTGACCACCACATCAATGCCAGCAGGTACTGTGGCCTGTTTTTTTTCAACGATCTTTTTCACCGCATCCGACAATTCGATGATATTTTCGCCCACCCGCTTTTGTACCGAGATCGAGACGCTTTCGCTGCCATTTAAGCGGGCATAGGTATCGCGGTCTTTGTAGCCATCAATAACCCGGGCTATATCGCGCATATAAATGGGTTTGCCCTGGGGGGTTTTGACAACAATATTTTCAATCTGGGGCACAGAGGTAAATTCACCAGGAATGCGCACCAGGTATTTGACATTGCCCAATTGGATCGAACCACCAGGAATATTCACGTTTTCAGTTTGAATGGCGGTGATCACGTCGTTATACGCCAGGCCATAATAGTCCAGGCGATCGGCATCGACCTGGACTTTAATCTCGCGTTTCAGGCCCCCGACCACGTTCACGTCCAAGACGCCTTTGACCTGTTCGATTTCGTCTTCGAGTTCGTCGGCAATCTGTTTGAGTTTGACCAGACCGGCTTCGCCAGACACGTTCACAAACATAATTGGGAATTCAGAGATATTGATTTCGAGAATCATGGGTTCTTCGGCGTCTTTGGGCAGATCGGGTTTGGCCAGATCGACCTTGTCGCGCACCTTCTGAAAAGCCTGATCGAGGTCCACATTGGGTTCAAATTCAATTGTGGTCATCGAAGCGCCTTCGGCTGAGGTTGAGCTGATCGAGCGCACATTGCTCAATTCTTTGAGCTTTTTCTCCACCGGCACCGTGACGAGGGTTTCAATATCCTGTGAGGCCACGCCAATATACGGCACAGTCACAATCAGCATCGGGATTTTGACGTCGGGTGCTGCTTCTTTGGGTACGGACAGATACGAATTTAAACCCAGCAGGACCGAAATAAAGATCAGAATAAAAACAGTGGTGGCGTTGCGAATCGCCCAATTGGTGATTTTCATCGCCCAGTTGTTACCCGCACCTTTTCTCCACCGATTAGGCTGCGTTGACCAAATACAACCAGCTGCTCACCCGCTTTGAGGCCTTTAAGGACCTGCACCATGGTACCCGATTTGGGGCCTGTTTCGATTTCGCGGCGCAGGGCCTTGCCTTTTTCTGCGACAAAGACAATCCGGCCTTTTTCCTGTTCAATCACCGCATCAAGCGGGATCACCAAGGTGCTCTCGATCCGCTCTTTGACCAAACTGACATGCGCGAGCATGCCGGGCCGCAGGCGCAAATCGGGGTTGCTCAGCCGTACCTTGACCGGAAAGGTCTTATTGGCCGAATCGGCTGCAGCACCAATAAAGATCACGGGCCCTGTGAAGATCTGATCGGGGTAGGCGTCAAAACTGACATTGACCAGATTTCCCAATTTGACCTTGGCGATATCTCTTTCGGGCACCCCGGCATTGACTTTGACTTGGTTGATTTGTACCAAATCGGCAATCGGTGTACCAGGGTTGAGGTATTCACCGGCTTCGACATAAACCTTGTTGATAAATCCGCTGATTGGGCTGGTGACCGCCGTTTTGGTCAGGCTGACTTGGGCCAAGCGCAAGCTGGCGGAGGCGGCAATACTTTGCAGGCGGTTGATTTCTGCTGTGGAATTGCGACTGACTTGCTGAATATCCAATTGCAAACGGGAGTTTTGCAGGGCATTTTCGGCATTGTCGAAGGCCTGTTTGGAGACCACCTGTTCCTGCAGCAGTTTTTGTTGGCGCTGAAAATTGACAGCACTGTTGCCGTAATTGGTCTCAGCCAGGGCCACCTGTTTGTTTTGTGTACGGCGCTGCCAAGCTTCTTGGGCTTTGCTGAGCTGGACATTGGCCTGGGCCTGATCGCGCTGGGCGGCCAACACCTGACCGTTGATGCGAGCCACCACACTGCCTTGGCCCACTACATTGCCTTCGACCAAACCCAGCCACTGGAGTTTGCCTGACAATTCACTGCTGACGGTGGCTTTTTTCCAGGCCTCAACCTCGCCTGTGAGGGTCAGTTTTTCTTCAAATACAGATGTTTTTATGGTCTGAGTGCGGATATTGACTACCCGCTCGGAGACCTGAGCCGATGCGGCTTGGGCTTCTCCCGCGCTGGTGTCGGGTTTTTTGCAACTGCCTACACTGAGTAAAATGCCCAGCAATAGGCTGAAAAGAAGGCGTTTATGCTGCATGGTTTAAAACCTCGGCTGAGATGTCTGACTCTCACTGACAAAGACCAGGGTATTCGATGAGATAAACGAGAGAAAACGCTGGCTGCTGGTATCAATGGCGTCAAATTTAATATAATAATTGCCCGCAACCCCTGGCTGTTTCCAGGTGATCTCGGGCTGTTGACTGCCCCCAATCGCGGTAAAGGGGCCCGTTGGAGACATGCTATACGACCAGGCATAGATAAAATTGGCACCGGGCGGTGTAAAGCGTGTCGACAAGGTGACGGCCCCCTGGGTGCCAATCGTGGCCGGGGTGGGAGAGGTCTGGAAGAAAGAGGGGGTATCCGTGACAAAGACCAAGGCCGTTGCCGAGACAAAGCTCATGCGGGTGGCCGTTGCCGTGTCTGCGACATCGACTTTGACATAAAAACTGCCGCTTTGGGGGGGGTACCAAGTGGTGCTTTGGCTGTGGGCAGCCAAGCCCTGAACCGCTGTCCAGGGACCCGTTGGGGCTGAACTGTACGACCAGGTATAGCGCAGATTATCCCCTTTTAAAGGGGTATTGGCCACGAGTTTGACCCCTTCACCCAGCGAGAGTGAGCGATTGGGTTCAAGCTGAATTGCATTGCTACTTTCAGCCACCGAAACCAGGGCTGTTGCAGAGGTAAAGACCGATTTGGGTAAATTATTGCCACTGAGTTCAGCGCGCAGATAATAATTGCCGCTCAGGCTGGGAGCCCAGTTGATCTCTGTGCCTTGGCCTGCAATTGAGGTAAAAGGGCCCTGAGGAGAGGTGGCATAGAACCATGCCGCTGTGCGTTTTTCAGCGGGGCGGGTCAATTTGACTTTGACGGCTTGGCCACGCACCAAGGTGGCGGGTTGGGGACTGAGTTCAAACGAGGCGTCGGAATCCCGCACCGAAACCCCCACCTTAGAGCCTGTAAATGTCCGTTCTTGTTGGGTTTGGGGATCAAACAGGCGCACGCGCAGATAAAATTCTCCGGTTTGTTCGGGGCTCCAATTGATGCTTTGGGTATCGCCATTGATCGGGCTGAAAGGGCCTTGGGGCGTGCTGCCATAAAACCAGCGGTAATTTGTATTGGCTGCCACTTCGGTGGGGGGCACGGCACTCAAACGAACGGCTTCACCACGAATCAAAGAACCCGAAGGTGGGTCGGTGACAATGGCATTATCTGCTTCAGAGACCAGAACCAGGGCCTCAGAGGAGGTGTAGGTGCCGGGCTCGCCTTGGGCCGGGAAGGCCTGAATGCGCAGATAATACGAACCTGCCTGTTTCGGCTCCCAATTGATCTGAGCACCCTCTTCGGTAATCGGTTGAAAGGGGCCCACGGGGCTTTGGCTGGCAGACCAGAGATAGCGTTGGGCGGGCGCAGATTCGGGCAAAGCGGCCTTGAGCTTGATGACTTGGCCCAAGCGAATGGCGCCTGACGCGGGATCACTGGTGGCAATCCGGCGACTGTCACCTACATTGACCAGGGCCACAGGGCTGGTATAAACCGTGGAGGCATTTGTGCGGGAATCCACCGTTTCGACACGCAGATAATAATTCCCGGACTGGGGCGGCTCCCAGGTGGTTTTGCTCCCAGAGCCACTGATCGGGGTAAAGGGACCTTGGGCACTGGCGGCACTCGACCAATTAAAGCGCAAAGTGCTGAGGTCGGCTTGGCTATCGGCTGGGTTGAGGCTCAATTCGACCCGGCTGCCAGGCAAAATGCCCTGAGCGGGGGTGATTTGAATTGGCGGTGTGCCCAAACGCAGCAAAGGGCCGGTATTGACCTGAATAAAATAGGTTTTTTTGTTTTCGTCGCTGAGAATCAGACCCAATTTACCATTGCTATCGGGGGCACGGCCCGCAGGCAGTGGAATCGCCAGCGAGCCATCTGCGTTGCGGGTGACGGGATAAGGGGTTCCACTGTTATCCAGCAAGGCAGTAATGGTTTGGGCTGTGCGCAGACCTGCGGGCAAGACCGCAGGATCGGGCAAAGACAGGACTTGGCCATTGGTTGTGTTTAAAAGGGTGGCCCGCACCTCGCTTTGTTGAGTGGCGTTAAATTGCGTATTTAAGCCCAGATGGGCATCACAGCCATTGAGTAAGAGCAATCCTGTGCTCAGAGAGAGAAAAAATCGGACCGGTGAGTTCATGAAATGTCCTTTTGTCAGATTCATAGGTGCATCTAAATATTTTACTATATAAAATTTTTACCACAAAAACATTTTAGATTGTAACCATTTTTATGGGACTTATATATAATGAATACAGTAAAGGTCCTGTCTACACCCTAACCCATGTTCAGCTTTGCTGGGTGTGATACAGTCCCAGATTGTTTTAAAAATCTGGATTTTGAATTGAATTAATCTGTTATACGGAAGAAGCGGATGACTGAAAAGAAACAGAAGCAATCGGCGTTGAGCGCCAAGGAGTTGGAAGAACAGGCCCTGGTTCAGGCCCTGGATGACCGCATGATTTGGTTTATGCACTTTATGAAAAAACAGATTTTGGCTGAAAGTATCGACGACGAAGTGATTACGCCGCCGCAATTTGGCCTGTTGTACTGTCTCTGTCACAAAGAGCAGACAACCATGAGTTCCTTAAGCCAAGACATGCACCTGACCCATGGGGCTTCGACCGGTATGGTGGACCGTTTGATTAAACTCAAATTGGTGGACCGTATGCGCTCTGAAGAAGATCGGCGTGTTGTCTATGTCTCGATCACGGATCGGGGCCGAGAATTGGTTGAACGCATGCGCGATCGCCGCCACAGCATTCTCAAAAATATCATCAATTCATTGACCGAAGAAGAGCGCAAGCTCTTTATCAAGGTCAATACCTTACTCAAGGAAAAACTGGACACCTATGTGGAATAAACTTGTACTTACTGCTCTGACATTTTTCTTGGCTGGGCCCGCCCTGGCTCAACAGGCACCGGCAGGCCCGCGAGCGGCTGCACCCACGCAGACCCAACCGGTCGAAACCCCCGCTGAATCAGTGGTGACGGTTGCTGGTGTGATTCAAGACGCTGTCACTGGCTTGCCTTTAGAGGGCGTTTATATCAAACAGCAGGACTCTCTCAATGCCGCTTTTAGCAAGGCTGGCGGGGTCTTTGAAATGCGCTTGATGCGCGGCTTTTCCAGCAGTTTGATCTTTTCGCGTGAGGGCTATGAGCCTGTGGCCCTGCCCTTTCAAAACAGTACTGATAAATTGCGGATTCAGTTGCAGCCACTGAGTACCTATCGCCCCACACTGGCGCCTGCCCACAGCAAACCAGATTCAGCCCCCAATAACCGTGTCTTTGGCGATAACTTCAGCCTTTTTTACCAAATGAATTATTCGCTTTTGGCCGATCAAAATGTCTTTAGCAATGGTTTTGCTCTGAATGAAATGGGGCTCGATACCGATTTAATGCTCTTTTATCCGCTGATTATGCGGGGGCATTTTTACCGGGGCCGTTTGCCTGTCGACATTGCCAATTTCCCTTTCCAACCCGCCTTTTTTATCAATACCCTGCAGGCCAAAGTTGGGGCCGGTTGGGTCAAAGATTTGGAGCCTGGTTTGCAGCTCTACCTGGGAGGAGACATCCTCTTTCACAACCAGTCCCCCGACAATCGCAGCAGCCAGGATCAGTCCCCCGTGGCCTTTACAGGCAGCATTATGGACTATGAGCAAAATCGCCTCTCACTGGGTGGGCGCGCCAGTTTGGCCTGGAAAATCACCGATCGGCTGAGCCTTTTCCCCGATCTCAGTCTCTATCCTGTGGGTTTAAACTTTGTCAAAAACAGCACAGGCAGCCCGATTCACTATTTGCTGGCCGGTGATCTGGGCATCAAAGGCCGCTTTGAAATTATCCCGGGTGTCTATGCCGTGGCCAATTACAATACCCAGCTCTGGTATGGTGTTGGGGCCAATTACCTGAACAACGTGCACTTCTTTAATCTGGGCGTGTCCGTTGATCCTTGGACCTTGGCGGCAAAACTGCAATGAGACATGTGCTGACCTTTCCCCTTTTGGCTTTGACACTTTTTTGTAGCGCTGCCCAAGCCGTGGAAACACCTGCAGCGTCTCCCAGCCCGAGCCCGGTGCCGCCGGCCTCCTCCTCGGCACCTGTCACTGCCCCCGCGAATCCTCCGGCAGCAAGTTTTTTTCTGACCCTGACCGAGGCCATTGATGTTGCTTTGCGCAGCCATTATGATGTGTTGTTGGCCGAAGAAAAAATCAAAGATGCCCGTCTGCAGATCACCGAAACCAGTGCTCAGGGCATGCCTCAATTGAGTTTAACAGCCAGTTATGGCCGCCAAGACCCGATTCGTCTCGGTTCTGCCTCCGACACCAGTGGGGGAGCCGGTGGCGGTGGTTTGGGCAGCAATCCCCAATTGGCCGCTTTTTTGGGTTTGGCCAGTGTAAATACCTTTCAAAGCCGTTTAACGTTGAGTCAATTGCTGTTTGCGGGTTTTCGGATTGTTGATGGTGTGAGGCTGGCCCAGATCAATGTCGGTTTGATGGAAGAGAGTCTGCGTCTGGCCCGGCAAAATGTGGCCTATCAGGTGACCAATGCCTATTTTAATGCCCTTCGCTCCTGGGAAGTGGCCCAGCTCGACAAAGAGTCGCTGGAGCAGGCCCGTGAACAAGTACGCATGGCTGAAGCCCGTCTCAGAGCTGGAGCCGGGGTCAAACTGGATATTCTCCAGGCCCAAAGTCAGGTGATTCAAATTCAGCAGCGCCTGAGCCAAGATATGGGCACTTTTGAAAAAGCCAAAATGTCGCTCAATTTGGCCATGGGCCGTGAAGCCGATTACCCGGTAGAGCTCAACCGTCAGGCCACTGTGATCGATCTCGATAAAGAAGAGACCGACAGCCTTAAAAACTCCCTGGACATGCGCTCAGAAGTGCGTCAATTGGCGATGCAAAAAGAGATGAGTGAACTCAATGCCACAATCCAGGGTCGCAGTATTTGGCCGACCATCTCAGCCCAGGTGGTTTACAGTCTGCAAGACAACCAAGTCACGGGCGGCAATACCAACAATGTCCAGAATATGAATTACAGCTTGAATATGAATTGGCCGATCTTTGATGGTCTCGCTGCCAATGCCAAAGCCCAACGGGCTCAACAGAGTGCAACCCAGGCCCAGATCAATCTCGATCAATTGCGCCAGCGCGTGATTGTCGAAGTCAAACAGGCCTATCTCGACATTCAAGAATCCAAAGAGCGAATGATGATGGCCCAGGCGGGTGTTCAGGTGGCAGAGGAAAATCTGCGTGTGGCCCGGGTCAGTTACCGCGAAGGGGTGGGGATTGGCATGGATGTACTCAACGCTCAATTAACCCTTCTGCAGGCCAAAAATTCACTGATTACGGTCCGCTTCGATTTAAATACCCGCTTGGCCCGCCTCTATCAGTCCTTGGGACTCGATATTCTCGACCGTTTACGCTAGTTATTTGGGGCTCAATTAGTTGTAAAGTGGGTCGACGCTGATGGTGGAGCGTCCCACTGAGTCTGGCACGGGGGGATTCTCAAAAGGGGCTTCGCTCGTCTCGTTGCTGGATGGGGTCTGGGGCTGTGAACTTCGGTTTTTTTGAGAATTGTCATAATTGGATTGAACCGTACTGCGACGGGGATAGCGGGTCTGTTGGCTGCGCCGATAAGTGGGTGCCGCTTGGGCAGGCGGAGCGGTCATGGTTGTTTGTGTTGTGGCTGGGGCCTCTGGAGCAGGCAGGGTTTGGATTTGTTTGACCAAATCCTGGCCGATAATCACCGTGAATTCAGTGCCCAAGTCACCCACACTGGCGGCAATCTTTTCGCCAGGAAAACCGACTGCCTGCTGGAGCTGTGAAAGGACCTCGGTTTTACCGGTTTGGGCAATATATTTGGTCACCAGGCTGTCAGCGGGTGCCTTGCGAATCGCCCAAACATTGAACCCGGCTGTGCGCAAGCGTTTGACCACTTCTCGTCCGGTTTCGTAATCCGAAGTGCCGTTCCAGACCGAAATTCGGTAGCGGTTGTTGTTATTGCCTGCGGGCAAAGGCTGAGAGGCCAAATCATAATTGGCCAAGGTGGAGTCCGGGAACATGCCTGTGATCACCTCGCGGGCGGCCTCCAAATTGACGAGCCAATAACTGGCCTGATAGGCACTGCCTGAAAAGGTGCCGGGCAGCATCACCATTTTGATTTTGTCTTTGTTCGAACTCATCCCCAGGCGTGCGATTTGGCCCAGCACTTCATTGGGAATATCTGTCTCGATATTTTGGTTCAGGCGGGAGAGCAATTCGGGAATTTTGATCCAGGAGGTGGGCACCATCATCTGATCGATCACCGCTTTGATAAATTGTTGTTGCCGTTGTACGCGGCCAATATCGCCCAATTCATCTTTGCGGAAGCGCACAAATTGGTGGGCCTGTTCGCCACTCATGCGTTTCCAGCCCTTGTGAATATTGATACCCAAATGTGCGGTTTCGTCGACATAATACATGTCTTTTTCGACATAGATCTTGACCCCACCAATGATGTCGACCATATTGATCAGGCCATCGACTTTGAGTGCCATGTGGTAATCAATCGGCACACCCGTCAGATCCGAAACCGTGCTCTTGACCAAGTCGATCCCGCCATAGACCATGGCTGCGTTGATTTTATCGTAGTGGTGCCCCGTCAAGAGAGCGCGGGTATCACGCGGGATCGAGAGAATATTGACCTCGCCTTTATTGGGATCCAGCCCCAGCAGCATAATTGTGTCGGTGCGGCTGCGGGTACCCGCTTCTTCGTCGCTGACCCGTTTGCCGCGCACATAATTATAATCGCTGCCCAGCACCAGAATATTGATTTTGCGATCGAGTTGGCGGAAATTGGTCAAGATCGTCCAGGGATCAAGATTGGTGCCCTCCTTGGAAAACGCGCCCTCGTTTTTCCCAGAGGAAAAAGAGCTGCCCAGCCCTTCAATTTTTTTGGTCAGTTGGCTGACAATATCAGCTTCTTCCAAGGAGGAGTCTGAAGCTGTTTGGCCAAATGTGGAGGCCAAGACCCCAATTACGCTGCCAACAGAGAGCGCTCCACAGACGATCGCTGCAGCCAAAAGCGCACGAAACCAAATATTCAGGCGCTGGGTTTGGCGTGGGCGTAGAGAGGGGGGGAGGGCGTTTATATTTTTTTTCATTCAGTCGGTTACTCTGCAGCACAAGACCAGCGGATCTTGAGATCTGGGCTGAATGCTCCTGTCTTGTCAGGTTTTGGGGAGTGGCTTCAGAAGTCTCCCGATCACATTGATTCTATCACAAGCCTTCTTATTCAGGCAGGTAATAGCGCACATCTCTGTGGTTTCAGCGCAGCCAATTCAGCCAAATCTCTAAGGCCTGTTCAACCAGATAGCGCTGGTTACGGGTGTACAACTCACTCGGATAACGTGGACTCAGCTCTCTGGCTTCAGCGCGTTGAGGCGTTTGCAGTGTCACACGCCAAGGACCTGTTTCCAAGATCTCTAAGCCCAGCTCTAAGCCCTGCAAGAGAGGCGTGGGTATCTTCTCGCCACCGTAGAGGGTCCTGAGGCTGAGCTGACGTAGCCTCTGGTCAGGCGGGCTCAAAAAGGGCTGAAGCCGCTGCGCCAAAACTCCTCGACTGGCCGCGTCCGTGAACAGAATGGGTTGGTCTGCAGGCAAGGCTAAAAGCAGCAGTTCAGCCAGATCTTGATCGTCTTTGAGCAGGGTCCAGGGGGCCAAGGTTTTGTCGAGTTGGGGCAACCAGGGGTCTCCCGATTGGCCTGTTGGTACCCAGAGTTTGACTTCGATATAGGGAAAATGGGCCCGGTAACCCGTCTGAAAACCACTGCCTCGGACCACTTCTTCGACGATTTCCCCGAGGTCGGCTTCCGGCAGACCCATACATTGCCAGCGGTAGAGTGTCTGCTGGGCCTTCCCTGGCAAATGAGCGGCCAAGCGCTTGTCTAAATGGGCCTGCCAAATGGCCTGAATTTCATTGGGGGGGCCGGGCAACGCCACCAGCAAGGTCTCTTGGTGCTGGTAAATAAAGGCATTGGCTGTACCCGCCGGGTTGGTTAAAACCTGGCTGCCTTGGGGGAAATAACACTGCTGTTTTTGGCTGGCAGAGAGTTTAAAGTTCAACAATTGGGCCCGCTGCTCCAATTGTTCCCAGGACTTGGGATCAAACGCCAGGGTTTGGCCGATCCAGTCTGCGATCACCTCGCGGGTAAAATCGTCAGAGGTGGGCCCCAATCCGCCCGTAACCAGAATTAAGTCGGCATAGAGAACCGCTTGTTCCAGCGCTTTAAAAATTTCAGAACGATCATCGGCCACCGTCAAATGCCAACAGGTTTCCGCACCCAATTCGGTCAATTGTTGCGAAAGCCAAGCGGCATTGCTATTGACGATTTGCCCTGTAATTAATTCGGTGCCAACGGCCAGCACACACACCCGTTTAATGTTCATAGGACTGGGTTTCGTGCGCAGGGCTCAGACTGAGATTTAACTGAAACAGTTTTTCGAGTTTAAAACGCTGTATTTCAAGGCGTGCCATGCGGATCAGCTCCAATATTTCGTCGAGTTCTTCGGGATGAAAAGAGACAAATATCCCAGACACACGAACGCGGACCGCGCAATTGGACTGGGTTTCCAAAGACAGAGAGAGGTATTTATTCTCCAGCAAAGTATACCAGGAGTCCAAACCATTTAAAGAGAGTGGCAGCATGATATTTTTATAGCTGACGCTGATTTTGGCGCAGCAGGCACAATAGTGGATGCTGCCATTGGCGCTTTGGGCCATCAGGCCCTGACTATTTTCAGGGGTGGGATTGTTCATTTTTTCTCTTCCCTTCAGGCACTTTTAAACGCGTATTTTCATTTCAGTCTAAGAAAGAACCAGAGGGATGTCAATTGAATTGCCGTAATTACGTTTAATAGTTTATATTATATTTGAGACAATAAACACATTTCTAAAGTTATAAATTTCTATAAATGATTTTATAAAAGCATTTATAAATGTATAAATATTTTATGTAATATTTATTTGTGCTGTTTTTTTATTTTGCTCAAAGGCTTAATCTTCAGGTCAGTCCTGCTTTCTTGGACTTATTTATCAGCTCATTAAATTATTTATTTTTTTTAATTAAAGATACTATTTAATTTGATGCTTTTTTTTTATTTGATAGAAACGAAAAAATACATTTATTACATTTAAAAAATTATAATTTATTTATAGTTATGATATTTTTTAAACGGAATAATAAGATTGATCGGGACTCAATTGATTGACAATCTCAAGCTGGGTTGATTATGGTAGAGACAATCTGGAAAGATCCAGATTTAGAACAACCGTAATGGTATTTGATTGCATGTTGGCAGCCCGCAGTATTCCTTATCAACCCGTCCTGATCAAAGAGGGCATTCATCCGATTCAGCTCTTTGCCGCTGGCAGTCAGGTGCGCCTTCATGCGCTTAAAGGTGAACGCGAACTGTGCAAACGCTTAGAATCAATGGGCATTCAGAGTGGTAAAACCATCACTGTCTTAAGAAATCAAACCCATTCAATTTTGCTCAAGACGGGCAATACCCGCATCGCGTTCCGTTTGTGTAATGCCGTGATTCTCTACGCTGAGCAAATCGCTTCAGGATACTGAAGCTGTGCCCTCGCATCCCCTCCCGCCCTTTTTTACAGCCCCTTTGCCTGGACCCGCCTTGAAAGAATTGGTGATCGCTTTTGCGGGCAATCCGAATGTGGGCAAAACGGCCTTGATCAACGCCCTTTCGGGCAGCCGTCTGAAAGTCGGCAATTGGCCAGGAGTCACCGTTGAGAAAAAAGAAGCGACCATGCGCTATGGCGATTATCAACTGCGTTTAATCGATTTACCCGGCACCTATAGTCTCAGCCCGTACACTCTCGAAGAGCGCGTCTGTCGTGATTTCCTCCTGCTTGAAAAGCCCGATTTGGTGATCAACGTGGTTGATACCTCCAATTTGGAAAAGAGCCTGTATCTGACCTTTCAATTGCTTGAAATGGATGTGCCGATGGTCATGGCCCTCAATATGTGGGATGAGTTTGTCGATCAAGGTTACAGTCTCGATCAGGCTGCTTTGACCGGGGCCTTGGGGATTCCTGTGGTTCCCACTGTGGGGCCGACCAAATGGGGAACAGAGGCTCTTTTGACCCAAGCGATTGTGGTGATTGAATCCCAAACAAAAGGATTACCGCTGTCTTTTTCTGGACCTATAGAAGCTGCAATACAGCAGATGTCGGACAAAATTGCCACTGAACCCTATGTCAGTGAATCCGTTTCTTTGCGCTGGCTGGCACTCAAACTCTTGGAAAAAGATCCCTATACCCTGAGCAAAATCAACGAGATTTATTCAGTGGATCTCAGCAATGCCTTTCCTGCGCTTTGGCAGGCTTTGCAGGGTTCTGTGGGCGATATCGAAAGGGCCTTGAGTCAATCCCGCACCCAAGCCGTCTCGGCCTTGGCCGAAAAATGTGTGGTTCTGCCCGCAAAACCTGTTAGGGATTTGACCGATCGCTTGGATCGGATCTTGCTCAATGAGTGGACGGGACTGCCTGTTTTTCTGGGCATTCTCTATCTGGTCTTTAAACTGACCTTTGATATTAGCACGCCCCTGGTGGACTTTATCGACGGCTTTTTTAATGGATTTTTGGCCAAATGGGCTGAATTGTTTTTGACAGGGCTGTCTATTCCCGCTTTTTTGATTTCGCTGCTCAAAGAAGGTGTCATTGGCGGGGCTGGCCTCGTCTTAAGCTTTGTGCCAATCTTGATTTTTCTCTATCTCTTTTTGGCGTTGCTCGAAGAGAGCGGCTATATGGCTCGGGCGGCCTTTTTAATGGACCGCTTTATGTTTCGCTTTGGCTTACATGGCAAGGCATTTGTGCCACTCTTGGTTGGTTTTGGCTGCAATGTTCCAGCTGTTTATGCCAGTCGGGCCCTCGAAAATGAGACCGATCGCAAGATCACTGTGGCGGTTTTGTCGTTTATGTCCTGTGGGGCCAAACTGCCCATATACGCCCTTTTTACTTCGGTCTTCTTTGTGGAGCACCAGGCTCTGCTCATTTTATTGCTCTATTTGATCGGGATTTCCGTGGCGATTTTTTGGGCTGTGGTTTTGCGCAAAACGCGCTTTAAATCTGATATCCCAGCCTTTGTGATGGAATTACCTCCCTACCGCTTTCCCACAATCAAAATGCTCTGGGGTTCGATCTGGGTCAAAACCCAGGCCTTTATCAAACAGGCGGGCACGGTCATTGCTGTGGCCATGATTTTGCTTTGGTCGCTCGTGAATTTGCCCTATGGAGCTCCGACGGATCAAACGGTTTTGGCCCGTTCTGCCCAAGCGATTGCACCGCTCTTTTTGCCTTTGGGATTTGGCGAGCGCTGGGAGCCGGTTGCCGCTATTTTGCCAGGGTTTATGGCCAAAGAAATGGTGGTCGGAACCTTGGGTGTGGTTTTGAGTGTACAACAGCCAGATGCTGGCGCGGTTAAAACCACATTTACTCAAGATCTTGGGGCCCAAGGCCAGGCCTTTTTAGATGCGGGCAAAACGGCATTTGTCAATGTCAGTGGCAATCTCCTGCCCACCCCGTTTGTGCTGGCTCCAGACAGCAAAGAATCCCCCCTGTCTCGCGCCATTCGCGATACATTTACACCGCTTTCAGCCTTTTCATATATGGTTTTTAACCTGCTTTTGCTCTCCTGTATTTCGGTGGTTGGGGCCGTGACCCACGAATTTGGCCGATCGTACCTGGGGTTTATTTTGTTTTTGACCTGTGGCACGGCCTATACGGCTGCAGCTCTGGCTTATCATCTCGGACGCCTCTTGGGATTTGGCTAAGATCCGGTTTGGCTAAGAGCGAGGCAGCAGGGCCCGCAAATACTCTTTTTCAAGCGGGAGCAGATGGGGGTGGGGTTCAGCTACCTGCTTCAATAATCGTTTAAACAGGTTTAGATCTTTGTGACGCAAGGCTTCGACCATCATGATACGCACTGTGCCCGGTTGAATTTTGCTGTGGGGGAGTTGGCTGAGCTTATTCAGCGCCAACAGGGATTGACTTGCTTTTTGATTTCTGTGGGCTTCCAGGAGCTGCCACTCGTATAAATCAGCATTTAAGTCGGGGTTTTCTTTGAGATAGGTCAGGTATTTGTTTAAAATCGGCCATTGAAAATTGAGAATCGGTAAAAAACGTGTAGTCAGCGCTGTAAAATGGCTGTGAATTTCTTCCCGATTGCGAATCTCTGCTGGGGCGGAAACCAAAAAATCCAACTTTTCGAGCATTTTTTCAAGTTCAGGTAAGGCTTTTAAGAGGCGGGCCTGCAAGATCCTTTGGAAGTCGGCTTCAAAAATCAGCTGGTAATAAGCGGGCGTATTGAGAAATATTTCATAGAGATCGATCGTATTGCCTGTAAACATATGCAATTCAGCTGTGTTTTCGACCACGGGGAAAAAATCTGAATTGGGACTATAGCGGGCAATCAGGGGAGCCAAACTGGCAGAGCTAAAAATTTGGTTGGATTTGTCAAATGCTGCGGGTGTCAATTTTAAACGCTTCAGATCTTCTGCCAAAACAGGCAGTGGCCGTTGTTGAGCCGCAAACGGCAAATGATGGGGTTGGGTGCTCGCCAAAATGACCAAATCACCGGTTGAGACACGACCGCCTTCTTCACTGGGCAAACCCAAAAAAGTCAGATAGGGAAATTGCGTTTGAAGGGCGCTTAAAATCGAGAGCAAAAGCTGAGAATCAAATTCATAGGAGTGAATCCATTGCACGAGCAGCCCTTCGGGTTTGAGATAGCGTTTGAGATCTTGATAAAATTCTTGGGTAAACAGATTTGAAACCCCACTGACCCAGGGGTTGGAAGGCTCTGAAATAATCAGATCATAGTTTTCCGTTTGGGTTGAAAAAAAATTGCGGGCATCATCGATGATCTGATTTTGTTTGGGACTTTCATAGGCCCTGCGATTAAAGGGCAAAAACCCACGGGCCAGATTGACCACTTCTTGTTCAATTTCGATTTGATCCAGCTGTTTTAACCAGGGATCTCCCAGTAAAATATGTGCTGTCATGCCGCTGCCAAAGCCAATCATGGCCGCGCGATAATTGGGTTTCATCATGGTCATTGGATAAACGGCAAGACCGAACTGGGTGGTTTCATCCGAGAATAAGTTCCAATTAAAAACCTCATCGATGCTGGCATCTGGTTTGCCATTGGTTCTTAACGTTCGCCGCAAACCGTAATCCTGAAATGAAATAGTGGCTGTTCGACCGTGACGAATGAGAGTTTGGGTATTTTCTGCTTGCCCCCCTTTTTGAGGGGTATTGCGAAAGACGCCTTTGGAAAGAGTAAAAGCATTGAGTTCCAGCAGAAAAACAGGCATTAATAGAGCCAAACTGGCTATGAGGGCCGTGAGTTGTCCTGTGAGGCTTAAACCTGCAGAGGCCCCAATGGCCAGTCCCAGTACAATATCAATCAAGGCCCCACTGACAAGGGCCCATTTGAGCTGTAACCAGGGCATCAGTACAATTCCTGCAAAAATGGTGCCTGCGATGGCGCCGATGGTGTTAAAACCGTAAACACCCCCAATGCTGCGCTCAGGTTTTCCGGCTTGAATCATGATCCGGGTTAACAAAGGCAGGGTCATGCCTGCAAAGAAGCTGGCAGGGAACATCAATAAAATCGCCTGACTGTATTTAAAACCCGCAAACCAATAATAGGCTGTTTCGGTATGATTTAAAACGCCGTGGGCAGCGCCCATCCAGTCAAAAAGCAGATTGTAGCTACAAATACTCAAACCGGCACAGAGACCCATGACAATCTGAATGCCACCCAGTACAAATAACGAATTCCAGGTTTTTTTTAAAATCCAGCCAACGCAAAAACTGCCACAGGCCAAGCCAAAAATAAACGCTGAGATCATCAAATCAAAGGAGTGGGTGGAAGAGCCCAAAACCAAACTCAAGAGACGCACCCAACAGATCTCATAAATGAAAGAGGAAAGTCCCGTTCCCAGGGACACACCCATCAGCAGTTTGAACTGCAGATCTGAAAGTGGCAATGTCTCAACTCTCTGGGTTTCTTGGGTGGTTTCTGTCGGGATAGCAGGTATCTCTGTATTGCGCATCATCAAATAGAAAGACAACCCGAGCAGCAAATTGAGCGAGCTGGCCACAGTCAAGGTTCCTGGTGTGCCAAACTGGGGGATCAGCACAAACGAGGCCCAAAGAATCCCGAGGGCCCCCCCCAATGAATTGGTAAAGTACAAACTTGGCAAGGAGCGTTTGCCGCCATCCCCGAGGATTGAGATCAACCCCACAGCCAAGCAGGGAAAGGTCATGCCCAATAAGATCGCCCAAGGTGCTGTTATCAGTAAGGCTGCCACTAATTTGAGTAGTGAAAGTCCTCCGGGCAGACCTTTGAAGTAGGGGCCAAATTGATAAATGCCTGCGTTGACGGCTTTAAAGAGCGGGTGATAAAACAGGCCGCCGAGGCCGATTAAGACTTCGGCCAAGGCATACATATAAAAGGGATTTTTGAGGGCTCGGACATATTTTCCACCCAAAAAAGATCCCGCTGCCATACCCCCCATAAAAATGGCCAGCGTAAGCATTTGACCATAAGAAGCATGTCCCAATAGGAGTTTTAAATAGCGGGCCCAGACAGATTCATAGATCAGGGCTGCTATGCCTGAAAGGCCAAAAAGCAGATAAATTGTTGTTAAAAAAAGATTGGAAACATTCACTGCCAGAGCGCATTCTGCTTGTTTGTATCAATTTTAATCATGGTATTATAAATCATATCAATGGCTTGCAGGAATCCATGTTTGAAAATCTCACCATAACAGCGATTCTTTTGGTCTCAGGTGCCTATTTGTTTTTGCGGATTAAAAGAGTCAGCACACGAAAACCGGCCTCTGGAGCCGGTTGTGGTTCTGGGTGTGGTGGTTGTGGCACTCCCCCCACCTCTTCACGGGAAGTGCCTTTGCGCATGCACTCTTCTTGAGTGCCATGAAAACCTTTATTGCACTTCCGGTTTGGGGTGAAAAATACCTTCGGATTTTTCTGGATTGGGCCTTGCCAACGCTGATGGCTCCAGGCAACCTGATCTCGGGGCCCTTTTCTTTGGATTCAGCCATTCTCTTTTATACAACCCAGGAGGGGCGTCAAACGCTGGAGGCGGACCCCGCTCTGCAGATGCTGCAAAGTGTTTGGCAATTGCAGTGGAATATTTTTGAGCCCCCCAGTACATTGCCCCACCGTTTTTACAAACACGATTTGCTCAGTGCCTGTTATTCTGATGCGGCCCTTTTGGCCCGCGCGCATGGGGCGGCTTGGATGCCTTTAACGGCAGATAATCTCTATTCTGCCGGGGCCTTTTCGCTTTTGGCAGAACAAACCCAGAACTGTGATCTCGCCCTGATTGCCGGACTAAGATTGGATATATCTGCCCTAAATTCTGCGCTCTTTCAGGAGCGAAAACGGGGGGATTTGGCCCTCTCTGCAGCTGAACTCCTGCGTTTGGTTCATGAATTTCCCCACCCCCATTTTTTGGCCAGTTTTATCGATGCTGAACTGTTTACCGTTTGGTCCTCCCATGTCTATACCCGCCAAGATGAATACCAGTTTGTGGCCCATTGTTATCACTTACATCCGGTTTTAATCCGCCAACCCCAGCCTTTTGGGCCTGTGCCACCGGGATCGAGCCCCCACATGAATAATCTGGATGGCCATTATTTACAGCAGTATTATGAGGCGGGTGCGCGTTTTCAGATTATTGACCACGCCCAATTTTTGGGTGTGACCCTCAGTGAAGACGAAGATGTTCCGATGGATGCCAAGCCCATGAGCCCTGAGCAAAGGCAGACAGCGATCGAAAAATTTGGCCAGAATTACTGTCTGCCCGTGCACCGCTTTTTTTACAAAACACCGATCTTTTTTCGCCTTTAAAGTCCCCTGCTTGCTTAGATTCGCTCAAAGGCCTGTGTTAGAATAGCAATATTGCGGGTGTGGCGGAACGGCAGACGCGCCAGACTTAGGATCTGGTGCCTTCGGGCGTGGAGGTTCAAGTCCTCTCACCCGCATTTTCCCTTTTTTGTGGGCCGCCGTCTTAAACCCGTTCCAAAGCCTGGGCCAGATCCGCGATTAAATCCGCTTGGTCTTCAATTCCCACCGAAATGCGAATCAAACCATCCGAAAGCCCCACTGCGTGGCGCTGTTGCGGTGGTATTGCGGCGTGGGTCATGGTGGCGGGATGCCCAATCAGTGATTCCACGCCCCCCAGGCTTTCTGCCAAGGAGAAAAGCTGGGTTGAGCGGGCCACGGTTTTACCCGCTTCCAGCCCTCCGGCAACTTCAAATGAGATCATGCCCCCAAATCCGCTCATCTGTTTGCAGGCCAAGTCATATTGGGGATGGCTGGGCAGGCCTGGATAGTGGATTTTTGCGATCTTGGGATGGTTTTCCAGGTATTCAGCCAGTACCAGGGCGTTTTCCTGATGGGCTCGCATGCGCAAAGCCAGCGTTTTGATCCCGCGCAGAGTGAGCCAGCAGTCCATGGGGCCAGGCACGGAGCCCAAGCTGTTTTGTAAAAATTGGAGTTGTTGGTGAAGATCTTGATTGTTGGTCAAAACAGCACCCCCGACCACGTCACTGTGCCCACCCAGGTATTTGGTGGTGCTGTGAACGACGAGATCCGCTCCCAGTGTGAGCGGTTGCTGAAAATAGGGACTCATAAAGGTATTGTCAACCACCAGAATCAGCTTGTGTTCACGGGCCAGGGTGGCAATTTGTGCAATATCATAGAGGCGCAAAAGGGGGTTTGTGGGGGTTTCAAGCCAAATTATGCGTGTTTCGGGGCGAATTGCGGCTCGGATGAGGTCTGTGTCACGGGCGTCGACAAAATCAAAGCCCAGACCCAGACGTTGAAAGACCTTGGTAAAAACGCGGTAGGTGCCACCATAGAGGTCATTGCAAGCAATGACATGGTCACCGGCATTGAGCAAAGAGATCACACTGCTGGTTGCAGCCATGCCTGAGGCAAATGCCAGGCCGTATTTACCCTCTTCGAGGCTGGCCAAACAACTTTCCAGGGCCGTGCGAGTGGGGTTGCCTGTGCGGGAATATTCATAGCCTTTGTGTTCACCTATGTCTGTTTGGGTATAAGTGGAAGTTTGGTAGATCGGAACAATGGTGGCGCCTGTTGCTGTGTCGGCAGCTTGGCCTACATGAATCGCACGGGTTGCAAAATGCATAATAGCTCTCCAATGATGATCGGGATTTGCATCTCATTGTATCAGGCGGACTTGAATCACTGACATTCAGTCCACAAATGATCCATAATGAAAAACAGACAGCTTTGCCAGATACGGAACAATCCCTGGCAGATCTGCGTCTCTCGAAAATAGACGAATTAAACAGGAAAGAAACTATGGCACAAAAATTCAGCTCATCCACACTCGCTCAATCAGGTGTGCTGCTGTTTTTTCTGGCCGCCTGTCAACCCGTTAGCCCTGTTACAAACACTCCCAGTGCCTCGCCTTCAGCCAGTTCAGTCGCCCCATCGGCAACGCCAACGCCCGCAGTAACTCCCTCAGCCAGTCCTACCCCCCCAGCACCGACGCCAACGCCCACTGCGACCCCTTCTCCCCTGCCTACGGCAACGCCCACTGCGGCTGTTCCGACCCCCAGTCCTTCTGCCAGTTCTGATCTGCCGCTGCTGGCTTTGCCCGAACTTAAATTTGCCCGTTTAAAAACCATTGCGGGTTTGGCAACACCCGGCACGGCCGAAAATGGCACCCGCGCAGAATTGGCGTCGATGCCTGAAAATGTCAGTGCGATTGAAGCTGACGATGAGGGCAATGTTTGGATCCTGGACCGCTCCAATGGTCGCTTGGTCTATGTCACGGCGGAAATGACCCGATCGACAAGCAATGCCAATAGTGTGCCTGACTATCGGCTCTTTTGGGTCCGCAAAACTGATTTAGACACCCCTTCTGGCATGGTTTTGGATCGCAAAAATGGTTTCTTTTATATTGTTGAACAGAATTCCCATCGGGTCATCAAAGTGGACAAAAAAGATTTTACCCACACCGTGGTCGCTGGCAATGGCCGTCAGGGTTATACCGGAGATGGCCCCGCCACTGAGCAAAGTCTGAGTCAACCCACAGATGTGGCCCTGGATCTGCAGGGCAATTTGTATATTTCCGACACGGGCAATCATCTGATTCGCAAGGTCACCCCCGATGGCAAAATGACGACCATTGCAGGCCAATATATCAGAGACACCAAAGTCGTGGATACCGATGGCGATGGCAAATTGACTGATGAGGTTCCCTCCTTGATTCCCCTCGGTGAGACCAGCGGTGATGGCGATTTGGCTTATAAATCCCGCGTCAACGCCCCGACCTATCTCGCTGTTGATAATTTTGGTGCCGTTTATTTTACGAGTAAGTCCAATACCATTCGCCGGGTACTGAATGATCGCATGGACCGCTATGCCGGTTCTGGCCAAGAAGGGTATAACGGAGATAATTTTCATTCTCTGCTTGCCAACTTTTATCAGCCCACTGAGCTGAATATTGGGCCCGACGGTCTGCTCTATTTTGTCGATTTTCGCAATAACCGTTTGCGCCGAATTCGGGCCAATGGTTTTATTGAAGATGTGGCTGGCAATGGACGCACCAGTGAATATGTTTTTTCGCTGGTGGATTTAAAAGTGATGGAAATTCAGCCCGTGGCTTTTGGTTTTGACGCCAAAGGCAATTTTTATCTCTCAGATAAAGCGCATTACCGTCTGCGTCTGGGTGAAAAGCAAAGTTAATTGTTTATAACAGGAACCATTGAAGTATGAAGTATTTACAAGCACGTTTATCGTCAGGAATCAAAATAACATTTCTTTTGCTCTTGTTGCTCTTTGTGGGCTGTGAGAATGCCAATCTCGATCCCGGTGGTGTTGAAAAGGGCAAAGGCAAAGTCGTGGATTTTGCCATGGAACCGAATATCCGTGTGGCTTTGTATCTGGACTCAGAATTAAAAGCTGGCAAGAAACCCAATCTGGAATATGGCTCAATGGATGTCCACTTTGTCACGCTGGATAACACGACATTTATGGTGGAGTGGAACGATTTAGAGGATTTTAAATCGCTCAAAAAGGGCCAAGAGATCCCCTATCGGGCTTCGGGTTATATTGCCCGTCTTGAAAAAAATGGCAAAGTCTTTCAGGTGATTCGCCTCAATGAAATCTAAACCCATACGTTTGATGTTTCTGCTTGTGGGCGGTTTTTTGACAGCCTGCAGTCCCTCGGCAGAACAATTATATGAAAAGGCAAATGCCTATTTTGCCAAAGATCAGTTCGAAGAAGCCATTCCCCTCTATGAGCAATTGCAGCTCAAAGACGCCAATAACAGCAGTGCTTTGGCCAAACTGACGATCTCTTATTCCTTTATTCAACAGTGGAAAAAATGCTCAGAGACCGGAGAATTGGCCTTTGAGCGTAAAATGGATCTGATGGAACTCTATCTTCGTGTGGGAGATTGTTATGAGCATCAGAACCAGCCCAAAAAAGCCTTAAAAACCTACCAAGAAGGCATCAAGCGCTACCCAGATCAAATGGATCTGAAAGAAAAAGCGGCACCGCTCTTTTTTGCCGAAGGCCAATATTCAGCGGCGGTAGACTATTTCAAAATTTTGACTGTGGCTTATCCTGAACGGGAAGATTTTTTGCTGAACATTGGCTATGCTCTCGATCGGCAAAAAAAATATACCGAAGCGGAAACTTATTTTAACAAAGTTTTGGCGATTAATTCCCAGGATTCCAGTGCATTTTATGGCTTGGCGATGATCTATGAACACCAAAATCAAATACCCAAGGCCATCTCGTTTTATCAGCAAACCCTCAAATGGCATCCCACCCATTTGAGTGCGCTCTACAATCTGGCTCAAATTTATGAGCAGAACAATCAGAAATCCGAGGCTGTGAAAACCTGGAAAAACTATATCCAGACAGCCAAAGGCAAGCCCAACCAGAAAGCCTTTCTGGCCAAGGCAGAGGCCCAACTCAAGAAACTTCAAGGAGGTGCTTCCTGAGTTACAGGATGACGATCCCGACAAAGTTAGGTATACTACAGTGTTTATAAGAAACGCTAAAAGCGCCGAAAATCAAAATACAAACCAAATCATAGTGAAAGACACGATTTGCAAGGAGAAAATGAGCATGAAAAAATTACTACTGACCGCAGCAAGCGTTAATCTCGCCCTGTCCCTGGTGGCTTGCGGCCCCGATCCCAATGCTGTCAAACCCAGCCCATCCCCCACGGCTACCCCGACGGCAACAGCGACCCCTGCCCCTGCAGTGACCGCAACCCCGGCTCCCGCCATTACCCCAGGTCCTGCGGGCACCCCTGCCCCGATCTCGACTCCGGTCGCTGATCCCAATGCTGACGCCCAAGTCACGGCTGCCACTGCCAATAAAAATGCAGATTTCAGCTATAACTTCAGCATCACCGGTTCAGGTCTGGGTGTGCTGGCTGATTACCAGTTCCTCCAGGTCAAAATGGGTCCCTCCACGGTTCCCCTGGTCGTTGATGGTGTGAGCAAAGTGAACTCGGTTCAGCTGCGTACATTGGATATTGCCGCTGCCAAAATTGATTTCCAATGGGTGCCTGATCAAGGTGCTCCCACCAGTGGTGACGAAATCGAAGTAACCTTTGAGCGCAAAAATGATCCCAAAGGTCGCCGCAGCTCCAAAGTGCGTCTGACCGTCAGCAACGCTCTTTAAGTCTTTGGGCAGGTTTTTTTAAGCCTGCTACAAATCGGCTTTTACAGATAAGATCCTCTTCTTCTGAGGGTCTTTTTTTGTGTGTTTATTAACGCCTTATGAACAAAAGATGCGGATTTGTGGCTTTAACACTCAATTAACAGTGCTTTTGATTGATAAGATGGCTAAACGTTCTGTTTTAAAGAGGTTTGCTTATGTTATCAACAGTTTGTAGTGCAGCTATCTCGGGTGTGATGGGGTATATTGTCGAGGTTGAGGTTGATCTGGCCTATGGTTTGCCTGGTATGACGCTGGTAGGGCTGCCCGATACCGCTGTTCAAGAGGCCCGTGAACGGGTGCGCAGTGCCGTACGCAATTCCGAATTTCAGTTTCCGGCCCAAAAAATCACGGTCAATATGGCCCCGGCCCATACGCGTAAAACCGGTCCGGTCTTTGACCTGGCCGTCGCCGTGGGGGTTTTGCTTTCATCGGAGCAGGTGGTCTGTAACACCATCGATCAGTGGGTGATGATGGGGGAATTGTCGCTCAATGGCGCTTTGCGCCCGGTTTATGGCGTGCTGGCTTTTGCCCAAGCTGCCTTGCGTGCAGGCAAAACCCATTTGTTGGTACCTCGGGCCAATGCCGCAGAAGCGGCTTTGGTCGAGGGGCTCGAAGTCTATGCTGCGGATTCGCTTCAGGAGGCCGTGAAAATATTGGCTCAGCCTTCAGTCTTTGCTCCCTGTCGGGCGGCTTCGCTCTCTACGCTTGCTTTTTTACCCACTTCTGGCTCGGATTCAGGCCCGGATTTTGCCGATGTCAAAGGGCAGATCTATGCCAAACGGGGGCTGGAAATTGCTGCTGCCGGAGGCCACAATCTCTTGATGATGGGGCCACCGGGTTCTGGTAAGACCCTTCTGGCCCGGCGTCTGCCGGGTATTTTGCCGCCGTTGACACCGACAGAAGCCCTCGAAACCACCACCCTTTACAGTATTTCGGGCAGGCTTTCCCAAGCTGCTCCCCAGGGCCTGATTCAAACCCGACCCTTTCGGGCCCCCCACCACGCCATTACCTTGGCAGCCCTGCTGGGCGGGCAGCGTTTTGCCCGTCCCGGTGAAATATCGCTGGCCCACAATGGCGTGCTCTTTCTCGATGAACTCTTGGAGTTTCGTCGCGAAGTGCTGGAGGTCTTGCGCCAGCCGCTCGAAGATCGCCAGGTGACCCTCTCACGGGCCCAAGGAGCCTGGGTCTACCCAGCAGATGTGATTCTGGTCGCCGCAATGAATCCCTGCCCCTGTGGCTATGCTGGAGATGTTCTGCAGGCCTGCCAGTGTACGCCCGGTCAGCTTGAACGCTATATGAACCGGCTCTCAGGCCCTTTGCTTGATCGCATCGATTTACATCTGGAAGTGCCTCGCTTGCAAGCGATGGAATTGTTGACTCCGCCGCAAGCAGAGCCCTCGGCCAAGGTGCGTGAGCGGGTTTTGGCTGCGCGCCAGCGACAGACCGAGCGATTTCAAGGCTCTGCCATCAAATGTAATGCCCAGATGCAGGCTTTGGAGATTCGCAAATACTGTGAATTGGATCCGCCCTCGCGGCAATTATTGCAACAGGCCGTGCAACAGATGCAGCTGAGCGCTCGGGCCTATGATCGCATTCTCAAATTGGCGCGCACAATGGCAGATTTGGTGGGAGCGGAAAAAATAGAGCTGACCCAGGTGGCGGAGGCCATTCAGTATCGCTGTTTGGACCGCCGCCAACGCCGGGTTGCCTGATTTTTTTATTTGGGATTAATCCAAAAAAGCGACCTCAGACTCTGCTGAACCCTTCACGGGGCGATTGGCCAAAGCCAAACCATCACTTTGGGGATCCAGGGCCTGATTCAAAAGGGCTTGGGTCGGGGCCGAGGCCAGACCCGAACGGATGGCCACAAATTCCATGATCTGATCCACACCCACGATCAAAATGCCGACCCCGTGCAAAATTTCGTCTTTGCGGTTTTGTGCATAGAGTTTGGCCTCTTCAGCTGCCCCGATCAAACCTTCGTATGCAGCCTGCAGGCCCGGCAGGAGTTCTTCCTGCCAGAGGGCCTGATCGGCTGTTGCGATTTGCTGTTTGTCGAGTTCTGCCAATTTGCGGCTGGCATTGTGAATCTGGCGATCGAGTCCAACCAGATAGTCCTCGGCTGAGATTTCTTGCTTGTGAAAAGCGTCGATCAACTCAACCAGGCTGAGACCTGCCATTATTGTTGTGGGGCGGCAGTTGCCACCATTTTGTCGGCATTTTTAGACATAAATTCACCGACTTTTTTGGCTGCGTTTTGTGCTGCGCCACTGGCGAAGGCATAAGCCACCCCACCGACGAGCAGGCCCGGTAGACCAAAGGCCAGTCCAGCCAAGGCACCTGTGCTGGCAGCCGTCAGGGCGGCCATGCCTTTTTTACCTTCTGCGGAAGCTTTGGCATAAGCAGCCGTTCCCAAACCAATGGTTCCACCGATAATTGCGCCTGGAATAGCGCCACCGGGGACAACTGCGCCGACCAAGGCACCCGCTGCTGCACCGGCCAAAATGCTTTTGCCTGTTTTACCAAAGAGGGAATCTTTGAGATTGCCCAGGAATTTGCCTGCGGCTTGCCCCGCTTTTTTAATTCCGTTTTCAGCCTCAGGGCTGGCTTTGATCATGGCATTACCTGAAACTTGCATATCTCCCATAAAATCCTCCGAAAGTGATTGTATTTAAAATGTCTGTATTACTTCCTCTGTCAGTTAAATGCCCGCTGATCTTGTGTTTCTTTAAAGCGATTTAGACAAAAATTAATCTTGGAGCGCTCTTGCTGCCGCCTGAGGCCTTGTGACTGTTATAATAGCTCACATGGCAAAAACAAAAAATTCCCCCCCTGCAATTAAAAAAGTCGGCTTTGTCAGTCTCGGTTGTCCCAAGGCTTTGGTAGACAGTGAGCGTATTCTCACCCAACTGCGGGCCGAAGGTTATGAAGTGGCTCCCACTTACGAAGAGGCCCATGCAGTGATCGTGAATACCTGCGGCTTTATCACCCCCGCGATCGAAGAATCTTTAGAGGCGATTGGCGAAGCCATGGACGCCACAGGCAAAGTGATCGTCACAGGCTGTCTGGGTGAGCGCCCCGAAACCATTCTCGAACGCTATCCACGTGTGCACGCCATTACCGGATCTATGGCTGATGACGCGGTATTACACGCGATTCATGAGCTGATTCCCCCCGACCAAAACCCCCACACGGCCCTGGTGCCCGAAGCCGGGGTCAAACTCACGCCGCGCCATTTTAGCTATCTCAAAATCGCTGAAGGTTGCAACCACACCTGCAGTTTTTGTATTATTCCCAAATTGCGGGGCAAACAGGTCTCCCGCGACAGCAAAGATCTGCTGGGTGAAGCCTGGCGGCTCTTGCGCAGTGGCACCCGTGAATTGCTGGTGATTGCCCAAGATACCAGCGCCTACGGTGTGGACCTGCGCCACCGCAGCAGCACCTTTCTGGGCCAGGAAATTCCCGCCCATTTGGTCGATTTGACCACCCAGCTCGGCGAAACCGGCGCCTGGGTGCGTTTGCATTATGTCTACCCCTATCCCTTTGTTGAGAAATTGGTGGAATTGATGGCCCAGGGCAAAATTCTGCCCTATCTTGATGTGCCCTTTCAGCATGCCAGCCCGGCGGTCTTGCGCCGCATGCGCCGTCCGGGTGCGGCTCAACAGCTTGAATATGTGCAACGCTGGCGCGAAATTTGCCCCGAGATTGTGTTGCGTTCGACCTTTATTGTCGGCTTTCCCGGTGAGACTGAAGAAGACTTCCAAATGCTGTTGGACTTTCTCGAAGCGGCCCAATTGGACCGGGTCGGCTGTTTTACCTATTCAGAGGTGCCCGAAGCCGATGCCACAGGCTTTGGCGATCTGGTGCCCGAAGACGTCAAAGATGAGCGCTACGAACGTTTTATGGCCGTTCAGCAGACCATTTCGGCGCGCAAACTGGCGGCCCGTGTGGGCACTGAGATCGACGTTGTGATCGACGATTATAATGAAGAGGCAGGCCAGTTGATTGGCCGCAGTTGGGCCGATGCGCCAGAAATCGACGGCCAGGTCTTTTGTGTACATGGCGATTTGGCCGAAACCCCCGAAGCCCGTGCTTTGCCTGCTGGTTCGATTAAAATTGGCGATCGGGTGCGCGTGCGCATCGAAGACGCTGATGACTATGACCTCTATGGTGAGGTTGTGGGGCTTAAACCCTGGAACATCCAACTCAATGACCGACGCTGAAACCATCGATCCCGCAGGCGTTGCGATTGTCTACGCCCGGCCCGCGCTTTTGCCCGCTTTTTGCGCCACTTTGGATCTTGTTGCCCGCGAGCGGATGTATATTGAAATGACCGAAGCGCCAAGCCAAGAGCAATTGGCGACCTTTCAGATGCGCATGTTGGCCCTCAATATGCCGGTTTTTTATGCCCTAAGCGGTGAACGGGTACTGGGCTGGGCAGATATTTCAGCAGCGGGCAATCCCCGCCTCGCTCACAGAGGATTTTTGGGCATGGGATTGCTGCCCGAGGCACGCGGGTTGGGCCTGGGCCAAAAATTGCTCGAAGCCGCCCTCAAACATGCCCGTGAACAGACCGCGCTTGAAAAGGTCGAGTTGCTGGTCTTTACCAGCAATATTGCAGCCATTGGGCTCTATCGCAAGTTCGGTTTTGAAGAAATTGGCGTGATTCGCCATTTTCGCAAACTCGATGGGGTCTATTTTGACTGTTTAGAGATGGAGCTGTTTTTGCGCGAACAGCCCACCCATTTAGGGGTGCTTTAAGTGCAGATCAAAGATGCCTGCGCCAATCGGAACGCGATCATGGTGGGCAAAATGTTCATCCTTGTCAAAGCCCCCGTTGCGGTTTAAATCCAGCCAGAGGCCATCGTCTCGCCACATGCCATTGTGATTCTGGCTTTCAAAGGCCAGGGCTTTGATCGTCAATCCGTTTAGGCTCAGTTCGCCCGCATAAAAACAGCGGGCGTAGAAGCGATAACCGTTCATATGGGCATTAAAAAAGTACCAAATCTGATAGGGACTTTTGCGGTGCTGTCCGTCGCTGTCGATCAGATCGACCTCTAAAGCCACTGAACCTGAACCATCGGGACTGGGAGCGCCGTCATCGCTGAGATCTTCGTTATTGTTGCGGTCGAGGTAAAATTTATGGTCTTGAATCAGAAAACTGTAAATGGGGTCTGCGCTGTTGCCCAGGCGAAAATACCCATAGAGTTTGGGGCCCGCAGCAGGGGGTTCATTTTGAAGTTTTTCAGCGGCTTGGCTGTCTGTGGCAAAAGAGGTTTGTCCCCAGCTCAAATTGCTGGGCAGATCATCTCCCGTGTATGTGAGCTCTTTGCTGATATCTACGACCCAAGGCTTGGCAACTGTGGCAGGTGCTTGGCCGGGGATCTCAAACGCCAGACGTTCCTGCACCTGGCTTCCGCCGCTGGGCCAGTTGCGGTAGAGGCGCAATTCATAGCGCCCAGGGGTTTGCGGTGTTTGGAAGGCGGCCACGTCACCCTTTTCAAGAAAAAATTGGGATCCCCAATCTTGCTCTGGGGCCTCGGCGGGAACCAACGTCAGCCAGTCGTTGGTCGCGACTTTGCTCAGAACCTGGACCTCAAAGGCTTGGCCTGGTACCGGAGAAGCTCTCAAGCGAAAGGGGGACGCATGGGACGCATGGGGTTCGGATGATGTCTTAAGGGGGGCTTGAACTGTGCTTTTGGGTGGTATTGAAGCTGGTCTGAGCAGCAGAGCACCCACCCCCAAAACCAAAAACAAGGCCAATAACATCCAGAGCATGCCAGAAGAAATTCCCTTCTCTTGGCTGTGCTGCTTGAAAAAATACAAACTCTTTTTTGAATGGGTATCTGCCATACAAACCTCTGCGCAACGGGATATGTCTATTATCGCATCCCTGTCAAATGTCTTTATGGGGCTTGCTGCCAAAAGGGTAAAGAGTCTAAATGGTAAACTGCCATAAACTCATGCCAGTAAGGAGTCCTCTATGCCTTTGCCCAGTTATCAAGATCTATTCGAAGTGGCCTGTGAAGCGGCCTGGGTCGCTGGCCGACAGACCTTGGCCCATTTTAATACAGGTGTTAATGTCGAGTGGAAAGCCGATCATTCCCCCGTGACCGTCGCGGATCGCGAGGCTGAACGCACCCTGCGCAGGATCATCAACCAGGCTTTTCCCAACCACGCCATTTTGGGCGAAGAATACGGAGAACAGCCCGGCAGTGACCCGATTCGCTGGATTCTCGATCCGATTGACGGTACCCGTTCGTTTGCGCGTGGGATTCCGCTCTATGGGGTGCAAGTGGGGGTGGAAGTCATGGGTGAGCCCGTGGTGGGCGTGATTTATTTGCCGGTCTTGGATGAACTGGTGGCCGCTTATCAGGGGGGCGGCTGCACACTCAATGGCAGGCCCTGCCATGTTTCGCAGGTGAAAGACTGCGATCAGGCTCTGCTCTTGGCCCACGACCTGAATTTGATTCAAAAACGCTGGCAAGGCTTGGATGCTTTGGTGGAGCAAGTGCAAGGGCTTCGCAATTGGGGTGATTGTTATTCCTTTGTGCAGGTGGCCACAGGCAAAGCCGAGATGGTGCTCGAACCGCGCATGAGTCCGTGGGACAACGCGCCTTTGCTTACGATTCTAGAAGAGGCCGGCGGTTTGTTTACAAACTGGCGGGGCGAACGCACGATTCATGGCGGCGAGGCCCTCGCCAGCAATGGGCATTTTCACCCCTTTTTACTGGAAGCACTCAAAGACAGCGTGCCTTTGCCTCCAGATCTCGATTCCTGAGTTCAGGCCTTGACCTCGGTGGCGGCAGATTCCGCGGCATAGCGTTTCATATCGCGAATCATGGCGACCAGACCGTTGGAGCGCGTGCCTGAGAGGTGCTGATCGAGTCCTATGCGCTGAAAGACATTCAGCTCAGCCTGTAAGATCGCTGCCGGTTTTTGGCCCGAGAGCAGGCGAATCAGCAAGCTGACCAGTCCTTTGACAATCATGGCTTCGCTGTCGGCTGTGTAGATCATCGTGCCCTGAGTGGCATCGTATTCGGCGTTGAGCCAGACATTGGACTGGCAACCCAGAATCCGTTTGGCCTCTGTTTTGTGCTCAGGATCCAGGGGCGGCAATTCAAGCCCGAGTTCAATTAAGTGTTCGTATTTTTCCGACCAGTCGGAAAAAAAAGCAAAGTCGTCGACAATGCTGTCTTGGATTTCGTTAATACTCTGCGTCATGGCGTGACTCTAGCCCATCAGCCCCTTGATCCAATTTAAGACAAAAACTCCATTGGTTTTTGAAACCTTGGGATCGGCCTTGACCTGAGACAGGCGCTCGACAAAAACCTGTTTTTCTTCGGCCTTCATATCGCTGCGGCCCTGCCACTCAAAGAAGCTGTCTTGGGCCATTTGGTTGACGGTTTCTTTGGTGATTTCTGTGACCGTTTCAATTTCTTCGTTGGAGAAATTGCCCTGGATATGCGACATGGCCGTTTCAATATCCTGATCAAGCAGGGGCTTGTCTTTTTCTTTTTCGAGCATGTCCATTTGGCGCAGCAAAGAGGCCATTTGAACCTTGTGAATAATGCCTTTGTCAACCAAGAGTTTGTCAAACGTGACGACATTGCCGATCTTGACTTCGGGCTGGAGGAAGGCAAAACCCACAGGTTTGTCTTCTTGGCTGAGTTTATTGGATTTGATCAATTGCTTTTTGGCAATGTCGATCTGGGAGATAATCGGCGTAAAGAGCGCACCTTCGTCGGTATAGGTCATGACCATCAGACTCTTGCGATCCGGGCTGATGGCGATCAGATCACAGGGATCATCCACTTCGCTGAAGCGCTTGCCAGGCAATAAAATGGTGCCCTGGTGGGAGTAGTCTTGCATGGAGAAGATCATGACGGCGGGCTCTTTGCTGACATCGGCCAAAACGGCGAAGATCAGACCGAGTTTATCGTCGAGGGTCAGATTGCCCAAAATGCCGTGTTCGGTGTAGATCCGCTCTTTTTGGCGATTGGCGGGGTTGATCACCAGAATATCCGGGGTTTGGTGGTCGGTGATATACATGGTTTTGGTCTGTTGCGAATAGGCCACGTTGATCGCTTTTTTGCTGCCAGGATCGCGAACCTGCAATTGGGCAGTGGTTTGGCTCAAGGCAAAGTCGGCCATGGTCAGCGTGCCTGCGGCCCGATCCATCAGAAAAATACCGCTGTTTTGGTTGGGGGGAATAAAAAAGTCGTAGGGGCCGCGCTGGATCTGATTGGTGGGAATCATGGTGTTGAGCAGCATATTCATCTGGTAGGCCTGGTTCTTGAGCCAGACATAGCCCCCTTTGAAGCTGGGGGTGATCTCGGATCTGCCGCGATCTTGTACACCTGTAAACAGGCCTTTGTCGTTAAACAGGGCCACTTTGTTGGAGGCATAAGCCACCCAGTCGCCTTGAAAAGCGGGGGAGGGCATGTCAAAAGAGGCCCATTCGTCCATGGCATTGGTATTGGGGTCGTTGGCTGTACGGTCTCTCAACAACAGACGGCCACTGTCGTGCTCCAGCAGGTAATTGCACTGCAGGGCTTCGATTTTCATGAGGATATACGTCTGAACAGCCATGGCCAGCTGAGAGGCGGAGGCCAGGTTTTGTTGAACGGCCAAAGAGCAGAGTTTTTGAACGGATTCGCTAGTCGTTATCGGCATACCTAAATCAAACCAGATTTCCCAATTTGGTATTTTCCATTGCAAATCCCGTCTTTAAGCCGGGCAATTGCTTTCTACAGTTATATCATGCTCAAGCTGCTTGATACGAATCTAGAGCAAATGGAACAGTTAGCTACATTGTACCCCGATTTGCAAAAATACATGTGCCCCAGGGCACATCAGACCCGCGTATGAAAAAGAAAATGCAAGCCGCTTGCATTTAACTTGTCGATCCCACTATACTTAAATAACCCCATTTACCCACAGGAAACCTGTTTTTTGAAAATGCTTCTCCCAGACCGTTCGCTTAAACATGTGGACCAGCTTGGCGCCAGCCTCTCTTTGGTCTGTGCTTTGCACTGTGCACTGCAGCCGCTTTTGCTCGTGGCTTTGCCGCTGGTGGGATTGGGTTTTCTCATGAACGAATTGCTTGAAACGATCTTTTTGGGTTTTTCGCTCACCTTGGCTGCCTGGTCTTTTTTTTCGGGCTATGCCCATCACCGCCGTTCGGCTGTTTTTGCTTTTTGGGGTGTGGCAGCCACCTTGATTGCCCTGAGCCGGATGCCTTGGTTTGAAACATATGAAATGATTCTGGCTGTCTGTGGGGCTTTGTCTTTGGTCTCGGGCCATTTGCTCAATCAATACCTGCATCGTCAAGCCCACGCCGTGATCTATTCCGAGATTCCCACAGAAGCGGCGCTGACAGGACAGCTGGTGGCCGTAGACGCTCACGCTTGTAAACACTAAATTTAGGCGTTTTTGTTCTTTTTTTATTCTTCTCTCGACGTATCGCTGATTGTTTCTTTTTTGCATTGTTTAATCGTTTTTGCCTATTGAAAATAAAATAATAAACGATTTGACTTATTAATGAATCTCCCGCATACTAAACTCAAAACGTATACAAACCAAGGAGATACCCAAGATGAAAAACAGTGAAGGTCAAAAAGTTCCCCAGGTCGTGTTTAAAACCCGTACCCCCGAAGGCAATTGGCTCGATGTCTCGACCGATGATGTCTTTGCGGGTAAAACGGTGGTGGTCTTTGCGCTGCCGGGGGCCTTTACCCCCACCTGCTCCAGCACCCATGTCCCCGGTTATAATGCGCTTGCCCCCGTCTTTCGTGAAAATGGCGTGGATGAAATTGTCTGCTTGTCTGTCAATGATGCCTTTGTCATGGATGCCTGGAAAAAAGACCAAAGCGCTGAACAAATCCGCTTTTTGCCCGATGGCAATGGTGAGTTTAGCGAGGCCTTGGGCCTGCTGGTAGATAAAAGTGCGATTGGTTTTGGCAAACGCTCTTGGCGCTATTCGATGCTGGTGCGCGACGGCGTGATTGAAAAGATGTTTCTTGAACCCGAAAAACCTGGAGATCCCTTTGAGGTCTCCGATGCCGACACCATGTTGAACTTTATCAATCCCGAAGCCAAAACTCCTGAGTATATCTCGCTGCTTAGCCGTGCCGGTTGCCCCCACTGTGCCCGTGCCAAAAATATGCTCAAAGCCCGTGGCCTGGCCTTTGAAGAAATTGAACTCAATGACCGTGTGACCACCCGTTCGATTGAAGCGATTACGGGCAAAGCCACCACCCCTCAGATCTTTATTGGGGGACGCCATATTGGTGGGGCCGACGATTTGGCAGCCTTTTTAGGCCAGAAATAAACGAGAGAGAGGTTTTTACCATGAAGGTATATCAGACAGACGTAGCGGTGATCGGTGGCGGTACAGCCGGGCTGGCTGCTTGGCGGGAAGCCACGCGGGCTGGGGCCCATGCCCTTTTGATCGAAGGGGGCCCCTATGGTACAACCTGTGCGCGGGTCGGTTGTATGCCCAGCAAACTCTTGATTGCTGCCGCTGATTCCGCTCGCAGCGTGCGTCTGGCCCCAACCTTTGGGGTGGAGGCTTCTCTCAATCGGATCGATGGCCAAGCTGTGATGCAACGGGTGCGCAGTGAACGTGACCGCTTTGTGGGCTTTGTGCTAGAAGGGGTTGAAAATATTCCTGCAGACCAGCGCCTGCAGGGCTACGCCCGTTTTCTCAAACCGAATTTGCTGCAAGTGGGGGAAGAGATCCAAATTGAAGCCAAAACTGTGGTTATAGCGACGGGTTCGAGCCCTTTGTTGCCCCCTCTCTTGCAGGGTTTGGGGGATCGCTTGGTGGACAACGAGGCCCTGTTTAATTGGTCAGATTTGCCGCGTTCGGTCGCGGTTTTTGGGGCCGGGATTATTGGTCTGGAGCTGGGCCAAGCTTTGCACCAACTCGGCGTACGTATCCACCTTTTGGGGGCCCGTGGAGGTGTAGCTGGACTCAATGACCCCTTGGTCAAAGCCGAGGCCATTCGCCTCTTTGCTGCCGAATTTCCCTTTCAGCCCGATGCCCAGGTCGAAAAGGTAGAGCGCACCGAAGCGGGGGTAAGCGTGACATACCGCTCAGAAGCGGGTACTCTGGTCAGCGAAAGCTTTGATTGTGTGTTGGCTGCAACTGGGCGCAAACCCAATCTGGGCAATTTGGGCCTGGAAAATCTGGACCTGACGGTGAATACACAAGGTGTGCCCCATTTTGATGCGCTGACGATGCAAGTGGGAGATCTGCCGGTGTTTTTGGCGGGAGATGTGAACAGCGATCGCCCGCTCTTACATGAAGCTGCGGATGAAGGCCGGATTGCTGGTCACAATGCGGCGATGTGGCCACAAATTCAACCCGGCCACCGCCGTTCACCCCTGGCGGTGGTCTTTACCCACCCCCAAGTGGCTATGATCGGTCAACGCTATGATCAGCTGGATCTTTCTTGTACTGCGATCGGTGAGGTCTCATTTGCCAACCAGGGCCGCAGCCGGGTGATGCTCGAAAATGCAGGGCTGCTGCGGATCTACGCGGATTACCGCACACGCCGCTTGCTTGGCGCTGAGATGATTGGCCCGCGTGCCGAACATCTGGCCCATTTGCTGGCTTGGGCCCATCAGCAGCAGCTCACGATCGATGCCCTATTGGAGATGCCTTTTTACCATCCCGTGATTGAAGAAGGGGTGCGAACGGCGTTGCAGGCCACCCACAAGGCGTTGCAGGCCGGCCCCCCCAAAGGCTGCGGCGATTGTGCCTTGCCTGAATTGCAGGACATGCTGGCCTAGCGGCTATTCCCGCTTTTGGTAAAGCCTTGCCACGTCTTTGCCCCAGGAGAAAAAGGTCTCCACCTCGCTAAGCAATTCCAGCCGGGGATCCTCCAGGGTGTGGGTCAATACCAAGAGGCGTGTGCCGGGCTTGCATTCTTTAAAGAACTTGTCCAGAATCGCCTCACGCAGGGTTACAGGAAAACAAGTCCAAGCGGCGTAAAAGAGTGTACCGCGCGAAAAATTGAAGTGCAAAAAGTCCAGGTTGTGAAATTGCAAGCCCTCAAAATGCAGATTGTATGGTGGTTCTGAGAGTTCTGTCATGATCTCTTTGGCGTTGAGAATAAAGGTGTTTAGCGCTTCCAGGCCGATCGCTTGAATGCCAAAGACCTGCTGCATAAAAAAGCAAAAATGCCCCGTGCCACAGCCGAGTTCGACAAAGACCTCATCAGGCCGAAGCTCCAGCTTTTCGGTTAGGCGCAGCAGAGCCACCCAGGGAGTGGCTCCGTAGATATAACGTTCGTCTTGGGCGATTTTACGGTGAATGCGCTCCATCAGCGAGATATCGTGGGCGCCATATTGCACACGGATATAACGCCGCTCAAAGGCCTCCATCACGGGCCGCAACTGGGGGTATTTGGCCAGGATCTGTTTCTTCTGGCGGTTAAAAATAAAGGGCCGACTGAGTTGGTCAACTTTGCGGTAGACAAAGCCAATCAGGCGGTGCAAGTTCAACATAAAACGGCCTCCTTCAGCAGTATAGCCGGGGAGGCAGTATACCAGAGGGAGGCCGTTTGAAATGGGATTGTTTAATTGCCGACTTGGCGCAGAGAGGCTTTCATGCCTTCGATCAGCTCCAGCATGGGGTCTTTACCAGGATTGGGGTTGGAGTTGATCTCGGGGGGCAATTCATTTCGGCTGGCTTCGGGCAAGACCAGCCCTCGGGGTTGAGAACCCTCGGTGGTTAAAAATTGCAGCAGCGGTGCCGCTGTTTGGGCATTGCCGGGATCGATAAACTGGGCATCGATGGCTTGAATATCTGACCCAATGGTCTGGGTGTCGGGCAGGCTTAATACCGAGGCTGCCACATGATCCGCTTCTTGTTCGTAGCGATCGCTGGGTTGCGTGACTTCGGGTTTTGTTTGGGGGGCGTTGACATTTCCGACTGCACCCGTTTGCTGAGCTGCCTGGGTGGCTTCATGGTTCACTCCGGGTTTGTCCGAATTCCCCTGGTTGGCGTAGGGGTTGTGGGGCAATCCGTTGAATATGGTTGTCATTGCTAATCTCCTTCAGGATGCAAGGCATTCTTGCAAAAGTCGGGCTTCGGGCAGGTTGGGACTGAGTCGGCGAGCTGCGTTGAGATAGCGGTGTGTGCGGGGCAGATCGTTGAGTACAAAGAAAATATAGCCCAAACACAGATAGGCATAGGGGTTGCGGTTATTGAGCAAAAGCGATTCGTGCAGCAAGGTGGCCGCTTGCTTGAGTAAGGCTTTTTGCGTGTACTGACTCTGCTGAAATTGCGCCAAAAACGCCACAGCTCTTTTGTAGAGCTCCTCTGAGCGTTTCTGACGATCCTGATCGCGCGCTCCCGCTTCCTGCCGGGCAGAAGCCAGCGCTTGGAAATCCAGCATTTCCTTGTGTGCCTCTCTTTTGACTACTTGATCTGATTATACCCCCGCTGTGGCGATTTAATACAGTCGCAAGCAGGATTTTTAAGGCTGGGTGGAAGGACTGACCTGTTCTTTTTCTTGCCAACCCAATAAAAGTGCGCAAATCGCCCCAATTTGGGCCACCTCGTGGTTCTTGATCGAGATATCTTCTGCTGAGCCGGTAATACAGGTTTCGAGCAAAATGGCTTTTTTATTCAGCAGCTCTGCTGGGTCTGTGGGAAACATCAGCCGGGTCATGGCCAAGGCCGTGCGCTGCCGGTCGGCAGGCTCTCCGAGAATCCAGCCCGAGAGTTTTTCGTGGTTCAACATGCGTCCGGCTGAACGCTCTGGGGATGTTTGTGTAGACGCTTGTAAAGGCGTTTGCGCGTTCTTGGGACTGCTGGAAGAGACTGAGGCGGGGGTATTTGATGGGACTGCGACAGCGCTGAGCAATTGAGCGCTGATCCAGCCCCGCTCTTTTTCGTTGATCTGGAGTTCGATCCAGGTATGGCCTTCTGCCATTTCTGTTTTGCCGGTGCCTGTGTATATTTCGCCGCCCTGCAGGCGCATCAGCACCTCCGCTTGCAATGAGGGTTTGCTGCGGATATTGAGCAGGCCTTGGGCGGTTTTCCAGCGCGGAGAAGCAGTGGGAGCGAGATCTTTGGCCACTTCTGCTGCTGCAGAGACGCCATTGAGATTTGTCTCGCCACTGGGGCTGTTTGTCGGATTTTCAACCGGACTCGGTGTGGCTGAAAAGACAATCGGGCTTGGCGCTTCTGCGGCTTTTTGCCAGGGCCGCCAGAGGCTAAAAACGCCCAGAATCAGCAGCAGACCAAGGGCCGCGAGGCCTGTGATCAAGCGGTGGCGCGAGAGCAGGGCTTGAAATTGATCGAGGGGCTTGGCACTCCAAAAAGAGGCGTTGGCGGCCTGGGCCTCGGGGGTGGCATTGCTTTGCAGCAAAAAACCACAGCCCGCGCAGAACTGGTCGCCGGGCAAGATTGCGCGGTGGCATTGGGGACAGGAAAACAAATCTGACTCAGACATAGCGCACTCTCTTGTTTGGTTGGGATTTTAGCAGGCCTGGAGGCGGGTGTACAGGGAAAAGGGGGGATTGCTGTTGTAAGTCAATTTGATCAATTGACATTCCCACTCGAAACCGATTAGGGTAAGAGCTAGGAGATTGATGCAATGATTCGCCCTTTAAACACCGTTTATACCCGTCTGATGACCCCCACACGTTACCAATTGTTACAGGACCTGGGCCTTTTCTGGTTGCGCCTGACCCTTGGCTGGCTGATGCTCGGCCATGGCATGGGCAAATTGGCCAAATATGAGACCCTGTCCAGCCAATTTCTCGATCCCTTTGGGATTGGCCCCGGAGCCAGTTTGTTGTTGGCCATCTTTGCCGAAGTGGTCTGTTCTGGGCTGATTATGTTGGGCTTGGCCACCCGCTTTGCGGCCTTGAATTGGTTTATTACCATGTGTGTTGCCGCTTTTATCGCCCATGCTGCCGACCCCCTGAATAAAAAGGAACCTGCCCTGCTGTTTCTGATTCCCGCTGTTACTTTAATGGCGACAGGTGCTGGCCGTTTTTCAGCGGATCGTCTCTTGTGCAAACCAGCGACTGAATCTATCAGACAATCAGAGAAAGAATAATCGAGGAGATACCACATATGTCTTTAAGAATCAACGATACAGCCCCGGATTTTACCGCTCAAACCACGCAGGGAACCCTGCACTTTCATGAATGGATTGGCGACAGTTGGGCGATTTTGTTTTCTCACCCCAAAGATTTTACGCCTGTCTGCACCACCGAATTGGGGTATATGGCCAAACTGGAACCTGAATTTGCCAAACGCAATACCAAGATCATTGGCTTGAGCATTGATCCGGTTGAAAACCACGCCGAATGGGCCAAAGATATCGAAGAAACCCAGGGTGCCACTGTTCATTACCCCATGATTGGCGATACCGATCTGCAGATTGCCAAATTGTACAATATGCTGCCCGCTGATGAATCGGGTACATCTGAAGGCCGCACAGCAGCGACCAATGCCACTGTGCGTTCGGTTTTTATCATTGGGCCAGATAAAAAAATCAAGCTCATGCTGACCTATCCCATGACTACGGGACGCAATTTTGATGAAATTTTGCGCGTCTTGGATTCCATGCAATTGACGGCCAAACACAAAGTGGCAACACCCGTGAACTGGAAAAATGGGGAAGACGTGATCATTGTGCCTGCTGTATCTGACGCAGAAGCCCAGGATGTGTATCCAGAAGGCTGGAAAACCCTGAAACCTTATTTGCGCTTGGTCAAACAACCCTCTTAAGCTGGCTCTCTGGTTCCAAAACCGCTAAACTGGAGCCAACTGAGTTGGAAGGGAAGCCGATATGCAAAAGAGGCACACAGTTGATGGGGTCAATCTATTCGGTGGTGGCTTGTTTTTTCTGCTTTTCGGCTTTATCAGTAGCTTTTTCTTGAGCTGTTGTTTTCCTGGCTCTGTGATTGCCAAACCTGTTCAGGTCGACTCCAAATTGCTGCAGGGCGCTTCGCTCAAGGTGATTCAGATCGATTTGTCTGACCCGGCCACCCATCTGGAGATGGTCTTGGCCAACCAAGCTCCCCAGGCCAATAACAGCGAAAAAAGTTATGGCGACGAGTCGTTTGGGGCAATGGTGCGCCGCAGCAAAGCGGCTGCCATGATCAATGGCACTTTTTTTAGCAAAGATGCGCAAAAACGTGTGATGGGCAATATGGTCAGCGGTGGGCGCTTTCTCAAATACAGCCCCTGGGAAAATTTTGGCACAACCTTGGGCATCACTGCTGCGGGTAAACCCGAGATGAAGACCCTGCGCGCTGGAGAAGAAATCCACTGGAAAAACTATTGGTTTTCGGTGACCTGTGGCCCGCGCCTGCTCAAACAGGGAGCTGTTTGGATCAATCCCGATCTGGAGGGTTTTAAAGACCCCCATGTGCTGGGGGCCGCCAATCGCTCAGCTCTGGGATTTAGCCAAGATGGCAAAACCCTCTTTCTGGTGATTTTTTATGGCGGCGTGACCCTGCAAAGAGAGGCCCAGGTGATGAAAGCTCTCGGGGCCTATGAAGCCATGAATCTTGATGGGGGTGCTTCACAAGGCTTGGCCCAGGGGGGGAGTATTCTCTTGGCCCCTGGTCGCTATTTGACCAATGCAATTGCGGTTTATGACAGTCGTTTTCCTGCGACTTCGGCCCTGCAGGCCGCCCGCCGCGATTTTCAGGGGGCGACACCCACAGTGCAAAACCTGCTCGCTTTTCGCCCTTCGACTCCGCTCATGGCGACGCCTTCGCCGCTCCCCACGACCAATCCTCAGGTTCAACCCACTGCCAGAATGACAGCCAAACCCTTGCCGCGTCCGAGCCTTCTGCCGAGTGCTTTGCCCACAGCCCAAACCACCCCCCAGCCCTCAGCCACTTCGCGGTTGGTCAGCAGCAAGATTACGCCGCTGACAGCCCCCAAATACTTTTTTTGGTATGTCTACCGCAAAGATTATCCCAAGGCCTGGGAATTGCTCAGTGAAAAGAGCAAAACCGTGATTGTGCGCGAAATTGCCCTGGCTGTGAATGAGCCTGTTCATTATTCGGAGCAGAGTATTCGCAGAGCCATGGACAATTATGAAACCCCGTTCGCAGAGACTTTTTGGGGGGCGTTTCGCCAGAATCTCGAGATCGAGACCTGGGTCAAGCAGAATTTTACGCTCTTAGAAAGTGGTTCAACGCGCGCCTTGGTTCGGGTTGAACCGATCGGCATCGATCTGCAAATCTTGTTTGAAAACGGCCTGTGGCGGCTGGGGTATGCCGAGACCTTTTTTCAGGACAATTGATCGCCATGCAGCGAGTGGTTTCTGGCGTTATACTTAAGCAGATAGCGCCATGAAAGGGAAAAAGCCATGTCCACCCTGTCTGAAGAACCCGATCTCCATGCCCATTTTCCTCTGCCAGACGTAAGTGACTGGAAGGCCCAGGTTGAAAAAGAACTCAAGGGCCTGCCCCTGGAAAAACTAAATAAACAGACCTACGAAGCCATTCTGGTTAAGCCCCTTTATACCGCTGCCGATCTGCCCACCGGGCTCGACAGCTATCCCGGTCAAGGCAAACATATTCGGGGCGAAAGTGCCGCCGGCTATGTCGCTTTGCCTTGGCAGGTTTGCCAAGAGCTTCCCAGCCCCAATTTTGCTACTTGGAATGCAGCGGCCCTTCACGATCTGGGCAAGGGGCTTGATGCGCTCTGGCTCGAAATGGGGCAGACTTCGACCCTGACCTTGCATTCCGTTGAAGATCTGGGCGTGGCCTTTGCGGGACTGGGCCAAACGCCCGTGTACCTGCGCACGTCGTCTCCGAGTTTGCCTTTGGGGGCTTTGCTCTTGGGGCATTGGCAGAAAACCGGGCAAGACCTCTCTGCGCTTCGGGGCGGGGTCTTGGCCGACCCCTTGGCTGACCTGGCTGCGCAGGGGCATTTGCCTGCCGCTTTGACGCAGATTTTGGATCAGCAGGCCGCTTTGAGCCGGGAATTGGCCCAGTCGGCTCCGGGCTATTTTTCGCTGGCCTTGGATGGGTGTGTTTGGCACCGGGCCGGGGCTTCGGCCACGCAAGAATTGGCCTGTCTCTTGGCCTCGGCGGTGAGTTATCTGCGGGCGTTTGATGAGCGCGGCGTGACTCCTGAGACCCTGATTCCCCGCCTGCATTGGACCTTGGCAATCGGCCCCGATTTTTTGCTGGAATTGGCCAAAATCCGCGCCCTGCGGCTGCTCTGGCAACGGGTCTTGGGGGCCTATGGCCTGAAGGGCTCGCTCTGGTTGCATGCCTCCACTTCCCCCAATTATCTCAGCCAGGTTCAGCCCTATACCAATCTCTTGCGGGTCACCAGCCAGGCCTTTTGCGCCGTTTTGGGCGGGGTGTCGAGTTTGCAGACGGCCTGTTTTAACCAGCCCTTTGAGCATCAAAATGGGGGCTATCCCGATGAATTTGCCCGCCGCCAGGCCCGCAATGTGCAGTTGATTCTGCGCGAAGAGAGCAATCTGGCCCGTCTGATTGATCCCCTTGGCGGGGCTTATGCCATTGAAGCTCTGACGCAGCAGGTGGCCGAACAGGCCTGGGCGCTTTTTCAAAAGATTGAGCAGGCCGGTGGGATGATGGCCGCCCTGGAAAGTGGTTTGCCCCAAACCATGATTGCCACGACCCGTCTGCAACGCCAAAAAGATCATGCCACGCGCAAGCAGGGCTTGGTGGGCACCAGCGTATATGCTCTGTCGGCAGATGAAAGTGAGAGCCAACATCTCTTGCCTCCCGTGCCTGTACCTACACCAGGGCCACTGCGGCCAGGCATGCCGGTCTGGTTGCCCAACCCAGAGGCGCTTCAGGCCCCCGATTTGCGCCAGCAACTGACCACCTCTGCTCTACACGGCGCTCAATGGCGTGATTTGCAAGCCGCTTTTTGCCCCTATCCTGATCAGGGAACCCAGGTCTCTGCTCTGGGACTGTTTAGGGCTGCGGCCCCGTTTGAAGCCCTGCGGGCCCGGTTGGCAGCGCTGCCAACCCCCCCGAATATTTTGCTTTTGCCACTGGGCGAGCGCAAAATGTATCAGCCCCGTGTGGACTTTTGTCTGGGATTTTTGCAAGTGGCGGGCTTGAAGGTTGAAGTGCCTGCCGCTTTTGCCTCGGTGGAGGCGGCGGCTGAAGCCTGGGCGCAAAGTGGTGCAGACGCAGCGGTACTTTGCTCTGGGGATACCCTTTATCCCGAGTTGGTGCCGGGTCTGTTAGACGCAGCCCAGGCCAAAGGGTTGGCAGACAAACAGCCTTTGCTCTTGGCAGGATATCCCAAAGAGCAGGTCGAACATTACACAGCCTTGGGCATTGCCCAATTTTTATATCTGGGCGCTGATCTGGTGTCCACGCTCAACACCCTCTTGGATCAACTGAGTACAGGAGAAGGGAATTAAAACCATGAAACATCCTGATTTCACACAATTACCGCTGTTTGAAAATACCTCAGCCAATAGCGCGCCAGAGACTGCGCGAAATGCCGAGTTTTGGCAAGCGGGCTTTGAAGCTCAAACGGGAGCCTCACCTGCTGAGCGTGTGTGGGAAACCCTGGAGCAGATCCCGGTCAAACCGCTGTATACACCCGAAGACCTGATTGATTCTGCCCATCTGGGTTATCTCTCGGGCCTGCCACCTTATCTGCGTGGGCCCTATGGTTCGATGTACACCCTGCGGCCCTGGACAGTGCGCCAATACGCTGGTTTTTCGACGGCTGAAGAGAGCAATGCCTTTTACAGACGCAATTTGGCCGCCGGTCAAAAAGGGCTCTCGGTGGCCTTTGATTTGGCCACGCACCGGGGCTACGACTCCGACCACCCGCGCGTCGAAGGGGATGTTGGCAAAGCCGGGGTGGCCATCGACAGTGTCGAAGACATGAAGCTACTCTTTGATGGGATTCCGCTCGATCAAATGTCGGTCTCGATGACGATGAATGGTGCTGTGCTGCCGATCATGGCCTTTTTTATTGTGGCGGCTGAGGAGCAGGGCGTGAGCCAAAACCAGCTCACGGGAACAATCCAGAACGATATCCTCAAAGAGTATATGGTACGCAATACGTATATCTACCCGCCCACGCCTTCGATGCGGATCATTGCAGATATCTTCCAGCATACCGCTGCGTTTATGCCCAAATTTAACAGTATCAGCATCTCGGGCTATCATATGCAAGAAGCTGGGGCGACGGCCGACCTGGAAATGGCGTATACCTTGGCCGATGGCCTCGAATATGTGCGCACAGGCCTGGCTGCAGGCATGAGTGTGGACGCCTTTGCTCCCCGGCTCTCGTTTTTCTGGGCCCAGGGCATGAATGTCTTTATGGAAATCGCCAAAATGCGTGCTGCGCGGGTGCTCTGGGCTCGTCTGCTCCAGCCTTTTGAACCCCAGAATCCCAAATCCTTGGCTCTGCGCACCCATTCCCAGACTTCAGGTTGGACCCTGACCGAGCAGGACCCCTTTAACAATGTGGTGCGCACCTGCATGGAAGCGATGGCGGCGGCCCTGGGTCATACCCAATCCCTGCACACCAATTCGCTCGATGAAGCCATTGCTTTGCCCACAGATTTTTCGGCCCGCATCGCCCGCAATACCCAGCTCTATTTGCAGGACGAAACCGGCATTTGCCGCGTGATTGATCCCTTTGGCGGAAGCTGGTATCTGGAGGCCCTGACCGGTGCTTTGATCGACAAAGGCTGGGCCCATTTGCGCGAGGTCGAAGGGTATGGTGGCATGACCCAGGCCCTCGAAGCGGGGATTCCCAAAATGCGCATCGAAGAAGCTGCCGCCCGCCGCCAGGCCCGGATTGACTCGGGCCTGGAGATCATTGTCGGCGTCAACCGCTGGCGACCCGAGCAGGTCGAGAGCATGCCCATTCTCGAAGTCGACAATACCGCTGTGCGCGAGTCGCAAGTCTTGCGGCTGAATCAGATCAAAGCGAGTCGCGATAGTGCTGCTGTGCAGCGGGCTTTGGCCGCGCTGACCCACTGTGCTGAGAGCGGTGAAGGCAATTTGCTGGCTTTGGCCGTCGAAGCCGCCCGTCTGAGGGCAACGTTGGGGGAAATTTCCGATGCCTTGGAGCAGGTTTGGGGCCGTTTTCAGGCCCGCAACCGCTTGATCTCTGGGGTTTACAGCCAGGAATATGCGCTCGAAACAGAATCAGGAGCGACCACGATTGCCTCGGTGCGGGCCCTGACCGATCACTTTGCCAGTGGCGAAGGCCGCCGCCCCCGTATTTTGGTGGCCAAATTGGGCCAAGATGGCCACGACCGGGGGGCCAAGGTGATTTCCACGGCGTATGCGGATATGGGTTTTGATGTCGATGTGGGTCCCCTGTTTCAGACCCCCGAAGAGACGGCCCGCCAAGCGGTTGACAACGACGTGCATGTGATTGGCATGAGTTCGCTGGCCGGGGGCCACAAGACGCTCTTGCCCCAATTGATCTCAGAACTTGAAAAATTGGGCCGAGATGATATCATCGTGGTATGTGGCGGGGTGATTCCCGCCCAAGACTATGCCTACCTGACCGAACGCGGTGCAGCAGCGATTTTTGGCCCAGGCACATCGATTCCGGGGGCGGCCCGGACGGTCATGGATTTGATTCAGGCGCGCTTCGGCCCCGAAGCAGAGGAGATATAATGAGCAGCAAAATAATCACAGAACTACAGCATGCCCACGAATTGAGTTTTAACGAGGTGCAGCGCTTGATTGAACAACTCGGTTTTCGTCAGGTGAGTATCAGCCGCCTGCATTTTATTTATGCCCACGATCAGATCCGCGAATTGCTCAGCTTGCAAAACGTTGATGGCAAGGTCAAGCCTTGGCAGGTGCGGCAGGTGCTCTATTTGGTTCACAAATACCAGCTTCAGGGGGAGGCCCAAGCATGAGACCCCAGCGTTACACCATCAGTATTTCTTATAGCGAAGCGGATCAAGGTTATATTGCCCAGGTGCCTGAGTTGGCTTTTTGCTCAGCCTTTGGCGTCACACCCCGCGATGCCCTCGATGAGGTCGAACGCGCCATGGCCGCTTGGCTGGATGCTGCCCGCAATGAAGACAAACCATTGCCCGAGCCGCGACCGGCCAAAGCGGATTTCCACGTCGATTGAGCCTCTATTTGCCTCTGTTTATTTGCCGAAGACGCCACTGGTCAACGGGCCCGGATTACCGTAATAAACTTCTGTTTTCCAGGCATTGGGATCGATTGCGCCATCAAGATCGCCTTTGACCTCGGCGGGAATCAAAATGCGATCATTGTTCCTGCCGTCTTTTTCGACCGAGCCAGGCGCCACAATTTGGCCATTGTTGACCGTAAATTTGGCCACCCGTGAGAGCTTGCCCTGACGCAAGACCTTGATCTCATAGACACCGTTGTTCATGCTCAGATTGTGAATACGGGTAATGTCCAGCGAAAAGGGATTGAGAGCATAACCCCGCACGGTGCTGAAGTGAAAGGACCAGAGGGCATAACTGTAGTCTTTTTTTGGGTCCAGCGGCTCCAGATTGGCATTGCGGGTCAGAATTTCATTGGCAGCCCCTGTGGTGGTGCTATCGGTGGCGCCCACCTGTTGGCCATTAAAATAGAGAAAGGCGTGTTGGCTGCCGTGGTGTAAATTGCGGCCCCGGAACCAAAAATAGGCAATCAGGGGGGGCGAGTTTTCATCCGAGGTTTTGTCGAGGGCGACATAAGCCAGGGGCAGACGCCAATCTTCGTCGATAAAATGCTCGACGGTTTTGTTGTATTTACTGGTGTATTTGCCCACTTTGAGGCGGCCTTTAAACAGGTCTTGGTGGGTGCCCATTAGCTCGTTTTTGAGCTGAATTTTAAAGGGGAACATGCCCGTTTGGGCGATGGATTTGGTCTCGTGGATGTCTTCGCATTTGGCCTCTCCCACTTCGCCCACACCCAATTCGGGGGTATTGCAAAGGGTGCTGACCCAGGGTTTGCCATCGGGTTTAAAAAACTGGAGAGAGAGCTGTCCTCCTGCGACGAGTGGCCCTTCGAGCATAAAATCCAGATTGAGATTATTCGGGGTCCAGGCCGGGGTGTGGTATTTGGGCTCTTTCTTGGGATCGGGCCAGACGCGGTCGTGGTCGTAGGTATTGAGAATTAGCGAGCGCTGAATCACCTTGGGGCCGGTTTGGGCGCTGGCCTGGGTGACGCTGGGCAAGAGGCAGGCCAGCACAAGTGCGGTACTGAGAAAGACAGAGCGTTTTTTCATGATTCAAAACCCTTTCATTGCGTGTCTGCCTCAGTATAACGGGCCTGATTTTTTTGACAAGGGGGAGAGAGTTCTTTGGGGCAACACTTTTCTAAACAACTTGATTTTGATTTCTGCTTTTGTTTATGATCATCAAAGTGATGTCATTACATCATTTTGATTTTGAATCACAAAGAGGCAATTATATGAAACGACTGAATGTTCAATTGGAAGAGCAGATGCTCCAGCAACTCAAGCTGGTGGCGGTTTTGGAGCATAAGTCGGTGGCTGCTGTTTTGCGGGAAGCGGCAGGCACTTATTTGGCCACCAAAAAAGACCTCAAGCAACAGGTGGCCGAAGTCATGTATGCCGATGATGCCTCTTTTGATGCCGCGATGAACGAGAGCTTCGCAAAATTCGGATCTGTTTATAAAAAATTGGCAGAATAATGGCCGAGCCTCGTTTTATCACTTACGATCAGGCTTTGCGGCTGCATCATCATTCAATTGAAAATTATGGGGGCTCTCATGGTTTACGCGATCAGGGTGCTTTAGAATCAGCTTTGGCGATGCCTGAAGCCGGTTTTGGCGGAGAATATATGCACAGCAGCCTCTTTGATAAAGCAGCAGCTTACCTCTACCATATTGTGAAAAATCATCCCTTTGTCGATGGCAATAAACGCACAGGGTTTGGCTGTGCGAATATTTTTCTCAGACTCAATGGTTATCAATTTGAAGAGGAATACAAGCAGGCTTTGGAAGAGCTGACCTTGCGGGTCGCTTCGCAGCCGATTAGCAAAGCTGAAATTGCCCAGCTATTGGAAGACTATAGCCGACCTGTTTAAGCTTGGGTGCTTTCCAACCCCAAGGCTGCATACCATTCAGGCGGCGGTGCAATTAACTTGCGGGCGTGCAGATCAAAAATCCCGCCGGTGATCTCCAGGGTGGAGGCCGTTTCACCGTCTTCCAGGCGGGTCATGTGTTGGGCAATCTGAAAGGTCTTTTTCTGAAAACCCGTCAATTGGGTGTGGATTTGCACCTGTTGCCGGGCCTTGAGTTCGCGCAGATAGCGCACCTTCACCTCTAAGACCACTGGGCCAATGCCCGTGCTTTTGATCGTCTCAACGCTGATCTGGTACATGCTCAGCCAATCCCAACGGGCCTGTTCGTAGAGTTCCAGGTATTTGGCATGGTTGACATGGCCGAAGGAGTCGAGCCAGGTTTCATAAATGAGGAATTCAGAGAGATGTGAGATATGGAGATGTTCAGTCATCAAAAAATTGTACCACTGCCGGGGCAAAACGGCTGTCTTTGCGCGAAGTGGCAATCTCCGAAAAAAGCGTGGCATCGCGGGTGAATTCTTCCAGCAGCGCATCCCAGCCGACGACCTGCTCCAGCACCTCGCCGCGCGCATTTTCGCCCCAGATCTCGATATACGCCAGCCCGACTCCGGCCTGGCCTTTTTCCTCTTTTTGCCAGGCGATCTGAAAGTCTTCCATCGCCATCTGTTGAATTTCGCTGCGGGCCGGATCAACTATCGTGATCTGGTGCTGGGTCACACCCACAATCAGCACCGCATGGCGCATCGAGCCCATGCCCGGTAACTGGATCGAGGCAATCGGGGTTGCTCCCCGATTGAGGGTGCGCAAGAGGCCCTCCAATTGCGAGAGAAAGCTATAGCCGCGCTGGACCCGCGCTTTGAGGCCGGTCTGTTGGGCGTAGGTCGAGATGTCTTCCAGGCTCAGCCCCGTGTCGTTGATATACTCAGCCCCTGCTGTGCGCAAATCTTCGACCCGCTGATAGCCTTCGCGGGCCGTGCGTACCAGCCCGTATTTGCGCAGCAGCATAGCGATGCAGGTCGGCGCACAGCCATTTTGGCGCGGCTGCACCATTGTCTCTTGCACCGGGCTGGCAATCATATATGTCTTGTCGGCATCAAAGCGGGCCGCGTCTTTTTTCTTTTGCTGCTGCTTTTTCTTGCCCTGTTTGCCCTCTTTGTCTTTACCGCCGCGTTTTTCCTGTACTTTTTCGCGGGCAAAGTGCAAAATCGCCTGGATCGTCTCTTCGGCATCGCCTTCGGAGCGATGCACCTGCCCATAAATCACACCCGGCGTGGGGCTGTCCTGTTTGTATTTGCCCTGGACCCGTCCAGGGGTCTGAACGGGCTGGGGCGATTGAACGCGGTTGACCTGGGACATGGGGGCTCCTGCGCACCTTGATCATCTGAGTCGCTCTTATTATAAGCGCCAGAGTGGGTTTATTAATAGCGATTTAGACGTGTGAACGGTAGGAAATGGGATGTGAAAAGGCATCCTACTCCAAACGCCCAATAAAAAAGCCCCTCACAGGAGGGGCCAAAGTTCAGGGATTATATTTGAGGGTAATGGTAACAAATTGTGTTTTAGAGAATCGGGCTGACTTTCATTACAGGCATGGGAGCGACTTGCATCGTGCCATTGACTTCGGCATAAGCCACAGTCGGGTCAGCTTTGAGGTAGTTGATAATTTGAGCCAGTTTCAGACCCACTGTGCTGTCGACTTCGACGACATGGGCATTGATTTCGGGCAGGACTTTGACGGTGCGGAAGCCATATTTGGCGTTAAACTCATGCACAGCGGCGGTGCTCATGGACAATTTGAATTTGACCACCAATTGACGGGGGGCTTGGGCTTGGTAGGCTTGTACCAGCGCGGGGGCTTGTGATTGCATCGGCAGAGCGGTTTTGCCACAGCCAGTCAGGCTCAGGGCGAGGGTGGCGACAGTCAGGGTCAGGGTGGTTTTGATCATTGCGTTCATTCTATTTTTTGTCCTTCGAACAACCAGTTGTTATTCTTTTCTTAATCTTTGTTTAACCTTATGAGTTTATTATAGTCCTATTTTGGATCTGATGTCAATATTTCGGAAAAATATTTTTAATAATATATATTTATGGCTTATGGGTAATATATTTTCAAAATTAAATACCTTATCCGAATATCCCCCAAAACGCTGAAGGAGCCCCGTGGTATAATGCCTGCGCATACGTCAGCGCATCACAACGCACCCCTTGGGTTACGATCCTGACGTCAAGTTATATCAATAGAGGTATTATTATGAGCAGTTTTGCCACAATCCAGGAACTCCTGGGCAAAGACGCAACCTACCTGCTGGATCATGAATGCCGCACGATTTCCAAAGACGTGTTGCACTTGCCCGGCTCTGATTTTATTGAGCGTGTTATGGTTGATACCGACCGCTCGCCTTCTGTTTTGCGCAATTTGCAGTTGATTTACAATACTGGCCGTCTCGGTGGCACAGGGTATGTTTCGATTCTGCCTGTGGATCAAGGCATTGAGCACTCCGCAGGTGCTTCGTTTGCCCCCAACCCGATCTATTTTGACCCTGCCAATATCGTCAAGCTGGCGATTGAAGGGGGTTGTAACGCTGTGGCTTCGACCTTGGGCGTGCTGGGTTCGGTTTCGCGCAAATATGCCCATCGCATTCCCTTTATTGTCAAACTCAACCACAACGAACTGCTCAGCTATCCCAATACCTTTGACCAGACCCTGTTTGCAGATGTCGATCAGGCCTTTAATATGGGCGCTGTCGCTGTGGGTGCCACGATCTACTTTGGCACCGAAGAATCCCGCCGCCAGATCTGGGAGATCAGCCAGGCCTTTAAATACGCCCACGAACTGGGTTTGGTTACCATTCTCTGGTGTTATCTGCGCAATGGCGAATTCAAACAGCCGGATATGGATTACCACGTCGCTGCTGATTTAACCGGCCAAGCCAACCACCTGGGTGTGACCATCCAAGCGGATATTATCAAACAGAAAATGCCCGAAAACAATGGCGGTTATAACGCGCTTAAATTTGGCAAGACCCACAAAAAAGTCTACGAACAGCTCAGCACCGATCACCCGATCGATCTGACCCGCTACCAAGTGGCCAATTGTTATATGGGCCGCGCGGGCCTGATCAATTCGGGCGGCGCTTCTTCTGGCGAGTCAGATCTGGCCGAAGCCGTGCGCACGGCTGTGATCAACAAACGTGCGGGTGGCATGGGTCTGATCTCTGGCCGCAAAGCCTTCCAGCGCGATATGCAGACCGGGGCGTCTCTTTTACACGCCATTCAAGATGTCTATCTCTGCAATGACGTGACCATCGCTTAAACGCCTTTTAAAACAGAAAGAGAGCGGAACACCGCTCTCTTTTTTATGGGTATTTTTGCTCTGCTTCTGTGCTTTAGCTGGGGTCAGCCGGTGATTCTGATTCGGGCTCTGATTCTGCCTGGGTTGACCTGGATTCTGGCGTGGATTCTGGGGCAGGGTCTGTTTGGGGTTTGGCAGGGCTTTTGGGAGTTCCGGCTTGATTCAAGCTCTCTTCAAGCTGTTCGTTCAGGCTCAATAGCACCTGTGCTGTGGCCGCTGAAATCAGGGCCAGTCCAGTCAGGGTGGCTGCGGCCACGATACTGGGGGTGCCCAGGGTTTTGCGCTGGGCACTATAAGACAGACTCCCGCCCAGGGCTGCGGCACCGAGAGAGAGATTGCGAATCAGTTTGAGGCGGGAAAAGAGTTTGTGTAAAGCCGCCTGGGGGGATTGCGATTGCGATTTTGGGGCTTGGGTGCGGGCATTTGGCATAAGAAGACTCCTGGCATGATGGCCCTATTCTAGCACAAAAGCAGCCAAGCCCTGCGCCGGGGTAAAATAGGGATATGGACATCCTCGAAGGCATTATTGAGCGCGTGACTTACCAGTCAGAGGCCTCTGGTTATGCCGTTTTAAAGCTGCTGCCCCAAAGTCAGAAGCAGGCTCTGCAGCCGGGTCAGCAGCCCGAATGGGTCACGGCTGTGGGAGAGATGCCCCCAGTTTATGCTGGCGAATCTGTGCGTTTGCACGGGGCCTGGACTTTGCACCCCAAACACGGCTCTCAGTTTCGGGCCAGCAAAATTGAAAAACTCATGCCTGCGACCGCTGTGGGCCTGGAGAAATACCTCGCCTCTGGCCTGATTCGCGGGGTGGGGCCTGTGACAGCCAAACGCCTGATCCAGGCCTTTGGTACTGAGATCATTGATGTGATTGAACGGCACCCTGAACGTTTGCAAGAGGTGCCCAAAATTGGTCCGCGCAAGCGCGAAATGATTGTCAGCAGTTGGCTTGAACACCGTGAGATTCAAAATGTGATGATCTTTTTGCAAGAACATGGGGTCTCTACGACCTATGCGGTTAAAATTTATAAAAAGTACCGCGACCAGGCCATTGCTGTGGTTCAGGCCAATCCTTACCGCTTGGCCGAAGATATCTGGGGGATTGGCTTTAAAACAGCTGATGCTTTGGCCCAAAGTCTGGGGCTGGATCCCCACAGCCCTTTGCGCTTGCGGGCCGGTCTTTTTTATGCCCTGCAAAAAGCCAGTCAAGACGGCCACCTTTATTTGCCCCGTGCCGAATTGCTCGAGAAAACGGCAGCTTTGCTGGAGGTCGAATCTGAGTTGTGCGTGCCGGTTTTGGCGCTGTTGATCGCAGCCCAGCAATTGGTGGCTCATCGTGCGCTTGGTGAGCTTGGCGACTCTGGTGAGCCGGAGAACCCCGATCTCTATTTGCAAGATGCTTGGCTTGCCGAAAGTGAGGCGGCTCGGCTTTTGCGTCTTTTGCTCTCACGCTCAGATCCCCCAGACCCGGCTGCTTTGAGCGACTATCTGGGGGTGTTTGAACGCGATAATCAGCTCGAACTGGCGCCTGAACAGCGTGATGCGGTGAGGTTGTCGGCTGCTTGCAAGGTCTTTGTGCTTACAGGTGGACCGGGGACGGGCAAAACCACCGTCAGCAAAGCCATTCTGGGTTGGTTTGCCAAGCAAAAAGCCAAAATTCAATTGGCCTCACCCACGGGCCGGGCGGCCAAACGCCTGAGCGAAGTAGCGGGCCGTCCGGCCAAAACCCTGCACCGCCTGTTGGAGTTTGACCCCTCCAAACAGGCCTTTCTGCGCGATCAGCACTTCCCCTTGGAATTGGACGTACTCGTGCTCGATGAGGTCAGTATGATCGACCTGCCCCTTTTTTATGCCCTGCTCAAAGCGCTGCCTGAAACGGCCCATCTGATTCTGATTGGTGACAGCGACCAATTGCCTTCGGTCGGGCCTGGTGCCGTGCTCAGGCATATTCTCGATTCGGGCCAGGTTCCAGCCGTGACCCTCAAACAGATTTTCAGGCAGGCCGAAGCCAGTTTAATTGTGCGCAATGCCCACCGGGTCAACAGCGGACTGTTGCCCGAGCTTTTGCCGCCCACAGGGAGTCACCGCGCTGCTGACGCCTTTTTTATCCGCGCGGAGAGCCCTGAGGCCATTTTAGACATCTTGCTGGATTTGGTTGCGCGCCGCCTGCCAGCTGCGGGGTACAAAACTGAAGATCTGCAGGTGCTTTGCCCCATGCACCGGGGCCTGATCGGCGCTCAGCGTTTAAATCAGGAGCTACAGGCCGTCTTAAATCCACCCAGCCCAGCCAAAAGCGAGTTGATGCGCGGCAACCGCATTCTGCGCCAGGGAGATCGGGTGATTCAATTGCGCAATAATTATGACCGCGCGGTCTTTAATGGCGATTTGGGGCAGGTCCAGGATTTCGACGGGGAAGAGCAGCTTTTAAAGATCGCTTTTGGCGAGACCCAGGTGGACTATGATTTTGCCGATCTTGACGAGCTGGGGCTGGCGTATGCCCTGACGGTCCACAAGTCCCAGGGCAGCGAATACCCGGTTGTGATTTTGCCGCTGAGTACCCAGCATTTTTTGATGCTGCAGCGCAATTTGCTCTATACCGCCATGACCCGGGCCCGCAAATTGTTGATTCTGGTTGGGCAGGCCAAAGCCGTGGAATTGGCGGTGAACAATTTTCAAGAGCAAAAGCGCTACAGCCGTCTGGCTCAGCTCCTGCAAGCACCTTAAACACCGTCTGAAGTACCCAGTTTAGATAGCACAAGGCCCGCCATTTGGCGGGCCTTGGCTGTTTTAATCTATCAAGACCTAGGGGTTTTGATTGGTTCCCGCATTGGGGCCAGAAGTGGCTGTCAGACCGGCCGACGTATTGCCTGCCCCGCTGTATTTGATCGAGAAGAACTTGCGTACAGTTCCCGTGGTGGGAGCCAGTAAGACGGTTCCACTGGTCGGAATACGGCTGATGCGATCCTGGGCCGGATTGATCGGCACAATATTAAAGGAACCAGCTGTGGGCACCAGATTCATGACATCCAAGAAGTCCGCAGCATTGGCGTTGGCCTGCATCACAATCGTGCCAGCAGTGGGTACCAAATTGACCTGGATATTGCGGGGCACCAGATTCACGGTCAGACCCGCCGCAGGAGCGACAGCAAGCGCAGCCACTGTAATACTGACACCGGGGGTGAGGGCTGTAATTTGGCGCACTTCACCTGAACCAGGGAAACGCACAAAGTCATTCACGGCCAGACCAGCTGTACTGGTCAGATTGATCACCGTGGTGCTGCTGCCAGCTGCTGTGGTGGTGGTTAAGAGGGGAGAATTCAATTCCACGGCATTCCCCAGTTTACTTGTCACTGTCCGGGTCAAACCCAAGGTCGGGAAGCGCAATGTATTGCCAATGGCAAAGGCCGAGGCATCCGTCATGTCCATGCGGGCAGCCAGAGAACCATCGCCATTATTTCCTGCCGTGATCGTGGTACTGATCGGAGTATTTAACTCCAAAGTATTCCCCACAATCGTGATGGTTCTTTGTTGGCCCGCAATCAAGACCTGGTTGCCCGTGGCAAACCCTTGGGTCGCAGAGACACCCACGCCATTTGCAGCAGTGCCGTCTCCAGCGGTATTGGTAATGGTCATTGAGATCGGCTGATCGAGTTGAACACGGGCGGGGGCGGAGAGAATATTGGAAATGGTGCGAACTTGGCCATTCATTCTCACTTTATCCCCGTTATTAAAGCCTGTGGTGGCATTGACCACAATCTCACTACCTGAAGCGCCTGTGCCCGTATTGGTTGCCGCAATCTGCAAGCTCGCAAGCGGTTGATTCAGCTCCAATGTGCTGCCGTTCAGAGTCATGGTGCGCAATTGTGTCCCAAAGCTGGAGTGAGACACCGTGCGGCCCGTGACAAAATTGGCGGTACTGCTGACTGAAATACCTGTTCCAGCCATGCCATCGCCCAAATTGGTGTTGGGAACCGGTGCCGAAGCCACGGATTGATCGATAATCGCATGGGTGCCATCGGGGGTGCTGACCAAATTGCGCACCACTGTAAAGGCGTTACCCGTGCCTTGACCGATGGTGATACTGACGGTTGGAGAGCCTGCGACCACAGCGCTGGCATCCACCAGGAATCCACCGTTATTGGTACCATCACTGGTATTGCCTGCTTGGATTTGAGCATCCAGTACCGTATCCACTTCAATTTTGGGGCCGGTGGTGGGCAGGCCTTGAATGGTGCGGATTGTGCCGCCGGCCAAGACGTTGACAAAGTCCAAGACCGTCAAGGCGCTGAATGTATCTGTGATTTTGTCTACCAAGAGACCGTTGCCCACCGCGCCATTGCCGGTATTGGTGCTTTGAATCGTGGAGGTAAACAAGGCTGAGTCGATCGTCACGCGGTTGCCGTTAATGGAATTGACCGTGCGTTTGAGGCGATTGACCTTGCCGCCTGTGGCCAGGTTGTCTACCACCACCACATTATTGACTGCAAACTTGCCACTTTCACCGGCGGTTAAGAGCAAGCCACGGTTGGCTGTGGCATCGTTGGTGCCATTGTGGGCATTGGCATTGGTGATACCGGCGGTATCCAGAGTGCCGATCAATCCTGTTACATCAACGGTCGCGTCATTGGTCCAAATCCCAGACGTCACCGCATTGTTTTCCAAGGCGCCGCCATCAGCGGCAGCATTGCCAAATTGCAGGTAGTCGCGGTAATTGGTGTCCGTGGCAGTTACTGTACAGGCTGCATCGGTACAAAGTGCCATTTGGGTCAGGTTATTGGGGGCGGCGACTGTGGGTGCAAATCGCATTTCAGCCAAGCCAGTACCCGTGTAGAGGTTGGTGGCTGTGCTGCCACCCGCGCGGTTGATATTGATTACCGTCACCGCACCCGGCGCCAAAGGCGGGGTTTCGGATGGAATGGTGAAATCTGCCAATGTGCCTGCCGTATCTGTATAACGCAGGTGCCAACCCGCGATACTGGCCGAGCTGGAACCTTTGTTCAGCAATTCCACAAATTGGTTGGTGCTGTTATCAGGATTGGTAAAGACCTCGTTGATCACGATGTCGGTATTCAAAAACGGCGTGGTACTGGAGCCGTTTTTGCCGGTGGTGGTGTTTTTCACCAGCAGCACACCGGTTTTGGCGGTGGCGGGAATGGGCAAGGTAATTTTGTGGCAATTGGGATCGGTGGTATTATCCACGGCGCTGATCGTGGTCTGGTTGGTGCCACCAAATTCGACGTTATAAACATCGGCATTGGCACCAAAGTTTTCGCCTTCAACCACCATGCGCAGGCCTTCCCCGCCAGAGGTGGGTGAGAAGCGGTGAACGAGAATATCCCGGATCTCGACTGTGAAGACCTTGCTGGTGCGGTTATTGTCGTTGTCGGCGACCCGCACCGTGAAAGTGGATGAGCCTGTTGCCGTGGGGGTGCCGGTCAGGTTGCCGGTGCTGGAGAGGGTCAGACCTGCAGGCAGGGTGCCACTGCTGACTTCCCAGGTATAGGTGCTGTTGCCACCCGTGGCAGCCAATTGGCCTGAAAAATTGGTGCCGCAGCCAGTGCGAACATAGGCCCGGTTGATAATCCCAATGGGCAGTGCCGCCGTCAAAATCGAGATATTGGAGTCGGTGCGGTTAATCGTGATACTCAAAGCCTTGGTTGCGACCTGGCCGCGGGCATCCACCACTTTGACTGTAAAGGTCTCTTCGCTTTGGAGTTTGGGGGTGCCACTGATTTCGCCAGTAGAAGCGTTGATATTCAAGCCATCGGGCAGGGCGCCGCTGCTGATACTCCAAGAATAAGGCGCTGTTCCGCCACCGGCGTTGATCGTCTGGGAATAGCGGCGGTCAATCGTGCCACTGGCCAGACTGGTGGTCAAGACGCCGACGGAGTTAATGCCGCTATTGGTGTCAGAGACCAAGATAAACATGCTGCGGCGCGAGGCGTTGGCGGCTGTGTCGATGGCCTGGATTTCAAAGCTGAAGGTGCCTGTTTGGGTGGGTTTGCCAAAAATCTGGCCGGTGGCCTGATCGAGAATTAAGCCATTTGGCAAACTGCCAGAGGCCAGATTCCAGCGGTAGGAACCACTGCCGCCGACAGCGCTCAAAGCAGCTGTATAAGTGAAGTTAAGTGCTGCTGTGGGCAAGGTGCCTGTTGAAATGGCCAATTGTCCTGGGCCCACCGAGGGAGGGGGCGTGGGGATCAGGGGGCCTCCTGGCTGAGCTGTTTGACCAGGCAATGGGGTCTGGCCAGGCAAGGGAGTTTGGCCGGGAATGGGCAAAATGCTAGAGCCAGGCAAGGGGGTGGGAGCAATGATTGAAGGAACGGGTACCGGAATGGGTTTGACATTGGTGGGTTGTTGGGGGGGAGGTCCACAACTCGTCATTAGTCCGACTATGCTGGATAAAAAGATGACAGTACCAGATTTTCCAACTCGTTTGCTCATGTAAGGTATCCTTTTCGATCAGATGCGAAATTTTCAGTCCCAAAACAGACAGAATTCATTTTAGCACAGCTTTTTTGGGATTTCTGCAGGCGGGTAATCAGAGTGCGGGATGGGCTGGCTTTTTTCGGCGCCAGGGTCTGATTACATCTGTCCATGCTAGTTGTACCCGTTTTTTTTAGCCTGTGGTGTGACGAAGCTCTCATTTGGGGTGTTGGCTTTGTTGCTGTGGGTTCAAGAATTGTGTCGCAGAATAAAGGGGTAACCCTTGAACCGAGCCGCCAAAAAGCTCAAATCCCGCCGATATCGGCGGGATTTTTTTGCGTAATTTGTTTAGAAATTACTGTGTTTGGACCCCATTTTGAATCACAACAGGGGCTCTGACCGGGCGCGGCGCTTGGCGCACCGGGGCTGGCGCAGCTTGGCGGACGGGCGGGGCTGCACGGTGCACGGGGGCCCGGTAGGTGTTGCGGGGCGGGGTATACGCTGGGGCCCGATAGGTATTGCGGGGCGGGGTATACGCTGGCGCTGCAGCAGGTTGGGAGCGATCAATTAATTTGCTGATATCTTCCTCAGTCGGATCTTCTTCTTTGTCTTTGGTCACTGTTTTGACTGGGGTTTTTTCTTCTTTGGCAGGGGTCTCTGCACTGGTGTTGGATTCAAATTTGCCCTGCAAGGCGTCTTCGATCTCTTGGATTGTGTATTGTTCGGGCTGAATGCTCTGATCACCGGAGGCCCGTTGGATGACATCAAATTTACCATTGCTCTGTTTGAGCAGGCTCATCAGTTTGACGCGTTCATCAGGCACGGCCACTGTAATTTCGCGGGGTGTGCTGCCAGAGTTTGTATTGGTATTATTTTCGGCGCTAAACTGATTGCCCACGGCCAAAATTTTGGCCCTTTGCAAGAGAGGGATCGAAATGATTTTGCCGCGGCGCACGGGGTTTAAATCGCTGATCGCAGCAATGACGTCGACATAGTCGCCGGGTTTCATCAGATAGGCATTGTCGGTGGGCACGGTAATGGCACGGTGACCTTCAGGGATTTGGGTGGCCAGACCCGTATTGCTGTTGGGGTCGGACATACGCCCCGTCATCAGCATCTCACCTTTGTAGAGCTGGGTAATGGTCAACATGCCCAAGACCACAGTGGTTTTGTTTTTTTCAATCACAGTCGCGCCTTCGGGCACATAGGCCGCAGGCACTTCTTTGATTTGCACCATATCTTCACTTAAGGGGGTGCGGGGAGGTACATCTTTGGCGAGCGTTACCACGCGCACCATCTTGGATTTGCCTTTAAGTGGCTCGGCAATGCCGGTGAGGTAGCTCATCGAGAGAATGGTCGCTACACCTGCAATGCCAAGGGAGATCACCAGCATTTTGCGGTTAACTTCAAGTTGTTGTAGCTTTTCGAGCAATGGCCAACGTTTGGCTTTGGTTTCATTGCTGGGTGTTGCGCCTGAACTCTGGTGTGGGTTGGGTCCTGAACCCTGTTGCGGGGGAGGAGACGCACTCACAGGCTCTTGGAAGATGGAGTCGTCGAGATCGGCGGTGCCGGGCAATTCGTCGGTAAAACTGGGTGCTGGGCGGCGAAAAGGGGTGCGAGCGCTTACCCCTGCATCGATCTGAACCGGTGGCAGATCCTGGGTATCCTGTTGATTGACACGCAATTTATTGCGCAGATGCTCCATTGAAGACACTTTTCTCTACCTCCCGGAACGCCCAAATGCCTGGGGCGTTGTGTATATGGTAATTATAGTCCGGCCCGCTTGGGCGCTTGTGCCAGTCAGGGCACCGATGGTTAAATAGGCGTTAAATTTAGATTTTCTATGGGATAAATTCAACATAAAGACCTCGGGTTCTCGGCTTTTTTTCAGGGCTTGAACCCAAATTTGGGCTTCACTTAAACTGGGAAAATCCAGTTTCCATTCGTTCTGGTGGGTCAAAGCCAGATAATGGGACAAAACCTCTGTGTGATGACGTTGGCTCAGTTGGAGATAAACAGGGCTTTTGCCTCCTGCTTGCAGCGTTTTAACAGGTGTTCGGGGCAGCAATAGAGCGTCCAGAGGAGTGGCATAAGGGGCCAGCGCCTGAACAGGCAAGCCCAGACAGGCAAAAATGACAGGCAAACTGAACCAGATTGAGCGCATCTGAAAGATTTTCCCCCTGATCCGATTATGCGCTTTGCAGCGGGATAAGACAAGCAGATCTTGGTGCGGGCTGAAAACCCGCTGCTCAGTGGTATAATTGCTTCAATCTCACGCCTTCAGACAGGATTCTTTCCCCCATGGCAGATGAAACCCACGAGCTGAATTATTATCTCAATCAAAGCCTGTCAGGGGTTCCTGATGATATTGCTTCGTTGGTGATTGATGCCTTGGCGCTGCTGAGTACCGAAAAATCCCTGATAGCCGATCACGGCCCGCAAATGAATTATGCCGAAAAAATTGATACCGTGCGCTATGCCTATACGGCCCTCGTCAATTACCTGATTGAACAGCGCCTGGGTTCTCTCACCCCCGCTCAGCGCCTCTTTTTGAATACCGGTGCCATTGCCGATCAGATCATTTTTGAAGATCAAAAAGGCCAGCAATTTATTCTGCAATTGCTCGATCCTGAACTCTATCGGCGTTTGAGTGAGATTACCCTGGATTTTGACAATACCCATTTGCCGGTCTGGAGCCACACTGTCTATCGCTGCGAAGATCAGTACAACGCGATTGCCCTGGGGGTATTGGAGCCCGAAGGACTGGATAAAAAAAGCCTGGCCAAGTTTCGTGCCACCCGTAGCTTGGATACCCAAATTGCGCTCTCGCGGGAGCAGACCACCATTCTCAACAATACCTACTACGCCCTGCTCAACCAGAGCCGCGAGCTGTTTCGCCGCATGGATGGCCTGATGATTGATTATAAACAGGCGGCGATGCAAATCCCGAAAATGGAGGAGATGTTGGCCAAGTCCCGCTATTACAATCAGGTGGTGGGGCTGCGTGAGGTGCCTTACGAAGAGCGGGACGAAATTTCTCAGATTTTGAGAGACCCCTCTTATCGCCGTTTGGGGCAAGATCTGGAGGCGCATGCGGAGCGCATGGCCCAAATTGCCAGTCAGATGCAAACCCACAGTGTGGAAATCGATCTGCAAAATAAAAAACTCAAAGAAATCACGGGCAAGTTGATCAAAGCGGGTACCCAGGATATCGGCAGTGTAAGGGATCGCGATGATTTGATTTTTGATGAAGAAACCATTCGCCTGATCAAAAACAATGTGGCTGCCACGGGCAATTATGCCGTGGCAGGTGCGCGTAAATCCCCCTTTAAAATTCCTGAAAGTACGGCGCGGATTTTGTTGGATGTGCATCTCAAACACTGCCCGGATCCCCTTCAGGATTGTCTTGCCACATTGCAAAATGTCAGTGCTGCCCTGGAGAAAATATTTCAAATCCACGTCAATCTTTTTGAGCTGGACGAAGCGGGAAACCCGATTTTACCGCCTTTTTTAATTGAGCCCATTCGCAATTATGTGGACTGGACAGGCGAGCGCTTTGTCTTGGGATTTGTCAGTGCAGAGCCACCCCGTCAGGGCGTAAAAGTCTCTTTTTCAGCGCTTGAGATGAGCCTGCTCAGGGCCTGTGGCATGTATGCCTTCCGCGATCGGATCTTTGATTACCGGGGCAATCGCCTCGAAGGCAATCTGATGGCTGATTATTCGGCCCGTTTGGAGTCCCAGACGGCTGTCAAATGGGTGGGCGAAGAAAAGAAATACAAATTGGTAACGGTGATGCAGGAGGTGGATTCTTCGGGGCGCTCAGAGGCGGTGAGTGATTATATGGAGTTTCTCTTCCATGCCGCCAATGATTTTCCTGCCCCACTGGGGATCAGCAAGCGCAAATTAGCAATTATGCTGAAATACATTTTGATTCACGATCTGTCTCACACCGTTGCACTTTTATTGCGCTATGTCGCCGATAAAGAGCCCGAAGAGGCCAAAGATATCCTGCTCTGGCATGCCAATTACGACCGGCAGCGGGCCCGGCAATTGATTGCTGCGGCCTGCCGGGATTATCCTGTGTTGGTCAATGAAAATGAAAATGCCTATATCACCAAAATTTTGGGACAGGTAACATGAATATCAAAATTCTGCTTTTAAATGGGCCCAATCTCAATTTATTGGGTGAACGCGAACCGGGGATCTATGGTGCAACCACTTTGGCAGACTTGGAATCGGCTTTGCAGAGCCAAGCCCACGCATTGGGGGCAGAGCTGAGTTGCCAGCAAAGCAACCATGAGGGCCAATTGATTGATTGGCTGCATGAGGCCCGCAGTTGGGCCCAGGGGGTGATCTTTAATCCGGGTGCTTATACCCACACCAGCATTGCCCTGGCGGATGCCATCAAGGCTACAGGCCTGACCGTGATCGAGGTCCATTTGAGCAATATCTATCAACGCGAGGCCTTTCGCCACCACTCCATGATCGCCCCTGTGGCTTGGGGCCAGATCAGTGGTTTGGGGCCAGAAGGTTATGCTTTGGCTTTGAGGGCCCTGGTCAAGCGGGCCGAGTCCCAGCTCGTTTAGTCTAGCCCAGCTTCAAACAGCGGCAATTGATCCAGGGCCAAACCTGTGCTGGGCGGCTCAAAGCCCAGATGGGTATAAGCCTGGGGCGTGACGACCCGACCCCGCGAGGTACGCTGCAAAAATCCTGTCTGCATCAAAAAGGGCTCATAGACCTCTTCTATGGTGGTGCTGTCTTCGCTGATCGCCGCGGCCAGGGTATCGATGCCGACAGGGCCGCCTTGGTAATTGCGGATGATCGTCTCCAGCAACAGGCGATCTGTGGGGTCGAGCCCAAAGCGATCCACCTGCAGCAGATCCAAGGCCTGTTCCGCCACTTCAGCCGTGATTTCGGTTTTGCCCTGCACCTGGGCAAAATCGCGCACACGCTTGAGCAGACGATTGGCGACACGGGGGGTGCCCCGCGCACGGCGGCCCATGGCCTGGGCGCCTTCGGGTGCGAGTTGGATTTCCAACAATTTGGCGCTCTGCAAGAGAATTTGCTGCATCTCAAGTTCGTTATAAAAGCGCAGGCGCTCAACCAGACCAAAGCGGGCCCGCAGTGGTGCGGAAATGGCGCCAGCGCGGGTGGTTGCCCCAATCAGGGTAAAGCGTTTCAGGGGCAGGCGTTTGAGCCGGGCAGCTTGGCCCTTGCCAATCGTGATATCCAACATAAAGTCTTCCATCGCTGGGTAGAGCATTTCTTCGGTCACGCGGTTGAGGCGGTGGATCTCGTCGATAAAGAGAATATCCCCGGCCTGCAGTGAGAGCAAAAGCCCGGCAATATCGCGGGGGCGCTCCAAAGCGGGGGCTGAGGTAATCCGAATTTGGGTTTTCATTTCGGCCGCAATGAGCATCGAAAGCGTGGTTTTGCCCAAGCCCGGCGGACCATAAAAGAGCAGGTGATCGAGGGGATCGCCACGCTGCAAGGCTGCGGCAATCGTGACAGCCAGACTCTGTTTGAGTTCGGCTTGGCCGAGGTATTCTTGCAAATTGCGGGGCCGCAGGCTGAGTTCACCTTGATCTTCGCGGCGCGGCTCGGGCTGGACGACCCGCGGGGGAGGGGCTGGTTGGGCAGCGCTGCCGTCAGAAGGCAGAATGGCCATTATTGAATGATCCGGTAGCTATAACTGAGGATATCGACGTCATTTGCGGTCACACCGGCTGGGAGTTGGGGCAGTGGTTTGCCGGGGATCTGGCGCATGATCAACTGTGCGGTTTCGTCGCGATCTTGAATCGGGCTGTTAAACTGGGTGGTTTGAATGGCAAAGGGCAGATTGGTGCGCCAATAGTCAAAGACAAAGCCCTGCCCACCTTCACCGATATTGTCACCTGTTCCGATTTGAAAGACCAAATTATTGGGGGCGTTTTCAATTCCAGAGGTCAAATCGGCCAGCCGGATTTGGACCTCAAAGGTCGAAGGACTCTTGATGCGCCAGAGATTGTTAAAGGGGTAATTGGGCTGCACAATTTCGGGTTGTTTACCTGCATTGAGTTTGCCTCGGCCCATTGTTCCCTGGCCATCGCCAGAGCCCTTTAAATAATAAAAATCAGTCCATTTTGACTCTTGATCACCGGGCAAAAGGCCAATAAAAGGCAAACGCCCATCCAGCACCTGGGGGCCAAAATTGAGCGCGGGACCGTTAAATCGGGGACCCTCGGTAGAGGCGTTAAGCACTTGGCCTTTTTTGTCTGCAGGGGCGTAAATGGCAATGTAATACGTTACGTTGGGGTTGTTGAGCGCCAATTTGCCTTTGACCGTAAATTCAAACACAATTTGTTTTTGAGTCGCGGCCACGCCCCGGGTGACTTTATTGGCACAGCCAAAAAACAGAAAAAGCACCAAAATGGGCAATAGGGGGTGGAAAAGACGGAGACGTTTTGGCATGTACATCTACAGGGGGTTAAAGCTTAAAAAAAGTGGGCATTACTGGACTCGAACCAGTGAAACCTCTGCCGTGTGAAGGCAGCGCTCTACCAACTGAGCTAAATGCCCGAAACAGATTCATTATAACTCAGCTTTAATCCTGCGGGGAGGGGGTTGGCAATTTGAAGAGAATGGCCTCTTGTTTTGCCAGGACCTGTTCCAATTCTTCGGCGGAGATATAGTCCAACTGAATCAGGATTTCGCCCAGCAAGACCTGGGATTCTTCTTGCAGATGCAGGGCTTTTTCGAGTTGCTTTTCGCTGATCTTTTTCTCGCGCAGCAACATTGCACCCAGGCGGTTGTCATGGCGCTGTTGGCGCAGAGCCTCTTTCAGCTCTTCGGGGCTACACAAGCCGCGCTCGACCAGAATAAAGCCCAACATGCGACCACTGCGTTTTTGTTCGAGCAGGGCCGCGTCCAATTGTTCTTGGCTGACGATTTCACTGCGCAACAAAACCTGGCCCAATTGGGTTTCTTCGCGCTGTTGTTCGATCGCACGTGCAATTTGCTCTTGTGAACAAATGCCTTCGGAAATCAGGATTTGCCCCAGCAGCTTATGGGGTTGTTGATCTTTGACCAGCAGAGCGTGTTGCAATTGCTCTTGGGTCAGGGCCGACATGCGCAGCAGCACTTGGCCAAGACGTTGGGGTTCGACGGGTTCATGGGGGGAAACGGGCCAAAAACGCTGAAACAATTCTTTCAGTTTGTCACCAAACACGGTATTGCCTGTCCTGAGTTTTAATAGGGGAATTATAACACACTGCCTGGAGTGGGCTTTTGTTTAGCTCTCAGCCGAATCAGGGGGGAGATCGCTGCTGGCGCTATAGCCGGTTGTACTATTGGGCTGAAAGACAATTGTGGGACGTGTTTGGCCATTTTCCAGCGTCTGAATCAGGCGCAATTGCAGCAGCGAGGGATTTTTGTCAAACATCCGGGCGGCATTGGCCAAACTGCGTAAGCAGGCCTGTTCTCCGCGGGCTTTTTCGAGGGCCGCTTGGGCCTCTTTTTGAACCTTGAGAACCTGTGTATAGGCCCGTTTTAGGTCTCCTGGCAACATAATGTCTTTGACCGAAAGTGTTTTCAAATTCAGTCCCAATTCAGCCAAGGCGGGCTGGCCTTTGGCCTGTAATTGAGCCAAAAGACCTGCCTGATCGGCCAAAAGGCTTTCAAGCGTATAGCTTTGCACAGTTTCGCGCAAAAGCAATTGCAGACGCAAATAGAGGGCATTCTGATAATTGTCGACCCCGTGCAGGGCTTTGAGGGGGTCTTGCAGCTCAAATTGCAGTACCAAGCTGATTTTGAGCTGAATCCGATCCGCCGTTAGAATTTCTTGGCCGGGCAGGGTCAAAAATTGGGGGCGCAGATCGAGCTTGCGCACTTCGGTATGCCCCCGGCGCAGGTGATAGCGGCCCGATTTGAGGGTCGCAATGTGTTTGCCATTGTGGTATTTAAAGCCGGTTTCGTATTCATAAACCGTGACATGCTCAAACAGCTTTTCCCAGACCAGGATCAGCATCAGCACAAAGATGCCACTCAACAGGGTTAAAAGCCAGTTCATCTTCTTTCTCCTTTGGTGTAGAGCCTAAACCTCACCGTCCCGCCGCCTGGACGGAGGTGTGAACCTGCAAAGCCCAGTTGGGGGTGCCCGAAAGCTCAGGCTGACGGTGGTGTTCAAGCGATGAGGAGTCGAACCCGTGTGTGAAACAGCGTGTGAGTCTGTTTTGACCTGGGGCGATGGGCAAAACCCGCCGCGTGATACGCTGAGGGCTGCGCGCTGATTCCCGCTTTATTCTGACATTTTTGGGCCTTTAGGACAAGCGCAAATCGCTCAATTTTAAGCTATAATTGACCATTCGTGCAGAACCATTCGTGTAACAAATGAGGAATGTTTAAAAATGTTGATTCAGAGAGCCTTGGGAATCCTGGCCACAGGCGCCCTTATCGCCATAACCGTGCCACAGTTGTCTGGGAATCTGTCCTTGGCACAGGCCCGCAGCCAGCGTCACCAGACAATCTATGTCAATACCGCTTCAGAATTGCTCAAAGCAATTGCTCCCCATCGCACGATTGTCTTACGCCCCAATACCTATAATCTCAGCGGTTTGGCTGTGCCTGCCAACCATCCCTATTTGGAGCGAAACAAAGACACCGGTGGCTTGATGATTAAAAATGTCAGTCATCTCACGCTGCGCGGCGAAGATGTGCGTGCCACCAAAATTGTGATCAGTGAATTGGCGCCTCATGTCTTGAGCTTTCAAGACAGCCATCAGATTCAACTTGAATCCTTAGAAATTGGCCATGTACCGCAATCCCATGCCATTTGTTTGGGGGCTGTGTTGGGCTTTCATTCCAGCAAAAATATCTCCCTGCGCGATCTCAATCTCTTTGGCAGCGGTACCTTTGGCCTTTGGCTCGAAAACACCCAGCAACTCAACCTCGACAACTCCGTGATCAAAGAGTGCTCGCAGGGCATTGCGTTTTTGTCTGAATCCCGCCAGATCACCTTCCGCAACAGTCTCTTTGTCGACAATGCGGGGGGATTTAATCTCTGGGACCATTCCCAGGCCCGTGTGGTGGGCAGCCAGTTTATCCACAACCAGGCCCTGAAATCCAAAGATTACAGCAAGGCCTTGCTCTCGGTCAAAGGTCCCGGACGTCTGCAGATCAGCCATTCTCAGCTCACAGATAACCATGCCCAAGCGCTCAAAGGCGAGGGGGCCGAACACATTCAGCTCTTTAGCAATTATATGCACCGCAATCACTATTCCCGCTGAGGACAGACAAGCGAGATATGCCACCTTTAGATCCAACCCCTGAACAGCCAGAAACGCAAACGCAGTCCCGTAAGCGGATTTTGCGTCGCTATTTGGAGATTTTGGGCCTGTTGATCTTGGCTTTGCCCTTGGCGGGTTTGCTGTTTTTGAACCAACAGGCCGAAAAATTGCTCTATTACAAATACGGCAAAGCCAAATGGGCACAGCAACGCCCTGCTATTTGTTCTCCTGCGCGCAAGGCCCTGGTTTATGCCGATCAGCGCCCAGGTCAACGTTCGGGTCAAAACAGCGACAAGCCTTTGGAGTTGGCCTGTGAGGAGGCGCTTGCCCTGCCCGCTTTGCATACCGAGATTCGCAATCGCGATGGCCTCAAATTACACACGGTGCGGCACCTGACCGGCCCCGATCCCCAGCGCCCCTGGCTGGTGTATATTTCTGGCACCACGAGCACCTGGCTGGATGCCACCCGCTATCTGCCAATGGCCAAGCGTTTGGGGTTTAACTTGGCCAGTTTGGACATGAGCAATCACGGCATTTCGGGGAACAATGGCAAAGGCGTGGGTTTTGGCTGCCGTGAAAAGGCCGATGTCACAGCCATGGTCGATTTTATTGCCAGCACCTATCCCCAAGCCGACTTGCTGCTGGCGGGCACCTCGACAGGTACGATGGGTATTGCCAATGCCTCAGCAGAGTTGCTGCAAGCTTCTTATGCCAAGCGCATTGTGGCGGTGGTTCTCGAAAACCCGCCCCCGTCTGTCCGCGCCCTGGTCGGCAACAAAGCCGCCAAGCTGCCTGGCTTGCTCTCAGACCTGACCACGGCCCTGGCAGGTTTACAAGCCGGGCAGGACTTTTTTAGCTGCGCGCCGACCCGTGTACTCAAAAACCTCAAGCGTCCGACCTTGGTTCAGACCGGCGCCAAAGATCAACTCGTCACTGTGGCGATGGCCGAACAGACCTATTTGGCGCTTCCTCAAGGTTACCCCCATCAATTCAGTGTTTTTCCCCATGCCGACCACGCTGCGCTTTGGAATGCCGAGCCCCTCAAGTTTGAACAAGAATTCAAGCAGATTTGGCAAACAGGTCAGCGCTTTCGGACCCAGTCGGAAAATAGCCAGTTGCACACACAACCTCTGTGAAAAATACCAATAAGGCCCTGCCCCTGACGATTACCCTGGGTTCGATCTTGCTGGTTTTTTGTCTGGCTTTGACCACGCTCTGGAATATTGTCTTGATCTACAATACCCTGCAGCTCAAAGCCTATGCGGGCCCCCATCTCAAGAGTATTTGGTCGCAGTGGGTGATTCTGGGGGTGGGCAGCCTCTTATTTGTGATCATTATCACAGGAATTATTCTTTTTATTGTCTTTATGTCGCGCCAGATCATTCTCAATCAATTGCAAAAAAACTTTATCGACAGCGTGACCCACGAACTCAAAACCCCATTGACCTCGCTGCGACTCTACGTCGAAACCCTGCAGCGTCATCGGGTGGAGCCCGAAAAACAAACTTGGCTCTTGGAGACCATGCTCAAAGACATTGAACACTTGGATTTGCTGGTGAGCCATGTGCTCGAAGCCGTGCGGATTGAATACCGGCGCGATCCAGAACGTCTCGACACGGTCGACCTCAATCTGCTTTTGCAAGAGTGCAAAGAGACCCTGACCCGGCGTTACAGTCTACCTGAAACCGCCATTCAGATTGCCGGTCAGGCCCAGCCCCTGCGCTCAGATTTGGTGGGGCTGCGTTTGGTCTTTATGAACCTGCTGGACAATGCGATCAAATATTCCCCAGAGCACCCCCTGATTCAGATTCAAATTGGCCCTGAAAATGGGACATTTTTGCCTGTGTCCATTGCCGATCAAGGGTTGGGGATTCCTGAAACCGAAATCAAAAAGATCTTCAGACGCTTTTACCGTGTGAGCGGCCATGAAGCGACCAAAGGCAATGGTTTGGGGTTGTTTATTGTGGCTGAGACCCTGCGTCAGCTCAAGGGCAAGATTCAAGTGAGTAGTAGCTGCGTCAGCAGCCATCTCAGTGGCCAAGTGAACAGTCCGATCAGGCATTCGGTCAACAATCCCGTCAAAAAGCAGGGCAGCACGTTTACGGTGAGTTTGCCCCTCTAGAAGTTTAATCTTGCCACCATTGGCCCGGATTGCAGAGGGCTTGGGCAGGAATTTGCGCTTCGCTGGCCTCGGACAGGGGAGCCGGGTAGTTCAATTCTAGGCCGTATTCTGGGGCATAAAGTGCGCGACAGAGATAGAGGCCCTGAGCGGGGGCCAATCTCCCCAAGGGTTCGCTGGGGGTGATTTGACCCCTTAAGACCTGGCTCAGATAATCTGCAGGCAAACGGCCCCGCGCCATGTCCAGAGCTGTGCCGACCAAACGGCGTACCAGCGAAGTTAGAAAGCGGTTGGCCACAATCTCAAGCGCATACAGTTCGCCGAGTTGGCGTAATTCACTGAGATAGACGGACAAATGGGTGTCGATCTGATTGGGCTGGCTGCGGGCCAGGGGGCCAAAATCATAGCGGCCCTGGCATTGGGCCCAGGCTTTTGCCAATGTACCACTTTCGATCGGATAGGGGTATTGCCAGCAGCGCGTTGCTTGAAAGGGGTCGGGAGTGGCATTGAGGCGCAGCAGATAGCGGTAATGCCGGGCCCGGGCGCTGAAGCGGGCGTGGAAGTCTTCTGGCACGGGCCAAACGGCTTTGATAGCCAGGTCTTCTGGCAAAAAATGGGGCAAGAGGCGTTGGAATTCTTCAATGGCAAAGGGCAAGCTGGCCTGCATACCAACCAGCTGACCATAGGCGTGTACGCCTGCATCGGTGCGGCCTGCGCAGACGACCTGAACGGGTCTCCGCAGCAATTGTTTCAGGGCTTTTTCCAGCTCGGCCTGCACCGTGCGTTTGCCTGGTAGGGCCTGAAAGCCTTGATATTGACGGCCGTCATAGGCCATTTGCAGGGCCCAGTGGCGGTGTGACATTTTGCCTTTTCCTGTTGTTTTTGGGGTGGATTTTGGGAATGGGTTTTAGCATAACATGCTCTGCTCGGGTCTGTTGGGCCTCTGCTGCTTAAAATTAGGCGCAGACGGGCCCAATTCAGCCGCTGTGTTAGAATAAAAACAACCTTTTCCCCGAGCGTATCACTCTTATGTTACCTCCCATGGGCCAGCTCACCGCTTCGCTGATTATTCGCCTGATGCAGGTCAACCAACCGCATATGGGGCAGATCTATTTGCCTTATGCCGCAGGCTTGCTCGAAAGTTATGTGCGTGGCCATGCCCAAAACCCCTCGCGGTATACCTTTTTACCTCCGCTCTTTCGCCGTATGGCCCTCGAACAGGCCGTTCAGGCCTTTCGTTTGGTCGATGTGGCGGGGTTCAGTCTCTATACCTGGAATTCCCGTTTTTCGCTGGCGGTGGCCCAAGAGCTCAAACGCCGCCAACCTCAAACCCTGATTGTGGTCGGCGGCCCCGAGGTGCCTGAGCGCTCGGAAGCCTTTTTGCGTGCCCAGCCCTGGGTGGATCTCTGTGTGCATGCCGAAGGTGAGCGCAGCTTTTTGGCATTGTTGGAAGCCCTGCCAGGCGGTGACTGGGCGGGAATTGCGGGTATCTCTTATCTCAAAGCGGGAGCCTATTTCCGCCAGGCCAACACGCCCCGCATCAACCCCCTTGAAGACATCCCCTCGCCCTATTTGAGTGGGGCCTTTGATCTGCTGATGAAGACCCACCCTTCAGAAGACTGGATTGCCCTCTGGGAGACCAATCGGGGCTGTCCGTTTTCGTGCAGTTTTTGTGATTGGGGCTCGGCCACCCGCAGCAAGGTCTTGGGCTTTGGCGATGCGCGTTTGGAGGCTGAGATCGGCTGGTTTGTCAAACACCGGATCAAAGTGGTGTTTAGCTGTGATGCCAATTTTGGCATTCTCAAACGCGATCAGCAGATCACCGAGGCCATGGTTCAGGCCCATCAAAAACACGGCTTTCCCCAGACCTTTGTGATTCAAAATACCAAAAATGTGACCGATCGGGCTTACCAAATTCAAAAACGACTCTGTGAAAGCGGCTTGAACCAGTCTGCCACGCTTTCGCTGCAATCGCTCAATCCCGAGGTGCTCAAAGCGATTCGCCGTGAAAATATCTCATTGCAGAGCTACCGCGAATTGCAGATCCGCTTTCGTCGGGATGGCGTGCCGACTTATACCGATATGATTGTCGGTCTGCCGGGGGAGAGCTATGACTCTTTCGCCGACGGGATTGCACAGGTCATCAGCGAAGGCCAGCACCACCATATTCGCTATTTTAATTGTTATGTCTTGCCCAATGCCGAACTGGGGGATCCCGCATATCAGGCTGAATACGGTGTGGAGTTTGTGAGCATTCCCTATGTCTTTTCCAACGATGCTGTGAGTGAGTCCCGCGATGGTTTGGGTGAGCAACAGCAAATGGTGGTGGCTTGCAAGAGCTATAGCCGCGAAGATTGGGTCAAAATGAAGACCTATGCCTGGTTCAGCGAATTGCTACACTTCAACCGCAAACTCTTGCAATTGCCTTTGATGCTGCTCAATCTGGAGTTGGGGCTCTCTTTTCGCACTCTGTTTGAGGCGTATATGCGCCCCCAGCCCACCCAGGCTTGGATGTTGGAAGATATCTGGCGGTTTTTTCTGCGCAAGGCCCGCGCTGCCAGTTTGGGTGAGACCCCTTTTTGTTTGGGACCGCTGGTCAGCAATTCGCCGCTTCAAGTCTGGCTGGAGGCCCATGATTATGTCATGATGGGCATTTTGCAGAGTCAGAGTTTGGATGCCTTCTACCAACAAAATCAGGTGGTTTTGGAAAACCTGCTGCAGGAGCAGGGCTTGTCTTTGCCCGCAGGACTTTTGCAAGACAGCCTGTCCCTCTCCCGCTCGCTCTTTTTGGGGCAGGCCCACGGTCAGCCCTGGGAATTGCGGCTGGGCTGGAATCTCTGGGAGTTTTATCAAGGACTTTTGTCTGATCAACCCGTGCCTTTGCGCCCAGGGGCTGTTGTCTATTGCAAAGACTGGGCGGGTCCGCCCTATGATCAACTCCAAGAAAAATCCAATCACAAAAAGATAAAAAACTTTATAAATCTTTACAATTAGGCCTGGGCTTGTTTATAATCTAAACACCCAAGGTTCAATGAGGAGGAATAAAGTGATGCCGAACTTCCGTGATTCTCTGCGGCAGCTCTTTCAGATCTTCGACCGTGAAAGCAGTTTTATTTTGCAATTATTGGTGATCTTTATGTGCAGTGTGGCAGTTGTGCCCGCTCTGCGTCAGGCTTTACAACCGGCTCCCCTGCGGGTGGTCGGCCAATTGCCAGTTCTCACCCAACAGATGCGATTGCCCGAGGCCCGGCCACAACGGATCACACCGGCTTTAAGGGAAGCTCCCAAGCCGGTGCAACAGCCATTACGCCAGCAGCTTGTACCCCTGCCGGTGGTAAAAATGCAACCTTTGCCCCCCCGGAGCAGCCGCTTATTTTCACAACAGAGCAGTCGCTTGTTTTCACAACAGAGCAATCGCTCTGTGCAGCGTAAAAACCAAACCCGACCCCCCAAAGCCGTTTCCCTGCATTCGGTTAAACGCTCACCGCAAGATCCGATTGCCCCTGTGCGCAGCATCTTAAAACAGGATTACAAGATCAGCCAGGCCAGTGGTTCGTATGAGCATTATATGAAATGGGTGCGCAGTACCCTCAAACGTTACCAGTCCGAGAGTTAAACATCATCATTCTCAAACCTGTTTCGCTGCCTGTGGGCTAAACGAGCACTTTGGGCTAAATGAGCACTTTGGGCTATAATAGAACCCATGCGCTTACGAATACTCACCCTGGTTTTTCAATCTCTGGCCCTGGCCTTTGGCGTGGCGGCCCTGGTTTTAACAGCTGTTAATTCTGGGCGCAAAACACACCCTTGATTCTTATAGGAGTCAGGTGATGTCCTCCCCTCTTTTTTTGAGTCTCCCCCACTGGAATCAGATTCCCGGTCTGCGCCACGGTTTTTCGACCCGTGTCGGCGGGGTCAGCGAAGGCCCTTATGCCGCGCTCAACCTTAAATACCCGACGGGTGAAAATGAGACCTTTGAGGCCGTCCGCGAAAATCGCCACCGTTTGGGTCAAGCACTGGAGTTGGATGCTTCGCGCTGGGTGGCTTGTCGCCAATGCCACGGGGCAGGCATTCAAACGGTTGATGCCAGCCATGCTGGACGCGGTGCATTGTCGCAAGAGGCGGGTTTGCCCGAAACCGATGGATTGATCACCGCCGACAGCCAAGTCCCACTCTTGATTCAAGTGGCTGATTGTTTGCCCATTCTTTTGGTCGCACCCGAGGTGCATGCCGTTGGAGCTGTTCATGCCGGTTGGCGTGGAACCCAGGCCCAGATTCTGACACGGGCGATAGAGCGACTCTGCGCTGAATTTGGAGCTGAACCCGCCCAAATTCAAGTGGCGATTGGGCCGGGGATTGGGTTTGAGCAATTCGAAGTGGGACCCGAAGTGGCCGAGGCCTTTGCCGATCAAATCGATCTGAACGATTCCCGCGTGGCACGTTCCAAAGGGGGCAAATACCACCTCGATTTGGTTGAGATCAATCGGCGTCAGGCCCTGCTTGCAGGGCTGTCCCCAGCGGCGATTTGGAGTTTGGATCGTTGCACGGTAAGTGAACCCGAACTCTTTTTTTCTTTTCGCCGCGATAGCGGGGTCACCGGGCGCTTGGGGGGGCTGATTGGCTGGGTCGATTGAGTCTTGTTTCAGCCCCTGATTGAGATCCTGGGCGAATTTGTGATCAGGGCTATCAACAATTGCGAGAAGGTATGGTATTCTGGAACACATGAGAAAATTTCAGTGGAAATCCCTGGCTGTTTGCGGTCTGATGACTGCTTCTTTGGCGTTTCCTGCTCAGGCCGCACCCGAGCAGCCAGAGCAGAGCAGCCCTCTTTTTTCAACGACGTTGAGCCTGTCTGAAAAGATCGAACTGGCCCAACTTGATCGGCGTCGGCAGGAGACCCTGAGCGAAATGAAACGCGATCCTGCACGGGCGCTTTTGCTCTCTACGCTGTATCCCGGTCTGGGGCAGCTTTATGTGGGCAATGACAATCCCCGTGCATTCTGGATCATGGGGGGGGGAACTGTTCTTTTGGCAGGTGGTTTGGCTGGTTTTGCACTGCTATCAAATCGACCGCAAGAGGCGGCTGGCTTGGGCAATTTGATGATTACCCTGACACTGCTGGGTTACCATCTCTGGAATATCCGTGATGCCTATGTCATGACCGACGAGTATAACCGCATGTTGGAAGACAAATACCGTATCAGTGAGTTGTTGGCCCCATTTTCACTGACGACCAGTCTCGACAAAACCCCTGTTTTGAGCTATTCTTTCAGCCTCTAGTCCAGTCTCTGGTTTAGCCTCTCAATTGCTTGCTCTGAACTAACTTGCAAGCAATTCGCGCATTTTTTGCGCCAGTTCGTGGAGCGGAAAGGGTTTGTGCAGACATTGTTTGGCACCCGCCGCGAGAATCTTTTCGCGGTGACCAGAGCCTGCCAATGCGGTCAGGGCCATGACCGGAATATCTTCGTGGCCCTGGGCCTGCAAATGATTCAACACCTCGTAACCATTGAGGCCTGGCAGATGAATATCCAGCAGAATTAAGTCAGGCCAGGGACTGTTGAGTTGAATTGCTTCATAGCCGGTTTGAGCCACTTGCACTTCATATCCCAATTCAGACAGGTACGATTCCAGCATAAAGACATTTTCGGACTGGTCTTCGACCAATAAAATGCGCTCGCCCTGTCCCCGTGGTGCAGAGGGGTGGGCTGTATTTTGGGGGTGAATGTCGTTCTGTTCCAGGGGATTCCAAGGCAGGTAAAGGGCAAAACAGCTGCCCTGGCCGGGATGGCTTTCAACACGGATTTTTCCAGCATGCAATTGGGTCAGGTGGCGCACCAGTGCAAGTCCCAGGCCGGTGCCGCCGGCGTGGCGATTAAGGCCGCTGTCGAGTTGAATGAATGGCTTAAAGATTTGTTCCTGATCTTCACTGGCGATACCAATCCCGGTATCTTCGACTTCGATGATCACCTCTTGGGTGGCTTCACTCAAACGGGTGCGCAAACAAATTTGCCCACCGGGCCAGGTAAATTTGACCGCGTTGCTGAGCAAATTGACCAAAATCTGTTTGATGCGAATGCGGTCGGCATGAATCCAGAGTGGCTCGGGAAAGGCTTCGTAGCGCAGAGTCTGGCGTTTGATCAGGGCCATTTGGCGCACCAAACGCAGGCTGTTTTCACAGACATCATCGAGCAGCAAGGGCTCTGGTCGCAGAGAAAGGTGCCCAGCCCCGATTTTGGCCAGGTCGAGAATATCGTTGATCAGAGACAGAAGGTGCTGCCCGCTGTCGTGAATGGTATTTAAAAATTGTAGGTTTTGTGTGCTGGGCTCTTTGTCCAAAAGCAGTTCGGTCAATCCCAAAATCGCTGTTAGGGGGGTGCGCAATTCGTGGCTCATATTTGCCAAAAATTCGTCTTTGATGTGCACTGCATGTGCCAATTCGGCGTTGGTCTGTTTGAGCTGCTGCTCCATTTGGGTGCACTGCACAATTTCAGTTTCTAATTCGCGTGTCCGTTCCCGTACGCGCTCTTCTAAGCCTGAATTGAGGGAGATTAACTCCTGTTCGGCCTGTTTGCGTTTGGTGATGTCTTCGGTAACGGCCAATATGCCGTTGGCTTGGCCCTGCTCATCGTAGAGCGGAGCCATATTCAGGCTTAAAAACAGATCTTGGCCTTGGCGGTTTTTTCGCACCACCTCAACCCCTTGGTAGCTTTGACCGGCCAGAACCTGGAGGCGCAGCCGATTAAATTCTTCGCTGTGTTCGGGCTGAACAATCGGCAGTGGATTGCCCAGTGCTTCGGCCTGTGAAAAACCAAAAACAGTTTCTGCTGCTGGATTCCAACTGGTGACAATGCCTGTGGTTGTGACCGAATAAACAGGCAAAGGTGAGGCTTCAACGATGGCCGTCAAAAGTTCTTGGGCTTGACGGGCTGAGTGGGAATGGGAATGAGGCAGAGACTCTAAACAACCCAAAACAGCCAGACCTGTGTTGTCTTGGATCCGACTCAGGGTCAGACGAAATTTCATTTCACTGCCTGAGACATGGCGACAAGACACCACCAGGGCTTGGGGCAGTTTCTCTGGCTGCTTGAGCAAAGCAGTCACAGTGCTGGCGTCTTCGGGGAAGAGATTCTGCCACCCAGCAGACGAACTGAGCAAGGTATCTTGGCCGTAACCCGTCTGTTGCAAGAGCTGGGGGCTGGCAAAAAAGAGCAGGGGCTCTTGCGTTGGTGTTGGCGTCGGCTGTGGAGGGCTGTGCCATACCAATGTCATCACGGGCATTTGTGCCAAGAGGTCTAAAGAACCCGAACCCAATCCTGTGCTGTGATCAAACATCCTGTCAGACCGTGACCCTCTAGAAAGTGGGGGCACAGTTTTCCTTTTCCTGTTGATGGTAGCTTTATTTTAATCTGAATTGCCCTCAAAATACAAACCCATCTTGCTTCTGGGTGTGTTAGCTTGACTAGGGATTTTACGCTTTAGGGGGAAATTATGGACGCAAGCACGCAAAACGGGGCTTTTTTTCTCAGCGATATTGCTGAGTTGGTGACCATGTTTATTCCGGGTCAGTCTGGCCCGATCTTGCCCTCACAAATGGGGCAGGTTCAGATTCTGCAAACGGCCTATCTCGAAATAGCAGCGGGCCAGATCGTGGGCATGGGCCCGATGGCGGAACTTAAAAATACCCAGAACCTGCCCACGGTCTCTGTCCAAGGCCGCACCGTTTTGCCCGGCCTGGTGGACCCCCACACCCATTTGGTCTTTGCAGGTACCCGCGAGCATGAACTGGTTCAGCGCATTCGCACCGCCCGCAATCAGCCCAAAGATCAGCGCATGGCGGGAGGCATCAATTTTACCGTCAGCAAAACCCGTGAAGCCTCTTTTGCCGATTTGCAGCAGGCGGCGCTGGGCCGCTTGGCGCGGATGTTGGCCCATGGAACCACCACGGCTGAAGCCAAAAGTGGCTATGGCCTCAATTTGGACCATGAGTTGCGCCTGCTGGAAGTGGTGGCCAGTTTGGGCGGTCAGCCGATTGAGCTGGTCTCGACTTTTTTGGGGGCCCATGCTGTGCCTGCTGGCCATTCCCAGGCTGATTATGTCGAAGAAGTGCTGGCCATGATTCCGATTGTGGCTGAGCGCAAATTGGCGGAGTTTTGTGATGTCTTTTGTGAGCAGGGCTTTTTTACTCCCGAAGAGACCCGGCGGATTTTGCTCAAGGCCCGCGAACACGGCCTCAAACTCAAGCTCCATGCCGATGAATTGGCCGCTTCTGGGGGGTCAATTCTGGCGGGTGAGTTGGCGGCTGTTTCAGCAGATCATTTGCAATTTGCCCCGCCTGAAGGGCTGCAAAAGATGAAGGCTGCAGGCACGATTCCTGTGCTTTTGCCCGGCACGGCTTTTTATCTGGGGCTGCCTTATGCTGATACGGTAGCCATGCGTGAACTGGATTTGCCCTTGGCCATCTCAACCGATCTCAATCCGGGGGGCTGTTATTGTGAATCGCAGCTCTTTATGTGCGTTTTGGCCTGTACCCAGATGGGTATGTTGCCGATCGAGGCCCTGGTGGGGGTTACCGTTAACGCAGCCTGGGCAATTGACCGTGGCCAAAGTGCGGGGGTAATTGCACCTGGGCGACAGGCCGATCTGGTGGTCTTGGATACACCCAATCACATGGGCGTGCCCTATCATTTTGGCGTGAATCTGGTGCACAGCGTTTACAAACGCGGCAAAAAAGTCTGGGAACCTAAAATCTAACACCTGCCCTGCTTTTGGATTATACTTGCAGTGTGATGGCATTTTTAAAGGAATAAAGCTGATGTGTGGAATTATTGGTTATATTGGGCATGAACCCAACCCCGAAATTGTAGATATTTTAATCGACGGCCTGCAGAGACTGGAGTACCGGGGTTATGACTCCGCCGGTGTGGCTGTCATGACCGAAGCCGGCTTGGAACTGCAGCGCGAAGTGGGCAAACTGAGCAATTTGGTCAAAAAATTGGCCAGTATTGAGTTGATTGGCCGCGCTGGGATTGGACATACCCGCTGGGCCACCCACGGTCGCCCAACTGAATACAATGCACACCCGCATACAGATCCCGATAAACAGCTGGTTGTGGTTCACAACGGCATTATCGAAAATTACCTCGATCTCAAAGAAGAATTGGCGGCCTTGGGCCATCAATTTGCCTCCGAAACCGATACCGAAGTGATTGCCCACCTGATTTCTCATTATTATCAGGGCGATCTCAAAGAAGCTGTACAAAAAACATTGCTGCGCTTAGAAGGGGCTTATTCGATTTGTGTGATGCATGTCAAAGAGCCCAATTATTTGGTAGCAGCGAAAACCAGCAGTCCGCTTTTGTTGGGCAAAGGCGACGGCGTGAATTTTATCGCCTCGGATATTCCCGCGATTTTGCGCCACACCCGCGACATTATCTACCTCGAAGATGGCGATATGGCTGTGGTTTATCCCGATAAGCTTGAGCTTTTCCGGATCGACGGCACCCCCCTTGAGCGGCCTGTCCAGCACATCGACTGGAACCTTGTGGCCGCTGAGAAAATGGGCTATGACCACTTCATGCTTAAAGAAATTCACGAACAGCCTGCGGCCTTTTCCCAAACCCTTGGCGGACGTATTTCCGAAGGCCACCAGCGCTTGTATCTGGACGAGATCAATCTCACCCCAGAACAGCTCAAAGGCCTCAATCGGATCTATATCGTGGCCTGTGGCACGGCCTATTATGCCGGTATGGTGGGCAAATACCTGATCGAAAAATTCGCACGTATTCCGGTTGAGGTCGATGTTGCCTCTGAATTCCGCTACCGCAATCCGATCCTCGATGGCCAGACCCTGGTGATTGCGATCAGCCAATCGGGTGAAACCGCGGATACCTTAACGGCCATGAAATTGGCCAAACAGCAGGGTGCTTTGACCATGGGGGTGATCAATGTCAAAGGCAGTGCGATCACCCGCGTGACCGATGGCACCTTGTACATCCATGCCGGGCCTGAGATCAGTGTTGCTTCGACCAAAGCCTTTATTGCCATGCTGGCAGCTGTCAATTTGCTGGCTTTGCACTTTGCCCAGGTGCGTGAGCAGATTTCGTTGCCCGAGCTTACCGCTGCGATGCATGAATTGCGCCGCTTGCCCCGCCTGATGGAAGAGACCCTCCATGCTGTCGAAGCGCCCGTTAATGCGCTTTCCACGGTCTTGCTGCGCTACCATCATTGTCTCTATTTGGGCCGGGGTATCAATTTCCCGATTGCTCTCGAAGGGGCACTCAAACTCAAAGAAATTTCATATATTCACGCCGAAGGCTATGCCGCTGGCGAAATGAAACACGGCCCGATTGCCCTGATCGATGCTTTGATGCCCGTGATTGCAGTGGTCACTGAAGGGGATGCCTACGACAAAGTGATCAGCAACCTCAAAGAAGTCAGAGCCCGCGATGGCTTGGTGATCGCTGTGGCCACCGTTGGAGATGAGCGCATCAAAGACGTGGCCAACGAAGTGATTTATGTGCCCGCTGTGCCCGAATGGCTCTCTCCGGTGATCAACGTCATCCCATTGCAGCTCTTGGCCTATTATGTGGCTCTGCGCCGGGGCTACGATGTCGATCAGCCCCGCAATCTGGCCAAGTCTGTCACGGTGGAATAACACGTTGCCACGGGGGATTTGGTACTTGTGGGGAGGGTTCTTGCTCGCTTTTTGCTTGCAATTGCCAGTCTGGGTTTGGGCACCCATGCCAGCCCAGGCCCAAGAGAGTGCTCCCCCCGCTGAGACCCCCGCTGCAACCGAGCCCCCGCTCTATGTCTCACAATGGTATATTGGGCCTGTGTTTAAACGGGATGGCATCGGCTATGACAGCGTCAAGAATCAGGCCCTTGCGGGTGAAAATTGGATTGGTTTGCAGACTTTGCATCGTCAAGAAACCTGGTTTGGCTCAGGCGGGCACCTGCTCTTTTCGATGCAAGACAGTGCAATTGAGCTGGGAATCGATGCCCGTTTGTTTTTGCCCTTGCCCCTGATTGAACCCTATCTGGGGGCCGAACTCAATTATATGACCCGCCATTTTGGCGGCTTTTCAATTGCCTTGCGTCCAGGCGCGCAATTGCATTTTTTGCCGATGCTCTCGCTGGATGCCTTTGCCCAATTGCGCTACGATCTGTTCAATCTGACCTTTGGTAACGGCTCTCGTGGCGATCAGCTGCTTTGGGGGCTGGGGCTCGCCGTTTTGTATAAACTCTAGATTAAAATCTGGGCTTTGGTTTTTTCTGCTAAGGGTGCTTGTGTGTTGCCGAAACATACATTAAAATACATTTTGACTTCGCATTGCTGCTTTTCTCAGAAAAAGCAATTCTTACGCACTTTTTAAAACATTTTCAAAAAAAGAGGATCTCATGTTTCAGGGACTGCGCTCTTTGATCTTTCAGGTGCCCGATCTGGCTGTTGCCCGCAAGTGGTATGTTGAGGTGCTGAATTTTGAACCCTATTTTGATGAACCCTTTTATATCGGCTTTAATGTCGGTGGCTATGAATTGGGATTAATGCCCGAAGACCCCGAAAAACCGGCCCCTGTACGTGGCAATTCTGTCGCCTGTTATTGGGGGGTGGACGATATTCACGCGGCTTTTGCGCGTTTAAAGGCCTTGGGTGCCGAACCGCAATCTGAGATTGAAAACGTGGGCGGTGAGATTGAAACGGCCGATTTTTGCGATCCCTGGGGCAATTTCTTTGGGATTATTTACAACCCCGAATTTCAATTGCCCACTCAGGCCTGATTTGGGTTTTAAACCTGCAAGCAAGTGCTTTTAAATACCAAGGAGAAGTAAATGAGCGATTTAAAATTGGGCCGTGTGGCTTATTTGATGTTGTTTGTCAAAGACATGCTCAAAGCTGTAGACTTTTACTCGCGGATTTTGGGTTTGCCAGTGCTGTATCAAGACAGCCACTGGGCTGAATTGCAAGTTGAGGGCTTTAAATTGGCCCTGCATCTCTCAGAAAACCCCCTTCAGCAGAGTGGTCACAACCATGTGCCTACCCTGATCTTTGGCGTCGAAGATCTTGTTGCTACCCGGCAGGCCCTGTTGGAGAGTGGGGTGGAAATCTCCAAATTGAGTGTGGTTTCTGAGATGGGGGATGAAATCGGGGTCTCCGCTGATTTCCGCGATCCTGAGGGCCATGGTTTGAGCATTTTCAGTGTTTTGTCTCGCGAAAGCTGGAATGCCTTGCAGGAAGTCTGAGAGCGAAAGTCCATTTCGGTCTCAGTTGTGTTAAGCTGAATTCGGCGATAATTGTCATGATTTTGAAATATTAAACAAATTTTAAGCCCTTCTTCCTCTATTTTTAATCTTTCAGCTTCAGAATTCATGACCAGCTTCCCATAATTGGATCATCTGTGTAGCGTAAAAGAGGAATTTCACCATGCTTCAAACCGTTGGAAACAATCCATTCCCGATTCAACCTGTGCGCCAGGGCGGTCCCCAGGCTTTTGTTCCCCCTTCAACAGGGCCCTTTAATCCTGCCGCGCCCAAACCTTTGGCCAAAGACTCACTCGATATCAAAGCGCTGGGTATTGGCGTTTTGGCGGGCAGCTCTGTCTATTTGCCCATGGCCGTGGGCAATTATACATTGAGCAACAAAGCCGGGCACTCTCTTCTGGATTCTTTAAAAGCCCCCCTGATGGAAAAAAGCACGCTGGCCATGATGGGCGGGGCCGCTTTGGCGGGTGGCATTGTGGGCGCCGTTGCTGGACGCAATACCGATAGCACGGCTGAGGCCTTGACCACGGGTGCGATGGTGGGCATGACCGTGGGTGCTTTGGGCGGTGTGGCTGTTGCGCTCAGCACCAAAGCCATGACCCCGGCTCAGGGTGCCATGCGTGGGGCTATGCTCGGTGGTTTTACCGGCGGAGCTGGTGGTACAGGCGCTTATCTCCTGCGTGAAGGCAAATAGTCGGGCTTTAAAAATTTCTCTCTCAAGGCTATGACTGGCGCTCCCGATTGCGGAGCGCCTTTAATTTTTGCCAACTTTCGTCATTGGCGGCCAGACGCTCGACAATACCATTCCCCAAGATCGAGGTCTGAAAAATTTCTTCGACATCGTCGGGGGTGACCCCCACGTACCAGAGATCTTGGGGGTAAATCACGACCACAGCCCCCAATTCACAGGCATCCAAACAGCCTGTTTTGCTGGCACGCATCCGGCCTTTGAGCCCATGTTGTTTGAGTAACTCTGCCAATTTGATTCGAATTTCGTGGCCACCACAGCGGGCACAACTGCCTTTGGGGCTGTCTTCTGCCCGTTCGTTGGTACAGACCAGGATGTGTTTCTCAAACAGGGGGGTGGGGGCATGACTCATTTTCTCTGTGTTCTTTCTAATCGCTCATCACGTTGAGGGGTTGGTTTTTCAGAAAGCGTTGCAAATCGTGTAACAATTCAGCGGCTTCCGGGCGGTTCTGACTCAAGGCCCAATTGACCTGCCGGGCCAGGGCCAGACTTTCCAGGCAGCGGGCCAGGGTCAGAGCAAAGCGCCGAGCCCCCGTTTCAACCGCATCGCTGCCTGTGCTGGCCGTGTGTTTGAGCCAATCACAGGCCTGTTTGCTGGTTTGTAAGGCCAATTGAGCCACGGCTGCTACGGCTGGTTGCGTGAGTTCTGATGCCCAGCTTGTCAGGCTTTCCAAGAAGCTGTCAATTTCTGCAGGGCCACGCAGGGCGCGCAATGTGTCGAGTGAGAGCACGTTGGTGGTGCCTTCCCAGATCGGCAGTACTTGCGCATCGCGCAGCAGCAGTGGCAGCCCCGTGTCTTCGACATAACCGGCCCCGCCAAAACACTCAAGGGTTTCACTCAGACAGGCCACAGCCTGTTTGCCGGTGATCAATTTGGTCAGAGGGGTGAGCACCCGCTGCAGATTTTTTTCAGCTGAATTCAGTTCGCCATTTTCGAGGCGTCCGAGCAAGTGCACCGCTTCAAAGGTCAGGGCAAAGGCACCCGCTAATTCGGCTTTGAGCATATTTAAGGTATCGCGGTGCAGGGGTTTTTCCGCCAACGGCGCGCCAAAGGCCACGCGTTTTTGGGCATAGTCTTCGGCCAAGGCCAGCCCCCGGCGCATCAAGGCGATGGCAGAGACGCTGTTCCAGGTGCGGGTCACATTCAACATGGGGGTGATGTTTTTGACACCATCGTGGGGGCCGACCACCAATTCGGCAGGCGTGCCATGCAGCAATAATTCCGCTGTCGGCACCTTGCGCGTGCCCAATTTGTCTTTGAGGCGGCAGACCTCGATATTTTTGAGTTTGCCCTGTTCATCCCGCAATTCGACAAAAAACAGTGCCAGACCTTTGCCGCCAGGGCCATTGCCTTCTGGGCGGGCCAGGGTCAGGGTCATTTGTGAGGTGGTTGCAGAGGTAAACCATTTGCGCCCGTACAAACGCCACTGACCGTCTTCTAGGCGGGCTTGGGTTTCGGTCAGACCGACATCTGAGCCACCCGTCAGTTCGGTCATCCATTGACCACTGGTCCAAAATCTTTCGGGATCGCGGCTGGTCAAATGCGGTAGGGCTTGGTCGATCAGGGCCTGATTGCCGGTTGCCAATAAGGTCGAAGCCGCTCCATCGGTCATCGCCAGGGGGCAGCTGTAAATATCTGTTGAAGGTGTAAAGAGGTAGACCAAGGCAAATTGGTAGACCCGCGAGAGGGGCCCATATTTTTTTTCGTAGGGCAGAGCGACCAGACCAAAGCGGGTGGTCAGACGCTCGGCTTCTTTCCAGAGGGCTGTGACTTGGATTTTATCGACACGGTTTCCCCAGGCGTCGTAATGCGTGAGCACAGGCTCGTTGAGACGATCAGCCAATTGCCATTGGTAGAGCTCACCCGCGCTCAGCTCTCCCATTTCGGAGAGGTCAGCTTCGATTTCGGCAGGCAAATGATTCTGGCTGAAGCGAGCCAAGCTACTGCTGAGCAGGGTGTCGGCATGGTATTGATTGCTTAGGCTGGGGGCGGGTTGTTGAAAGAGTTCCATCGGTCTGGCTCCTGGGAGAGGTGGGTGAGTCTATTGTACCGCTACAAACTTACAAACGGGGATCCACAGGCTCACTCTCCAGTGCCAGCAGTCCGGCCACACAGCGATGCACTTCGCGCAGTGGCGCACGGGCCACAAAACGCTCCAGGGCTTCTTGCCCCAGGGCAAACTCGCGCAAAGCCAATGAACGTTTGGCGCCCAGCCCGCGTTTTTTTAAGCGCGCCAGGTGTTCAGGAACTGTGTATTCGGGGCTGTAGATCAGGCGCAGATACTCCCGGCCCCGGCATTTCACCCCGGGTTGCACATAGCCTTTGCTGCCCTGGCTGACCACCTGCAGCGGTTTGATCACCATGCCTTCGCCGCCTGCAGCGGTCAGCGAATGCCACCAGGCAATGGCGGCTTCGACGCTTTCAGGCTGATCATAGTGTACCATTTTCCAGGCTGTGGCTTTAAACAGCCCTGGATCGGCCTGGGCCAATTCGGCCAGGGTTTCGATCTGCCAGCGATGACTGGAGTCGCTATAGACCTTGCCTTCGCTGGCCAAAATCTGAAAGGGCGCGAGTTTGTAGTCTTCCAATTGGCTAACGGGCCAACAATAAGGGCGATAGGCCTGGGCAAAGGCCTGAACCATGGTTTGACGCGCCTCAAAGCGGGCCAACAAGGCGCTGACCTCGGATGTGGGTAGCCGTGTTTGGGCTTGCCGCAGCAGGGCATTGGTTTGGGCCAGGGCAGCTTGGCCCGAAGCTCCCACGGCAGCGTATTGCTGGTAAATTAACTCCTGGGCCTTGGCCGACCAAGGCAGCAATTCGGCATCCAGACAAAACCAATCGCTCTCAAAGCGCTCCCACCATTGGGCCTGCGTCAGGGTTTGAATCAGGCGCTGCAAAAAGGCGATTTCAAGCGCGGGATCTTTAAAAAAGGCCCGGCCTGTGCGGGTATAGATACAACCGGGGGTCTCACCACTCACACCAAAGCGCTGTTGGGCCACTTGGGTACTGCGGCAGATCACGACCACAGCCCGTGAACCCATGTGTTTTTCTTGGCAGATGACCTCGTTTAAGCCCTGGCTGCGGTAATATTGCAGCGCTTCGCGGGGGTGTTCGAGATAGTCGGGGTCTGCTGCTGTTTCACAGGGCGACATTGTCGGTGGCAAATAGATCAGCCAGCGCGGATCGACACTGAAGCGGCTGAGCACTTCCAGCGCGGCAGCGTTGTTTTCGGCCTGAATTAAGATCTGGCGCTTGAGCCGGGTTTCGATGATTTGTTTGCCGGTGATCTCACTCAATTCCAAGCGGCGGTCGTCCCATTGCTGGGCTGTGAGCGTGCCCTCTGAGCCAGGCCGAAGAGTGCCCCCTGAACCAAGTAATTCTGCCTCTGTGGGCAATGCAAGTGGGCGCAGGGGTTCGCAATAGACCCGAGCGGCAGGCACCGACACCAGCTCCTGCTCTGGGTAGCGCAGGGCCGTCAGTTTGCCCCCAAAGACACAGCCGGTATCAAGGCAGATCGTTCCATTGAGCCATTCGGCCTGGGGCACGGGGGTGTGGCCGTAGACCACTTTGGCGCGGCCCCGGTATTCCGCAGCCCAATTGGCGCGCACGGGCAGGCCAAATTCATCAATCTCACCCGTGGTTTCGCCGTAGAGGGCAAATTCGCGCACCCGGCCCGAGGAACGGTTTTGCAGCTCCGCCCGCATGCCTGCATGGGCCACCACCAATTGCCCTTGATCCAACACCAAATGGCTGACCAGCCCGTCAATAAAGCGGTCGGCCTGTTTGCGCAAAGCGCTCTGCTCGGGCTCGGGCAGCGCTTCGACTTCCGCCACACTCTGTTGCAGGCCATGATTGAGCTTGACGTTTTTACCACGCAGCCAGCGCTGAAATTTTTGCTCGTGGTTGCCTGGCACACAGAGCGCGGTTCCGGCTGCCACCATTTGCATCGCCAGACGCAGACAATCGAGCACCCGTGGCCCGCGATCAACGAGATCACCCAAAAACAACACGCGCCGCCCATTTGGGTGGCGATAACCCGCCTCGGCATCGCGCATATATCCCAATTGTGCCAAAAGCAGTTCCAGTTCATCCCCGCAGCCATGTACATCGCCAATGATATCAAAGGGGCCAGCATCGTCGCGTTTGTCGGTCCAGAGCTTGACCCGCTCTAGCTTGACCTGCTCAACCTCTTCGGGGCTGTTGAGCACGTAAATATAGCGAAAGCCCTCTTGTTTCAACGAAGACAGGGTTTTGCGCAATTGCCGGTTCTGGTTGGCGACCACATGGGGCCCAAATTGCCGGTCTGGCCGCTGGGCATTGCGATCATGGCAGAGCCGCTCGGGCATTTTAAGCACAATTGCCACAGGCAGCACGTGGTGTTTTTTCGCCAGGGCCAGGGCCTGTTTGCGGGCATCCGGCTGAACATGGGTGGCGTCAATCACGCTCAGGCGTCCGGCGGCCAGACGTTTGTCGGCAATGGTATAGACCAGCTCAAAGGCATCGTGGGTGGCGCTTTGATCGTTGGGATTGTCGGCCACGAGCCCCCGGCAAAAGTCTGAAGAAATCACCTCGGTGGGCAGAAAGTGTTTGGCCGCAAAGCTGGATTTGCCCGAGCCAGAAACGCCAATCAGCAAGACCAGCGAGAGTTCAGGGATTTTTAGGGTGTGGGGAGCTTGCTCTCTAGTCATGGTTTTGCTCGCAGATCTGTATATATTCAGGCGGAATATGTTCACTCAACCACACGCCATTGGCTGAACAGTAAAAAACATAACCCTGCGCATCCAGCCTTAAGCCAATCACCTCGGGCTGATGGCGCAGCACCAGACTCAGAAATTTGCTGAAATGTTTTAAAGGATCTTTGCTCATAAATGTTTGGGCAGATCCCAATACCATTGCTGAATTTCTTTAAACTGGGCCGAAGTGAGCTTCGACTCCAATTTTTCTCTGAACGGCGCATCCATAAAATCCCCGAACTGCTTCCAACTGCTGGCATTGATCAGTTCATAGGTCAGTTTTTGTAAATCGCCCCCACTCACCCAGCCGACTCCGTCCATCAGTTTGCTGCAGACCGTTTGAAGGGTGCTGGGATTGAGCTTGCGGAACAGAGCTTTGTTGTCGGCTTGTACCTCTGCATCCTGCAGAAAACTGCGGATCGCTGGAGAACGGCCTTTTTCTGCCAAGGCCAAAAGGTATTCTTCACATTTTCCGCTGATCGCGTTATTCCCTGTTTTTTCGTAGGCTTTGAGTAGCCAAACCGCAATTTTTCCTGCTTCAGCATCATTTTCCATCTCACTGGCCAATTGTTTGAGATCGATTTTGCCGATCAGGTCCAAGTAGAGATTGTCTGAGTAAGGGGTTTGATCCAAAATCTGGTAGATCACCTTTTCCTGGGCTGCTGTGGTGGGATCTTGATTCATCAGGTATGTGATCATGTCTGCCTTGGTGGTATTGCTGGCATTTTTCATGACCTTGACCATCATGTCGTATTCTTCGGTGGCGGTATTGCCCGCGTCGAGGTTTTTAAACAGCCGGATGCGGAAATCATCGGGCAGTTTTTTCAGGCCTTCTTCGCTCAATGCTTTCAGGAAAGTATAAGCCACATCATCAGAACTGGTATCGGGCCAGATATAATTCTGGTTGGTGACACCTGTAAAAAAGGCCTGAAGCTGTTTGTTCATTTCGGTTGTGGGCAAATCCAGGGTGGCCAAGACATTCATGATTTTGGCTGCATCTTCGGTTTTTCCCAATTTGCTGCCCAAGCGGCTGAGATCAAGCGATTGGGCAATCAATTTGCGATTCTGTGGGCTGGCTTGGCTGATGATCTCTTTGAGCGTGTTTTGGGCATCTGCCAGGGTGGGCCAAGTCATGAGTTTATTGAGCATATAGAGCTGGGTGTCAGCGCTGGCCCCTTGGGCCAATTTGCCAATGGTGCTGTATTCACTGGCGCTGGTCCAGTATTCATCAAGAGAGTCGAAAAGTTTGCGTTTGAGGCCTTCGTCCAAATTGGCAACGGCAGTTTCATTCAGGCCTTTCAGGAATTTCATGGCCGTATCATCATCGCGGGTATTCACAAACAGGCCTTGGGCTTTGACTCCACTGAAAAACTGGTTGAGTTTTTCACTGAGTTCGGCCTGGGGCAAATCCAAGCTAATGATAAAATTCATCATTTTGGCGGCCCGGCCTGCACTTTCCAATTCTGACCCCAGACGGGTCAGATCGAGATTTTTGACAATCTGTTTGCGCTCTTCGGGGCTGGATTTTGCCAGAAGGGTCACGATGGCCTTTTCTGCTCGGGCATAAGTGGCACCGCTTAACAATTGATTGATCATATAGGTTTTGGTGCTGGCATCCGCTGCTTCCGCCAGTTTTTCAATCAGACCGTATTCTTCTCCGGAGGTCCAGCAGGATTCGAGATTGTCAAAGAGTTTTTGAACCATCTCCTGGCCCAGCACTGAGCGCAAACTGCCCACACTGATATCCAAGGTCTGAAGCTCTTTTAAAAACTCTCGGGTGATATTGTCGTCTTCATACCACTTCGAAGACAGCCGCTCGACATAACCTTTAAATTGATCATGTCCCGCACCTGCTTGAATCATCCAGGCCAATAATTGCCCTGATTTTTGATTGTCCATGCGTTCAATAAAATCGGGAACGGCATTTTTGCCATTTAATTGCACGGCATTTAAAAATTCTTTGAATTTTTCGGGTCCCTGAGCGCGGGCTTCAGTTAGATTTTGCCAGATCAGATCTTTGAGCCGATCCGAGGCCCCATGAACCGAGTGGGTAATAAAGCTGTTGAGCAGTTCGGCGGTCATTTGCCCTTTGAGTTGGGGGGATTTGGCCGAACGATAGAGCATTTCGATCATGGCGGTTTCATCCACAACCTTGACGCCCTCGTTGAGGATTTTCAACATCTGCAGGCGATTACCATCACTCAATTTGTCAAAGAGGCCTGTCAGGGCCTTGCTTTTTTGCAGGGAGCTGACCATGGCTTTGCTGTCGTTAAAACTCAAGAGACTGAGTTCTTTTTGGACCTCGGGCTCCAGAGACTCTTTGAGGAAACCCATGATGGCGTTATCATCACTCAGCCAACGGGTATCTACCCCTCGGATAATATCTCCCACGGCTTTATTTAGCAATTCAGAGGGCAATTCTCCGCCAAATTTGAGAATTTGGCGCAACACCACACCGACCAAATCTTTGCCATCGCCGGTCTGACCCAGAATAGACTGAATTTTGGCCAAATCACCATATTGTTTTTGCAAGGCGTCGAGCCCTTTGCGCAGGCTATCTCCGTCTTTGGCCATGATAATCGTGCGGTGAACGTCGGTTAAGACCTTTTTGTCTTCGGCAATCATGTACTCTGCCAGCAATTCAGCGGCAATTCCACCGATGGTAAAACCCAGATTCCAGGGGCTGCCGGGGGGCACTGAGGTGGCCACTACTAAGCCATTCATAATGCCTGCTGCGCCACAGGCCAGCGAGGTATCTGCACTCAGACGCATTTTATACGGGGTGCCATCGACACTGTCGTCGACATAGTTCAGGCCCAGGGCGTTGGCACTGTAATAGGCGGCACTGTAACCAGCCAAGACATTGCCCAGCGAAATCCGAGAAATAATCGCCTCTGCCCCTTTTGCCCCCATTTTTCCGCCGACTTTCAGAAACAGATCCGCGAGGGTTTTAAGCCCTTTTTCGGCCCCTTCTTTGCCAATCAGTTTGGCCAAGGCCTCGGGAGCGGTTGTGTCCATCACTTTGATCACAAAGTCAAACAGGCCACTCAGGGCTTTGCCTGTCAGCCCGGCTCCCCCGCCTACCAATTTATTGATAAACGCAACATGCTCTGCGGTGAGTTTGCCGCCACCGTGTTTGATCATAAAGGCGGCAATGGCCTGGGCTGTGGGATTGATCAGCCCTTTGTAAATCTTACTGGCAGTGCTGGATGCTTTTAAAATCTGAGCAGCTTTGGCAGTGGCAGAGGCCGCTTTGGCTGCTTCTCCGGCGACGATCGAAGATCCAATATTGCCATGGGTGGTAGAATCACCGACCCCGGCGCGGGATTTATAGGCATCGTAGATATTCTGGGCAATATTGCCAGAGGTGTCTTTGAGATCTTTCCAAAGTGAAGTGGGAATCTGCGCTTTCCAGTTTTGGACGGATTCAAAAATCTTGCCTTTGGCATCGACTTGGGCCTGAATCGCTTTGCCGGTTTTTTCCAGGAATTCAGCGGCCCCTTGGGGCAGGCTGTAATTTTGGCCTTTAAAGTTGAATTCTGTTTTTCCAGCCTTGCGGGCTGTTTCGACCGATGCTAGAAAATCCATGCGGTTTTGATTGAGGGCTGTGATTTCGGTATTCATTTTGCCGATCACCTGATCCACCTCTCCCCCTTCTTTGAGCAAGAGGGTCAGGCTGGTCATCAGATCTTGGCTGCCAAACCCCACTTTTTCAAGCAGGGGGCCCAAAACCCCACTTTGGGCTTTGATCGCGGCAATTTCACTGTCTTTGAGCTGGACAAAACTGTTGACAGGATCCAGTCTTTGAACGGGTTTGACGGTGGTGGGGGTGCGTATCTGACTGAGCAAAGAAGCAGCACTGCTCTGAAGCTCTTTGGCAATGGCCGGATTGGCATTTTTGACGGCATCTTCCAAAGCTTTGCTGAGGGTTTCGCGGCTGAGATTGGCCAGTGCTACCACCACAGAGCGTCCATCGGGCAATTGCACCGTGAGGTGGGCCGTGCCTTTGCTCTGCAATTGTTCGGCTTTGCCCATAAATTCATCTACAGTCAGGCGTTCGATGCTGCCTTCGGGAGTTTCAAAAATCACATCCGATTGGCTGCTTTTGAGGGACTCTTCTAGCTTTTGGATTTTTTCAGGTTTGAGGCCATGAACTTCGTTGGGATTGCTGAAGACGAGATTCCGATTGATATTGAGATTGCCCATATGCTTTTTCCTCTGGCTTTTTCTGTTAAATACAGACAGATTTTGTTTTTATTCACCTGATCAGCGAGGGGGAGTTTCACTCCAGCGGATAGTTTCATTGTAGGCTGTTGGCTGCTATTTTTCAAATACCGCCATCTGTGTTGGCGCTCCCAGAACGGGGTCAAGCGGCCCAATCGGCTCAAAGCGCAGGTGGTAATGGCGTTTGCGGGCAATATTCAGGCACCAGCTCTCAAACTCGGCCCGGCTCCATTCAAAGCGGTGATCGCCGTGGCGAAATTGGCCGGGCTTGAGATTCTGAAACAGAACGTTGTATTCGGCATTGGGGGTGGTTAATACCACCAATTGGGGCTGCAAATCTTCGAATAAAACCTGGGCAAAGGCTTCGAGTCGAAAGGGTTCGAGGTGTTCGATCACCTCTACCGCGACCACCGCTTCGAGATCTTTGAGGCGGGCATCGCGGTAGACCAACGAGCCATGAAGCAGTTCCAAGCGTTGGGCTTGGCGCTCAGAAAAACGCTCGGTATGCAAGCGCCGTACAGCATTGGCCAGGCTGCGGGCAGAGACATCCAGACCCACAATCCGTTCCAATTGGCCCTGCTGCCAGAACAATTGTAAGAGGCGGCCTTCACCGCAGCCCAGATCGCCGACCGAGCGCAGCCCCGAAAGTCTGACCACCTCAGCGACTTTTTCCAAGCGCAGTTGATTCAGGCTCAGTGGTTTTTCCAGGGCCTTTTCCAGGCTTTCGGCTTTTGCCTCCTGGGTTTCGGGGACCTCGGGCAAATCTTCTTGCAGTAGGCGCAGGGCCAAACTGGTCAGGGGTTTGTTGTGGCGCAGATAGCGGGCCGTGATCAGCTCTTTGGCCGGATGTAATGCCAACCAGCCCTCGCCATGTTTGAGCAGCTTTTGCACCTCTTCAGCACCAATAAAATAGTGTTTGTCGTTGTCGAGCACGGGCAATAAAACATAGAGATGGCTGAGTAAATCAGACAAGCGGATTTGCTGCTGCAGTTTGAGTGTGTAATAAGGGCTTTGGCCCCAGTTCGGAAAGTGCTCATCCAGTGGGTAGCGGGTGATCTCCAATTGGTAGCCCAGCGGCGCAAAGAGGCTTTCCAATAAACCCGGCCCACCCCGGCTGGCCACCACTGCCAATTCGGCCTCTAGGGGAATCGGCGTATCCGCCAGCAAGGGTTTTTCATCGCATTTGCCCTTGAGGGCACTGCCCAAAACCCGTGAAAGGACCACGCTCATAAACGAAGACGCAACATAAGGCCGGTCGTTGACATATTGCCCCAGGGCAAAACCCTCCCAGGCCGACTTTTGTTCGCGGGCCAAACCAATGGGGTCGAGATCGAGCAATAGCAATGCTGTACAGCGGGTTTCACTGGCTTCGGGATAAAAGACGTGGGCCAAACCAAAATTGAGTGCAAATGTTTGCAGCTTATCGGGGTGTTTGTGCAGCAGGTAGCCCAGATCGGTGGCGGGGGTGTGGGTGGTCGTCAAACGCAACAACATGCTTTCGGAGTGCTCCCTCTTGGACTCTAGCGGGCTCTGAACGCCCAAAACGTCTTTATTTTAACATACCGGGCAGCAAAGCCTGTTCTTTTGCCGGGTGAAAGATAATCCTCTGTTTGCCTTGAGTGGTATTCCCTCGTTTAGGCAAGGATTGGCAAAATTCGGGGATAAGATTAAAATAGTAATAATCTCTCGTTAATTTCAACTTTTCATTTCAAGCTTTCTTTTCAACAAGGTGTTTGGCTATGCGCAATCTGAATCTCGCTCTGACTCTTTTGGGAATCCTGCTGTTTTTGCTGGCCTGTCAGCCTCTGCAAGCGCCCCTGGTTCCTGCTGATTCTGCCGCCAATTCTGTCGCTTTGCGCAGTCAGGGGACTGTTTCTTCCGCTCTCAGTCGCTTTGTGCAAAACCAGTATCGCTTTGTCTTTGACGAACACGACAAAAATCGCAATGGCCAAATTGAGTTGGCAGAAATTCCCCATGCCGCTCAGAGCTTTGCCAAATACGACAGCAACCGCGACGGGGCTTTGAGCCCGGCAGAAATTTTACCCAATCCCTCCTTTTTGCGGGCCCAGAGTGAGGCCCTCGCCAAAGATTTGCGTCAGAGCCAAACGCCCCAGCAAGAAGACCCACAATTGCAATTGCCCTTTGAGAAAGAGTTTTCCCGTTTAGAAAGTGGTTTTATCCGCGAAGTTGAGGCCATGCGCAGCTTGGCCCAAACGCCGTCCCAAACGATGACTCAATCCCTTGCAACCAAGCCGATTCCCGTTTTGCTGGTGCCGGGTTATGCGGAGCCCAGTTGGTATTTTATGTATGGCATTTACCGCGATTTAAAAAAAGCCGGTTATGCCGTCGAAGGCCTCAATCTTTTCCCCAATTTTGCCTCAGCCGAAGAACAGGCCCTCAAAGTCAAAGCCAAAGCCGAAGCCATGATGAAACAATATGGCAGCCAAAAAATTCATCTGGTCGTGCACAGTTTTGGTGGGTTGATCAGCCGCCATTATATTCAGAACATGGGGGGCAGTGCTGCGGTCGATCAATTGGTTACCATTGCCACGCCCCATTTGGGCACCTATGCCGCGTTTCTGGGGCCCGGAGAAAGTGCCGTGCAATTGCGGCCCGAAAGTGCCTTTCTGAAAAAACTCAATGCCCAGGGCTTTGCCTATCCCCCCGTCAAATACACCTCGATCTGGTCCAATCTGGACGAGATCGTCTTGCCCCCCAAACACTCGATTATGCCTGATTCCCAGGTCTTTTATGTGCCCTGGACGGGCCACCTCACGATCATGTTCAGTCAGCGGACCTACACGGCCATTCGCCAGGTTCTTGGCAATTAAATTTGCTCAGCCATTCGCTTTGTGGTTTGGGGCTTTTAGATTCATCTGCACGTTTTTCGCAAGCAAACCAAATCCAGATTCTCAAGGCCCTGTATCAATTTCCGGATGACGCCACCTTTGGTCTGGCTGGCTACCAGGGCAGCGCCAAAGAAATTTATTACAAAATTAGAAAAACATCTTTGTTTGAGCGTCTTTTGGTTTATTTTGATGATCAGCACGAAGTTTTTGATGATCTTTGCCGTTATCCCGGATCGCTGATGTATCACCGTTCGCACTTGTCTCACGAACCCCAGCCCGATTTTGTGCTGTTTTACATGCCGCCACAAGTTGAACTGAAGTATATGCGGTTTTATCAGCTTCATCTCGCTGGCTCCGCCTGTTTTTTATTTCCGTTTTTGCCCAAATGCGCATCGCCGCTTGAGATTATTGAAAACCCGCATCCCCTCTTGCTCTATTTTTTTCCCTGTGCTGGAACCGGTCGCTTGAGCGCACCTTTAACCAGCCTATTGCAGCATTTTCAATTTTTGCAAAGAGAATGTTCTCCGCTGAGCGCGAATATCCGGTTGAATCAGACCCTCTCTTCAGACCATCTGCCTGATTTTGATTTGATTGCAGACTATTTTGTGAATCAAATCAAAACGCTGGACTATTACCAATATATGGTGACCCATGATCCCTTTGACATTCGGGCTTTGGACTCACTTCCATTTTTGCGTAAAATTGCCCTGATCAGAGACCCGCGCGATGTGGTGACCAGCTATTATATGCGCGAATTTGTGCCCCAATTTGGCGGGCGTGTCTTAAGCGCTCCAGAAAAGGAACGGGCTTTGTTTGAGCTGATGCAAACCGGTTTTGTGAATCGCAAGACAAATTATTTTTTGCGCTGGCCCAAGCTCACCACCCTGGCTGATTTTTTTGTGAATATCACAGAGAGCACCAATACACTTGTGGTTAAATTTGAAGATCTGCATCATGCTGAAGCTGAGACCTATCAGCGCATTTTGCAATGGTTGGGTTTTGATTGGCATCCCTTGATCACTTTAAGCCCAGAACAACTGAAGTATTATTGCCACAGGGGGTCAATCGCCCATCAGACTGAAGGGGGAGTGCGTTCGGATAACCCTGAAAAACCGGTGATCAAACAAGGGGTGCTTACCAATTGCCGCAAGGGAGAAACGGGAGACTGGAAAAACCATTTTACCCCGGCTCTGACAGCTTATTGCCAGGCACAGATTGGCGCTCAATTGAAGGTCTTGGGGTATTCTTGAGCAAAGAGGCCAAGTCTAATTGGACAAGGGGAACCCTGTCTGAGATCTTGCGAGAGAAGACAGGGCTTTTTAAAATAGGGTGAGATGGATTTTGAAAACAGGGGCTGTCTGTGGCTCTAAACGAGAGGTTGCTATGTCTGAGAAAACCAAAAAAGTGATTTATAAATGCGCCCACGTCAAAAAAAAGGTCTGTTTAGACGTGGCGAATGAAGAGGAAAAAGCCCTGCTCGGCAGTAAAATTGTTGCCCAGAAAGTGCTCAAATGTGATCTCAAGGCCATGGGCGGCTGCAATCAGAGTCTGGATCGTTTTGATACCAAATGCCCAGCGGTGGCCCAAGCAATCAAATGCACGCTTAAATAATGAAATACAGCGATTATTATGCCACGCTCAGTTTAGACAAAGCGGCCTCTGAAAAGGAGATCCGCACGGCTTACCGGCGTTTGGCCAAAGAGTACCACCCAGACACCCACCCAGGGGATGCGGTGGCGGAAGAAAGGTTCAAGGCCATCAACGAGGCCTATGAGGTGCTCGGGGATCCTGACAAACGCTCGCGCTACGATCAGTTGGGTGTGAATTGGCAGGACTTTGCTGAATTTGCTGAGAGTTATCATGCCAGTCGCAAAGACAAACAGCGGGTCGAATACGGCTCACAGTTCTTCGATTTGCCTTTCAGCGATTTCTTTGAAACCTTTTTTGGCGATCAGGCCGGGCAGCTCTGGGACAAACATGCCGATCACCCTGTGCCGGAACCCCCCTCCCAGTTGCGCCCAGAGCCTACTCTCTCCTCGGCCTCGGAGATCAGTTATACTGCCCAAGTCACCCTCGAAGAGGTTTTGCAGGGCACCAAGCGCCGAATTCAGCTCAACGAAAACGATCAACTCAAAACCCTCGAAGTCAAAATTCCACCGGGGGTCAAAGAGGGCTCCAAAGTGCCTATTGGCAGTAAGGCGAGCCACCTCTTTCTCGAAATACGCCTGCGCACACACCCACTCTTTCTGCCCGAAGAACAAAATTTGCGCGGCTCGCTCCAGATTCTCGATTACGAAGCGATGTTGGGTTGCAGCAAAGCGATCAAAACCCTCACGGGCCAAATTCAGCTCAAAATCCCTCCTGGCAGCCAGGGGAATCAGGTCTTTCGGATCAAGGGCCAAGGCCTGCCCCAATTCAAACACCCTGAGCAGCGCGGGGATTTATTGATTGTGCTGGGGGTCAAGACCTCAACCGGCTTGAATCCAGAAGAGCGCTTGCTGATTGAACGCTTCCGTGTCTTGCGGGAGGCGCGTTCGCTGTAGTCGCTGGTTGGTCGCTGCTTAAGCGCTGACGGGCTCTCTCAGCGCAACCCGGTATTTTGCGGCTGTGCAGGCCTGAATGGCTTCCAGACTCAGTTCGGGGTCTTTTTCAATCAGTACCAATTCTTGGGCCTGTTTATCGACCTCAAAGACCGCTTTTTCGGTGATAATCAAGTCGATGCAGCGTTTGCCTGTCAGCGGCAGGGTGCATTCGGGCAAAAGTTTAGAGGCCCCGCTTTTGTCGTTGTGGGTCATGACCACCACCACACGCTGCGCGCCCGCGACCAAATCCATCGCACCGCCCATGCCTTTGACCATTTTTCCGGGAACCATCCAATTGGCGATATCCCCGGCCTGAGAGACTTCCAATGCTCCGAGAATTGCGAGGTTGATATGCCCGCCGCGAATCATGCCAAAGGAGCTGGCGCTGTCAAAATAACTGGCGCCAGGCAGAGCCGTCACCGTTTGTTTGCCGGCATTGATCAGATCAGCATCGACTTCGCCATCTTCGGGGAAAGGCCCAATCCCGAGCAGGCCGTTTTCGGAGTGCAGCACCACGGTCATGCCTTCGGGCACATAATTGGCCACGAGGGTGGGAATACCAATACCCAAATTGACATAATAGCCATCTTGCAATTCAAGTGCGGCCCGTTTAGCGAGTCGTTCTCTGCTCGATTCGTTTTTCATAATGCGCCCCTTTCAGCAAATAATTCACAAAAATACTGGGTGTATGAATTTGGTCGGGATCGAGATCGCCCACCGGCACCAATTGCTCAACTTCGGCAATCGTGATTTTGCCTGCGGTGGCAATCGGCTGGTTGAAGTTGCGGGCTGTTTTGCGGTAGAGTAAATTGCCATGGGTGTCGCCGATATGGGCTTTGACCAGTGCCAATTCACCGGTGATCGGTTTTTCGAGTACGTACATTTTGCCGTCGATTTCGCGGGTCTCTTTGCCCTCGGCCACGGGGGTGCCATAGCCCGTTGGGGTATAAAAGCCGCCAATACCTGCCCCGCCCGCGCGAATGCGCTCGGCCAGGGTGCCTTGGGGCACAAATTCAACTTCGAGTTCGCCATCGAGGTATTGGCGTTCAAAGAGCTTGTTTTCGCCCACATAACTGGAGACCATTTTGCGGATCTGGCGGGTCTGCAAGAGCAGCCCCAGGCCAAAATCGTCAATGCCAGCATTGTTGCTGACAACGGTTAAATTTTTTACGCCCAGCTCGCGCAGAGCCAGGATTAAATTTTCGGGAATACCGCACAAACCAAAGCCACCAACCAGCACCGTGGCGCCGTCATTGAGGCCCACCTTTGCCAAGGCTTCTGCTGCGCTTTGAACCACTTTTTTCATAACGCGAGGCTCCCTTTCGGGTGATGGGGAAAGTATAACACGGGTTTTCGTTGCTGCGGATCCCTTTAACTGCGCTGGTATTTGTCTTCAAATCTTACGATATCATCTTCGCCCAAATAGGGCCCTGATTGCACTTCGACCAGCTCCAGGTCAATCGTGCCGGGGTTTTCGAGCCGATGGACTTCACCCACAGGAATGTACGTGGACTGGTTTTCGGTCAGTAAAAAGACCTTCTCGCCGCAGGTCACGCGGGCGGTGCCTTTGACCACGACCCAGTGTTCGGCGCGGTGGTGGTGCATTTGTTTTGAGAGCTGTTGACCGGGATGCACGGTGATGCGTTTGACCTGAAAGCGCTCACCTTTGTCGACCGTCTCATAAAAACCCCAGGGCCGGGCGACCTTGGTGTGGTTTTCGGCTTCTGGGCGCTGTTGGCTGCGCAATTGGCCCACCAACTCTTTGACCTCTTGGGCGTGGTCTTGGCTGGCAACCAGCACGGCATCCGGGGTTTCAATAATCAACAGGTTTTCCACACCCACAGCTGCCAGCAAGCGGCCATTGCTGCGCAAGAGATTGCCAGAGGCATTCAGGGTAATGACGTCGCCTTGGCAGGCATTGCCATGTGCATCTTGGGGGTATTGGCTTTTGAGTGCATCCCAAGAGCCCACGTCTGACCAACCGGCATGGAGAGGTAAGACAACGCCCAGGTCTGTTTTTTCCATCACCGCATAATCGATTGAGCGGGCAGGGCTCAGGGCAAAAGCGCTGGGGTCAGGCCTGAAAAAGGCGGGTTCACTTTGGCCCTGTTCAAAGGCCGAGCGGCAGCAGGCCAGCAGCTCTGGCTGGTATTTTTCGACTTCGCCAATCCAGGTTTGGGGGGCCAGGGCAAAGATGCCGCTGTTCCAGAGATAATCACCGCCAGCCAAATAGCCTTCTGCTGTGGCCTGATCGGGTTTTTCGACAAAGGCCAGAATTTTTTCGCCCTGGGCCTGAATATAGCCATAAGCTGTTTCGGCCCTGTCGGGCTGAATGCCAAAGGTCACAATCTGTCCGGCTTGGGCCCGTTCTGATGCTTGGGGCAAGAGCGCACAAAAGGCCTCGGGCTGTGTCAGAGCGTGGTCGGAGGGCATGACCAGTAACAGGCTGTCGGGCTGATGGAGCAATGCCCACAGGGCAGCCAAGGTCAGGGCCGGTGCTGTGTTGCGTGCTTCGGGCTCTAAGATGATTTGCGAGGGGCTGGTTTCAATTTGGCGCAATTGCTCGTTGACCAAAAAGCGGTGGGCTTCTTGGGTCAGGATCAGCGGCCCAAGAACCTCTTGCAAGCCCTGCAAACGCTGGACGGTGGCTTGAAAAAGTGAGCGCTCTGAGGCCAAACCAATAAATTGTTTGGGAAAATGTTCGCGGGACAGGGGCCAAAGTCGGGTGCCTGAGCCGCCGCAGAGAATCACAGGCAGCCAGGAGGGAGAGGGGGTGGCAGTCATGCTGGGAAAATTCCTCTGTTTTCTTTCATCTTTTGTATTATGCGCTTTTTCAAGCTCTTTTGCCGCGATCATCAAAATGAATAGCAAAAGATATATTTCTGTTAAATATCTATGTTATCTTAAATTTACATCAGAAAGTCGGTTCGCCGATGACTGGTGAGCCCATCAAAACTCTAGCTTAGCAGCCCTGCAAGGGGCTTTTTTGTTTTTTGTATTTCTAGCTTGAAGACAGATCCAATCTGAGTTCAACCGGACAGTGATCCGAACCCACGACCTGATCGCAAATTTCAGCCTGAGAAACAGCGGAGAGCAGGCTCTCACTCACGAAAAAATAGTCAATTCGCCAGCCAATATTGCGCTCGCGCACATTGGCCCGGTATGACCACCAGGTATAGCGGTCGCGGGCCAGGGGGTGTAGGTATCTAAATGTGTCGATATACCCGTTTTCGATATATTTATCCAGCATATCCCGTTCAATTGGTAAAAAACCAGAAGTTTCTTGGTTGGCTTTGGGGTTTTTGAGATCCACTTCTTTGTGGGCGGTATTCCAATCACCGGTGATCACCACTTTGCGGCCTGCTCGCACCTGGGTATTGAGTTCTTTTAGCAGGGCCTCATAAAAATCCAGTTTGTAGATCACGCGGCCCTGATCGCGCTGGCCATTGGGGAAATAGACGTTGTACAGCAAAAATTCACCGTGATCGGTTACGACCACCCGGCCTTCGCTATCGAAGCGCTCAATTCCCAAGCCACTGTGGGCTGAGAGGGGCGGTTTGCGTGAAAAAGTGGCCACGCCACTGTAGCCTTTTTTTTCGGCATTGGCCCAGTGCGTGTGGTAGCCGTGGCCTTCGAGCAGCTCGTAAGAGAGCTGGGAGGGCCAGGCCTTGGTTTCTTGCAGACAGAGTACATCAGGCTTGGTTTCTTGTAGCCATTCCAAGAAGCCTTTGCGCTCGACAGCGCGCAGGCCGTTGACGTTCCACGAGATCAAATGCATGGTTTTTTTCCGTTTCTTCTCAACAATCAAGGGAATTCTATCACTGAAAAAGAGGCGGGAGATCGCCTAAAGTGGATCCTGAACGTAAAAATGTGGAGAAACCAAGCGCATGATGAAAGAATACTCCAGTGATATGATTGCCAGCCAGATTGGTGTTCCTCAGCAGCAGGTGGAAACCTGGGCTGAAGAATTTCACATTCCCTACCGGCAGAAGGGCGTTAGCCGCAATTTTGAGCAAGAAGCCATGGACGTGCTCAAAACCATCAAAAATCTCAAAGATGGCAACCGTGGCTTTGACACCATCCGCCAGAAAATCGAAGTGACCCATCCTGCTGTTTGGGAAGGCCCTCCTGCCACGGGTCTGCCTTCGGCCCAGGCTTTGGAAAAACTGGTTGAAGATACCATTGAGCGCAGCTTCGATAAAAAATGGAACCAATTGCTTGAACAATTGGGAGATCTCAATGAATTGGCAGAGAAATACGCCCAAGCCAGTTACAGCATAGGTCAAATGACTGAACAGGCCCGCACCTTGGAAGAGATCAATCTGCGTCTCAAGGCCCAATTGCAGGTCTTGCCCTCACCCGATGAGTGGCAGGCCATGCAAGAGCGTGAACTGCTCTACAAAAAACTGCTCTACGATTTGCACAGCCGGGTGCAAAAACTCGAATATGGTGAACAGGCCGAAACCACCCTGCTCGAAGCCGAAGGTTTGCCCCCGATTGGCCCCGAAGTTATGCAGACACCCGACGATCAGCGTACCGTCGCTTAATTATGGAGCGCATGACCCTGGTTTTTTGGACTGTGATTGTCTGTTTATTGGGCACTTCAGCTTTTTACGGATTTTCGGCTGAGCAGCGCCGCAGCAAGGTGCAAAAGACCAGTGGGGTTGTCAACAGTGGCGATTTATTGAACTTGGTGGAGGTCCTCGACGGCGACAGTATTCTCGCAGGCAAAGCGGGTGAAGAACCTGTGGGGCTTAGGCTGGTGGGCATCAAAGCTTTTGATGCCAAAGTCGAAAAAGATGTGATGACACCGTTTGCCCAAGCGGGGGTTGAATTACTCAAACGCGAACTGGCCAATAAACCCCTGCGTGTGTCGCTCAGCGCCTCTTCTGCCCAAGACAAATACGGACGCTATTTGGCCACGATTTATGCCGATGATCAGGATATCTCTTTGCAATTGATTCGCCAGGGTTTGGCTTTGGTTTATCCTGTTTATCCTTTTCCTTCGCTTTCTTTTTATTTACAGGAACAGGAATTGGCCCATGCCAAGCGGCGTGGCTTTTGGTCGCATAAACAGGCCAGTGAAAGGGCCATGGCCCAGATGCGCGAATGGCGCAGCCAATCTGAATAGAGGCAGACATGTTTCAGGTTTTGTTTCAGCTATTTAATAAAAAAACATTGCGCAATCCGCCTGCCTTTTTGCGTGTGAGTGCCCTGATGATCGCGCTCTTGCTCTACGGCACCACGGGTTTTCTCTATTTTGAGTTGCCCAATAATCCCGACCTCACTTGGTGGGATGCCCTGTGGTACACAATCGTGACCTTGACCACCGTGGGTTATGGCGATTTTTTCCCAAAAAGCCCGGGCGGACGTTTTTTTGTGGGTGGGCCGATTATGGTTTTTGGGATTGGCCTCTTGGGCTATGCCCTCTCATTGATTGCTTCGGTGCTTGTCACCTCAAAGACAAAGGAGATCAAAGGAATGTCAGCATTTAAATTCAAAGATCATTTGGTCTTGTTTAATTTTGCCGGGCTGGCCAAAGTGGAGCGGGTTTTGGCTGAGCTGGCCCTCGATCCTGCGGTGGGGAATGTTCCCGTGGTGCTGGTTGATGAAGATCTCGAAGAATTGCCACTGGAGCTGCAAAAAAAGGGGGTTCACTATGTGCGCGGCAATCCGACCCGAGACAATACCTTGCTGCGGGCAGGAATTGATACCGCCCATCATGCGGTGATTATGACCCGTGATGCAACCAACCCAGCTTCAGACAATCTCAATCTGGCAATTGTTTTGGCGATTGAAGGCCGAGCCAAAAAGGTCAATACGGTGGTGGAATGTATTGACCCTGGTTCTGAAGAGCTGCTGCGCAAGGCGGGCAGCGATAAAATTGTCTGTAGCAGTCGTTTTGATGCCTATTTTATAAGTCAAGAATTACTCAATCCCGGTATTCAAGAGATCTTGGGTGAGTTGTTGACCGTGGCCGTGGGGCAGCAATTTTATTTGGTGCCGGTCAACCAGGCTGGTACCTTTGCAGACATGGCCCAGCGCGCTTTGCAGCAAGGGCATCTGGCTTTGGGGATTCATTACAATGCTAAAAATTTTAAGCTCAATCCCGCTCTGAGCGAGAATGTGCCTGTGGGGGCAGCTGTGATTACAATTGGGCCTCAGCGTCTTGAGCGGATCTAGGCTTATTGACCCTGTCCAAAAGACTTTCTATAATGAGTCATCTTGTGTAAATTGAGTCCTATTTATTTATTTTGTTAAACAAAAGAATAAATTTAAAAAATTAGTAATATTCCACTTATAGAAAGTGAACCATGACAGAAAATACAGAAATAAACGAAGAAAAAGACGCTGGTTTTGATGTCTTTGAGCTATTGGTCGCCCTCTTATTGGGCTTGGCTGCCACAGGTGCAGCCTGGTCGGGTTATCAAGCGGGCTTGTGGACGGGCAATCAGTCTTCCGCTTATGCCGAAGCTGCTACAACCGCGATCAAAGCTGCCACCGACAAAACCGATGCCATGATCAATATTGCCCAGGATTACCAAATTGATATCCTCGGCAAACAGATTTTGCGCGAAGCCAAAACCAGCAAAAACCCGGCCGTCAGAGAAAATTTACTGGAGATGGCCGACTATCTCTACACCTGGCAAATGAGCCCTGAAGCTTACGAAAGCTTGGGCTTGCCCGAGGCCAAACATGCCACCAATATCAAGGTGGATGACGAAGATGCAGAAGGCCTGAGCGAAAAAGAACTGTTCGAATTGGCTTTGCACAATGATTTGGATGATGCAGGCAATCAATACGAAGAACAAATGGTGGCGGATGCCAATGCCATGTTCAAAAAAGCCGATGGCTTTTTTAATGCCGGTCAAGAGCACAATACCCGTGGCGATCGCTTTGATCTCGTTGGGGTGGTTTATACCATTTCGCTGTTCTTCGCAGGTTTGGCCCTGGTCTTTAAAACAAAAATGAGATGGGGCTTTTTTGGTGCCGGTGTCTTGATTTTCTTGCTGTCGAGCTATTTCCTCTTTACCATGAAGTGGGCCGCGATTATCCCCGGTTAACATTTCTTTTTGACCTGATAATTGGCACCGAATTACCCATTCGGTGCCAATTCAACATTTTTGAGTTCTGGCCTCAATTGAGTTACGCTGCTGATGGTGCTACAGTAGAAAAAATGGATTTAAATTAAGGACACCTATGGCAGCCACCTCTTCACCTGCTCCGTCAGACAGCTCTACACCCAGCTATACCACGCCTTTGGTCGTTGTGACCTTGCTCTTTTTTATGTGGGGGTTTCTGACCTGTCTCAATGATATTTTGATTCCCCACCTCAAGGCCTTGTTTGATCTCACGTATACCCAAAGTGCACTGATCCAATTTACCTTTTTTACCGCGTATTTTGTGATGTCGATTCCATCGGGCAAAATTATTTCGCGCTTTGGTTACCAAAAGGGCATTGTGGTTGGGCTCTTAACTGCCGGTGTGGGCGCGTTGCTCTTTTACCCGGCAGCCAGCGTGCCTTCTTATCCCCTGTTTTTGCTGGCGCTGTTTGTGCTGGCTTCGGGCATTACTCTGCTACAGGTGGCAGCCAACCCCTATGTGGCGGTACTGGGCCGGCCAGAGACTGCTTCCAGCCGCCTGAACCTCACCCAGGCCTTTAATTCACTCGGCACCACCCTCGCGCCCTATTTTGGCGCATTGTTTATTCTCTCTGGCACGATGTTGAGCAGTGATGCCATGAGCAAACTCGACCCGGCCAAATTGCAGGCCTACCGCTTGGCTGAAGCGGCTTCGGTGCAAATGCCCTATCTGGCTCTGGGCCTCGCGCTTGGCGTGCTGGCTTTGGCGATGGCCAAGTTTAAATTGCCGGTGATTGCCAGCGTCGAAGACCCCGAAGCCAAAGCTGTTAAATTGAGTGAGGCCTTTAAGCACAAACATTTGGTGCTGGGTGCCCTGGCGATCTTTGTCTATGTGGGAGCTGAAGTCTCTGTGGGCAGTTTTTTGGTCAATTTTCTCGGCCAACCAGATATTGCAGGGCTCAAAGAATCAGCCGCAGCAGGTTTTGTCACGTATTATTGGGGCGGGGCCATGTTGGGCCGTTTTGTGGGTTCGGCCCTGATGCAAAAAATCCAACCCGGCAAATTGCTGGGGGTTTTTGCGCTGGTGGCCAGCGGCCTGGTCTTTGCCACAACGTTGCTGACAGGCCAAGTGGCAATGTGGACGATTTTGGCCGTGGGTCTGTTTAATTCAATTATGTTTCCCACGATTTTTACCCTTGGTATCAACGGCCTGGGCAAAGTCACCAGCCAAGGCTCCAGTTTGCTGGTGATGGCCATTGTCGGTGGGGCGATCATTCCCCTCGGTCAAGGTGCGCTGGCGGATACCATCGGCATTCATACGGCCTTTGTCTTGCCCGCGATCTGCTATTTGTATATTGCCTATTACGGTTTTGTGGGCTCTAAGCCCAAAGCTGCTGTGGTTTGATCTACATCTTCTTGGCGGTGCGAGGGTCAAACAAGTCGCGCAGGCCGTCACCCATCAGGTTAAAGGCCACCACCACGCCCATGATTGCCAGACCGGGAAAGGTCAGGGTCCAGGGGGCTGTGCGGATAAAGTCTTTGGCATTGCTCAACATGGTGCCCCATTCGGGGGTGGGGGGCTGGGCACCCAGTCCCAAGAAACTCAGGCCTGCGGTTTCGAGAATCGCAGCCCCAATCCCGAGGGTGGCTTGCACAATCAGTGGCGAGAGGCAATTGGGCAAAATATGAAAGGCAATGATGCGGGTGTGGCTGGCCCCCATGGCATGGGAGGCCTCGATAAACTCTTGGTTGCGCACCTGCAGGGTGGTCGAACGCAGGAGGCGGGCATAAAGCGGTACATTCACGATCCCAATGGCGATCATGGCGTTGTTCAAACCCGGCCCGAGAATGGCCACGATCAAAATGGCCAAAAGAATGCTGGGGAAAGCCAGAATAATGTCGATGCCCCGCATCAAGACTTCGCCGACCATACCGCCAAAATAACCGGCGATCACGCCAATCAAGGAGCCCACAATCAAGGCGATCCCCACTGAGAGCAGGCCCACCCTGAGCGAGACCTGGGCACCGTAAATGATGCGGGCGCAGATATCCCGGCCCAAATCATCGGTGCCAAACCAATGGGCGGCAGACGGCGGCAGAAGGCGGGCATCTAGATTTTTTTCAATCGGGTTGTACTGGGTAAAGAGCTGGGGAAAAAAGGCCAGCAATAAAAAGACAACCACAATGCTGCCACCAAAGACAAAGGCTTTGTTGCGCAACAGGCGCCTGCCCACGACGACCCAAGAGGCCTGTTCTGTTACTGGAGCAACCAGATCGGCTGTAATCATACCGGGTTAAAGGGCTTTCAAGGTGGCGACAAGCAGCTGGGAGAATTTTGAGCTGCTCTCATTGACCACACGCAACACGTCCGCGCCGGTGGCATGGTGACCTGTGTCGGGAATGGCCATATCGCTGATCAGGGCCAATCCGAGTACTTTCATACCACGGTGTACTGCCATGATCACTTCGGGCACAATCGACATGCCCACGGAGTCACAGCCCCACTGCATTAACATACGCAGTTCAGCGGGGGTAAAAAAGACCGGGCCGGTAATGCCACAGTAAACGCCTTCGTGCAGGCGCAGACCGGATTGCAGGGCCACTTGATGGGCCACCTGGCGCAGAGCCGGGGTATAGGCGTCAAACATGACCGGGAAGCGGGGGCCAATTTCTTCGTCATTGGTACCAATCAGGGGATTGCTGCCAGTAAAATTGATATGATCGCGGATCAACATGATGTCGCCAGGAACAAAATTATAATTCAGGCCGCCGGTGGCGCAGGTGGCGATCAGCGTGTGCACACCCATCTCTTTCATCACGGCGATGGGCAAAGTAACCTGTTGTTGGCTATAACCTTCGTAGGTGTGAAAACGTCCCTGCATCATGACGACATTTTTGCCACCGAGGGTGCCAACCACCAGATTGCCGGCATGTCCAGGGGCGGTAGAGGTCGGGAAATTGGGGATTTCGCCGTAGGGAATCACGACTGCATTTTCAGCGGACTCGGCCAAGACACCCAGGCCAGAGCCCAGGATGACGCCGTATTCTGGTTTGACATGGGACTGTTCCAGAATTTGGCCTGCAAGTTGTGTCAGCTGATCTTTGTGGTTGTTCATTTACGAGGGGGGCCTTTCAAAAGCAAAATATCTTTGACATTTTACCATATTCTCGCTCCCGCTTTCTTTCTTGTGACCCATTCACCGATGCAGGCGATCCCCCCGTGTTACAATGGCAGAATAAACTGATAAAGACCGATGCAGACAATTCTTCATGCGTGAAAACTGGCCTTACGTAGTAACTTTTTTAATGGCTTGGCTCAGTGCCGACCTCTTGGTGCCTGTGGTGCGCAGCTTTGCTTATAAAGTGGGCAAGGTCGACAAACCCGGCACCCGCAAAATCCATACCAATCCCATTCCCCGGATGGGTGGCATTGCCATTTGTCTGGGCTTTTTTATCTCCTTACTGGGGATCGAATATCTGCGCCCCGGCTATTTTTCGCTCTTGCCTTCGGAGTGGAAAGGGATTGTGCTCGGTGGCATTTTGATCTTTATTGTTGGGCTGATCGACGACCTCTTTGATATGCCTGCGAAGATCAAGCTTTTGGGCCAAATTGCGGCCGCCAGTGTGGCCTTTTGGTTTGGCGTCAAGCTTTCGTTTATCTCCAATCCGATGGGCGGGCTGATTCTCTTCCCTGACTGGTTGAGTTTTGCCCTGACGGTCTTTTGGTTGGTGGCGATTACCAATACGATCAACTTAATTGATGGCCTTGATGGCCTCGCAGGTGGCGTTTCGACCATCGCGGGGATTACCCTGTTTATGTTGGCCCTTGAGCGCAACCAGGGCCTGAGCGCCTTGATTGCCATTGCACTCGTGGGCGGAACCATGGGCTTCTTGCGCTATAATTTCAACCCAGCCAAGATCTTTATGGGCGACTGCGGAAGTCTGTTTTTGGGTTTTATGCTCGGCAGTCTTTCGCTCACAGGAGCCATGAAAGTGGCCGCGACGGTGGCGGTGTTTTTGCCGATCCTCATTCTCGGCATCCCGATTTTTGACACGGCCTTTGCGATTGTGCGCCGTTTAGTCACCCGCAAGCCGATCTTTCAGGCCGACAGAGGGCACCTCCATCACCGCCTGCTCAACATTGGGCTTTCCCAGCGCCGGGCCGTGCTCTTGATCTATGGCTTTAGCACTTTCTTGGGGGGGCTGGCCCTGTATTTGGTCAAATACTCCCAGGCCAAGGTGCTGATCATTGTTTCGTTGATGATGATTCTCTGGGGCGTGGTCGATCTGCGCAGTTTTTGGCCTGCCAAACGCAGCAGCGAAAGCAGCTAGGTGCTTTTTCCGGGTTAGACCGGGCTAGATTCGCCACTCTTCGGGGGTGAGTTCTTCTAAGGCATCTGGGTCGAGTTCGGCCCAATTGTTGATCTGTTCCAGGGCCTGTTTTTGTGTGCGGCGGCTGCGCACCCGGCCCACTGTGCCCAATTTGAGCACTTGGTTTTGCAGGTTTTTGCCCACGGCTTTTTTAGTCAGGTCTTCGCTCTTGCGGGAGTCTTGCCGCTCGCGAAAGCGCTCCTCGACTTCTTGCAGCAGGCGCAGGTAATTGTAATAGCGCTCAGATTCGGTATCACAGTTTTCTTTGATCGCGCAGTTTTCCTCTTCACGGTGCAGGCAGTCGTTGTATTCACATTTGCCCAACCAGCGTGCAAATTCGGGATAATAATTGGCCAGTTCTGAGGCCTCCAGCGGCGGCAATTCACAGGCACTAAAACCCGGACTGTCGGCTATCCAGCCGGTTTGATCTTTGTAATAAACCGGGTGCAGAGAGACATGGCGGGTGGTGTGTTTGCCTGTGCCGAGTTTTTGGTTGACTTCGCCCGTGCTCAAATGGCAATCGGGGTTGAAGCGGTTGATCAGCGAGGATTTGCCCACGCCTGAGGGGCCCGCCAACACCGAGACTTTTTTCATCAAGGTGGCTTCGAGGGCTTCGAGGCCTTCACCGGTGGCAGAAGAGAAAAAGTAGAGGGGGAATTCACAGTATTCTTCGCGCAACCACTCTTCCAGCTCTTCGTCGGCCAGATCGGTTTTGCTCACACAGATCACGGGTTCGAGTTTTTCCCAGCGCACAGACAAGATCAGGCGGTCGATCAAATTGCTGTTAAAATCTGGCTGCAGGCATGACATGACCAGCAATACCTGGTCAATATTGGCCATCGCCGGGCGCTGTAATTCGTTGCGGCGGGGCTCAAATCCCACAATCACGGGGCGTTCGTCTTCGCTGTTTTCGAGCGTCACGCGATCGCCCACACGCAGGGTCTCTCCGGCTTTTTTAATATTGGCCCGCTGGGTACACAACATGACCTGATCGCCCGAGACGACCGAATAAAAATTGGCCTCGACCTTGGTGACGAGCCCTTCCATTACGGTTGAACCCCGTGCTTAGGCCTGTGCTCAGGCCTATGATTAGGCAAGGGTCTTGAGCTCTTTTTCACGTTGGTGCACCCGCAATTGACCACAGGCCGACATATCTGCGGAGCCGTGGTTATTGCGGATTGTGACTGGGAAACCGGCTTCGGTCAGCAGGTACTGAAAATGCGTGATCTCTTTGCGCGGCGGGGCCTGAAAGGGACTGTTGACAGGGTTGTAAGCAATCAGGTTGATATGGCAGTGAATCCCGCGCAGGGCCTTGATCAGGGCGTTGGCATCGGCATCGGAGGTATTGGTGCCTTTGAGCATGGTGTATTCAAAGGTGATCCGGCGCTTGGTGCGGTTGGCGTAGAGCTTGGCGGCCTGTAACAGGTCAGTTACGCCGTATTTGCGGTTGATCGGCACAAGCCGGTTGCGCACTTCGGTATTGACGCTGTGCAGCGAAATCGCCAGGTTATAATCGGCTTTTTCGTCCATCAGGCGCTGAATGCCAGGAATAATCCCGGAGGTCGAAATCGTGATGTGGCGCAGGCCCAGTTCGACCTCTTTGTTGAGCAGGGCAATGCTTTTGAGCACGGGTTCATAATTCAGCAGGGGTTCACCCATGCCCATAAAGACCAGATTGCTGATCCGGGTGTGGGGGGTGAAATCTGAGAGCAGGCCCTGGGAGACGGCGTGTTGCATCAGCAGGTATTGAATTACAATTTCGCCGGCGCTCAGGTTGCGGCGAAAACCGCTCAGGCCGGTGGCACAAAAAGGGCAGCCCACATTGCAGCCGACCTGCGAAGAGACGCAGGCGGTCAGGTGGTTTTTTTGCACGATGGTGACACATTCCACGATCTCGCCGTCGAGCAGCTCAATCAAGAATTTGGTCGTGCCGTCAGCGGATTTGACGGTCTCTTTGATCTTGCCGGGGCTGACGTGGGTTTTCTCTGTGAGCATCAGGCGAAAGGCCTTGCTCAGATCGCTCATGTCCGCGGCGTCGGTCACGTGTTTTTGGTACATCCACTGGGCAATTTGTTTGCCCCGGAAGGGTTTTTCGCCGACAGACTCGACCCAGGCGGTGAGTTCAGCGGTAGTCATGCCCACCAAGACAGGCAGGGCAGGCAAGACATCAGGGGTGTTGTTTTGAGATAGAGACATGGGGTATTTCCAGATTTGATCTTCTTTTTCTCATTCTAGCGCAGTTTGGGGCTATTCTTGCAGAGGATCTGGAAATACCCCTATCGGACTATTCTCCGTATTTGAGCAAAAACTCGGGGTTGATCGCTTTAAACGAGACCCGGCCCAGGGTGTTTTCAAGGGTGCGCATTTCTTGCAGGGGGCGAATCACGATTCCTTCGCGCCGGGTCTGGGCATTGAGCACAGAGACCCCGATGGATTTCTCCACCAAACGGGGGATATCTGCTTCGAGTAAATAGTCATTCTCCAGAATAGGCACGGGTTTGAGATCCAGTTCTTGCATCAAGGCCATGAAGTCGGCATGGTCCAAAAAGGCGTACGCTTCGATATCAAAGGCGTTGAAGAAATACAGCTCGGGCTTTTGCAGGCGGTATTTATTGCCCTGAATGCCAGGGCCAATCAGCTCTGCTTGCAGGGCCAAGCGGCGGCTTTGGCTTTTGAGTTTTTCTTCGAGTTGGCAGGCGCGGGCCACCTGCCAGAGCGTGTTGCCCGGCTCTTCAAGCAGGTTGAGGTTGCGGCTGCAGGCGTTGAGTTCACTCACCCCGCTCTGTTCGTTTGCCTCCAGATAATAGCTGGCAGAAGAGCCATCGAGTTTTTCGGCCACATAACAGCGGGTGCCCGCCAAGGTGCTCAGGGCCTCTTGTAGCACCTGCACACGGGTTTCGTCGGTCTTGGGAATAAAGCTCGGAAAATGGCCTTTGACCTTGCCGCTGAGCTGGGTCGGAATCGGCGCTTCGTATTTGCTGATGCCCAGCACTTCGGTCACGTCGAGCCCCTCTGCCAGGGGCTGCGTTTCTCGGTATTCAGCGGGTAAGATTTCCAGCGGAAAACAAATCCCCTGGGAAACTTGGCCGCGCAGACGCAGGGTGCGGATGCGCATATTTTGGCCCTTGAGAAATTCAAATTCGGGTTTCTCGGGCATCAGGCTGTCGATCTCACAATAGACACAGAGATCACCCACCTGAAATTCGCCTTTTTTGACCACCACCTGCCAACCGAGCACGGTGGCTTTGAGAATGGCATCGGCGTTGGGAATGGGTTCCAGGGCTTTGATGCGTTGAATGCTTGCGAGTTTGCGGAGTGTGTTTGTCGTCATGTTCATTGGTTTTTACCTCACGAAAATTAAAATACAATCGACTTTCGTGGGAAATTTGGGCAGACTCCAGATTGCTGGAGAGCACTGCAACACGCCGCACAGCCCTGATTCTAACAAAGGCCGCGTTTAAAAATCAAGTTTAAAGCGGCACGCGCACAATCTCCACACCCATCAGTTCCAGTGGGGTCTGGCCGTTATAGTTGCTGCCTTTGCGACCCGAATAATAGAGGCTCATGATAATTCCGCGCAGGCCGGTGTCCATTTGACGCAGGGTTGAGGCCACAGCCTCTGGCCAAGGATCCGGGCTCTGCATCATGCGAATCAAGCCTTTGAGGCCCATTTTGGGCATCACTGCCAAAAGTGTGAGTAGCATTTTTAAATCGGCCAGATCCACCTCGGGGATATACGCGGCAATTTCGTCGATATGCTCAATGCAGCCCAGCTCCCGAAAAGAGGGGTATTCCCCTGAACGGGGCAGCATCAGATTGCCCAAGCGCACCAGGCCTTTGAGTTGCATCGCATTAAAATAGTCCGACATGGTTTAGTCCCCCTTGTTTAATTGGCCTGCCAGGCGTTCAGCCAGGGCCATGATCGTCAGGGCCGGGTTGATGCCTGGCGCATTGGGAAAGAGGCTGGAATCAGCCACATAGATGTTTTTTTTGCCATGGACGCGGAAATCCGGTCCGACCACTGAGGCCTGCGCATCTGTGCCGATCGGACAGCCGCCCATCAGGTGCAGACCAAAATAAAAGGGTGAAGGCATGACTTCTTCGGCTCCCAAGCTGACAAAGATCTGATTAACCACCCCCAATCCCTGGTCGCGGCGGAGCAGATCCTGTTGGGTCAGGGGCTTGTGAATGGCGAGTTTGCCTTTGGCCCCGAGTTTGATCGTGCCAATCGCCTCATCGCGTACAGCGACCTCGATACAGGCCATTTTGCGGTAGTTTTTCATGAACTTTTGGTGGCTGGCACCCAGGCGCGGATACAACATCGCAATCGAGATCGGCGGACCAAAGACATTTTCAAGTTTAAAGCCACTTTTGCGAAAATACGGATCTTGCGATTTGACGCCCTGAAAGGCCCCTTTGTGGGCATTGATCTCCTCTTTAAACAGGCCGAACGACATAAATTGTGGGTGAGAGGCAAACTTGCTACCCAAAGCAGGCAGCTGGCTACCAAAGCCCGACTGTAAGAGGATTTTGGTCGAGCCAAAGGCCCCTGCGGCCAGCAGCACTTTTTTGGCTTCGAGGGTGGTTTTGACCCCTTTTTCCAGGCCCAGCACCCGCACGCCGCCTTCAAAGTTTTCGAGCTGACCGACTTCAAATTCGGCTTTGACTTCCAGGCCAGTGGCTGTCGCTTTTTGAATAAACCCCACCAAGGTGCTCTGTTTGGAGTCGCGGTGACAGCCGCCCAGACAGCCAATGCAGTCGTTGCCCTGATCCAATGCACAGTCGGACTGGCCCCGGCGCAAGGGTGCCCAGCCAAAGCCATGTTTTTTGCAGCCTTCGATAAAGAGCTGGGTATTGCGGTTAAAATGCCGCTCTTCAATTTTTTGCAAACTCAATTGGTTTTCAACCGCCGTGTAATGGCTGTCCATGCCCGTTTCTGAGAAAAAGTCCACGCCCGAATCGCGCTGCCAATCGTCAAAGGCCACGCTGTCAAAGCGGTCGAGCAGGCATTGGTTGACATTGGTGGTGCCACCCACACAGCGGGCGCGCAAAAAGGCCATTTTGCTGCTGGTGTCGAATTCCAGGCCGCCGCCCCAAAAGAGCTGGGGACTGTATTCCAATTCTGTGCGGGGAAAGGTCTCTTTTTTAAAGAATTTCCCGGCTTCGAGCAAGAGACATTTTGCGCCACTTTGGTGCAGTTGGTGAGCCAGTACGCCACCGCCTGCCCCCGAGCCGATAATAATAAAATCGTACATCTAGAGTTTCTCCTTTTGGGCTTGGCTTTCGAGTTTCAGGCCGGTCAGTAGGGTTTTGAGCAGGGATTTCTGAGCTGAGAACAGCGCGGCTGTCAATTGGCTAAACAGGCGGTAGCGCTCAGGGGTATACGGGAACCAATTGGCCTCTATTTTGCCATTTTGGCTGTCGATCAAAACAGATTTGAGATTGCAGAAAGTTTCAAGACCCCAGACCCCTTTGTAGCGCCCAAAGCCGCTGGCCTTGATACCCCCAAAGGGCAGGGCGGGATTGGCTTCCGTCAACATCACATTGTTGATCGAGACATTTCCCACTTTGAGTTGCCGAGCCACGCGTTCGGCACGGGCCAGATCGGCACTCCAAACGCTGGCGCTGAGACCATAGGGGGAGTCATTGGCCAGGGCTATCGCTTCGGCCTCCGTTTCAAAAGCCATCACTGCCAGCACAGGGCCAAAAGTCTCTTCGCGCATCAGTTTCATACCGTGGTGCACATCCACCACAAGTGTGGGGGGAAAATACATAGAATCTTTTGTCCGCTGGCCACCGCAGAGGATTTGTGCGCCTTCGGCCACGGCTTCTGCCAATTGGGCTTCGATCGTCTCCAATTGAAAGGGGGCGGTCATATTGCCGATCTCAGCCGGTTCTCCAGTCTGGGAGACAGCTCTGAGTTTTTCCATTTTGCTCTTGAGCAGCTCCACGCAGCGTTTGTACAGGCTTTGGTGGACGTATAAACGCTCGACCGAGGTACAGGACTGGCCTGCGGTGGTCAAAGCCCCCCACAAAGCCCCATTCACGGTGCGCTCCAAATTCACGTCTTCAAAGACCAGCATCGGGTCTTTTCCGCCGAGTTCCAATACCACAGGGGTCAAGTTTTGAGCTGCGGTGGCCATGATCTTTTTGCCACTGGCCACACTGCCGGTAAAAAAAATAAGTTCGGGACGGGCTTCGACCAAGGCCTGGCCAGTGGCTTTGCCTCCATAGACGAGCTGTAAGGCGTGTTCGGGAAAGTCTGCAGCTTTCAACAGGTCTTCAATCAGGCCTTTCAGGGGGGTCAGCTCAGAGGGTTTAAGCAGCACCGCATTGCCAGCCAAAAAGGCGCTCAATGCGGGCACCAAGATTTGGTAAAAAGGGTAGTTCCAGGGAGCGATCACCAAGACTGTGCCCAGGGGTTCAAACCAGATGCGCGATTTTTTGCCCATCAAGACCAGGGGGGTGTGGGCCTGTTGATCGGCCAAGGCTGTAGGCGCAATTCGGGCCAAGTGTTCACAGGCATCGAGACAGCCAAAGATCTCCGAACTCAGGGCGTCGAAGCGGCTTTTGCCGGTCTCACTGACAATCCTATCGAGGATCTGTTCTTTTTGAGCGTGAATCACGTGCTGAAGGCGAATCACGGCATTGGCGCGCTGATTCAGACTCAGGCCTGCGACCCGCTCTTGGGCGCTGCGGGCCCGTTCCCTGACCTGTTGTAGCTCTTCGGGGCTGGGTTCGGCCAGTTGGTACAAAACCTGGCCACTGAGAGGATTGGTAACGCTGATGTCTGTCATAGAGGGCCCCACCGCTGCAAGATGCATGAAAGATACAGGAGTTTAGCCCGATTAGAGGGGGAATGCAAGGGGGCTTCAGGATGCTTCAGGGGCCTGCATTGCCGTGATAAAAGCTGCCCAGTTGGGCTCTCCATTTGCATGGGCTTCTTCCCATGCTTGACGCCCAGACGTAAATATCTGGGCGTCTGAGGCCGAACCGTCTGTCGCAGAAGCCCGTGCTGTGCTCGGATGATGACCTTCCAGCCGGGCGACTTCTCCTGCCAGTAAATACAGGGAAAATTGGTTCAAAGAAACGCCTTGTTGTTCCGCCATCTGGGTCAATCTTTGCTTCAGTTCTTTGGGAATTCTCAAGGTAATAATACTGGGTTTATACATGTTTCTTCGCTTTCAAGTAGGGCTTACTTAGATTGGAATAGGTGTGTTATCCGCGATTTTACAATCACAATTTTTAAGCTATCAAATACGCTAGCATATATGCTAGCAAGAAAAAAGACTGAATACAACAACCTTTGTATTTGCAGCCCTTAACGGCTGGTCAAGCCCAATTCACTCCGATTCAACTGCGCCACTTCAGCCAGGGTGCTAAAGCTGATCTGGCCAGACAGGCTACCAGTGGCTGCACTGCTTAGGCTGCCAAAGAAACCGGTTAACCACGTATTGCTGACCACTTCATTGGTGCTAAATGCGCTGTGATAGGCGTCGCCACGGGTACCACTCAAAGAGGTGTTTAGCACTTCTTGGACCGAAGCCAAGAAGGCGGCAGCGTCAGCTTGGCCCTGGGCTTCGCTTGAATAATCATCGTCAGCGATCCGATCGTCGGAGCTCAAACCACGGTCATCACAGGTTCTGCCTACATTTTCGCCTGCTGCGGCCTCTGCCAAACAGGGCACATTGGCTTCGCCAAAACTGCCGACAATAAAGAGTGAACGCTTGAGTTGGCGGGCATTGCTGGGATTGGACGGATCGATCCAATTGGCGGTCTGTTGGGTAAACCAGCCTGCAGCACGCTGGGCGGGCGCGTTCATCGGGGCCGCTTCATGGCAGCCCATGGGAGTACACGTCTCCGGTGCAATATATTCAGCATGGCTGCTGCTCAAAGAACCCTGGCAATAGCGTACCACCCCGGCTACGGTGCGAATCCCAGCATCCAGTGCGCCTTTGACCCAGCCTCCGTCAGCGCTGGCCTCGTTGCAAACGCCCGAGGCGATGCTGCCCTGGCCGCCGGCATTGTTGACTTGGCTGACGTAGGTGTTGAGGTGGCTGACAATTTCACTGTAAGTGGCGCTTTCGGGCACATCGGCATGCAAAGAGACGAGGTGATTTTGGGCTTGCAGGGCTGTAACCAAGCTGTCAAGGCTGAAGCTGCCGTGTTCTGGGGCTGTGATCGTGCCACTGCTGGCGTAATCTTTGAGGAAGTCGATTCCCAGCCCAAATGACAGGCTGACACCTGCCGTATGAGCTGCTTGGGCGATGTTTAAGATATAATCGGTTTCTTGTGGAGTGGGCAGCATGCTGTTTTCAACATGGACTTCCAAGGCAATATTTAAGACGGTACTGGTGTGGGGCAAAGCCAGGGTTTGAAAACCGTTGCTGCTAGGGCTGCTGGCTTGTCCACTGGTTTGTTCGCTGGTTTGTTCGCTGGTTTGGGTTGCGTTGAGCGGTATTTGGGTTTGGCAACCTGCCATCAGGGTGAACAGGCTCAGGGCCAGCAATGTGGAACGGGAAAAGGTTTTGGACAGTTTCATAAAAATATTCTCCTCAGTGTTGGTTTTGGGCAACCCGGCTGATTACTTGAGTCCCGTGGCTTTGCGTCCCCATCTCGCGGTGGGTTTGCCTTTTTCCTTCCTTGTGGGAGGGATAATTTGATTATCGCTTTTGGAATCAGAAGTCAATAGGAAGGGGGATACAGAAAAAACGTGATTTACTTGACGCATTGGCAATATTTTTGGTTAAGAAACCTCGTTCAAGCCGCTGTTCTAAAACCCCTTACCCGTTTTGTGGCCGCGCCATTTGCCTGTAAAATACCCCCATGGCACGGATGTACTCTCTCGCGGAACTCAAATATATGTATATCTCACCTCTGCAAGATGCATGGCAGGCGGCGCAGGTGATTCGTTATTGTCCGGCCATGGAGCCGGTTGTCAAGGCCCACCGTAAGCTCTATGCCAATACCGATGAAGCTGTGGTGATCTCCATGGATGAGCGGCAAGAGCGCTTTCTGGGTGACCATTCTCTGACCTATGGTGAGACCCGCTGGGTCTCTTTTATCAGAGTCTTGGACTCACTTAAACTCACGCCCAAAGATGTCTTTATTGACCTCGGTTGCGGTGCTGGCTTTCTCTGTCTTTTGGTCAATCAGGCCACGGGTTGCAAGGTTGAGGGCTATGATATTATTCACCGCTTTATCGAGAGTGGCAATCAATTGGTACAAACACAGGGCCTCAAAAATATTGCCTTTTATAACCGCGATTTTTTTCAAAGTGATTTAAGCCATGGCACAGCTTTTTATATCACCTGTACCTGTTTTAAGCCCGAAGACATGGATAAACTGGAGAGTCGCCTCAAATACAATCGCTCAGGCACCCGCGTGGTTACCATTACCCGCCCGCTCAAAAGTAAACACTTTCGTTTGCTTGAAAAGTTCAAATTGCGTTTTTCTTGGGGTCCCGATTTGGCCTATATCCAGGAGCGAATTTAAACAGCGCTGATGCTGCTGCTTGGGTCGTTGCTTTGGTTAAGAAAGGCCCGCACACGGGCATCCACTTCGCCTGTTAACGGCAATTTGTGGCCGCGTTGAAAGGCTCTAACCGCTGCCGCTGTCGCTGAGTCGTAGGTGCCGCTTTCTTCGAGATCCACTCCCTGTTGGCGCAGCAGATATTGCAGGAGAAGCACTTCATCGCCCCCTGAGACCTTGCCGGGTCGACCTGGAGGTGCCAGATCTGAGACCAGGGCTTCGGGCAGGCTGGCCCGCTGCAGGGCCTGGAGCTTTTCTGGATTTAAATGCAGCAAAGAAGCGATTTTGCTAGCTGTTTCTGCTATTTCCTGATCGAGAGTGGCTGTACATTCCCGTTGCAATCCCTCACAGGCCTCTCGCCAGAGTTGGCAAAGGCTGTATCTGAGTTGGGTTTGGGCTTGGCGCTCTTCGACCAGGGGCTTTAAATGGCTGCGGGTTTCGGCATTGACAATCCCTGTGGGGCTCAACCCCTGTTTTTCCTGGTATTGGCGCAGAGCGGTAAAGGTTTGCAGATCAAAGTGTTCAGTCAGTTTAATTTCCGCACCCTGCGTGAGTAATAATTCTTGCAATAAAAGTACCTCGGGGCCCTGACTGACAATCCCCTGTTGGCCTGGGGTGCCCAGTTCCTGTTCCAAGCTCGGCATTTGCAGGGGGGGCAATGGCGGGGCTGGCGAGGACTCAGCTTGAGACGGCGTGGCCAGGATCTTTTTGAGTAGCAGTGTGGACCAGCGCAAGCTGAGTTTTTGGCGCGCGGAATCCAGATTAAAACCGACATTTTCAGCTGCTGCCAGGAGCAGAGAGGCCTGGCTTTGCAGGAGTTTTTCTTCGATCAACAATTCCCGAATCAATGGGTTAAGCAGATTGCGCTCGCTGTTACCAACCAAGCCGTTGACAGGCAGTTTTTGGCGGGCCTGAAATTTGCGCACAGCGGAAAAGGTGCGCAATTCGAACTGGCCGCTGAGTTCTGGTTCAAACCCGGCCCGCTGCAAGGCTTTTTGTAAGAGCAAAACCTCGCTGCCCTGTGAGAGTTTGCCACTGCTCTGCTGGCCGAGATCATGGCTGAGTTGTTCGACGGGCGGCGGTATTACCTGAGGTACTCCTCCCTCAGATTCGTTTAGCTGGGGACTTTCAGCTGTGTTTTCTGGCGTAGAACCAAGTGTTGAGCTGGGAGCAATCGTTGGAGCGGTCTGCAGACGCCGGTTGAGCAATTCCCGTGTGCGCACTTCAACTACGCCGGTGATCGTCAATTTGGCCTTGAGCTGAAAATTGCGCACAGCTTTGAGGGTGGGAGCATCATATTCTCCTGTGCGCGGGACCTGAAAGCCCAACCCTGTGAGTACCTGTTGCAGCAAGTCAATTTCAGGGCCCTGGCTGATGACTCCTGGACGTCCGAGGGGACCAAGATTGTGGCTAAGAGCGGTGGGTGGGCCGAGTTCTTCGGAAGATCCCGTCTCTTCACTGATTTCTGGTGCAGGCTGTTCCCCTTTTGTCGATGCAGGCGATGCGGGCGATGCGGGGGCGGCTCTTTTTTGCATCTGTGCCAGTATCGGTTGGCGGCGCAAGTCCAGGTTTTCAAGCAATGGGTCTGGATCTTCAATCCGGCGAGCAGCTTCCATCAATTTGGTATGCAGGCGCCGGTAATTGCGAAAGAGTTGCTCCATTTTTTGGCGATCGGCGGGGCTCTGGTTTTCCTGAGTGGCGGCCAAATTGATCAGATTTTGCAGCTGATCTTCCAAAAATTTGGCTTCATGCAATTGCTCCAGCGTGGGGATCGGGGGATTTTCCGTCACGTTTGAGCCTCAAATTGATAAAACCCCACCAGTGTGTATTGCTCCAGATCGAGAAACGCGCTTTCGCCGATTTCCAACCAATCGCGCAGTTCTTTGCTCAAACACCAACTCATGCCATAGCGCGCAAAGGGTTCGTCTTTGATTTGAAAGCAAAATCCAGCTGTGGGAGCCTGGGCCAAGAGCGGAAAATGCGGGCTGAGTTGCTGAATCGCAGCGGGACTCAGACGCACAGCCAGCAGCAATTGCAGCGGCCGGGGTTTGTCTTTTTCGTCAAAGCCATAGACCAAGAGGGTGTGTGCTTCGGACATGTCTACCGATTCGGCCCCATATTTGCCCGTCACTTCTTTAAGGTGTAGGCGAAATTTGGCATGCATAACCGTTTTAAAGTCGAGATCGGGCTCAAGGGTGTGGAACGTCGGCAGAAGTGGCAGGGTCTCCATGGCTTAATTCCTCTTTTGACTTTTAGTGGTGCTCGCCACCGGGCAGGGGTATGGCCACTGCCAACTCATACGAGGCGGTGCCTGCAATTTTGGCGTAAGCGCCACCGCCCAATTGCATTTGAGCTGAGGCGCTGTATTCGCCTTCCAAGCCAATTTCAATCGCGTGGTGAGGCTCCCATTCGAAGCCAATCATGATTTCGGATTCGCCTTTGACCTTGGCCAACCGGACCATCTCGCCCAATTTGCTCAGGGCTTGTTGACTGTCGAAGGCCCCCAAGAAGGCCCCCGCATTCACACCCAATTGGCTCAAGCCTGCGATCAATGCCTCTTTAAAGGCGGGGTCTGCGGCTTCAATGGCTTTGCCAAAATTGCCGTGGTGCATATGGGTTTTGAGCAGCTTGTCGATCATACCGACCGAGAAGGTCACATTGGCGACCTTGTGGTGGGTTTCGATCGGGGTGTGGCTGCCTGGGGGTGTAAACTTGGCGGTTTCACTGGTGTATTTTAAACCAAAAGCAGCGCCATGGCCCAATTCAATTTTGCCGCCCACGGTATTGGTGGTGGTTTCGTTGGTGGCCCCATCCGCAAAGTTCTGGCTGGAGACCTGATTTGTGCCTTTAAAGACCAGTTCATTGTCGTGGCCGGGCAAATGAATCGTGGCTTTGGCTTCTCCGGCGGTGAGGGTGCCTGCAAAATACTTGGAGGCGATCATCTGTTTCATTTCGGCCACTTTGGCTTTGGCGGCGTCCATATCTCCGCTCATGACAGCAGAGGCGCCATCGGCGAAGTTTTGCATGAATTTTTCGACCTCACCGACCGTGGCAAAAGCGATCCCCCCTTGCAGCGAGGCGCGGAACTCGGCATCAACCTCAAACAGCCCTTTGATACCTGCACTGGCTTCAGCCATCACGCCGATGTCAAAGCGCAATTGGTATTCGCGGTTGGGATCACCCACAAATTCACGGCCAAAGCGTACCCCGGCAGTGATACCTGCGCCCACTTGGGCATGGGCCACGCCAATATTTCCGCCGATGCCGCCGGTGATATTCAGGCGCATCTGGACATGGCTGCCATAAGCAATGGCCTTGCCCAACCAGCTTTTATTGTCTTCGAGCAGGGCGGTGTGGTGGCCAATTCCCTCGTCTTTCTTTTTACCTGCTTCGATCATCTGATCGACCGAGGCGTTGTAAACGCTCAGATCGCCCGCAGCTGCAAAATGGGTGCCACTAAAATCTGTGACTTGGCGATCGAGGGTGGTCAATTGTTTGAGCTCGCGGTGATCGAGCAGGCCCGCAGCCACCATGGGTTGCATGGCTTGGACAATCCGCTCGCGTGAAGCTGTCAGGGCCTGTACTTTGGCTTGGACATCGCCAGAATCGTTGCTTTTGAGGGCTTCGAGGGTCTTGACCTCGGCTTTGAGCAATTCAATCGCTTTGGCATTGGCCGTCGGGCTTTTTTCGTAGACATCGATCAGTTTTTTCAGGGCGCTGATCATTTGGCTATTGACTTCGTTGAGTTTGCCATTCAACGGTGCGAGCTTGGCCTTTGCGGCTTCGGGGTTGCCCTGGGCCTCTTTGACGATTTGTTCAGCTTCGCTGCGCACATGTTCGAGTACTTGGCAGCCGTGGGCCAGGTGCTTTTGGGCTTCGCCAATGGCGGCCAGACGTTTGTCGGTTTCGCTGGCGACCACATTGCGCGATTTGGCCTGGGTCAAAAATTTCTGACGGGCAGTTTGTATTTCTTTGGCTTTGCCAATCAGGGTTTCCATTTTGGTGGCTGTGCTCTGAGCGGTATTTTTGAGCATTTGCAGAGTGGGATCTTTTTCGGGGTCTTCACCGGCTGCTGTGACGGTTGCTGTGCGGGTCTCAATTTCTTGTTTGAGGGCTTTGAGTTGATCATTGCCCAGAGTTAGGGCTCTGTCGATATTTTCGCTCTGGTGATCCAGTTCTTTGATCGATTGCTGAATGCGGTTGTAGCTATAGCCATATTCGACTTTGTTGGCGACTGCATCACCGCGATTTCGACCGGTTTCATGCACCGCCAGATTGGCATCATTGATGGCTGCATCGCTGGCAGAGAGTAAATTATCGTAATTGTCGTGTAAAGCGCTGAAATCGTCGCCTTTGGCAAGGGATGCGTCGTCGACCAGCAAACGCTCGGGGAGTTGGCCGCTGGGATTTTCAGGGACACCCAGTTGTGAGGGGGGAGGAGGCGTGCCGTCGAGTTGGGCCAGGGCCCTTTCCACAATATTGTCGAGCTTTTTGACATCGTCAGCGGTCAGGTTATTGATTCCGGTTTTATTGTCACATTTGGCCAGCGCCTCTTGAATAAAGGCTTTCTCAGCGGGGGCGAGCAAATTGAAACGGCCCAGCAAGGCGGCGTCTTGCAGCAGGATTTTGCCGTTGAGCACGTGGGCGCCTTTGTTGATCTTGTAATATTCATCAACCAGCTTCTGGTCGCCTTTGAGGACACGGCTGAGATCCTGTTTATTGTCGACCCGTGAGAAAAAACTGGTACGGTCAGCGGTTGTACCCTTGAGCTTGGCCATGGTGGCTGTATCCAGCTTGGATTCGAGCTTTTGCTGAAAATCTACGGGTTTGCCAAACATAACGGTATTGGCTTCAGCACTGCCATCTACCAATTTGATCGTCTGATCTGTCGAGGCGGTCAGCTCCTGGATAATTTCGTCGAGTAATTTCTGCTCATTGACATCCAGATTGCCATCTTTGGTGAGGGCACTGACCACTTCATCACTGGTTTTTGCCTTGATCAAATCTGTCTTTTGTTGCGCTGTAAGCGAATACTGACTGAGATCTACACGCCGATCGATCGATACCATGGGGGTTTCTCCAGGGAGCTTAAGATAAATGCGAAAAAATAACCACTGAGATCAAGTATACCCAAAAAAATCGGGTTTTAATCGCATTTGTCTCGACCAATCGCAGTTTTAGAAAGGAATGCCAAAACCCAGGTGGAAGGCCCCTGGACTGTCGCCCTTTTCTTTGCCCACGAGTTTAAAACCGTAGCCCGCGTTGAGCACGCCAAAATTGCCCACTTTGACATTGACGCCGACACCGGCCCCGACCTTGGGGTTGACGGCAGTGCCGTCGAAATAATCTCCGGCTGTGACTTTGGCTGTGGCACTGACCGGCCCCCAAATCTGGGCATTGACACCGGCACTGGCCACGGCGTAATTGGAACCCACCAGCTTGCCATCAGATTCCCAGCCCATGAGTGTGCGGCCCAGGCCTGCGTTGTTGTATTTTTCGTAGAGCGGTGCATCGCCCAAAATCGTGCCACCCTGCACACTGCCGGTCAGGGTAAAGCGTTCACCCATTGGAATATTGTGACTCAGTGCAGCATCAAATTTGCCGATCATACGGCCACTGGCCCAAACAGGCTCTGCTCCAGCCTGAAAACGGGTGCCACTGTGGGGCATGACGGGGTCATCAAGAGTGCTGTAAGTGACCGAGGGGCGAATGCCCAAACGGTAATCTGTGCCTGTGCCACTGACACTGTATTGTTTGTCGATACCAATGCGTTCGGCACTCAGGGTGACATCGCCGCGCCAGGGTGAATCGTACATGTCACCGAGGGGTTTGCCCAAGGTCACCTTCGCCCCTGTGCGGGTTTCGTCCGAATAGGGCCCCTGCCATTGGCGGTGGTAAATACTGGCACCCATGGAGGTGCGGCCATCGAACATAAACGGATCATAATAGCTGAGCCCACCGCCCCAGACCTTGGTGCCGAGGGTACCGTCGATACTGAGTTTGCGGTTCATTCCGCCCACATTGCCCAAATTCAGACTGGCAGTGCCAAAGGGGCCATTGCTCATGCTGTAGCCGGCACCCACATTAAAGCTGGAGGTTTTTTCTTCTGCGGTATGGACCCGAATATTGACCTTTTCGGGGTTTTGGGGATCGGGTTCAATCGTTTTGTTGACATGGGCAAAGAGCCCTGTGCCAGAGACCCGTTGCAAATCTTGTTCGAGGGTTTTGACATTCACGGGTTTGTCTTTGAGGTGGCGCATTTCGCGCATAATCACTTCGGACTTGGTCTTGTCGTTGCCACTGAGCTGAATATCGCCGAGCTTGGCCTCACGCACCTGGATCGAGAGTACCCCTTTGTTCAGATCGGCAGACACGCCTTCGGGGGGCATGAGGAGGTAGCCATCGTCGTTGTATTTTTTCTCAAGGGCCCGCAGCCCGGCTTGGATATTTTCCATCGTCAAGGGCTCTTTAAACAGGGCCTTGATTTGGGCTTCGGGATAGACCGATGCGCCTTTGATTTCGGTGCGGGTGGGCATGGGGGCTTTGCTCATCTGAATGGTCAGATCCTGGCCATTCACATTGAATTCCAGATTGGGCAGAATCATACCCTCTTTGGCAAAATGTCCGCGCATTTTTTCCATGCCCGCATGAATGTTTTCGTAATTCAGGGGTTTGTTAAAAAAGCCTTCGATCTCACGGGATTCCTGAAGATTCAGACCCACAAAATTGAGATTTTGGGGCACTTGAACTTTGGAGATCATCACATCAAGGCCATTGCCGTTGATCTTAAAATCCAGTCCGCGCAGCAGTGAGTTGGGGTCTTTGTCTTGGATTTTTTGCAGTTCCTGCATGCCTTTGGCAATGTTTTCCTGGGTCAGGGGCTGAGGGAAAACAGCCTTTAATGCGGCTTCTTGGCTGCGGTCGCTGCCGTGGAAGCGGATTTCTTTGGGCACTTCAGTCACTTCCAGTGAGAGCTTGATGCCTTTGTCTGTCGCGGTGGGAACAAAGTTGACGCTTAAGAAGCGGTTGGACTTAAACAGCTTATCGGCGCGTTTTTGCAGATCGTGTAAATTGACATGATCGCCCTTTTTGATTCCCAGTTCTTTTTTGAGCCATTCGGTTTCGGTACTTGCACCTTTAAATTCGAGATCGGTTACTTTGTGAGAGTCGGCTTCGTTATCCAGCAACAGAGCCACAGCGGGTACAGCGCCCATACGCAGTTTGGCATCTTTGAGATTGCCACCAAGACTTTCGATCACAAAACGGTCTTCGGTGACAAATAATTCGCCGTTTTGCTCAAAATACAGCTCGTCTTTGAAATTTTTGCGAATCAGAGCATCGTTCTTTTGCACGTAAGATTTGGCTGTTTCGCCTTCGGGTACGGCAATTTTACGAATGCTCGACGGGTCAACGGTGCGCCCGTTAATGTTCAGATTAGACATGGTGCAGTCCTTTACTGGATAAAATGGCTCTGATGATTATTATCGCACAGAGGCCTGCCGATCTTTCGTGGCAAAAGGCAGATCTTTCAAGCGTGCAAGCGTTTAAGCGGGCTTTTAAGCTGATGCCACAAAGGTTAAGGATGTTTAAGCAAAAAATAAAAATAGATTAATTCTGGTGATCTTTGCGTCAGATCCAGGCGCTTAGGCTGGAAATACATAGGGTAAGCCAAAAGTGTAAAAGAGAGTAAATGACCATGTCGAATCTGCAAGTAGCCCCCTCCACTCCCACCCTCCCTGTGGCGGCATCCGTTGCAGCTCCTGCTCCCAAAGCCCAACCCGCATCAGCAGCTGCACCAGCCACCCCTGGCCTTGACAAAGGCGACCAATTTGAAACCTATACCGTTAAAAAAGGCGACAACCTCTGGAATATTTCGGACGCCAAACTCGGCGATCCCACCCGTTGGAAAACCATTTATGCCATGAACAAAGACCAGATCAAAAACCCCGATCTGATCTATCCCAAGCAGGTTTTAAAATTGCCGATTGCCATTGCGCAGCCCGCCCAGCCGGCACCTGTGCAACCCCAAGAACCTACTCCTGCGCCTGTTGCAGAACAGCCCGCAGCCCCTCCCACCCCTGCCCCTGTACAAGAACAGCCTCCGGCCCCCGCCCCCGCGCAACCTATCGAGTTGCCTAAAAAATCTTTGAATTTGGGCAAAGCGGCTTTGATTGGGGGTGCCATTGGTACCCTCGGTACCGCAGGCGCTTTGACCGCGATGACGGCCACTCTGGGGCCTCCCCTGTCGAATCTCGGTGGTTATGGTACCGCCCAGCTGATTGCAGGTAAATTGGTGGATTGGGGCATGAAAGTGCCTTCAGGCCCCGCTTTGTCTAAATTGATAACCTCTGTAGGTGGCCCCAAAGTGGCTGCTGCAGGTGTCGCTGTGGGTGTTGGGCTGGCTGCTGCCGGTCTGGCCGCTGGGGGTTATTACCTCTACCAAAAGGCCCACAAATAATAACAGTTTTTCTCTAACTCTCTACGCTATTGGGCGGGCATTATGACCCGCCTTTTTCTTTGGCTGAAAAAGGCCCGTTTGCAAGGCCATTCTGATCTGGAGCCGACCCAGATGCGGTACAATGGATCCACTTTAGCAGTGGGCCATTCAGCGGACGGATCAAGGGACAAGGAATATTTTATGCAATTGTGGGATATTTACAAATTGACCGTCGAAAAGGGCCTGGAGGCAGATCCACGTGGATCCGAAAAAGCCACTCAGAGCCTGGAGCGCTTGCACCAAAGTTATGAAAAACTGCCAGCAGTTGAAAAACAGTGGTTTGACACCGAGTTGCTCAGCAATCCCTATCCCGATACCCGCCTTTTGTATGGTGAACCGGGTACCGAGATCAAACACCTCTTTGTGGGCATTGACATTCGTGTCTCAGAACTGCTGCTGGTGGATCGCCTCAACCAAAAAGGGGCCCAGATTGATGCTGTGATGGCCCACCATCCCGAAGGGATTGCCTTAACCACGCTGCATCAGGCCATGGATCTGCAGACGGATATTTTCCAAAGTTGTGGCGTGCCCGTGAATATTGCCGATCATATCTTGGCCCGCGAGGCCGACAAGACCCATTTTGACATCACTGTTGGCAATTATAACCGCGTGGTGGACGCCGCTCGTCTGTTAAATCTGCCTCTGCTCACCGCCCATACCCCCACCGACAATATGGTGCAGGCCTATATTCAACAAAAATTGGCCGAAGCAGCTCCAGAAACCTTGGCAGATATTCTGGCCATTTTAGAGCTTGAGCCCGAATACAATCTGGCCCGCAAACTCGAAGCCGGTCCCAAGCTGATGTTTGGCTCCCCTGAAAACCGTGTAGGCAAGATCATGGTCGATATGACCGGCGGCACCGATGCGGGCCCCGATCTCTACGACAAGCTCTCCGCGGCAGGGGTGGGCACAGTTGTGGCCATGCACCTCTCCCCCGGTGTGCGCGAAGTGCTCGAAAAAGGCCATGTCAATATTGTCTTGGCCGGGCATATGTCCAGCGATTCGTTGGGGCTCAATTTGCTCATGGATCAGCTTGAATTGCAGGGGGTGAGAATCACGGCAGGATCTGGCTTTACCCGTGTATCTCGCCATCCCGATACCCGCCGTTTGCTCAACTGACATGGAACACCTGGCCCTCTACCGGAAGTGGCGCCCCCAGCGTTTTAGCGATTTGGTGGGCCAGGATGCCATTTCCCGCACCCTGCTTAATGCCATGGCCCAGGACCGTCTGGCCCATGCCTATCTCTTTTGTGGCCCGCGCGGTACTGGCAAAACCAGTACGGCACGTCTGCTGGCCAAGGCCCTCAACTGTGAGCAGCCTCAGGCGGGAGAACCCTGTAATGCCTGTCAGAGCTGCGAAGAAATCACAGCAGGCCATTCCCTCGACGTCATTGAAATCGACGCAGCCTCCAATCGTGGGATTGACGATGCGCGTGAATTGCGTGAGCAGGTGCGCTTTTCGGCCAGTGGGGGTCGCTACCGGGTGTTTATTATTGATGAGTTTCACATGCTCACCAACGAGGCCTTTAATGCCCTGCTCAAAACCCTCGAAGAGCCGCCTGCCAACGTGATCTTTGTTTTGGCCACCACCGAGCCCCACAAGATTCTGCCCACGATTGTCTCGCGCTGCCAGCGCTTTGACTTTCAACGTATCGCCTTGCCTGCTCTGCTCAAACACCTGCAAAAAGTAGCTGCAGCGGAACAGATTGGTGTTTCGGCCCAGGCTTTGGAGGCGATTGCCCGCAAAGCGGCAGGGGGTGGGCGTGATGCCTTGAGCTTGCTCGATCAGGTTCATGCCATGTCGGCACCGGGTGAATCCCTGCCTGATGCCTTGGTTTATCAGGTGCTGGGGCTGATCGACGAGGAAACCTTGCTCTCGCTGGCTCAGGCCCTGTTTCAGAGCCAGATCGAAGCCCTGCTGGGGCATTTACAGGCCCTGCTGGAAAAGGGCCATGATCCGTTGCAGATCATTCAGGAACTCTTGCAACTCTTGCGCCACCTCACTTTGGCCCATTTGCCCAGCAGCAGTCTCGAAAGCTTGGGTGTGCCCGTACACCTGATTCCCGCGCTCAAAGCGCTTTCGGCTTTTTTGACACCGGGACAAAGCGTGAGTGTGATTGAGCAATTGCTCAAGACGGCAGATCGCCTGCACAAAGTGACCCAGCCCGAAATTTGGCTGGAGGCCGATCTGATTCAAATCTGTCTGCAGGCCGAGCGCTCGCTTTTGCAGCGCCTCGAAGACCTGGAGCGGGGCGCTGTTCCCGCTGGCGTCAAAGCACGGCCAGCTACTCCCACCCCTGATCAGCGCTCCAAACCGCTCCCCCCCCCTCCTTCTTTTTCTCAGTCAGATTCCCGTCCTGCTCCTGCTTTGGCCCCAGAAGTTGTTTCTGAACCGCTCGAACCCCCCGAGATCTGGATTCCCGACGAAGAACCCGAGGCCTATGTTTTGCCTGAGGAGCCTTTGAGCGAAAATCCCCCGCCGGAGGCCGAGCCTGTTCAGCTCTCTTCGGCGATCAGCGATAACGAAATGCGTCAGATCTGGCAACGCTTTTTAAACAGTGTCTTGGATCAACAGGGGCCGCTTTATGGCTTTATGAGCAATGGAAAACTGGTGCATATCGACACGGTGCGCCGTCACTGGATTGTGCGCTTCGCTTCCCGTCCCCACAGAGATCGGGTCGAAAAAAGTCTCAAAACCGGGCGATTAAATCCGCTTTTGGAAGAGATCATGGGCAGTCCTTTTCAAATGCTCTTGGAAATGGCGGGCGAACGGGCCTTTGTTGCTCCGCTTGAACCCACGCCAGCAGCTGCTCAGACTCTCGCTTCGGGTGCCCGTGCCCTCCCTCCTCCACCAGCCCGTGATGGCAGCTTGCCCCCTCCTCCAGCCCGCGATGGCCGCTTGCCACCCCCGCCTGCCCGCAGTAGTAGTCCGCCACCCAGAGTCACTCCTGCTGCCGTTGAAATTCCACCCGAGGCGGAAGAACCTCCCCCTTTGCCAGAGGACCCTTATGCCGCCAGTGCTGAGCATTCAGAGCCTGAGCATCCAGAACGTGCCCGTCGCCCAGCCAGTGAGTCCAGTTCATCACGGCCCCCTGTCCATCAGCCCCTGGATGCCGTGGCCGAATTGTTCAAAGGCAAAGTGATTCGCCTCGACGTTTGAGTTTGAATTAATCTGGATTGCGCCGGTAGCAGCTAAAGACATGAAAATTGGCTTCATGCAGTTCCAGCAGTTCAATTTCGGGAAAAAAATCAGGCAGGTCTTCCCACCAATCGTGCATGAAGCGAAAATAATCGCGGGGATAAGAATGGTATGCAAAACCAGGGGGATGGGTATGACTGACCAAAATGCCGTGGGGAGCGAGGGCTTCAAACATGTTTTTCATGGCCCCAAAAGGGTTATAGACATGTTCAAGGGTTGCTTGATTGATAATCAGGTCATAGCGGTCTTCGGGCAGCGGGTTTTCGAAACTGCTTAGATCACCGTAAATATCACAGTCATTTGCGGTGGCCTCGGCCAGTTCGGGGTACAAATCCAGGGTTTCAAATTGCCATTGTGGATAATAGCTTTCAAATTCTTGTTTGACTTTTTTGCCTTCGGAAATCAGCAAAACGCGGTGTCCCGTTGTGTAATGCTCCCACCATTGTTTCATAATGCCGTGGTAGCCTGTACTCAGATTGCTGACTGCCAGACGGCCCCCTTGCCACAGCCCCTGGCTGTGGGTATTCCAACTCTGCTTGCTTTTTGAAAAAGTATAGACCATACGTATTTCACCCAATTTGAATAATATAAAATAAAAGCCGATTATTTTAATTGAAGTGAGGGTTTTTGCCCGTTTTTTTTCACTAGCTTTTCTATCCATATTTTACGCCAATTAAGATTTGTGTCAATCGTATGCTTGACAGGTGGGATTGATTCCGGTAAAAAGCAAAGGCTTCGATCACAAACACAAACGGAGATCTTCATGTCTATTTTGAATTGGCGTTATGCCCTTTTGGCCGCTTCTGCGACAGCCCTGACCCTGGGTACAGCTTGTACCGCTCCGGGTTCTGGACCCAGTGTTGTCAATCCCAGTGCCAAACCCTCTGCGTCGGTGACGGTCACATCACCTTCGGCATCCCCCGTTTCTGGGGTGACAAACCCAGTCGCTTCATCTTCTCCGACAGCCACTGCCAGCGCCAATCCTGTTGGATCGACTTCCGGCTGGGCACTGTTTAAAGGCTCGGTGCCTTGCAGTGACAAAGCCACCATGTGGTGGGACGACGACAATAAAGCTTTTTGGGGCTGTGGTAAAGCGGGTACAAACGGCTTTTCGACCACCACAGATGGCGGCATGACCTGGACTGCCCAGCGCAAATTTGATGGCGTCAAAGTGCAGGGCCTGACCCGCGCTTCTGGTACTTTGTATGTCAGTGGCATTGTCGGTTCTGGCCCTGTTGGTACGGTTAACGAAAGCAGTCCTGAACGCATGGATTTTACGGAACTTTACGTCCGTGGTAAAAATGCATTTACCTCTGTTGCCCAGGGCGAAGGCGTGGCTGTAACCTCCGATGGTCAGATTCTGGTCGACTCTCTGACCGGCACCACCGCCGTCTATTCGCCCGGCAATAATGCAGCCGGCAAAGCCTGGTTTAGTTCAGTGTGTACAGGCAAAGACCCCAGTAATTTTAATCCCGATAGCAGCAAGACTTTTTGTGAAATGCACAGTGTCGGAGAAGAAAAATTGGACGATCCCAATGCCACGGCTTATCAGGTGACGGCCATTCAAGCTGTGAACGATCAATTTTATGCCACAGGCCGCAGAATCAACGAGCCCGCGAAAATGCGGATGCCTTCGAAAAAGGCCGGTGCAACTTACCATATGCAAACAGTGCAATTGCAAAAATCCAGTGAAGCAGGTGAAATGCTCGATCTGGTGGTTTGGCCCAATGGCCGCATCATCACCGTGGGCACGGATCAGAGCAGCGGCGCATATCTGCCTTTGATCTATCTCTGCAGTGAGGGCAAAGACTGTTACAATGCCGCCAATTGGCAAGACATTGAACTGGATACCCAGGGCTTTAAATATGAGCTGAGTGCCCGTGATGGCCGTGCGGTTGATGCCAGTGGCGACACGATTGTGGTGGTGGGCAATTTTGTGCCCAATACCGGTGGTTGGGTGGTTATGAGCAAAGATGCAGGCAAAACCTGGCAGGATCTTACCCCTGCTCTGGCTGCGCTCTCTCCCAAAGCCAAGCTCAATCTGGTCTATGATGTCAAAGTCTTTCCCAGTGGCAAAATCATGATCTTTGGCGAAGACAACTTTATTTATCAGCCCTGATTGGGGAGACTGTTCTGAGCAAAGGGGCTGATAGAAATCAGCCCCTTTTGTTTAAGCTGTTGGACTGTCTGAGCCTTGTGGCATACTTTGAAGACACCCATTTTCCAACAGAGCACAATGGAGCAACTCAATGAAAAAGATTTTCTTGGCCTCTCTGGCTTTTCTCGGGCTTTGCTTGCCCGTATTGGCTGATTCCCCCGTGACATCCACGACCTTTTCTGAGGCCTATCAAGATCTTCCTTTGATCGTCGAAGCCCAGACGGGCCATCAACTCACGCCCGCCATGGCTGCTTTTTTAAGTGACAACACCCAGCCCCTTGATCAGCGACTGGCTTTGGTCAATGCCCTGGGTTGGAAATTTGAAGGCCAAAACAACGCTGCTCTTTGGCTGAAACACTTACAGATACAGAAACAGCAAGCGGGAGCCCGCCCCGAACAATTGGCGCTCAGTGCCGAAGAACAGTTGTTTTTGGGCTATTTGATGGTTTTGGACAATTATTTTGAGCCCCGCCCTGGTGTGCAGTGGGTAAGGCGGGGAGCGCGGCAACTCTGGCAGAGCCAGTCAGCTCAGCTGGTTTTGGCGATTGTCGAAGCCCAGGACTATATCAACCGCTCCAAGCTCTGGTGCCAGATTTGGCTTCAGACCGAAAGAGCCCTCACAGATACCCGCCTGAAAGCAGACCTGCGCCCACAGGCCCGCAAGCTGATTGTCGAATATCTCGAACTGTATCAGCCCTATTGCCGGAGCGAAAATCCTTAAGCTGCCAAGGTTGCGTTTAATTGCGACACAACCCGATCATAGCGTTCTTGAACCTGTTCGCTGAGGTTTTCCCGTTGGCTGCGTGAATTGCGTTCAAATTGTTGATCGGTTTGCAGTTGGGCAAAGAAGAGTGAATCCCCTTTGCGCCTTTCGAGAATTCGGGATAAATTGCCGAGCAAAATAGCACCTTGATCTTTGTCCAATTGTTCGAGAATTTCGCGGAAGGCCCGAATCAAAGAGACGAGACCGTCTTCAAAACCTTTGGGGGGTTCCGGCTTGGGTGAAAGCACACGCAAGGCCAGCTCATCGGCTTTGCGGATCAGATCTTCAGCTGCACCTGAGAGATCGGCTGATTCTGCAATTTGGGTATTGACTTCGCTGTTGAGCTCTTCAAAAGCCGGGGCCCATTGGCTGCGCATATCCGTCCGCAGGGCGTTCATCGCCGCTCCCAGGCCCGAAAGCTCTTCTGGGCGCATGTCTTGCATCAGGTTGAGGGCTTCCAGCCCGGATGCTGCCAGGGGTGCATTCATCAGATCGGGTGCCGCTGTTTGACCGGGACCCGCCAAGAGTTGCATTGCTGTTTGCATCCCCATTTTAAGTTCGTCTGCGCCACTGCTTTGAATCTGAGTGGCTGCGTTCAAGAGGTCTTGGGGTGTTAGACCGCCTGTTTCTTGGCGGCGTTCTTCAAGCAATAATACCCATTGTTGCAGACGAGAGGCCTGTTCGGTGGGGGGGGCCTTTTCGTGAAGATGGCCAATACAGTGGCTCATGGCCATGGCCATTGTCGCTTCTTGTTGTTCTGCCGGTGCCAGGCTCTTTTCGCCTGTGGCGGCAGCCTGTATGCGTTCCAGCCCTGCACTTAATATGCGGTGCATATGTTGCAGACGGGGGCTGTTGCTGTCTTCCAGTCTTTGTTCTAAGCGCTCAAGCGAGGTTTGAATGCGTTGGCTCAAACGATCGCGCAAGGCCTCGCTGCGCGGGTGGCTCAGGGCCTGTTCCAGCCTTTTGGGCAGGCGATTTTCAGCGATCTCCGGGAGGCTGTTATCAACCCGAATATTTTTGGCGGCTTCTGCCAAAGGATGGACCTGTTTGAGATCGACGCCCGCAGGCAGGCTTTTCAGGGCTTGGTCCAGGGCTTTGAAGAGATAGCTTCGCGACAATTGCGGCTCTTGAATGGCTGTTACTGACTTTTCGCTGAGTTCCAGCGCAAAAGAGACCTCTGTACGGGCCAATTTTTGCGGATCCAGGCTGCGAATCACCGGCGACTGGCGCACAAAGCTATCGGGGGTACTGAGGGCATTGGTTTCAACGCTGGGTCGAATTTTCCAAGAGACAGGTTTTAAACCCAGATTGCTTTGAGGACTGCGGATCGCAGACAATGAGAGCGGAGAAGAAATCGATTGAATAGAAGTCATCTCAATTCCTTTGTTTTAAAACCTGTCCTGATTATAGCAGAAGACCTAAACTTAAGGGTTTTTTCGGGGGCGACCCCGGCGACGGGGAGCGGACTGAGGCAGATCTCTTTCAAAGCGACAGGCATAGGCCTGGGCAGGAGAGAGTATAAAATCCATTTTGTACTGACGATTGGCGATTTCGAGTGCCCCATTGGGAAAAACCCGTTTGATCCGGAATTTTTGTCCGTCTGAGAGGGTGAGGTAATCGGCTTGTTCGGCTACTTTGATCAGGGCCGCAATTTTGTGGGTATCGAGACTTTGTTCGTCGGCTTCAAACATGCGCTCGTACTCTTCGCGAAATTCTTGGGCCCAATTGTGCTGTAGACAGAGTTTGAGATAATTGCTGTAATTTTGAGCCCCATTGCGATTGGCGTAAAAAATATTCCATTTGACATATTCAAAACCAAAGCGCTGATAGGCTTGGGTGATCAGTTCTTGCAGGGGTTTGGACTGTCGTTTGAGGTAGCTTAACAATTCCTGCAAGAGGGGGTCTGCAAAGCCTGTGTCAGGGCTTTCTGGAGGCGGTAATTGCACCAATTCATCAAAGAGATGGGTCAGGGAAATGCGGGTGAATTCAATCGTTTTGCGGCTGTTATTGACCTCATAGGTCACTGCGTAAATCTCACGTGGATCCATGCCCATTTCCCGCAAAAGCCCAATGTGGTTGGAGAGTTTATTCAATTCTTGCAGTGCCGATTTGACCGCTGTGAGCACGTCACTGGGGTAAATCACACGCTCCTCTTGGCCCCCTTTGGCGATTTTGCGGCGGGTATAAAGGGTTAAGAGGCTGCCCAATTCCACCAGGGGAATTTTAAATTGGTTTTGGTTTTTAAACATGCGTGTGAGAATTTCAAATAAGCGACGCGAAACCGGGCGACGCAAGGCTTTATAATAATTAAAATCGAGGTATTTAAAATACACTGATTGCTGAATTTGTGTTAACCAGGGTTCACTCAGCCGAATCTCGATCCGTTTGTCTTTTTCGCGCAGGCGGTAATTTTCGATCAGTCTGAAACCCGTCGAGCTGTTTTTTTGACCCTCGTAGAAACGCTCGCTAAATTCAATGCTGACATGGAGCCAACGTTTGAGACTGTCTTCAAGACGGCTTAAATACTGGGGATTGACCGGACAGCCACAGCCTTTGAGAATTTCATAGCGGCTGAATTCCAAACGGGGAGAATAATTCTCCTGTTGGGAGCGCATCAGAATATACATTAAAAAGAGCATGTCCAATTGATCGGGGGCCCGGTAAGCGGCCCGATAGGTATAGCCCTGGGGGTGGCTCCAGACCATCGGGGCATTGGCATGGGAAACCTGAAACCACATGGGATATTCGAGAAAATTGAGATCCTGTTTGAGTACACTTTTCATGGGGTGCTTTTTATCGGGTGCTTTTTATCATTGAATTTCCGTTTAAAAACTAGTGAAATTCTTTCTCATCTTAACAGCTGATGAGGGGAGTCGCAATTGTTTGAGGAACGCGATCAGAAAACCGCACTCAAAGTCGTCAGCATTTCCAGAACGTGTTAAACTGACTAGAATTGCGAAACGCAAGCTAAAAGACGCAAATTATAGGACGCAAAACTTCATGACACTTGTGAATATCAAAGTTTTTGGGGTTGGTGGTAGTGGCGGCAATACCATCAATCATATGCGCTCTTCCTCCTTCTCGGGCGTACAGTTTATTGCCGTAAATACCGATGCGCAGTCTCTGGCGCTGGTTGAAACCGAAAACCGTGTGCAGATTGGCTCGCGCCTGACACGGGGCTTGGGCGCTGGAGGTGACCCTGCTGTGGGTCTCAAGGCCCTCGAAGAAAACCGCGACGAAATGGCCAAATATCTGCAGGAAACCGATATGGTCTTTGTGACCTGTGGTATGGGGGGCGGCACTGGCACAGGTGCTGCACCGGCCCTGGCCAATATGGCCAAAAGTGGCGGCGCATTAACCGTGGGTGTGGTGACCAAGCCCTTTCTGTTTGAAGGTAAAAAGCGCAAAGATCAGTCCGAAGCTGGCATTCAGCGCATGTTACAGAGTGTCGACACCCTGATCGTGATCTCCAACGATCGCCTGCTCCAGAGCATGAAGGGCCAAATGGCTGTGCGCGATGCCTTCCGCGAGGTCGACAATGTGCTCTTTCAAGCCATTCAGGGCATTTCCGATATCATCACCATTCCGGGCTTGATCAACGTCGACTTTGCCGACGTCAAAGCCGTCATGTCCAACGCCGGTGTGGGTGTCATGGGTGTGGGTGTCAGCTCCCGTGAAGTAGAACATCCGGCCGTTGAAGCCGTTAAACGGGCGATTGAAAATCCCCTGTTGGAGTATTCGATTGATGGCGCCACGGGCGTTGTCTTTAATATCACCAGCGGCAGTGATATTGCCCTACACGAAATCAATATGGCAGCGGAAGTGATTTACAAAACGGTCAACCCCGATGCCAACGTGATTTTTGGGACCGTATTGGATGAAAATATGAAAGACGAAGTCAAAGTCACCGTGATTGCGATTGTCGGCAAACACGTTCTGACCCAGGCTTTGCAACAGACGCCCACCCGTTAACGGCTGTCTTTAATCGCTATTTTTGATCAGGGCCTCTCACAAGAGGCCCTTTTTCTTTTTGCATGGTATGATCAGAAAAAACAGCAAAAATCATGCCAATACCACCAGCGCCTCCCCGTTTTTTACCGCTGAGCATTCGTGTTCGTCTGCTCTGGGGGGACTTTTTGCACCAATTTGGCTGGTGGTGTCTCAGTGCTTCGCTGATCATGATCTTGGTCTGTCTGCGCGCTCCCGATTGGGAGGAATTCCAGATGACCCCTGAAAATATGCAAACAGTCACGGCCCGGATTATTTCGGTTAAACCCTATTCCAGCACCAAACATGGCAGTGGCTTTACCTATGTCTATCGCTTTGAATCCCAAAGTGGAGGGGAGCGGGTCGAGGCCACTGTCTCTCTGGGGGGCGAACAACGATACAAACAGGGAGGCACAGCCCAAGTTGAATATCTGCGCGAAAATCCTTTGCGTTCGCGCTTGCCAGAGGAGCGCTCAACCATTTGGATTTGGGTCAGCCTGTCTGCCCTGGGGGGATTGCTGTTTTTGGCTTTGGCCTTGTTTTCGCTCTTTTGTCTGGTGATCAGCTGGCATGATGGGCAATACCGGATTCGTCTTCTGCAGTTGGGTCTCTTGCAGGTCCTGGAGGAGGTGGATTTTCACTGGCCCGAGCCACGGGGACCCGCAGGCCATGTCAGCTACCGTTTCACCCCATTCAATGCCGAACAGCCGATCTCACGGCGAGAAGTCCTGGACCATTCAGTGCTGAACAAAATTTCCCCGGATGCTGCTTGCCATGTGATTTATTTAGCTGAAGAACCCGAAAAAGCCCAAATTTGGGAGTTGTGGGGCCATTGGCTCAAGCAAGACAGCAATGGCGCGTTTAGGGGTCACATGGCGTATTTTCTCTATTTGCTCACTCCACCAGTGGCCCTTGCGCTGTTTTTGCTCTTGTATTTTTTTCAAGATACGCCCGCTTCCCGTTTCTTTTGAGGCAGGCCTGCTCTGCTAACGCGCACCGCTCACAGGGTATTTGAGTGGTCCAAAATCTTCCGCTTTTTTGACCAGATAGGGACCTGTATTGACCCAGCCACTTAAGAGCTTTTGAGCATCTTGCGGGGTCCAGCGCTTGAGAAAAATTTTCCAGTCGGCCACTTGTAGATCTTCGTGATCGAGGGCAAAGCCAAAGGCCTGCCAAATAAAGTCGGACCCAAAGAGTTCATGGTGGAGCAGCCAATACTCCATGGCTTTGCCCTGGGGCAATTCATCGTATTTTTCCAACAATAAATCGTCTTCTGTGCCGCGAACTTCCTGCCAATCACGCAGAAATGCAGGCAGGGTCTCATCTCCGACAAAAGGGAATTTGTTTTTTTGCATGATCAGCCAAGAGAGATAATTGGCCTGTCCTTCACGCACCCAAGCGGGCTCGGTGCCCGCATTCCAAATGTGTACGACTTCGTGAACGAGGGTCCAGGGCGTGCCTTTGGGGGGTGAGACCAAATGCATGCCTGCGCCACTGGCCAGGCCCAATAAGCCTCCCATATCCGCTTTTTCTTCGATGGGATAAGGGTTTTGGCCCGGATAGGCCCGGCCACTGAGGCTTTCGAGATCTTGAATGGATTTTGCTGCATAATTCAGGATTTGCTCAGCCCAGGCTTTGTGGGGCTTAAAATAGATCATTTCCAATGTGAGGGTCTGTGCTTTGAGCTTGACCTGTTTGAGGAGACGGGTTTGATTCGGCTGTAGAACTTTGTCTTGCCAGATATACCAGTGGGGCGCGACATAGACCCAGTATCCCCGCGTGGGCACGGCGCTGCCACAATAATCTCCATCCGCCTCATGGTAGAGTCCATAGTCGCGGTAGCTGCCGTTATCAGCCAGATCTTCGGGACAGCTGATTTTTTTGAGCAGGGTTTGGTATTGGCCATTGGCCGAAGGAGAAGTTTGGGCCAAGGTGATTGGGCTCAGGGGGAGCAACCAGAGCAAAACCAGCAACATCAGGACTTGAAGGTGTTTAAATGACTGGTTTTTCATGGCAACATTCCCGGCATGGTTTCGAGTTTTTTAACGGTTTGATCGAGCAGGGTGGCGACCTCTGGCATGGTTTCGAGTGGGGCTTTTAAGCCTGCGTTAAAATACGGCATCATGCTGTTTTTGAGAGCATCAACCAAAGGCCGTGTGTCGTTTTGACTGAGCCGGGCCGGAGAGAGTTGCATGACCTGGCTGTTCATGTCGCGGGCCTGATCGAGCAAGGCCACAATGGCGGTTGAGGTCAGGGTCATTTCCATGGTTTGAGGTGCTGTCGCGGCTGTTGAGGGCAGATACAGACATTTAAAGACCAAATGGGGATTGGCCAGGGCTCTGGCTTCCATGCGCAAGGGAGAGCTGCTTGTTTGCCATTCTAGATTTTCCAGCTTGAACTGCCCTTGAGGGTTGCTTTGGGTTTTCCAGGTTTTGGCTGGCGTAATGGCCTGAATTTCAAAGCGCAGATCATTGAGCGGCGTGGCCTCTTGCGGCCAGACGACAATGCCCGTGAGGGTGCTGCCTTTGGTGCGGGGGCTGATCTGGCTTTGGCCAGTGGTTTGATTCTGGCTGGGGTTGGGTGGATCCGAATGGGTGTTAACCAAGCCAGAAAGCCCTGATTGACAGGCGCTTAAGACAAAAAAACAGATACCCAAACTCAGTTTGAAAGCGAATTGCATTGAAGAACCTCCTCAAATTCCTGCGCACAGGCCTGGGCCAGAGGGGCCAGGTCTTTTGTTTGATCCCGTTTGGCCTGGATACGGGCTGCCGGGTCGAGCTGAACGGCTTGTTTTAGGCTGAGCAGCCCGCGTTCGCGTTGATGGGGATCTTGCGCAAAGTGGTAAAACAGGCTGTGATAACAGGCCTGAATATAGTGTAATAGCCAATCATCGGGGCTGTTGAGACTTAAAATATCCAGAACCAGACCTGCCATTTCAAATTGCTGGGTTTTGCTATACGCCAAAGCCAAAAACGCCGCACTTTCACTTAAAATATCCGCTGAGAGTTGTTGTTTGGCTGGGTGAGAAAGCACAGAACGAAAGCGTTGGATGCAGCCTTGCCAATGGCGAAGGGTCTCTTCGGGGGGCGAGACCTCTGCCAAATTAAAATGCACCCGCCCCGCTTCGTCGAGTAAATAGAGGTGCTGGGGTTCTTGCTCCAATCCCTGTTCAAACTCTTGCAGGGCCTGGGCATAGCGCTGATAAGCCGCTTGCGGTTGTGGGGGTTCTGCAAAACTGGCTTGATCGCCCCACAAAAAGAACATCACACCCAAATTGAGGCGCAAATCGACCTCGGTCAGCCCACGTTCTTGTTCGCCTGAAGAGAGATGGGCGTGTTGCAGGGCTGTCTTTTGTAATAAAATGGCCTGCTCAAAATGGTTTTGGGCCAATTCGAGGTGGGCCAGTAGGGTTTGCATTTGTGCCGGTTTCTGAAATTTTTGAAAGCCCTGTTCGATATTCTGCTGGGCCCGCTCATAAGAGCCCTGCCGGATCAATTGCAGGGTGTATTGCAAAAAACTGTAAAAATCTTTGCGCAGGGATTTGCCACTGGCATTTTGGTTGGTTTTTAAATCAGCGGGATTTTCAAGGGTAAAACCAGCCATAAGCAGCAGTTCTTCGCGCACTGTATCCGCCCCCAAAACCTCCGCCAGCCGCAAAACCACCTCCCGAGAGGGGTGGCGAATACCCGTTTCCAAAAACGAAATATATGATTTGGAAAGCTGGCTCAAACGGCTCAGATCGATTTGAGTCAGTCCTTGGGCTTTGCGCAAAAACTGTAATTTTTCGCCAAAGGCATGAGAGGTGAATGAAGTGGCTGACATAAGCTAAATTATACAATATGTGAGCAAGAAATAAACTATATTACATATTGAGTATTATCTGTTTGACAAAATGTAAGAATAGTTTTAAACTCGGAAAGTGTCCAATTCCATTTAGGAGATTCCCAATGCTAAAATCGCTGAAATTTTTGGCTGCCTCTACTTTCTTGCTGGTTGCCTGTAATCCCTTGCCCAATTTACCGCCCGTGGCTATGAGTGGGATTCCGATGAGCCCGATGGCTGAATCCATGAAACAAATGATGCCCCATGACCCCAATACTGCCGGTGTGGTCAGTGTGGATCGCTTTCAGGATGGCTTTGCCACTTTGTTTAAACGTTCAGGTCCGGCTTTTGACCCCGTCAATGTTTCCAAGGTGGTTCCAGCTCCCAATGCGCCTATTGACATGGATAAATACTTTCTGGTGAGTTCACTGGGCCCCCGTGGCGAAAAAGTCACTTATTATGCTCTGGACGTGGTTTCTGATCAGCCTGCAGAAGGGTGGGTCTTTGTCTCCGAGCAAGGACAGCCTGTTGCTGGGCAATTGCCAATTATTGATCTCTTGCCAGGTGAAAAAGGCTATAACGATTTCTTCCGCATCACCGAGGTGGTGGTCAAAGCGGGGTATATTCCTAACAGTTTGGCCTCTGCTGCCGATGTCAAAGCGGCGATGGTGGCCGGGCAGGTCTCTCTGCGTATGACCGACCGCATTGCCAATTGGGCTGTCGTGCCCCAGGGCAGCAAAGCTGAAATGACTTTTGCGGGTCAACCTGTCAGTGGCTACCAAGCCTGGTACAAAGGCCAAGTGGCTCCCTATCTGCGTTTTGATACCAATCTCAAGGCCACGCCTGCAGGCAAAGTGCCCTCTTCGCCGATTGTGGTGATCTTTAAAAATGGCAAAGATCCTGCGATGGGATTTCAAAGTGAAGCCAGCGGGAGAACCCACAACGTTATTGCAACCTTGCCTGGAGAAACCGCTTATTCTTCGCTCTGGCTGCATGATTTCCAAGGCAAATTGGAAGGCTTTGAAATGGTCAAAGATCTGGCGACAGCAACTGCTAACCGTGGTGCGGATTTACCAGACATTTTGGTCAATTGCCCTGTGGTCGGCCCGATTCAATAAGCTCTATTTTTTCTGAATCCATGTTCGTTCAAGTGCCGATGCTGTTGCCAACAGGTCGGCCTTTTTTGTTTTCAGTGGTCCTTCAATGTCCATCAAACAAAGGATGTATCAAATGTTGAATCGCTTGTATCTGCTCCCGCTTTTGTTTTGCCTCTCGGCCTGTGGAGCCACGTCAGAAGTGGCCATCAACGAACCTTTGCCCACGGCTCGCCCATTGGCGACGGAAATGCCCAACCCCATGGCCCAACCTGCTGTCAAAGATTCTCCCAGCCCCCTGGCTTCAAGCCCTCTGGTCAGTTCCTCCCCCTTGTCTGAGCGTTCTCCAAGTCCTGTGCCCTCTGTGGCTCCGCTGGTTTTGAAACAAGGCGCTTTCCGCAATGGCTTTCACAAAGTTTCAGGGCAAGCTCAGCTGGTTCAGCTTGAAGGCCGATCTGTGTTGCGACTCGAAAATTTTTATACCGAAAATGGTCCCGATCTCTATGTCTATTTGGTTCGCAACGAGACCGGCACACCCCGCAATGAGCAAGACCAAATCAATCTGGGCAAATTGCGCAGCACCACCGGCAGTTTTAATATGGATATTCCCGCGGGGGTGGATTTAAGTGGGGTTCAGTCAGCCACCATTTGGTGCCAGGCTTTTCGGGTTAACTTTGGCTTTGCGCGTTTTCAAGCACCTTAAGGCAAATAGCGCAGTCCCTGCACGATTTTGCTGACTTCGACCCGTGAGGGAGGGGGCGATTCGTCAGCCAATTCTCCGTTGCCAGTCACCAGCGAAAAATAGAGTGGGCCTTTGCCGACCCAGTCACTCAGGTAATAGCCCTGTTTCAGATCCGCAAACAGGCCACCGGGTTTAAAATATTCGATCGTAATTTTGCCCAATTGGGGGTGAGAAACCGAAAAATGTTCGTCCCCACCGGGGCCTCCAAAACCACCGGTTGAGCCCCGCAGGGTGAACATGCTGTTTTGACCTTCGCAGAAACAGCGGTAACGCAGTTCGTAACCGGGCCCGCCACCGGGGCCGGGGTGGGTGTATTGCAAATAAAGCCCATCCAATTCGTAGCCTTTGGGCACATAGCCGGGTACCAGCACGGGGCTCCCGAGGGCCTTGAGCAGGCGAACCTGGGGGGCGATCAATTGGTGTACTGATGGGGGGGCAGGTTTGGCTGCTTGACTTGGCGGGGCATTCAGGCTGAAAAAGCAGAGCAATAGAGCAGGGGCCAGAGAGCGTTTTAAACGGAGCATGGGCAGATATCCTCACTTTTGAGCCAGAGACGAAACCCACTGGGTTTGAGTTCCTGCTCGCCAGTATAGGCAGCACTTAAACAGAATGCAAGTTCTCCCCTTGGTGCCCTGACGGGCAAAGGGTATGATGGAGGCAGGAAACGCAGAAACAAAATAAGATGACCACCCCCAACCGCTACACCAATGGCCATTACCTGGCCGAAAACCCCACCTGGCATGCCGAAGACTCCCCCTGGAAAGCCGCCCAGATTGCCAAATTATTGGACAAACACAGACTCAATCCCCAGCGCATTGTCGAAGTGGGCTGTGGGGCTGGTGAAGTGCTTATGCAATTGCAAAAACGCTTTCCCCAGGCAGAATTCACAGGGTGGGAGATCTCCCCCCAGGCCTTGGCCTTGGCCCAAACCCGTGTCCAGCCAGGGCTGTCGTTTTGCCAAGGCGACTTTATCAGCGCAGGCGAAGCGGGGAATGATTTGTTGCTGGTATTGGATGTCTTTGAACATGTCGAAGATTATTTTGCCTTTTTGCGCGGCCTCAAAGGCAAAGCCACATATACCCTCTTTCATATCCCACTGGATCTCTCTGCCCAGGCTGTTTTGCGGGGGCTCTTGCTCTCCTGGCGCAATCAGATTGGGCATTTGCACTATTTTACCCGTGAGTTGGCGCTGGCCGCCCTGCAAGAAACGGGCTTTGAGGTGCTTGACGCTGTTTATACGACCTATGCCATAGATCGCCCTGCGCCTACGTTGAAGGCCCGTTTGGGGCGCTGGCCCCGGCGGTTGGCCTTTGCCCTGCAACCCGATCTGGCGGCCAAAACCCTGGGTGGTTTTTGTCTTTTGGTTTTGGCGCGCTGAGAGCCTTGCTCCAGAGTCCGCAAAGAGATTAAGGCAATTGGCGATTTTCCAACTCGGCAAAGGTGAGCGTGAGGGTTTTTAGCAAGGCCGCACGGGCCATGGGTTCTTTGCGGGCCCAGGCGGGAATCTCCAGGGCCAGTACGGGCTGAACTTTCTGAAATACGCCCCATTTTTTTGCGCCACTGTGGTTAAAATGCAAGGGATCCAGATCTTGCATGGCTATTTTAAGTCGGGGAGAGAGTCCCGTTTGTTTTAATGCGGCCATGAAAATGACTTTGATGGTTTGGGCCTGTGTAGGGGTGAGGCCCACAGTTGCAATTTCAATCTGGCCCTGGCTCTCGGCACGCGCATTGCCATGTAATTCGATATACAGTTTGAACCTGTCCCGTTTGAGAGCGAGCAAATGGCTTTGGTAACATTCAAACACCTCTTTGGCCCGTGGTGTATGGCTTTCTTGCTCACTGGGCAAATGCACCCCTTCGGTGGGGCGGTTGACATTGATCGGTTGCTTTTCTGTGCGTTGACCCCGGGCGATCAAACAATTCCACTTGAGGGCTTGGCAGAGTTGGCTGGCCAGCAGACCGGTGTGTTTGTCAAAAATGCCGTGGGGGGCCGCCAAGATATAGGGGCTGCTCTCAGGCAAAACTTCGATGCTGCCATATTTTGCGGCAGTCTGACAGGCCTCTGATTCCGCCCTGAGTGGGGGTTGCAACAGAAAAAACGCGAGTAAAAACAGAAGAAGATAACGCATCTTAGAGATCTTAACAGAGTCTTGCTTCAGGTTAAACTGGGGATATGAATCCTTTGCTCTATTTAATTGCCTATAAACCCTTCAATGTTTTGACTCAGTTCAGCGGCGAAAAGCCAGCTGAGACCCTTCAGGTGCTGCAATACGACTTTCCCAAAGATGTGTACCCCGTCGGGCGTTTGGATAAAGACAGCGAAGGACTGCTGCTCTTGACCAATGACAAGCGCCTCAATCACCGTCTGCTTGATCCCAAATTCAAACACGAACGGGAGTATTGGGCCCAGGTCGAAAACATTCCCAGCCCAGAGTCTTTGCAACGTCTGAGTATGGGCCTGATGCTCAAAGATGGCCCAACTTTGCCAGCCCGAGCCCAGCTCTTGACGGCAGAACCCGATCTGCCTCCCCGCAATCCGCCGATCCGCTACCGGGCCGCGATCCCCACAGCCTGGATCTGTTTGAGCCTGACCGAGGGCCGCAATCGCCAGGTGCGGCGCATGACTGCTGCCGTGGGCTTTCCGACTTTGCGCTTGGTGCGCTGGCGGATCGAAAATTTGACTTTGGCCGGTTTGAATCCGAGTCAGGTGCGGACTTTGACAGAATCTGAGCGCCAAACGCTGCTCAAAAGACTGAAGTTGACCTGAACTCTCCCCTCACTTCTGGCTTATAATACAGGTAAGATTCTTCCAGACAGGTAGCCATGTCTCAGCCTTTAGCCCCGCTCACTCCGATTCGGTCCGCTTCCGCCGCTGACAATGCCGCACTTTTGGCCTTGAGTGCTGAGGTGCCTGTGAGTACCCCTGCTTTTGCCTATACCTTGGAGCGCAGCCCCGATTTTTTTGCCTTTGCCCGTGCCCAGGCTCCCCGCAGTGATATTCTCGTGGCGGGTCAAACAGAAGACGTCAAAGGCTTTATTTCTGTCTGTTTTAACCGGGTTTGGCTCGAAGGGCGGGTACAAGACACGGTCTATACCGGAGATTTGCGTGTGGCTCAGGCGGCCCGCGGTTGGGGCTTGGGTGATCAATTGATGCAGGCCAGTATTGCGCTTGCCCATCAGGAGCGGCCTCTTCCGGTGTTTAATTGTGTGCTTAAAGACAATCCTGTTGGCTTAAAAATGAATGCCAATTTGGCGCGGGAGGGTATTACCGAGATTGTTCCGATCGGTGATATAGGCTTAACCATGCTTTTTCCCCTCTTGGGCTTTTCAAAGCCCCAAACATGGGGCTTTGTGATCACGCGGGCCCAGGAAAGTGATTTTGCTGAGATGTTTGAACTTTGGCAGGCGGTGAAGTCCAAACAACATTTGGCACGGGCCTGGGATCGGCTCCAATGGCGCAGTTGGATCGAAGCGACTCCCGGTTTGGCGCTTTCGGACTATCTTTTGGCCCGCAATGCACAAGGAGAACTGTGCGGTTTTTTTGCGGTTTGGAATCAACAGCCCATACGCCGGGTGCGTTTGCGGCGTGTGCATCCCCTTTTGTCTGGGGCGAGGCGTGTGGAGCGGCTTTTGCGTACAACGACACAAACGCAATTTATTCCGGGCCAAGGTGATATCTTGCCTGTGCGCCAAGTTTTGAACCTCTGTATTGCGGGACATGCAGCCAAGGCCTTCCCCGCTTTGCTTGAAGCAGCCTTGAGTACGGGCAAAGATTCTCCATTTTTGCTTGGAATTGCTTTAGATCGGCGTGATCCACTGCAATACTGGCTGGACCGTTTTGCTGGCTCGCGTTCGGAATTGGTTTTGCTTAGCAATTACCGCTTTGTCCATCCAGGACGTGGGCTTTTTCACTTAGAAATAGGATTGGGATAAGGGTATGGATCAGTCATTTTTGAATCAGGTGTATTTTAAACCCCAGGCAGGCCAAGTGCCCCAAAATCAGGCGGCTTTGGCCCAGACCTTGATGGGGCTCTACAAAGCCGGAAAACTCAGTTTGGACATTGTCTTGCTTTTGTTGCGCTTTTCTAAGCTCATTCTCAACCCCGACGATATCTCCCCGATTTTTAAAGGGGGCAGCTTTCGCAATCACAAAAGTTTTCAGCTGGCGCTGCGTTCACTCCATGCAGATCCGGCCACTTCTGAGTTGATTCGCAGCCGTTATCTGGCGCCCGCCCCTTACGATTTGGCCCAATTATTGACCCTGCCCGAAAACAGCTTGGGCCATGTCTATGCCCGCCATATGCAGAATTACAAACTCGATGTGGTCTTTTATCCGCCCCTGGAAGACACCCAAGACGACGATATCGCCTATCTGCGCAAACGGGCCCGCCAGACCCATGATGTTCACCATGTCGTACTGGGCTTTCCCGCAATTGATTCAGGTGAGATGGCGATCTCTGCTTTTTATCTCTCTCAGAACAATATTCCGCTCTCGGCCCTGCTGATTGGCTTTGGCTTTTTGACTGCGATCTTGCGCTCTCCGGAGCGGATCGAAGAATTGATGGATGCGATTATGCTGGGTTGGCGGCGAGGCAAGGAATGCCCGGTCTTTTTGGGGCTCAAATGGGAAGACTATTTTTCTTTGCCCATCGACCAAGTGCGTGCAGAACTGAATCTTCCAATTGAGCCCAAATGGATCCGCTGATCTTCTGACGCCCTGTGTTATAATGATCCCTCACTATCTGTGACCCGCATAACAACTCGCTATTCCCGAAGATTCGCGATTTTTAATAACCTACCCCAATTCTGATGAGGAAGCCGCCGCATGTCCCACGACCTTGATGCCCTCTGGCAACACACCCTTGCAAGCCTCAAAGAGCGCATTTCAGAACCGGCCTATGAGTCCTTTGCACGTCAGAGTCGCGCGGCCAGTCTCGAAAACAACCTGCTCTTGATTGAGACGCCCAACGGCTTTACCCAGAATTTTTTAAGCAAAAAATACACCTCACTCTTCAAAGATATTTTGCAAGAGATCAGCGGCGATCAGATCGAGATCCAATTTGTGGTCAATGAAATGATGACGACCGAGTCCCCTCCCAGCAATGGCTCGGGCAACCGTGTTGCCACTGAAGTGCGCTCCCAGCAGCAAATGCAGCAGACCGCACAGCGTGAGCGGCAATTGCAGATGAGCAATCTCAACCCCCGCTATACCTTTGATAATTTTGTCGTGGGCTCTCACAATAAATTTGCCCACGCCACCGCTTGGCGCGTGGCCGAAGCACCGGGGACGGCCTTTAATCCGCTCTTTATCCACGGCGGTGTGGGTTTGGGCAAAACCCACCTGATGCAGGCGATTGGTCATCATTTGCAGGCCCACCGCGAAAATATTCGCGTGATGTATATTTCGTCTGAGCGTTTTACCAATGAATTGATCAACGCGATCAAAGACGGCAGCCAGATGGCGTTTAAAAACCGCTACCGCACCACCGACCTGCTCTTGATCGACGATATCCAGTTTATTGGCAATAAAGAGAGTACCCAAGAAGAGTTTTTTCACACCTTCAACGATCTTTACGAAGCGGGCAAACAGATCGTGATTACCTCCGATCGTCCACCCAACCAGATCTCAACCCTCGAAGATCGCCTGCGCTCGCGCTTTGAAATGGGCCTGATCTCGGACATTCAGCCCCCTGAACTCGAAACCCGGATCGCCATTCTCAAGAAAAAAGCTGAGATGGATGGCCTTGATGTGCCCGACGATGTGCTCCACTATATCGCCCGTGTCTATGTCAACAATGTGCGCGAACTCGAAGGTGCGCTGCTGCGGATTATGGCGTATACCTCGCTGACCAATACCCAGCCGACCGTGTCTGTGGCCCAGTCTGTTTTGGGCCAAGTGCCCGAGCGTGAGCTGAGCGCCGAACGGATTCAAGAGGTGACGGCCGAATTTTACCGTGTGACCACGTCTGAAATGCGGGGCCCCCGTCGTTCGAAAACCCTCAATACAGCCCGTCAGGTCGCGATTTATCTCTGTTCTGAGCTGACAGCGCTCTCAACACCCCGTTTGGGTGAGCTTTTTGGTGACCGCGACCACACCACGATTATTCATGGCCGAGACAAAATTAAAAACCTCTTAAAAGAAGATACCAAGCTGCAGTCCGAAGTGCAGATTTTGATGGACCGCTTTAAATAACCTGCTCTGTGGATAACTGTTTCGCTGTTGGGGCCGAAAGGGCCTGTATTTGTTTTGCAAACAGGGGAATAACCCTGTCGGTACGCCCCTTTTACACAGTGTTTATACAGCTGTATGAAAGGATGTCTACTTGTGGATAAGATGTGGATAACCTCTTGCCTGTGCTGTGAAATAGGGGCCTGAAAGGCCATTTCTAGGGCAATTCAAATTAAATTTTCTCTATTTTTCGTTTAATTCCAGACTAAATTTTGCTATAATTCGCTACTGACAAACCCAAAAAATCAGTTCCCCAAATCCAGCCCCAAAAATCCAGCCAGAGAGAAGTGCTCTCAGATAATGAAAGACAGTTACCAAAGGTTACGTTCGATGAAAGATTTCAGGTGTTTTCTGCCTGTATTCCTGACCCTGATACTCGCCATGCCTGCCGTTCAGGCTCAGGAGTCACCCCCCCCATCACCAAGCCCCTCTCCCTCACCTGCCCTGAGCGAAGTCGGAGGGCCCACTCCGACAGAAACGGCCCAGCCAACTCCCAACTCCCCGAGCGGAGTCGAAGCGAGTCCTGCTCCCGATGCCAGCGCCAGTCCAGCCGCAGAAGAGCCTGTTGTTCAGGCCGATACCATGAAAATCGTCGAGATCGACGTGGTGGGCACTGCATACAAAGATGCCGTTTTGCTCTCGATGTTTACCAAACCCGGCGATGATGTCTCTGCCGAGCAGATTCGCAACGATTTGCGCAGGATCTACGGTCTGGGTTATTTTCTTGACGTGACAGCCACCCGCGAGCCTGCCGAAGGTGGTTTTAAACTGGTTGTGAAAGTCGTTGAAAATCCTGTTTTGCGCGAAGTGCGCATTCTTAACGAAACCCAGGTCTTTACCCGTGAGCAATTGCTCGACGTCTTCAAAGAACAGGTGGGCAAAACCGCCAATTTCAACGATATCCGTGACCTCAAAGAAAAACTCGAAGAGGCCTACCGCCAGCGTGGTTACGCCCTGGCCAGTTTGCGCATTATGCAAAGCCAGGCCGAAGAAAACGGCGGTCTGCTCTCGCCCGAAGGCGTGCTGGAATTGCAGCTCAACGAGGGCCTGATCGAAGACATTCGCGTCTCGGGCAATGTCGAAACCAAAGACTATGTGGTGCTGCGCGAAATTACGCTCAAACCCGGTGAACTCTTCGACAGCAACCAAATGCAAGGCGATTTGCGCCGCGTCTTTAATACCAATTTTTTCGAGAGCATGAACCTCTTGCCCAAACCCGGCGAAAAAGATCCCAACCACTGGATTTTGGTTGTCGAGGTCAAAGAAAAGCCCACGGGTGCAGTCAACCTGGGCGCCGGTTACAATAACCGCGATGGCCTGATTGGCACCTTCAGCATCAACAAAGACAATCTGATGGGCGAAGGCCGCCGTCTGGGTGTGGACCTGCAATTCGGGGTCAACCTCTTCAGCATTTTTACAGGTGCGAATTTCTCTCAGGCCCAGCGCACGCTGTTGGGCCGGATCGACTTTTACGACCCCTGGATGTTTGAAGGCCGCACCTCTTTTGGCGCGAGCATTTTCTCCGAACGCGTACCGCTGTTCTTTGGCACAGGCAACAGCCAGCAATCTCTGCTCAATTTGAGCTTGGGTCTGGGCAACGGGATTATTCAGCGCCGCGTGGGCACCAGCTTAAGCTTTGGCCGCCCGCTCTTTGGCGATCTGACCTCGCCCTGGCGCGGTTCGCTCTCTGTGCGGGCCGAGCAGGTGGGGGTAACCGATCTGCTGGGTGAGCCCAAACGCGAATTGTCTGTTAGCAATCGCTTCAGCGCCACCGACGTCTTTTTCAGCGTGGGCGGCTCGCTCTCTTACGATACCCGCGATATTATTGTCGACCCCAAAAGTGGTTGGTACGGTCTCTTCTCGTTTGAACCCGTCTGGGGCGACACCGCCTACCTCAAATTGGCGGGCAACCTGAGCACGTATTTTGCGATCACCGATTGGCTGACCCTGGCCGTGGGCGTGCGTGGCGGCACATTTTTGGGCCAAAACCCGCCTTATGAGCTGTTTTACTCCAATGGCTTTAACGTCATTCGTGGCTGGCCCGAAAATGGCTTTCTCTACGGCAAACACTTTGGCATTGGCAGTGTCGAACTGCGCTTCCCGATTTTCAGCCCTGTCTCTGGGGTGTTGTTTACAGATATCGGGGAGTTTTTGGTTGACCCCAATAACCAAGCAGCCACCAGCTTGGGTCTGAATCCCACCAATACAGCTCAAAACCAAGGTTTGCCGTTTAAATATGGCGTGGGTTTGGGCATCCGATTGAACACTCCCATGGGTCCATTGCGTCTGGACTATGGCGTCCGGGATTTTTCCCGGATTAATTTTGGCACCTTGTTCGATGCGGGCCAACTGCATTTCAGCATCGGACAAAAGTTTTAGCATATACAAATACGAGGAATTACCTGCATGAAGAAGCAACTCTACACACTCACAGCCACCCTGCTGATCGCCGCCAGCGCCTTGCTGAGCACCCCTGCTCCGGCTCTGGCCGAAGACCCCCGCATTGGCGTGGTCGACACCCAACAAATTCTGGCCAATAGCTCCCTTTTGGAAGAACTCAAAAAAGCCGAACAGGCCCTGCAAGGCGCCGAAAAACAGCTCTATGAATCCCGCAATGTCAAACTCAAAGAGCTGGAAAAAGCCCGCACGATGATGAAAGAAGAAGAGTTTCTGAAAAAGAAACAGCAGCTCGAAACCAGCCTCATGAACGAAGTCAAAGAGGCCGAAAAAGGCCTTGAAAAGCGCAAGCTCGACATTCAAAAGATGAAAGTCGAACTCGAAAAAACCGTGCAGTCGATTGTCGAAGCGGTGGCCAAAAAGCGCAAGCTCGAAATCGTGATCAACAAACAGCTCGTGCTCTATGGCGGCGTGGATATTACCCAAGAAGTCGTTGAAGAACTCAAGAAGAAAAAATAGGCAAAACACCCTCTATGCCGCAGCATTCCCTGGCGGAATTGGCGGAAATCACAGGCGCAGAACTGCGGGGCGACCCGCTCTGGCAGATCGCGCGCCTGTCGGTGCCCCAGGCGGCAGGCCCTCACGATCTGGTATTTTTGCTCGACCCGCGTTGGTTGCCAGCGATTGCCGCATCTGAGGCCCAGGCTGTTTTGCTCTCTCCCCAACACTGGGGGCCCGCTTTGGCGTCGAAATACGCCTTGCTGGTCTCGGACGTGCGGCCCGCTTTGGCGGGCCTTTTGCGTCTCTTTCATGCCGCTCCCTCACATCCGCCGGGCATTCACCCCACTGCCGTGCTGGGGGACAATTGCCAGATTGATCCCAGCGCCTACATTGGCCCCGGCTGTGTGCTGGAGCAGGGGGTGCTGATCGAAGCGGGTGTGGTGCTCAAGGCCATGGTTTATGTCGGCGCTCATACGCGGATTGGCCGCGACTCGCTGATCTATCCCCAGGTCACGCTCTATGATCAGGTGCATTTGGGCGAGCGGGTGATCATTCACAGCGGCAGCGTGATCGGGGCCGATGGCTACGGCTTTTATCTGCACGACGGCCAACACCAGAAAATCCCGCAAATCGGTGGCGTGTTGGTCGAAGACGATGTCGAAATTGGCGCAAATGTGACGGTCGATCGCGGAACCGTGGGCCAGACGCGCATTGGCGCAGGCAGCAAAATCGACAACCAGGTGCAAATCGGCCACAATGTGCAAGTTGGCCAACACTGCCTGCTGGTGGCCCAGGTCGGCATCTCGGGCTCAACGGTGCTCGGCGATTATGTCACCCTGGCCGGTCAAACTGGCGTGGCAGGCCATTTACACATCGGGGACGGGGTGGTGGCTGCTGGCAAAAGTGGCATTACCCACGATATCCCCGCTGGGCAAAAGGTCTCGGGTTTTCCCGCTCAGGCCCACCTGCGCGAACTCAAGCAGCAGGCGCTCTTGCGGCGTTTGCCTGAGCTGTTCAAGCGGCTACGGGGTGGGGACGTTTAAGTTTGTTTATACTTAATTTCCGCTTTTGATTTCCGCTTTTAAACCTCCCGTTTTTAATTGAACCAGTGGAACAACCTTCAGGATCGGCTTAACGAAGGCGGTTTTACCACTGCCGCGCTCAAACCCAAACAAGAAGAGCGTCTGCAAGAAAAGCTCGAAGCCGCCAATCTGCGCTTTCAGGAGCTGTACTGGAATGTGCGCGACGAGCTGGGCTACCTCGAAGTGATGCGCCACCAATTGGCCGAGGTCTTGTACAAACAGGCCGTCTGCCCAGCGTCACGCTCTCATCCCATCTGCTGGGCCAGGCAGAGAGCGATGCCCAGCAGTTCAAAGCCCAGAAAGGGGATTTGGAATGGTTATTGACACTCAAGCGTCGCGATCTCGTCGGCACTCAGCCCGGTGTACTTGCAAATACTCGCCACAGGCAGGCCATCGGCTTTCATCTGACGGGCGGTATCACGTAGCCCTTCGCGTTTGCCTTTTTGCTCACGCTCTATCAATTCATGCTCAACATCTTCTTTTACCAACCCAAGCATGGTCTTTCTCAATTCCTGTCGCTCTGCGGCCAAGCCCATTTGCTCAAGCACCTCCTTGGTATCTATCGGATGGATCAATGCCATCACCGTTAAAATCGCTTCGATCCACGTCTGTCTCTGCTCTGATTCTAACACGCCACGCAAAATCTGCTGCACAGGTTTGCCTGATTTGATAAACAGCTTTAACTGACTGTATGAAACATCTTCAGGCAGGCGATTATACGCCAGCACAAATAAGGGAAACAGCGTATCTGCCTGCCAAAACCCAGGCACAATTTCACGTAATTCAATTTTGTAATGGGCCAAGGCTGCTTCCAAGGTCGGAGTGAGGTTGGGCAAAACCAACCAGGAACTCAAATGCGACTCATAGCCAATCTTAAATTTCACTCGGTACAGCAGCGTATATGCCAATAAAACTTCAAAATCCCCGGGCTTGAGGGGATCTGCCACTGACTTAAATTCCAGCAGATTTTGATCCGTCAAATGCTGCCAAAGAGGATGCTTCAGCCATTCTCCTTGGGTATCTGAGGGCGAAATGATCACCAAATCCGCTTTCAGCGGCAATTTACCCAGCTTGGGGTCTTCAATCACCGACAAACCCAAGGTGCTGAGTGTTTCTCGCATCAATTGTTTAAAAGCATCATCCCAGGGAATGTGCTCTTGCGTTTTCTTCACCATTCCCTTATTTTAACAAACGCTCACTTGCCCGATTGCCTGCCAGGCCATACGTTGGAGGTGGAGGTTCAAGACACTCTGGCCAATATAGGCCGCTATCTTTACTTTTGATGTTTTAAACCAGCCCTGAATGATGCCCAGCAGTTCAAAGCCCAGAAAGGGCATGTTCTATGTGTCGGCAGGGCGTTGGCTCCGTTGATTGTTCAATTGAGCACTGGCTGCCAAATTTACGGCAACCGGGCCAGATCCATCCCAATATGTTTGCGTTCGCCTGACTTGAGCTGGCGATTGTCTTCACCGGGATCATCGACATAGACCACGTTCATCAGATAGGGTTTAAATTCAGAGACAGGCATTTCAATTTGTGCGCCATAGGTTTGAATAATCACTTTCGGTTCTGGCCCAGATTTATCCATCCCCACCAGGGCCATGGCATGCCCCCAGATATTCACCACCAGCCCCCGTCCACGGCTGAGATCGTCTTCGATCTGTTCCAGTGAGGTGTTTTGGGCAAACCGGTTTAAAGGCCAGATCATCGGCACATTTTTATGGGTATAATCCAGCTGATTGCCATAAAGCCGATCGATGGCGCTGCTTTGCTGGCCCACCCGAGGAGAGGCCTGATCTGCGCCGGTATCTAAATGACTCTTGTATTTGCCTGCACCCAGCATCAGATCCATCAGGGCATTTTGAACAATGGCTTCACTCATTTGGCGATCTTCACCGGGCAGACGCCAATTGTCATTGGGGTTGAGCTGTTTCCCATCGGGCAAGGTAAAGGTTTTGCCCTCTGCCAGGGCCAGGGTCATGTCCAAGTATTTTTGCGGGTGCATATTGGCGGTCAGCGCCTGGATTGATGCGGCGGCACAGGTGCCTTTGCCACCTTGGCCAATCATGCCCGGTGCGCCAATATCGCGGATCAAAGAGCGCATCAGAAAGGTGCTTTCGTTTTGGCTTAAACGGGTGTTTTGCCCGGCCTGTATCTGCTGAAACCGTTGAACTGCTTTTTGAGCGCCCTCAAAGCCCAAACGGCGGAAAAACAATTCTGCGTTGCCTATTTCTGCGGCCAGTCCAAACACGATATTTTTGTCGAGCAGCCAGGTCATCATCGGCTCCAGCTTGTCTTGAGGGACACCCAGCCGCTCTGCCATTTTGGCGATATTTTCAGCACGATGTGTTTTGCCCTGTTTGTAAATATCTTTGAAGTGTTTTTGCAAATAGCCCGAGGCGTCGTTGCGAATGGCCAGGCTTTCAAATACGGCAGCCCCCCCGCGCACTTCGTTATCCGGCTCAAAGAGAGGGACTTCTTGCTGGGCGCGGCCCTGTTCTGGCAAAGGCTCGGAAAAATCACGTTCATTGGTTGGGGCCGTTGGGACTGGCTCTGGGGGTTCACTTGGGTTGGACGTAACAGGGGGTATTGCTTTGGTGGCTTTTTCTGAAGCGGGAAGTTCGGGCGGCTGAATGGGCTGAGCAAAATGAGATTCTAAAGAAACCATTTTTTAACGACTCCTGCGTGTGAAAGGTGTAAGTACAGTTTATACCTGGAGAGGGGGGGTGGGTAAAACCCAAAAGCCGGTCCTGTTTCCAGAACCGGCTGTTTTAAAGCGCTCCCGACTTCAGCGGAAGACGTCAAAAAAGAGGCGTTTGTAATTGTCGCCGCCAAAGATATGGATCTGGCGGATCGAGCGATTGTCCCACATTTTTTGGAAGACAGTCATCTCCATTTCGACATAGGGGCCTTCGAGGCTGTCGTGGATCACCAAGGTGCCTTTTTTCTGGTTGTAGCCAACCACGAGCACATAGTGTTCTTGGGAGAGGCCGCCAAAGTCCAGCAGCACAGGAGTGGGACGGCCTTTGTTGACCTGTTCGATCAGGTTGTTCAAGATGCCACCGCGGAAATCCTGGGCCTTGAGGCCTTTTTTGCGCAGATAGCTGGTGATGGCATCATCGGTGGTGGGCAAATTGCCGGGGTTGGCTTGGTCCACAACCTGTTGATAGGTCATGGGCGTGCCCCAATAATTCAGCAACGAAGCCAAAACGGCTTGGCCACAGGTATTGTCTTGGCCCTGGTGGAAAAAGGGCACGTTTTCGAGCACCTTGCTGCCATTTTGGTAGATCTTAATCCGTTGGCCATCGCCAACCTGCAGGGTTTTAAAGGGGCCCGCCATGACTTGGCTGGCTGCCACCGATTGGGTCACCATATTGGCGGTGATATTGCCATAGGGCATGGGTTGCAGGGGCACCTGGGGCGTACCACAGGAGGCCAACAGGGCCACGCCCAGGGCAGAGCTCATGGCCAAGGTGGCCAGGCGTTTTTGCAGGCGCAGGGCGCGCATTAACTCTTTAAAAGGCAGCAGGCCCTTTTCGACCAGAATATCCCCGAGGCGGCGCAGGCCACTGCGGTGCTGTTCTTCAACAGCCACTTCGAGTTGTTCGCGGGTCAATTGGTGGGTGTCGACCAGGATCTCGCCGATCTTTTTCTGGACCGGTTTAAGCGGATCGCTCTCATGGCGACCACTGCCACCGGCGCTGTACTGCAACCACAATTGGGTGGTGAGCACGTCTTCGAGTTCTTCTTCGTTTAAAACCCCTTTTTGTACCAGCACATTGCCAAGGTAGTCGTGGCTTTGATGCTGCTCTTCGAGGGCTTGGTGCAATTGGTCGGGGGTCAGGCGGTGGCTTTGCAGCAGCAACTCACCCAGACTGACACGGCGAGCGCTTTGGCCGGGCACAGCACCAATCGCCTGATCACTCAGGGCCTGTTCGACTTTCCCCCGTGTCGTATAGCCAAACTCCACCAGGAGTTGGCCAATTTTGCTTTCGCGCAGTCCCTGTTCTTGCAAGGCGCGGGCCAGTTGCCAGCGGCTGATGGCGTGGTGTTCGAGCAGGATTTCACCCAGGTGTTTGTGCAGGCGCTGGGCACGATCGTAGCGGTTATTGAGCTGAATTTCGAGAATATCTACCAATTGTTGCTGGGTCAAATGCCCATTGCGCACCAGGATCTGACCGAGCAGTTCGTGGGTGTTTTTTTGAATTTCGATGGCTTCGTTCAGGGCCTGTTCAGAGACCAATCCGGCTTCAAGCAGGATCTCTCCAACAAAGCGGCAGAGGCCCGATCTGATTTTTTCTGTCAGTGCATTCACTGAAATCTACTCCCTTGCGAGATGGCTTTACACTATCTATGTAGTCTATTTTGGCAAAAACTGGTGAGCCAGAAGAGGAATATTAACTATAAATTAAACTTAAATTAATTATTATTTAATCTTTTACTGTCTTCCCGTTTGATCTTTGCGCTGGGACTGATACACTATTACAATCTAGCAAGAACAAAAACAGGTGCAACTCCGCGCATGGATATCAGCATCAAAGACGGAACGATTGTCACGGCCAACGATATTTTTAGGGCTGATATTGGCATTCGCAACGGCAAAATTGCCGCCATTGGCCACGACATTGTCGGTATGGAAAATATTGATGCCTCTGGCAAATATGTCCTACCAGGTGTGGTTGAAGTCCACAGCCATTTTGAATCGGCCTTTGGCAGTACCCGCTCGATTGATAACTTTTTTAAAGGCACCCAAGCCGCAGCCTGCGGGGGGGTGACTACCATTATTGACACCGTCATGCCCAAGCTCGATGAAAGCCTCTCTGATGCGGTCAAACAGCGCAAACAGCTGCTCGATTCCCAGGCTGCCGTGGACTATGCTCTGCATGTCTGCCTGCCCGATGCCCAGGCCAGTTATCTCGAAGAACTGCCACAGCTTCTCAACGCGGGCATTCCCTCGTTTGAGGCTTTTTTGTTTGGCCCCGACGCACAAATGGTGCATACCGATGCCTCACTTTTGCAATTGATGGACGCCATTGGCAGTGCCGGGGGCATGTTGATGGTGCACTGTGGTAATCAGGCGCTTTTGCAGTCGGCAGCTCAGCGCTATCCCCTGTCTGAGCCCAATGCCTTTGCCCATTATCCTGAATTGTGTACCACACAATCCGAAGCGGAAGGGGTCTTTCGCCTGATGACCCTGGCCCAGGCCAGCCGCTGTAGCTTGTATCTCTGCCAGCTTAGCTGCCGCGATGCCCTCAATCAGGCCCTGCAAAACCACCCCCTGCAAAGCCGGATCTTTACAGGCACAGATTTGCATTACCTGACCCACACCGATCAGGCCTATTTGGGTTCTCAGCCTCGAAATTACACGGTGTTGCCGCCCTTGCGCAGCCAGCGCGATTTGGAAAATCTCTGGAAAGGTCTCGAAGCGGGCACCGTTCATTTGGTTTCGAGCAATCACTGGGCCTTTACCCAAGAACAGAAAAAATTGGGCGAAGATCTGGCCAGCATTCCCACGGGCTTTGCCAATCTGGAGCTGCTTTTGCCGGTTTTGTACCACCATGCGGTGGGGGGCAAACACATGGATTTGATGCAATTGGTGGCGCTTTTGTCGACCAATCCAGCCCGGATCTTTGGCCTCTCGCGCAAAGGTTCGATTGCTGTGGGCAAAGACGCCGATTTGGTGGTCTTTAATCCCCTGCTCAAGAAAACCATGAGCAGTTCCCATCTACACGGTGAGAGCGATTTTTGTCTGTATGAAGGCCTGGAATTGCAGGGTTATCCCGAAATGACCTTCTCGCGAGGACAGATTGTCTGCGATAATGGCAAATTCACAGGCGAACAAGGCGCGGGACAGTTTTTACCCCGCAGTATTTAGCGCGCAGGAGAAAAAGAGATGGCAAATCCAATTGCACCCGCTGAGGGCATGGAAGGCCTTGCGGCCACCATTACCGAAGGCTACCAAACCCTCAAACAGATCACCTGTTTGGAAGATGTTTATGAGATCATGGACTATCTCATGGACGAGGTCAAAGACAAATACAGCAATATCCGCTGCAAAATTGACTGTGCGATGTGTTGCAAAGGTCTGCATCCCCCGTATGTCACTGCCGTTGAGTGGGAATTGATCCTGTATTATATCAACGAGTTTCCCCAGATTATCAAAGACGAAATTGTGCGTCGGGCGCGCTTTTATGCCGCTGAATACCGCGACTCCCTGCTCTTGCAGCAGCGCATGATCGAAGGCGAAATCCCGCCTGAGCAAATTCGCGACACCTATCAGACCCTGGCCCAATCGCTCAAACACGCCACCTGCCCGTTTTTGGTCATGGACAAATGTGGGATTTATCCGGTGCGTCCGGCCAAATGCCGGGCCATGGGCAATACCCTGGTTCAGATCGAAGAGACGGTCAAGGTGCATACCTGCGCTTGGGAGATCAGCAATTTTGAAGACTTCATGCGCGAGCAAGACAGCCGGGCTTTGACCATGCCGGTCTGGAATGTCTTTGAAAAGGTGATTGAGATTATCAACCCCCCTGGCAGCATGAAAGCCGTCCTGCCCGTTTGGCTGATCACCCATATTCGCGGCAATTCAATGCTCGAAGAGCCCGATCCCAAGCCCGCACTGGTGCTTTAATTTGTGCTACTGGGGCGTGTTTTAGGCCTCTTCCGCACGCAGTTCTCTGACAATTTGCATAAAGGTCTCAACCCGTGTAATATCCACGGGATTGCGCACCTGGCCCGCTTGTTTAAAGGTGCTACCGACAATCAGACCATCGACCAAAGGCCAGAGTTCATGTAAATTGTGGGGAGAGGCACCGCTGCCGACCCAAATGGGCAAATGGCTGTGGGCACGGACTTCGACCAGATCTGCGCTGTCGGTGGCGGCTCCTGTAAAGGCCCCTGAAACTATCAGTCCATCCACCTGTCCCCGTTCAGTCAATTCGTGGGCTTCGGCGGCCAAGCCGCGATTGACCAGGGGGGCTGCATGTTTGACACCCACATCGGCCACAATTAAAACCTGAGATTTGAGCTGGGCCCGCAGGCGCAGACTGAGGTGGGCATTGCCCTGAATCAGGCCCTGATCGGCCACCACAGCACCCAAATGGACATTGACCCGGATAAACTGCGCTTCTGCGGCTGTGGCAATCGCCACTGCTGCGGGGGCGTCGTTGCGCAGGGCGTTGACGCCAATTGGCAAATCGGTGGCTTTGACGATTTCGCGGGTCAGGGCAGCCATGGCCGCCACCGTCTCGGCGGGAATCTGTTCGGGATAAAAGGGGGCGTCGTTGAAGTTTTCGACAATCAGCCCATCAACACCCGCCTGTTTAAACAGTGCGGCCTCGGCCAGGGCCTGTTCGTAGACAGGGGTCATACTGCCAGCATAACCCGGCGAACCCGGCAAAGCGGGCAGATGAATACAGGCAATGATTGGGTGGGATTGGGTAAACAGGTGTTGCAGCGAAAACATCGGATTCTCTTTTCTAAAACAGCTTCTCAATGAGGTGTTTTTACAGAAATAAAAAATGTATTTAATACATTTAAAACATGATCCCTTTGCCAATTTGTTATGATTAAAAGCAAATGGGCAAAGAGGTATTATAAGCCATGAGTGTGCGTGAAGTGATCCAGTGGTTGGGCAGTCATCCTTCCTCTCTGTGGCTGTTTTTGTCGCTACTGCCCGCTTTGGCGCTGGTTTTGCCGCTGTTTCATGGTAAAAATCGCGGCAATTTTGCTCCCTGGCAGTATTTTTACGCCTTGATCACCTATTTGACCTGCCTGCCTGGCATGTTGGCCTGTATTGTGGTCGCTTATAGCCTCTTTTTTAGCCGTGACAATTTGTTGGATGCCAATGCCCTGGTCTATTTTGGCCCCCCGATTTCGATGACCATCACCCTGATGATCATGGCCAAACAGGTCAAATTTGAAGATTTGCCCGGCTTTGATCGCCTGTCGGGCCTGCTGCTTTTAATGGGTGGCACCTTTGCGATTGTGCTCTTGATCAGCAAAATGTTTATTGGCGTGGTCTTTGCGGGCAGTTTGGTGCAGCTCTTGGCGATTGCCACAGCGGTCTTTTTGCTCTTAAAATGGGCGGCCCATGCCGTCTTTCGCGGGCCGGGTGAAGCCCGAAAACCGCGCCCCTCCCTCTTTTCTTAACTTCCTGCAAACAAAACGTTTAAGCCAAATTCGGCCAAGAAAAAAGACCCGCTTTAAAATAAAAAGCGGGTCTTTTGATTTGAAGCGGTCTCAGATCTTTAAAAAGTTGGGCCGCCCTGTTTTTTAAGCTTCGACAAACGATTCGACAAAATGGTAGAGCAAGCGGGTGCCTGTGCCCGTGCCGCCCTCTTTGGGCAGATAGGGGTTTTTGACATAGCGGGCAATTTCTTCTTCCATCAAAGAGGTGCCTGCGATATCGATGTGGGCCCAAGACTGGCCTTCGTCGACAAACTCTTTTAAGAAAACAGCTGCTGTGATGGTTCCTGCCGAGCGGCCGCCGACGCTTTCAATATCTGCCACGTCGCTGACGAGTTGAGAACGGAACTCGTCGTAGAGCGGCAATTGCCAGACGCGCTCGCCACAATACTCTCCGGCATTGTAGAGGCGGGTGTAGAGGTTGTCATCGTTGGTCAAAACGGCTGAAACCGTCCGGCCCAGGGCAATGATCGCGGCTCCGGTCAGGGTGGCGATATCCACCAAGACATCGGGTTTGTGGTGTTTTTGGGTATATGTCAGGGCATCACAGAGCAGCAGACGGCCTTCGGCATCGGTATTTAAGACTTCGATCGTTTTTCCCGACATCGAGGTGAGAATATCCGAGGGTTTAAAGGCTTTGCCATTGACCAGGTTTTCGGTCAGGGGCATGACCGCCACCACATTGATCGGCAGTTTTTCCAAGGCAATCGCATGAATCGCACCCAGGGTTGCAGCGGCACCGGCCATATCGCCGTACATACGCAACATACCCGAAGAGGGTTTGATATCATAACCGCCGCTGTCAAAGGTCACGCCTTTGCCCACAATCCCGATCTTTTTGGCACCGGGTTTGCCGTTGTATTCCATCACGACCATTTTGGGAGGCTCATCAGAACCTTTGGCTACAGCCAAAAATGCGCCCATGCCTTCGGCTTCGAGTTCGGCTTGATCCAAGACCTTGATGGCGATGCCGGCTTTTTCTGCCAGGGTCTGGGCCCGTTCGGCAAAAATGGTGGGGGTCATATAATTGGCGGGTTCGTTGACCAGATCGCGAACATAATTGGCGCACTCAGCCAAGTGTTTGCCTTTGTGAGCACCGGCCTGCAGAGCCGCAACGGTTTCTTCATTGCTGGCAATCACGGTGACAAATTCCAATAATTTGGAGGGGTTTTTCTTTTTGCTTTTGTATTTGTCAAAGCGGTACATGCCCAAGAGCACGCCTTCCATAATCGCTTCGGCGCTGTCAGCGGGGTTTACATCGCAGGAGGCGAAATCGTGAATGGCCATTTCTTTGGCCTGAATCCGGCGGGCGTAGCGCGAGCTATTGGCGGCAATTGAGCGGATGCGATCGAGGGAGAAGTCTTTGCGTTTGCCCAGACCCATCATCAAAATCCGTTTGGGGCCAATACCTTCGGTGTGCAGAATGGTAAATTCGCGAAATTTCCCCTGAACTTCACCCGATTCGATAATCCGGGCAATTTTGCCCCCGAGCTTTTCGTCCAGAGCCAAGAAATAATCTTGTTTTTTTAATTCGTCTTCAAAAACGGTCAGGACCAACATTTCTGTTTCCTGTTCCTGCAAAGGTTTTGCGACAACCTGTAAATCCATCATGCACTTAAATTCCTCTTTCAGTCATATAAAATTGCGGATTCATTATGCCACATTTGCCGATCCAGCGGCATTCTTTGCGCTTTCTGACTCACTTCGCTGCCACTGCCAAGTGACCCAAGCCAGGGGCCCCAACCAAACCAGAAGTGTGGGGCCTTCACGCAGGGGGTTGTAGGTTCCCTGGGCGCTTGCCAGCAGGCCCCACTGGCTCAGGCAGAGCACTGCCCAGATCCAGCCCGCGTGTAAGCCCATGCTGGCCCCCAAATGACCCGTCACGTGGCGCAGCCCCCCCAGCACAAGGCCAATCAAGAAGAGGTGCAAGGCCAACCAGCCCGAATGCCAACTCTCTCCATGTACGGCACTAAAGATCAGGGCCTGAAGCAGCAGTGTTTGGCGGGGGCCGAGTGCAGGTTGCCAGACTTGCCAGAGCCAACCGCGAAAGAGGACTTCTTCGATCCCTGCCAGGGCCCAGGCCGAGAGTAGGCTAGATAGGCTGACCAGACTAAACACACCAATCAAGTGCAAATCGGGCCCTTGTGCTGACACCACTTGGCCAGAGCCGTAGCCCCAGAACCACAAACAGCCAAACGCCAGCAGGCCCCAGCTAAAGGCGGGAATCAACTGTTTGTACCAGCCCTTTCCCAGGCCCCAGACCTGCCATTTTTGCCCTGAGCGGCGCAAGCTCAATTGCAAACAGATCCCCAGCCAGAGATAGAGACCCATCAGGTACAGATTTTGCCAAAAAGCCGAAATGGGCTGTCCCGCAAGCAGATTTTGCCAATGGGCGGGTGCCAAGCTGAGCAATACAACCAGCCAAAGACCTGCCCCCAGACAGACCTGCAAGAGCAGAGTTAGACTTTCTTTTCCTGCGGTCAAATAGGGGATTGCTACTTGTTTTGAGGGTTTTGTCAAACCGGCCTCTTTCAAAAGATCACAGACGCCTGATGCCAGACTCCTGATACAATGATAACAGGCTCCGTGTAAGCCTCTAGAGAAGGGTGTCCGATCTATGTCGCAAGAAAAATCCGATCTGGAAATCAGCACCAAGCTGGTCGAAAAAGGTCTGATTACACAAAACCAATTGACCCAGGCATTGGAGTACCAGTGCCGTTTGCCGCCCGGCCAATACACGACTTTGCCCCAGATCTTGATTGATTTTGAATTTGTCACCGAAGCCCAGATTCGCACGGCATTGGGTGAATCGTATAATGCTTTGGACGATCCGATTGCCCAGATCCTGATCCGGGAAGGCATTCTCTCAGCCCAGCAATTGCACCATGCCATGGATATTCTCAATGCCTTTCCGACCCAACATATTGTGGATATTTTGGTCGATTTGGGGTTGGTTTCCAATGCCCAGATTGAACAGACCATTTCCAATTACCAGCTCAAACAAAGCCAGATTTTTGTGCGCTCGGATGCCTCTTTGCAAAGCCTGAAACCAGCCATCGTGGATAAAGAAGAGGTCTATCAAGAAGAGGCCCGCTCTCCTGAGCCCACTGTGCATATGCCTTTGGGGCGAATTTTGGTGGCCAAAGGTTGGATTACCCAGAGCGAATTGGATCATGTGCTTGAATACCAGCGCCGCCTGCCCAAGGTTTTGCACAAACACCTGGGCGAAATTTTGATCGAACAGGGCTATCTCGATCAAGCGCAATTGGACGAAGCCCTGGCCAGCCAGCCGCAAAAGCAGCCGAATCGGGTTGGTGAGCTTTTGGTCAAAGCTGGGGTGATCAACGAAGGCCAATTGGCCCATGCCCTGAGTTTGCAGTTTAGCCCCGAACATGCCCAAAAAAAATTGGGTCATTTGCTTTTGGAATTGGGGTACAGCACCCGTGAGCGGATTGAGGCCGCCTTGGCATCGGCCCAAGCACCGCCCCAAATAACACCTCAGGTTTCACCCCCTCCTTCGGCTCCGCAAACAGCCGAAACGCCTGCCAAGAAGCCTTTGGGGCAAATTTTACGCGAAAAAGGTTATATCACTGAGGCTCAGTTGCAGGCCGCTTTGAACTTTCAAAAGAGTGGTGGTAGCCAAGATTACCGTCCATTGGGAGATATCTTGGTGCTGACCGGTGCGATCACCGAAGCCCAATTGCAAGAGGCCCTGACGGCCCAGCCTGAGTTTAAACAGATGCCGATTGGCCAAATTTTGGTGAAATATGGCTTGATTGCCGAATGGCAACTCGCCCATGCGCTCTGTGTGCAATTTGAACCCGGACGTCCCCATATTACTTTGGGCGCTCTTTTGGTGGAATTGGGCTATACTAATCAAGATGCTATTGAAGAGACCATGTTAAAGCATTTTCGTCAGAGCCAGGGGGTTGGCTAATTATATGTTGTTAGATAAAACCGAGAAGGATCGTTCCTGTGTTTCCCAAACGCACTGAGTCCATAGATAAAATTCTGATTGAAAAAGGCCTCTTGACGCCACAGCAATTGACAGAGGCCCTGCAGTATCAGTGTCGGTTGCCCAGTGGACAAGAGATGACTTTGCCAGAAGTGATTGTGGCGCTTGAATTTGTCAGCGAAGACGATATGCAAGTTGCCCTCGGGGAAAAACCCCCGATCGAAGATGTGCTTTTGCAGCAATTGATCAAAGATGGGGTGATCCAAGAGGGTCAATTGGCGGATGCCCTCCAAAACCGTGAGTCCAGTGGTGAAGAAAAGCGCATGGGCACTGTTTTGCTCGAAATGGGTTATACCACCAAAGAGATGATCGAAGCCGCCCTGCAGCATTATTATAAAAAGCAGAACCCCACCGGACAATTGCCCTCTTATCAAGATATGGCCGGTTCAGCCCCTGCTCAACAAAACCAGGCTCAAAAAATGCCGGTCGCAGGGGCTTCAAATGCAGAGGGCGATGGCGAGCCTGTGGGCCAATTGCTGATTCGCAAGGGCTTTATTACCCAAGATGAATTGCAAGATGCTATGGACTATCAGTTCCGCTTGCCGCGCATTTTGCATAAACCGATTGGGGAGATCCTGGTGCTGTTGGGGTATATCACCCAGCAACAATTGGAAGAAGTGCTGAAAGAACAGCAAGCCCCTCCCAGTGATTCACTCGGATTGGTTTTGGTTAATATGGGCCTGATTCAACAATGGCAACTCTCCCATGTTTTGACTTTAAAATACCAGCCCGAACATGCCCATAAAAAAATAGGCACCCTTTTGGTTGAAATGGGGTATGCCCGCCGCCATGAAATTGAAGCCGCGATGAAAGAATATACTCAACGGCAAAAACACCATCTTTCATAAGTTTGTTTCCTGAGCTTGTTTCCTGGGTTTGTTTAAAATCTCGTGCAAGCGGGTAGAAAAAAAATGGACCTTCATTCCTGCGACAAGAGGTAATCTCGCTTAAATGGCAACCATGGCCCGCTCACAAGCCCTCTCCGACGATCAGGTCGATGAATTACTCAACGCCCTTTTGGATTTTCACAGCCTTTTAACGGGGCTTTCGAATAGTTTTCAGTCCCGTTTGGCCCAAATAGAACAGCAATTTTCCCAAGAGCGTGCAGCGGCACCTGTGCTGGGTCAGCCTGTGGCCAATGCAACCATGACCATGCGTCTCGGGGAAAAGCCCATCGAAGAAAAACCGCTTTCCCAGGCCAATTCGATCTCACTTTTAAAAGAACTCGAAGATGAGGTCTTTGAACCTGAGTCGGGCGAAGAATTTGCGATTGTGGACTTTGAAGACGACGAAGACTTTTAGCCAGAGCCGCGACACCAGAGCCGCGACGCTTTTGGCTCCCGAAAAACGCCCAAGAAAAAAGCCCCGAATTCATCGGGGCTTTTGTTTGCCTTGTTTTTTTAGAGGACGGCTTTGGCGAAACGGCTTTCGTTCCACTGGGTCTCGGGGCGATAGCCATTGACAGGAGCGGGTTGAGAGTCGTTGCCTTTGGTACCTTTGTGGGTCACAAAACCAGCGACCAAGCCGACAGCTGCACCAGCGCCAGCACCGATCATCCAGCCTTTGGTGCCTGCGAATTTTCCACCGAGTTTGCTGCCGATGTCAAAACCCATTTTGGCAGCGATGCCGCCGACAGCAGCGCCGAACATCCCACCACCGAGGGTGGCAGAGGCGACGTGTTCAAATTTGGAGGTGCCTTCGCCGATGGCGGGAGAAGAGCCAATGGCGCTTTGCAGTTCTTGTTCAACCAGCCAGCCATCATTGTTGGAGTCGAAGATGCGCAGTTCGTTGCCCAGACCGATGCCACCTGTCTGTTGATCCACCATTGCAATATTGAGTTGGTCTGCCGAAATAACAAAGTGACCCCGAGCCCGATCCTGAATGACAACTTCCACACGCCCATTGTTCTGAAAACTTTGCATTTGACCAGAGCTGGTCAGCTGTTCTACACGCATATTGCCGGGCATGGCAGGCTGTTGCTGCACAGGCTGGGGCTGCGGTTGATACTGGGGCTGAACAGGTTGGGGCTGATACTGGGGCTGTTGGGGCATGATTTCGTTGAGGGGTCTCAGGCTTTGCATGGTCGGGGTTCCTCCAGGGGTTCTTGGCAAACTTTACACAATTATTGTCGTGAAACAGGCTTTGGATCTTGTTGTATCCCTTTTAAGCTTAGAGCAAATTTAAAGATCACTTAATGATCTCATTCTAAAAAGCCTATCTTTAACTATATCAGAAGCGGGGCGAGATCTCCAGAGGGGCACACGATTTGGCACGAAAGTTCTGTGCAACTGCGTGCTATAATCTCTGCATGAATCTCAAACCCGCTCTTGGCCCCACAAATTATGGCTTGGAAGTGGCTCCCGAACTGCGCAAGCAGCCCGTGGGGCGTATTCAATCTGCGCCAGATCCCGAACGCCGGGCTGCCGAAAAGTTGCTGCCCGCGGGCCGACTGGAAAAAGAGGGGAGTTTTGTGCACTCCCTGGGTTTTGTCGAAAACGAGCCCCCCCCACCGCCCAAAGAGTTTAAACACGGAGTTGCTCTTGTTCAGCGCCTGAGCGTCAACTGGCTCTAACGGAAAACCCCCTGCTTTCGCCGTGTTATTTGGCGGAGATGATCACCTTCATGCCGACCCTAAAAATTTGAAAGAGCTGTTCCACATCGCCGTTGTGCATGCGCACACAGCCGCCAGAGATGGCTTTGCCAACCAGATTGGGTTCGTCGGTGCCGTGTAAACCAATGGCCACACCCGTTTTAAAGTGTCCGACATTGAGCTGCATCCAGCGTGTGCCCAGCGGGTTATTGGGGTGTTTGGAGGGGTAAGAGCGGCGTCCCAGATGGGGACTGCCATAATACGAGGGAAAAGGCACCTTGGAAATAATCCGAAACGTCCCTTCGGGGGTGTCTTTGCTGCCCAGTCCTGTGGACACAGGCACCGAGACCACGATGCGGTTCTGATCGATCACCTGCAAGAGCTGTGTTTTTTTGCTCACGCGGATATACGCGTGTTTGGAGAGGCTCTTGGGCAAACTGAGCCTGCCCGGTTGGTAAGGGGTTGCTGTCGGCAGGGGGGTTGGGACGGGGGTTGGGATCGGGGTCACTCTTGGGGTGGGTGTGGCCAGAATGATTGAACTGGGGGTCGGCTCTGGCGTGGGTTCTGGCGTTGGCAAAGGACTGGGCGTGGGCCCCAAGAGCCACCAGCGCCGTTTGGGGGCTGGAAGCGGGTTGAGCGGAGACAGCTCGCGCGAAGCCAGGGAGATCAGGGTCGGGGTGGCCTGCGGCAGGGGACTGATGGCGGGGCTGGCAGTTGGGCTGGCCGTTGGGCTGGCAGTTGGGCTGGCAGTTGGGCTGGCAGTTGGGCTGGCCGTTGGGTTTGGGGCCTGGCTGGGAATGGGGCTGGGCGGTTTGCTTGGGAGGGGGCTGGGCAGCGGCGAAGGAGCCGCACTGGGCAGTGCTGAGGGTTCCAATTGGGGATTGGGGTATTGTAAAAGCGCCAAAAGGGTTGTGCGGTAGCGGGCCCAGGCTTTTTCGGGGGATTCATAACCTGTCTCAAAGGTAATCACAGGAATGCCATGCTCTTTGCCATAAAAGGTGCCAAATGAGCCCGGTGTGGCGTAGCCAATGCTGCCGCTGATCGGCAATTTGCTCTGTGCTGAGAGCGCCTTGGCCAAATCCAAGGCTGGGCCGTCGTAATTGACCACAGCCAAAGGGCCGTGAATGCTCAAGATTTTCAGGTTTTTTTTATCGCCATTGAGATAGGGTTTGATCAATTCATAAACCAAACGGCTTTCGGGTTCGGAGAGGGCCTGGGCACCAGCATAATAACGTGTGCCTGCATTGAGGTTGGGTTTGTAATCGCGGGTCGGAAAATTGCGGTTGAGATCGACTTTGCGCCCATTGGTGCGGCTATTGGCCTGATAGCCATCGGGATTGACCAAGGGTACACAAAAAATGGTCTTATTGGCGTAATATTGTGGTTTTGCCGCCAGCTCTTTCATCAATTGTTCGAGCATATACACGCCCTGCCGCTCATCGCCATGAAAGGCAGCAAAGAGAAAGATCGTCTCGGCACTGCCCTGACCAAAGCGGTAAACGGGAATGGCGCGTTTTTGGTGGCTCTCGGCTTTGCTGGGCAGCTCTAATAATTGATGGGGGCTGGGCCCTTTCTGGGCCAGGGCTGGGCCTGCCAAACTTAAGACAAGCGCCAAACCCGCGCTTAGTGTGCTTAGTGCGCTTAAATGGAGTCGAAACATGCAGCTACCTCAGCTTACGGTTTTTGACGCAAACCCTGCCGGATGGTGTGCATATTGGCTTCACCCGGATCAATCTTGTGGTAGGGTTTGTCGTCGATTAAATCTTTGACTTCTGGCACTTCTTGGGGATTCATACGTGCCACGGCTTGGTGCGAATAGAGCTTGCTCTGATCGAGTTGGTAATGCCGCATCAGGCAGCGCACCAATTCTGTCGCTGTTTGGAGGGTGCTTTTGCGTTTGGCGAGATCCGCGGCATCCCGCGCCACCATTTCAATGCTAATGGCGCGGTGATTGATCCCATAGGTTGCTCTGGAGCGCACCGAAGGCGGCAGCAATTCCCAAATCTGATTGCCATCAACCACATAATGTGAGGCCAGACCTGGTTTCTCGCCAGCAAAATCTTTGCTGTTGACCAAATTCCAGGGAAAGGTCTCTCCGGCAGTATAATGCATGACAATCGCCGCTGGCTGCAGTTCCCAGGTTTGTTCGCCATAGTGGCGCAGGCTGTATTGACTCATTGCGGGTTTCCACTCACTCAGCGACCGTGCCCTGTCGGTTTTGACTTGGATCCCACAGCTCGGGTAATTGGGGTTGCCGCTCTGGTTACTATTCTGGTTGCCATTTTGGGCGGGAGCCTGGGCGACTTGAACCAGGCCCAATCCGATCATGATGGCGGGCACACACCACTTGAACATACTCTCTAACTCCTGCTTAAGCACACGCATTTTCAGGCATGATACCTGTTGCGCTTGTGTTTTGTCGGTGATATATGTTCCAGTCTGGTATTATGAAGGCGGTGAATAAGGCGATGGAGGTCAGCATGGATCTGGACAGCAACGAATATTTGCTCAAACCGCACTGTGTGCCGGGTGTTTTTACCCCTGCGGAGTGCCAGCAGATTATTGCCTTACAAGGCTATACGGGGCCATCTTTGGTCACAGATGACGCCATTACCGAAAACCGGATTCGCAATTCGACCAGTACCTTTGTACCTGCAGATCCGGATAACCAGTGGATTGCCGATCGTCTGATCGCCAAACTCACTGAGATCAACGATCATTATTACCATTTTCGGCTTACGCAGCTCTCACCTTTGCAGATTATCTCCTATCCTGAAAACGGCTTTTATGATTGGCATATCGACATCGGGGGCAAAGAGTATTCTTCGCGCAAGCTCAGCACAGTGACCTTTTTGTCCGATGCCTCAGAATACGATGGGGGCTCGCTCAAGCTGATCGTGGGAGCCAATGCCCGGGCCGTGCCGGATCAATTGCAGGGCACAACAGCCTTTTTTCCCTCGTATATTTTGCACAAGGTTGAACCTGTGCGCCGGGGGCTGCGCCGCACTCTGGTGATGTGGGCCCACGGCCCCTGTTTTCAATAGCCATGCCGATTCAATCCGATTGGAAAAACAACTATCTCTTTAATACCTGTTTTTATCCCCAGGTGTTTAGCCCGGCTGAATGTGAACAATTGATTGCTCTGCAGGGCTTAACCAAAAAATCAGGCCTCGCGGGCAAACCCGAACCCCTTGATAGTGTGCGCAATTCGACCTCCACCTATTTGCCCCTGGATGACAGCACCCGCTGGATTCATGAGCGGATTTATCCCTTGGTGCAATTTCTGAATGAGAATTATTATCACTTCAAAATTGAATTGCTCTCCCCGGCCCAGGTGATTGCATACCCGGTGGGGGGCTTCTACGATTGGCATGTCGATCTGGGCTATGACGATCTCTCCGCCCGCAAGCTGAGTGCTGTTGCTTTTTTGACCCCCCGCAGTGATTATCAAGGGGGGCAACTCAAATTGGTCAGTGGGCTGCGCATGGAAGAAGATATCAACCAAGAACAGGGCACGGTGGTCTTTTTTCCCTCGTATATGTTGCACAAAGTTGAGCCCGTGACGGCAGGACTGCGCCACACCCTGGTGATGTGGGCCTACGGGCCGAGTTTTTGTTAATGGGTGGGCAAAGCGCTTTCTCAGAGTTGAATTTTTAAGCTGGGCCGTTATAATAGGGATATATGTCAGAAAACAGCACAGCCACCACTACTTCCGGCAAAACTGCCGTCCGCGATCGCCACGAAGAGAGCTTCGAGCAGTATTCCCGTGGCATGGAGTGCCTGCTGCTCTCAGAAGAAGACGGTTTTCGCAACAAACGCCTCTTGCAAGAGGCGGCGGACTGTTTTATGGAGTCGATCCGTTACAATCGCCGCTATGTGGAGCCACATATTGCGATGGGCTATCTGCTCTGGCGCTTTAACGATCCCGTTTGGGCCATGCACTATCTCGAAGAGGCCCTGCGTTTAGAGCCCACCCACGAAGACGTGCATATTCTGATTGCTCAAGTCAAAGGAGCGCGTCTCAAACCCGAAGAGATCGAGCGCATTGCCTTTGCCGATGAGCCTGCCCCGGCGATCTCCCTGGATACCCAGATTCGCGAGGCCCTGAGTGAATTGGGGGAAGAAAAAACCAGCGCAATTGTGCCCACGATCAATGGACATATGCTGGCCCGCCTCGAAGAAAAACAGGTCTATTGGTTCAACCGTTACGAAGAGTTGCAGGTGCAGGCCAATCGCAGCCGCGATTTGCAGACCAAAAACCGCCTGCGCGAGCAAATCCAGCCCATGCGTGAACGCACCCAGCAATACCGCGATGCCTTGCGGATTTCGCGCGAGATGCTGGCGCTGAGTGATCAGATTTTGGAAAATGATCAACTCGTCCAGCAGTACCTCGAAATAACGGCGAAGCCGATCAATGCCGCCCAATGGCAGGAGATGCAGGGCCATGTCGATACCCTGCTCGACAATTGTGACCAATTTGCAGATACCCTGGATGAGTTGGAAGGGCGTGGGGTGCCCCTGCGGGCCCTCTCAACCCAGTATGATCATTTGAGTGAGCGGATTCAAGACCTGCAGGCGGCTTTGGCCCGCCAAACCGGCTAAGCGCCAATACACAGGCCAAAGCACAGGCCAAAACACAGGGAGAAAAACAAAATGCCATCGATTCAAGGCGGGGGGGGGCCCCAGTTTCAGAACCTGCGCCCGATCCAGGGGCCCCAGGCCCCACAGGTTCAAAAAGCGGCAGAAACCCAGCAGGCTCCCAAAGACACGGTGCGGGTCTCACAAACCCCCACGGGTACAACCCAAAACGTCCAGCGCCAGCAGCTTTTGACCTCAGAAACCACCCAGGTACGCATTCACCAACTCTTGCAAAACGGCCAGCCCAATCAGGCTGAGCGCCCGGCGGGTTTGAGCTTTTTGCAGCGCAGCTCGATGGCTTCAGCCCTGGCTGAAACGCTGGCAGGCAAACATGTGCCCGATCCCCCCCAGAGCCAGAATACCCAGGCCCAAAATGCCGCGGGTCAGCAGGCGGCTGTGACCTATTACCGCCAAACGGGCGCCAATGAGGCCCAAGATACGGCCTGGCAGCGCTCAGCCCAGTCTGGGCGCAAGCTCAAAAAAGACGACCACGAAGAAGGGGAGTTTTCGATGTTCGACGACTCCGCGGGCCAGGGTATGTCGCAACAGCAATCGGGGGATGACAAACACTCGGGCCAACAGAAGCGCCGCCTGCTGGTGGACGAAAAGCGGCGACAGGATCAAGAAAAAGCCGAACATGCCGCTTTTGGCGATAAAAAGGTTAAACTTCCCCCTGTGCCGCCGCGCAACCCGCTCGAAGCCCCCAAATCCCTCACAGGCAAGACTGCTGAATTAAAAAAGCCTGAGCTCAAAAAAATCGAGGCCCCCAAAGCTGAGATCAAAAAACCCGAAATTAAAAAAGTTGAAATTAAACGCATCAATACCATGCAACCACCGTCACCGCCCAAGAAAGCCAAGGCCGACGAGTGGGATTTTTAAAGCGCGTTTAAACCTTATTCATGCTCAGCCAAATTGAACAGGTTCTGCTTTTCATTTCCTTTTTCTGCCTGATGGTGGGGGTGGGATGCTCGATTGAAAAGGCCCAATTGCAAAGTGTTTGGAACGACCGTCGCTCGTTTTTTTGGGGCCTCGGCCAGCAGTATTTGCTCTTGCCCACCCTGGCCTGTCTGCTGATTCTCGGTTTTGGGCTCGATCCGTTGGCGGGCGGCACCTTGCTCTTGATTGCCTGTTGCCCGGGTGGCACGACCTCGAATATGTTCACGTATTTTGCGCGCGGCAATGTCAGCCTGAGTGTCTTTTTAACCTTTACCACCACCCTGGCGGCATTCGTGGTCACGCCGCTTTTGCTGATGCTCTTTGGCTCTCAGCTTTTGAGCCAGAGCCAGCAAATTCAAATTCCACTGCAGAACCTGATGGTGACCCTGATTGCCTCTTTGATTCCGGTGGCTGTGGGTTTTGCGATCCGGCTTAAATCCGAATCTTTGGCGCTCTTGACTGAAAAATGGGGGGCGCGGATTGGCTATTTGAGTATTGTCTTGATGGTGCTGATCTGGTATCCCAAAATCTATGAAATTCTGCAAAGACAGGATCTCACCGTCTTTGCTGCCACGGGGTTGTTGAGTTTTTCGGGGATTCTCTTTTCTTTTGCCTTTAGCCGCTGGGCCGCGCGTTTGAGCCCTGAGGTGGCGCGCACCCTGTCTTTCGAAACCGGGATTCAAAACGCCCCACTGGCCTTTGCAATGATCACCCTCAATTTGCCCAAAGAGACCGCTTTGGCCGTGGGCTGGATCCCTTTGCTCTATGGCGCACTTTCGGTGGGCAATGCCGCTTTGTTTACAGGGCTGTATCTCTGGGCCCAGAAACGCCAAAAGCTGCCCGCTCAGGCCAGTGAAAGTGAACATTTGCCAGCATGAAAGCCACCACCTCACGCGCCTTTCGCAAAAGATATATCAACGTCTACAGTTATGCCGACTTCGACAATTTTGAGGACTTTTTCCTCTATTTGCACCTCAATCGCCTCGTGCTCTGGATGCATTTTTTCGGGGCCTTTGTCTCAATTCCCATGCTGCCTTGGGCGCTGTACATGGCCTGTTTTCAGCAGACTTTTTGGCCTGTGCTGTTGTATCTGGGGCTGTATTATGGCTGCGGCTTTTCCAGCCATTTTCTCAACGACGGGCGCATCTCCCGCACCACCCCGGATTATGGCCCCTCGTATTTTTACGTGATCAATATTAATTTTCGTATTTTGACTGGCAAAATGCGTGAATACGAACAGAATTACATCAAAAAATACCCGCATACCCTTTGGCTCTACGACAAAAGCCTGCCCCCACCTCAATGGGTGCAAGAACGTGAACAAAAAGTGGGAGGACAGCGATGAGACAGATCCGCTACGCCTCTTGGGTTAAACCTTTTCTGACTTCTCTGGTGCTGCTGGGCGCGCTCTGCTGTTTCTTTGACCCTGTGCGCTATCTCGGTTGGGGCCTGCTCTTGCAGTCGGCTTATCTGGCCGTGGGTTATGTCTGTATTTATGTCGCCGAGGTCGAAAGCGACCTGATGACCGAAGCCAAACGCGAGGCCGGGGACTGGAACCGCCTGATTGTCGCGCTTTCGATCTACCGCCACGCCCACCCGGCCCAGGCCGAAGCCACCCAGCGCCTGCAGGATCTCAACCGCCGCTTTTGGCGCGAATACATGACCAGTCGCCGCTACCTGCTGCGCAGCGAATTACAGCCGAACAGCGATTTTGAAGCCCGCTTTGAAGTTTGTAATGCCTTGGCCCGGCAGTGGTTAGAACAAGTGCAAGCCAAAGTCGCCCAAGGTCAGGTGGAGCCAGAGGCCGCGCAGCGCGAGGGGATTGAGGCGATGGTCGGGTTGAGGGGTTAGGTTCTGTTCATTTTTGTAAAAATTTAGCTTGGTTTGTGAAGGGTTTATAAAGACCTTTTTCTAAGCCTTTATTTAAGTTTGTGACTATAACTGACTTTGACTTAAACTAAAACTGGAATGCTGTGATAGAGATGTTTATATCTCACAAAGAGGCTTCCAGCACAATTTTCGAGTATATTGAGGTCTTTTACAATCGGCAAAGACTTCATTCAACTCTGGGGTATCTCAGCCCAGAGCCGTTCGAGCAGCGAAACGTGGCTTAACTGTGTGTCCACTCAAACGGGTAAAGGTCAGCATGTTGTCAGAGGTCTTAAAAGCGACGTTGAGCGTTACGCACCGGGGGAGCAACCGGTACCAGGCTGTCATCAGGGATGCTTGGGTTTGGATTCACAACAGGAGGTGTGTCCTGGTACATCCGTGAAACGAGTGTAAACTCACCATTGGCGTCTTGATGTTTGCTGACCAATCTAAAGCTAACTAAACCTGCCTGAGCTGAAATCCAGTATTGAGCCTGGAATGGCTGATTGCCAATGATGACATGAGCTCTGAGTTCCCGGACTTGAACCGCAGCCACTTTTGTTTTTATTGTCTGAACGCCAGGGATCAGTTCCCAGGACTGTCGTTGCCAGTTGCTGCCAACAGATTGAGCATGATTCTGAATAAACCTTTTGCATAACTCAGCCCAGAAGACCTGGCTGGGTGCTGAAATTAAATCTTCACCTAACTGGGCAGATGTGTTTTGGCCAGGTGCGCCAAGGACTTTGAGGGGCAGGTATTTGAATGTGTCAGCAGTGGTGCAACCATTGCAAGAGGTGTATGAGCGGTTGACGCCATAGGCCCACATATTGGTGTGGCCTGAAGCGGATGGAAACAAGTTGTTGATCTCTTGATCTGTTAAGCCTTGAGCAGGAGACTGAGCAATGGCCCGTGTTTGTAAAGAGGTTTGACGAAACATACGAGCTTGCAGTGGGACAGCGTTTTGGCAGCCGGTGAAACCGAGTGAAAGAGTAATAAGTGCCAGAGTTGAAAGTGATTTAAAGTTCATTTGTGTCTCCTGTGTAATTCTTATACTTATCTATCGTTGGATTCACCTGTTTTGAATTTATTTTTCACCCTTAAATCACCCTAAAATAAATTTTAATCACCCTTATTCATGTTATGATTCACCCATGTTGGTTTCTCAATTGCCGCCCGCTCAATCAAAGCTTTATTGGCCACAAAGCTTGAAGAAGCTCGCTTTGCGCCTGTGTGAATCCCGCCGAACCCTGCTAGATGCCGGAGCTGGCACTGGCAAGACTGCTCTGTGCGCTGAAAGCTTTCAGGGCTTGCCGATCACGTATCAGGCTTTTGCAAGCAATGCCCCCAATGGCGAATGGCTGGCTCATGGTCTGGCAACTCATCTCGATTGTTCACCCGCTCAGCTTCTGGCTGCCGAACTATTGGAATTACATCAGCGAGTCAGCAAGTGGTCTTCGAGTCAAAAACGCGTGTTACTACTGGATCATGTTCATTTGCTTAACGATGCTTTGGGTCTGGGCCTGCTCAATCATTTGCTGCAACTTGCCATTGAAAATTTCACCTTGGTTCTGTGCAGCCGGGCTTATCCTTCAGCTCTTGATCTGGCTCCTTTGCTCAAAAGTAATCAGCTCGAACTGATCAGTCAGGACCAACTGCTCTGGAAGACCGAAGATCTCGATAAATGGCCTGTGACACATGTGCTTAGCCCCGAAAAACGCCAGCAGCTCTGGACTCTCAGTGGCGGCGTGATTGGCATTATGCAAGCTGCTATGATCAGCGGGGCTAAAGGGATTGTCTCACCCTGGTTGATGCCCGTTTACCGTCAGCACATGCAGCAGACCATGGCTGAACTTCCTGCCGAGCTCAGGCAACAATTACCCGCATTAGCTGTTTTGAACAGTCTTGAGGCTTCTGAGCTGGCCTTGTTGGGCAGTGAATCACCTGAGCGGATCTGGTCAGGCCTGTATCAGTGGCATTTGGCTGTTTGTGAGCAGAATAGCTGGCGCTTACTCCCAGCCTGGAGGGATTATTTACGCTTTGAGCTAAAACAATCAGCGGAACTCAAAGTATGGCAAAAGAAATTAGCTGACTTGAGTCTGGATGCTGGCCGTCATGAAGCAGCATTAAATTATGCTCTGGCCAGTGAATCGCGTGAACAGCTTATGCACATACTCGCCAGATGGTCACCTGATGCCTTGACTGTTGATATTGCGTATCGTCTGTGGGATTGGTTGACAGCCCAGGCAGACTCAGAGACACTGCTGATGCAAAGCCCGTGTCTGTATGTCTTTATCCTATGGGCGCTGACTCTGGTTAAAGATCTTCAGGCAGATACTCATTTTAATCGGCTGCTTAAGCTGCATGGTGATGTGCGCGAGCAGGATGATGACACGTATCAAGCCATTGATTTCAAGCGTTGGATGAGTTATTTTCATGCCCGACTGGCTTCTGTGAGTGAAGATTCTCAGAGTTCATTGCTGGCTTTTGAGCAAGCACTGGCCTTCAGCCAAGACCGTCAGAGTCATTTTCATGCTGAGCTATTGATTGCACTGGCTGGAGAATACTTTTATCAGGCGCGTTGGCAGGATTGTCTGACCTGCCTTGAAGAAGTGCTCCAATTTTATCTGCCTCTGGGGGAAGGCGAAAACTCTCTCAGTGCCCGCGTCAAAATTGCGCGCACACACATGATGATGGGCCGATTCAGTGAAGCGTCTCATAGCTATGAACAAGCGCTGAAGGTTCCGCAGGCACAGGAACAAGCTATGATTGGCATCTTTGCGCTCAGTGATCGGGCCTTGATCGCCCTGCTTGAGCTTGGCTCAGCGGATGTCTGGCTGGACAGATTGCCTGCTTATGACTCTTTGACAGCTCTCAATCTGCAATGGCTTTATCTGGTGCGTTGCCTAGATCTGGAACTTCTCAGGCGCAACTGGGGTCAAGCTGCTGTGCTCTTAGAGCGATTACAGGAACTGACTGGGCCGATGCCAGAAAAATTCAAACGTGATTACCAGACACGACGAATTTGGCTGCTGCTGGAAACCTGGCAGCTTGATTCGGCTGGCAGCTTATTAGCTGAGCTTGGGGATCTGGCGAATAGAATCGAAGGGCTTGAGGATCTTCACCAAAATTTTGTCTGGTATGGGGTGTTGACACGTTATCTGTTGCGTCGACAACGCTACTCAGAAGCTTTTGAGCTTAATTACCGCTTGTTAGAAGCAGCAACTCAAAGTGAAACACGGCTATATCAGCGGGTTTTTGAGCTAATACAAGAAGTCATTCGCTACCGTATGGGGCATCAAAAAGAACATGCTCTCAACCAATTTATGTTATTGCTAGAAGCCTTGTTACGCGCTCAACAAGGAGGGCTTGTTCTCTATGCCGGACCAGAAGCGCTGCCATTGCTTCATGAGTTGCGCCCTTTGTTTGCTCAGAAAGATCGCGCAGCACAATTGCAAGAGCTGATTGATCTCTTCCCTGAAGTTCACACCGCATCGCAAACAATTGAACTAACGCCGCGTGAACAAGTGCTTTTGCAATTGCTCGCACAACATTTGTCTTATAAAGAAATGGCAAGCCATGCCGGGGTGACTGTCAACACCGCCAAAACCCAACTTCGCGGTCTGTATAAAAAGCTGGGTGCAAATAGCCGCAGCGAGGTCTTGCTCAAAGCACAAGAAGCCTGGCTACTTTAGTTCTTTACACCCATTCCGGAAGGCCTTGCTACTTCTGCCTTTGCTACACACCTTCATAACCTAAAACCGCAAACATTGCGTGTTTACCAAGCGTTTTTAAACGGCAAATAGACGGATTCACAAGACTCAGCAGCCCATGAGGCTTTAACCAATAGGGGTTCCCAAAATCATCCGGTTCATGCGCTTCATCAAAAAGCGAAACAGGCCATAGGGCAAAAGTCGCTCCAAAAGCGCGATCAGCTGAGCGTCTTTGCCCACGACCACGCAGCGCGGCAGCTGGGGGCGTTGGCTGAGGCTGAGAATCACATCGGCCACCTCTTGGGGGTGGGGGGCTTTGGGGCGCTCGGCCAGGCGTTGCATAAAACCCTGAAAGTGTTGGCCCATTTTGCGGTAGGGCGAATCGGGCGCAAAGCTTTTTTCGCCCCAGACCAGCGAGCTGTAAAAGGGAGTGCGGTAGCCCCCCGGCTGCACCGTGCAGAGCTGAATGCCGAGTTGGGCGACCTCTTGGCGCAGGCCCTCGCTGAGGCCTTCCATGGCGTATTTGCTGGCAGAGTACAGGGTCACCAAAGGCATGGCGTAGCGGGCCATGATCGAGGTGACGGTAATAATCCGCCCTTGGGAATGCTGCAACGCAGGCAGCAAGGCGCGGGTCAGCAGCAGGGGCCCGAAAAAATTGACCTCCATTTGGGTGCGGATCTGGGCCTCACTCAGATCTTGGACCGCGCCATAGGTGCCAAAACCGGCGTTATTGACCAATAGATCCAGGCCCTTTTCGGCCACCTGCAGCTCTGCTAGCAATGCGGGCAGGGCCTCCAAACGGGTCAGGTCGAGTTCGACCAATTGCAGGGCTTGGGGGTATTTTGTGAGGGCCTCAGCAAAAGCCGGGCTCTCCTGCCTGAGGTCTTTGAGCGAGGCAATCACCTGCCAGCCCTGGGCGAGCAGCGAGAGCACCGTATAATAGCCAAACCCTGTGGCGGCACCTGTCACCCAGGCCCGTTTGCTTGCACTGTTCACGCGAGTGATAAAAAGCCCGTTTGAAAGGCCTGGCCCGGCTTAAAAATTCTGGGCAATTTTTTCATTGAGTTGAATGATCTTGGCGGGGGTCTGAGCGGCTTCCACTTTGTCGGGCAGCATTTTGAGGGCTTTTTCGCTCGAATCGTAGGTGCCAAAGCCCCAGCGGGTGGTCTTTTGTTTTTCCAGGTGCTGAATAAATTTAATAATCGAGAAGTCTTCTTTGATTGGGCGCTTGAACTTAAACTTGATCGTCTGAAAGAGCTTGGTATCCCCTGTGGCGAAATAATTGCCAACGAGCATAGTGGCAAAGAGAATGATTGGGTTAAAGGCATTGAGCCAGCCCAATTTGGTCTTGTGGGCACCTTTGGGCGTGATCAAAATGGTCAGACCTTGGGTTTTGCCCTCGGGGGTGGGGCGCAGGGCAAAGATAATATGGCAGTGCAAAAAGTCGGGGCCAACGGTGACTGAGCCGGTGCTGCCAGAGGTATAACAGAGCGAATAGGTCAGCGGGCCTTTGTAAAAACGGCTGAAAAAGCGCAGGTACCACTTGGTCTGGGGCATGGGGGTGGTATTGTTAAACTGCACCATATTCGACCCCTGGGGTTGGCAGTCAAATTCCACGCGCACGGGCAGGTTGTGGACCGAGTTAAAGTGGTGGGCGTCGATGGCGTTGACGAGCACCACGCTGGGGTGACAGCCCTTTTCAAATTGATTGCCAAAGGAGTGGGCCACTTCGACGCCTTCGAGTTCGGGCACATAGTGCACGGGGTGGCTGGGATTCTCGCCGGTATAAATCCAGATCACGCCATATTGCTCGCAGACGGGATGGTGTTTGATCTCGGCCTGGATACCGGGCGCTTGGCGGCAGGGAATGTCTTCGAGCTGCCCTTTTTCGTCGAATTTCCAGGCGTGAAAAAAACAGCGCAGACCTTTGCCATCGACTTTGCCTTCAGCCAAATGGGCCCCCATATGTGGGCAGAAGGCATCCACGGCCCTGACTACCCCATCTTCGCCGCGATAAACGGCCAATTCGCGGCCCAAAAAGTTCAGGGGTTTGACCTGGCCTTTTTTTAAGTCTCTAGATTTAAAGGCCCAATACCAAGATTCGACAACAGAACTGGGCTGATTAAAGATCTGGGTGTCTACGAGCGAGGCCATCGTCTCTCCTTGAAGGGCATTTTCCTGCAAATGGGGGTTGTTTTTCAATTATACACGCCAAAGTGTCAAAACCGATCCTCAATTTTGGGATGCTCGGGGTAAGATAGAGACCATGTATTTGACGCAATTTGTTCAAAGCCTGCAATTTTTGCATTTTCAGCCCCTGGATATTATTATGGGGCTGGATTTTGACTCTGAGATCGCCAATACCGTCCTGCCGCCAGAATATGCCCATTTGGCTGAACAGGCACGGCCTTTGGCCGGACTCAAACGCATGTCCACTTTTCCGATTGCAGCCCTGATCGGCGTGATTCTCAAACACCTGCCGCCGGGTCAAATCTATCTGAATATTGGCGTCTGGCATGGTTTTACGCTCTTTGCGGGCATGCTTTTGGCCCCCGAAGTACCCTGCGTGGGGGTCGATAATTTTTCCGAATTTGGCGGTCCGCGTGACGTGTTTTACCAAAACTGGCAGCGCTTTTACTCGGGCCCGCATCAGCAGTTTTATGAACTGGATTACCAGGTCTATTTCCAGACCCATACTGCGCCCATTGGCCTGTATTTTTATGATGGCGCCCACGACTACACCAACCAATACCAATCCCTGGTCTTGGCCGACCCGTTTTTGGCCCCCGGTGCCCTGATTCTGGTCGACGATACCAATTTCGAAGAGCCCCGCCAAGCCACCCTGGATTTTTTGCGCGCCACCCCGGGCTATCGGCTTTTGGGGGATTTGCCCACGGCCATGATGCACCATCCGACCTTCTGGAATGGGCTGATGATTCTGCAGAAGCAGCCCTAATTCCCGCATTCCCTTTTCGCCCCTAAAAACTCTGTGTTATACTTTCTCACTAGTATTGGCTTAACGGCAACCAGTGTGCCAACCAGTGCGCCTCAGGAGAGGTACCGAAGTGGTCATAACGGGGCCGTCTCGAAAGCGGTTAGACCCGCAAGGGTCACGTGGGTTCGAATCCCACCCTCTCCGTTGTGATTTTACACATCTCTGGGCAGATGTGAGAGTGGTTGATTCAGCAGACCTGGAAAGTCTGTAAGCGGTGATGAGCTGCTTCGAGGGTTCGAATCCCTCTCTGCCCGCCTTTTTTCTTTGATAACTTCCCCTGGGGAAGTTATTATTTTTTGCAGCGAGGTTCGCTCACTTCATGCGCAAGCCCCCGATTTCAAGCTGGATGCTTCTGGCTGTGATTCCGCTGTATTTTCTTTTGCTTGAAAGTTATCCGGGCTTTTTGGGCTTATTGGCCCATATCAGCCATTTGCCTCCGCGTTTGCAAATGGTGCTGCCGGTGCGTTTGCCAGCCCAAACCCCGTATACCCTCTACGGCAGTGTGAGTGATCCGCTCAGCCATCGCCCCCTGCAAGTGGGCATGCGTCTCTCGCTCAGCTCTCCTACGGCAAGAGATGCGTATTTATTGCCTGTGCAGAGCCAAAAAAATGGCAGTTGGAAGCTCGACTTGCCCGAATTGGCGCCGGGTCCCTGGCAGTTTAAATTGACCAGCGATGATGGGCATTTGCTCTTGCCCGAAGCCCAATTGCGGGTTGAAAATGCCCTCTTGGCCAAGCTCCGGACCGATCGGCAGGTCTTGCAACCTGGAGAGACCGTTGTGGTCGAGGTCGAATCGAATCAGGCCAAACAGCTTTGGGCGAATATTCCGCTGGAATTGCGGCTGGTCTGGGGGCAGCAGGTCTTGCTGCGCCAGAGGGTCAAGACCAATGCCCTGGGTCAGGCCTCGGCCTCTTTGCAAATCCCGCCCCAGAGTTTGCCTGGGGGCTACCATTTGCAATTGCACTTGCCCCGGCGGCTTTTGGCGCAAAGCGCCTTGCAGGTGCAGACCCTGCCGCCGGCTCCAGCCAGTCCAGATTTAAATCTCAGGGCCCTGATGCCCCAATTGCAAAAAGGGCTGGATCAGACCTTGCTCTTAAGCCTGCGCGATGGCCAAGGCCGCGTCGTCCGAGGGGGATGGCTGCGCTACCAGGGCAAAGCTGTGCCGCTCAAAGGTGCCTATGCTGAAATTGCCTTAAAGGCCCAAGACATTCATACCGAGCTGGAGTTGACCGCTGGAGATGCCCAGGGCCATTTGCAAAAGATCCAATTGCCGCTGGAGATCTTAGGCAAAGGCATCAGTCTGCAGCCAGAGGTCAACCCCCAGGGGCAGTTACTCCCTGAATGGCAGGTGTATAGCCCCGAAACCGATCTTTTGACCTATGCCTGGGGTCAGGGTAACCAGGTTTTGGGCCAGGGGCAATTGACCTTAAAAAAAGGCGCTGTGCGCCTGAGACTGCCCGAGGCCAGCAATCCCGATCAGCACTGGCTTTTGCTTTTGTTGGCTTCAGATCCCGAACCACAATGGCTGAACTTTGCTGGGCGGGTGGGGACTTCTCCGCTGGGCTTGAGCCCCGCTTCCCCCGATGCCCTCAGCTCGTTGATTGTGCGCCTGCCTGCTTTGGCTGGGGCCTTAAAAGCGGGAACAGCCCCCTTTGAGCTGAGTGCCCTGCAAACGAGCGTGGGGCCTCCCCTGCCTGAGGGGCTTGCATTGCCACTTGAGAGGCCTTTTTTGGTGCCTGCCGAGGCGGGGCACACGGGGGCAGGGGCTTCCTTGCTCTATCTGGGCAGTGTCTGCTTTTATATGCTTTTGGGTCTCTTGGCCTTGGCGCCCCTGCTGTGGTTTTTAAGCTTGCTCAAGCGCATGCGCGAGCAGCAGCCGACGGTGCCTTTTCCCTCGCAGCAGCGGGTACGCCGCCTCAAGCGTGCGCTGCTTGTGGCCCAAAGCAGCAGTTTGGTTTTGCTCTTTTGTTTGGTCTTGAGTTGGTTGACCGCTTTGCAATTGCTCCCGAGCGGCATGTTTGCCCCGACTTGGCTCTCTGCTTTGGCGATCTTGGTTTTTTGGCTGACCTTGTTTTGGAGTTTGGCTCCAGAATGGAACAAGATTCATCTCAATGGCGCCTTTGGGCTCAGTCTCTGGGGGCCGCTGCAAATTCTGCTGGGTATTTCGCTCAGCATTTACCAACCTGCGCTTTTGCCTGCCCATTGGTTGGCCCAGGCTCTGTCGTGTTGGGGGCTGAGTCAAGCGCTGCGTTCGAGCTTTTTTCCGCCGAATCTGCGCAACGAAGATCTGCGTCAGGCCTGGTTGCTCAGTGGTCTGCTGGTTTTGAGTCTCTTGCACCCGCTGGTGCTCTTAACACGGGGGGCTGTGTATTTTGAACCCCTCACACCTGAACGCTCTTTGGCCGCTCAAACCCGCTCAGAGCTGGACAGTCCCCTTCAGCAAAGCCAGCCATTGCAATACACGCAAAAGCGCCTGGCGCAATTGCCGGGTGAGATTTTGCTGCCCCCGACCTTTCACATGGGCCCACAGCATTTGCGTGTGAGCCTGCGCGACAGCCTGGGACACAGCCAGAGCTGGCAAGAATCTTTGAACTTGCGCCCGGCGGTGATCCCCCAACTCTATGCGCCCAGATATGCCCTGTCTGGCGATCAATTGCAATTGGCGCTCGACTTTCACAACCAAACGGGCCAGCCCCAGGATCTGACTTACCGCTTTGCCCACCAGAGTTGGCAAAAAGTTGGCTTGGCAGCCGGGGAAACGCGCCGCCTTTGGCAGTCCTTTGATGCCCGTTATGGCGGCAAATACCCGCTCAGCCTGGAGCAGGAATGGCAGGGGCGAACCGTGTCCCGCGAGCAGGAATTGTATGTCTTGGAGCAAAGTTACCGCCAGAGCCATCCCCAGATCCAATTGGCTTTAGAGGCCCCGGCCCATGAGGGTTTGGTGCCCAACGAAGAGGTGCCGGTTTTGCTCAAGATCAGCCACAGCCATGGGCAGCCTCAGCGTCTGGGGATTCAATTGGGCATTCCCAGCGGTTTTCTGCCTTTGCTCGACACCTTGCAAGACAATCGCTGGCTGGAGTCGATTCAACAAGCGCCGGGATACATTAACTTGCAGACGCGGCTCCTGCCGCCTGGTGAGGAATTGTCTTTTCATTACCGCTTGCGCAGCCAATACCCCGGACGGGTTCAAATGCCCCCGGCCCAGGTCTTTTTTATGGCCGATCCACAATTGCGCTTGGTTGAAACAGAGACCCCCGTTTTTGATACCCGCGAAAAATAATCCCAGGATCCTGTTCAGATTGGCAGGTCTTTGGGTATAACTAAGATAGCCGTCACTATGTACAAAGGAGTACCCCCATGGGGAATGTCAATTTAAAACCCACTCTGCCCTCGACCATTCCTGGTCAACGTGTTTCACATGAGGCCCAAAAGGCCCAAAAACAAGAGGCGCTCAAACAAACCGTCATGGCTGGAATGGCCGCCGCTGCAGCTGGAACCACAGTGGCTGGCAACCCTGCTGCAGGAGCGATGATTGGGGGTATGTTGGGGGGACTTGTTGGTCTGCAACTCGCATTGCCCAATAACAAGAGTTATACCATTCAACCCGGTGACAATCTGACCTCGATTGCCAAAGCCCAATTGGGAGACAATGTGAACGGCAACGATTTAGAAAAGTACATGAACAAAATCTTGGACATGAACGAAGACGTGATCCAAAACCCCCACATGCTCTACAAGGGTGACACCATTGCCCTGCCCGCTGCCCCTGCTCAGGGACAGGCCAAACAAATCCAGTCATTCCTGGATTAGAGGTTTATTATGGTACAAGGTGCATCCCCTCGAACCGGCCCACTGGCCCCGATTACTTCTCCCAGGCCCCTCAGCCGCCCCCCGCAATTGGGTGGGCAGGTAGGTGGCCAAGGTGGCGTCAACACGCCAGCCATTCAAGGCGGTGATGCCAATCTCACTGGAAAATTTGCGACCCATGGCTCTGCAGTCACTGCCCTGCGTTTTCCCGACAAACCCAGTGCTGGGCCTGTCACCAAAGACACCCTGATGGGTGCAATTGAATCCGACAATGGCCCCGGTGGTTTGGCCGCCAAACTCACGGGCAAAGGGGGGGCCGCCAACCGTGCCAAGTTTGAAAAAATTGCCGAAACCTGTATCAAAGTCGGGCAAAAAGAGGGCGTCGATCCCCGCATTCTCTTTGCGATGGCGATGCAAGAATCCGATTGTGGCCTGAATACCAAACACAGCAGCAGCGCCATGGGTGTGACAGGCATGAAACCCAGCTCTGCCCCTGATCGCTCGGCCCGTACCAAACTCGATGATCCCGAAGTCTGTCTGACCCAGACAGCGCGTTATCTCAAGGGCCAGCTTGTGCGCGAACTCAAAGCCAAAGGCCACGACGTCAGCGCCGCAGATGTTGCTCCTGGCGCCAATAACGCTGGAACAGCCAAACTCTTGCTGGCCTACCGCTATGGGGCTGGCGCGCTCAATGGCAAGATCAAGGCGATGACTGCCGCTGAGAAAAAAGCCCATCCGGGTCTCAAAACGGCTCCCCCTGCCCTGCAGGCCGAGAAACTGAATAAACTTGTCACCAATGGCGATTATTCAGCCGTCTTCCGCCATATGCGGGATATGGGCCGCAGCTAAGCCTTTTAAACACTTCAAAACCGGCGTCATTTATGGCGCCGGTTTTTCTTTGGGCCGATCTCGCAGCGCTTAAAGGGGCATTAATGCCCGTGCTGGGCGCATTTACAGTCTTTTTTTGCGCCAGAAATGCCCAGGCTTTGGAGCGCGGAAGCGGCATCGAGGCCCTTGGTTTTGGCGATCAGCCAGGCAGAGACGGCGGGGTCTTGGGCCAAACCGCGCTCCGCTTCGGGATCGAGCACCCGTCTGACAAAATCATGCAGGCGGGGGTTGGTCTCTTTGAGGTGGTCACGGGCATTAAACTTGCCCTGAGAGTCCTGTTGGAAATAGGCTTCGACGCCCTCCGCAAAGAACTCCATGTGGTTGGTGCGGGCATAGTCGGTGATAAAGCCCTGATCTGCGGATTTGGAGAGGGAAAAAATCGCCCAGATCTCCAATTGCTCCTGGTTGCTGAGGAAATAGCTGTGTAAGACATGCCCCATTTCGTGGGCAAAGGTGTCTTCGGAGGAGTCGGTAAACATGCCCCCGACGTCCAAGGCGCCCACACTGGGTTTGACCGTGCCCACGATTTCCATGGCTCCCCGCGAGAGGCTTTGCAGACCTCTCGACAAAAAGCCATCTTTTTTGATCAGGGCTTGGGGAGAGGAGTAGACAATGCCTGTATAGCTGACATCACCGCCTGTGCCGCGCACGCCACTGGGCACATCTTGCCAGCGGGGATCGTCTTTTTGGGGGATAAAAAAGAACTGAAACCCGGCCCCGTATTTGGGATTGTCTACTTTTTGCAAACGGGTGAGAAAATCTGGGTGTTTGTCGATAAAGAGTTCAAGTTTGCTGAGCACCCCTTTTTGGGTGTCTCCTGGCAAGACGTCAAAATGGCGGAAGACGTTTTGGAAGTCAGCGGAACGCTGCAATTGCCATTGGCGCGAGGTAAGATTGGCAGTGCTTTTGACCCCCGAGAGTTCATCCATGGGTTCAATCAGGCGAATGGTCGAAAGACCAAAACTGGAACGCGCAGACAAATTCAGGCGATCAGCACTCTGATACGGGTTGATAGCCGGATCCGGCGTTTTGAGGGGTGGTAGGGGCTTGCTCTCACCCAGACCTGTCAAACGCTGGACCCAGCCCAGGGTTTGCACCGTTGGCATGGGTTCCTCTTTTATGAACATACTCCCAACCCCAAAGGGGCTGTTTCGATACCTGATTATCGTGAGTTTAAGCAGGAACCCTGCGAGACTTCTCCAAATGTTAAACGATATATAACTTGCTTTTAAGGTCTTTTCAGCGTTTTTTAGCTTTGAGCGCTCACCTCTTCTGCCAACTTGACCTGTTATAATCGAGGCAAGGTCTGATCGGGGAGGGTGACTATGTCTTTGACCGAAGCCCAGCACGCTTATCACAAGGGACTTGCCCTTCAAAAGGAGCAAGATTATTCAGCTGCTTATGGGGCTTTTGAGCTGGCTTTAAAATTATCGCCCGAATTGAGTGACGCCAGTTTTCAATTGGGGGTGCTCTGCCAGGATTTTTTGGCACTTCCCGAGCAAGCCCGCGCTTATTTCCAGCGCAGTTTAAAGGCCACCCCCCATTTTGCTGAGATTCATTACCGGCTGGGTCAATTGGCTTATCAGGTGGGTGATCCGGTTGCCGCGCTTCAGCACTGGCAGAGTTATTTGCATTTAAAACCCGAAGATCTCAAAGCCCGTCTGGAAACCGGGGATCTGCTGGCTGAGCTGGGCCGCAGCGAGCAGGCCAAAGACCTGTATTTTCAGGGCACACAGCACCTGAGCAAAGACAATGAGAGCGCAGACCGTTTGTTGCAGGCCGAGGTCAGTCAAAACCCGCTGTATTTCTACGAGGTGATGAAGCTCTCAGCGGATTTTTTCCCCGAGGCCAGTCTGCAACTGGCCCACAAACTGGGTTATTTTCTCGAAAACAGGGGCTACCTCAAAGAGGCGCGGGACTGTTACGAACAGACCCTCACCCAAGCGGATTTGCCGGATCGCTTGGCCTGGGAATTAAAACGGGACTTGTTGGTATCTGTTTTTCCACCGGATCGGGATTATCAGCTGCATTATTTGCAGCAATCGCGGGAATGCCTGCAAACCTTGGCTGGGGCGACCTTGCCCGCCGATGCCCGGATTCAGCCAGACTTAAACAATCTGGGCCTCTATTTGCTGAATTGGATTCCGCTTGAAAACATGGCGTATACGGCTTTCAACCCCTCTCCCGAAAGGCGGCGGCTGGGGGCTCTCCTGCAGCGGCTTTTGCCTGAATTGCCAGGTTCTGCACGCAAGGCCTTGCGCACCGCACGCCGGCGGGTGGGTTTTGTCTTGGGGCCCTCGGGGGCGGTACTCAAGTTTATGCTGGGCCTGCTGCGCCATTTGCCAGATGCGGATTTGGAGATTCACATCATCCACACCCATCCGATCAGTGCCCATCATTTTTCACCAGAGCTGTTTCAGCGCAACTTCAACTATCATTTGCTCGATGGGGATCTGCTCTCGGCCCGTGCGCAGATTTTAAAGCTGGAGCTGGATATTCTCTATCTGACCGAACCCAATGCCCAGCAGACCATGCAAACCTTTTTGGCCAGTTTTCGTCTGGCGCCCGTGCAATGTACTTCTTGGTTAAGTTCTGGCACGACGGGTCAACCCGAAATGGACTATTTTCTCTCGTCGGGGTTGCTTGAACCCGACGACGATCCCCAGCAGTTTTACAGCGAGTCCCTGTGGCTGAACCCCACACTTCCCACTTATTTCTACCGGCCTGAGCGGGTTCAAAAATGGGGACGGGCCGATTATGGTTTGCCCGAAACAGGCAATCTGTATATCTGTCCGCACCTGATGCACAAAATTCAGCCCGATTTTGAAAACCTGCTGGCAGATCTGCTGCACCAAGATCCGTCGGGGCATTTGGTGTTGTTGACCAATCCCAACCATCCCTATTTGCGCGGGCTTTTATTGGCGCGCTTTGAGCGCAATTTGCCCGAACTCATGCCGCGCATCTGGTTTTTGCCCTATCTCAAAGTCGAGGAGTATCTCAATCTGCTCGAAATTGGCGATGTCAGCCTCGATCCCCTCTATTTTGGCGGCGGCACCACTGCTTATGAGGCGCTGGCCTGTGGCATTCCCACCATTACCTGGCCAGACCCCGAACGTTTACATGGCCGCGTGACGTTGGGCTGTTATCGCAAAATGGCCTTCTTGGACTGTGTGGTAGACAGCCGCCAGGCGTATATTACACGCGCGATTGAAATAGCCTCCGACAAAGCGCTGAATGCCCGGCTGCGTGCTGAGATTTTAGAGCGGGCCCCACTTTTGTTTGAAGATCAGGCTGCGGTGGCCGACTTGGCACATTTTCTGCTCACGGTGCCTGTGCGCGGCTAAAAGTAGTGTTTTGGCTTTAATTTTGGCAATTGTGACAAAATTAATACATGAATAGGTCGCTTTTCTTGTGTTAAATCGGATTTAAGCTTTGCTTTCCCCTGCTTGAATGACAAGCGCAAAAAATGTATGATTGAACCGTTTCGTTTTTCCGGTTCTGGGTGAAGGGACTTTTTGCTTGAAGAAAAGCCTGATCCGGATAACGTGATTTTGGGCAAGATCTGCTGTCAGGATAATCTTCAGATTTGCGTGTTATCCTGACAGGCTATTTCACATTAAAGGGGTGTTATCCTGTCAGGCTATCTTGCGCTTTTGCGTGATAGTCGGAAGTAAGGGGAAAAAATGAAGGGAAGGCGGTTTTGGGGGAGGGGTTAGATTTGGAATTATCCTGATCAGGATAATTAGGTAGTACTTGGCTCTAAAGGCCAAGAACAATCAAGATCAACCTGACTCGCTTTGCTCGCAGGTTATCTTGTATCCGTTGCAAGGTCAAGCAAGGTTAAAACCAAATTATGATGCGCCTTTGCGGCTGGAAAAATAACACGGTGAGGCAAAAAAGTTTACAATGACTCGAATTTTAGCGCATGAAAAAGAGTCCCATTCGAGGCCCTGCTTGCCTTTCAACACATGCACTCACTTGACTGGCGCAAGTGGTGGTCAAGAAGATAGCCTCATAATCTATGCTACTATTAGTATCAGAAAATACAAATCTGCTAAAGGTTGTAAGTATATTAAGATTTTTCGGTGTAAAAAATATTTTTGTATTTTGTTCTATTTGAGCACACCAATCCTGCTTGCATTCTAATGTAAACTATTGCTACTAATTTAATTTCTATTAACCGTTGACAAAGCTTTGAGGAGAATTATGGCAAAGATAGAAGGTTTTAGAATCAAAAACTTTAGGTCGTTAAAAGATGTTACTTTTGGCCGGTTATGGAATCAGCAACAGGCTCTTCCACTCACACCAATGACTGCAGTTATTGGTAAAAATGGCGTTGGTAAAAGCACCTTATTCGATGCCTTCGGTTTTTTATCAGATGCATTGAAATCAGGTGTAGAAGAAGCTTGTGACTCTCGTGGGCGTGGTGGATTTAAAAGAATCAGAGCCCAAGGAGAACAAGGACCTATTGAATTCGAAGTTTATTATAAGGAAGATGGTAATGCTCGACCTATAACATATGAAATTGCGATTGATATAGATAGTTCAGGTCGTCCATTTGTTTTAAAAGAGCGTTTAAGACAAAGACGTAAAGGTCAAAAGCATGGATGGCCTTTCTCATTTCTTGTATTAAATAGTGGAAAAGGAGTTGTTTGGAAAGGAGAGCTTGAAGGTAAGCAAATAGTAGAGGAGCAAGGAAGCTTTGATTTGATTGACCTGATACAATCCATTAAATCAGGGGAATCTGAAGAAGAGTCTAGAGAAACCGAAGTTGTCGAACTGGAGGATATACGTAAACTTGGTATTGCGACCTTGGGCTCTTTAAAACAACATCCGAGAATTTCAGCTTTCCGAAGGTTCATCGAAGGATGGTACTTAAGTTATTTTACCCCTGATGCAGCTCGTAGTTTGCCACTCGCTGGGCCACAAAAACATTTAAATATTCATGGAGACAATCTTGGTAATGTAGTGCAATTCATGGAGAGAGAACACCCAAAGCGTTTCCAGATGATTTTAAATCGCATTGCAGATAAAATTCCAGGTGTTAATAAAATTGATACAGAAGGAACAAATGATGGTCGCTTGCTTCTTCGATTCAATGATAAAGGTTTTAAGGATCCATTTTATTCCCAACAAATGTCAGACGGCACACTAAAGGTGTTTGCATATTTACTTTTATTAGAAGATCCAACACCACCACCTTTTTTATGCATCGAAGAACCAGAAAATGGCTTATATCATAAACTTCTAGAATCCTTAGCGAAAGAGTTTCGTGAACATGCGACGGGTCGAAAAGGAGGATCCCAAGTTTTCATAACCACTCATCAACCCTATTTAGTTGATGCCCTGGAGCCATCTGAAGTTTGGATTTTGGAAAAAGGGCAGGATGGTTTTTCAATTATTCAAAGAGCAAGTGACAATATCATTGTAAAAAATTTGGTTGAAGAGGGGTTGCCTTTAGGCAGTCTCTGGTATAGCGATTATTTGGATTCGAGGTAATCAGATGCATTTTGAAATACTTGTTGAAGACCAATCCGGGAAAAAGGCACTCAATATTCTGATTCCAAAGCTAATAAGTAATGAGCATACATTCAATGTTCATTCGTATAAAGGTATTGGACGAATTCCAAAAGATCTTAATGCAAATTCAGATGCGAGCAAACGAATTTTGCTAACTCAACTTCCAAAATTGCTAAAAGGTTATGGGAATACTTTTGCCAGCTATCCAGATGATTATTCTGCAGTGGTAATATTGATTTGCGACTTGGATTCTAAATGTTTGAAATCTTTCCGAGAAGATTTAGATGAGATTCTAAATCAATGTAACCCAAAGCCCGAAACTCGGTTTTGTATTGCAATAGAGGAAGGTGAATCTTGGTTTCTTGGAGATATACCAGCAATTAAAAAAGCGTATCCAAGAGCAAAAGATGCAATTCTGAACACGTATATTAACGATTCTATTTGCGGTACATGGGAAAAGCTTGCTGATGCTATATTTCCTGGTGGTTCGGAGTCACTTTCAAAAAAGGGGTGGCAAGCCATAGGTACTGAGAAATCAGTATGGGCAGAGAAAATTACTCCATTTATGGATGTTGAGAATAATGCTTCTCCAAGCTTTTGTTATTTTCGCACAAAAATCATGAATCTAACCAAATAAACCATAAATATTTATTTATTAATGACTGTACTAGCCAAATTTTTTCCTGTCTCGCCTGCCAACCATGCCCTTCAACCTGTCTTGCTTCGCAGCGCAGGTTAAGGGCGATCGTTGGCTGGACAAGCCGAGGCTGAAACTCAACCCATATGCGCTTTTAAGTCGATTTTGACTCGTGCGATAAGATGGTATACTGAACAGACACTCTCCCAAATAGCGCATAAAGGAGAATCCAGATGAAAAAGCTCGACTTGCCAGCCAACCAAGTAAACTCTCTTGACTGACGCAAGATGTAAGAGGACTCAATGCAACTCGCAAAATTAGAAAAAGTAGACTTACGAAATGTATGGAAGCATGAAGCTTCAAATTTTACTAACTGGCTGGCTGAATCTGAAAATCTTGAATTATTGAGTGAAGAAATAGGGATAGATATTCGACTGATTCAGACAGAAGCAAGTGTTGGAAAATTTAATGTAGATATTTTAGCCGAAGAAGAAAATACCGGCAGAAAAATCGTTATCGAGAATCAGCTTGAAGTTACAGATCATGACCATTTGGGGAAAATTATAACCTACGCATCTGGTTTTGATGCGGAAATAATAATTTGGATTGTCAAAACGGTTAGAGATGAGCACAAACAAGCTATTGATTGGTTAAATGAGCATACTGATAATAAAATTAACTTTTTTGCTATTCAAATGGAGGTTTGGAAAATTTCAGACTCTCCTTTTGCTCCCAAATTCAGCGTTATAGCTCAACCAAATAATTGGGCCAAGGCGGTCAAAACTTCTTCAAACTCAAATAATAAACTGACTGAAACAAAATTATTGCAACTTGAATTTTGGGAAAAGTTCAAAGATTATGCAGAAGAAAATCAATATAAAATAAAACTTAGAAAAGCCTATGCTCAACATTGGTATGATGTCAGTTTTGGGTCTTCTTTGGCACACATTACCCTAACAATTAATAGTCAATCTAATCAAATAACCTGTGAATTATATATTACTGATTCAAAGCCATTATTTTACGAGCTATCGCTTCATAAATCAGACATTGAGAGTAAACTAGGCTACTCTCTGTCCTGGGAAGAATTACCAAATAAAAAGGCAAGTAGAATAAAAATAACCAATTCCGTTGATTTTCTAACCGTTGAAAAATGGTCTGAATATCATAAATGGATGTGTGAAAATGCAATCAAATTTCAAAATGTGTTTTCTAAATACGTAAAAGGGTCTAAGTAAATGGCTCCATCAATTTACACAGTATCCCTTCCTGTCAATCAAGACCTTGAATCGCGAGCCATTCTGAAAAAATTGGCCAAAGCCCATCAAGCCCTGGCTGAACTCAAAGGTGTGGCTTCAAGCATTCCCAATCAGAGTATTTTGAGCAATACTTTGGCCTTGCAAGAAGCCAAAGACAGTTCTGCGATTGAAAATATCATCACCACCCATGATGATGTCTATCAAAGTGACAGCTTATCCCAGCAATTTGTCACATTGGCAGCCAAAGAGGTCCATGCTTATGCTGCTGCTCTTCAAAACGGTTTTGAGCGCGTGCAAAGAACAGGATTATTGACCAATAATGATATCTTGGAGATTCAAGCCAGTATTGAGAATAATCGAGCAGGTTTTCGCAAATTGCCTGGCACAGCCTTAAAAAATGATCTTACAGGCGAAACCGTATACACACCTCCTGCTCCTGATGAAATAGAATCGTTGATGCGCCAATTCGAGCGATTTATCAATGATGAAGGGCTTGTGGATTGGGATCCTTTAACAAAAATGGCAGTGATGCATCATCAATTTGAAAGTATTCATCCTTTTTATGACGGGAATGGGCGTACAGGGCGTATTCTGAATATTTTGTATCTGGTAAAACAGGGGCTGCTCAGTAGCCCTATTTTGTATTTGTCTCGATTTATCAACCAGAACAAATCTGAATATTATCGTTTATTGCAAGCTGTGCGCGATACTGGAGAATGGGAATCTTGGGTTTTGTTTATGCTTGAAGGTGTAGAGCAAACCTCTTTGCAAACGACTCAACTGACGCTTGGCATTAAAGAACTAATGTTGAAATACAAGCACAAAATGCGAAATGAAGTCCCCAAAATATACAGTCAAGACCTCATCAACAATCTGTTTCGGCATCCATACACCAAGATTGATTTTGTGGTAAGTGAACTGGGGGTTCACAGAAATACGGCCACGAAGTATCTGGATGAACTGGTTCGCATTGAACTGCTTTCCAAGCACAAAATAGGCAAAGACAATTTTTTCTTAAATGATGCTCTTTTCCAGCTACTACTGAATGTCGGCCAGAAATAAAATGGGGGCAATGGCATATAACGTGCACACAAAATTACAGTTTCTTGTGCATGAGACCCATGACGTGCACACAAAATTACAGTTTCTTGTGCATGATGAGATCTGATTCCGACCCCAAAGCCAACCAACGCCATCAACCAGACGCCGCTACGCTCTGCTGGTTATGGCGATCGATAACTGCTCTCCACCCGTCAGTGATCCACGCTCAGGCAGACACTGCTGCCAAGTTTGACCTCAGGCTGACCTCAACCAGGTGAGCCCTCTGTAATGCCTGGATGAACACTCAGGCCCCGTCAGCTGAAGACCCCGGCTTGCCCCAATGGTATAATCGTTTCAAGAGCACACACCCCAACGGAGGCCCTCCTTTTGAACCAATTTACGCGCTACGAACTGAGAACCACACATCCGGATGCGGCGCGCTCATTCTATGCCCAGTTACTGGGACCTGAACGGGTGGTCATCTGGCCTCTGCACGAGCAAGCGCGTGCCCGTGGCGCGGTGCCTCACTGGCTTGGCTACATTTCCGTCGCAGAGAATTCAGCACTTGAACAAATGGGGAAGCGCTTTGTGGAACGCGGCGCGGTTCAGCTGGGCCCAACGCTCGTCACACAAGATCGGGGACAAATTCTTGTTCTGCGTGACCCTGGCGGTGCCATCGTCGCCTTAAATGACACTTCTTTGCCACTTGGAGACCCCATTGTCGCCTGGCATGTTCTCAATACCAACGACGTTGCTGCTGCGATCAGGAACTACTGTGAACTCTTCGCTTGGGCTGTTGATGAAAGCGCAGCGATTGGACCACACGGTGCTTTTTACGGGTTCTCGTGGCAAGATGCTCCCTCAGAACAAGTCGGGGCCTTTGCCGACATCGCTGGCCGATCCGGGGTTCACCCGCATTGGCTCTTCTTCTTCGCCGTCAAGGATCTCGATTCTGCCCTGACCCTGATCCACAATGCCGGGGGAACGGCGACAGAACCCTTTCCGGGCCCCAAAGGAGCGCGCCTCAGCGTCTGCGAAGATCAACAGGGCGCCGCGTTTGGTCTGTATGAATGCCGAGAGAACCATGACTGAGCCCCGATCCGAATCAGGCGATTTCATGCAACCCTAACAGAAACATTTCCCTTTGTCCTTCCTGTAAAGCAAAGGGGAAGTGTCAGGTTCTGGTTTGCGGAAAAAGCGCACGTTCTTTTGACGTCTCCCCCAGTGCCGGGCTATGCTGTAAAGCAGTTTTGACCCCACCCACACCCCTGTCTGGAAAGGCCGATCCCCCATGCACCACTCCCATTCTCACTTCAAAATCACCAAAGCGTCGGGTGAAAGCGAAGACTTTTCCCAGGCCAAGCTGCGCCATTCTCTGATCAAAAGCGGGGCCTCTCCCGAGACGGTTGAAGACATTCTGGCCGAGCTGGAAATCGACCTCTACAGCGGCATGACCTCGCGGGTGCTCTACAAAAAGGCCTTTGCCCTGCTGCGGCGGCGTTACAAGACCCAGGCCGCGCGCTACCAGCTCAAACGGGCGATCATGGAATTGGGCCCCGCCGGTTATCCCTTTGAAAACTATATCGGCGAGCTGTTTCGGGCCCAGGGCTATGATGTGCAGGTGGGAGTGGTGCTGCAAGGTCTCTGTGTGACCCACGAGGTCGATGTGGTGGCCGAAAAAGAAAATGAATTGGTGGTGGTCGAGTGTAAATACCGCAACGCACCCGGCTTTAAATGTGATGTCAAAATCCCGCTCTATGTCAATTCACGTTTTGATGACGTCGAAAAAGAGTGGCGCAAATACCTGCCCAACCAGAAAAAGAGCTTTCAGGGCTGGGTGGCCACCAATGCCCGCTTTTCGGGGGATGCAATTCAATACAGTGCCTGTGTCGGCCTCAAGCTCTTGGCCTGGGATTACCCCGAAAAGACCAGCCTGCGCAAATGGATCGATCAGAGTGGGCTCTACCCGCTCACGGCCCTGACCGGCTTGAGCAAAGCGGAAAAACAGCATTTGCTTGAGAACCGCTTTGTCTTGGCCCGCGACCTGATCGACAAACCCAAGGCCCTGGAACTGCTGCATTTAACCCCACGCCGGGTGCATCAATTGCAGAATGAGGTCAGTCAGCTCTGTTTGTAAGGCAGGCGGTCCAATTGGCGGTAATGAGCCAGCAGGACAGCCAAATCCGGCTTGGACGGCAGACCTGGGCTCTGACCCATTTGGGCACTGCGCCAGAGGGCCAGGGTCCAGGCCGCTTCTGCCAAAGGGATTTCGGGCAGGGGCATGTCGCTCTGGGCGCGCAAAAAATGCACCAGCTTTAAGACCCCAAAGCCGTCTAACCAGCGAAAGAAACGCTGCAAAAAGACCCGCTCCGAGGTGCTGTTGGCCTGGATTTCAAGCAATTTGACGGCACCAGATTCTTGGGCAAACCAGCGTTTTAAGGGGGCTGAGAGCCCACTTTCAAATTGCCTGAGCTTGGCGTCTGTCAAAGGATAAAGCCCCTGCAGGCCCTGCAACAAGTGCTGGATCTGGGCAAAACTCTGGGGGTGGTAGACCGGGTAAGCGGGATTGGGGGCACTCAGCCAATCACCCATGGCTTTGCCCGTGCCAAACGGCACGCGCTCAGAGACGCGGGCCGCCGGGTAGACGCAGGTGCTGTTGATTTGACTAAAACCGCCCAGCGGCATCAGCTTGTGCAAAAAATAAAAGTCTTCCCCCGCTTTGCGGCGATTCATGCCGCCTTGGGCCCGGTAGACCCCCGCGCGCACGGCCATGCTGGAGCCAATCGTGTGATAGGCGCAGGGCAATTGGGCATAGCGCAGGCCCTGCACGTAATAGCGCAAATACAGCTCGTAGCGCAGAATGCCTGCCGCCAATTCGGCAGATAAGTCGTCGTCCAGCGGATGGGCAAAGGCAATCGAACAGGCCGGTGTCTTGGGGGCCTCACTGTAAAAATGTCTTTCCAGGGCTACAAAGTAATTCTCTGCAACGGTGCAATCGGCATCGAGGCAGACAATCGGGGCTGTTTCTTTACCCAGGCTCAACAGGCGCTCAGTTGCCAGATCCATGCCAATCCGGCGAGCCAGACCGACCCCAGCGTGTTTGGGCGGCAGATCTGCGGCATTGAGCAGAATCAATTCAAACCAGGGGTTTTGGTCCTTTTGCCAAGTCAAGATCTGCTCGGCATCTTGCAGATGTTGGGCCTGCACAGCGGAATCTGCGTTGGCTGAGGCATTCAAGACCCAAATCACCTCCACCGCACAATCCGGTTGTGAAGCTGCTTGCAAAGATTGCAACGTGCTCAGCACATCGGGTTCAGCATGACAGGGAATCACCACCACCAGCCCGAGTTGGGGGTGGGGTGATGGCAGAGCGTTAAGCAGCCATTCAGCTTTAAACACGCGGCTTCCCCCGATTTTGAAGTATACTGATTCCAAGATTAACATAGGGCTCGAAGGATTGCGCAATGGTAGAAACAAGCAGCGAAAGACAAACCGAAAAAATTGACTTTGAACTCAAATGTGCCACCGATCCCGGTTGGGCCCAGGTGATCGCGGATAATTTTGAGCCTTTTTTGCAGGACCATGCCAATTGTGAGCGCAAGGCCTCAGCCCTGGCCATGAGCCTGCTGATGAAATACGCCGACCGCCCAGAGATCATTCCCCACATGATCCGCCTGGCTCAAGAAGAATTGGAACATTTTCGCCAGGTCTATGCCCTGATGGAAGCGCGCGGGATTCCGATTGGCAAAGAGATCAAAGACCCGTATGTCAACCAATTGCTGGATGCCTGCCGCACCAGTCCCGAAGAGCGTTTTCTCGATCGCATGTTGATCTCTTCGGTGATTGAAGCGCGGGGGGCCGAGCGTTTTAATTTGGTGGCAGAAGCTCTGTCAGAGCCCGAACTCAAGGCCTTTTACAAGCGTCTCTGGGCCAGTGAGTTAAAACACGGCCATCTCTTTGTCAACTTGCTGCTGCACTATTTTCCCCGCCCGGTGATTGAAAAACGCCTGGATGAATTATTGGCCTATGAAGCTGAGATTATTCCCCGCCTGGAGTGGCGCCCGTCTTTACATTAATTTTCCGGCATTAATTTCCAGCACTAATTTTCTGAGAGGTTCTAGCCAATGTCCCATTACGATTTAAACCATTTTGTGCGTGAACTCGAAGCCCGACTGCCCCAGGCCCAGGACCAATTGCAAGCGGTGCAGGTGGTGTCGGGCGCAATGCAGAAGCTGCTCAGCAATGACTATTTGCTTGATCCTGACTTTGTTCGGGCCCTGCGCCATGGCCAGACAGACAACCAGGTCTACCACAGCCCAGGCCTGGATTTTGTCGTGCAGGTTTTTGGCTGGCAGCCAGGTGCTGAAACCCCGATTCACGACCATGAAACCTGGGGTGTGATGGGAATTTACGCCGAAGAACTCGAAATCCGCGAGTATGACCTCCTGCCCACCGGCCAAGCGGGTCAATTTGACCTGAACCAAAAGGCCCATTACCGGGCGGGCCGGGGAGCGATCTCGTATTTGCTCTCACCCCAAGATGAGATCCACCACATCTCAAATCCTGGCCCGAATTATGCCCTGAGCATTCATGTCTACGGCAATCCCATCCAGAATTACCACGAATTTGATCTGGAAAAGGGCCGTATCACCCGCGTGGGTAGCTAAACGGCGAGAACCAGCTCCAAGACTCAGCTCCAAGACTCAGCTCCAAGACTCAGCTTAAGCACAGGCCTGACAGTCCAGAAATGATAGATCGCCGTATTCGTGGCCCCGGTAGCCGCGATCTTCTGCTTCGCGGTAGCCCTGCTCAATCACCGGCAGTGGGAAAAGTGCGTCGAGGATGCGCATATGGCTGGAGCCGGGCTCGTGCATGCCTGTGATCAGGGCATTGACCACTTTAAAGCGGTAGCCGGGCCGGATCTTCAACTCACTGAGTCCCTCTCCTGACTGCAGTTCGCCGCTTTGGGCTGCCGACTCCAGGGCCCGCAGCACCGTGGTGCCCAGGGCCACGACCCGCTGCCGCTGAGCGCGGGCAGTCTGAATGGCGGCAACTGTTTCCGCCGGGATTTGATACCATTCCGACAGGGGTAACAAGGTGTCCAAAGCCGGATCACCTGTACTGGAGAGCCCCGCACTGTGCAAAAGTGAGACAATTTTCACGCCTTGGGCGCGCAGGGCAAAGAGCAGATCCCAGCTAAAGGCAAAACCGGCACTGGGAGGTTCGACCGAGATCGGCGGGCCCGAAAAGATCGTCTGTTGGTCCCAGATTTCCAGGGGAGCCTGGTGGTAAGCGTATTGAATCGGTCTGCCGTATTGGTAGAGCAACGGCAGCAGGGGTTGGGTTAATGCTTGGGCACTCCCAAAGCGCAGCTTTAAAACCCGTTTCTGCTCGACCTTTTCGACCTCGGCATACAGCTCTGGCCCGATGTCGATCCGATCGCTGCTTTGCAAGTGCGGCGCGGGGCCACGCATTTCAGTGGGGGTGCGCCAATCCCCGGCCCCAAACGAAATGGCCTGCCAGCGGCTCAAATCCTGGGGTGAGGGCCCCTGAAAGGCCGCCAGCCGGATTTCGACCTCAGCCCCGCTGCGCGCTACTTTGCCGCGAAAGCTGGCAGGCAAGGTGGCCGAGCGGTTGACCACCAGCAGATCGCCCGCTTTGAGCTGAGCGGGGAGATCTGCCAAATGGCCATGGTGAATGGTGGCTTGCTTAGAAGACGTCTGGACTTGCGCCTGCGCTGATTGGATTTGCGCTTGCGCTGACTGGATTTGCGCTTGCGCTGAAAAGACCAGCAGCTTGGTCTGTTCAAAAAAGCGTTGTGAGGTGGTGGCGGCTTTCATAATGACCTCCGCACAGAGCCTGTGTGGCTGGCAAAGTCTTGGGCTTCAATCAAGGCCAAGAGGGCACGGGCCGAGTCTGCCGGGTCGCGCAGATCAGCGGGATTGGCATCGGGGACAGCGGCCCGGTGCAGGGGGGTTTCCATGTCTCCGGGGTCAATCGCCAAAAATCGCACACCTTGGGCCTGTAACTCCGCGTCAAAGATGCGCGAGAGGTGGTCCAACGCGGCTTTTGAGACGCTGTAACTGCCCCAGCGGGGATAGGCGCTGATCGCCGCATCGCTGGAGATATTCACCACCAGTTTTGCCTGTCCTGCCTGTTTGAGCAACATGCCCGGCAGCAGGGCTTTGGTTAAGCGGAAGGGGCCAATTAAATTGGTCTGCAGCACAGCCTCGAGATCTTCACATTCGGTATCTACCAAATAGCGCAAGGGGGTGGGGCCCAGGCTGCTGGCAGCATTGATTAGCAGATCGACATCGCCGAGCTGGCTCTGAATCGCGGCTGCCAGGGGGAAAATCGCCTGTTTGTCGCTCACATCGGCTTGAAAGGTCAGCAGGGCTGGGTATTCCTGTTGCAAGGCCTTTAAAGGTTGGGGGTTGCGGGCCACAATCGCGACCTTGGCGCCTTTTTCAAGCAATTGCAGGGCCAGGGCCCTGCCCAGACCTGAGCTGCCGCCGGTTATCACAACGTTTTTGTCTGTGAAACTGTTCATTTTGAGACTCCTTTGGAGGTGTTATGTTTTGACTTTAACAGCCGAGATGTTATTCTATGAACTTAATTGTCGATTTATTGACATAAGGTTGATTTATTCACTGCTCAAGGAGTGCGCTTACCATGTCAGAACAGCCCCCAAGCCAGGTCTCCAGCTATTTGGCCCAGAATCTGCGCTATTTGCGCGGCAAAAAAAACTGGAGCCAGCAGCAATTGGCCGATCTGGCAGAATTGCCACGCACGACGTTGACACATATTGAGTCGGGCCAGGGCAATCCCTCTTTGGCCAATTTGGTCAAACTCTCAGCAGCACTCGGGGTGGGGGTCGAAGAATTGCTTTCGCGGCCCCGCTCGGCCTGTCAGCTCATTCCCGCCGCTGAGATTCCCGTGCGCAACCGCAGCCAGGGCCGGGTCAAGGTCTTTAATCTCCTGCCCGACAGCCTCAAAGGGATTGCGATTGAGCGCCTGGAGTTGGCTCCTAAGGCCAGCATGGGCGGTCAGCCCCATTTGCCCGGCACCAAGGAGTATTTGCTCGTTTTGCAGGGCACCGTGGCCGTTTATGTGGCCGGGGAGCAATACCCCGTGCATCAGGGTGACGTCTTTGCCTTTCCGGGCAATCAGGCTCACTCCTACAGCAATCCACTTGCGCAGCCAGCTGTGGCGATCAGCGTGGTGATTCCGGTGCCAGCCACGGCATAAATGGGGTTGATTGATGGAGATGGGCTGAATGGGTTGACAAGTGAATGTTCATTCATTTATCATGGTTGATATGAGAAGTTTAGATTTAGATAAACGGGATGCCGTTTGCAAATCCGCTGTGCGCTTGATCAATCAGCTGGGTTTTGATGGCGTGTCGATTGCCAAAATTGCCAAAGATGCCCATGTCTCGCCTGCCACAATTTATATTTATTTTGAAAACAAAGAGGACATGCTCAAACAGCTGTATTTACAGTTGAAACAGGACATGGTCGATTTCATTCTCAAAGATTTTAAACCGGGCCAGGACCACAAAGCCAATTTTAAGCACCTGTTTTACCAACATTGGTTCTTTTTTTACCAGTATCCTGATTCTTTTGCCTTTATTGAACAATTTGCCAATTCGCCCCTCTTGACATGCAGTTGTGCTGAAATGGGCTTTCGCTTTTACCAGCCGATTATGGCCATTATTCATGGAGCGCAGCAAGCGGGGGCTGTTAAGCCCATTTCCCAGGCTTTGTACAATGCCTTGGTCTTTGCGCCTCTGTTGCAATTGGCCAAATTACATGCCAGTGGCCGCCAGAGCATTCAGCCCCAGGACTTGGAACAGGTTTTTGAGATCATTTGGGCCGGTCTCAAAACAGATTAAAAGAAATTATTTTACCCTTATTTTTTTGATAATTAATAAATGAATATTCATTAAAGGAGAAGAGAAAATGAAATACCGTTTATTGGGACGCACAGGTTTGTATGTTTCAGATATTTGTTTGGGCACCATGAATTTGGGTGGCCAGGGCATTTGGCAGGCGATGGGGGCGCTCGGGCAATCAGAGGCCACGGCGCAGCTCAAAAGTGCCTTTGAAGCCGGGGTCAATTTTTATGACACTGCCAATATTTATGCCTTTGGGGAATCTGAAACCCTCTTCGGTCAGGCCATTCGCGAGAGTGGCATTGACCGGGAAGAATTGGTGATTGCGACCAAGGTGCGTGGCCGCATGAAAGACGGTGCCAATAATGTGGGTTTAAGCCGCAAACATATTTTGGCGCAATTGGATCAGAGCCTGAAGCGTTTGAATGTCGAGTATATCGACCTGTATCAGATTCACGGCTTTGATCCGGTCACCCCGATGGATGAGACCCTCAGTGCGCTGAATGACGCTGTGCGCGCAGGCAAAGTGCGTTATTTGGGTGTGTCGAACCACACCGCTTGGCAGATCATGAAAGCCCAAGGTATTTCTGAGCGCCAGAACTGGAGCCGCTTTGAAAGTATTCAGGCCTATTATTCGATCGCAGGCCGTGAGTTGGAGCGCGAAATTGTGCCGATGGCCCAGGATCAGCAAATGGGAATCATGGTCTGGAGCCCTTTGGCCGGGGGCTATCTCAGTGGCAAATTTGATCGCGATGGCAAAGGGCCCGATGGCAGTCGCCGCAGCAGCTTTGATTTCCCGCCTGTCAATAAAGACAAGGCCCAGGATATCATTGGCGTGATGCGCGAAATTGGCGGCAATCACGATGCCTCTGTGGCCCAAATTGCCCTCAGTTGGGTCTTGCACCAGCCGGGCATCAGCAGCATTATTATTGGAGCACGCACCGAAGAACAATTGGCGCAAAACTTGGTTGTCAGCGAGATTGTGCTGAGTGCCGATGAATTGGTGGCCTTGGATAAAATCAGCCAATTGGCACCCGAGTATCCCCACTGGATGTTGGGCATGCAAAGCATGGATCGCTACCCAGATGGGGCCAGTCTGGTCGAGCGGTTTAAACAATTCGCCAAAGACAATTAGGCACATGGCGTTGGGACCGGGGGGCTGAGAAAATCTCTCCCCTGGACTCAGCTTGGGCTCCGGTGGAGATCCCGTTGAGATCGGGTATAATTTGATACCATCTCTCTGCCGGAGGCCTTTTCATGTCTCAAGCCTGTTTTGTGCTCGCCCTCGATCAGGGCACGACCTCTTCCCGCGCGATTTTATTTGATCAACAGGGTCAGATTCAGGGCCTGGCCCAGCAAGAATTTCGCCAGATTTATCCCCAACCCGGCTGGGTTGAACACGATGCTTCCGAAATTTGGCATACCCAGCTCAAAGTGGCCCGCGAAGTACTCTCCAGCACGGGTATTGCACCGACCCAAATCGCCGCAGTGGGGGTCACGAATCAGCGCGAAACGCTGGTGCTCTGGGAAAAATCCACGGGTTTGCCCGTTCACAATGCGATTGTCTGGCAATGCCGCCGCTCGGCAGAGATTTGTGCCGAACTCAAGGCCTTGGGCCACGAACCGCTCTTTCGCGCCAAAACCGGCCTGGTCTTGGATGCGTATTTTTCGGGCACCAAACTCAAATGGCTCTTGGATCAAGACCCCGAACTGCGGGCCCGGGCCGAAAAGGGGGAATTGCTGGCAGGCACCATCGATACCTGGCTCTTGTACAATCTCACAGCTGGCAAGGTCCACGCCACCGAGCCCTCCAATGCCAGCCGTACCCTGCTCTACAATATTCACACCCGCGCCTGGGACCCCGAATTGCTCGCGATTTTAAACATTCCCGCGGCACTTCTTCCCGAGGTCAAACCTTCAAGTGGGCTTTTTGGCCACACGGCCCCCGCGATTTTTGCTGGGGCCGAAATCCCGATTGCGGGCATGGCCGGAGACCAACAGGCAGCCCTTTTTGGCCAGGGCTGTTTTGAGCCCGGCATGGCCAAAAATACCTATGGTACAGGCTGTTTCTTGCTGATGAATACCGGCGAAACCCCTGTGCCCTCACAATCGGGTCTTTTGACCACCGTGGCCTGGCAGGTGGGCGATCACTTTGTCTATGCCCTCGAAGGCTCGGTCTTTATTGGCGGGGCGGTGATCCAGTGGCTGCGCGATGAATTGGGCATGATCCAAAATGCCGCTGAAACGGAGGCATTGGCCATGTCGGTGCCAGATACGGGGGGGGCCTATCTGGTGCCCGCTTTTGTCGGGCTGGGTGCGCCCTATTGGGACTCCCAGGCCCGTGGCAGTTTAACTGGTTTGACGCGCGGCACCAATCGCAAACACATTGCCCGCGCAGCCTTGGAGTCGATAGCCTACCAGAGCTGTGATCTGCTCGGGGCGATGCAAAAAGACGCAGCCAAACCCCTTAAAGTCCTGCGGGTTGATGGGGGCGCTACTGCCAACGGCTTTTTGATGCAGTTTCAGGCAGATATGTTGCAATTGCCTGTCGAGCGGCCTGCTGTGACAGAAACCACGGCTTTGGGAGCTGCCTATTTGGCGGGGCTGGCTGTGGGCTATTGGGACAGCTTGCAAGATATTCAGGCCAATTGGCAATTGGATACGCGCTTTGAACCTGCCCTGGCCTCAGACAGTGCTGCTGCTCTTTATGCGGGCTGGCAGCACGCGATTCAACAAACCCGCGCCTAAGCGTTAGCAAGGAATGGGGGGGATGATGGTCCGACTTGCCTTTTCTATTTTGGTCTTTGCTTTTTTGCTTCTGGGCTTTGACTTGAAGCAAAATGTCTCTTTTACACACGCATCTGCTGCTGAGCTTTGTAAAGATTGCATTCGCATTGGTATTTTGCCGCTGAAATATGAGGGAGAGCAAAAAAAAATTGCGCTTTATGCCCAAAGTATTCAAGAAAGTTTGACTTTCGCTTTGTCTTCTGTCAACTCTCTGATTGTGATCGACCGTACCCGTATGACAGATATCATGAAAGAAATTGCCTTTCAGCAATCGGCTTATGCCAACCCCAAAACCCAGGTTGAAATGGGAAAAATGCTGGGTGTTGAATATTTGTATACAGGTGCTATTCAGGAAGAAAATGGGCGTTTGCGAATTTTTATTGAACGTATTCATGTCGCTACAGGCCAGATCCAGCCGATTGCTCAAGTGACGGGACCGGGGGCAGATTTGTTTGCTCTTCAGGATCAGTTGGCCGAGCAGATTCTGAATCACACACAGCTCAAGATCACCGAACAGGAAAAACAGCAGGTCTATAAACGTATTCAGGAAACATCGTCTTTGACGGCCTATGAATTTTATGCCCGTGCGCGAGAGGCCTATAGCAAGGACGATTGGGTTCAAGCCCTGGTTGACTATAACCGGGCGATTGAACTGGATCCCAAATATCTGAAAGCCTATATTAATCGTGGAATTATTTACTATGGCCGTGAAGATTACGCCAAAGCCATGGAAGACTATAACCGGGTGCTGGAATTGGAACCCAAATATGTGAAAGCCTTTGTTAATCGTGGACTTGTCTACACAGCTCTTAAAGAGTATGTCAAAGCGATTGCCGACTATAATCAGGCGCTGGAACTCGATCCCAAATCTGTCCCGACCTATAATAACCGTGGGCTTGTTTACTCAGGCCTTAAAGAGTATTTTAAAGCGATTGCCGATTTTAACCGGGCGATTGAATTGGATCCCAAATCTGTTCCGACCTATCATAATCGTGCAAATGCCTATTTTGAACTTAAAGAGTATTTTAAAGCGATTGCCGACTATAGCCATGTGCTGGAATTGGAGCCCAAATCTGTAAACGCCTATTATCGGCGCGGAAATGCCTATGTAGCTCTTAAAGAGTATTTTAAAGCGATTGCCGACTATAGCCAGGCACTGGAATTGGATCCCAAATATGTAAATGCCTATTACCGGCGCGGAAATGTCTATTTTGAACTCAAAGACAATATCAAAGCCATCTCTGACTATAACCGAGTGATTGAGCTGGAGTCCAAGTCTAAATTGGCTTATCATAATCGAGGGATGGCTTTTTTTCGCTTGAAAGACTATTACAAAGCGATTGCCGATTTTAACCGGGCGATTGAATTGGATCCCCGTTATATGAGCGCATATAAATACCGAGCTTGGAGCTATTCGGAATTAAATATGGAATCTGAAGCCATTCAAGATATGAGAAAAATCTGTCAATTGGGTGACAAATCAGCTTGTGACTTTTTAAAAGAAAATGGGTCTGCCCAATGACTGTGTTTTCATAATTTTCAGCTCCTCTTTTCTCCTCCCTTCTGCTTGGGGTTGGGCCATGTCCCGATTTACAATGCGAGTAATACATTCAGCATTTGCGTGCTAACAAGGTCGCCTTTATGAGATATTTAACGCTGTTTACCGCTTTTTCATTGCTTTTGACTGCCCCTGTTGCAGCCAATCCCCATACCCATGCCCAGGCCAACCCCCACCCGGCCCCGACGGCAGAAACCAGCCCAGCCCATGAGCCTCTGCTACTCAAAAATGCCCGTCAATTGGTTTTTTCGGGCAAACGCTCGGGAGAAGGCTATTTCAGCGCAGATGGCAAAAAGCTGATCTTTCAGAGCGAGCGCGAGTCCGACAATCCCTTTTTTCAGATGTATCTGCTCGACTTTGAAAGTGGTGAGACCACACGGGTTTCCCCCGGCTGGGGCAAAACCACCTGTGGCTGGATCCATCCCAATGGCAAACAAGTGATGTTTTCTTCGACCCAAGACGATCCCGAAGCCAAACAAAAGCAGAAATCCGAACTGGATTTTCGGGCTTCGGGCAAGTCGCGGCGCTACAGTTGGGATTATGACCCCCAGTATGAGATCTACCAGGCAGATATCTCCGGGGGCAAATATGTCAATTTGACCCGCAGCCTGGGTTATGACGCCGAAGGGGCCTATTCTCCCGATGGCAAAGAGATCGTCTTTGCCTCCAACCGCAGTGCCTACCAGGGCAAACTCTCCGACGCCGATCGCCAACGTTTGGAACAAGACCCCGCCTCGTTTATGGACCTCTACATCATGAAAAGTGACGGGTCAAATGTGCGCCGCTTGACCACTTCTCCTGGCTACGATGGCGGGCCTTTTTTCAGTGCCGATGGCAAAAAAATTATTTGGCGGCGCTTTTCCCAACATGGCGACAGTGCTGAGATCTTCAGCATCAACCGCGATGGCAGCGGCGAAAAACAATTGACCCAGATGGGGGTGCTCTCGTGGGCGCCTTTTTACCACCCTTCGGGGGATTACCTGATCTTTGCCACCAATAAACAGGGTTTTGCCAATTTTGAACTCTATTTGGTTGATGCTGCAGGGCAAAAAGAGCCTGTGCGTGTGACCCAGACCGAGGGCTTTGATGGGCTGCCGGTTTTTTCTCCCGATGGCAAGCGTCTGGTCTGGACCAGTGGCCGCACAGCCAACGGCCAGTCACAGCTCTTTATGGCCGATTGGAACGATACCGAGGCCCGACGTCTGCTTAAACTGGCCCCGGCAGGCAGTGTGGCCCGCGATCCTGGCAAAGGCAGCTCTTCCGAGGCGGGAGACCCTTTTGCCACCACGGCAGCCCTCTCGGCAGACGATCTCAAAAAGCGGATTTACCATCTCGCGGCTCCTGCTACGGCGGGCCGCATGACGGGCAGCCCCGGAGAGGCGCTGGCGGCAGATTATGCCGCAGAGGTCTTTAAACGCCTGGGTTTGGTGCCTGCCGGAGATAAAGGCACTTGGTTTCAGAGCTTTGAATTTACAGCGGGTGTCTCCCTCGGGGACAAAAACCAAATGCAAACGCCAGGCTTAAAAACACCTGTGCTCAACCAAGATTGGCGGCCAATGCCCTTTTCCCAGAGTGGCAATTTGAGTAGCGCAGCTGTGGCCTTTGCGGGTTATGGCTTGGTGGTGCCCGAGAGTCCCGGCCAGCCGGGTTACGACTCTTATGTGCATCTCGATGTCAAAGACAAATGGGTGCTGGTCTTTCGCTATTTGCCCGAACAGCTCAGCCCTGAGCGCCGCCAGTATTTCTCGCGTTTTTCGGGCCTGCGTTACAAAGCCATGGTGGCCCGTGAAAAAGGGGCTCGCGGCCTGATTGTGGTCAGTGGTCCGCTCAGCCAGGTCAAAGAACAATTGGTGGCCTTTGAAGCGGGGAATGCGATTGGTACCATGTCGTTGGGAGCCCTGAGCATCTCCGATGGGCTTGCGCAAAGCTGGCTGCAAATGGCGGGCAAAGATCTCAAAGGGCTACAAACCCAGCTCGACCAAGGCGAATGGGCTCAGGGCTTTGAAATTCCGGGCCTGAAACTCGCTGCCACGGTGGATATCCGCCAGGAGAAAAAGACCAGCCGCAATGTGCTCGCTAAATTGCCTTCCAACCGTTCTGGGGCTGCTGCCCATCAGCTGATGATCGGTGCCCATCTCGATCATTTGGGCTATGGTGAAGGGCAATCCTCTTTGGCTGGGGGCAACGAAAAAGGTCAGATTCATCCGGGGGCCGATGACAATGCCTCTGGTTCAGCAGGTGTGCTGGAATTGGCTGAATATTTTGCCGCTCAGCGCAAACAAGGGGCAGAGTTAAAACAAGACCTGCTCTTTGCACTTTGGTCGGGTGAAGAATTGGGCCTTTTGGGTTCCAATCACTATGTCGAAACCCTCTCCAAAGAGCAATTGGGCCGTTTTTCGAGCTATTTGAATATGGACATGGTTGGACGTTTGGACCAAGCCCTGGTGATTCAGGGAACGGGCTCCAGCTCACTTTGGCCAGAATTGCTCGAGCGCGCCAATCTCAGTTTGGGGCTGCCTGTGGTGACCCAGCAAACCAGCTATTTGCCCACCGATGCGACCTCGTTTTATCTCAAAGGCATTCCCGTTTTGAGTGCCTTTACAGGGGCCCATGGCGAGTATCACACTCCCCGTGATACCCCCGAGAAGATCAACTATCCAGGCACCGAAAAAGTGGTGCAGCTCTTGGCCAAAATGGCCGCTGAGATCAGCCGCAAAGACCTCAAACCCGATTTTATTTCGATGAAAAAGCCCGAAGGCCAAGAAAACCGGGGCGGGTTGCGGGTCTATTTGGGCAGCATTCCCGACTACGCCTCGGGTGATGTCAAAGGTTTGAAATTGGCGGGGGTCAGTGCCGGGGGCCCAGCTGAAAAGGCCGGTCTGATGGCTGGAGATATTATTGTCTCACTCGGCGGTCGCAAAATTGAAAATATCTACGATTATACCTATGCGATTGACACCCTCAAAGTCGGAGAGGCCACCGCAGTGGTGATTGTGCGCAAAGGTCAGACCCTCACCCTTACCCTGATACCGGGTTCCCGCAATTGAGTCGCTCCAGCCAAATCCTGATTATTGGCGGTGGTTTGGCTGGTTTGGCCTGTGCTTTAAAATTGCAGCAGGCCGGTCGGGACTGGAGCCTGAGCGTGTTCATTTGGAATGCCCGGTTCAAAGCCTTCACGGGAAAAGCCCTTTTGCAGGACGGGCCTGAATATTTGGCTGAGCAGATTGTTTTGGCGGTCGACCCGGCCCAGACCAGCCGCTTGTATTCGGTCGGGGATTGCACCCCGACAGATGCGGGGCGGTCTGACCTTCTATTTTAGTACTCCTGAACCGCCCGTCAATGTACCTATGTTGGTTTTAAACGCACAGGCGCAGAGGGGCCAGTTAACCATTTGATGGTTATGAGTTTGGCGGCTCCCAGTTATGCGCCTTCAGGTCAGCATTTATTGGCTTTGGTGGTCTTGCCTCCGCATGCAATGATGCCGCTCGAAACGCTTTTGCCCAGGTCAATGCGCAAATGAGCGACTGGTGTGGGCCTTTGGTCAAACATTGGCACTTTTTAAAGGCCTATGATACACCTCAGGCCCTGCCCGACCAACGGCCACCTTTTCTCCAGCCTTTGAGTCGGGGTGGGGCTCTTGCTCCTGGGATTTGGGTGTGCGGTGATTATACCGAAACCGGGAGTATCAACGGGGCATTGGCTTCCGGACGCAAGGTCGCGGAAGCCCTGCTCAAGTCGCTTTAACAGCCCGTTTTTTCCATAATTGCGGGGGTATTCGTGAGATAGGCTTTGGCAGCCACCTCAGCACCGAGGACTTTGGACATGCTGGTATAAATATTCAGCAGGCCGGTCAAGGTCTGGGCATTGCTGGTATCCCCTTTGGCTTTGAGGCAGGTAATAGCCTGTTGAACCCGTTCGGGGGTGGCGGCAGCGGCCCCCACACTCACACTGCCCGATGCACTACCAGAGGTGCTGCTTGAGGTGCTGCTTGAGGTGCTACCAGAGCCGCTGCCTTGAGATGTCACGTCCAGGGTACTGTTGCTGGCACTTTCGGGGGTGTAAATGCCCACACAGGCATCCTGGGCATTGGCGATCAGCCAGGGATGGGTGACAAAGGTCTGTTGGTTGTGGCTTTGACCCGCTGACAATTTTTTGTAAAGTTGGCGTTTGCCCTGGGCATTGAGCCAATAGACGCTGATATCTGATTCGGTTTTGTTTTTAAACATCACATAGGTCGAGGCGCCCGTTGCGGATTTGATCGTGCCCTCTTCGCTGCAATTGCTGGCTTTGAGACCCGAAAAGGTCGCTGCGGCTGAGGCGTCAATAATTACCCCGGCGCTTACAGAGCCCGAAGTGCCACTGCTTGTCGAACTATTACTGGACGACGTGCTATTGCTGCCCTCTTTGACTTGGGTCGCACGGTTGATCAAATTGGAAAGGGCAGGATCGCCACAGCTGCTCAGGGTTACTGCGCTTATTATCAAACTCAAGCTGAGAATCATCTTTTTCATGGAAACTCCTTATATCAGCAGAAAATATTAAATTAAAATGTTTTATTATTTTAACACGCCAAGAAAGCCGCGATTGTGATTTCTGAGACGCTGGGTTCTGGCTCTGAAAAGGGTGGGTCCTTGCCCTCTGTTAAGATCGGCTCATTTCCCTTACAATAGAAATTGAATCTATTCAAAGAAAGCATCTCTATGTCAACCGAGCCCACCGAAGAGGAGATCGTCCGCCAGCTGTATTCTGAACAGGCCCGTGAAATTAAAGCGGCGCTGGATTATTTGGATCAGCATACAGAACTGGCCCGCGCCCATTTTGACCGCCTGACCCAACTCAAAGAATATGGCGCCCACAACGCAGGTCTGGGTGCTATTCAGGTGGAAGTGGCTGCGATCGTCCTTTGGAATCACCTTTCCCGCCGGTGACACTCCCAATACCATTCGGGCACAATGTCCCTTAAAGGGTATAGAAATTCCCAGAGCGTCCTTTAAAACGGGGGGGGGCTCTCTTTGGTTCAAAAAAAAACCGAGAGCATGAGCTCCCGGAGAACGATGGAATTTGGATTCTACCTAATTTTTTATTCGTCGGCTGATTGTGGCCGACGGGTACAGGCCGTTCAAGCTTTTTAGTCTGAACTGCCTGTATGCGTTTAAGCTTTAACCAGATCTTCAGCGAGGTCTTTGGCTGCTTCTTTGGTCGACTCTTTACCTGTTTCTTTTTTTGCGCTGCTGGGCAGTGGTGCCAGAGCTTTGTCGATACGGGCAGGTAAGTTGTGGTGGATACGCACCTTGTTTTCAATTTCGAGGGTGGTGTGGGGATGTTCGAGCAGGTATTCTTTGGCGCGTTCCCGGCCCTGACCAATTTTTTCACCTTGATAGGCATACCAGGAGCCGCTTTTTTGAATAATGTCGAGCTGTTCAGCCAGATCGAGCACGCAGCCTTCACGGGAGATGCCTTTGCCGTAGACCATATCCACTTCAGCGGTTTTAAAGGGCGGAGCGACTTTGTTTTTGACGACTTTGACTTTGACGTTGTTGCCGACCATTTCGCCTTCTTTTTTGACCGATTCAGCGCGGCGAACTTCCAGACGCAGAGATGAATAGAATCGCAGAGCGCGGCCACCGGGGGTGGTTTCGGGGTTGCCAAACATCACGCCGACTTTTTCGCGCAATTGATTGACGAAGACCACGACAGTGTTGGAGCGGGCGGTGACGGGAGTCAGTTTGCGTAGCGCTTGAGACATCAAACGGGCCTGCAGGCCGACGTGGGAGTCACCCATTTCACCTTCAATTTCGCTTTTGGTAACCAGGGCGGCTACGGAGTCGAGTACGACAATATCAACGGCACCGCTGCGGATCAGCTGTTCCATGATTTCCAGGGCTTCTTCGCCAGTGCTGGGCTGGGAGACAAGCAGGGAATCAATGTCGACGCCAATCGCTTTGGCGTATTCGGGGTCGAGGGCGTGTTCTACGTCGATAAAAGCAGCGATGCCACCCTGGCGCTGGGCTTCAGCCACGGCGTGCAAGGCGATGGTGGTTTTACCACCGGATTCTTGACCAAAGATTTCGACCACACGGCCACGGGGCAGGCCGCCGACGCCCAGGGCCACATCCAGGGCCAGTGCGCCTGTTGAAATTGCGTCTACGCGGGTATTGGGTTTTTCACCCAGGCGCATAATCGAGCCTTTGCCGAAAGCCTTTTCAATATTAACAAGTGCCAGATCCAGGGCCTTGCGTTTTTCGTCGGTGATAGTGAGGGTTTTTTGACTCATGATTTATGGTTCCTTTTAGTTTTAAAAAATTCAGGGCAGATACCCCAGTATAGGCGGTGGCAAAAGACGTGTCGATTAACGGCCTTTTAACAAATTGCTCATACAGGCTTGTATAATCAATCGTATACATTATTATAGCATTCGTATGTTCCCGTATAAAGGGGGAAAACAAAAAAACTTCTAAAAGTTTAAAAAAAGAGTTGGCACTGCGCTTCTCCCCCAAGACCATACGGGGCGGCCAGCATTAAGCTGCCTTGCAGTTCGAGTGAAAAATTGGGGTTAAAGGCATAACCGGCTCCGGCCAAGAATTTAATCCCAAAGGCTTCTGGCAGGGTTTCGCGTTCCTCTTTGCTCTCGGAACTGTCTGTGGTTGTTGTGTCTGTTGTTGTGGTTGCTTTGCTTCCATTGCTGATGATCAACATGGGTGCCAAGCCCAGGTTATACACCCATTGCCGTTCGTAGCGCCGCCAGTTTAAACCCAAGTGCAGATCAAGGAAAAATTTTCGGGTCTGGCCATATTTTGCCAGATCAACGGGCAAGGTGGCGCCCAGCAAATAATTCCACTCCCAACCTGTGCTTTCTTCCAGAGCCAGTTCTAACTCGCTGCGGCTGGGGTTCTGAGCGATTTTTTCTTGTATGCGTTGACGAAAACTGTCGGGGGAAAGGGTTTCTGTGGCCCAGCTGAAATCAAAACTTAAGCTGGGGCCCGAGAGATTTCCAGGAAAACTATAATAGCCTCCCAACACCCCCAAATGGCCATTGCGCGAAGAGGGGGTTTCTTGCAGGCTATCCCCGAGCTCCAGATTGCGGGGCACAAAGACAGGTTGCACCAGCATATCATCTTGATAAAAGCCGCGGATGCGAATGAAACCCAGATTTTTTTTGCTGATAATGCCGTCTTGCTCGGTCCATTCGATCTGTTCCAGCCAGTCTCGGGTTTTGACCCCCAAAAAGCGCGCGGATTCCTTTTCGCCAAAACTGGCACGGGCCCGATCGTGAGAAGCGTATACCTCAGTGACTTCTGATTTGAGGATAAAGGCCTCTTTCTGTTTGAGTTGCGTGCTCAGGCTCGAAAACCACCCGCCTTCCCAAGTCAATTGGTTGACGGCTTGAGCCATATACGTTTCGCTGGGCTCCACTTCTAATAGGGCCTGAAAGCGCCGAATTTTAAGCAGGTAAGCTTGGTCTTTGGCTTTTTCCGGATCAAACTCCTGGGGTTTGGGGGCCAGTTTTTTGGCCGCAGCCATATCCTGGTTTGTGACCACATATTGATTGCCGATATACCAGTTATCGTTCCAGTTGAAATAGAGCTGGGCCGGTTCTTTGGCCAGTTCAAAAATGCCCATTTTTAACGCGAGATCGGTTCCGGCCCCGACCTGCCAATAGAGCAATTCGCGAACGTCGACCTCTTCATCTTTTTTGAGTTTTTTATTGTATTTCTTTTTTTTGACGACCCTGATTTTGGTATAAGCGTCTGCGGGGAGTTCAGGATGTTTAAATTCGCCTTTTTCATTTTCTTCTACGCTGATTAAACGGGGCCCTGTGAGATAGACGGGTGAAAAATGCCAATGGCTGCCAAAGACAAAGGCGGCTTTGGCAATGTCTTGGGTTTCTGACCAAGTCACCACTTTTTCCCCGACTTTTAATTGGCCCTGTTCTGGCGTACCAAATGTTTTTCGATCGGAGGCCGCCAATTCACCCGCTTTTTCGCGTTGGTGGCGCTGAACCTGGGCCAGAAATTCTGGCAGATTTGCGCCGATCTGGGTACTGATCAAATGGTAATCAAAACGCGGCATCTGGTCTCTGAATTTGCCGATCAAGACCTGATTCAAGGGGTAGTCGGGCTCTTCCAGATAAAAGGAGATGTGTTTGCGGGTATACCGTTCTGTTTCGGGGAGGTTGGCTGCCGGTTGGGCCAAAAGCGGCAAGGGCAGGAGCGTCGTGGCCCCCACGATTAAAAGAGCCGTAATAATCTGGATTTTGTGCATTTTTTTATTTCTCTTCATGGTTTTTTTTGCCGACCATTGCACTCTGAGCGTCAGTATAATCCAAAATGCGCTAATTGCTGAGTTACAATAGGGGCAGGGAAAAAGGCCATGAGTGAGCAAAACGAAAACCCGCCAGTAGAAAAACACCCCGTCAATATTCGCGAGATTAGCCAAAAGCAGCACATTGTGTTGCGTTTGGAGCAATTGCAGCGCATGGTGGTCAAAGAGCCCCAGCGCATCCACGAGCTGGATGGGGATCGCAGTCTCAACCATATCCGACCCGAAGTCAAGGCCCTGCAGGCGCGTTTAAAGGCCTCAGGCCGCAAAGATTTGGCTTTTGAACTCAAGGTCTTGAGTGAGGCCACGGATCTGCTCAGCAATTGGGAAGAAGAAAAAGAGCTGGCAGACGTTTTGCTCTCCGATCGCCACATCCAAGAAATGTTGACCTTGCGCAACAGCGAGAATTTGGATTATCCGGGTCTGCGCCAATTGGCAGATGATGTGCGTGAAGTGCGCATCAAGATGTTTAATAAATACAAAGGCTATTTTTCGGGGCTGCTCAAAGACAACGAAGACAAGCGCAAGCAGGTCGAAAAGCAGCTTAAACAAACCCAGGACAAGGCTGTCGAATATTTGGAAAAAGCCACCCAACTCGAAGGGGTGCACGGCACTGTGCAGGGCTATCACCAGCAATCGATGAATGCTCTGGTGGGGGGCTTGGCGATGATGCTGGTGATGGCCGCTGGGGGCTGGTGGTTTTGGCAATGGCTGGGGCTTTTTCCCGGTCTGTTCTTTGGCTATATGGCTTTTTCGAATATCTCGCATTTTCATGCCGAGGTCTCGGGCAAAAATATCGACACCCTCTACGCTTTTTTGCTGGATCGCTATGAGTTAAAAAACGTCAAACCCTTTTTTAAATACACCAACAAAGAAAAGCCTGAAATTCCGACGGCTTTTGATGCCACCCGCGGCGAACCCCTCGCCCGCTTTATCTTTAAAGATCTCACGCTTTATCGGCAGGGGCTTACGATTCAGGAGCGGCGCAAAGATGAATTTATCAATTACCTGACCTATCTCGATGGGCGTACAACGTGGGTGCGTGAGCAGCGCGACCGCATGGAACGTCTGGAAAAACTGCGCATGGGCGATAAATTGCCCGAGATGCGCAGCCGAAAATTGCCGCCTGCCCCGCCGCTGCCAGGGCCCGAACCTGACTTGCCCAATTTGGCCACCCATTTGGGGCTGCGCCCGAGTAAAGCTTTGCTGGCGGGAGAAACCGCTGCAACGCCAGAAGGAGAGGCGCCAGAGGCAGAGGTTCAAGTCAAAGAACCCTCTCGCCCTTTGATTGTCAAACCCAGTGCCCGGCCTGAATTGGTATCCGCTTTGCCTGAACCTCCCGCAGATACCTTTGCAGCGATCCCCTCGCCCCCGCCAGAGGTCTTTGCGCCGATTCCCCCGCCCAAATTGGCGCAGGAACTCAAACCCAAATTTGTGCCCAAGCCGATCAAGGTCTTGCGCAAGGCCTCGGGCAAGGTGGCCGAAACGCCTCCTGCAGAAGGTGAAAATGCCGAATCGGGCCCAGCTGCAGAAAAGTCGGCCGCAGAAACGCCCTCTGCAACGCCTCCCACCGCTTGATATGCGCCTGGTCTGCCTTTCGGATACCCATGGTCGCCACCGCGAATTGCAAGTCCCAGATGGTGATCTGCTCTTACATGCCGGGGATTTTTCCAAACGTGGCACGCCCGCCGAGATCCGCGATTTTAACGCCTGGCTGGCGGAATTGCCCCACGCCCACAAAGTGGTGATCGCAGGCAACCATGACTTTCTCTTTGAAAGAGAGCCTGCCTTGGCGCGTGAATTGCTGAGTGCCGCCACCTATCTCGAAGACAGCGGCTGCGAAATTGCAGGCCTAAAAATCTGGGGCAGTCCTGTTTCTCCGCGCTTTTTTGACTGGGCCTTTAACCGCTCCCGCGGTGCAGAGATCCGTGCCCATTGGGCTCAGATCCCGGCAGAGACCGACCTCGTGTTGGTACATGGCCCCCCGGCGGGAATTTTAGACCGCACCTGGCTGGGCCAACATGTCGGCTGTCAGGATCTCCAACAGGTGTTGGCAGCGCTTCAGCCCGCCTGTGTGGTCTTTGGGCATATCCACGAGGGGTATGGCAGCTTGCGCCAGGGGCCAACCCTCTACGTCAATGCCGCGTCTCTGGATCAGCGCTATCGGCCTGTGCATCCGCCGCTGCTACTGGAGTGGCGAAATGGGCATATCACTCTCGCTCTTTAGATCAAAAGCGAATATTGCCCAGAAAACCACTTAAAGTGGGACGCAAACGTGCCTCATCTCCACAAATTCAGCTTAAAAACCTTTTGTGAAGATAAATTGCCCTGGCCTACCACTGTTAGATTGTACTGCCACGATACTTTCCCCATTGGTGGCGATATCCACCAAATTGAATGGACCTGCAAAAAGGCTTAATGGCGATGGACTTGTCCAGGTAATGCCATCAGAGGATTGAACCGCTTCATCCGTGCCTATTGCCACAAATTTGGAATCACCAAACGTAACCGCTTTAAGCGTCACGCTGGTCGTCGAAGTCCGTGATGTCCATGTGCTGCCATCAGGCGAAGTAAAGATTTGACCACTTGCCCCCACTGCCACATATACACTGGCACCATAGCTCACCCCATTTAAAGTTGGGTTACCCGTGATGGTATTGTTGGTCCATGTTGAGCCATCTGTAGAAATCAGGACTTTGCCATCGGCTCCAACAGCGACAAATTTGCCATTGGCAAAGATGACTTCATTCAAATCCGTTGTGATCCCAGACGTCCGGTTGGTCCATGTGATGCCGTCAGGAGAACTAGCAATCACACCCTCTTTGCCCACAACAACATGGGTTCCTGCTCCATAAGCCTGTGCGAGTAAGGTCTTGTTTACGCTTGTCGTTCGTTGGGTCCAGGCATTTGCATCACTGGAGGAATAAATCACACCCGCGTTTCCGGTCCCATCGCCTCCAACCATCAGATAAAGTCCGTTTCCAAAACCGACATCTTCAGGCGTGTTGTAACCTGATGAGGCCATGTTCGTCCATTCCGTACCGTTTGGCGAAGTCTCAATTCTTCCCGAGTTTCCGGCTGCAACATACAGGCCATTTCCGTAACCCACACCATAATAGGTGGTTGTCGTACCACCCTGTGGAGCATTCTTGAATGCTGTGGTATAAGTAAACGGCCTATCTGCAGGGGTATCGCCTCCTGGCGTCGAAACAATAACATTCTGTGCTCCTGTACCTGCTGGAACCGTTGCGGTAATTTGGGTGTCACTGTTAACCGTAAAGGATGTGGCATTTGTACTACCGAATTTGACACTGGTGGCTCCTGTCAGATATGTTCCTGTCAGGATAATCTGGTACCCCCCGGCTGGGAGACCATAGGCATTTGACAGGTGATCAAGACCAGGAACAATTGAAACATTGTGAATGCCTGAATTTGTTTGCCCCCCTGTAGTCACTGTAACGTCCAACGTGCTACCCAAAGGAAACGAAGGGACATAGCAGGTTATACTGGTATTAGACGCAAACCTGATATTTGACGTCGTCGTTCCAAATTTAACTGTGTTATTCGCCGCTGTATTATTAAATCCTGTCCCTGTAATCGTTAAAAGGCCATTGACCCTTACCTGGGTTAGATTGAGACTGGTGATAGCTGGAACGATGATGAAACTATTTGTTTCTGCATTGGTCTGTGGACCAACTTTTACAGTTACATTGGGTGAGCCAAATCCATTTGGAACAGTCACAGTCAAACTCGTCGATGTTGCAGCCGTTACTGTCGCAGTGGTGGTGCCAAATTTCACCGTGTTGCTGCTCGGATTGGTGCTGAAACCAGTCCCGGTCAGGGTAATGCTGCTCCCAACAGTACCAAGTCCAGGACTCAGACCAGTGATTACCGGTATCACATCATAATTATTTGTGCCCGTATTGGTGACTCCTGCCACACCAACCGTGACGTTGCTGGTTCCGAAGGCACCGGAAGGTACTGTGACAGTCAAACTGGTATCGGTGGCCGCTGTAACCGTGGCCGTAGCGCTGCCGAAACGGACGGTATTATTGCTGGCAGTTGTGCCATCAAAGCCTGTGCCTGTAATTGTGAGCGTATCGCCTACCTTGCCATTAGCAGCACTCAGACTGGCAATGGTCGGACGGATATTGAAATTATTGGTTTGTGGGCTGGTTTGTGTTCCTACGGTCACGCTGATTGTTTGCTGACCCGAAAAACCGCTGGCCGGGATCGTCACATTCAAACTGCTGGCGGTTCCGCCTGTGACCGTCAGCGTTGTGCTGCCAAGTTTAACCGTGTTATTGGCAGGAGTGGGATCAAACGCGGTGCCATTGATCGTCACGCTGGCTCCCAAAAGTGCTGGGTTTGAACTGATTGAGTTTACACTGGGCAAAACAGTAAAGTTATGGGTGCCTGTATTGGTCTGGCCCCCGACACTGACGGTTACGTTTTGGGTACCCGCCATGGTGGGAACGGTGATGGTAAGGCTGGTCGCGGACGCCGCTGTGACCGTAGCATTGGTACTGCCAAACTTGACCACATTGCCAGATATGCTGCTATGAAAATTGGTGCCTGTAATGGTCAGGCTGCTGCCAATGGTGCCGGTGCTTGTACTCAACCCGGTGATCGTCGGTGTTGCTGGTGTGGCTGTAATTGTCACATTTTGCGTGGCTCCTTCAGCCAACGTAAAGGTCGCAGGAGAAGGTGTATAAGTATAAGTTGTTCCCACAGAGTTGTTCTTTACTAAGACCTTCAAACCACTGCCAGGAGCTACATTGCTGAAGGCAAAAGGCCCCCCGTTTGTTCTGGCAGTCTGAATCGCGCTGGTTGCATCAATCACCTGCAAATCCACGTTTTCTGAGCCAAGAGCCAGCCCTGAGAGTGTCACATTGACTGTTCCCACCGTTTTGCGATAGGTGCTCGCCAGCAGCGAACCCGGATCCTGGGTGGCCAGATCTGTGGCCAATTGCGCCACGTTGACCAGGGCGGGATGGGTAGTATAGGTCAGGGTTGGATAGACACCACTTTTGCCTGTGATGGTATCACAAAGGGTATTCAAAGCGGTCAGATCGATGGCCCGTGCCCGTGTGGGGTCCGCCTGCAGCAGGGCTTTCATGGCCCGACCGGCCGGGGTGGTGGCAAAATTCATCAGGATATTGGCTGTGCTGCCTGAAAGATGCGAAAAAGCCAAAGCCAGTTCGGTTTGCGGCTGGACGCCTGAAGTGTCAGAAACCGTCAACTCGGCAATCAGCAGGCGATCCGGGTAGACATTGTTAAAGGTCAGACTGAGATTGCCACTGACGGGGTAAGCAACCTGGCCATTGACATCGGCCCCGACAGGTTTGTAGATATTGCCGTTGGTATCTGTCACGGTGGCTGTTACCTTGGTGGAACTGGCAAAATCTATCGCCTGGGTGTGAAAGTCGGATTGTGAAGGCAATTGCATATTCAAAAAGATCTGACTGCCCTCTGCTTTGAGTTCGGCTTGCAGCTCAGGTTTGGCTTTTAAACCCGGCGTGGGCTGGAGCACCACAGGTTCGACAGGCAGTTTGGCTTCGGACGAAGCCGAGACCGGCTGAGAAACGGGTTTGAACTCAGGTGTTTGGGTGCCGGGAACAGTCTTGGCAAGAGCGGAACCCTCTGGTTGAGCTGCATTTTGGGCCGGGGCTGTGGAGCGGGAAAGTGAATCCGGTGTACTTTGGCAGGCCACCAGCAAAAGTGAAAGAGAGAGAGCCAATAAGGGGCGTTTTAGGGTGTGAATCTTCATTTGTATCCTCCGGTCAGGTTAATACCGACCACAGGTACGGTGGCGGTTATGCTGTTGCTGGTTTGTCCAAAGACTTCAACGGTCATGGGCAGATCGCCCGTGGTCAGACCCACGGGGATCAGAACTTTGATGTCCTGACCCGAAAAGCCAAATGCGGCCACTGGCGTTCCCCCAAATTTGACCGTATTATTGGCCAGGGTCACCAGATCAAAGCCTGTGCCTGAGATGGTTAAAACCTCCCGTCTGACCAGATTGAGCTTACCTGCGCTGCTTCCTGCGGTAGAATTCAGTGCTGTGATTTCAGGAATAATGGTGTAAATCGTAAAATTGCTGGTCTGGGTGCCGACCTGTACGGTCACATTTTGGCTGCCTCCGGCGGCATTGGGCACGTTCACGGTCAGGCTGCCACCTGTGGCTGCTGTGACCAGACCACGGGCCAGACCAAACATCACGATATTATTGGCTGGCAATGCATCAAAGCCAGTACCTGTCAGGGTCACTGATGACCCCACTTTGCCTGTGACCCCACTCATGCTGAGAATATTGGGGCGAACGGCAAAATTATTTGTGCCTGTGTTTGTTTGCCCCCCCACGGTATTTGTGACGTTCACCAGGCCCGATGCATTGGCGGGTACGGCCAAAGTCAAGCTGGTGGGGGTAGCGGTTGTGACGGTCGCCGTGATCGTGCCAAACTTGACTGTGTTGTTTGCTGGCGTTGCATCAAAACCGCTGCCTGTGATGGTCAAGGAACTGCCCACAATGCCTGCGCTGGCACTCAAGCTGGTGATCACGGGCTTGATGCTAAACGCTGCGATCCCACTGGTCTGATGACCCACCTGGACACTGACATTCTGGACCCCACTTGGAGCATCTGAGGGAACGGTGATGGTGAGTGTGGTCGCTGTCGCGGCAGTGACGGTTGCTTGGGTATTTCCAAATTTGACTTTGTTATTGGCTGCTGTTCCGGCATCATAGCCAGTACCCGTAATCGTCAGGGTATCGCCCCCCACGCCATTTGCGGCTGAGAGGGTTGTGATATCTGGTTTTATTTCAAAATTGCTTGCGGCAGAAGTCTTTCCATTTACGGTTACAGTGACAGGCTGAGCGCCAGAAAGACCCGCGGGCACTGTGACCGTCAGGCTGGTTGCCGTCGCCGCCGTCACGGTTGCTGCGGTATTGCCAAATTTCACCGTATTGTTGGCGGCTGTGGCGTCAAAGTCTGTACCTGTCAGGGTCAATGTGCTGCCATTGAAGTCGGCTGTGGCAGACAAAGAGGTCAAAACGGGGGTGCCGGGTGCCAGTGCCACGGGTGGAGGAGGGGGTGGCGGGGCAGCTGCTCCACCTCCTCCTCCGCCGGAAGAGCCTCCAACAAGAGAAATAATTTTATGGGTCACCAAGGTTGTTCCGACCACATGCACATAAATATCTGAAAATCCGTAGTTGATCTTACCTGTCGCACGGCCTGCGGCATCGACCCCAATTCCTGTTGGCTGGCTGGACGTCCATTCCAGCTCATAATCTTTGGCATCCATCAATTGGCCGGTGGCGTCTTTCACACGTGCTACCAATTGAGCCGTTTCACCCATCGCAAGGCTTTCTGGCACGATCAACTCTAAAAAAGAGGCCAAGGGTTTCTTGGGGGCGACGGATGGACTTGATGAAGGAATGGGCTGTGTCACCTGTTTGGGAGGAAGTGGGGGTTCTGTTTGGGGGGAAGGTTGCTGGGGTTGAGAACTGACCGATCTGGGGGAAAGGGGCTTCTGAATTGCGGGAACGGGCAATGGATTGGTTTTAACTTCGGCAAGATTTTGGGGGGGGATGGGGACACAAGCCAATGGTAATCCCAATAAAGGGATCAACACCATTGCAGAAAGGGAAGAAAATGATTTCATCCGTTATCTCCAAATTATTAGATTATTGTCATTGGACTCTTAAATAGACCCGCTATTTCTGGCTCATAATCTTTGTCAAAAAATTTGATTGTATACAAAAAATAGAGAAAATAAAAGAAATAAAAAGATTGATTAAGTTTTTATGCTTTAAAAATTAATACGACTAAAATTTTTCAATATATTTTTGAATATATGATCATTTTTGCTGATCTATTTTATTTAACCATGATACGTGGATATGTGAAGGTTTGTTTGCTGAAAATATGTAAAATAGGTCAAAAAATTACAATTTTTTTACAACCTCAGCGAGAGTGCCTAAGAATCAGGGTTGATACGTGACATTTTAAGATTGATGATATTGTTGGGCAGTTGGGCAGTGTGATGAACTAACTTTACTCGGTTTGAGTTGCAAAATCTTCCTGGCGCAGGTTTGCTCTAGCTCTCAGCTTTGCCCAACAAGAGTCCATACAGCTCATTGCGGCTGAGCCCAAAGCGCTCCTGTAGCGTCTCTTGCACTTCTTTTTTGTTCAGGCCCAGGGCCTGCAATTCCCGCCAGGCAGTTTGCACGCTTTCGCTGTCGGCCACTTCAGCGGGTGCCTCCAGCTCTTCTGCTGGGGCGATCACCAGCGTGATCTCCCCGCGGGGCGGGTGATGGGCAAAATAGGCCCGCAATTCGGGCAGGGGAAAGCGAATCACCTCTTCGTGGATTTTGGTCAATTCGCGGCAGACGGCCACTTCGCGGTTGCCGAGCACCGCTTCGAGATCGGCCAGGGTGGAGCTGAGCCGGTGGGGCGATTCAAAGCAGATCAGTGGCAGAGCCAAGCGGCTGTATTGCTCCAGCAGTTCCAAGCGCTGTTTTGAGGCCCGTGGCAAGAAGCCAATAAAGCCAAAGCCTGTGCCCGAAGCCATTCCCGACAGCAGCAGCGCGGTGGTGACAGCTGAGGGGCCGGGCAAAACCGTGACCGGGTAACCCTGTTCGCGCACGGCTTTGATCAGCTCTGCACCGGGGTCTGAAACCGCAGGCAGGCCCGCATCGCTGACCAGGGCCAAAGATGCCCCGCCTGCTAGCTCAGCCAGCAGGGCGGGGATCTGCTCATACTCGTTGTGCTCGTGCAAAGAGCGCAAGGGTGTGTTGATCTCAAAATGGGTGAGCAATTTGCGCGTGTGGCGCGTGTCTTCTGCCAGAATCAGATCCACCTCTTTGAGCGCACCGAGCACCCGCAGGGTAATATCCTGCAGATTGCCAATCGGCGTGGCGCAGACGTACAGGCCGCTTTGCATCAGTTGGAGAGGGTCAGAATTTCTGCGCCAGTGTCGGTCACGACCAGGGTGTGTTCAAACTGAGCTGAGATCTTGCCGTCGTTGGTGATCGCCGTCCAGCCATCGGAGAGCACGTGCAGGTCTGGTTTGCCGAGGTTGATCATGGGTTCGATCGTAAAGGTCATGCCTTTGCGGATTTTGGGGCCTTTGCCAGGGTTGCCATAGTGAGGAATCGAAGGGGCTTCGTGGAAGCCGCGGCCAATCCCGTGGCCTGTAAATTCCCGCACCACGCCATAACCTTCAGCTTCAGCACGGGTTTGGATCAAATGGCCAATATCTCCAACATGCATGCCGGGTTTGACAATGCCAATCGCCTCGTGTAAGACCTTTTCGGTGAATTCCACCAATTTGCGGGCCTCCTCAGAGGGGGTGCCGACATAATAGGTGCGGTTGGTATCGCCGTGAAAGCCTTCGAGCAAGGCGGTGACATCGACATTGACGATATCCCCGTCTTTGAGAATGTGTTTTTTATCTGGGATACCGTGGCAGACAACATCGTTGACCGAGGTGCAGATGCTCTTGGGAAAGCCCTTGTAATTCAAGGGCGCGGGGTAGGCACCGTGGGAGACAATGAAATCGTGGCAGAGGGTATTGAGTTCTTCGGTTGAGACGCCGGGTTTGATATGTTCGGCGATCATGTCCAGGGTTTGGGCCGCAAGTCGGCCGCTTTTGCGCATCAATTCAATTTCGCGCGCGCTTTTAATCGTGATCATGGCAGGTGATTCCTTCTGTTTGAGTCTGTCATCAATATACCACCCTTCGGCTCCGCTCAGGGCCAAGAAAAAAGGAGAGCCGAAGCTCTCCCTTTTTAGGAGGGGGTGACGTAATTTTTAGCGACCGAGTTTGCCGGCGCTATCAATCAGATACAGCGCAGCTTCGCGGTTCTCATTCCAAAACTGGGCCACACGGGAGTAGGGGGGATCAAAGCCGTCGCCCCAACTGCCAATTTCGGTCGTGAACGACATCAGGCCGAGTTCACCAAAGGTGAAGTCATCGGTAATCCCTGAGGCGACATACAAATCTGCGGCCTGTTGGGGGGTGTAACCGGTCAACTGACCCAGTTTGGTGCCCATTTCCACCAATTTGGGGTTATTGACCCGCTGTTTGGTGTAGCCCCAGGGCCAGAGGATCAAATTGCTGAAGCTGTGGTAGCTCATCATGATCTTCAGATTCGGACGGGCTTTAACAAAATCCCGGACGGCCTGGGTTTCGGGCTCGGAGAAAGGCGCTTTACCCATATAGGTGTCGCTGCTGGGAGAGTTGGATGAACCGCCGGTATTCCATTTGTGGCCGTAGTTGCGGTTCAAGTCGACGCCGCGATAGCGGTTGCCGTCGTTTTTGTTCATGTTTTTGCGCCAGTTGGCGCCTTTTTCGGCTTCGACATGGCCATCGGGATTGACCATGGGCACAATCCAGACATCGCGGGTATTGAGCAATTCGGTGATGCGGGGATCTTTACCGTAGCCTTCGAGCAGGTGTTTGATCAGGATCAGTGGAATTTCAACCGTGACCAATTCGCGGGCGTGGTGATTGCCAAAGAAGACGATGCCGGGTTTCTGGCTGCCGTCGCCAGGGCCTGTGATATTCAGGGCCCAGAGATCGCGATTGCCTTCGCCGTTGACTTTCTGCCAGGTATCACCCACATCGTGCAATTTGGCCAATTGGGGGTATTGCTGAGCAACTTGGCGCAATTCGGCCAGCATTTCATCGTAGGTGTGGTACTGGGGATCAAAGTCGTTTTTGGCGCTGATACCGCGTTCGGGGCTGATCAGAGAAAAGTTCAAACGGCTCATTTGCAGACGTTGAAAAACCTCTTCGTTGACCTGACCCATGATGTATTTGGGGGTCACCATCCAGATGTCCATGCCGAGTTCAGCCAATTGACTGGCCTGGGCGTTGTTCTGGTAAGCCACCTTGACAATACTGTTGCCAGTGCGGGCCAGGGGACGCCGGGAGACAAAAGAATTTTGGAAAGTGGGCTCAAAATTGGCCATGGTGGACAATTGGGGCGCTGAATTGGCGCGAACATTGGCGTTATTGGCTGGAGCGAAGCCCTGAGGGGCGGCATTACAACCGATTAAGAGCGCCAAAGAAGCGAGGGCCAAAGAAACGAGGCCGGAGCGGGTCGAATTGTGCTGTGACATGGGGATAACCAAACCTCAATGAAAATTAAGTAAATCTTATCACAAAATTAAGAAAAGATAAAGGGGGGGGCGGAGAATTTGTTTTGAAATGAGGGTGGGGAAGGTGGGCGATAGAGGACTCGAACCTCTAACCTCCTCGGTGTAAACGAGATGCTCTACCATTGAGCTAACCGCCCGAAAAATGTCATGACTGACAATTGAGAATCATTCTACCTGTTTCAGGGCTTTGTCGCAAGGGTTTTTGCTGAGTCCTTTGCATGCGAGCGGGGTCACATTTTGGATGTGTTGGCCCTGCTGGTTGATTCCCCAAGCGAGGCGTATACTACCCAAAGCATGTCTCACAGGGGTTTTCAATCTTTTACAATTATGATGGGAGTATTTTTATGGCTAAACACAATTTGCAATTGACCTTTTTTGCCGCTCTGATTCTGACTGCGGGTGTGGCAGGGCCAGCTTTGGCTCAGTTTCCGCAATTGCCGATCAAATTGCCGGGTGGGGTCTCTCCCCAAGACACGCGTAAAATGCAGAGCCTGGATCGCAATATTGAGGAGACCCGTGCCAAAATCCAGACCTGGGAAACCTATCTGGCGGCTGTGGCAGCATCGCCTCGCAAGGTTTTGGAGCGGGTCGGCACCCCACCCAGTTACGACGATTTGCGCCGCTGGACCTTTACCCCGCCTTGGCCCGAAATGAAGAGCCACCCCCAATATGGGCCTGTCTCTGAGCAGATCAAAGCCCTGCGCTCACGGGTGGCCCGAATTGGTCTCTATGTCGGCGAGTGGCGTACCTGGGAATACGATGCCAAAACGGTCTCCGCTGAACAACTCAAATATGTCGACTCAATTGAAGACAAGTTTAACGGTATGCGCGGTAGCAGTGGGGTTTCTGAAAAAACCGATCAGAACCTCAAATTTATCGCAGATGTGTTTAAGCGCCCCGAAATGGACAAAGACCCCGTGTTGCAATACTTCCGCGATGAAGTGGCCAAGCCCCAGTGGGAAGGGGTCCGCTGGCGCCATGCTGTGGTGAAGATCAATTACCTCGAAGGCGCCCAAAAAAGCCTGCGCGACGATTTTGATCGCTCCTGGAAAAACTGTGCCAAGCAGTGCAAAGAGCGCATTTGGGGGGAGACCAAACGGCTGGTGACATATATCGACGAGGTCAAAGCCGCAGGTTTTGTGCTCAAAGACCACACCATTATGTCAGACCCGCGTGAGCCCCTCTCTGCGACCTGGAATCTGGAGCAACTCAAAGCCGAGCTGGGCAAGATACTCAAAGCCAAATAGCTTGTGTTAGAATGACAAAACGTGAAGTCATTCACAAAACGTGCTTGTAGCTCAGTGGATAGAGCACCGGCCTCCGAAGCCGGGTGTCGCAGGTTCGACTCCTGCCAGGCACGCTTTTGTCTTTTTTGCCCTGTCTTGAATTTGTCGGCTTTAGCTTTGAGGCAAAAGCCGCAAACTTAAAGCCGAGGCCCTGAAGACTTCTGCCCATTGGGAATAGTCCTTGGCCTGGCAGAGATAGGTCAGCAAAAATCCCCCGCTGTCGCGTCCGGGAATAAAATACTGCTGCATGGCGAGGGTTTGACCCTGAAGCTGAAAACGCCCACTGAGCAGATAGATCTGGCGTTTATCTGGCAGTTCAATCAGCTCAGACTGGAGCGTTTCCCAGCCTGCAAACAATTTGTGATAGCCTTTGGGCATGTGTTCAGGCAGTTCACTTAAGGCAATCGGGGGCATCGGCTGCAGGGAGAGGGTGAGTTCGAGATTTGACTCACTGTGATTGGGGCCCAGCAATTTGAAGACGGCTTGGGGAAACGGTCGATTGGCATCAGTGAGCATTTCTTCGCTCCAACCGGGTGGGGGAACCAAGGCAAAGCCATGGGCTTCTACCCGAATTTCGGAACCCATGCTCTCAGTACCTGAATACGCCTCTTGGGGGGTTGCTGTTGTGCTGGCTGCGCTGCCGAGCCAACTCCCAAGTAAAAGCAGGATTAAAGCAAGCCCAGTTCCGTGCCTCACGCCAAAACCGGTGAGATTTGCCAAATCTCTTTGGCGTATTCGCTGATGGTGCGATCACTTGAAAATTTGCCGATCCGTGCCACGTTGAGAATCGCTTTGCGGGCCCAGTCTTCACGCTTGAGGTAGTTTTGCCCCACCTGTTCTTGGGCGGCAATGTAGGCAGGGAAATCCGCCAGATGGAAATACGTATCCTGGGTCGTGAGAGATTCAAACAGCCACTCAAAAATGCCAGGCTCTTCGGCGCAAAAACGGGTCGAATTAAACGTGTCAATCACGCGTTTGACTGCCGGATCTTGGTAATAGACCCAGGGATCGTAGCTGTCTTTTTCGCGCATGGCTTGAATCTCTTCGGCTCTAAGGCCAAAGATAAAGATATTGTCGTCGCCGACCTCTTCGCCAATTTCAATATTGGCCCCATCGAGGGTGCCAATGGTCAGCGCGCCATTCATGGCGAATTTCATATTGCCCGTACCCGAGGCCTCTTTGCCAGCGGTGGAGATCTGTTCACTTAAATCTGCGGCAGGAATGATCTTCTCGGCCAGGGAGACACGGTAATCGGGGATAAAGACCAGTTTGAGCTGATCGCCCACACGTTTATCGGTATTGATCACTGCGCCGACTTGGTTGATCAGGCGGATGATCTGTTTGGCTGCCCAATAACCTGGCGCAGCTTTGCCTGCGAAGATATAGGTGCGGGGCACGGTCAGCTCTTTGCCCTCTTCGACGATGGTTAAATATTCATGAACCACGTGCATCAGGCAGAGCAATTGGCGTTTGTATTCGTGCATGCGTTTGATCTGCACATCGAAAAGTGAGTCGGGATCCACCAGATAGTGGGTGGTCTCTTCGATCACGCGGGCCAAGCGGCTTTTATTTGCGCGTTTGATGCGCATAAACTCACTTTGAAAGGCACTGTCTGTGGCAAGGGGCTCCAATTGACGCAATTGGTCGAGATCGGAGATCCAGCCACTGCCAATTTTTTCGCTGATCAGCCCTGAAAGCAGGGGATTGGCTTTGAGCAGCCAGCGCCGGGGGGTGACCCCGTTGGTTTTGTTGTTGAATTTTTCCGGCCAGAGTTGATAGAACTCAGGCACGAGTTGAGCTTTGATCAGTTCGGTGTGCAGGGCCGAAACGCCGTTGACTGAGTGGCTGCCGAGAATCGCCAAATGGGCCATGCGGACCTGTTTGTATTCACCTTCGCCTTCAAACAGTGAGACTTTTTGCGCTTTGAGCTTATCACCCGGCCATTGCAACTCTATCTGCTGCATAAAGCGGCGTTCGATTTCACGCATCAATTGCAAGTGGCGGGGCAAGACTTTGGCCATCAGGTTCACAGGCCATTTTTCCAGGGCTTCGGGCATCAGGGTGTGGTTGGTATACGCCAAGGTCGAGCGGGTGATATCCCAGGCTTTGTCCCAGGGCAATTGCTGTTCATCTACCAGCAGACGCATCAACTCGGCCACGGCCAGAGCGGGGTGGGTGTCGTTGAGCTGAATCGCTGCTTTGCTGTGTAAATTGCGCAGATCGCTGTGTTGCTTGAGGTGGGTGTTGACAATGTCTTGCAAAGCGCAGGCCACCAAAAAATACTCCTGCAGCAGGCGCAGTTCTTTGCCCGCTTCGATGGAGTCGGAGGGGTAAAGCACCTTGGAAATGGTTTCGGTGGCAATTTTCTGCTCGACAGCGCGGATATAGTCGCCCTGGTTGAAGATTTGCATGTCAAATTCGTGGGACGAGCGCGCACTGAATAGGCGCAAGAAGTTCACACTCTGGCCACCGTAACCCACAATTGGGATATCGTGGGGCACGCCAATGAGCACGCGCCAATTGACCCACATTGGGTTGTAGTCACCCTGGGCATCTGCGGCATGTTCGACCCGACCATAGACCGGAATCAGGCAGGCCTGGCTGCGGCGCTCGATCTCCCAGGGGGTACCCTCTTCGAGCCAATGATCGGGTTTTTCTTCTTGGCAATGGTTGTGGATTTCCTGTTTAAACAGGCCAAATTCGTAATTGATGCCATAGCCAAAACCAGGCAGATTCAAACTTGCCATCGAATCCAAAAAGCAGGCCGCCAAACGCCCCAAACCGCCATTGCCCAGGGCGGCATCGGGTTCGTAATCGCAGATTTCACGCAGATCGACGCCCAAATTGTGCAGGGCCAAGCGGGTCGGTTCGAGAATATTCAAATTGTAGAGGTTGTTCTCCAAAAACTGGCCCATTAAAAATTCCATTGAGAGGTAATAGAGCCGTTTGGCCTGGGCATTTTCGTAGCGTTTTTCGGTTTCGAGCATGCGTTCGACCAGCCGGTCGCGCACGGCCAACGAGGTGGCTTGGTAGAGATCGCCACGGGAGAGATTGTCGAGGCGGCTGGCGAGTTGGTAGCGAATATGCCTACAAATCGCAGATTCCAGGGCCTCAGGGGTGTTTTCGAGATGCTGATGATCCCATTTCTTCATAGAATGTTCCTTGCAATGCTGAATCAGTTGTTATTTGAAGGTGTGAATGGGGGGCTCATCGCTACAATTGAGGCGATAGCCCACACCATAGAGGGTTTCCAGAAATGGCGAGATTTCACCATGTTCTTCGACCACTGTTTGCAGTTTTTTGCGCAGACGCATAATAAAATTATCCACTGTGCGGGTGGTGCCTGTATTTTTGTAATTCCAGACTGTGTTTAATAAAAAATCACGGTCCAATACCTGATCGGCATATTCACAAAAAATGCGCAAAAGCTTAAATTCGGTGCGTGAGAGTTTGATCGGCGTTTTGCGGTAATCGGCCTGCCAGCTTTTAAAGTGCAGGCTCAAATCACTGACGCTGATGCCCTCTGCCACAGGGGCAGAATTTTTGCCGTGTAAGGCCTCTTGGCGGCGCAGTGCGGCCTGAATCCGGGCGATCAGTTCAAGCCGATCAAAGGGCTTGGTGATATAGTCATCGGCACCGCTGTCGAGGCCTTTGACTTTGTTTTCGACCTGCATGCGCGCCGTGAGCATCAGAATCGGAACCAGTGGATCGCGACTGCGAATTTGCTGGCAAACCTGAAATCCATCCAATTTGGGCATCATCACATCCAGCAAAACCAAGTCGGGTGTGCTCTGTTGAAACATGTCCAAAGCCTGCTCACCGTTACTCGTCAGGATGGTTTCATGATCCTGGCTGCGCAAGACCTTATCGATGAACTGCAAGATAAACGCGTCATCATCTGCTACAAGAATACGTGCCATTAACTATGACTACCCTCAAAGATTAAATTCAATTATACCTGTTTTTGAATCACTTCGCTGTGCTTTCGGGCCGGATGTCCCCGGAGGGGTGTATCATGAGTCTGTACTCTTTATAACCAGAAAGGAACGCTTCATGAGCACACACGATCTTCTGGGAACCCGTACCGCATTGGATACAGGTTCAGGAACCGTCTATTATTACAGCCTTTCCAAATTGGCTGAGCAGGGTTTCTCTGGCATTCACTCCCTGCCTTTTTCAATCAAGGTTTTGCTCGAATCCGTTTTGCGCAACTGTGATGACTACGTCGTCAGCCGCGAGGATGTCAAAAAACTGGCCACATACAATGCTGCCCAGCCTGTGCAGGAAGAAATTCCGTTTAAACCGGCCCGCGTGATTCTGCAAGACTTTACAGGCGTGCCCGCCGTGGTCGATTTGGCTGCGATGCGTGCGGCGATGTCGCGCATGGGTGGCGACCCCAAAAAAATTAACCCGATTTGCCCTGTCGATTTGGTGATTGACCACTCTGTGCAGGTCGATCATTTTGGCACCGCTGCTTCGTTCCAGCAAAACATAGACATCGAAATGGAGCGCAACCGCGAGCGCTATGAATTTCTGCGCTGGGGCCAGCAGGCCCTGGATAATTTTGGCGTGGTGCCCCCCGGTCGCGGGATCGTGCACCAGGTCAATCTGGAGTATTTGGCACGGGGCGTCTGGTCTTCGGGCGAAGGCGATAATACCGTTGCTTATCCCGATTCACTCGTGGGTACCGACTCTCACACCACCATGATCAACGGCCTCGGTGTCGTCGGTTGGGGCGTGGGTGGGATCGAAGCCGAAGCCGTCATGCTCGGTCAGCCGATCTACATGTTGATTCCCGAAGTTGTGGGCTTTAAACTCACCGGCAGTCTGCCCGAAGGTGTGACCGCCACCGACTTGACCCTGACGATTACGCAAATGCTGCGCAAAAAAGGCGTGGTGGGTAAATTTGTGGAGTTCTACGGTTCTGGTTTGAGCAATATCTCTCTGCCCGATCGCGCCACGATTGCCAATATGGCCCCCGAATACGGTGCCACCATGGGCTTCTTCCCGGTCGACAGCGAAAGCCTGCGCTACCTTTCGCGCAGCGGCCGCAGTGCTGATCTGGTCAGCTTGGTCGAAGCGTATACCCAGGCCCAGGGCCTCTTCCGCACCGACGCCACCCCTGATCCGGTCTTTACCGACAATCTCGAATTGGATATGTCCACCGTTCAGCCCTCGCTGGCCGGGCCCAAACGCCCCCAGGACCGCGTCAATCTCAGCCAAATGCAAGAGACCTTCAAAGCAGCGCTGACCAGCACCGCACCCACCAGTGGCTTTGCTTTGAGCGAAGACAAACTCGGCAATACCGGTCTCTACAAAAATGGCACAGAGCTTGCGATGAAACACGGCGATGTCGTGATTGCCGCGATCACCAGTTGTACCAATACCTCCAACCCTTCCGTGCTCTTGGGCGCGGGTTTGGTGGCCAAAAAAGCCGTCGAAAAAGGTCTGAGTGTGAAGCCTTACGTCAAAACCTCGCTGGCCCCTGGCTCGCGGGTCGTGACCGAGTACCTCGATCGCGCAGGGCTTTCGCCTTACCTCAACCAATTGGGTTTTAACCTGGTTGGTTATGGCTGCACAACCTGTATCGGCAATTCTGGCCCCCTGCCTGAGCCCGTTGAAGCCGCGATCAAAGAAGGCGATCTGATCGCCGCCAGCGTGCTCTCAGGCAATCGCAACTTTGAAGGCCGTGTGCACCAGAGTGTGAAAGCCAATTTCTTGGCCTCGCCCCCGCTGGTTGTGGCGTATGCCCTGGCTGGCACCGTGGACATTGACCTGGTCAAAGATCCGCTGGGCAGTGACAAAGACGGCAACCCGGTCTATCTCAAAGATATCTGGCCCAGCAATGCCGAAATTGCTGCGCATCTTGACGATGCCCTCAATCCTGAACTCTTCGGCCAGATGTACAACGGCATTGACCAATCCAATGCCGAGTGGAATGCCATTCCGGTCACCCCCGGCGATCTGTTTGAATGGGACACCGACTCGACGTATATCCAAGAGCCGCCGTTCTTTGTGGGCATGGCCCAAGAGCCCGGCAAAATTCAGCCGATCAGCGAAGCGCGGGTCTTGGTCAAAGTGGGTGATTCGATCACCACCGACCATATTTCCCCCGCTGGTTCGATCAAAGTTGGCACCCCTGCGGCCCAATACCTCGAAGGCAATGCCGTCAAACCGGGAGACTTCAACTCCTACGGCTCACGCCGGGGCAATGACCGTGTCATGACCCGGGGCACCTTTGCCAATGTGCGCCTAAAAAACCAAATGGCTCCCGGCACCGAAGGGGGTTATACCACCTATTTGCCCACGGGTGAGCAGATGTTCATTTACGATGCCTCGCAGAAATACCAGGCCGACGGCACGCCGCTGGTGATTCTGGCAGGCAAAGAATATGGCACCGGCTCGTCGCGGGACTGGGCCGCCAAAGGCACTTTCTTGCTCGGTGTGCGCGCGGCAATTGCCGAGTCCTTTGAACGCATCCACCGCTCCAACTTGGTCGGCATGGGCGTCTTGCCTTTGCAGTTCAAAGAGGGGGATACCCCTGCCAGTTTGGGCCTCGATGGCAGCGAGTTCTTCTCGTTTGAGATCGACGACAATCTCAAACCGATGCAGATGGTGAAGGTCACAGCCCGCAAAGCCAATGGCGAAAGCCTGAGCTTTGAGGCCCGCTGCCGGATCGATACCCCGGTTGAAGTGGATTATTACCGCAATGGCGGTATTCTCCAGACCGTGTTGCGTCAATTTATGAAATAGACTGACTCTTTTTGAGTCAAACCGGCCCACAGAGATCTGTTTGTGGGCCGGTTTTTCTTTTGTGGAAGTGCTTCAGGTTTGCCCCCGTTTTCACGATACAATACCCATATGACTCCACGAGACTATGCACAAGAACAATGTTTGCTGGCTGAAGCGCTTTTGCAACAGGCAAACAGCACCCGCGAGGGAGAGTGGTTTTTGGATGCCTTGGATTCTTACCAAGCGGCAATAGACATCGATCCTGACTATCCTGAGCCCTACTTGGCTTTGGCCTATCTCTGGTTGAGTCAGGGCCATCCTGAACAGGCCCACCCCTTTTTGCTCAAGGCCCAGTCGCTGGACCCCTTTGACCCCCAATTGCTGGCCCTCTGGCAAGATTTTGAAGCAAGTACATCTGTAAAGGAATCTGTTTCATGACCGAAGTCAACAGTTATAAATTGAGCATGACCTACCAGGGGGCACAGCCCGAGGTCAAACCCGCCGATCTGGGCATCGATGTGAATGCGCCTTTTCAGCTCAGCGCCACCGATCAGGTGCTTGATCTGTCTACGGGGCCCAATTTGGTGGCCGAACTCAATCAGCAGGATCTGAGTTTGGTCAAAGCGATCAAGGTTGGTTCTGTCTATTTGTCGGCCCCCACGCCTGAGGTGCTCAAAACCCTGGTTGACCAGCTCAAATCTGTCTGTTTGGACACCAAAGGCAAACTCCGTTCGGATTTTCAGTATGTGTCTTTTGCCGCCAAGACCAATCCCACGGCTGCCAATCAGGCGATTACCAGCAGTGTGCTGCTCAATGTGGTCGGCCCCGAGCCCAATGATGGCTACGTAAACACCAGCCAACGCGACATGATCGGTGGCCAGCACCTGATTCAGCCCCACGACAATTTGGTCAATATTGCCCGTTTGATCTACGGTGGCAGCGAAGGCGAAGTGCTCAAAAACGCCCAGCGTCTGGCCAATTTTAACGGCTTTGCCGATCCCAATAAAATCCCCAGTGGCAAAACCCTGTATTTGATCGACGATAATTTCCTCAAGACTGTCTCGGCTTTGCCGCCCAAACCCAAACCCGTGGAGCCCGCCCCCACGGTGGATACAACCACCCCCGTGGTGGCAACCCCAGAAACAACGCCGACCACACCAACTACCCCGACCACACCTGAGGAAACGGCCCCCGCTGGGCCTGTGGATCGTGGCGCTGAAATTTATACCGAAAATCCCCCGACCTTGGCGGGTTTGATGCGTTTTATGGGCAAAGATGCCTTTGCCCTGGTCGAAAACTACGAACACACCGAAGACCGCATGTATTGGGATGGCGGCAAAAAAGGTGTGGGTTATCCCACCATTGGTGTGGGCCATTTGATCCGCCCAGGCGAAAAACTCAATGGCAAAAGCCTGATGACGGCCAAATTGAGCCCCCAAGAAATTGAACAGCTGTTTATCAAAGACCTGACCGAACATGCTGAGCCTTTAATTGAGCACCTCAAACCCGAGGTTATCAATGGCCTCAACCGCAATCAGCTTACGGCCCTGGCCTCCTTGGCTTTTAATATTGGCCCTGGCGGGATCGACAAAAAAGGCCGCAGACTCGGCTTTAAATATTCCCCTGTGGTCACGGCCCTCAACGGCCCCGGCACCCTGCCCGAGCGCATCGACAAAGCGTCTGATGGTTTTGCCCGCCACATCTTCAGCAAAGGCAAGCGTTTGCAAGGCTTGGTCTCGCGCCGTTTGGGTGAGCGCACCTTGTTTGTGCGCCCCGATGCCAAACCGGCTGACTTGCCCGGCTACGACCGGCCCAAACTCAAGGCGTATATCGACACGCTCAACCAGAGTGAGACCATGCCCGATGTGCGTTACGCGGATATGTGGCCACCTGTCCAGCGCAGAGCCAAGCCCAAAAAAGCGAAATAACGCTAACCAGCGCAACAGACTTTAGCGGGTTGGCCGCTGCCCGTTGAGGAAGCGTTCGAGTTGATTGGCAAAGGCCATGCGGTCTTTGGTGCCAAAGGGCTTGGGGCCACCGCGAATTTCTTCGGCGCTGCGCAATTCGTCCATTAAGTTGCGCATGCTCAAAATGCTGTGGATATTGTCTTTGGTATAAAACATACCTCTGGGATTGAGGCAATAGGCCCCTTTGGCAATGGCGTCGGCGGCCAGTGGGATATCTGCGCTGATCACCAGATCACCGGGCTGGACCAGGGCCACAATTGCGTCATCGGCGCGGTCCACGCCTTTTTCGACGTGCAGACCGCTGATCCAGGGCGAAGTCGGTAGATTGAGCACCACATTGGCGACCAGCACCAGGGGGATCTGCTTGCGCTCAGCGGCGCGGTAGAGCATCTCTTTGACCGGACGCGGACAGGCGTCGGCATCGATCCAGATTTTAAACGGGGGGGTGGGGTCTGCTTGCATGGACTTCATTTTAGCAAGCGGAAGCGTGGTTTAAAACACTATTTCAATAGTTTCATAGTTTGTGGGACAATGGCTTAATTGTAACGATTTTACCTCAGCGGCACCCAGTTGAAAAGCAAAAAATGATCATTTTTTGCTTTTTACACCATTATTTAAGGGTGTTTTGAGTAATTAACTGATTCCTCTGCGAAATTGGGTAAATGTCACTTTCATCATTTTCATTGATGTGGGGAATCGTTTTCACCGAATCCAGTCTGTAGCAATCTCGTCTTCACTGAGATTCAGTGCGTTTGCAATCTTGTATAAAGTTGTCCGACGAGGCATAGAAGCACTATTGAAGAAACGACTAAGAGATGGTTGTGGGATGCCTGTTTTTGTAGCAAGTAGCGAAATTCCTCCCCATTCATCCACCTTGTTTCTCAGCTCCTGCTTGAATGCTTGAATTTTTTGAGCAATACTTTCAAGCTTTTCAAAGCGTATATAAGGCTTCTGGGTGACTCGATTCGGGCGCTCAATTCCGTCGTCAATAGCATCTTGAATGTCAGCAATAATAGCATCCCTCTCTTCAGGGTCTCGCTCATCTCGCCACATCAGCATTAAATCAACTGTGCCTTCATAATTACGGGCACGCTGTACCGCGGCATCAATAAAATCAGGCGTTAAATTACAGGTGCGCATCAATGTTGCAACAGCATATACTTCAGTCATTTTCTCTGATGAGACACCCGTTTCAATAACATTACTCATGGCAGTACCCCTCTAAATTGATAATTTCTTGCACAGATGTCTTGAATGTGATCTGTGACACTCCCAATCCCGTGAACGGGATGGGCTTCTAAGCAACTTCTGAGCGAT